>NZ_MUNW01000032.1 GCF_002002725.1 Sinorhizobium sp. A49 | reverse complement strand
ATGAAGCGCTCTAACCGACAGCGCAAAAACAAAGGCCACCGTGGAAACACGGTGGCCTTCTTGATTCCGGGCTTGTGCTGACCGTCACTCCGGCAGGCGGTAGTCGACGATCTTGTTTTCGCGAACGATGTAGAGCTTGCCGGTCTCGGTCTGGTCCGGGCCCACCAGCGGCAGAAGCTTCGCTGCA
The DNA here is from genome assembly GCF_002002725.1 of Sinorhizobium sp. A49. Taxonomy (GTDB): domain Bacteria; phylum Pseudomonadota; class Alphaproteobacteria; order Rhizobiales; family Rhizobiaceae; genus Ensifer. The sequence continues at coordinate 514,244 of NZ_MUNW01000032.1, read as the reverse complement.
ATCTCGGACGGATGCGGCACGGTTTCAGGGTCTTCGCCGGGCATCGCCTGGGCGCGCATGGCGGTGCGGGTGGCACCCGGATCGACGCTGAGGATGCGCAGCGGCAGGCGCTGCGTCTCGCCGGCCCAGGTGCGGGCCAGCGCCTCGACGGCAGCCTTGGAGGCGGAGTAGGGCCCCCAGAACGGTTTGCACTTGTGGGCAGCGCTGGAGGAGAGAATGAGCGCGCGTCCAGCATCCGACTTGATCAGCAAAGGCTCGAGCGTGCGGATCAGGCGCCAGGTGGCATTAACGTTGATGGTCATCACCTTGTCGAACACCTTGGCCTCGACATGGCCGATCGGCGAGATGGTGCCGAGCACGCCGGCGTTGGCGATCATGATGTCGAGCTTGCCCCAGCGCTCGTTGATCGCGCCGCCGAGCTTGTCGATCGCAGCCATGTCGGCGAGATCGAAAGGAACGAGCGTTGCCGAGCCGCCGGCCGCCTTGATGGCGTCGTCCAGTTCTTCGAGGCCACCGACGGTGCGGGCGCAGGCGACGACATGGGCGCCAGCCTTGGCGAGTTCAAGGGCCGTAAAATAGCCGATACCGCGCGATGCGCCGGTGACGACGGCGACCCGGTCTTTCAAATTGATCGTCATTTTATTGTCTGATTATCCGTTGCTGGCGAGAACCGAGAGTTTGCGGACATTGCTGGCGCCTTCCTGGTCGAGAAGGCGGGTCGGATAGTCCCCGGTGAAATAGTGATCGGTGAACTGCGGCGCCTTGGGATCGCGCTTGACGCCGCCGACAGCCTCGTAAAGGCCGTCTATCGACAGGAATTCGAGCGAATCCGCACCGATGAAGCGGCACATGGAGTCAAGGTCCGCATGCTGGTTGGCGAGCAGCTTGTCGCGGTCCGGCGTGTCGATGCCGTAGAAATCGGGATGGAAGATCATCGGGCTGGCAACGCGCACATGCACTTCGCGTGCGCCGGCATCGCGGATCATCTGCACGATCTTGACCGAGGTGGTGCCGCGCACGATCGAATCGTCGACGAGCACGACGCGCTTTCCCTCGATCATCGCACGGTTGGCCGAGTGCTTCAGCTTGACGCCGAATGCGCGGATCTGCTGCGTCGGCTCGATGAAGGTACGGCCGACGTAATGGTTGCGGATGATGCCGAGCTCGAAGGGGATGCCGCTCTGTTGCGCGTAGCCGATCGCAGCGGGCGTGCCGCCATCGGGAACCGGCACGACGACGTCGGCTTCGACGGGCGCTTCCTTGGCCAGGTTCTGGCCCATGTTCTTGCGCGCGACATAGACGTTGCGGCCGCCGACGACTGAATCCGGGCGGGCGAAGTAGACGTATTCGAACAGGCAGAGCCGCTCCGGCTGCGGGGCGACCGGCTTGCGGGCATCGATCGAGATCGTGCCGTCGGGCTGGATCTCGCAGATGATGATCTCGCCATTCTCGACGTCGCGCACGAACTTGGCGCCGATGATATCGAGTGCGCAGGTTTCCGAACAGAAGATCGGCTTGCCGTCGAGTTCGCCCATGACGAGCGGGCGGATGCCGTGCGGGTCACGGGCGGCAATAAGCTTGGTGCGGGTCAGTGCCAGCATCGAGTAGCCGCCTTCGACCTGCGCGATCGCATCGGCGAAGCGGTCGGTGGTCGAGGCGTGCTTCGAGCGGGCGATGAGGTGAAGGACGACTTCGGTATCCGATGTCGACTGACAGATGGCGCCATCCGAGATGATCTGGCGGCGCAGCGTCAGGCCGTTGGTGAAGTTGCCGTTATGGGCGATCGCGATGCCGCCTTCATGCAGCTCGGCAAACAGCGGTTGGACGTTGCGCAGCGCCACTTCGCCTGTCGTCGAGTAGCGCGTGTGGCCGATGGACATGAAGCCCGGGAGCTTGGCGAGGGTCGCAGGGTCGGTGTAGTGATCGCCGACGAGGCCCATGCGCTTTTCGGTGCAGAACTGCTTGCCGTCGAAGGTGACGATACCGGCGGCCTCCTGGCCGCGATGCTGGAGCGCGTGCAGGCCGAGCGCCGTCAGCGCCGCGGCATCCGGATGCCCCAGGATGCCGAACACGCCGCACTCTTCGTGCAGGGTATCGCCATCGATTTCGTCATGGATTTCCTTGGATCTCAGATCGGTCATCACAGTCGCCTTTGCTCCGTGCCGGTGCGCATATCGTGATCAGGCCCGCCGTCTTCAAGCGATATTAGCTGAAAACGGACACAAGCGTTATTCCCAAAAGGACAAAGCCCGCGCAGCGGGCTTTGTCGGCAGTTTTTCCATGTCTCAGCCGTTGGTGGCCGGGGCGTCGTCAACCGGCGCCTGGTCGGGCGAACCCGACGGTGCCTGACCGGGCGTGCCGGCCGGGGTCTCGCCTTCGCCTTCGCCAGTCGTGTCCTTGCCGCGCAGGCGGTCGAGGATGGTGGCGTCGGCTTCTTCCGGCAGAAGTGCGATCAGCTTGTTGCCGAGATTGTCGAGCAGCGGCTTGGACTTCGCCTGGGTCACCCAGCCCGGCTGTTGCTGCGGAGCGACCAGCCAGTTGAAGAACAGCATGGCGACGACCACGAGCAGGATGCCGCGTGCGGCCCCGAAGAGAAAGCCGAGCGTGCGGTCGAGCGCGCCTATGCGGCTGTCGATGATGAAATCGGCAATCCGCATGGTGATGAAGGAAATGATGATGAGCGCAACCAGGAAGATCACCGCCGCCGAGCCGATCAGCGCGACCGTGTCGCTGCTGGTGTACTGCTTGGCATAGGGCAGGAGGTGCGGGTAGAGGAAGTAGGCCGCCGCCGCAGCACCCACCCAGCTGGCAACCGACAGGACTTCGCGCGAGAAGCCTCGAACCATGGCCAGGATTGCAGAAAACAGCGCGACGCCGAGAACGATACCGTCGAGAATTGTAATGGGCATTTTGTCCTTACTCCGAACCCGGTTCGTCCGGGTCTCCTCAAGCCTATCCGCCGTCGGCCCTGCCTGATTCCAGGGCATTATCGTGAGCCTGCTCAGAAGCCGCCTCGTGGAGCCGCTTGCAGCACCCGCACCTTCAATCTGCGTCCTCTACCGGCCTCAGGGCGTTTCGCGATCCCGCGATGCGCGCCACCAGATCCGGCAGGCTTTCCAGCTCGCTCCACCGGCCATTGCCGTTTTTCGGCAATTCGGTCGAGGCAGCCGGCAGAACAGCCTGCGAGAACCCGAGTTTCTCGGCTTCCTTGAGGCGTTGAGCGGTATGCGCAACCGGCCGGATGGCGCCCGACAAGCTGACTTCGCCGAAATAGACGCAATCAGCCGGAAGGGCAAGCCCGGCAAGCGACGAAACCAGTGCGGAAGCCACAGCCAGATCGGCTGCAGGCTCTGAAATCCGGTAGCCGCCGGCGATGTTCAGGTAGACGTCGTGCTGGCCGAGCCTGACGCCGCAATGCGCTTCAAGTACCGCCAGGATCATGGAAAGGCGAGCGGAATCCCAACCGACGATGGCGCGACGCGGCGTGCCGAGCGAGGTCGGTGCCACCAGTGCTTGCACTTCGACCAGGATAGGCCGCGTGCCCTCCATGCCGGCAAAGACGGCGGCACCCGGCGATTTCTCGTTGCGCTCGCCGAGGAACAGTTCCGATGGGTTGGCGACCTCGCGCAGCCCCTTGTCCGACATTTCGAAGACGCCGATCTCGTCCGTCGGTCCGAAGCGGTTCTTTACCGTTCTGAGGATGCGGTAGTGGTGGCCGCGATCACCTTCAAAGTAGAGCACGGCATCGACCATGTGCTCGACCACACGCGGGCCGGCGATCTGGCCTTCCTTGGTGACGTGGCCGACGAGCACGACGGCGGTCCCCGTCTGCTTGGCAAAGCGGATCATCGCCTGCACGCCGGTGCGCACCTGGGTGACCGTGCCGGGGGCCGAATCGACGATGTCGCTCCACAATGTCTGGATCGAGTCGATGATGACGAGATCGGGACGCTTGCCTTCGGAGAGCGTGGCTAGGATATCCTCGACGTTGGTTTCGGCTGCGAGCAGAACGTCGCTGTCGGCGGCACCCAGCCGCTGCGCGCGCAGGCGTACCTGGGCGACGGCCTCTTCACCGGAGACGTAGATGACGCGGTGCTTCTGTCGGGCAAGGGCGGCAGCCGCCTGCATCAGCACCGTCGATTTGCCGATGCCGGGATCGCCGCCGATGAGCAGGGCCGAGCCACGAACGAAGCCGCCGCCAGTGGCGCGGTCAAGTTCGGATATACCGGTCTGGATGCGCGGCGCGTCCTCGATTTCACCGGATAGAGTGGTCAGCGCGACAGGGCGCCCTTTTTTCGGCGCACGGGACGGACCACCGCCGATGCCGGCGGTCGGGTCATCCTCGATGATCGTGTTCCATTCGCCGCAGCCCTCGCACTTGCCGGCCCAGCGGGTATGGATGGTGCCGCAGTTCTGGCAGACGAATTGGGTGCGGGCTTTCGCCATCGGAAACGACTTTCACAGTGCGGAGACTTCAGCGCATCGCCAATGGCGATGCGGCCGGTGAACGGAGAATCACTTTTGCCTTCACATAATGCCGCGAAACGCGGAACAAAAGGTGATTTTCGGCGACGGACTGTAAAGTGAGTGCGAAAGCCGTCTCAGACCGCGCCGACATAGTGACGTTCGTAGCGGTGGCCGAGGCTCGTCAGCATCTCATAGCCGATGGTGCCGCCGGCGCGCGCGACATCATCCAGTGCGATATGCCGGCCGAAGAGTTCTATATAATCGCCGGCGCGCACCGCGTTTTCCGGGAGGTCGGTCACGTCGAAGAGGCTGAGGTCCATCGTCACCCGGCCGACATGCGGCACCTTCTGGCCGTGCAGGAAGCCAAACGCGCCCGAAGGCGTCGCTTGCCTGAGGGTCACGCCACCGCCCGAGACGGATCGGTGATAGCCGTCGGCATAACCGACAGCAACGGTCGCGATGCGGCTGTCGCGGTTGAAGCGGGCGGACGCGCCGTAGCTCGCGTGGCCGCCGGAGGCGATGGTGCGGACCTGGATGATCCGGGCTTCGGCCGTCACCACCGGCTTCATCGGATTGGCGACGTCATTGACCGCTTCGCCGCCGTAGACGGCGATGCCCGGCCGCGTGAGGTCGAAATGGTAGTCGGCGCCCAGGAACACGCCGCCGGAGTTGGCAAGGCTCGCATCAACGCCTTCGAATGCGGCAGAGGCTTCGCGGAAGCGTCGGAGCTGATAGTCATTGAGCGGGTTGCCCGGATCGTCTGCGCAGGCAAGGTGGCTCATGATCAGGACGGGAGAAAAGCTCGCAGGGCGCGCCGGGTCGTTGGCAAGAGCAACGGCCTCTTCGACCGACAGCCCCAGCCGGTTCATGCCGGTGTCGATATGCAGCACGCAAGGATGGTCGCCACGCTCAGAGAGGGCAGCCATGAAAACGGCCAGTTGCTCCTCCGAATTGATCACCGGCACCAGATCGTTGTCGAAGAATAGCGGCTCGTTGCCGGGCCACATGCCGGCCAGGATGTAGATCCGGGCTTCAGGCACGAGCGGCCGCAGGTCGGTGCCTTCCTCCGCATTGGCGACGAAGAAATCGCGGGCGCCGGCGGCGTAAAGCGCAGGTGCGGCCTCATCGATGCCGAGCCCGTAGGCATCGGCCTTCAGCACCGCGGCGGCACGTGCCTTGCCCGAGCGGGCATTCATCGAGCGCCAGTTGTCTGCCAATGCGTTGAGATCGATCGTGAGCCGGTTGGAGGCGGAGAGAAATTCTGAACTGAGCATGCCTGGCACTCTGCGTGAACGATCAAAAAGCAATACAGTCAACCACGCTTGCCCGCAAATGCCGTCCTGTCGCATTGCCGCAGTCGATTGTGAGGGATGCGTGAAGAGCACTTTTGTGCAAGACGCTTGTCGTTGCGGACGCTAGGATCGCCCCATGCACACGATTTCGCAGGAACAAGCTCTTGATACCATGCCGCTGGAAGGCGCGGAGCGGACCCGATTCTGGCGGGACCCCCGCTTCGATGGCATGGAATGTCTGACCGCGACCTTCATCACGCACGAGTTCGCGCCACACGCGCACGACACATTCAGCATCGGCGCGATCGAAGCCGGATCGCAGATCAGCAAGATCAGGGGTGAACGATCGCAAGCGGGGCCTGGCGATTTCTACCTCATCAATCCCGACGAGATCCACGACGGTCACCCGGGCGGGAGCGGCTACCGCTATCGCATGGTCTATCCGAGCACGGAACTGCTGGTGAACATCCTGGAAGACGTCACCGGGCGGGCGTTCCGGGGAACGCCGTCATTCTCAAGGCGCATGCTGCGCGACCCGGATCTGGCGCAATCCTTCTATCACGCCCACAAGGCGCTTGAGCACGCGACCGGCACCCTCGAAGCCGAGGAACGCATGTTCGGCGTGCTTGCCACGATGTTCGAGCGGCACGGCAGCTCGATCATCGTGCCGGTCGAGACGAAGGAACAGTCTGCGGTCCAGCGGGCGCGCGACTATCTGAGCGAGAACTACGCCGAGGATATCGGCCTCGAGGAGCTGGCCAAGGTCGCAGGACTTAGCCGCGCCCATCTGATCCGGGCTTTTCGGCGGCAGTTTCACATCACGCCACACGCCTTCCTCACCGACAAGAGGGTGCGAGCAGCAAAGACACTGCTGCGGCACGGCTGGTCGGCGGTCGACACCGCCTATCAATGCGGCTTTGCCGATCAAGCGCATTTTACCAGGCACTTCAAGGCTCGAACTGGCGTGACGCCCGGAGCCTTCCGCGCCGGTTGATCACTTTCGTTCAATACGCCCCGCCAAACGACGCTTAGGTGTGTTTCGATCATTATCGACCGGGAGACACGGGCATTGAGTGATACGCGATTCCTTACAGACTTTAGGGCCGGAGCCATGGCGATGGCACCGCTCATCGTGGCGGTCATGCCGATCGGGCTGGTGTTCGGCGCGGTTGCCGCCGGCAAGGGGCTTTCGGGGGCGGAGGTGACGTTGATGAGTGCGCTGGTTTTTGCCGGCGGCTCGCAATTCGTTGCCATGGATATCTGGACGCATCCGGCCTCCTGGGCAGCACTGGCCTTTTCCGCCCTGCTGGTCAATGTCCGGCATGTGCTGATGAGCGCGTCGCTCGGCGCCAAGTTGCAAGGGTTCTCAGGCCCGGCGAAATACGCCGCAATGCTTCTTCTTGCCGACGAGATATGGGCGATGGCGGAGATGCGGGCCAAAGAGGGCAGGCTGACGCCGGCCTGGTTCGCAGGGCTGGCCGTTCCCTTCTACATCGTCTGGGTAACGACGAGCCTTGCCGGCGCGTTGCTGGGCGCTTTCCTCGGCGATCCCAAGGTGACAGGGCTTGATTTCGCATTTCCCGCGGTCTTCATCGTGCTGGTGATGAGTTTCTGGAAGGGGCGCGAGACCGGAGCGGTGCTGGCCGCCAGTGCGGCTGCTGCGGTGCTGACGCATCAGCTCCTTCCCGGCGTCTGGTACATCGCTGCCGGTGCTGCCGCCGGGGTAGCCGTCGCGCTTCTCACAGGCCGTCATCAGGAGGCAAGCGCATGACGGTCGATCCACACACGCTTCTGGCCATCGTCGCGATGGCAATCGCGACTGTCGCCACACGCATCGGCGGCTTGGTGCTCATTCGGTTCGTGACGATCGGAGAGACGCATCGGCGCGCCCTTGAGGCGATCCCGCCGGCCGTGTTGATGGCGGTGATCGCGCCTACGGCACTGGTCACAGGTCCGGCGGAAACGATCGCGACGGTGGTCACGGCGCTGGTCGCCATGCGACTGCCTTTGCTCGCCGCCGTCGCGGCCGGTGTCGTGACCGTGGCCATCCTCAGAATGGCGTTGGGGGCGTAGAACGCCCCCAAGACTTTTCTCAGTGTTCTTCGTACTGGGTGAACGACGGATCGGCCAGATCGGTAAAGCGGGTGAATTCCGACTGGAAAGCGAGCTTGACGGTACCGGTCGGTCCGTGACGCTGCTTGGCGATGATTACGTCGGCCGTGCCCTTCACCTGCTCCATCTTCATCTTCCACTCGTCGTACTTCGGATCGAACTCGTCGCGGGGTTCGAGGTTCTTCACGTAGTATTCCTCACGGAACACGAAGAGCACGACGTCGGCGTCCTGCTCGATCGAGCCCGATTCACGAAGGTCGGAAAGCTGGGGGCGCTTGTCTTCGCGGCTTTCCACCTGACGGGAGAGCTGTGACAGGGCGATGATCGGAACGTTCAGTTCCTTGCCGAGCGCCTTCAGGCCAGTGGTGATCTGGGTGATTTCCTGCACGCGGTTGTCGCTCGACTTGCCCGAGCCGGTCATGAGCTGGATATAGTCGACCACCAGGCAATCGAGGCCACGTTGGCGCTTGAGGCGGCGCGCGCGGGCGGAGAGCTGGGCAATCGAGATACCACCGGTCTGGTCGATGAACAGCGGCACCTTCTGCATCATCTGCGAGCAGGCGACGAGCTTTTCGAAGTCGGCCTCTGAGATATCGCCGCGGCGGATCTTCGAGGAGGAAACTTCGGTCTGCTCGGAAATGATACGGGTTGCCAGCTGTTCCGACGACATTTCGAGTGAGTAGAAGCCGACGACGCCGCCGTTCTTGGCCTTGAACGAACCGTCCGCCTGGATCTCCGGATCGTAGGCGGCGGCAATGTTGTAGGCGATGTTGGTGGCAAGCGAGGTCTTGCCCATGCCCGGACGTCCGGCAAGTACGATCAAGTCCGAGCGCTGCAGGCCACCCATGCGGGCGTCGAGCGACAGGATGCCGGTGGAAATACCCGAGAGGCTGCCGTCGCGTTCGAAGGCCTGGCCGGCCATGTCGATGGCAAGCGCGACCGCGTCGTTGAACGACTGGAAGCCGCCGTCGTAACGGCCGGTTTCGGCAAGCTCGAACAGCCGCCGCTCCGCATCTTCGATCTGGCCTTGCGGCGGCATGTCGAGCGGTGCGTCGAAGGCGATGTTGACCATGTCTTCGCCGATGGTGATCAGCGAACGGCGCAGCGCCAGGTCATAGATGGCACGACCATAGTCTTCCGCGTTGATGATCGAGACGGCGCCGGCGGCAAGGCGGGCGAGATACTGGGCGACCGTCAGATCGCCGACTTTGTCGTCGGCCTTGAGGAAGGTCTTGATCGTCACCGGGTTGGCGGTCTTGCCCATGCGGATGATGTCGCCGGCGACCTCGTAGATGCGGCGGTGCAGCGGTTCGAACAGGTGGACCGGCTTCAGGAAGTCCGAGACGCGGTAGAACGCATCGTTGTTGACGAGGATCGCGCCGAGCAGCGCCTGTTCGGCTTCAAGGTTGTTCGGCGCCTCGCGGTAGTGCTGGTCCGATTGGTCCTTGCCGATAGGGGCTAGCTTTCGCGCTGCGTCGTTCATGGTCGTTCGTCTCTGCCTTTTCTGGTGTGCACCCGGTTTGCTGTCTGTGTCTTTGCCGGTCAAGTGCAGCAGTGCCACAGTCGCTGGCCATGTGCTGCGACCCGTTGCCTTTGCCCGTTGTTCGACTGATCCACAGGCCAACATCGCGAAAGCAAGAAAAATAAAGCCCGCATGAAAAACGGCGTTGACGCAGCGAATCGCTGCAATCCGCGACGACGCTAATTCTAGCGCCCTTTGCCGCCCCTCTCAAAACGCCATCTTGAAAATTACCGCCGAATGGATTAGATAGGGTTAAAATAGTTAGCATGCTACTAATATGGAAAAGGTACTATGTATCAGCCCATCGTCAATCGCGAACTGTTCGACGCCTTGTCGATGGTCAATCGCAAACTGCGGGCCGTCTTCGATGCCCGGGTGAAGGAGCGTGGTCTGACCCTGTCGCGGGCAAGGGCGCTGTTTGCTCTGGCCAAGAAGGATGGCCTGAACCAGCGGGAACTGGCCGACGAACTGGATATCGAGACCCCGACGATCGTGCGCCTGCTGGATGGCATGGAAAAACAGGGGTTCATCGAGCGCCGGGTCGAGGCGTCGGACCGCAGGGCCAAGCAGATCCACATGACCGAGCATGGTCGCGCCATCGCCGACGAGATCCTGAAGCTCGCCGATGAGATCCGGGCGGAAGTGCTGCAGGGCGTCGAGATTGAAGAGGTCGCCGCGGTCCTGAAGGTCGTGCGCACCATCGCCGACAACGTGCAATCGCTGGCAAAGGAATGATGTCGATGAGTGCCGCCGCAAACGCTGCAGCAAACGACAACAGAACTGCGCTTGTCGACGACGAGGCAGGGGCGCCGGCAGGCGATCCCGCACCGCAGGCGCCGGCCGCCGCCGCAGCGCCTGCACCGCAGCAGATGAGTGTCGCCACGTCGGCGACCTACGTGGTCTGCTCGGCGCTGTTGTTCCTCACCCAGGGCCTCGGCATGAATCTGGCGCTGGCCAATCTTACCCAGCTTCAGGGCTCGCTTTCCGCAACCTCGATCGAGGCTGCCTGGCTTTCGGCGGCCTACATGGCGCCGAATGTCTCGCTCTCGATCGCGCTCGTTAAGATCCGCGCACAATACGGGCTGCGCCGGTTCGCCGAGATCGGCATCGTTGGCTTCGTGATCGTCTCGCTGATGAACGTTTTCGTTTCCGATCTCCAATCGGCGATCGTCGTTCGCTTCATCAGCGGCATCGCGGCCGCACCGATGTCGACGCTCGGTTTCCTCTACATGCTGGAGGCATTTCCGCCGGCGCGCAAGCTGACGGTCGGGCTCGCCCTGGCGCTGACGTGCACGACCATCTCGGCGCCGATCACCCGGTTGATTTCGCCGACGCTGATCGAATACGGCCAATGGCATGGGCTCTATACGCTCGAGATGGCGCTGGCGCTGATGGCGCTGCCGATCATCTACCTGTTGCCTTTGACGCCGGTACCGCACGCCAAGGTGATCCAGCGCACGGATATCCTCAGCTACCTCCTGGTGGCCCTCGGCTTCGGCTGCATCGCCATCGTGCTGACCATGGGCCGGCTTTACTGGTGGTTCGAGGCGCCGTGGCTCGGTGTGCTTCTGGCCGTCGCGATCGTGGCTCTGACGGCGGTGGTGCTGATCGAGCTCAATCGCGCGCTGCCGCTGATCGACGTTCGCTGGCTCGCCTCGAAGGAAATTCTGCATTTTACCGCGGTGCTGCTGGTCTTTCGCTTGGTCGCCTCCGAACAATCGGCGATTGCGGCAAACTTCTATCAATTGCTCGGGCTGCAGTTCGAGCAGGTCGCGATGCTCTACTGGATCATTCTTGGCGCATCGATCGCCGGCGGGCTCCTGTGTGCGGCACTGATGAATCCTGACCATGCCGAGTTCGTGCATGTCCTGGCGCTAGGTCTGCTGGCAGCCGGTGCCTATATCGACAGCCAGGCGACCAATCTGACGCGGCCTGAGCAGATGTATATCAGCCAGGGGATGATCGCCGCGGGAACCGCCCTGTTTCTGCCGCCCGCCATGGCCAGCGGCTTCAAGGCGGCGCTGATGAAGGGGCCGAGCTACATTCTTAGCTTCATCGTCATCTTCCTTTTCACACAGAGCATCGGTGGCCTGATCGGCACGGCCGCCTTTGGCAGCTTCATCACGCTGCGTGAGAAGTTTCACTCCAACATACTCGCCGAGCAGGTCGTGATGCAGAACCCGCTCATCGCCCAGCGCATCAGCCAACTGGCGGCAGCCTATGGCCGGGTCATCGGCGACAGGGCCCTGCTGAACGGCGAGGGCATCGCGCTGCTCGGGCAGCAGGTGACCCGCGAGGCGAACATTCTTGCCTACAACGATGCTTTCCTGCTGGCGTCGATCATCGCGCTTTGCGCCTTGGCCGGCCTGCTGGCGCATATCCTTTACAAGCGGATTGCGGGGCGCCTTGTGCCTCCCGCAGCTGCGCTCACGTCTTGACGAACAGAGTTGACGACCATGTTGAAATTCCTGCGTTCACCCACAACGATTATCGTGCTGCTCGCCGGCCTCTCGGGCCTGACTCTGGTGCTCTATGCCTGGCGGCTGCCGCCGTTCCATAGCTCCGTGGAGATGACCGAAAACGCCTATGTCAGGGGCTACCTGACGATCATGAGCCCGCAGCTGTCAGGTTATGTCGCCGAGGTTCCGGTGCACGACTACGAGGAGGTCAAGGCCGGGCAATTGCTCGTCAAGATCGATGATCGCATCTACGTGCAGAAGGTGGCTCAGGCTGAGGCGACCCTTGCCGCGCAGAATGCAGCGCTTGCCAATTCACGTCAGCAGGAACTGTCCGCCAAGGCCAGCATTGCTGCAAGTGAAGCGCAGCTGGACAGCGCGAAGGCGGCATTCAACAGGGCCAGTGCGTCCTGGGACCGGATCCGGCCGCTGGCGGAAAAGGGCATTTCGACACGCAGCGATGCGGACCAGTCGAAAGCCGCGTTTGAGCAAGCCATTGCAGCCGTCAACCAGGCGGAGGCCGGCCTGGAGGTTTCGAGGCAGGCGTTGGCCACCACGCTTGGCGCCCGCGCCGGCCTGCAGGCAGCCGTTGCCGGTGCCGAGGCCGCTGTCGAACTGGCGCGGATCGATCTGGGCAACACCCGCATCGTCGCCCCCCGCGATGGCAAGCTCGGCGAGATAGGCGCACGCCTCGGCCAATACGTAACGCCCGGCTCGCAACTGCTGTTCGTCGTGCCGCACGACGTGTGGGTGCTGGCGAATTTCAAGGAGACGCAGCTCGATGGCATGAAGGCCGGTCAGCCGGTGACCATTTCCGTCGATGCACTGCAAAAGAGCACGTTGACCGGGCATATCGAGCGTTTCTCTCCGGCCGCAGGCTCCGAGTTCAGCATCATCCGCCCTGATAATGCCACCGGCAATTTCACCAAGGTCGCCCAGCGCGTTGGTGTGCGGATCGCGGTTGACCCCGGCCAGCCGCTTGCCGATCTGCTGTCGCCCGGCCTTTCCGTTGTGGTGCGCGTCGACAAGGACGCCGCGCCCGTGGCCGGGCTTGCCCATAGCTGAAGCCACGACGGTGTAAAAGAAAAAGCCCGGATCCTGGGATCCGGGCTCTCTCAATCAGAATGGCCAGTAAGGCTTATTCTTCTTCGCCGTCGAAGTCGGCTTCCGGGTTGAAGAAGTCTTCCGGCTTCAGCGCGTCTTCGTCAACGCCGTAGATGGCGTCGGCCGAGGTCAGGCTTTCGCCCTTGGACTGGCGCTCAGCTTCTTCTGCCGAACGGGCAACGTTGACTTCAACTGCGATTTCGACTTCCGAATGCAGGTGCAGCGTGACGTTGTGCAGGCCGATCGACTTGATCGGGTGGTTCAGGTCGACCTGGTTGCGGCCGATGTTGAAGCCGGCGGCAGCCAGGATTTCGATAACGTCGCGAGCAGCAACCGAACCGTAGAGCTGGCCGGTTTCGCCAGCCGAACGGACGATGATGAAGGACTTGCCTTCGAGCTTTTCAGCAACCTTCTGGGCTTCCGACTTGCGCTCGAGGTTACGAGCTTCGAGCGTCGAGCGCTCGGCTTCAAAGCGGGTCTTGTTGGCAGCGTTGGCGCGCAGTGCCTTGCCGAGCGGCAGCAGGTAGTTGCGTGCGAAGCCGTCGCGAACCTTTACGGTTTCGCCCATCTGGCCGAGCTTGGCGATACGTTCGAGAAGAATGACTTCCATGTTCTTATCCTTTCAGAGTTCAGGTTTGGTGAGGTCAGTTTTTTCCCACCGGGGTGACCGCGATGGTGCGTCGCGTATCGGTCAGTCCCGTCAGGAGGAAGAAGATTGCCGGGATCGTGAACACGAGCACCGACAGGTATGCGATCCACAGAACGGGAAGCCGCCAGGACTTGCCGCGCGTGCGGAAATGGAAGGATGCGAAGCCGGCAAGCAGGAAGCCCGCGCCGAAGGTTCCGCAGACGAGCGCACCGATCGTCGCCGGAGCGCCACCCAGAAAGGTCAGGACCAGTCCGCCGAGAAAGATGAAGATCGCATTGCGGTGCATGCGCAGCGTCGACGGAATGTCTTCACGCGGACGCAGCGACTTGCCCGACATCTGCACGATGCGGGTGGCAACGTAATAGGCGGTAAACAGCATAACGACCCAGACGGCGCCCTGGATGAGGGGCAGAGCCAGCGTGAAGATCGACTTGATCTGGGAAATTGCCGCAGCGTCCGGGTTGTAGAGCGGTTCTTGTGCCTTCACCGCCTCGATGACGATGTCGACCATGCGATCCGATACACCGGAATCATATCCGACGATGAAGCCGACGATGATCATGCCGGCGGTCACCAGGCCGGCGAGGTGGCTGAGAATGTCGGAAAGCGGATACCAGGCAAGCGCGCCATCAGGGCCGCCAAGTTCGGTTGCGGGGCGCGCCAGATTGGCGAGATGGCTGAGCCAGCCAGCCGGGATCAGCGTCACGACGAGAATCAGCAGCGCGAAATAGGGTGAGATCAGAGCGGCAGCGGTCGCACCGGCGCTGATGATGGCCGTGATCGCAGCTGCATTGCCCCAGCCGAGGCCGGCAATGAGAATGGGGAGTGCCGAAGCGGCATAGAGAACGATCGCAAGCGACGACTGCGTGTTCGCGCCCATCGACAGGAGGGCAGCGGTAACGCCGGCGAGAGCGCCGGTCAGCAGCGATGTCTTGTTCAAGGTCTTCACGTTCGCTGTCCTGCTTCGTGCAGTTAGGGGATGGCCAAGGCTCAGCCCCAACATGGGATTTTTCACGTGTTTCCACACGCGGGTTCCGATCCGCGCCCAACGCGGAAGGGAGAGGGCAAGGCGTCACGTAAAGGGAGCGCCTTGCCCGAGAGTCGGTTTCCGTTGAGTCAGGCGACCAACGGAAGGTCAGCCGTTGTTACGAAACGACGTAAGGCAGCAGGCCGAGGAAGCGGGCGCGCTTGATCGCCTGGGCGAGTTCGCGCTGCTTCTTCTGGGAAACGGCCGTGATACGGGAAGGAACGATCTTGCCGCGCTCGGAAATGTAGCGCTGCAGAAGACGGATGTCCTTGTAGTCGATCCGCGGAGCGTTTGCGCCCGAGAAGGGGCAGGTCTTGCGGCGACGGTGGAACGGGCGACGAACCGGAGCGGAAGAAACTTCAGCCATTGTCTTTAATCTCCTAAAGCTTCTTGATTACGCGCGGTCTTCGCGCGGACGACGCGGGCGGTCTTCGCGGTCGCCACGGTCCGGACGCGGACCACGGTCGCCGAAGCCACGCTCCGGACGGTCGCCATCGCGGCGCGGACGGTCGTCGCGGTCGCGCTTCTGCATCATGGCAGACGGGCCTTCTTCGTGCTTCTCGACGGCGATCGTCATGTAGCGCAGGACGTCTTCGTTGATGCGCATCTGACGTTCGATTTCGTGAACAGCCGCTGCCGGAGCGTCGATGTCCATGAGAACATAATGAGCCTTGCGGTTCTTCTTGATGCGGTAGGTGAGGGACTTGAGGCCCCAGTTCTCGACGCGACCGACCTTGCCGCCGTTTGCTTCGAGTACGCCCTTGTACTGCTCAACGAGACCGTCGACCTGCTGGGGCGTGATGTCCTGGCGGGCCAGGAATACGTGTTCATAAAGAGCCATTGTGGCTTACCTTTCTTGCGTTAATCAGCCCGGACATCGGCGGCTAAGCCTCAACGACTGTTCTTAGTGGCTGCGGGCAGCCGGCAAGAAAGTGTTGTATCGAGACGGTCGAGAGCGGAGACACGGGAGGCCGGAAAGACTTGCAATCCTAACGGCTCCCCTCGAGGAAGCCGGCCCTCCGTTCAGCCACCAGCCAGAAGACCGGGCATTTCGAACAGCGCGCTTATACGCATATTTCAGCGAAAGGCAAGGCTTGCGCGGTCTTTTCGCCTCTGTTTGCCTTTTAGGCCGCTCCCTTGGCCTTCTTCCACGCGCGCAAACGGCCTCGTGCATTGGCATAGGGGGAGGACGTGTTGAACTGGATCATCCTTCCGAGTGGCCATTTCCCGTACCACGCCTGACCATAGAGCGCTTGATCATCGCGCGCCTCGATCAGCGCGACCAATCTATCCTTGCTGGCTGTGAGGCGCGATAGGCGTTCGGCGGGCGAAAGCGCCCGGTAGTCATTATAGAATTTCTGCGCGAGCCGGCCGAGTTCGTTCCACTTGTATCCCGTCTCCGGAAAATCGATCGGCAGACCTTGCTCGCCCCGTTCGATCCATTTGATCACCAGTTCGCCCCAACCGGTGAGGTAGGCGACGAGGTCGCCCACGCTCATCATCGTGCCCTTGGCATGCCCCTCCAGCGACGGTTCCGCGAATCGCTCCGGCGGAATGCCATCGAGTTCACGCCGGAGCTTGGCGAACTCCGTCTCGATGGCATCAAGCAATTCCGCGTTTGTCTGGGGCACGGGCATGTGCGGGTTCGTGCTCAGATCGGCATGGGGTAGAGGCGGTGCAGGCGGCGAATGCCGTTCATGACGTCCTGTGAGAGCGTCATGCCGGCCGCGCCGAGATCCGTCTTCAGCTGTTCCATCGAGGTCGCGCCGATGATGGCGGATGCCATGAACGGTCGGGAGAGGCAGAAGGCGATCGCCAGCTGCGACGGATCGATCCCATGCTCGCGGGCGAGTGCCACATAGCCGGCGACGGCCGGTTCCTGGTGGGGCGTGAAGCGGCCGCCGAGATCGCCGTTGATCGCAAGGCGCGAGCCGCTCGGCCGGACGCCGTCGAGATACTTGCCGGTCAACAGGCCGGCGGCGAGTGGCGAATAGGCCAGCAGCCCGACATCTTCATGATGCGAAAGCTCCGCGAGATCCAGGTCGTAGGCTCTGTAGAGAAGATTGTATTCGTTCTGGATCGAGGCGACCCGCGGCAGGCCGTGCCGTTCAGCCATGTCGATGAGCTTCATCGTGCCCCAGGCGGTGTCGTTCGAAAGGCCGATCGCCCGCACCTTGCCCGCCTTCACCACATCGCCGAGCTTTTCGAGGATCGCCTTCAGGTCGGCGGCCACATGGGCCTTGTTCTGTTTGGCGGGCTCGTAGGACCAGGCATTGCGGAAATGGTAGTGACCGCGGTTCGGCCAGTGGATCTGGTAGAGATCGATATAATCGGTCCCCAGTCGCTTGAGGCTGGCGTCGACCGCCTCGCCGATGCCTTCCGGCGTGATCGGGCCGCCGTTGCGGATATAGGGTCGGCCGGAGCCGGCGACCTTGGTGGCGACGACGACGTCATCGCGACGGCCACGCTTTTGCAGCCACGTGCCGATGAAGCGCTCCGTATCGCCGTAGGTCTCGGCCGAAAGCGGCGTCGTCGGGTAGAGTTCGGCAGTGTCGATGAAGTTCACGCCGTTCTCGAACGCATAGTCGAGTTGTTCGTGCGCCTCTGCTTCCGAGTTTTGCGAACCCCAGGTCATTGTACCCAGGCAGATTTCGGAAACCTTGATGCCGGTCCGGCCAAGCGTGTTGTAACGCATTGCGTGATGGTCCTTGTGGAAGGCGGGTCTCGACCCGGGAAGTGGGGGTGCCCGCGATAGAAATGGGTGAAGGCCGCAAGCCCGGGGAGGTCTGTCGAGCAGGGCGGCGATGCGCGGCAAACTTACGCCTTGATTGGCGAAGATCAAGGGCAAAAGGCCGGCCGAAGCCCGCAAAGCCGGGCCTGCGCGCTTGACTCACCGTTCAGGAATGTGAATGGAGAGGAAAACTAGGGAAGGGAAAATCCCATGAGTATTGCATTCACGTTCCCGGGACAGGGCAGCCAGGCTGTCGGTATGGGCAAGGATCTGGCGGACGCGTTTCCGGAAGCGGCGGCCGTGTTTGCCGAGGTTGACGAAGCGCTCGGCGAGAAGCTTTCCGCGATCATGTGGAACGGCCCCGAGGAAACGCTGACGCTGACGGCCAACGCCCAGCCGGCGCTGATGGCCGTATCGATGGCGGTGATCCGGGTGCTGGAAGCCAAGGGCCTTGATCTGAAGAGCAAGGTTTCGTTCGTGGCCGGCCATTCGCTCGGCGAATACTCAGCGCTCTGTGCGGCAGGGACTTTCTCGATCGCCGACACGGCCCGCCTCCTGCGCATCCGCGGCAATGCCATGCAGGCGGCCGTTCCCGTCGGCAAGGGCGCGATGGCGGCGATCATCGGTCTTGAGCATGCGGATGTCGATGCCATCTGCCGCGAAGCTTCCGCACTCGGCTCTTGCCAGATCGCCAACGACAATGGTGGCGGTCAGCTAGTGATCTCCGGCGAGAAGGCGGCCGTCGAAAAGGCTGCGGCACTTGCGTCGGAAAAAGGCGCCAAGCGCGCCCTGATGTTGCCGGTTTCGGCTCCGTTCCATTCGAGCCTGATGGCGCCCGCGGCCGATGCGATGCGCGAGGCGCTTGCCAAGGTCGAAAAGCACAATCCGTCGGTGCCTGTCATCGCCAACGTTCTGGCCGCTCCGGTCAGTGACGCTGACGAGATTGCGCGCCTCCTCGTCGAGCAGGTGACGGGCCAGGTTCGCTGGCGCGAAACGGTGGAGTGGTTTGCCGCCAACAACATCACGACACTTTATGAAGTGGGTTCCGGCAAGGTGCTCACCGGACTTGCCCGCCGGATCGACAAGTCCGTCACCGGCATTACCGTCAACACGCCTGCCGATATCGACACCGCGCTCTCGGCGCTTCTGGCCTGAGTGCTCCAGTTATAAGGAACCAATCCGATGTTCGATCTTTCCGGCCGTAAGGCTCTTGTAACCGGTGCATCCGGTGGTATCGGCGAAGAAATCGCCCGCATGCTGCACGCCCAGGGCGCCATCGTTGGCCTGCACGGCACGCGCGTCGAAAAGCTCGAGGCGCTTGCCAACGAGCTCGGCGAGCGCGTCCAGCTGTTCCCGGCCAATCTGTCTGACCGCGCCGAAGTCAAGGCGCTCGGCGAGAAGGCCGAGGCCGAACTGGGCGGCGTCGACATCCTCGTCAACAATGCCGGTATCACCAAGGACGGTCTTTTCGTTCGCATGAGCGACGAGGACTGGGACAATGTGCTGGAGGTCAACCTGACCGCCGTGTTCCGCCTGACCCGCGAGCTCACCCATCCGATGATGCGCCGCCGCTTCGGCCGCATCGTCAACATCACCTCGATCGTCGGCGTCACCGGTAATCCCGGCCAGGCCAATTACTGTGCCTCGAAGGCCGGCATGATCGGCTTTTCGAAGTCGCTCGCCCAGGAAATCGCGACCCGCAACGTCACCGTAAACTGCGTTGCGCCCGGCTTCATCGAAAGCGCCATGACCGGCAAGCTGAACGACAAGCAGAAGGACGCCATCATGGGAGCGATCCCGATGCGGCGCATGGGCACCGGCGCCGAGATTGCGTCTGCCGTCGCTTATCTTGCTTCGAACGAAGCAGGTTACGTCACCGGCCAGACCATTCACGTCAATGGTGGCATGGCAATGATCTGATGCGGTGTCCGGGGCCTGTGTGCCATGCACGCCAATTGGGTGTGATCTCGGCCTGCAGTGCTCCGGCATCTCCCCTGCCAAATGCCTGAAATTCAATGTTGAGCAAGCGATTGTCAGGCATTTTCGCACTTTGCGGCAGAGTTAAACCGTGTTAATCGGGCCATGACTGTTAGCAGTCGACCGGCCCCGCCAGGTGTCCGGCAGCCTTGGCTGCCTTGGGTTTGCCGCGGTTCTGGTTGGATGGATTGCCCGTTGGACCGTCTTGGTCTATCAGGCGTATTGAGAGTACCGGTGCCAGAAAGGCGCCCAGAGAAACGAAGGTCGAGGAACTCCGACATGAGCGATATCGCAGAACGCGTAAAGAAAATTGTTATTGATCATCTTGGCGTCGACGCCGAAAAGGTCAGCGAAGGCGCAAGCTTTATCGATGACCTCGGCGCGGACTCGCTCGACACCGTCGAACTGGTCATGGCATTCGAAGAAGAATTCGGCGTCGAAATCCCGGATGATGCCGCGGATTCGATCCTGACTGTCGGCGACGCCGTCAAGTTCATCGAAAAGGCCCAGGCCTAATATTTCACGGCTAAGCCGTAGACGGGCCGCGTTCAGCGGCCCGTACCAGCCCAGGGGAAGTGGGCTGTCCCGTGCTGAGCGCGGGGTTCTCGATCAGCAATGCGGTCCGGCATTTCCCTCTGATCGTTGCTACAAGAACTTAAAATGGATGCACGGATCGGGTTCGTCACACGTGGTCCGATCCGGCTCTGAAATTGAACAGTCAGGGTGGGTCGCGGACTATGAGACGTGTCGTTATCACCGGTACCGGCATGGTATCTCCGTTGGGTTGCGGTACCGAGGCAACTTGGGCGCGCCTGATCGCGGGCGACAATGCTGCGCGCAGGGTCACGGAATTCGAAGTCGAGGATCTGCCCGCGAAGATCGCGTGCCGCCTTCCATTCGGCGATGGCTCGAACAACACCTTCAATGCCGATGACTGGATGGAGCCGAAGGAGCAGCGCAAGGTTGATTCCTTCATTGTCTATGCGATGGCCGCTGCCGATATGGCGCTGGCCGACGCCGGCTGGAAGCCTCAAAACGACGAAGACCAGATTGCAACCGGCGTCCTGATCGGTTCGGGCATCGGTGGTCTCGAAGGCATTGTCGAAGGTGGCTACACGCTGCGCGACAAGGGCCCTCGGCGCATTTCGCCGTTCTTCATCCCTGGCCGTCTGATCAACCTTGCCTCGGGGCAGGTTTCGATCCGCCACAAGCTGCGCGGCCCCAATCACTCCGTCGTCACCGCCTGCTCGACCGGTGCGCACGCCATCGGCGACGCGATGCGCCTGATTGCGCTCGGCGACGCCGATGTCATGGTTGCCGGTGGTGCCGAATCGCCGATTTGCCGGATCTCGCTGGCCGGTTTTGCCGCCTGCAAGGCGCTGTCGACGCAGCATAACGACGATCCGCAAAAGGCATCACGCCCCTATGATGTCGATCGCGACGGTTTCGTCATGGGCGAAGGCGCCGGCATCGTCATCCTGGAAGAACTGGAACATGCCAAGGCGCGCGGCGCGAAGATCTATGCCGAAGTCGTCGGCTACGGCCTTTCCGGCGATGCCTACCACATCACGGCACCATCAGAAGATGGCGACGGTGCCTATCGCTGCATGCAGATGGCGCTGAAGCGGGCCGGACTGACGGCGGCCGAGGTCGACTACATCAACGCCCACGGCACCTCGACCATGGCCGACACGATCGAGCTTGGTGCCGTCGAGCGGCTTGTCGGCGAACATGCCTCGAAGATCTCGATGTCATCGACCAAGTCGGCGATCGGCCATCTGCTGGGTGCTGCCGGTGCGGTCGAAGCGATCTTTTCGGCCCTGGCGATCCGCGACAACATCGCGCCGCCGACGCTGAACCTCGACAATCCTTCCGTCGAGACCAAGATCGATCTGGTGCCGCATGTTGCCCGCAAGCGCGAGATCAACGTCGCTCTGTCGAACTCCTTCGGCTTCGGCGGGACAAACGCGTCTCTGGTTCTGCGCCGCTATACCGGCGCTTGATTTTGCCGAGGTTATCAACGGGGCGATGTTCGTCACAGCCCCGTTGATCCTGCTTTTGCCGCATTGCTCGCTACAAGCATGTAGCAGGAGGACGTGCCGCCTTTCTGAAGGGATTGGCACTGTCTGACAGCTATGTTCGCGCAAGGCACATCTGACAGTCTGTTGTATCGCTATTGCCGCGCGCATGCGGGCTGTCGTCGAGCGAAATGCCGTTGACTGGCGAGTGCGCCGAAACCATTTATTCCACTGTCGGCCCCGAGGGCTGGCTGCGGCTCAAACGTTTTGATTTATACCTGCCACGGTCCAGGCCGAAATTCGCGCCGCGGCAGCTAGAATGAGGATGCGAATTTCGGGTTCGGGACAATCGTGAGCGACTCAAACGAGAACGGCGCGGCGCAATTCGGCCGCAGTGACACCGGGAACAACGGGCCGATCATTCCGAAATCGGCCAGCGAAGCCTTGCGGCCCGAGAAGGCACCGCAGCCGCCGAAGCGTTCGCGCAAGGCGCGCAGCCAGGTTGTGATCTTCCTGAATTTCGTCATGACCGTTATCGTTTTCGCCGCACTTGCAGCGGCCGGCGCGGTCTACTACGCCATGCATCAGTACGAGAAGGCAGGCCCGCTCGAAGCCAACAAGAACTTCATCGTCAGAAGCGGCGCCGGTATCAGCGAGATCGCCAGCGGTCTCGAACGTGGCAACATCATCACCGATGGCCGCGTCTTCAGGTTCGTCTCGGAGGCTTACCTCGACAACGACACGCTCAAAGCCGGTGAATACGAGATCAAGGCCGGGTCTTCGATGCAGGAGATCATGCAACTGCTGAAATCCGGCAAATCCATTCTCTACTCCGTGTCGCTGCCGGAAGGTTTGACCGTGAAGCAGATGTTCGGCCGGTTGTCCGATGACGAGGTCCTCGTCGGCGATCTGCCGAAGGAACTGCCTGTCGAAGGCTCGTTGAAGCCCGACACCTATAAATTTACCCGCGGCACCAAGCGCGTGGAAATCGTCCAGCAAATGGCGGCCGCCCAGAAGGCACTGGTCGATCAGATCTGGGAGAAGCGCGATCCGAACCTTCCTGTCTCGACCGTCGAGGAATTCGTCACCCTCGCTTCGATCGTGGAAAAGGAAACCGGGCGCGCCGACGAACGTCCGCGGGTTGCCTCCGTCTTCATCAACCGGCTCGACAAGGGCATGCGCCTGCAGTCCGACCCGACGATCATCTACGGCATTTTCGGCGGTGACGGGAAGCCGGCAGACCGGCCGATCCTGAAGTCGGATCTCGACAAGGATACGCCCTACAACACCTACATCATCAAGGGCCTGCCGCCGACGCCGATCGCCAACCCGGGTCGCGCAGCGCTTGAAGCCGTTGCCAACCCGTCGCGCACACCGGAACTCTACTTCGTTGCCGACGGCACCGGTGGCCACGTTTTTGCCGTCACATTGGATGAACATAACGCCAATGTTCGCCGCTGGCGCAAGGTAGAAGCCGAAAAGGCAGCCGAAGCGGCAAAGGCCGCCCAGGACGCAGCGACGGCGGCGCAGCCTCAGTAACAACAGCCTTGCATTGTGGACGGACTTACCGCGGCGCGGATATCCCTTGCGGGATACCGCGCCGTCGCCTTATTGCTTCTCCAGAAAATGCAACGGAGGTGAGGATGCCGCTCCAATCGATGACCGGCTTTGCCCGGAGAGAAGGCAGCAGCGGCCGCCATCGCTGGGCTTGGGAACTGCGCTCCGTCAACGGCAAGGGCCTTGATGTCAGGCTGCGCTTGCCGCAAGGGCTTGAGCGGTTCGAGCCGGACGTACGCCGGCTTGCTGCGGAATTCTTTTCCCGAGGTAATCTGCAAGTCAGCCTGTCCGTCAGCGGAGCGGAGAACGTTGTTGAAGCGGTGGTGAACCAGGCGGCGCTGACTGCGGTCCTGGGCCTGCGTGAGCAGCTCGGCGACCTCGTCGACCCGGCGCCGCTCAAGTTCGACACGCTGCTGGCAATCCGGGGCATCGTCGATTTCCGCGAGCCCGAGGAGAGCGAAGCGCAACGTGCCGCCCTCGACGACGATATCATGACGGGACTCAAGTTCGCTCTGAATGATCTGCGCGATATGCGCGAGGAAGAGGGCGGTGCGCTCTGTCAGATCCTGTTGGCGCAGGTCGATACCATCGAGACGCTGACGGCAACGGTCGAAACCGATCCCTCGCGCAGCCCGGCGGCAATTGCTGAAAAGCTGGCGCAGCAGGTGGCGCTGGTGGTGGGCAACGGCTCTTCGCTCGATCGCGACCGGCTATATGCCGAAGTGGCCCTGCTCGCCACCAAGGCCGATCTGAGGGAGGAGCTGGACAGGCTTGGCTCTCATGTTGTCGCTGCCCGCGACTTGCTTTCGAAAGGCGGGCCGGTCGGCCGCAAGCTTGATTTCCTGGCACAGGAATTTAACCGGGAATCGAATACGATCTGTTCCAAGTCGAATGCGGCTGCGGTCTCTGCCGCCGGCATCGAGTTGAAAGTTGTGATCGATCAGTTCCGCGAACAGGTTCAGAATCTGGAGTAACGCATGAAACCGGCGACCCCTTCGCCCATCAAGATCGCCCGCCGCGGGCTGATGCTGGTCATTTCCTCGCCCTCGGGTGCTGGAAAATCGACGATCGCGCGCAACCTGCTGGAAGCCGATCCCGACATGAGCATCTCGGTCAGCGTAACCACGCGTCAGCGTCGTCCAAGCGAAATTGACGGGCGGCACTATCACTTCAAGTCGATCCGCGAATTCGAAGCGCTGCGGGCGACCGACTCGCTGCTGGAATGGGCTGAGGTTCACGGTAATTTCTACGGCACGCCGCGCGATGCCGTCGAAGCGGCGATGGCCGCCGGTCGCGACATGCTCTTCGATATCGACTGGCAAGGCGCCCAGCAGCTTCAGGAGAAGATGGCCGGCGACGTCGTCTCGATCTTCATCCTGCCGCCTTCGATGGCGGAGCTGCAATCGCGGCTGCATCGCCGGGCCGAAGACAGCGAGGAAGTGATCGCCACGCGCCTGGCCAATTCGCGTGCCGAAATCGAACATTGGCGCGAATACGACTACATCGTTCTCAACGACGATCTCGACCGCGCCTTTTCGTCAGTGCGCGCGATCGTCGAGGCGGAACGCCTGCGTCGGGACCGTCGTCCGGGGCTATTCGAATTCGTCAACGGGCTTCTGACGGAAAATCCGTTCTGAGATCGCAATGACGGCCGGGTAATGCCGGCCGTTCACCCTGCAGCGGGTGCCCCACAAGCGTGCGCGCAAGGCGATGCACCCCACGACAAGTGCCACCATGGTTTCCGTCAGGAAACGCGTGGAAACAAAGAGATAGAGCGTCTTGGTGATTCCGTTTCACCGGAAGCGCTCACGTCCTCTATCCAGCCCCCAAAGATCGCTCGTGCGCGAGAGCCTAGAGGAAGTTTGCCAGACGGCAGAATTCTTCCACGGAAAGCGTTTCCGCGCGGCGCTGCGGATCGATATCGGCTTTTGCCAAAAGGGCCTCGCCACCAAGCGGCTTCAGGCTCTGGCGCAGCATCTTGCGACGCTGCCCGAAGGCGGCATGGGTGACCTTTTCGAGCGAGGTCACCGCGCACGGGATAGGATTGGCAATCGGCTCCAGATGCACCACCGAAGACGTCACCTTTGGCGGTGGGGTGAAGGCCTGCGGCGGCACGTCGAAGGCCATGCGTGCATTCGTCCGCCAGCCACACAGGACACCCAGGCGACCGTAGTGATCGTCATCCGCATCAGCGACGATCCGCAAGCCCACCTCGCGCTGAAACATCAGTGTCAGCGATTGCCAGAAGGGGGGCCATGTCTTTGGCAGGAGCCAATTGACGAGAAGCTGCGTGCCGACATTGTAAGGCAGGTTGGCAATGATCTTGACGGGGCCGCCACCGCTGATCGCCTCGAAATCGATCTTCAGCGCATCGCCTTCGATGACCTCAAGCCGGTTCGGATAGTGATCGGAGATTTCGGCAAGTGCTGGCAGGCAGCGGGAATCCCGCTCGATCGCCACCACCTTCTTTGCGCCCAGCGCCAGGATAGCACGCGTCAGGCCTCCCGGCCCAGGTCCGACCTCGATGACCGTCGCATCCTCGAGTGCCCCGGCCGTCCGGGCGATCTTCTGGGTGAGATTGAGGTCGAGCAGGAAGTTCTGCCCAAGCGCCTTCTTGGCGTCGAGGCCATGGCGCTGAATTACGTCCCGTAGCGGCGGGAGCCCGTCGAGAGCGGCCATCAGACGATAACTCCTGCGGTATTCTTGGAAAGCTCTGCCGCGAGCGTCAGGGCCGCGAACAGGCTGTCGTCACGGGCGATACCCTTGCCGGCGAGACTGAAAGCAGTACCGTGGTCAGGCGACGTACGGATGAAGGGAAGGCCAAGCGTGACGTTGACGCTGTCGTCGAAACCAAGTGCCTTGGCCGGAATCAGCGCCTGATCGTGGTACATGCAGATCGCGACGTCGTAGGTTGCGCGCGCCCGGTTGTGAAACATCGTATCGGCGGGCAGTGGCCCGGTGGCGTTGATGCCTTCCGCGCGCAACCGCTCGACGACAGGGCGGATGATCGCATCGTCCTCGGTGCCCAGAGCACCGCCTTCACCTGCATGCGGATTGAGCCCGGCGATCGCCAGCTTCGGCTTGTGGATGCCGAAGCGCGTGCGAAGGTCGGTGGCGGTGATTGTGCAGGTCCGGTAGATCAAGTCAGCTGTGAGCTGGGCCGGAACGTCCTTCAACGGGATGTGGATCGTGACAGGCACGGCCCGAAGCTTGGGGCCGGCCAGCATCATCACCGGCAACAGGGTTTCGCCGGTGGCCTTCTGCGCGAGATCCGCCAGGTACTCGGTATGGCCCGGAAAGCGAAAGCCGGCGGCATAGAGCACGGCTTTGGCAATGGGGTTCGTGACCACGGCCGAAGCTTCGCCAGTCATGACCAGCCGCACCGCCGTGTCGATGGCACCCGTTACGACCATCGCGTTGGCAGAATCTGCCTCGCCTGCGATGACGGGAGCCACGCAGCGCACGGGCAGAACGGGCAGGGCATCATAAAAATGGGAGACTGCGCTCGCGCAATCGGTCTCACGGATCGAGACCGCATGGCCGAGCAAGTCGGCTCTGGCGGCCAGAGCGGCGGGATCGCCGATGAAAAGGAACGGCGGGGTTGAGCGTTTGCGGCGACCCAGCCACGCGGTCAGGCTAAGGTCCAATCCGATCCCGGCAGGATCGCCCATGGTCAGGGCGAGGGGCCCGCCGGTTGTATCGCGCATTTTTGCCCGCTGATCTTACTTGTTGACGATCTGCGCCTTCTTGCGCAGTTCCTCGAGATATTTTTCGCTGTTCGGATCTTCGCCGCCGGCCTTCTTCTTGCCGAGGTCCTCGGCGCGGAAGACGATTTCGGCAGCGGTGTCGTCATTGACCTGGCGCTTCTTGCAGATGGCGAGAAACTCGACGCCCTTTTCGGTCACGCGCGTTCCCGTCGTGTTGCCGTCGCCGGCCTTCTCGACCAGTGGCTTCCATTCGTCCGGCAATTGCTGGGCCAGCATGCGGCCGAGATCGCGAATGGAAACGTCGCGATAGTTCGCCGCAAAAGCCTTTGCCGTATCGCATCCCGGGAACTGGGCACGCGCTGCGTTGGCTTCCGCTTGGCGCTTGCCGGTGATGGCGCCGCGCTTCTTCTCCGGAATGACGAAGATGACCTGCTTGAAATAGTATTCCGTCGTGACGGGCTTGCTGCCGCCACCCTCCATCATCCGCTTGACGAGATCGGCGCCCTGCAGGCGGTTTCCACTACCGAAGCGGAAATTGACGGCGCGCGGCCAGCTCATCTGGACGGCAATGAACTGCTTGAAGTGGTCGGAGCCAACACCGGCCTGGTCGAGGATCTTGCCAAGCTGCTCGGGAGAGAGCTTGTTGCCGGCCGCAAAGCGCGCAAAGGCCGCGTCCACGTCCTGCGTGCTGACCGACTGGCCGATCCGCGCGATTTCTGCGCGCTTCAATACTTCGTCGACGAGTTGCTTCTTGGCTTCCTCTGCACTGCCGCCCTGGCGTTGCAGGCGAAGGAAGGCGACGCGCTTGGCAATGTCTCCGGAGGTGATCACGGTGTTGTTGACCGTTACCTTCACCTGGCTCGCAGCCTGCGCGCTGGCGCAAACGGCAATGCTCAGGCTGCCGGCCAAAGCCATTACCGAAAGCGTCCTCAAGATCGACATTTTCCCGCCCATCATCTTTTCCTGTCCTTGGCGCGGTCGAAACGTGGTGCTTCGATCCGCATCCCGGCTCACGCCGTTGTTCTATCTTGTCGGAGGGAATGCATAATACATGCGGCCAAACGATGACAAGACCGTTTGGCCGGCCCGATAGCGGGCAGAGGGACAATCCTTTGGCGAATGCCCCTCCGGCTAAAGCGTATCAATAGTAGTCCAGCTCTTCGAACTTGGTGTCGCCGACATTGACGTCGCCGAGTGTACGGAAGCTGATGCGGGCACCGATCGACCAGTCGTTCGCAATCGTGCTGTCGGTATCGCGTTCCTGCTTATAGACGAGCGAGAACAGCGTGTCCTGATCGTCATAGGTGATGCCGAAGCCGTTGCGCGAAATGACATCGTCGTTGATGTCGTAGGTTATCGCGCCGAAGACCGACCAGTAATCATGGAACCTGTAGGCGGCCGCGGTCTGGATTTCGTCCTGATTGCTCTGCGAGCCATAAAGCGGCTGCGCCTCGATGCGCGTATAGGTCATGGCTGCCTGCCAGGTCAGGCCGAGATAGCCGACGGTGGCATCGGCGCGACGCAGAGCCAAATCCTCTTCGTCGAGACGGCCGGAAAGATTTGCCATCAGGCCAGACGGCGCATCGATACCGAACATGGCGACGTAGTCGGACCGTTTGCTTTCGAGGCCCGAATTCGCTCCCGCCTTGACCAGGTCGTCCGTTGCGAACGAGTTCAGGCCGCCGAGATGGTAGGATTGACCGACGATGCCGCGCAAGCCGTAGCCGCTGTCGAATGTCCCGGTATAGCGAAGACCGACATTGGCGCGGGTGCCGCCTTCGATGCGATCGAAGCCTGAGAACTTGTCGCGATCGAACAGGTTGGTCGCGTCGAAGACGAAGCTCTGCGCATCCTCGTTGGGCAGGCCGCCGGCATATTGCTCGTCGGGACGGGCATAGACCTGGGCGATCGGCTCGAGGACGTGGCTGCTATTGTCGCCCACGAACAGGATCGGGTAGCGCGCCTCCAGGCCTGCCGTCAGCATGCGCCGCGTGGCGGCATCGCTGTTGTTGTAGTCCCCCGTATAGCCGGAACCGGGGTCCGTCATGTTCAGGCCGAGCGCGTCACCGCGAGCGGCCAGCAACGGCGTCAGGACGATCCCGCCCGGAGCGATGTAGGTCCGCTTCCATTCGAGTTCCGCAGTCAGGCGATGCGACGTTCCTTCGAGACCACGGTACCGATTGACCACGCCCGGAATGGAATCGAGGTCGAGCCGGTTGCGCTTTATGTTGGTGAGGTTCACCGTTCCCGAAAGTTCGCCGCCCAGCACCGCCTGAGGTGCCTTGTAGGAATAGTCCAGAACCTGTGCCGCCGGCTGCTGGTTTTCGGCGACGCTGTTTGCGTCCGCGTCCTGGATGTCGAAATAGAAGGCGCGCAGATCGAAATAGTTCCGCTTGCCAAGACCGGTCAGGTAGGCCTGGTTGACGTAGGTCGTTCCGTCGAACGTCGACAGTTCATAGGTCTTGGCGAAGTTGTTGTCGGACTGAACGAGGACGTTCCAGCCGAAAGTCCAGCGCGGATTGATCTCGAAATCGCCCTTGGAGGCGATCATGCCGCGATTGGTTTCGAGCGCATCGACCGTGCCGGGCGTAAACCGGCTCCTGTCGAGCTGGCTGATGCCGGCAACGCTCAAGGTGTGAAGGCCGTTGTGGAATCTCTGGCGGAACTCGCCTTCCAGCAGGAAGCCCTGCCGGCTGAGACCTGTCACTGTGGCAGTCGCGTCCATGTGGGGCGAGATCGCCCAGTAGTAGGGAATCCCGACGCCGGCACCGAGCTTCTGCGTGTAGCGGAACTTCGGAAACAGGAAGCCGCTCTTGCGCTTTACAGTGTGGTCCGGAAGTTCCATCACCGGAATGTGGGCGATCGGCTTGCCAAAAAGCTCGAAGCGGGCGTTTTCCAGCCTGATCGTCCGTGTGCGTCCGTTCTGGACGATGCGTTGCGCCTTGATGTGCCACAGCGAACGGTGATCGGGCTTCGTCGTGCACGGTGTGCACGCCGTGTAGACGGCCTCGTTGAGGATGAATTCTTCGCCGTTCCGGCGCTCGCCGCTGGTCGCAGCAAGCCGCGTCAGATCCGTCGTCTCGATGCGCATGGCATCGACGAAGCCGTTGCCGAAGTCGTCGGTCACGTCCATCTTTTCGGCGTAGACGACATTGCCGCCCGGCTCGATCAGCTGGATTTCGCCGGTGGCATGAATGCGGCCCGACTTCTGGTCGTATTCGACCTGCCGGGCCACCATCTTGTAACCGCCGTAGTCGATCTGCACGTTGCCGCGCACGATCACCTTCTCGGCGTCCTTGTTGTAGACAAGCTCATTGGCGGACAGAAGCAGCTTGGCATCTTCCGGCATGTTCGGGCGCAGCGAATCAAGGCGCTCCGAAGTCTGCTGCGCGAGCGCGGGCGCACTCATTCCCATGGCAAGTGTCTGCAGCGCCACGCCTGCGAACAGGGCAGCGTTGATCAGCTTTGTACGTTTGCGGTTGCCTGCCGCCACTAGCCGTCCTCCTGGTTTAAAAGAATCGTCGAGCCCAGCGCCATCGCTACAACAACTGGCAACCAGGCTGCAACGAAAGGAGGCACAATACCGCTGCTCCCGAATGCTTTGACAAGCACGGTGACGACATAAAGCACGAAGCCCGATAGGATTCCACCGAGAATTACCGAGCGCGATTGGTTGAACCGGCTAAATTTCAGCGACACGCACGCGGCAATCAGCGTCATGGCGACAAGTAGCAGCGGCAAGGACAAAAGGGAGTGGAATTGGGTTTCCATGCCGTTGGTCGAAAAGCCGAACGAACGAGCCACTTCAATCTTCCGAGGGAGGTCGAAAAACTGAATGGAATCAGCCTTTGCAAGCCTTTCCTGAACAAACTCCGGCTTCAAATTGGTGCGCAGCTGTGCCGTTTGCAGACGACGAGGCAGCTGTCCGCTGCGTGTTTCCGCCACGTCGTTAAGAAGCCAGTAACCATCTTCGAGTTTCGCCGAAGCGGCATCCTGTCTCAGAATGATCGAACCCTGTGGATCGAAGTGGATGACGGTGACGTTCAGAAGCGTCGTGCCACCGTCCTGAACCGAGCGCGCGCCGATGATCGTATCGGTTCCCTGATAGATCTGTCTGAGCCACGGGATCGAACCGGCATCCGTGGTCCGCGAGGAACCAAGGGCGGCAAGCATGGCCTCTTCCTTCTTGGCTCCCCAGGCTGCCAGCGGGTTGAGTGCGAGCACGGCGAGCACGCCGAACAGGAAGGCGCCAAGGACGAACGGACGCAGGAACTGCCACACCGAAATTCCTGCAGCCCGGGTGACCACGAGTTCGTAACGTCTGTTGAGCGAGATCAGGGCGGCCATCGCAGAGAAAAGCGCGACGAAGGGAACGGTCTGCTGCAAAATGGTCGGGATCCGGAAGGCACTGATCAGCAACGCGGCCGTTATCGAATAACGCGGCAGGTTGGACAGGCGGCTCGCCTGTTCGCTGAAGTCGATGATGAAGACCAGCGAAAATATCCCAACCAGAAACCAGAAGGTTGTGACGACGTAACGGGTGAGGAAGTAGCGACCGAGCGTGGTGAAGATCACGATGCGTTGCTCCCGTCGGAGGCCGGGCGCACGAGGCGAAGGCGTACCATCAGCTCGGACAGCTTTTCCTGCCAGGTCATGGGAATGTCGAGCCGTCTGTTGCTGGCGAGCTGGTGAATGGCAAGCGCGCCGGTGGCAAGGGGAACGACGTACATGAGCGGAACGAACCAGACCGAATCTTCGGCACTGTTGCCCGCATAGAAAGTCATCCAGCGAATGACCAGGGCGGAGCCGAGAGCGCTGACCATCGGGTGGACGCGCGCCTCGCGGTGCGAGCGGGCATCGCTGCAGAAGACAAGCGCGACCAGGCCGAACAGCAGCGGGAACGTCCATTCCGTCAGGCGGCGGTGCAACTCGGCGGTGAAGGCAAGCGGGTTGCCCTGATAGACGGGATCGTTGGGGTCCGGGTTGAAAAGATTGGGAAGGTCGCGATCCTTGGCGCGGATCGTCGCTTCGCGCGTCGTCTTCGTCATGTCGGCGAGATCGAAGGCGTAGGAATCGAATTTGATGATCGACACACCGCCATCGGGCAGCTTTCGCTGAACTTCGCCGTCCTTCATCACCAGTGCCGAACTCTTCTCGTCCACGGCACCTTCGCGCGCATAATAGACCAGTTCGAAAGCCGGGTTGCGCGAATCGGCGACGAAGATCCCTTCGAGCACGCCACCGCCGCGTCGACCGCCAACCTGCACATAGAGACCGTCGGTAATCTTGCGGAAGGCGTTCTCCTGGACGACCGAGGACAGCAGGTCCGCATTGGCCGTTGCCAGCATTTTGCGCACGGCGACGCGCGAATAGGGCTCGACAAAATTGTCGACCACGAAGGAGAGGACGCTCAGGCCGGCGGCGAGCAGGATGATCGGACGGATGATCGTCATGCGCGAGCTTCCCGCAGCATTCAGCACCGTCAACTCCGAATCGGTGTTCATCGTCGTCAGGGTCTGGGTCACGCCGATGACCAGGGCGAACGGCAGGATGATCGGCACGACCGACGGCAGGATGAGCGTTGCCAGCTTGAGGAAGGCAAAGACGGACTGCCCGCTATCGGTCACCAGATTGACGTTGGTCAGAGCCTGCGTCGTCCACACGATGCCGAGCAGCGGCAAAAGTGTCGCGAGGAACATGGTCAGGGCACGCCGGAAAATGTAGCGTTCGATCAGCTTCATGTCCGTTTCCGGTCCAAATTCCTGCTCATGTTTCTGTGCCGCACCGCCGCATCGAAACGCTTGTTTCTACCGCCGCCATCAGCGGGAACCGTGCTTTCGTCTCACGTCCGGCGTTGCTCAAAGTGTAAAGCAACTGGGATAATTTAAGGCGAAGAACCTCGGTTAACCGCATGTAAACATCTGCGGGCATCTTGCCAAGCCGTTGAAAAGCGAGAAGGGTGCCGACCACAGCTTTGACGGCGGCAGACGCAGCGAATGTTTGTCACTGTAACCGCCCGGTAACAGGGTGGGGCGCGTAAGACCGAGAAATGTCCGGAGTTTTGTAATGTCTATGAAATTTGAGTTCACCTTCGCCAAGTCTCATCGCCCGGCGGGTGGTGTCGCAGTCCTCTTGAAAGCTGCCGCCGGACTGGCAGCGGGCGCCGATGTCGCCGATCCGGAAGGCGTACTGGCCAAGGCGACCAAGGTTAAGAAGTTCAGCGGCAAGGCATTCTCTACCCTCGATATCCTTGCACCGCATGGCTCGCCCGCAGATCGGATCCTCGTGCTTGGCCTCGGCAATCCCGATACGTTGACCGATCACGATTGGCTGAAGGCTGGCGGCGCTGCCGCAGCGAAGTTGCGTGGGGCAGAAAAGGCCACGATCTTCATCGACGTTCCCGATCTCGACGTCAGCGGCAAGGCGGCGGCAGACTTCGCACTCGGCATGGAAATGAACGCCTACAGTTTCGACGGCTACAAGACGAAAAAGGCCGACGACGAGGCCAAGCCCGCGGGCAAGCCGGTGAAGATCACCATTGTGACCGGCGCGGTGATTGCGGCGAAGAAGGCTTTTGCGACGGCGCAGGCGGTCGGCGAGGGCGTTTTCCTCGCCCGCGACCTGGTCAACGAGCCGGCAAACGTCCTCGGCCCGCTGGAGTTCGCAGCCAAGGCGAAGGAGCTGGAGAAACTCGGCATCGAGGTGGAAATCCTCACCGAAAAGGAAATGAAGAAGCTGGGAATGGGCGCGCTTCTTGGTGTAGCCCAGGGGTCGACGCGTCCGCCGCGACTGGTCGTGATGCAGTGGAAGGGCGGCAAGTCCAAGGAGCGCCCGGTTGCCTTCGTCGGCAAGGGCGTCGTGTTCGACAGCGGCGGCATCTCGATCAAGCCTGCGGCCGGCATGGAAGAGATGAAGGGTGACATGGGTGGCGCCGCGGCCGTCACCGGTTTGATGCACGTGCTTGCGGCGCGTCACGCCAAGGTCAACGTCGTCGGCATCATCGGGCTTGTGGAAAACATGCCTGACGGTAGCGCGCAGCGTCCGGGTGATATCGTGACGTCGATGTCCGGACAGACGATCGAGGTCATCAACACCGATGCCGAGGGACGTCTCGTGCTGTGTGATGCGCTCTGGTATTGCAACGACCGCTTCAAGCCGCAGGCGATGATCGATCTTGCGACGCTGACGGGAGCCATCATGGTCGCGCTTGCGACCCATCACGCCGGCCTGTTTTCGAATGACGACCGCCTGGCCGGCCAATTGCTGGCCGCCGGCATTGCCACGCAGGAGCGCCTCTGGCGCATGCCGCTCGGCAAGGAATACGACAAGATGATCGACAGCAAGTTTGCCGACATGAAAAACACCGGCGGACGTTATGGTGGCGCGATTACGGCAGCGCAGTTCCTGAAGCGTTTCGTTGGCGACACGCCCTGGGCCCATCTCGACGTCGCCGGCACCGCGATGGGCTCGCCGACCGATGAGGTCAATCAGTCGTGGGCCTCCGGCTTTGGCGTTCGCCTGCTCGATGAACTGGTCCGCGCGAGCTACGAGTCCTGAGCGGCATCGCAAGCCGTGGCGAAGGTCGAGGAGAGATCGGTATGACCGAGATCCTTTTCTATCATCTGACGGAATCGAAGCTTGAGGACGCGCTTCCGCCGTTGCTCGACAAGAGTGTCGAGCGCGGCTGGAGGGTGGCAGTACAGACGGTCGACGCCGAGAGGCGCGATGCGCTCGACACGCATCTCTGGGTCTACCGGGACGAGAGCTTCCTGCCGCATGGGACCGATGCCGGGGACCTTGCTGCCGAGCAACCGGTTTTACTCGTCGCCGACGAAGGCAACCTCAACGCCGCGACGGTTCGCTTCCTTGTCGACGGCGCCAATCCGCCGCCGGTTGAGAGTTATGAGCGCATCGTCTTCATGTTCGACGGCTATGATCAGCAACAACTCGAAGCCGCCCGCGGGCACTGGAAACGGCTGAAGGGGGAGGGCCACAGCCTCACCTATTGGCAGCAGAACCGCGATGGCCGCTGGGAAAAGAAGGCCTGATCGTCACACTCGAAATGCTTGACGACGACAAAACCCGCGGCAAACCGCGGGTTTTGTCTTTCGCCGTTGTCTCGGCGCTTAATCGTGGAAGGCTTCGACGAACTTGCGTCGGCCAAGCATGAACGCATCGGCGACGTGGCGCAGCGGCGCGAGATCGACATCCGACGTCTTGGCCTTGATGATCTCGGCGAAGCGCTTGTAGAGCATCGGATATTCCTGCTCCGGCTCCTCGTGCACGATCTTGCCGTCGATTGAAAGTTTCGCACCGCCTTCCGACAGCACCATTTCGCCAGCGTCGGTCTGCGCTACGATATCCCAGCTCTGCTTGCCGGTCTGGCGCCAGTCGAATTCTGCCGAAACCGCCAGCTTGTCCGCATCGGTGAAGGCGATCGTGGCGGCGATCGGGGCGTCGCGGTTTTCCGGGAACTCCAGCGTTGCCGCGGTAATGAACAGTGGTCGCGGCAGGATATGTGTGACGATCGACAGCGCATTGATACCCGGATCGAAAATGCCAAGGCCGCCCGCTGCCCAGATCCATTCCTGGTTCGGGTGCCACTGCCGCACATCCTCTTTCCAGACGATCTTCACGTCGCGGATCGTCGTTGCCGCGAGAAACGACTTTGCCGCCTCGACGGCAGGCGCATAGCGCGAATGCCAGCTCGCAAACAGCGACAGCCCCTTGGAAGCCGCGAGTGATTCGAGGTCAGCGACCTCACTCAAGGTGGCGCCTGGCGGCTTTTCAAGAAAGACATGCTTGCCGGCATCAAGGGCGGTACGCGCCGCCTCATATCGGTATTGCGGCGGCATGCAGAGTGACACCGCATCGATTGCGGGAACGGCCTTAAGCATTGCCTCGATTGACTTGAAGTTATCGATGCCATCTACGGTGCCGTGGCGGCTCGCCGCGGCAATCAGTCGGTAGTCGCCGTTCTTGGCGATGGCAGGCAAATGCTGGTCACGAACGATCTTGCCGACGCCGACAAGCGCGATTTGAATGGGAGGCATGGTGTTTCGCTCATATTAGTATGATTTATTGCCGGTTCTTGTAGCAGATTGCGCGGCGCGGGCAAGCTCTGGCGAGAAAAGCTGGTCCGGTTTGCCGAACGGCATACAAACGGCAGCGGCCCCATTTTATCTGGCCTCCCGTGCCCTAGCTTCTACAATCCATGATGCCAATCCACTTGGTCAGCAAACGCGACACGAGTGGTAACCGGCAGAACGAGGAGAGATTATGCACCAGCACATCCGCCACGCCCGCCGCGACGAACTTGATGCCATCATCGATTGGGCGGCTCGCGAGGGCTGGAACCCGGGGCTCGACGATGCGGCGGCGTTCTGGGCGGCGGATCCGGAAGGGTACTGGGTGACGGAGCGCGAGGACAGGCTGGCAGCCTCCATTTCATTGGTGCGCTATGACGAGACCTATGCTTTTCTCGGTTTCTACATAACGGCCCCGGAGTTTCGCCGGCAGGGCATCGGCGGGCAGATGTGGCAGCGGGCGCTGACGGCGGCCGGGCAGCGCATCGTCGGTCTCGATGGCGTCGTTGCCGAGCAGGAGAATTATCGCCGGTCCGGCTTCGTTCTCGCCCACGCCAATATCCGATACGGCGGCATCGTCGACGTGGTCGAACCTCCGGGCACGGAGCTGATCGAGGTCGCGCCGGTCCACATCCCGATGCTGATCGACTACGACCGCCGCTTCATGCCGGCCCGGCGCGACGCCTTTCTCACGGAATGGCTGAGACCTGGCCGGACACGTCGAAGCATCGTGCTGTTTCGCGACGGTGCGGTTTCCGGCTATGGCACGCTGCGATCCTGCCGACAGGGCTACAAGGTCGGCCCGCTCCTTTCCGAAAGCGAGACGGTGGCAGACCTGGTGTTTCGAAAGCTGGCCGCGACGGTGAAAGGCGAGGAGGTTTTTCTCGACATTCCGGAGCCGAACGCCTCCGCGCGGGCGCTCTGCGAGCGCTACAACATGAAACCGGTTTTCGAAACGGCGCGGATGTATCGAGGCATTGCGCCCGATCTGCCCCTTGCCCGGATCTACGGCATCACCACCTTTGAACTTGGCTGACCGGCGATCACACGCCGCAAGAGCCAGTCCTAAAGCGTTGGATCAACTGGCCATCGCCTCTTCGTATTCGGAAGAAAGCTCGAGCCATTGTTCCTCCGCGTGCGCCAGTTTTTCAACCGCGTCAGAGCGTTCCTTGGCCTTCTGTGCGGCTTTCGCCGGCGTCTTTTCATAGAGCGCAGGATTGGCGAGTTCGGCGTCGAGTGCTTGAATCACTTTCTCCAGCTTTCCCGTCAGCGATTCGATTTCGTTGATCTTTTTCCTCAACGGGGCGAGGGAGGCGCGCTTGTCCGCATTGGCTTTGCGCTGGTCCGCCTTCGACAGCGAATCGTCCGCGCCGGCTGACTTGGACTTGTCTTCCTTCGCCTTCGGGCCACCGACGATCAGGCTTCGATAGTCCTCGAGGTCGCCGTCGTAGCTCGTTACCGTTCCGTCCCGCACGAGCCACAGTCGGTCGGCGGTCGCCTCGATCAGGTGGCGGTCGTGCGAGATCAGGATCACCGCGCCGGAATAGTCGTTGAGCGCGGTGATTAGCGCATTGCGGCTGTCGATATCCAAATGGTTGGTCGGCTCGTCGAGGATCAGGAGGTTGGGAGCGTCGAAGGCGGCAAGCCCCATCAGCAGGCGTGCCTTTTCGCCGCCCGACAGGTCCTTGGCCGGCGTCTCCATCTTCTCGGTCGCCAGGCCCATCTGCGCCACGCGGGCACGCACCTTCGCTTCCGGTGCCTCCGGCATGCGGCGCCGCACGTGTTCGACGGCGCTTTGTGTCGGGATCAGATCGTCCAGCTGGTGCTGCGCGAAGAAACCGACCTTGAGGTTCGGCGCGATCTTCAGTTCGCCGGATTCCGGCGCAAGCCGCCCGGAAATGAACTTGGCGAAGGTCGACTTGCCGTTGCCGTTCGAGCCGAGCAAAGCGATGCGATCGTCGGTGTCGATGCGGAGGTTCAGGCGCTTGAGGATCGGTTTTCCCGGCTCGTATCCGACGGTGCCGCTCGTGACGGCGATGATCGGCGATGCGGCTTCCTTCTCTGGATCGGGGAAGGAGAAGCCTTGGACATGATCCTCGATTACGGCCGCAATCGTGCCCATGCGCTCCAGCGCCTTGACGCGGCTCTGAGCCTGACGTGCCTTGGTGGCCTTGGCCTTGAAGCGGTCGATGAAGCTCTGGAGGTGCTTTCGCGCCGCGTCGTTCTTCGCCTTCGCCTTCATCTGCAGCTCGTCGGCTTCCGCCTTCTGCCGCTCGAACTGGTCGTAGGGACCGCGATAGTAGGTGAGCTTCTTCTGGTCGAGATGCACGATGGCGTTGACAGCCGTATTCAACAGGTCGCGGTCGTGGCTGATGATGATGACCGTGTGCGGATAGCGGCGAATGTAATCCTCGAGCCAGAGCGTGCCTTCAAGGTCGAGATAGTTGGTCGGCTCGTCGAGCAGCAGCAGGTCCGGCTCGGAAAAGAGCACGCCGGCCAGCGCCACCCGCATTCGCCAGCCGCCGGAGAAGGAGGAGGCAGGGCGCAGCTGCGCCTCATGGTCAAAGCCGAGGCCTGCGAGAATGCTTGCCGCGCGCGCTTCGGCCGAGTGGGCTCCAATATCGGCAAGCCGCGTCTGGATTTCGGCAATGCGGTGCGGATCCGTCGCGGTTTCCGCTTCGGTGACCAGTGCCGTGCGTTCCTTATCGGCCTTGAGCACGATCTCGATCAGCGGTTCCTCGGTGCCGGGCGCTTCCTGCGCCACCTGGCCGATGCGCGCGTTCTTCGGCAGCGCGATCGTGCCGGCTTCCGACGCGAATTCGCCGGTGATGATGCGGAACAGCGTCGATTTTCCGGCGCCGTTTCGCCCCACAAGCCCGGCCTTCGTGCCTGCAGGCAGCGTCACGGATGCGTTTTCGATGAGGAGACGGCCCGCGATGCGGGCGGAAAGGCCGGAAATCTGGATCATTGCGGCCTTTTGCCCGGAGTCAGGGCGGAAGGCAAGAGCTGTGCGGCGGCTGTCGTTTCGAGCCTCCGCCTTGAGGCGAGGTTCGCGGTTTTCAAGGGGCGATTGTTATCAATTCATGAACAACGCGTTCCGACAATCGATACTACACATCCTCATCGTGAGGGACCATCTGTTTAAGCGAAGGGCAGCGAAAGGCTCTTCCGACCGCCTCGATCGACTGAACGCCATCGGCAAGGCCACCGCGTTCCAGGAAAGACCGATCCGGCCAAACATAGTTTTGACGAAACCCTCGTTCAATCGAACGAGCCTCCCAGGAGCAAAGACGATGAAAACCTCGATCCACACCGCACTCGCCGCAGCCCTCGTTGCAACTGCCGTAATCGGCGGCGCCTCCGCTGCTTTTGCCGGCGGCAGCTATTACGAAGGCATCAGCCCGACCCCGCTGTTTACTGAACGCGCGCCGAAGACCGCCGGTAGCTCCACCCTGAACATCCGTGGTTCGGAAGCCGGCTATATCGACCGCACGGCCACCGGCTCGGTTTACAACTACGACGCCAAGCCGCGGCTCGCTCAGGGCGGCGAAGGCGAATACTACCAGGGCATCTCCCGCTAAGGCGCACTGCGCCGCCGGCCATGGGGCTTCCGGCCCCATGGCACTCCATCCCCATCAAGGAACAGACCCATGACTAAGTCCATCGCAACGCTTCTCGTTGCAGCAGCGACGTTTGCCAGCGCATCCGCGGCCATTGCCGGCGGCAGCTACTATGAAGGCGTCAGCCCGGCGCCGCTGTTTACCGGTCGCGCTGCCGCTTCGGCAGGTACAGGCGTATCCGCAAGCACGGTCGAAAGCGGTGACTATTACGCCGGAATCGAGAACAGGTCGGTTGATGCCGCCGCGACCGGTGCGATTGCCAACGGCCACGCAAAGGCATTCGGCAAGGCCAGCCAGGACAATCAATAACCCACGCCAGACGGACGACCAGATAACCCGGTCCCGCCACGCGGGGCCGGGTTATCTCGTTTTGGCGTTGCCAATGAGGTGATTTGCCATGACAGAAAAAATTCAAGTCGCAGAACGGCTCTTCGAACTCTATCATCGCGTCCATCGCCTGGTGAACGCGTCGATGAGTGAAGAAGGCGTCTCGCTTGCGCGCAGCAAGTTCCTGTTCTACCTCAGTGAACTCGGCCCTTGCCGCTGTGCCGACATCGCTTCAGCGCTCAGCTTTGCTCCGCGAACGGTGACCGAGGCGATCGATGGACTGGAGCGGGACGGCATGGTTGTCCGCGTGCCGGACCCCGAGGATCGGCGGGCGAAGATCATTTCGATTACCGATCTCGGCCGGACCGGTCTGGAGGCAGCGCTTCAGCCCCGTCGCCAGGTGATCGAGCAGCTTTTCTCGGCGCTCGATGATGCGGAGCGCACGGATCTCTACCGGCTGCTCGGCCGGCTCGGTGACAAGGCTTGCGAAATCGGCACGAGCCGGATGATTGGCTATGAGCGGCAGGCCGAGGCCGCATAGGCAAAGGCGCTCGCGGCCAAGGCATGTCACGCAAAACCAACCGCTTGAAGCGCGGCAGGCGGATTCTCGCGATTGCGATGTGCCTCAGGCGGCGTGCGGCGAATAGGTCCTGGCCCGCCTGCCGCCAAGCTCTGCCGAATAAACGAGAACGCCCGAGCGGGAGCCGGCGCGCAGCGCAGCAAGCGCCAATTCTGCCTGCTGCACGACATCGGTCGGCGGCGCCATCGGCTGGGCCATCGCGATCCCGGCCGCGAGCGAAAGCGTTTCGGCCGTGAAGGCGCGGCCAGGCAGGGCGACGCGCAACGCCTCCACCGATTGCCGGATGCGTTGCGCAATCGCTTGGGCATTCTCCTCTGTGACATCGCTGCATAGGAAAGCAAACTCCTGGCCGCCGACGCGCGCAACGAAGTCGCTCTTCTTGATCGACTTGCGAAACAGTGTCGAAAGCTTGCCGAGCGCCTTTTCCGCGGTGGCGGCGCCATGCTGCTCCGCGATGCCGCGCAGCCCTTCGACGGACGCCACAATCAGGGCAACCGGCTGTGTTTCGCCTTCGGATTCAAGCAGTGTTTTCAAGCGTGCTGACAGGGCCAGGCGATTGGGCAGGCCGGTGACGGGGTCTCGGGTCAACGGCTTGCGGCTTTCGGCGAACGCGCCTTCCAGCGCCGCAAAGCGCTCGGCACTTGATTGCAAGGCCGTCAGAAACGCCTGTTCCTCATTCATCAGCAAGCCGGCCGCATCCCGCAGCCTTGCTGCGTCATCGGCAAATTCCGTAAGGCCCGCAACCGGATCTGAGGCAAGGCGGTCTTTGAAGCGGTCAAGCTGACTTCTGAAGGCATGCCGTTGCGCCAGGCTGTGCCTCAGCTGCAGGGCAAGGTCGCTGAGTTCTTCCTGTGCCGTTGCCCTCGCTCGATCGGCAGCAAGCGCTCCATGGGCTATGAGGTGATGCTTGAAACCGAGTTCGTCGAGGGCCTCCTGCTGCGGTGTGGCGCCGAGCGCGGATAGGTCGCGCGAAAGCTGCGGCAACCGGCCGGACAAGGCTTCATAGACAAGCTCATAGTTGCGCGGCAGCGCCGCGATACCAAGCTGAGACATGGAGTGCGCCACCTTCAAAATGATGGCGGTGCTCTTCGTCTGAGATCGGCTGGTGTTCGCGGCGGCTTGCCTGGTCATTCCGTGGTCGTCCTCGATGCCTGTATCGGATCTGCGGACACTATGCGCGGGCCGCATTTAAGGGAGTCTGAAGACAGCGGACGCGCGGCCTAATCCGCGCGGTATGGTTGCCGAAATCCCACCGAAGGAGAGGTCGACGCAACCGATCGGAGCAGGCGTGTCAAAACTTGCTGTTTTAGTTCATGTTTATAGTTGACGGAGCCAGTCAGCAATTATATGCCGCCTTGCTAAATCGGGCGGGAGGCTCGAATGCAGAGTGGCGGTTCGACAATGCCCCCTTCGTTCATTGCGGACCTGGCGACATGGGGCGAGCGTGCCGCTCTGGTTCTTCCCGGCCAGCGCCTGGTGAGCTACCGCGAACTGCACGAAAGGGTTGACCGTCAGGCTGCATTGTTTCCGCGCAGCCGCGCGCTGGTGACGCTTGAGCCCGAGCTTTCCGAACACGCGATCATTGCCTATCTGGCAGCGTTGAAGGCCGGACATGTGGTTGCCATGCAGGCACCGCGTGGCGCCGGCGCCGCAGCCTGGACCGACACGTTCGAGCCGGACTGCGCCTATCGGCGCACAGACGGCCGCTGGCGAACGGAACACCTTCGCGGCAGCGATGAGCCCCTTCATCCGGATCTCAGCGTCCTGCTGTCGACCTCAGGCAGTACAGGGTGCTGCAAGGCGGTGCGGCTTTCCACCGCCAATATTACGGCCAATGCCCGCTCGATCGTCGAGTATCTCGACCTTGGGGCCGACGATCGCGCCTGCCTGATCCTGCCGCTGCATTACTCCTACGGTCTTTCCGTGCTGAATGCCCATCTGAGCGTCGGCGCCGGCCTCTACATTCCGAGCGGCTCGATCCTTGATCGGGGGTTCCTCGACGGTCTTGCGGCCAGCGGCTGCACCAATCTTTCCGGCGTGCCTTACTCGTATGAACTGCTGGAAAAGGTCGGGTTTCGCGATCGTTTGTTCCCGCAGCTGCGCTTTATGACGGTTGCCGGTGGACGTCTGGCGCCCGAGCGCGTCCGTGCCTACGACGCGTATCTTCGCGCCCAAGGCGCCAACCTGTTCGTCATGTACGGTCAAACCGAAGCGACGGCCCGCATCGCCTATGTGCCTCCGGCTCGGCTTGCGGGCAATGAGGATCGGATCGGCATTGCCATTCCCGGAGGCACGCTGTCGATCGAGGATGAACAGCGGCGTCCGGTTGCCGGTGCAGGTGTCGCCGGCGAACTCGTCTATCGCGGCCCCAATGTGATGATGGGCTATGCATCGTCGCGCCAGGACCTGGCCCGCGGTGCCGACCTCACGGAACTGCGTACGGGCGACCTGGCGGTCCGCGAGGCAGATGGTCTTTTCCGCATTGTTGGGCGCATGAAGCGCATGTCCAAGATTGCCGGCCTGCGCATCGGGCACGACGCCCTCGAGCAGGCGCTGGAACGGCGCGGTATCGTGGCGGCGATCGTCGGCGATGACGAAGGGCTGCATGCATTTTTCCAGGGCGAGGGCAAACCCGAGGATGTGCGACGCCTGCTCGTTACAGCGAGCGGTCTGACACTTGCCCATATCGGGGCTACGCATGTGCCGGATATCCCGAGATTGCCGTCAGGCAAGGTCGACTACACCGCATTGAACCTTGCAGCAAAGCAGGCGGTCGCGGTAGGTGACGGTGATCGCCAAGGCATCGAGAGCCTTTTCCGGCAGGTGTTCTATCCTGCAAGGGTGAAGCCGGAGGACAGTTTCCTCTCGCTTGGCGGAGATTCGCTGCGTTTCGTGCAGCTCTCGATCGGTCTCGAGAAGGCGCTCGGCCAAGCGCCGGAAATGTGGGAATCCATGCCGATTGCAACGCTCGCGGCGCTGGAAAGGCGAGAAACGGCGACCACGCGGATTGGAATGGATCTCATCATCCGCGCCTTGGCGATCCTGCTCGTTGTTCTTCACCACGAGACCTTGTGGCCGCTGCCGGGCGGCTCGGCGGCGATGGTCATCCTTGCCGGCTTCAGTCTTGCCCGGTTCCAGATGGGGCCGCTTCTGGCCGGTGACGGTCTTGCCATCCTGCGGCCGCTGACGCAGATCCTTGTGCCTTACTATCTCATCGTCGCCGGCTATGCTGCCGTTTGGGGTGAGGTCCCCTGGGCCTCCGTCTTTCTCGTCGGGAATTTCGGATTTGCCGATCCGGAGACCCGTGGGATGGTGCCTTACATTTACTGGTTCATCGAAGCCTATTGCCAGATGATGCTGGTCTTCGTGGCGCTGTTTGCGATCCCACGCTTCCGGCGGATTGCGGTCCGGCAACCCTTTGCGACAGGCGTGCTCTTGCTCGGTGTGGCGCTGACCGCCCGGCTGGCTTTGCCGCTGTTGTGGCCAATCGGCAACCGGCAGATCTTCACCCTGCCGTGGATCTTCTATCTCGCGGTGATCGGGTGGTGCGCGGCGATCGCCGAAACGCATCTGCAGCGATTGCTGCTGGTGTCGGCGGGAACGGGTGCGTTCCTGTTCTTTGGTCTCTACGAGGGTGTGTGGATCGGTACGAAGATCAAGTACCTGCTGTTGATCGCGGTGCTCGTCGTGCTGGTCTATGCGCCCCGCGTCAGCGTGCCGCGTTGGGCCGCACAGCTCGTGCTGCCGCTATCGGCTGCCGGTTTCCATATCTATATCCTGCATCGTTTCGTGCCGGAACTGTTGCTGGCGCCGGCGCAGGGGCAGCTTCCGACAGTACTGTTCTCGATGATGTCGATCGCAGGCGGTCTTGCGCTTGGCCTCGCCGCATGGCTGCTGCAAAGCCGGCTGCTCAAGATGGCCGCCGGCGCGAGGCTGAGTCCAAATCATGTTCGGTTGGGCAGTCGGTGGACCGCTCTATCTCGCCCACTTCTCGCCTTCGCTCCACAGAAAGAACGCGAGATCCAGCACAATAGACGGCCGGCCTAGCGCCGTCAGCGTCGCGTGTGCCTGGCCGCGATGATGCGTCTGGTGGTTGAAGACATGGGCGAGCGTTGGCCCGAGCTTCTGCGTGATGATCACTGGTGAGCTCAGCGTCGTGTAATTGAAGGTGGCGGCAAGCCGCGCTTCGTCGAGACCGGCAAGCCACGCGACTATCCGTGCATCTTCCCGCTCGCG
Source organism: Sinorhizobium sp. A49 (assembly GCF_002002725.1). Lineage (GTDB taxonomy): Bacteria > Pseudomonadota > Alphaproteobacteria > Rhizobiales > Rhizobiaceae > Ensifer. The sequence goes on along the minus strand of NZ_MUNW01000032.1, from coordinate 469,776 downwards.
GGCGTCGGCAAGGCTGGCGAAATCGTCGTGGAGGGTCACATCGAGCGCCGTCGGTGCTTCGCCTTCGCCGGTGAAGCGCTTCATCCAGATCCGATCGGCGGCAAGGATATGATTGAGTGTTGCAAGGACCGAGCCGAAGAACGCACCCGTGCTCTGCCTCAATTCGCTGTCAGGCAGTTCTGCCGCCGCCGCGTAGAGCCGGCGGTTGGACCATTTGTTGTAGTCGGCGAACATGCGAAAGTGATCGAGCATCTGTTTCTCCCGTGCGGGGGAAGATTAGCGCAGATCCGCATTCCCAGGGCGAATGCCACCCATGAAATTTAATGATTTGATCGTGCGGCCCGTCTGGCCTCCAATGGGAGACGCCAATTCATTCTCGCAGGGAGATCACGTGAGCAGGAAGCTTTATTCGCTTTGCGGCGCCGACAGGGCCCGCCCTTTCTCGCCGCATGTCTGGAAGACCAAGCTGTCGCTCGCGCACAAGGGGCTCGACTTCGACGTCGTGCCGGTCGGTTTTACCGAGATTCCGAAGGTGGAGGAGGGCGCCACCAAGCTCGTGCCGCTCCTGCGCGACGGCGACCGGCTGGTACAGGACAGTTTCGCGATTGCCGTCTATCTCGAGGAGAACTACCCGGATCGACCATCGCTGTTTGGCGGCCCGGGTGGCGTGGCCATGGCTCGCTTTGTCGAGGGCTGGTCACAGACGACGCTGCACCCGGCGATCGCCCGCATCGTCATCACGGATATCCACGACAGTCTCGACCCGGTCGACCGGGTCTATTTCCGTGAAAGCCGCGAGGCCCGTTTCGGCACAACTCTCGAAGCGGTGGCCGAAACCGGTGGGGCGGCCCTTTCGACCTTCTCCGAGAAGCTTGAACCGTTGCGCCATATGCTGAAGTTTCAGCCCAATCTCGGCGGCGAGCGCCCGCTCTTTGCCGACTACATCGTCTTCGGTGCACTGCAATGGGCGCGGATCGTTTCGCCGCAACGCCTGCTTTCTCCGGGCGATCCGGTTACCGACTGGTTCGAGCGTTGCCTTGACCTGCACGGGGGCATCGGGCGCTCTGTGACAGCGGCGTGAAACCCGCAACGCCCGCAGCGAATCGTGAGCGAACCCCCTTGTTTTGCGCGGGATTGGCGGCTAATGAACCGCCACTTCTCAAGAAAACAAGGGAATTGAGCCAATGGCGATTGAACGTACCTTTTCGATGATCAAGCCGGACGCAACGAAGCGTAACCTGACCGGCGCCATCACCAAGATGCTTGAAGACGCCGGCCTGCGCGTCGTTGCTTCCAAGCGCGTCTGGATGAGCCGCCGCGAAGCTGAAGGCTTCTACGCCGTTCACAAGGAACGTCCGTTCTTCGGCGAACTCGTCGAGTCCATGTCCTCCGGCCCGACCATCGTTCAGGTTCTCGAAGGCGAAAACGCCATCGCCAAGAACCGCGAAATCATGGGCGCCACCAACCCGGCAAACGCTGACGAAGGCACGATCCGCAAGGTTCACGCTCTTTCGATCGGCGAAAACTCGGTTCACGGTTCGGACGCTCCGGCAACGGCTGCTGAAGAAATCGCATACTGGTTCTCCGGCACCGAAATCGTCGGCTGAATCAACATCTGCATTTCCGGCCGTAACGGCTTGAAATGACTCTGATTGAACCGGAGCGGAAACGCTCCGGTTTTTTCATGTCGGGCACTTTGCCGTTTCAAAATGCTCCGGCGCATTGCCGTCCGTGAAGACCGCCGGGTTCTTGTCATAGGCAGGCCCTTCGACCAGCGCCTTCGCCGGCATCATGTCCTGGTCGATATCGGAGGTCACGGTCGTTTCCAACGTCTGCAGCGCCTCTCCGGCCGGTCCCTTGACCTCGATCGTCACCGCATAGGGCCTTTCCTTCTTCACGCAGGTGATGTCGGGGCTTTCGAGCACTACTTTTTCCAGCTTCGGAAACAGTTTGCGCGTCAGGGTCAAAGGCTCGCCGCCGGCCGGATTCTCGAAGGTCGCAACGACGATGCTGCCCTCCGGCACCGGTTCGAGCTTGCTCAGCGTGATCATGTAGGTTGCGTAGGCAAGCCGGTAGTTGAAGACGAACATCTTGCCCGTCAACTTCAGCGGATCGGGTCCAGTCTCCCGCTGGCAGCCCGCCATCAGCAGCGCCGCCATCATCGCGGCAAGCATTACGATCGGCCTCGTCATCTCTACGCTTCCTCCTTGCTGCGATGGTAGTGGCGCCTGGCCTTGCTGCGATTGCCGCAGACCGCCATGTCGCACCAGGTCCGGCTGCGGTTACGGCTTCTGTCCAGAAACAGCCAGCCGCAATTGGGGCAGATCTTCATTCGGTCGGGTTCGGGATTGGCGGCAAGGCTGAGGGCGGAATGGGCCGTTGCCGTGTCGAGCGCAATGGCGTCTTCGCTGTTGCCGGCGCCACGCAGCACCGAGGCGATTGCCTCGAGCAGGTCGGCCATCAGCTCTGGCCGATACCCGGCCGTCACAGTTGCGCGAAAATGCCGATCCGTCGCCTCGCGCAACATCAGGAGCCCGCCTCGTTTCCGTTCAGGAACGGGCAGCAATGTGCCGAAGCGCGGGCTCTCGGCGCAAAACCGGTTGGCGGCGAGGGCGAAGGCGTCGAGCGTGGCGACGTCGGCAAAGCGATCGATGCACCTTGCCGGATCGAAGCGCAAAATCACGGAGTTGGCGACATCCAGCGCCAGTGCGCCGCCGGCAAATCGGTGTGCGGTCCAGGTGAAGGTCATCAGCGATTCCTAACTAGCAAAAGTGATTTTACCAGTTATATTGGTGTTGTCACGCTCCGGATGCGCCATGCTCTATTTCCTGCAGCAGATCGCCAATGCCGTTCCGATTGCCGCGCTCTATGCCGCGCTGGCCTTTGGTTACGCGATCGCCTTTGCCGTGACCCGTAGGGCCGATCTCACCTATGGCGCACTCTTTGCGTTCTCCGGTCAGATGTTTGTGCTGTTTGCCGATTTCGGCTGGAGCAAGCTGTGGCTGGTGCTGCCGGCGGCGCTCGGTGTCGGTGCTGCCGCCGGTCTGACGCTCGGTGTCGGGGCAGGGCTTGTCGCCGGGCGCTACGTGATGCGGCCGCTGGCCTTCTCGTCCGCCAACACGGTCGTCGTCGCCTCGCTCGGCTGTCTGCTGGTGCTGATGGAGGTGGCGCGGTTGGCGTCTGACACCAGGAGCCTGTGGCTGCCGCCGTTCCTGAACGAAAACATCATCTTCTGGTCCGACGCCAAATTCCCAGTGACGCTGACGCTGATCCAGTTGCTCAACACGCTGTTGATGGTGGGCCTGGTCGCGGGCGGCCACTGGTTTCTGGCGCATAGCCGCGCCGGCCGATCGTGGCGGGCGGTGTCGGAGGATCGTGGCGCCGCCGCCCTGTGCGGCATCGATGCCGCCCGCGTCTACATCGCTGCCTATGGTGCCGCTTCGCTGATTGCCGCCTGCTGCGGCATTCTGGCTGCGTCCTATTACGGCAACATGGATTTCGGCACCGGACTCACCTTCGGCGTCAAGGTCCTGTTCATCGCGGCGATCGGCGGCCAAACTTCGCCGCTTTACGCCGCATTGGGCGCCGCGGCTATTGGCCTGCTTGAGACACTTTGGGGCGCCTACGGCCCGATCCTCTGGCGAGATTTTGCCATCTTCGGCTTCCTGGTCATCGTGCTTGCGGTGACGCGGCAGGAGAAAATCATACCGTGACGTCACGCGGCGCCGCGGCAATGACAAATCTGACGTTGATCCGGTTCGGGTGCGCGCCTCAGCGCTTCCAGCGATCTCGCGCCGTGTCGTCGGCATCTTTGGCACTGACCCAGCCGCCGCTCGTGCCGTCGGCCAGATGTTCCTTCTTCCAGAACGGCGCCGAGGTCTTCAAGAAGTCCATGATGAAGTTGGCGCCATCGAAGGCGGCCTGGCGGTGCGGCGAGGCGGTGACGACGAGCACGATGTTTTCGCCGGGACTGATCCTGCCGTAGCGATGGATCGCCGTTGCCGCCTGCAGTCCGAAGCGCTCGATCGCCAGCTTGCAGATTCGGGCGATTTCGGCTTCGGCCATGCCGGGGTAGTGCTCCAGTTCGAGAGCGGTCAGCGTGCCGGCTTCGTCGCGGCAGAGGCCCGAAAACGTCACGACCGCCCCGATGTCGGGGCGGTCGGAGGAAAGGCGGGAAACCTCGGCCGAAAGGTCGAAGTCTTCGCGCTGCACGCGCACGATGACGGGCGCGCTCATCGTCTCAGCCGCCGGTCATCGGCGGGAAGAGGGCAATCTCGCGTGCCCCGGCGATCGGTTCGTCATGCTCGACGTGTTCCTGGTTGATCGCCGCACGGATGACGTTCTGGTGCTCGAGCGCCGTCTCGTATTCTTCCCCCAGCGTCTTCAGATGGGCAAGCAGGTCGGCAATGGTGACGACGTCGGCCGGAACCTCCAGCGTTTCCTCACCCTTGCCGATGCGCTCGCGCACCCAGGAGAAATAGACGAGATTGACGGTGCTCATTCGTTGACCACGTGCTTGAGGCCGGCGCGGAAATAGTCATAACCGCTGTAGAGCGTGATCGCAGCGGCGATCCACAACAGACCAATGCCGATCTCCGTCGTATAGGGCAGGATCTTGTCGCCGGCGGGGCCAGCCAGAAGGAAGACGATCGCCACCATCTGGATCGTCGTCTTCCACTTGGCGATGCGCGTCACCGGCACGCTGACCTTCAGCGCGGCGAGATACTCGCGGAGACCCGAGACCAGGATCTCACGGCACAGGATGATGATGGCTGCCCAGATCGACCAGCCGGCAATCGTGCCGTCGGCTGCAACGAGCAGCAGGATCGAAGCAACCAGCAGCTTGTCGGCGATCGGGTCGAGCATCTTGCCGATGTTCGACGTCTGCTTCCAGATGCGGGCGAGATAGCCGTCGAAGAAGTCGGTAATCGAGGCGATGGCAAAGAGAGTGACCGCCGTCCAGCGCGCGAAATCCGAACTGTGCAGCCGGCCCTCGATGAAGAAGCAGAGCACGATCAGCGGCACGATCAGGATTCGGAAATAGGTGAGCAGGTTCGGGATGCTGTAGGCGACGGGCGTGGGCATGGATTCGGGTTCTCTGTCTTCCTCGGAGGTACAGAATGACTTTGCGACCCTCAGGTCAACAAATCATTGTGCGAAGGGTGTCATAATTGGCGCATCCGACCTGAACGCCCGGTGAATTGTGCATGGTCATTTTGCCGCGTCCTCATGGAAATGCTCGTAGACCAGCCGCGCCACTGCTTCGGAAATCCCGTTGACGGCCATCAGGTCGTTCATCCCGGCGCGCGAAACGGCCTTGGCGGTGCCGAAATGCGTGAGCAGGGCGCGTTTGCGCGTTGGCCCGATGCCGGCGATCTCGTCGAGCGGGTTTTTCACCATCTCCTTCTTGCGCCGGGCGCGATGCGAACCGATGGCAAAACGGTGCGCTTCGTCGCGCAGGCGCTGGATGAAATAGAGCACGGGATCTCGTGGTGGCAGCGTGAAGCTGTCGCGCCCGAGCGCGAAGAAGCGCTCGCGTCCGGCATCGCGGTCGACGCCCTTGGCGACGCCGATCGCGGTCACACAGTCCTCGACATCGAGTTCTTTCAGGATCGCGCGTACTGCCGTCATCTGTCCCTGGCCGCCGTCGATCAGGATGACATCAGGCCATGCCGGGAAAGCGGCATCCTCGGTTATCTCGGCTGTGCGGTCCGGTTTGCCTTCTTCCTTGAGCAGGCGCGAGAAACGACGGGTCATCACCTCGCGCATCATGCCGAAGTCGTCGCCGGGTGTGATGTCGGTCGATTTGATGTTGAACTTGCGATACTGGCCTTTGACGAAACCTTCCGGGCCGGCGACCACCATGCCGCCGACGGCATTGGTGCCCATGATGTGGGAGTTGTCGTAGATCTCGATGCGGCGCGGCGTGCGTTCGAGCTTGAACGTTTCGGCAAACCCGTCGAGCAGGCGCGATTGCGAAGCGGTTTCCGCCAGCTTGCGGCCATGCGCCTCGCGGGCGTTGGCGAGCGCGTGATCGACAAGGTCCTTCTTCTCTCCGCGTTGGGGCACCTGGATCGACACCTTGTAACCGGACTTTTCGCTGAGTGCCTGGCCGAGCAGCTCCTGCTCCTCGACCGCCTCGCACAACAGGATCTGCCGCGGACAGGGCTTGTCGTCGTAGAATTGGGCGAGAAACGCCGAAAGCACTTCCGCCGTCGACAGCGACGGATCCGCCTTCGGGAAATAGGCGCGGTTGCCCCAGTTCTGCCCGGTGCGGAAGAAGAACACCTGGATGCAGGAGGTGCCGCCTTCGTGGTGGATCGCAAAGACGTCAGCCTCTTCGACGCCGGAAGGGTTGATGCCCTGGTGGCTCTGGACGTGGCTGAGGGCGGCGAGCCGGTCGCGATAAAGCGCAGCACGCTCGAAGTCGAGGTTTTCCGAGGCCTCGCCCATCGCGGTCGCAATCGTCGCCTTCACCGCCTGGCTCTTGCCGGACAGGAAGTCCTTGGCCTCGGACACCAGTTCGGCATAGCCGTCATTGCTGATTTCGCCCGTGCAGGGCGCCGAACAGCGCTTGATCTGGTGCAGAAGACAAGGACGCGTGCGCGTCTCGAAGACGCTGTCGGTGCAGGTCCGCAACAGGAAGGCGCGCTGCAGCGAATTGATCGTGCGCCCAACGGCGCCGGCCGAGGCGAAGGGGCCGAAATAGTCGCCCTTCCGGCTGCGCGCGCCGCGGTGTTTGTAAAGGGCGGGTGCGCGGCTGTCGCCGGTCACCAGAATATAGGGAAAGGACTTGTCGTCGCGCAAAAGCACATTGAAGCGCGGCCGAAGTCGCTTGATCAGATTTGCTTCGAGCAGAAGCGCCTCGATCTCTGTGCGGGTGGTGACGAACTCCATGTTCGCGGTTTCGCGAATCATCCGCGAAATACGGTTGGAGTGGCCACGCCCCTGCGCATAATTGCCGACGCGCTTTTTCAGGCTGCGCGCCTTGCCGACGTAGAGAACGTCGCCGTCCTCGTTGAACATGCGATAGACACCGGGACCGTTCGGAAGCCGCTTGACGAAGGCCTGGATCAGTTCTGCGCCCTTGAGGCCCTCGACCTCGTTACGGTTCTCTGCCCACTCGATGGCGGGAACGGCGGACGCGCCTTCGGGTACCTCGATCAGGTCGTCGTCGTCTTCGGCGTCATTGCCGTCATAAAGGATGCCGCCGTCGGTCGGCACGCGTCCGTTCATTCCACTATCTCCCTGATGTCAGGCGTTTCCCAGGCAAGGTGCTGGCCGCCGTCCAGCGCGATCATCTGCCCGGTAATCGACGGCGTGTCGAACAGGAAGCGGATCGTCCGCCCGAATTCGCCGAGCGCCGGACCGCGCCTGAGGATAAGCGCATCGACCTGTGCCTGGAAATCGCGCGGATCCTGCCGCTCGTTCGGCAATGTCGGCCCGGGGCCGATGCCGTTGACGCGGATATCCGGCGCGAGCGCCTGAGCCATCGTTTGTGTTGCCGTCCACAGCGCGGACTTCGATAACATATAGGAATAAAAGCGCGGGTTTGGAGACCAGACGCGCTGGTCGATCACATTGACGACGAGGCCGGAGACGCCGCGTGGCAGCTGGCGGGCAAAATCACGCGTGAGCAGGGACGGGGCTTTGACGTGCAAGGCGAAATGCCGGTCCCATACCGTTTCGTCGAAGGCATCGAGGCTGTCTTTCTTGAACAGCGACGCATTGTTGACGATCAGGTCGATCGGTCCGAGCGCCGCGTTGACCTGCGCCATCAGCGCGGACGTTTCCTGGGTGTCCGTAAGATCTGCCTTCACCGCAACGGCGACGGCGCCTTTTTTCGAGAGTGATGCCGCAAGTGCCTTTGCCTCATCGAGCGAGCCGTTGGCGTGGATGGCGACCGCGAAGCCGTGCGCCGCGAGGTCTTCAACTATAGCCTTGCCGATCCGTTTGGCGCCACCGGTTACGAGTGCCACCTTCAGTGCTTTCTTCAACGTTCCATCCCGCTTTTCGAATCTTCGTGCCAGCGGACGAAGATATAGGCAAGAAACGCCGCCCTGAAACTCTCCCTGATGAAACATTTCGCAAAAATTAATGGAATTCGCGTAAATTGTATTATTTTGAAGTTATATAGTATAGCTTTCGTTAATCTTGAAAGATGGTTAATAAATTCCCTGTGGCGTGAAAGCAACATCAAATTTTGGACGTTATTGTGCCACTAAAATTTCACATTTTGGCTCTTGTGAATCCTCATTTGCTGGCCAATTTCAGCTCAACCGGGCGGGTTAATTGAAAGTTGTCCGATGTTTCATTGAGGGATCCCAACCCTTGGGGCATCGGTTCGTAAAGGAGAATATTTATGCGTACGCTCATCACCACCCTCATGGCTTCGGCCGTATCCCTCATCGCCTTCCAGGCCGCCCAGGCTGCAGACGCGATCGACGAAGTTCCGGCAGCTCCGGCAGCCGAGTACACGGAGCCGGCGGCCAAGAACTGGTCGGGCGCCTATGTCGGTGGTACCGCTGATTGGCACCATGGTCAGGCCGACGCGACCGGCAACAACACCGCAGCTGGTTTCGGTGGCGGTCTCTACGGCGGTTACAACATGCAGAGCGGCCAGATCGTATACGGCGGTGAAGCTGACGTCGGTTACTCCGGCCAGGATTCCACCAGCGGCAACCTGCGCATGAAGCAGGGCGTTAACGGCTCGCTGCGCGCTCGCGTCGGTGTCGATCTGAACCCGGTACTGCTCTACGGTACGGCAGGTCTCGCTGTTGGCCAGGCCAAGGCATCGACCTCGGCTGGCTCGGACAAGAACACCATGGTCGGCTGGACGGCTGGTGCCGGTGCGGAAACTTTCGTCACCGACAACATCACGGCACGCGTCGAATACCGTTACACCGATTACGGTTCGAAGGACTTCAACGTTGGTGGCACCAACGTTTCGTCCGGCTACGACGAGCACAGCGTGCGCGTCGGTATGGGCGTGAAGTTCTGATCGGTTTCTGCCTGATCAAGGAAAAGGCCGGGGTGACCCGGCCTTTTTTCATGCCTTGAATTTGGAGTATTCGGGAAAGTGCTTCTCGAATTTGCTCGGCCAGTTCTTCAGCTTGGCGCGGCCCCGCTGCCATTCTCCGCTGAAGCGCAGCTCGACGTAGCGAAGCAGTGCCGCGAGCGCGAAATGCCCGGCATGCAGCTTGGCTCCTGTCTTCGGCAGGTTTTCGTTCAGGTGGTCGAGGCCGCGTTCGACCTTGGTCCACTGCATATCGATCCAGGGCTGGTGCACCTTTTCCGGCGGATGGATGCGCTTCTCGTAGACGATGGCCAGCAGGCAGTCACATATGCCGTCACACAGCGCCTCGAGAATGTCGACATCGGTGCGTTTCCCGCCATTCTTCGGGTAGAGCTTGCCCTTCGTTTCCCGATCGATGAAGTTCATGATCGCACGGCTGTCGTAGATCGATTTTCCGTCGCCGGTGATCAGCGTCGGAATCTTGCCGAGCGGATTGCTGCCGATAAGCTCAGGCGAGTTTGCATTGGTGTCGGTCAGGGCGCTCTCCACCGCAAAGCCGGCATAATGCGCAGCCATGCGGACCTTGTTGGAATACGGGGACGTGGGCGAGTAGAGTATTTTCATCGAGCATCTTTCCCTTTCGCGCATGGCTCCCGAACAGAAGAACGGAAGGCTAGGCGCTGTTTCAAAATGGCGGACCGCATGTGGTGCCCCCCGGGCATCGACCTAGGATGCCGGCGGCAGGATGACGGTGTCCCTTCGGCAGGCCTGGCGATCGACCTCCGGGCACGGGCGGAAGTTCAGCCTCTTGTCGAAGCAGATCCTGATTTCCTCCAGCCGCTTGCCCTCGCAGGTAACAGCGACCGCGTTGGTCGTCATGCCGGGATTTCTGGCCACGAAGCCCGCCTCTATCGCGCTTACGGAAAGCGAATTTTCCCGACGCGGTGCACTGAGTTCCTCCGGCAATACGACGCGCTCACGCGCCGCCCGGGTGACGGCGAAATAGTCCTGCTGGCTGAGGCCCGAACAGGTGCCATGCTTGCGCCATTGGTGTCCGATCAGCCCCATGGACGGGATAAGGTCGAGATATTGGCGGCCGAGTGTGTCCGGTACACGATCCGATTGCCGCGTCGGGCAGAAATCGGGGTAGCCCCGATCGTTCTGCGGCCACAGCCCGTGCACGATCAGCCCGCGATTGCTGCCTGTCTTGCACTGACCGGTCTTGCCGGAGGGATCGTTGTCGTCGCACCAAGTCGGCGACCACGAGAGCGAGAGAACGTAGAAGTCGAATCCCTGGCCAATCGGAACGGCGATATCGGCCTTTTGGGGCTCAGGAGCTTGCGCTGGCGGCTTCTTCTGCGCGCTGTCGTCGCTGCAGCCCGCAAGCGCCAGCGCAAAGAAAAGCGCCGGCAGGAGCCGGCGCTGTCGGCAATGCCTTGGCATGATCAGCGAAGCGAAGCGCAATGCGCGCCGTAGACGTACCAGGGGTCGAGGCCCCCAACGCAGAACTCGATGCTCCGGCCGATGCCGGCAAAGCCCCAGTTGCGCTCGATAAGGTAATAGAGCGACCGCTGCTCTCCGTCGGTCATGACGGCTGTTGCGCGGCAGTATTCGCGCTCGACACGGTGTGTGTAATCCCGCAGCTCAAGCCGGTTCTGGCCCATGTTGCGGATCTCGGCAATCGAGAGATTGGCGTGCAGATAGTTCGTGGCCCTGTACTCGAACCGCGAGGTGATGAAGCCGAGGACCGAGGCGTCGCCACACACACCCGCGCTATAGGATGTTGGCTGGTCGCGGTAAGTTCCGAGATAGTCGGCGGCCGTGGCCGTGGCCGTGGGCGCCGTCGCGGCGGCGAAGGAAAGCGAGGCCAGAAGCGTTGCGGCGAGCTTGCGAGTCATGGGCGTCTCCCTGGATCGTCTCGCAAGATTGCGGCCTTCCGAGCCTTTCAGTCAAGGGCCCGGGTTGCTGCTTCTTCACCACGCAGCCAGAAGCAGCGCGACGAAGCGAAACGGTCCTGTCCGAGCCGGGTTTTCAGGAAGGGCAACAACACGTCGAGTTCGCCCTTGAGCGTGAAGGGCGGGTTGACGATGATGAGGCCCGAGCCCGAAAGCCCGGTCGTCTCGCGGTCGCTGCGGACCGAAAGTTCGGCGCAGAGCATCTTCGGGATTTCGAGCGCCTTGAGCGCCTCATGGAACGCCTTGATCGGCGCATTTTTTTTCAGCGGATACCACAGGCAGAAGGTGCCGCCGGTAAAGCGGCGATAGCCTTTGGCAAGGCCGTCGGCGAGCCGCTCGTATTCGCCCTCGATCTCGAAGGGCGGATCGACGAGGATCAGGCCGCGCTTTTCCTTGGGCGGCAGGTGGGCGCCGAGCGCCAGCCAGCCGTCGAGCTCGGTGATCCGGCTCTGGAAGTCGCCGTCGAAGAGCCGGTGCAGCGTCTCGTAGTCATCCGGGTGCAATTCCATCGCCGACAGACGGTCCTGCGGGCGAAAGAGCATGCGGACCAGCTTCGGAGAGCCTGGGTAACGCGTCAGTTCAGAGGCGGGATTGAGCTCGCGAACGGTCGCGAGATAGGGTTCTAGGATGGCAGCGACCGGTGCCGGCAGGTCACCGTCGAGCAGCCGGCCGATGCCGTCGCGCCATTCGCCCGTCTTCTGGGCCTCTTCGCTCGACAGGTCGTAGAGACCGATACCCGCGTGGGTGTCGAGAACTCGAAACGCCTTCTCCTTCTGCTGGAGATAGGTGACGAGCCGGGCCAGCACCGCATGCTTGAGAACATCGGCGAAATTGCCCGCGTGATAGATATGCCGATAATTCATGAGGGCCGCCGATGGCTGTTATCAATTGTTTCGATGGATGAGTGTTTGGCTCTTTGAGCCCGATTGTCGATGCCATATAGAAAAGCCATGAACGTTGCGACCCCCATCAAAGCAGAAAAGTCGATCGGCAACTCCGTCTGTCCGCACGACTGTCCCTCGGCCTGCGCACTCGAAGTCGACCTGACGGCCGAAGGCCGGATCGGCCGCGTCCGTGGCGCCGCCGCCAACACATATACCGCTGGCGTCATCTGCGCCAAGGTCGCTCGCTATTCCGAGCGCATCTATCATCCCGACAGGCTGATGGTGCCACAGCGCCGCGTCGGACCAAAGGGCGGCGGCAACTGGCAGGAGATTTCCTGGGAGGCGGCGCTCGACGAAATCGCCGACCAATTCGTCAAGGCCGAGCAGAAGCATGGAGCCGAGGCCATCTGGCCCTATTTCTACGCCGGCACCATGGGCCAGGTGCAGCGCGATTCCATCGACCGCTTACGCCACGCCAAGCGCTATTCCGGCTTCTTCGGCTCGATCTGCACCAATATGGCCTGGACCGGTTTTTCGATGGCGACCGGGTCGCTGCGTGGCCCCGATCCGCGTGAGATGGCGAAATCCGACTGCGTGGTGATCTGGGGTACGAATGCGGTTGCCACCCAGGTCAACGTCATGACCCACGCGGTCAAGGCCCGCAAGGAGCGGGGTGCCAAGATCGTGGTCATCGACATCTATGACAACCCCACGGTCAAGCAGGCCGATATGGGCCTGGTGCTGAAACCGGGAACGGATGCCGCACTCGCCTGTGCGGTCATGCATGTCGCCTTCCGCGACGGCTATGCAGACCGCGCCTATATGGCCGAATTCGCCGATGATCCGGCAGGGCTCGAAGCGCACCTGAAGTCGCGCACGCCCGAATGGGCATCCGTGATAACAGGGCTTTCCGTCGAGGAAATCGAGGCGTTTGCCCAACTCGTCGGTACGACGCCGAAGAGCTATTTCCGCCTCGGTTATGGCTTCACCCGCCAGCGCAACGGCTCGGTGGCGATCCACGCCGCCGCCTCGATTGCGACGGTACTCGGATCGTGGAAACACGAAGGCGGCGGGGCCTTTCACTCCAACAACGACATCTTCAAGCTCGACAAACGCGAACTCATCGGTACCGCGTTCCACGACCCCGACGTGCGTATGCTCGACCAGTCGCAGATCGGCCGGGTGCTGACCGGCGATGCCGAGGCGCTGCGCCATGGCGGCCCCGTGACGGCCATGCTGATCCAGAACACCAATCCGGTGAACGTCGCACCGGAACAACGGCTGGTGAAACGTGGATTCCTGAGGGACGACCTGTTCGTCGCGGTACACGAACAGTTCATGACCGACACGGCGCAGCTCGCCGATATCGTGCTGCCAGCGACCATGTTCCTGGAACATGACGACCTCTATCGGGGCGGGGGGCATCAGCACATCCTGATCGGGCCCAAGGTGGTAGAACCGCCATCGACCGTGCGCACCAATCTCTTCGTCATCGAGGAGCTGGCGAGGCGGCTCGGTGTTGCCGATCATTCCGGCTTCGGGTTGAGCGAGCGCGAACATATCGACCGGCTGCTTGCCAATTACGGCATCGGCTATGACGAGATGAAGCGCGAGAAGTGGCTCGACTGTCAGCCAGCGTTCGAGGACGCGCATTATCTGAACGGCTTCGGCCACCCCGACGGCAAGTTCCGCTTCAAGGCGGACTGGACCGGCACGCCGGCGCCGAACCGCCCGCCGAAGTCGATGGGTCTGCAGGGGCCGCATGCGGCGCTGCCGGAATTCCCCGACCATGTCGATCTGATCGAAGTCGCAGACGCGGACCACCCTTTCCGTTTGGCGACGTCGCCGGCCCGATCCTTCCTCAACTCGACCTTCGCCGAGACCCCGTCCTCGATCCAGAAGGAAGTGCGCCCGCTGGTGATGATGCATGCGGACGATGCCGCGTCGCTCGGTGTCGGCGACGGTGACATCGTCAAGCTCGGCAATCAACGCGGCGAGGTGCGCCTGCACGTCACAGTCGGTGGCGGCGCGCGGCGCGGCGTGGTGATCGCCGAGGGCCTGTGGCCCAACGGCGCCCACCTCGACGGCGAGGGCATCAACGTGCTTACCGGTGCCGACGCGGTTGCGCCCTACGGCGGCGCGGCATTCCACGACAACAGGGTCTGGGTCCGACCCGCCCCCTAGCCACGGGATGCATCGATGAGCGGCGACCATCAACATGCGGATGTCAGCAACACGCCGGTCTCGCGCCTCTGGGGCGCGCTCGGGCTGACTGGCGGCTTCATGCTGGCCGAGGTCGTAGGCGGCATTCTGACCGGCAGCTTGGCGCTGATCTCGGATGCGATGCACATGCTGACCGATGCGGCCGCTCTCGCGATTGCGCTGGTCGCCATCCATGTCGGCCGCCGGCCGTCGGATCTGCTGCGCACCTATGGCTATGCCCGCTTCGAGATTCTCGCGGCCGCCTTCAACGCCCTGCTATTGCTCGCCGTTGCCTTCTACATTCTCTACGAGGCCTGGCAGCGCCTGTCGCTGCCGCAGGAGATCCAGTCCGGCGGCATGCTGCTGATCGCCATCGTCGGTCTCGTGGTCAACCTGATTTCGATGCGGCTTCTGACCAGCCACAAGGAAGAGAGCCTCAACGTCAGGGGTGCCTATCTCGAGGTCTGGTCGGACATGCTCGGATCGGTGGCGGTGATAGCAGGTGCGGCGATCATCTGGTTCACCGGCTGGCAGTGGGTCGATTCGTTGCTCGCCGTGGGCATCGGCTTCATGGTTTTCCCGCGCACTTGGGTTCTCTTGAAGGAGTGCGTCAACATTCTCTTGGAAGGCGTGCCACCGGGCATGCGCCTGGCGGATGTCCATGCGGCGATCACCACCGTGCCTGACGTCGCCTCTGTGCATGACCTGCACCTCTGGGCGATCACCCAGAGCCAGCCGTCGCTGACGGCGCATGTCGTTCTGGCGGAAGAGGCCGACGGCGAAATGGTCCGCCGTGCGATCGAACAGCGCTTGCGCGACGAGTTCGACCTGCACCACACGACCTTGCAGATGGAGCGCGAAAGCTGCGCGCCTTCGGAACATATTCATTGACGGTCGGCTGCGACCGCTTTCCATCCTTTCCCGATCAAGGACCACCTATGACGAAACACCAAGACCCGCGCGTCAGGATCATCGGGCGGCGCACGCTCTCGGAAGGTTTCATCCATCTGGAGGAAATCACGCTTGAGCAGGACATGTCCGACGGCGAAACCGTGACGCTCACGCGTGAAGTTCATGACCACGGCCGCGCCGCGACCATCCTGCTATTCGATCCAAAGCGGCAAAGCATCGTGCTCGTTCGCCAGTTGCGCGTGCCGGTGCTGCTGCAGGGCGATCCCGCCTACATGATCGAGGCGCCGGCCGGCCTGCTCGACGATGATACTCCAGAGGTGGCGATCTGCCGCGAGGCTTTGGAGGAGACCGGCTATCACGTCGGCAAGGTCACCCACCTGTTCGATGCCTATATGAGCCCGGGTTCGCTTACCGAGCGGACCAGCTTTTTCGTCGGCCTCATCGATGTCACCGAAAAGGCCGGCGACGGCGGCGGTCTGGCGCACGAGGGCGAAGATATCGAAGTGCTTGAAATTCCATTCGACGAAGCGTTCGGCATGATCGTGACCGGCGAGATCTGCGATGGCAAAACCATCATGCTGCTACAGTGGGCGCAACTGAACCGGGCCAAGCTTAGTGCATAAGGTGTTGTTTTGTAAGCAAACAATACATTACGGATATTTCACTTTTTGATCGTTCTCCGGTAGGCTACAGCGCTGATGTCTTCATCAATGACATGGGCCACCCATGACGTCCTCCCTTGCGGAACGTGCAGCCAAAGACGATCAGCAGGTCGAGGCAGGGTGGAGGCCCTTCCTGCGTCGTAACCGGCGCTACCTTCAGGCGCTCGCAACCTTGCTGGTCATCGGCCTCTTCGGCCTTGCGATCTTCCATCTGACCTCCGAGGTTCAATATGACGACGTGGTCCAGGCGCTTGCCGATACCAGCTGGACTTCCGTCGTTGCGGCTATTCTCTTCACCGCCCTGAGCTTCTTCGCACTTACCTTCTATGACGTCGGCGCGCTCGATTATGTCCGGCGAAAGCTCCCCTATGCTGATGTCGCGTTGACGGCGGCCTGCGCCTACGCGGTCGGCAATACGGCCGGATTTGGCGCCTTGAGCGGCGGCGCCATCCGCTATCGCGCCTATTCGCGCCTGGGCATCGAACCGGAAAACATCGCCCGGATCATTGCCTTCGTCACGCTGGCCTTCGGCCTTGGGCTCTTGACGGTCACGTGCCTGAGCCTGCTTGCCGTCGGCGAATATGTGGCGCCCCTGACGGGGCTCGACCCCTTCTGGCTGCGCATGATCGCCGTGGCCATCCTCGGCACCGTGCTTGCCGTCTTCGTCAAAGGGCGAGACGGGCATGAGGTGACCATTGGGCGCTTTGCGCTGCGGATGCCGGATTCGCGCACGTCCTCGCGCCAGTTCCTCATCACGGCGCTGGATCTGGCGGCATCGGCCACCGTGCTCTACGTGCTGCTTCCCGCAGGCACGATCGGATGGCCCGCCTTCCTGGCGATCTATTCGCTGGCCGTCGGCATCGGTGTGCTCAGCCACGTGCCGGCCGGTCTCGGTGTATTTGAGACGATCATCATCGCCACGCTGGGTCACAGCGCCGATGTCGACACGATCCTCGGCGCGCTGGTTCTCTACCGCGTCATCTACCATGTCCTGCCGCTGCTGATCGCGATCGGCGTCGTCATCGGCATCGAGCTGCGCCAACTGTCCGGCCATCCCGTCGCCTCCAGCGTGCGCCGAATCGGCGGCCGCATCACGCCGCTTTTGTTGGCGACACTCGGGATCGTACTGGCGATTATGCTGGTGCTGTCGAGCGTCACACCGACGCCGGATGAAAACCTTGCGTTCCTCGAGGGCTTGCTGCCGCTGCCGATCGTCGAGGGCGCGCATTTTCTGGCAAGCCTGCTCGGCTTGGCTCTCGTTATCGTATCGCGCGGCCTGGCACAGCGGCTCGATGGTGCCTGGTGGGCGTCGGTCGCAATCGCCGTTGCCGCACTGCTGCTGTCGCTGATCAAGGCGGTTGCGCTGGTCGAGGCCGGCACGCTGGCCTTCTTCCTTGTCGGCCTCATCGTCAGCCGCCGCCTGTTCGTGCGGCCGGCTTCGCTCTTCGGCCAGGCGCTGACGCTGCCGTGGCTGACCGCGCTCGGCGTCATCTGCCTCGGCGGATTTGTCGTTCTCATGTTCGTCTATCGCGACGTCGACTACAGCCATGAACTCTGGTGGCAGTTCGAATTCTCCGCTGAAGCGCCGCGCGGTCTGCGGGCGCTGCTCGGCGTCACCATCGGCGCCAGCGCCATTGCCATCTGGAGCCTGATGCGCCCGGCGGCCTCGGGGGCAGAGCCGGCAAGCGACGATGCCATGGAGCAGGCCCTGGCGATCGTCGAGGCGCAGGACATGTCGGATGCCAATCTGGTGCGCATGGGCGACAAGAGCCTGATGTTTTCCGCCGACGGCCGCGGCTTCATCATGTATGGCCAGCGCGCCCGCTCGTGGATCGCGCTGTTCGATCCGGTGGGTCCTGTCGATGCCTGGCCGGAATTGATCTGGCAATTCATCGAGACGGCGCGCGCCAGCGGCTGCCGCGCGGTGTTCTATCAGGTTTCGCCGCTCGGGCTTGCCTACTACGCCGATGCGGGGCTGCGCGCCTTCAGGCTTGGAGAACTCGCCCATGTCGATCTCTCACGGTTCGAGATGAAGGGCGGCAAATGGGCCAATCTTCGCCAGCAGGTCAGCCGCGCCAAGCGGGACGGGCTCGCGTTCAAGATGGTCGCGCCGGCAGACGTTCCCTCGATCATGGGCGAACTGACCGCGATTTCCGATGCCTGGCTCGCCCACCACAACGCCAAGGAGAAGGGTTTTTCCCTCGGGGCCTTCGACCCTGATTATGTGGCCGAACAACCAGTCGCCGTCCTGACTTACGAGGGGCGGATCGTCGCCTTTGCCAATATCCTGGTGACCGCGACGAAGCAGGAAGGCACCGTCGATCTCATGCGCTTTGCGCCGGATGCACCCAAGGGATCGATGGATTTCCTCTTCGCCCAGGTGATGGAATACCTGAAGGCGGAAGGATACCGCACCTTCAATCTCGGCATGGCGCCGCTCTCGGGCATGTCCTCGCGCCAGATCGCGCCGGTCTGGGACCGGGCTGGGCGGACCTTCTTCGAACACGGCGAACGCTTCTACAACTTCAAGGGACTTCGTGCCTTCAAGTCGAAATTCCACCCGCACTGGCAGCCGCGCTACCTCGTGGCGAGTGGCGGCATCAATCCGATCCTTGCCTTGATGGATGCGACATTCCTGATCGGCGGCGGCCTCAAGGGAGTGATGAAGAAATGATGCGGATCTCTGACCTCTGGAAGCCTCTGGCAGGCGCCGCCCTTCTGGCGACCATGGCGGTTGCGCCGGTCTTTGCGCAGGAGAAGCCGACGACCTACGATACGGGCATGATCCCGGCACCCCACGTCCTCGTCCCGCAGGACACGGCGTCTGCTCTTGTCGTCCTGTTGTCCGGCGGCGCCGGCTGGAGCGACAAGGAAGACACCGTCGCCCGCACCCTTGTCGATGACAAGGCGATCGTCATCGGCATCGATCTCAAGGCCTACCTGGCCGCTCTCGCCAAGGATGACGGCGACTGCATCTACATGGTCTCGGATATCGAAGCGCTGAGCCAGCAGGTCCAGCGCGCGCTGAAGAGCGATGCCTATCTGCCGCCGATCATTGCCGGCGTGGGGGCAGGCGGAGCCATGGCGTTGGCGATCGCGGCGCAGACGCCGGCCGCAACCATCGGCCAGACGCTTGCGGTCGACCCGGAGGAAGGCATCGCGCTGACGAAGCAACTCTGCACGCCGGCGGACAAGACCCGGAAGGCAGACCGCATGGTCTATGGCCTGACGGATGGCCCCTTGCCGGACCCGATCACCGTCGTCTTCACGCCGGCGGCATCCGACGACGAGCGAAGCCATGTGGCCGCCCTCATCGAGAAACATGCCGATATCACGCAGGAAGACAGCGATGACGAAGCCTATGCAGCGCTATCCGGCCATCTGACGGACCTGATCGACAGTGAGGTCGCATCCGACAATCCCATCGGATTGCCCTTGACCGTGCTCGATACCAAGCCGACACGCGACACCATGGCGGTGATCTATTCCGGCGACGGCGGCTGGCGCGATATCGACAAGCAGGTTGGCGACGTTCTGCAGCAGCAAGGCGTGCCCGTCGTCGGTATCGATTCGCTGCGCTATTTCTGGTCCGAGCGTGATCCGCAGGCGACCGCCGACGATCTCGCCAAGGTGATGGATTATTATCGCAAGCGCTGGAATGTCCGAAACGTCTTGCTGATCGGCTATTCCTTCGGCGCCGATATCCTGCCACGCACGTTTAACCTGCTGCCGCCTGCCGAGCGCGCCCGTGTGCGGCAGGTCACGCTGATGGCGTTGTCGCATCGGGTCGATTACAAGATCTCGGTGCTTGGCTGGCTCGGCGCATCCGGGCAGGGCGATGCGGGCGATCCCATCGACGACATCAAGCGCATCGACCCATCGCTGGTGCAATGCATCCATGGCACGGAGGAAGAAGACGATGCCTGCCCTGATCTGAAGGGCACGGGTGTCGATGTCATCGCGATCGAAGGTGGTCACCATTTCGACGAGGATTACCCGGCGCTGACCCGGCGGGTGCTCGACGCACTTGACCGGCGGCTGGCTTCCGCGAAGTAGTCTGCCCTTAGGCCGCCGGCGAAATCAGGATCGAGGAAGCGGGTTCGGCGGCGACGTCCTGCGTGATGACCCGTCCGCCTTCCATACGCACCTTGCCTTCGGCCAGCAGCCGGAGCGCCATCGGGTAGATCCGGTGCTCGACCGTCAGCACGCGGGCGGCAAGAGTGTCGGCCGTGTCGCCGTCGACGACGGGTACGACCGCCTGCGCGACGATCGGGCCTTCATCCATGCCTTCCGTGACGAAATGCACGGTGCAACCCGCTACTTTCATGCCGGCGTCGATGGCACGCTGATGGGTATGGAGACCTGCGAAAAGCGGCAGAAGCGACGGATGGATGTTGATGATCCGGCCTTCGTGACGCTTTATGAAGGTCGCCGACAGCAACCGCATGTAACCGGCAAGGCAGATGATATCAGGGGACAGCCGATCAAGCTCCGCAAGGATCGCGGCTTCGTGCGCGTCCTTGCTGTCGAAATCCTTGCGCAGGAACGCATGGGTCGGGATGCCGAGCGCTGCCGCCTTGGCAAGCCCTCCTGCGTCTGCCTTGTCGGCGATCACTGCAACGATCTCGGCTGGAAAACCAGGCTCAGCCGCGGCCTTGGCCAGCGCAAGCATGTTGGAGCCGCCGCCCGAGATGAAGACGACGACTTTTTTGCGGCCTGCCGTTACGTCGTTCGTCATAAGGCGAGGCTGCCCTTGTAGATCGTGCCATGAGCGCCCTCAGTGCGGGCGACCATGCGGCCGAGCGTGAAGACGGTTTCGCCTTCGGCCTCAAGCACGGCTGCAACCTCTTGCGCCTTTTCGACCGGAACGACGGCGATCATGCCGACGCCACAGTTGAAGGTGCGCAGCATTTCGTTGGCCGCGACGCCGCCGGTCTGGGCCAGCCAGGAGAACACCTTCGGTGCCTTGATGGCATCAAGATCGATCTCGGCTGCAAGATGCTTCGGCAGCACGCGCGGAATGTTTTCGGGGAACCCCCCGCCGGTGATGTGCGCCAGCGCCTTGATCGAGCCGGTTTCGCGGATCGCCTTCAGGAGCGGCTTCACATAGATGCGCGTCGGCGTCATCAGCAGGTCAGCAAGCGTCCCTTCGCCGAAGGGGGCAGGCGCGTCCCACGCAAGACCCGACAACGCGACGATCTTGCGCACGAGCGAATAACCGTTGGAGTGTACGCCCGACGAGGCGAGGCCGAGGATGACGTCGCCTTCGCCGATATCGCCGACTGGCAGCAACTGGCCGCGTTCGGCGGCGCCGACGGCAAAGCCGGCAAGGTCATAGTCGCCGCCGGAATACATGCCCGGCATTTCCGCCGTCTCGCCACCGATCAGCGCGCAACCGGATTGGCGGCAACCGTCGGCAATGCCGGCAACGATCGCCGCACCCTGATCGGGGTCGAGCTTGCCCGTGGCGAAGTAGTCGAGGAAGAACAGCGGTTCGGCACCCTGGACCACCAGATCGTTGACGCACATGGCAACCAGGTCGATGCCAACCGTATCGTGCTTGTTGGCGTCGATGGCGATCTTGAGCTTGGTGCCGACACCGTCATTGGCGGCAACGAGCACCGGGTCGGTGAAACCGGCCGCCTTGAGGTCGAAAAGGCCCCCGAAGCCGCCGATCTCGCCGTCGGCACCCGGGCGCCGGGTCGAGCGCACATGCGGCTTGATTTTTTCCACCATCAGATTGCCGGCATCGATATCCACGCCTGCGTCACTATAGGTGAGGCCGTTCTTTCCCGACTGGCTCATGCTGGTTCTCCAAGGCTGGTCGCGCGACAGGTATTTTGCGGATGCGAATTGCACGGCGGGCAAGGGAGTGCAAGCCGACAGCCTGTATTCTCGGCCTTTTTTCACCATTTTGCCCATATCCCACCGGCAAGAATGCGATGGAGAGTTCAATTTGCCGGCCTGGGAGGCACGCAGACTTGACCGGTGCGCGCCACGCCCCCTATCTCCTCAAACAGAATATGATGCGGCTGAGGCATGCTTGGCGTGTTACGGGGAACACCATGGACATAAAAGTCAGCGGTTCGGGACTACAGCGCCAGGTGATCTTCTGGCTGTTGGTGCTTGCCGCCTTCATCGCCTTCCTGATGGTTTTCAGCTCGATCCTGCTGCCGTTCCTGGCCGGCATGGCGCTCGCCTATTTTCTCGACCCGGTCGCCGACCGCCTCGAGCGCTTCGGCCTTAGCCGGCTGATGGCGACGGTGGTGATCCTCATCGGCTTCGTGGTGATCTTCGCCCTCTCGCTGATGATCATCATCCCGGTGATCTTCACCCAGGCCGCCGACTTCATCCAGAAGATGCCGGGCTATATCGCCAAACTGCAGGCGCTCTTGACCGACAGCCAGTCGACGCTGCTGCCGCAATGGCTGGCGGATCAGATGACCGCGATCAAGCAGAATTCGGCGAAACTGTTGGAACAAGGCGCCAGCTTCCTCGGTACGCTCTTCCAGCAACTCTGGAATTCCGGCATGGCGCTGCTCGACATTCTGTCGCTCTTCGTCATCACGCCTGTTGTCGCCTTCTACCTGCTGCTCGACTGGGACCGGATGGTCGATAGGGTCGACAGTTGGGTGCCGCGCGACTATGTCGGTGTCGTCCGCCAGATCGCCCGCGACATGAACACGACGATCGCCGGCTTCGTTCGCGGTCAGGGTTCGCTCTGCATCATCCTCGGTCTTTACTATGGCATCGGCCTGTCGCTCGTCGGTCTCAATTTCGGCCTGCTCATCGGCCTGTTTGCCGGCATGATCAGCTTCGTCCCCTATGTCGGATCGATGGTGGGACTGGTGCTGGCGGTCGGCGTGGCGCTAGTGCAGTTCTGGCCGGATTATCTCTGGATCGGGCTTGTCGCTGCCATCTTCTTCAGCGGCCAGTTTCTGGAAGGCAACATCCTGCAACCCAAGCTGGTCGGCAAGAGCGTCGGCCTGCATCCGGTCTGGCTGATGTTCGCGCTCCTTGCCTTCGGCGCCCTCTTCGGTTTCGTCGGGCTGCTGGTTGCCGTTCCCGCGGCGGCGGCCATCGGCGTGCTTGTTCGCTTCGGCATCCAGCGATACCTTGATAGTGACCTCTACCATGGGCATGGGAAGGTCACGGTGAAGAAGACAAAGGGCAATCAGCCCGGCTGATCGTCCCCTCCTTGTCCCGAGTACAGCATGACAAAACGTCCCTTCGAACAACTGCCTTTGGCATTCGACCACGACCCGGCGACGGGTCGCGAGGATTTGCTCGTTTCCGATCGGCTGAGCGCGGCGATCGCCATCGTCGATCACTGGCCCGAGTGGCCGTCGCCGGTCGTCATCATCGCCGGACCGGTCGGCTCCGGGAAGTCGCATCTCGCCAGCATCTGGAAGGAGAGGGCAGGCGCGCGGTCGATCCACCCGGTCGCAGACTCAGACGCGGCATTGATCGCCGCGGAAGGTCCTGTTCTGTTCGAGGATGCGGACCGCCAGGGCTTCGACGACACCACGTTGTTTCACGTCATCAACAGCGTTCGCCAGCACGGCACGGGTCTGTTGATGACCTCGCGGCTCTGGCCGATGTCCTGGCCGGTCGTTCTTCCCGATCTGCGCTCACGCCTGAAGGCAGCAACCGTCGTCGAGATCGGCGAGCCCGACGACGAACTGTTGACGCAGGTGCTGATCAAGCTTTTTGCCGATCGCCAGCTTTTCATCGATGAAAGGCTCGTCGGTTATATCGTCCAGCGCATGGAGCGCTCGCTCGAGGCGGCCCAGACGATCGTCGAGCGCATCGACCGGCTGGCGCTTGCCCGAGGCGTCAGGCTGACCCGGTCGCTTGCGGCCGAAGTCCTGGAAGAGCTTGGAAATCAACGCCATTCCGATTGACTGTCACAGTTCTGTCGTCAAACTGTTATAGTTCCTGCCTGCGGAGAAATGGGGTCTGATCGGCAATGGATAATGCGACGTCTGCGGTGAACGAGAACAAACAGACGGCGGAGGAAGTCGATCTGCTCTCCAGCCCGGAGCGCTTCATCAATCGAGAATTTTCCTGGCTGCAGTTCAATCGACGCGTGCTTGAAGAGACGCTCAACACGGCGCATCCACTGTTGGAGCGGGTTCGCTTCCTGTCGATCTCGGCCGCCAACCTCGACGAATTCTTCATGGTGCGCGTCGCTGGCCTCGAGGGCCAGGTGCGCCAGGGGCTGGCGATGCGATCGCCCGACGGCAAGACGCCGGCCGAACAGCTCGAAGACATCCTGAAGGAAATCGACAACCTGCAGATGGAGCAGCAGGCCTCGCTTGCGGTGCTGCAGCAATATCTTGCCAAGGAAGACATCCTGATCGTCCGGCCGGCGTCCTTGTCCGCACAGGACAAGAGTTGGCTTGCCAACGAGTTCGATCAGTTGATCTTTCCGGTGCTGACGCCGCTGTCGATCGATCCGGCGCATCCGTTCCCGTTCATCCCGAACCTCGGCTTCTCGATGGGCCTGCAGCTCGTCAGCAAGACCGGCCGCGAGCCGATGACGGCGCTGTTGCGCCTGCCGGTGGCGCTCGATCGCTTCATCCGCCTGCCCGATTTCAAGAACGTCATCCGCTACATCACGCTCGAGGACATGGTCAGCCAGTTCATCGACAGGCTGTTCCCAGGTTATGAGGTCAACGGTTCGGGCACGTTCCGCATCATCCGAGACAGCGATATCGAAGTCGAGGAAGAGGCCGAAGATCTGGTGCGCTTCTTCGAGACGGCTCTGAAGCGCCGCCGTCGTGGATCAGTGATCCGCATCGAACTCGATTCGGAAATGCCAGCTTCGCTTCGCCAGTTCGTGGTGCAGGAGCTCAGCGTTCCGGAAAACCGCGTTGCCGTTCTACCGGGGCTTTTGGCGCTGAATACGCTGTCGGAAATCACTAAGGCGCCG
This sequence comes from Sinorhizobium sp. A49, assembly GCF_002002725.1. Lineage (GTDB taxonomy): Bacteria > Pseudomonadota > Alphaproteobacteria > Rhizobiales > Rhizobiaceae > Ensifer. The sequence goes on along the minus strand of NZ_MUNW01000032.1, from coordinate 445,210 downwards.
CGCGACGATTTGCGCTTCGAGCCCTACAATCCGCGCTTTCCCGAGCGCGTGCGCGAGCATGCCGGCGATTGTTTTGCCGCGATCCGCGAAAAGGACATGGTCGTTCACCATCCCTATGAATCCTTCGACGTCGTGGTGCAGTTCCTGCTGCAGGCGGCGCGCGATCCGGAAGTTGTGGCAATCAAGCAGACGCTCTACCGCACTTCGAACGACAGCCCGATCGTGCGTGCGCTCGTCGATGCCGCCGAAGCCGGAAAGTCCGTGACGGCGCTGGTCGAATTGAAGGCCCGCTTTGACGAAGAAGCAAACATCCGCTGGGCGCGCGACCTTGAACGCGCCGGCGTGCAGGTGGTCTTCGGCTTCATCGAACTCAAGACCCATGCCAAGATGTCGATGGTCGTGCGTCGCGAGGAGGGCCGGTTGCGCAGCTATTGCCACCTCGGCACCGGCAACTACCACCCGGTCACGGCGAAGATCTACACCGACCTGTCGTTTTTCACCTGTAATCCCGTCATGGCCCACGACATGGCGAACATCTTCAATTTCATCACCGGCTACGGAGAACCGGAAGCCGGGATGAAGCTGGCGGTTTCACCGCACACGCTACGCCCTCGCATCCTCAAGCATGTCGAGGAGGAGATCGAGCACGCCAAGGCGGGGCGGCCGGCGGCGATCTGGATGAAGATGAACTCGCTCGTCGACCCCGACATCATCGATGCCCTCTACAAGGCCAGTCGTGCAGGCGTCGAAATCGACCTGGTGGTGCGCGGCATCTGCTGCTTGCGACCGCAGGTTCCGGGCCTTTCCGACAATATTCGTGTCAAGTCCATCGTCGGCAGATTTCTCGAACATTCCCGCATATTCTGCTTCGGCAACGGTCATGGCCTTCCATCGGAGAATGCGCTTGTCTATATCGGCTCGGCGGATATGATGCCGCGCAATCTGGACCGGCGGGTTGAGACGCTTGTGCCTCTCATCAACCGGACTGTGCACGAACAGGTTCTTTCGCAGATCATGCTGGGCAATCTCATCGACAACCAGCAGAGCTACGAAATTCTTCCCGACGGCACGTCTCGCCGGATGGAAGTCGGCAAGGACGCCGAGCCGTTCAACGCGCAGCATTATTTCATGACCAACCCCAGCCTCTCCGGCCGGGGTGAAGCCCTGAAGTCCAGCGCACCGAAGCTGATTGCCGGCTGGAAGAGCAGCTGGCGCAAGTAAACTGGTTTTGCATGGTCGAATCTGAAGCGCAGGGGCGTCTGCCCGGCATCCGCCCGGTTTCCGTTGTGGATATCGGCTCGAACTCCATTCGCCTTGTCGTCTACGAAGGCCTGAGCCGCGCTCCGGCCATGCTGTTCAACGAGAAGGTCATGTGCGGTCTGGGAAAGGGCATCGATGCCACCGGGCGCATGGACGAAGAGAGCGTCGAGCGCGCTCTCCGGGCGCTGCATCGCTTTAACGCGCTGTCACAGCAGGCGCGCGCCACCTCCATGTATGTGCTGGCGACCGCGGCTGCCCGCGAAGCGAGCAACGGTCCGGCCTTCATCGCCAAGGCCGAGGCCATCCTCGGCCACAAGGTGCGTATCCTTACCGGCGAAGAGGAAGCCTATTTCTCTGCCATGGGCATCGTCAGCGGCTATCACGATCCCGACGGCGTGGTCGGCGACCTTGGCGGGGGCTCGCTGGAACTCGATGAGGTCAGCGGCAAGACGATCGGCAAGGGCATCACGCTCCCGCTCGGCGGTATCCGCCTCTTCGAGCACAGCGGCGGCTCGCTGCCAAGGGCCCGCACCTGGGTGCGCAAATTCATGAAAAGCACACCGGTGCTGAAAGCCGGCGCCGGCCGCACTTTTTATGCCGTCGGCGGCACCTGGCGCTCGATCGCCAAGCTACACATGGAAATCCGGAACTATCCACTGCATATGATGCAGGGCTACGAGATTTCCTACGACGAGGCGATGGCGCTGCTACCGGAAGTGATCGAGCCGAAGAACATCAAGCCGTCGGCCTATGCGACGATCTCCAAGAGCCGTCGCAGCCTGCTTCCTTTCGGCGCCATCGTGATGCAGGAGGCGCTGTCGATTATGAAGCCGGAGCGGATTTCGTTCTCGGCGCTCGGCGTTCGTGAAGGCTATCTATTCTCGCTCCTGAACGAGAACGAACGGGCGCAGGATCCGCTGCTAACCGCTGCCGGCGAAATCGCCATCCTGCGGGCGCGTTCGCCCGAGCATGCCCGTGAGCTTGCCGACTGGACCGGCCGCATGGTGCCGTTCTTCGGCGTCGAGGAAACCGAAGAGGAAAGCCGCTATCGCCAGGCGGCCTGCCTTCTTGCCGATATCAGCTGGCGTGCGCACCCGGATTATCGCGGCCTGCAGGCGCTGAACATCATCGCCCACTCGACTTTCTCCGGTATTACCCATGCGGGACGGGCCTATATCGCGCTTGCCAATTACTATCGCTTTGAAGGCCTGAACGATGATGGCGCGACCGGCGCCTTGACCGGGATTACCACGCCGCGGCTGCTGGAACTGGCAAAGCTGCTCGGCGGCCTGCTGCGGGTCGCCTACCTGTTCTCGGCTTCGATGCCGGGCGTGGCGAAAAATCTGAGTTTCCGAAAATCGTCTCTGCCGGATATCGACCTGGAGATCGTCGTACCCTCAGCCTATTCGGAATTTGCCGGCGAGCGCCTCGACGGCCGGCTGCAGCAACTCGGCAAGCTGACCGGCAGAAGATTGGCATTCCACTTCCAGAGCTGAACGCAGCCCCGATTCTAGGGAAGGGCGCGCGGACGAAAATCCGCGCGCCCTTTTTGATTACTCCGCTTTCAGCAAGTCGCCGACTTCGAGCAGGACAAACTCGTTGTCGTCTGCCTTGTCGAGCGCGCGGCCGGCCGAGAACGGCAGGTTGTTGTCGTTGCCGACGATGATGTGCGTGTCGTCGACGCGATCGACGTTTTCGATCGTCACGAATGGCATGTCGTAATAGCCGTCGCCGCCGCCCTGTCGCTTCTTGTTGTCAGGATCGGCGATCTTCAGGAGGTCGATGTAACCGATCTTGCGTACGACCTTGCCGACATTGCTGTCGTCGAAGGCGATCTTGTAGACGCGCTTCACCTTCGATCCGACGGCAAAGCAATCCGGCTTCGGATCTTTCGGGTCTGCGCAGGCCTTGTCGAGCGTGCCCGCGCCGTTGTCGCGTTCAATTACCAGGGCTGTTCTGTCGTCAAGCATGTTGAAGTCGCCGATCGCCTCGCCGCCTTCTGCGAGCGGATAGAGCCAACTGCGGCCGGTCCAGGCCTTGGTGGCGACGTCGAGTTCGACGACGCGCAGCGCCGGGCGGCCATCGGCCTGCTCGACGGTTTCGCTGTCGGTCCAGATCGGCCCCTCGAGTAGGCCGTAGAGCTTGGTACCGTCCTTCGACAGTGCCATGCCTTCATAGCCGCCGGAACGCTTGAGGTTGAAGGCCGGCGTCTTCTTCGACGGGTCGCCCTGCAGCGTCAGGGTCGGGTTGTCGGGCGACATCACCGCCTTGCCGTCAACGGCAGTCGCGATGACGTCGGTCAGCTGGCCGTCGACGTCGAACTTCAGGATGTAGGGACCGAACTCCTCGCCGACCCAGAAGCCGTCGGCGACAGGCTGGATCGATTCGACGTCGAAGTCGGCGCCTGTCAGGTAGCGCTTGTCGGAGCCTTCCATGACGATCGGGAAGGGGGCCTTGCGGTCGGGATCAGTGAGGAAGAGGGTTTTCAGCGCCTCGACCTTGCCGGCGTCCCAGTCCATCTTGACGTGGTGCAGCATCAGCATGGCATCGGTCGAGTTCAGCTTGGCTCCGAAGCCGTTGTCGGACAGGCTCCAGAAGGTGCTGTCTTCCATCGCCTTGATGCCGGAAAAACCCTGCATCGGCTGGCCGTTGAACGGCAGCGAAAGGCCGGTCGGGCGCACGCCGTCCTTGCCGGGCACGGTGCCGAGCGCGTCCGCGCGCTTGCGGTCGGCGGTGGTGAATTTGCCTGACGTCTTGAGGTATTCCGGTGCGTCGGACGGCGCGGTCAGGATTGTGTTCGCCGGCAGGATCGCGTGTGCCTTCAGGGTCGCGGGGAAGGCCTTTTCCTCGGCGAGGGCGGCCGTCGTCATCAAAAGAGTGAGCGCCGCGGTGGCGAGAAGCGTTTTGGTCATGAAAGTCACCATGGGTTGGATGCCAGAGTACGCGAACCCGATAGGCGGCTTTGATGACGGTTGGGTGATATCTGGCTTACAGCGCGGTGAAGCTTTGATGACAGGGCATCGGCGTCAGCCGGCAAGGGCAAGTGTCGCCCAGCGGCCGGGCGTCACGCCATAGGCGCGCTTGAAGTGGCGGGTGAAATGAGCCTGGTCGGCGAAGCCGGTATCCAGCGCCGCACCTGCCAGGCTGTGACCGGTGGCAATCATCCGCCGTGCCTGCTCCAGCCGTCGCATCAGCAGGTAGCGGTGCGGGCTGGTGCCGAGAACCCTGCGGAACTGGCGGGCGAGCGTGAAGCGATCAAGGCCGCTGATGGTTTCGAGTTCCTGCGACCCGACAGGGCGATCGAGGTTTGCTCTGAGATAGTCCGTCGCCTCGAAGACGGCGCGTTTCGCCGACCTGCCGGCAGGCTTGCCCCCGACGCCGGCATGGCGGCAGAGACCTTCTGCGATGCGCGTCAGAATGTCGTCGAGTGCCAGTTCGTCGATGCCGCAGTCCAGGTCCACGACGGCCTCGCCGATGGCCTGGCGCAGGGCGACGTCGCCGACCACCGGCGCGGCGATGAAAGGCAAGGCTGCGCCGTTGTCGCCAAGCGCTGCGATCAACCGTTCCGGCTGCAGATACATCATCCGGTAGCGAAGGGTCGCCTCCGTACCAGCGCCACCGTCATGCACCTCGTCGGGGTGGATGATGATGATGCTTCCGGGCGTGCTGTAGCGACTTTCGCCGCGATACTGGAAAGTCTGGATGCCGCCGAGCGTGACGCCGAGCGCATAGGTGTCGTGGCGATGCGGCTCGAACACCTTGCCGTGCAGCCGCGCCTCTATCCGCTCTATGCCGTCCACCGGTGCTGCGACGCGGATGCCATCACCGGGCGATCCGCACAATCGTTCAAGATCGATGGCGGCGTCATCGGCTAGGGCCTCTCCGGGCACGCCCTGATGTCCTGAAATGGAGATACCCGTCATGTTCGACACCAAGTTCGCGATCGTGTTGCGCGAGGATCTGGCCACCTGGCAGAAGCTGAACGTCACCGCGTTTCTGGCCACCGGCATCGCCGGGCAGAAACCAGCGATCATCGGCGAAGCCTACCGCGACGGCGCCGGCAACGTCTACAACGCTCTGAGCGTTCAGCCGATCATCGTGCTATCGGCAGATGGTGCGACGCTCGGCAATATTCAACGGCGCGCGATCGAAAGGGCAGTGCAAACTTCCCTATATGTCGATGCCATGTTCTCGACCGGCCATGACAGCGCCAACCGCGCCGTCTTCGCTGTAACCCGACCCGAGAACGCGAAGGTCGCCGGCATCGCCATTCATGCCGACAAGAAGCTGGTCGACAAAATCACCAAGGGCGCCAAGTTGCATGGTTGAAACCTGGAACGCAGTGCGTTCAGTGGAACGCGCTAGCACTCTGATGACAGAGCACCTTATCCGCCTTCAGTGATCCCACTTGAAGGCAGGATGCTCTCGCTGGAGGCCAGGTGCGGTGCGCGTGTGCCCCCAGCGCGAAGGGCAAGCACGCCGATCTTCTGTCCGCGTCCCTTGACGGCGTGCTCACCAAGATCTTCCACGCGGACGTAGTGCGGCAGCCGCATCTTGCGGGCGAGGTCGGTGGAAATCAGCACCTGGTGGTTCAGCGTCTTGCAGAAGCCTTCAAGCCGGGCGGTGGTGTTCACCGTATCGCCGAAATAGGTGATCTTGTGCTTGTCGATGCCGATTTCTGCTGCGACGATCGTGCCGCCGTGGAGCGCGGCGCGCAGGCGAGGAACCTCGCCGAACTCCTTGCGCCATCGGTGGCTCTCTGCCTCGATGACATCAAGGATATCGAAGACGCAGTGAACGCACGCTGCGTTGTTGACAGCACGGTCGAACGGCCAGGTGATGATTGCGGCGTCGCCGACATAGTCGTCGATCGAACCGCGGTATCGCAGCACCGGGTCGGCAAGCGTGGAGAAGAGCTTTCCGAGATACTCCTGCATCCTCAGGTCGCCGTATCGCTCGGCATAGGACGTCGAGCCGGCCAGATCGAGAAACAGGAAGACACGCTCCTCCTGGATCGGCTTGCGATATCGGCCGGTCAACAGGCTCAGGAAGACGTCTCGGCCCAACAGCTCCCGCACGCGAAGAATGAAGACCAATGGTCCGGCAATCGCGAATGTGAAAAGCAGCACGGTGGTCGACGGCACCAGGGCGTCGAGCCAGTCCTCGCGCAGATGTCCCGTCATCTGCATCATCAGGCCGGCCAAGGCGTAGCCGACATCGATCAAGACGAAGTAGACGGCAAGAGACGCAAGAAAGAAGATCGGCGTCGAGAAGGAATGAATCTTGCGGTAGAGGCGCCGGAAAATGATGTGGCGCTCGAAGGCGAGGATCGGCATGCAGATGAAGACCGCATAGGTGGCGCCGATCAGGCCGCCACCACCGAAGGTAACCCAGGCATAAAGCGCGCCAGCGCTGCCGACGATCAGCAGCAGCAAAATTCCTTCGAACGTGGAGAAACGCCAGCGCATACGGAAAGGCCTCGAAACCCGAAAGCGGAAGAAGGGCACGTCGGCCAACGTCGTCAGCCGTGTCGCGTCAGCGCCCCGATTCGCGGTCGTCGTAACGGCGAATCGGTCTCGCTAAGGGGCCTTGGCTAGAGCCGGATTCGGGCGGAAAGTTGTTGCCGCCCGATCGTTTTCAGTCGCCGATTTCCATCGCTTCGATCTTCTTGTCGACGAAGCGCAGAGCCACTTCGCCGTTGATCAATTTCAGTGCCGTATCGCCGAACAGCTCACGCCGCCAGCCCTTGAGCGCGCCGACGTCGGCCTTCTCGCCCTCGGCGGCGATCTTGTCGAGATCGTCGCTGTTGGCGATGATCTTGGCAGCCACGCCCTGTTTTTCGGCGATCAGCTTCAACAGCACCTTGAGCATTTCGGTCGCGGCGGCAGCACCTTCGGGTGTGTGGTTCTGTCGCGGCAACCGTGGCAGGTCGGTCTTCGGAATGGCAAGCGCTTCGTTGACCGCCTCGGTCAGCGCGGCGCCCGCGCTTGAGCGCTCCCAGCCCTTCGGAATGGTTCGCAACCGTGCCAGTGCTTCGGAATCCTTCGGCTGCTGTTGCGCCACTTCATAGATGGCATCGTCCTTGAGGATGCGCCCGCGGGGAACGTTGCGGTTGCGCGCCTCACGCTCACGCCAAGCCGCAACCTTCTGCAGGACGGCAAGCTCGATGGGCTTCTTGACGCGCATCTTCAGGCGCTGCCAGGCGTCATCAGGGTGCAGATCATAGGTATCTTGGGCTTCGAGGATCGCCATCTCTTCCGAAAGCCACAGCGAACGGCCTTCGCGTTCGAGCTGCGCATTCAGATGCTGGTAGATGTCGCGCAGATGCGTGACATCGGCGAGCGCGTAGTCCAGCTGTTTCTCGGTTAGCGGTCGACGGCTCCAGTCGGTGAAGCGCGAGGATTTGTCGATCTGCTCGCCCTTGATGCGGTTGACGAGCTGGTCATAGGAGACGCTGTCGCCGAAGCCGCAGACCATGGCGGCGACCTGGGTGTCGAAAATCGGGTGCGGGATCAGATTGCCGAGATGGAAAATGATCTCGATATCCTGGCGCGCGGCATGGAACACCTTGATCACATCAGGGTTGGCCATCAGCGCAAAGAACGGCGCGAGGTCGATACCCTTGGCCATCGGATCGACGATGACGGCCATATCCGGGTTCGCCATCTGGATCAGGCAAAGCTCCGGCCAGAAGGTGGTTTCACGCAGGAATTCCGTGTCGATCGTAATATAACTTGAGCGGGCCAGCTGCTGGCAGGCGGCCTCGAGATCTGCGGTTGTTTCAATCATCGGATTTAAATCACTGTGGCAAAAATGCGGCTAGGTTTTTCGTGTAGCCCTTCATGCCATCCGTCACAATCGAAATTCTCAGACCACCTTGAAATAACCGGTCATGCCGGTCTTCTGGTGCTCGATGATATGGCAATGGAACACCCAGTTGCCAAGATTGTCTGCAACAAGCGCGATTTCCGCCTGTTCGTCAGGCAAAAGCAGGATCGTGTCGGTCGGCGGCGGCAGGAATGTCCGCTTGTTCGAACTCAGAATGCGGAAGCTCATGCCGTGCAGATGGATAGGATGGGCGTGCGGAGTCCGGTTGGCGATCTGCATCACATAGCTCTTGCCGAGTTTCATTTCCTCGACCGGCGCGATCGGATCGGGCGTGTCGCCCGGCCACGGCACCTTGTTGATCGCCCAGAAGGTATAGCCGAGCGAGCCGCAGATGGAAGGTGTCGCCTTGTGTTCTGCCGTGGCCGTCAGGTCGATCGGAATGCGCGTGGCGACCGATAGGTCCGCCTCGGCAATCGGGTTGGCGGGAAGGGCGGCGACGTCGCGGATATCGCGTTTCAAGGACGGGCCCGTTGCGCGGAAGCTGGCGATCGTCCAGGGATGGGAGCCGCGCAGATTGCCGAGTTTTATGGTGGTGCCTTCGCTGTCGGGCATCCTGACAACGAGGTCTATGCGTTGACCGGGGCCGACGTCGTAGCGGTCGAGCGGGAAGGGCTTGTCGACCGGGTTTGCATCGAGCGCGACGACCATCGCGTCGGCGCCCTCCAGCCCGAGCGTATAGATCCGCGTGACATCCGTTGCCGCGATTCGGACCCTGACGAGCCCGCCGGCCGGCGCGTCATAGCTCGGCTCCTGCTGCCAGTTGGCGGTGCGCACCGTTCCGTAGGTGCCGCCGCGTGCGGCGTCCCTCGGTTTGAACGGGTCGATGAAGGCGCCGCCCTTGCCAAGCCGCCAGTCGCGCAGGTTCAAGACGATCTCGGCATCGAACACAGGATCATTGGGGTTCTCGACGACGATGACGCCGGTGAGCCCGCTTCCCATCTGGGTCAGCGTGTTGCAATGCGGGTGATACCAGAAGGTGCCGGCATCCGGCGGCGTGAAGACGTAGTCGAAGGGGTCGCCCGGATAGACATAGGGCTGGGTCATCTCCGGCACGCCATCCATGGCATTGGGGATGCGAAGACCGTGCCAGTGCACGGTTGTCGGTTCGTCGAGCCTGTTGATCAGTCTTGCGGCGTACGGCTCGCCCATGCGCATGCGCAACACAGGCGGCATGCCGCCTGTGGCGGCGTCGCCCAATCCATAGGTCATGACCTTGGGCGTCACACCCTCTGCGGCGATCCGCGCCTCGGTCAGTTGCGCCGTCAGGATCTGCGGATCGGGTGCAGCTCCGGCGCGCGCCGCCATGCCCGCCCCGAATGCGAAGGCGCCACCCAAAGCGGCGGAGCCCTGGAGAAATGTACGGCGGCTGATCAGGGACATTCTGGCAATCTCGGCAATTGGATAGGACTATCGCTCGGTTCTAAACCTGATCGTCGCAATCAGCAATTCGCTCGCGCAGGCACATCTTGCCGCAGGTCGCTCAGTCGTCCTTGCGGGGCTGGTTGCCGCCCGCGAGCTTGTTGAAGAAGGACGAGGTCCGAAGCAAGTTGCGGAAGGGCATGGCGCGGGCTTCCGTCGGAACGCCGCTGCGGGCCGTCATGCGCCTGATCGTATAGAGCATGAAGAGGAAGAGGATGGCGGCCGTATAGATGAAAAGCGCCTGCGGACCGAAGATTTCAAGCAGGAAGGAGGCAAACAGCGGGCCGATGATCGCGCCGAGCGACCAGAAGAACAACATGCCGGCGGAGACCAGCGCGTGCTGGCCTTCCGCCGCGTGATCGTTGGCATGCGCCGAGCAGAGCGAATAGAGCGGCATGGCAAAAGCCCCGAACAGGAAGATGCCGGCAAAGTTGAGCCACTCGTCGTTGCCGGCGCCAAAGGCGAGGAAAAGGCCGGCGAGCAGCGATCCGAAGGTGGCGATCAGGATGATCAGGCGTCGGTCGATCTGGTCGGAATAGTGACCGAGCGGATACTGCAGCACCACGCCGCCGATGATGCCGGCGCTCATGAAGGTGGCGATTGCCGTCACCGACATTCCGATCCCTTGTCCGTAGATCGGGCCGAGGGAGCGGAAGGCGGCGTTGGTCAGGCCGACGACGATGCAGCCGACGGTCGCAAGCGGCGAGATGTTCCAGAGCGCTTTGACGTCGAAGCGGATCGCTTCCGGCGCCACCGGGCTCGACCGATCGGCAAAGGAAATCGGCACGAGCGACAAGGTCAGCGCCATCGAGATGATCGCAAACAATTCGAAGCCGCCGATCCCGATGCCGGGAATGATATATTGGGCGGCGGTCACCGAACCGAGATCGACCAGACGATAGACAGACAGCGTGCGCGCACGGTTGGTGTTGGTGACGCTGGCATTCAGCCAGCTTTCGACGGTCGCAAAAAGACAGGCGAAGGCGATACCGGCGACGAGCCGCATCAGGAACCACATCAGCGGGTTGATGACGAGCACCATGGCGATCGCTGCCGCCGATGCGATCGCTGCCATCGCCGAGAACGTGCGGATATGGCCGATCGAACGCAGGATGCGGGTGACATAGACGCAGCCGAGCGCGAAGCCGATGTTGTAGCCGGCGCCGATGACCCCGATCAGCGATGTAGAGAAGCCTTCTTCGAGCGCCCTGAGAGAGATGAAGGTGCCTTGCAGTCCGTTGCCGCCGATGAGGATGCCTGCGGTAACAAGAAGCGGAATGAGCGGACGAATTTGCGACATGGGGCAGGCGACTTCCGAAGGGCTCGCGAGTCTGGGTAAAGGCTGACCCGATATGTGTAGCGGCGCATTTCCATGGCGCACAGTCGCGAATTGTGACGATATCCATTCTTTTCGCGTCGTTTGAGCGAAAGCCTTGCCGTCAGCCCGTGTACAGGTCGAATTTGTCCGCCGTCGTCGGCGCTTCCCGAAGGGAACGCAGAGGTCTCGGCTTGACAAAGCCGGCGCATCATGCGCTTTTCCGCCCGATTTTGATCATGTTGCCGCGCGCCGTTTCGGCCTGCGCGGCGCTTTGCAATTCCGGGATAACACGATGCACCGCTACCGCAGCCACACCTGTGCCGCCCTCCGCAAGTCGGATGTCGGCTCCACCGTTCGCCTCTCCGGCTGGGTCCACCGCGTCCGCGACCATGGCGGCCTGCTCTTCATCGACCTGCGCGATCATTACGGCATCACCCAGGTCGTCGCCGATCCCGACAGCCCCGCCTTCAAGGCCGCCGAGACCGTGCGCGGCGAATGGGTCGTCCGTATCGACGGCCTCGTCAAGGCCCGTATGGACGACACCGTCAACAAGGGCATGCCGACAGGCGAAATCGAGCTCTACGCTCAGGAGATCGAGGTTCTCTCGGCCGCCAAGGAACTGCCGTTGCCGGTCTTCGGCGAGCCGGATTATCCGGAAGACGTGCGCCTGAAGTACCGCTTCCTCGACCTGCGCCGTGACACGCTGCACAAGAACATCGTCAAGCGCACGCAGATCATCTCGTCCATGCGCCGCCACATGGGCGAAGTCGGCTTCACCGAATACACGACCCCGATCCTGACAGCGTCGTCGCCGGAAGGCGCACGCGACTTCCTCGTGCCGTCTCGCATCCACCCCGGCAGCTTCTACGCCCTGCCGCAGGCGCCGCAGCAGTACAAGCAGCTCTTGATGGTTGCCGGTTTCGACCGCTATTTCCAGATCGCGCCGTGCTTCCGCGACGAAGACCCGCGCGCCGACCGCCTTCCGGGCGAGTTCTACCAGCTCGACCTCGAAATGAGCTTCGTCGAGCAGGAAGATGTTTGGACGACGATGGAGCCTGTCATCCGCGACATCTTTGTCGAGTTTGCCGACGGCAAGCCGGTGACGGAAAAGTTCCCGCGCATCCCTTACGACACGGCGATCCGCAAATACGGCTCCGACAAGCCGGACCTGCGCAATCCGATCGAGATGCAGGCTGTGACCGAGCACTTTGCCGGTTCCGGCTTCAAGGTGTTCGCCAACATGATCGCTTCAAACCCGAAGGTCGAAGTCTGGGCGATCCCGGCCAAGACCGGTGGTTCGCGCGCGTTTTGCGACCGCATGAACGCCTGGGCCCAAAGCCAGGGCCAGCCGGGCCTCGGCTACATTTTCTGGCGCAAGGAAGGCGAGAAGCTCGAAGGCGCAGGCCCGCTTGCCAAGAACATCGGCGAAGAGCGCACCGATGCGATCCGCACGCAGCTTGGCCTCGATGACGGCGATGCTTGCTTCTTTGTCGCCGGCGACCCCACCAAGTTCTACAAGTTCGCTGGCGAAGCCCGCACGCGGGCCGGCGAGGAACTGAACCTCGTCGACCGTGACCGCTTTGAATTCTGCTGGATCGTCGACTTCCCGTTCTACGAATGGCTGGAAGACGAAAAGAAGATCGATTTCGCCCACAACCCCTTCTCGATGCCGCAGGGCGGCCTCGAGGCGCTGAACAGCGAAGATCCGCTGTCGCTCAAGGCCTACCAGTACGACATGGTCTGCAACGGCTTCGAGATCGCGTCCGGCTCGATCCGTAACCAGCTGCCGGAAGTCATGGTCAGGGCGTTCGAGCTGACCGGCAAGTCGCAGCAGGAAGTCGAAGAGCAGTTCGGTGGTCTCTACCGTGCGTTCCAGTACGGCGCGCCTCCGCATGGCGGCATGGCCTTCGGCATCGACCGCGTCGTCATGCTGCTCGTCGGCGCCAAGAACCTGCGCGAGATCTCGATCTTCCCGATGAACCAGCAGGCCGTCGACCTCTTGATGGGTGCGCCGTCCGAGGCGACACCGGCCCAGCTGCGCGAACTGGCGCTCCGCCCGATCCCGCAGAAAAAGGACTAAGGTCCGGACGGATTGAAAAACTAAAAGACCCGGCGGTGCCAATCACCGCCGGGTCTTTTCATTTGGGGATCGTTCAGACGCTCACGGTTTGGCGTAGACCGCGTCGCGCACGTCGCGGGTGAACTGACCCCACATGCCTTCGAACGCCGTGTTGGTGAGCGCCACGACAGTAAGATTCTCGACCGGATCGACGAACCAGTTGTGGCCGTAGGCGCCGCCCCACTGGATCGTGCCCTTCGACTGAGGCGTTCCGGCCGCAGCGGGATCGACGAGGACGGCCCAGCCATAGCCAAAGCCCCAGCCCGGCCCTTGCGTTTCCGCTTGCGGCCCCGTTTGATCCTGCATCATCGTCTTGACCGTCTCCGGCGAGAGCAACTCGCCGCCGCCCTTGCGGATCGTTTCCAGGAACGTCAGCTTTCCCTCGCCGATCGGCACGGCGGCATCACCTTCCATGCGGACAGGGGCGGGCGAGCCATCGAAGTAGGCGGCGCTCAGCCTGTCCGTCTGCTTTACGGAAAAGCCGGTGTCGGAAAGTGCCAGCGGCGTCACGACCAGTTCGTCGACAGCCTTGTCCAGCGTCTTGCCTGTAGCCTTCTCGATGACGGCGCCGAGCACGTCGATCGCTACGGAATAGCGCCAGGTCTCGCCCGGTGGCGATGCGAGCGGAACGGTGGCGATACGCTTCAGGTTCTCGTCGAGGGTGATGCCGGAGAGATCAAGCCCATCGGAAACGCCGGCCTTCGCGTAGGAGCCGCCTGGCGGCTGGAAGAAGCCGTATTCGAGCCCGGCGGTATGGTTGAGGAGGTGGCGCACCAGGATCGGCGCCTCGTTGCCGTTGAAGATAGGCCGGAAATCCGGAAGCCATTTGCTGACGGGATCGTCCAGTTTGATGCGTCCCTGTTCGACGAGCCGCATCGCAGCCACGGTCACCAACGGTTTCGTCACCGAGGCAAAGCGGAAGATATCGTCCTGGCGCGCGGTGCGGTCTGCCTCGCGGTCGGCAAGGCCGGAGGCTCTCGCATAAGCAAGTTCGCCGTCGCGAGCCACGAGAACGACGGTGCCGACGATGCGCTTTTCGGCAATCGCGCGATCGATCACCGGGTCGAGTTGCGCTTTGAGTGCCGATTGGCCGTGATCATCGGCAAATGCCGGAAAGGCGAGCAGCGCGGAGACCAGGGCAGCACACTTGAGGTGGAGACTCATCGTGGAAAACCTCCTATAATCACAATGGTCGTTCCTGAATGTGTCAGGTGCGATTCTAATTCTAGAGTGATCGTTGTGAAAAATAGCAGTTTCTTGGAATCATCTACCCGCCGGCGTGGGCGACCGCGTGCTTTCGACCGCGATGTTGTCCTTGCGGCCGCCGGAGAAACCTTTTGGCGGCTCGGTTACGAGGGGGCATCGATTGCCGATCTGACCGCAGCCATGGGGATTACGCCGCAGAGCCTCTATGCGGCCTTCGTCTCCAAGGCGGACCTCTATCGCGAAGCGCTTGAGCGCTATCGGCAGGAAGAGGGGGCGGCGGCCGGCCGGAACCTCAACGGTGAAGGGCACGTGGTCGATGCTATTGCGAGGCTTCTTCGGATTTCAGCGCATGAGTTTTCGCTTCCCGGGCGACCGAAAGGCTGCATGATCTCGACCGCCGTCTTGACCTGTGCCGTCGAAAATGACGCGATCGCCCGCCACGTGACCGCTCTTCGCGGCCAGACGCTCGCGGCGCTCGAGGCGCGGCTTCGCCGTGGTGTCGAGGAGGGCGAATTGCGCGAACACACGGATGCGGGCGGGCTTGCTCGCTTTATCGGCGCCATCCTGCAGGGAATGACGGTACAGGCGCAGGACGGAGCCGGAGAGGCGGACCTGTTACCGATTGCCGAGTTTGCCATTGCCGAGGTCACGCGCCATAGGCGCGCTACGGCCTGAGTTCGCCGCGGTCCGGCTCCTCGGCCTGAACTTCCCGGTCCGCAGCCTGTGGCACTTACCGGTTGCCTCTTAGAAGTCCATGCCCGAGCCGTTGGGCGGTTGCGCGGCACTGTCCTTCTTCGGCTTCTCTGCGATCATCGCTTCGGTGGTGACCAGCAGCCCGGCAACGGAGGCCGCGTCCTGAAGTGCTGCGCGCACCACCTTGGCCGGGTCGATAACGCCCATCTTGAAGAGATCACCGTATTCGCCCGTCTGCGCATTCCAGCCATAGGCGAAGTCGGTTTTCTCGCGCAGCTTGCCGACGATGATCGAGCCTTCGGCGCCGGCATTTTCGGCAATCTGGCGCACCGGCATCTCGACCGCGCGCCGGACGATTTCGATGCCGACCCGCTGGTCCTGGTTTGCAACCTTGATGCCGTCCAAAGCATTGACCACCCGAAGCAGGGCGACGCCGCCGCCTGGCAGGATGCCCTCTTCGACCGCCGCGCGGGTGGCATGCAACGCATCGTCCACCCGATCCTTCTTTTCCTTCACCTCCAGTTCGCTCGATCCGCCGACGCGAATGACGGCCACGCCGCCCGAGAGCTTGGCAAGACGTTCCTGCAGTTTTTCCCGATCGTAGTCGGAGGTCGTTTCCTCGATCTGCGCCTTGATCTGGCTGACGCGGCCGCCGATGTCGCCCTTGCTGCCGGCGCCGTCGACGATGGTGGTGTTTTCCTTCTCGATCATCACTCGCTTGGCACGGCCGAGCGTTTCAAGCGTGACATTCTCAAGCTTGATGCCGACATCTTCGGAAACGACCGTGCCGCCGGTCAGCACCGCGATATCCTCGAGGATCGCCTTGCGCCGGTCGCCGAAACCCGGCGCCTTGACGGCGGCGATCTTGAGACCGCCACGCAGCTTGTTGACGACAAGTGTTGCCAACGCCTCGCCTTCGACATCCTCGGCAATGATAAGCAGTGGGCGGCTGGCCTGGATCACCGATTCGAGGATCGGGATCATCGCCTGCAGGTTGGAAAGCTTCTTTTCGTAGATCAGGATGTAGGGATCTTCGAATTCCACCCGCATCTTCTGCTGGTCGGTGATGAAATAGGGCGAGAGATAGCCTCGGTCGAACTGCATGCCTTCGACGATCTCCAGCTCGATCTCGGCAGTCTTGGCCTCTTCGACGGTAATGACGCCTTCATTGCCGACCTTTTCCATTGCCTCGGCAAGATATCGGCCGATCTCCGTGTCGCCATTGGCGGATATGGTGCCGACCTGGGCGATCTCCTCGTTGTTGGCGATCTTGCGGGCGCGCACTTTGAGCTCGGCGACGATAGCGTCCACGGCAAGGTCTATGCCGCGCTTGAGGTCCATGGGATTCATGCCGGAGGCGATCGCCTTGACGCCCTCCTTGACGATCGCCTGCGCGAGCACTGTTGCCGTGGTCGTTCCGTCGCCGGCAACATCACTGGTGCGCGATGCGACCTCGCGCAGCATCTGCGCGCCCATGTTTTCGAACTTGTCTTCGAGTTCGATCTCCTTGGCGACGGAAACGCCGTCCTTGGTGATCCGCGGGGGGCCATAGGACTTTTCGATGACGACGTTTCGTCCCTTCGGTCCGAGCGTCACTTTCACGGCATTGGCAAGGATATCGACGCCACGCAGCATGCGGTCGCGCGCGTCGCTACTGAACTTGACTTCCTTGGCTGTCATTGTCGGCCTCCCTCAGCACAAAACTCGCAGTCACGCGGCCGCGATCGAAATGGGCCCTGACGCTACCGATCGTCAATGTGGCACCCTCATCGAAAGCGCTGCCGCTCAACACGTTACTCTTCGCCATCATCAGGCGTCAGGATGTCGATCAAGGCCGCGACGCGGCCGGCCGGCAGATGCCGTCCTTCGCCGATCAGCGCCTCGTCGTTGTTGACCCAGGCGATCGCTTCGGCGAGTTCTGCCGCACTGGCTCCCGTCGCCAGCAGCTCTGCCATCAGCGTTTCGTCGACCGGGCCAAGAATCGCGGTGATATCCGCATGTTTCAGTCCCATGACGTTCTCCTTCCGTGTGATCGGTCAGGAATGCGGGATGAAGTCTTGTCTTCAGAGAGATGTAGATAGGCGACGGCGGGCGGGCATCAAGCAGCAGCGATCATAACATGGAAAGCGCGCACACAGAAAAGCGCGGCGGGAGACGCCGTGGTTGTCACCGTCCCGATCAGGTCACTCGGGTCGGAGAGAATTGTCGAGGAAGTACCATTGATCGAGGTTGGCCCGAATAACCGGCTCGATGGTGTTGTTCAACATCAGGATATCGTCGAGCTGGCGCGCCCCGGGGCGCTCTTCGGGGGGAAGCTTTATCGGGGTCAGTGCGCGACATTCGAAGCGGAAACCCTCGGTGCGCAGGTTGTACCACGGGCAGATGGTGGCGCCCGTCATGCGCGCCAGACGGACGGCAATGGCCAGGTTGCCTTCGAGATGCGGCTTGCGGTCGAAAAATGGCCCCCGAATGAATCCACCAAAACCCTCGTCGCAGAAGGTGCTGACAACGCCGCCGTTCTTCAGGATCTTGATGGCCGGCCGAATGCCCTCGGCGCCGGGCGGAAGGAACCGCAAGCCCGCCTTGCTGCGCACGCGCTCGGCGATCCACGCCTTGGCCCGGCCCCTGGGCGGGAGGTAGAAGGCATGGGGGTGAACGTTGATCCTCTGCAGAACAGTCGGGCCGACCTCCCAGTTGCCGAGATGCATACCGACGATGATGACAGGCCCGGCCTTGACGGCATCATCGATGATGTCGAGACCGTGGAATGTCAGCCGGTCGCGATTGTTCTGCAACCGGTTCACGACCGAGAACTCGGTCATCAGCCGCCCCTGCGCCCGGCAGTTTTCGCGAAACAGCTCCTGCTGCTCGGCCTCGTTGAGATCCGGCCGAAGGGCGCGGATCGTTTCTTGCGCGCGCCGCGACGCCACCTTGTGGAAGCGCGGCATGGCAAAAAGACCGAGCGCCGCACCCAGGTTGGAACAGGCATCCATCGGCAGGAGCTTCATGCCGAAATGCCCGCTGAGGTGCGCGAGGTTCCAGAGATTGTCGGTCACCCAGTAGCGCCAGAAGGCACGCAAGCCCTCCCGGCCGGAAAGGGCATCGCCAAGAGAGGGGCGCTCTTCGCTGGCGAATGTCCATGCCTTGCGCTTGGTAATTCTTTCGGCTTGGCGCGGTTCTTCAATGGTCATGGGATGGTCTCTGCCGTCGATGGAGGGTTACCGGAAGTCCGCCCTTCGGCCGCAGCGTCAGGCGGCAGATGGGCTCCACCTTGTGGCCGTCGACGACCGCTACCCGGAACTGCTGCGCAATGATCGCCAGGCACAGGATCGCTTCCGTCAGCCCGAAATGCAAGCCCGGGCAGACGCGCGGTCCGCTGGCAAACGGAATGAAACTATAGGGCGTCGGGCGACGCCCACTCATGAACCGGTCGGGGCGGAAATGGTGCGGGTCCTCAAACAGACTCTCTGTTCGATGCAGAAGCCATGGCACGATCAGAACGAGCGAACCGCGTTCGGCAGTGATATCGCCGATCATTTCCGCCTGGCGCGTTTGGCGCGCCAGAATGGGAACGGGCGGGTAGAGGCGAAGCGTCTCCTCGATGATGGCCTTGCACAATTCGAGCTGCGGCACGTCGTCAATTGTCGGCACCCGGTCGCCGCAGACGCGGCCGATCTCGTCATGGAGCGCTTTTTCCACCCATTTGGCGCGAGACAGAAGGTACCAGGCCCAGGTGAGCGTGGCGGCCGTCGTCTCATGGCCCGCCATGAAAATCGTCGCCGCTTCGTTGCGCAGGGCAACTAGGTCGAGCTTGAGTTCAGGATTTCGCTGCTGCCGACGGATCAACAGCTCAACCATGGAGTTGTGGTCGCCGCGGCCTTCGAGGTGATCTTCGACCACCTTGTCGATGATACGGTGGATGCGCTTGACCGAGCGACGAAGCGTCGGTGTTCGCAAGATCGGTAGCCCGTCGTCGAAGCCGAGGAAGTAGCCGAGATTGATCGAATCGACCAGCGATTGGTAGCTGGTGAAGCTGTCGGTGACCGCTGCTGCGCTGTCGTCGCCAAGCTGGTTTCCAAAGACGCTTCGCGCAATGATCTCGGCGGTCAGCCCAGCCATTTCGTGCAGGGCGTTGACCTGGGCACCATCCGGCATCCCGTGCCAGCGCTCAACCAGTTCGCTGGTCGTGCGCTCCATGACGGGGCCGAAGGCAGGCACCCTTTTGGCATGGACGATGTCGGCGACCAGGGGACGCCGCTGTTTCCAGGTGTCGCCGTCCGAGATGAAAAGGCCGTCGCCCAGCAGGAATTCGAGCGCCCGGCGCATCTGCGGGCTCTTGCGCTCGAAATTCTCGTGACGTTTGACGACAACCTGGCGGATGAGGTCGGGCGAATTGACCAGAACGACCTGCCGCCCGATCAGCCGGATCTGGGAAACCTTCTCCGTAAAGTCGTTGTTTCGCCAGATCGACAGAAAATCCGTTCGTGCCTGAAGCAGAAGCCGCAGAGGCTTTCCCGGCGGCCCCGAATAATAGTCGGCGCGCGCAGGTTCAAATCTTTCTTCCGACAGCTCTTCTCTGAATTTTACCGGTTGATGGAACCATCCAGCCATTGACGTCCGATCTGTCGAAAAGAAAGGAATAAATGCACTTGCGTTTCGGCGTTCAGAAGCAGGTTCGCGAGAGTATGGCTCTCGATATTTGTCTGCTGTTCTCTATCCTGCGCCTGTTCTACAAAGTGACAGTTTTCAATGTTGCCGGATCAGAGTTGTTCTTCGGCCGGTATCGCAGTGTGGTTAAAAAATGCGCGCAGTACGGAATGATCAGGCAAAACGCCGTTGACGTTTCATGCGTATGGGTCATGCGAGAAAAAGCTGCGGTCGTTCGAAGCAGATCAGGGGGCAATACTGGCGGTGCAGTCTTCGAGGCGCAAGGCGGCACAAGTAAATCAGGCCGCTGAAACAAGGGTTTTCAACCGAAAACGACCACTCGACAAGAATATGGCATGCGCCCGACGAGACAATCCGAAATGCGACTGGCTGCTTGGCCGAATGAGACCTGCTGCGTGGGGAGTGAGGCTGCGACGCCGTGTCGGCGGCTGCGTGTCGTGAAGCCGGGCTGCGTGCTGGATACAGAAACGCCGGCGACTTCGTCGACCAACGGGTCATGCGAAGTCGCCGGCGCTGATTGTCAGGCCGGAGCCCCAGGGATCAATCGTTTGCGGTCACCTTGACGCCAAGCACCGAAGGAATCGTGTTCGGTGCGCCCATGGCCGCGCCCATGATCATCGGGAACGGAACCGGCTTTTCCGGTGCGGCGCTGATCGTCAGGCTCTTCGGGCCGTCGAGGTAGGTGTTGACCGCGGACGATACCTGGTTCTGCAGTTCCGGCACGTTGAGCTGTGCCATCATCAACGGAACGAGGCCCTTCAGCGACTGCGCCAGCTGATCACCCGTGACACCCTGCTGCGAACCCGCATAGTCGAGCGCCTTCTTGGTGATCGAGGCGTCGTCGAAGCGGATCTCTGCACTGTTGAAGGTCAGCTGCTGCATCAGCCCCATCATGGCGAGACCCATCGCCTGATTGGCTTCTTCCTTGTTGGGGTTCGTTTCAGCGGACTTCATGGCTTCCTGAAGCGACTTCATGAAGGCAAGCGTGTAGCCCGAGATATCGACGGCGAGGTTCAGTCGGCCGACATTCTTGAAGTCGAAGGCATATTCCTCGAGCGAGACATTGCCGCTTTCGACTTCCCAGCTGCCCTTCATCGTCACCGCGCCGTCCAGCTTGGTCAGGCCAAGCTTTTCGATGGCCTCCTTAGTCTTGGGGTCTTCGACTTGCGAAAGGTCTGCCTTGAGGCCGGCAGCGGTTGCATCGAAGTCAAAGCCTGCATCGTTTTCCTGGCGGGCGAGGTTTGCTTCGCTGCTTTCCAGCGAGAAAACTTCCTTGCCCTTGGCGCTGACCGTGATCGGGCCGGTGCTGGCGCTTTCATAGAGCAGGATATCGTCGAGCGTGCCGCCGGCCGGGTTGGCTGGAATCGACAGGCCGGAAATCAGAATGTCCTTGACCGCCAAGCTACCCTCATCCTGCGTGACGTTGACATCAGGGAAGGAGACGGTCTCGGCGTAGTAGCCGCCGCCCTCAGTTTCCTCGACACCTTCGAAGGTGATGTCGCCGATCTTCAGCGCATCGCCGGGCTGGCCCGCGAGCTTGATCTGGACGCCCGAGGCAGTCACCGTGTCGCCGCTGACTTCAGCCTTGTCGAAGGTGAGCGTGGTGCCGTTCGAACTCGTCGCCGCATCGAGCTTCTTCATCAGGTCCGCACCGTCAAGCGCGAAGGCCGGGCCGGTGAGGGTCAGGAGTGCGGCGCTGGCCATCATCAGGCGGATCTTGCGCGTATGCATCATTGTGGAGTTCCTTCGTGAAAATATCTGATTGTTTAGCTGTGTCGAGGATGCGGCATCGCTAGTCTGGTTCGTATCGGCAAGCTGCGTCAACTGAGGCAGATAGCCTTATCGGCTGGCGAAATATGCCATGCCTGAGGCTCTTTCTCCCGTCAGTTCGCGTCCCGCAATGTCCTCCTCGCAAATCATCCAAATCAACAGCAGCCGAACCTAATACGAAACAGGGCGAAATTATATTCGCTCGATGAAATCGCATTGGCTTCCCCGCCCGGATGCTTTCCAGGACGTTACCGACGGCGATCGCTCACCCATGGCATAACCGTCCGCGCGTTGCACGAACATTGCAGGGCCGGGTCTGCGCCGTTCAATAGCGCACCGGTGGCGCCATGCGGTTCTCCACAGCGCGATCCCCTGAAATCCTTGATGTTCCGGGATTGTTGCGCTAGCAAGAACATATGGGACAAAGCCTTACTCCCCCGTCTGGCGGGGATGATCATATTCAACCGGTTGACCTGAAGGCGGCGCTGGAAGAGCGTTACCTCGCCTATGCCTTGTCGACCATCATGCATCGTGCGCTTCCTGACGTCCGCGACGGCCTGAAGCCGGTGCATCGGCGCATCGTTCATGCCATGAGCGAGATGGGGCTGAGGCCAAATACCTCGTTCAAGAAATGCGCCCGCATCGTCGGCGACGTCATGGGTAAGTTCCACCCCCATGGCGACGCTTCGATCTACGACGCACTGGTGCGCCTGTCCCAGGAATTTGCCATCCGTTATCCGCTGGTCGACGGCCAGGGCAACTTCGGCAATATCGACGGCGATAACGCCGCCGCCATGCGTTACACCGAAGCGAAGATGACCGATGTCGCCTCGCTTCTGCTTGAGGGTATCGATCAAGACGCGGTGGATTTTCGTCCCACCTACAACGAGGAAGACCAGGAGCCGACCGTGCTCCCCGGCGCCTTCCCCAACCTGCTTGCCAACGGCGCGACCGGCATTGCCGTCGGCATGGCAACGTCGATCCCGCCGCACAACGCCCATGAGCTTTGCGATGCGGCGCTGCACCTGATCCGCCATCCGGAGGCAACGGTCGAAGACCTTCTCTACGATCCCGCCAATCCGCAGAAGGGTGGCATCGAGGGGCCGGACTTCCCCACCGGCGGCATCATCGTCGAAAGCCGCGCGAGCATGGCGGAAGCCTACCGCACCGGCCGCGGCGGTTTTCGTGTGCGGGCGCGCTGGGCGTCCGAGGAGCTCGGCCGCGGCGGCTATCAGATCGTCATCACCGAGATCCCCTACCAGGTCCAGAAGTCGCGGCTGATCGAGAAGATCGCCGAGCTTCTCGTCGCGCGCAAACTGCCGCTGCTGGAAGACATCCGCGACGAATCGGCCGAAGACATCCGTATCGTGCTGGTGCCGAAGAGCCGTTCCGTCGATGCCGGCATCCTGATGGAATCGCTCTTTAAGCTGACAGAGCTCGAAAGCCGTATTCCGCTCAACATGAACGTGCTGTCGATGGGGCGCGTGCCGCGCGTCATGGCGGTCAACGAAGTGCTTTCGGAATGGCTCGCTCACCGCCGCGATGTGCTGCAGCGCCGTTCGCGTCACCGTCTGGCTGCAATCGATCGCCGCCTGGAAATCCTCGGCGGTTACCTCGTCGCCTATCTCAATATCGACGAGGTCATTCGCATCATCCGCGAGGACGATGAGCCGAAGGCCGTGATGATGGAGCGGTTTTCGCTCACGGACCTTCAGGCCGAGTCGATCCTCAATATGCGGCTGCGCTCTTTGCGCAAGCTGGAAGAATTCGAGATCCGCACGGAATTCGACGCGCTGTCGAAGGAGAAGGCCGAGATCGAGGCACTGCTCGCTTCCGAGGAGAAGCAGTGGCAGACCGTCGCCTGGGAAATTGGCGAGGTAAAGAAGAAGTTCGCCAAGGCGACCGAAATCGGCAAGCGTCGCAGCACCTTTGCCGATGCGCCGGATGCCGACATCGAAGCCATCCAGCAGGCGATGATCGAGAAGGAACCGATCACCGTCGTGATCTCCGAAAAGGGCTGGATCCGCGCGCTGAAGGGCCACATCTCCGAGACCTCGACGCTGCAGTTCAAGGAAGGTGATGCGCTGAAGGTCGCATTCCCGGCCCAGACCACCGACAAGATCCTCGTCTTCACCACCGGCGGCAAGGTCTACACGCTCGGCGGCGACAAGCTGCCAGGCGGTCGCGGTCATGGCGAACCGTTGCGCATCATCGTCGATATGGAAAACGATCAGGACGTTCTGACGGCATTCGTGCACGATCCTGTCCGAAAGCTGATCGTTTCGTCGGCGGCCGGCAATGGCTTCGTGGTCGCAGAAGGCGATATCGTTGCCAACACCCGCAAGGGCAAGCAGGTGATGAACGTCGCCATGCCCGATGAAACCAAGCTGGTCATTCCGGTCAAGGGCGACCACGTTGCGGTCGTCGGTGAAAACCGCAAGATGCTCGTCTTCCCGCTGGTGCAGATCCCTGAGATGGCACGCGGCAAGGGTGTCCGACTGCAACGCTACAAGGATGGCGGCATTTCCGATATCCGTTGCTTTGCAATCGCAGACGGCCTCGTCTGGGAAGACAGTGCCGGCCGCGTCTTTACCAAGAGCAAGGACGAACTGGTCGAGTGGCTGGCTGATCGCGCCTCCGCTGGCCGCGTGGTGCCGAAGGGCTTTCCGCGTAGCGGCAAGTTCAGCGGCTGATCCATCGCTGCCTGCGCGGCTTCGCTGCGCAGGCCGACATCCATCAACTTCTTAAGCAATCTGAAATTTAGCGGAATACCCCGTTTTCGGCGCTTGAAAGCAACGTGCGGTCGTGGATCAATAACCATCCCAACAGGATGAAGACCATGCCGAATTCCGCTGCCCTCGACGATGTTCTCCTCGCCCTGGCAAATCCGGTTCGCCGTCGTATCTTCGAAATATTGCTCGGAGGTGAAACTCGGGTTGTCGAGGTCGCAGCCGCCGTTGCCGTTTCGCCCGATGCGCTTGAGCAGCATCTGCGCATCCTGGAGGAGGCTTGCCTGGTTTCGCGGCTGCCTGCTGGCGGCGGGGAGGCCGTGTGCGGCAATCCCGCGCCACTCGATATCGCCGCTGCGTGGATCGAAATGAACCGCGAGCTCTGGTCGATGCACATCCATGCTCCGAAATCTTTGGAGGCCGGCGGGGCGCCAGCCTGACGACGTCAATCATCCGATGCCAGCGCCGCTTCGAGGTGGTTGCCGTCTATTCCGGGCAGGGCAATGCCGCGCGGGCGGCCCGGCTGCGCATCTGCCAAAGTGAATGACCGATGAGCGCAAAGACCAGGACTGCGCCACCCGCAAGCGTTTGTGCCGTCGGGCTTTCGGCAAAAACCAGCCAGACCCAGATTGGCGCCAGGATCGTTTCGAGCAGATAGAACATGCCCACTTCCGGTGCCGACAGGAACCGCGGGCCTGTGGCCAGGCAGAAGAATGCGAGCGGGATCATCACCAGGCCGTTGAACAGGATGTACTGCGGAGCCGCGATCGCAATCCCGCCAGCCGGCAGCATAAGAAGCGCCACTGCCGCCGGGAAAATGGCTGTCACCAGCGGCACCAGAGCCATATCACGGCCGCTTGCGCGGCTGATGGTGATGGCGGCGGCCAGCAGGAAGGCGGAACTTGCCGCCATCGCATCGCCGAAGAGATGGCCACTCTCGAGGCCGTCCTGCACGATCAGCCCGACGCCGAGCACCATTGCCCCCATCGTCACAAGCGTTGCGTTGGAGGGGCGTTCCTTCAGAAATATCCAGGAGAGCAGGGCCGCAAACATCGATGTAAACGCAAGGATGAAGACCACGTTTGCCGTCGACGTATTGAACACGGCGAGCAGGAACGTGCAGGAGTTGATGCCGTAAAACAGCCCGACAACCAGCCCGGCTTTGCCCGGAATGAGCGAGATCTTGCGACCGAGTAGCCGGTTGATCACGAACCACGCCAGAAGCCCGATAACGAAAGTCGAAAGACTGCGCACGGCGAGCAGCGACCAGACTTCACCACCGGCGGATCGGATGAGCGGGATGTCGAAGGAGAGAGCAAGGCCGCCAAGGCCGGTGATGGCAAGGCCGCGCCGGTGCAGCGCGGCATCAGTGGAAGGGCTCAATTTTCAATCCGTTTCCGTGGAGGGCGTTTCTGAAGGTGCGTCAGGACCATCGTAACGCTCCCAGCCACGGGGCATAAGGTGCTCCTGCGGCAAAAATTTCGTCTTGTATCCCATCTTTCGCGATCCCTTGACCCAATAGCCGAGATAAACGTGCGGGAGGCCACGTTCCCTGGCGCGGCGGATGTGATCGAGAATCATGAAGGTGCCGAGCGAGCGGTCTTCATAGGCAGGGTCGAAGAAGGAGTAGACCATCGACAGCCCGTCACCCATCCGGTCGGTCAGCGCGGTTGCGATCAACGGCCCACGAGCCTTCTCGCTGATGCCGTCGCCTTCGACCCTCAAGCGGTATTCGATGATCTTGGTGTGCACATGGGTGTCCTCGACCATCATCGCATAGTCGAGAACCGACATGTCGGACATGCCGCCTTTCTGATGCCGTTGGTCGAGGTAGCGGCGAAAGAGGTTGTACTGTTCGCTCGATGGCTCTGCCGGATATTCCGACGAAATCACATCGCTGTTGGTCGCAAGGACGCGCCGCATCGACCGGCTCGGCGAGAATTCACTGGCGAGAATCCGTACGGAAACGCAGGCGCGACAGGTTTCGCAGGCGGGCCGGTAGGCGATGTTTTGAGAACGGCGGAAGCCGCCCTGGGTCAGGAGGTCGTTGAGTTCCGGCGCGCGCTCGCCCACCATGTGGGTAAACACCTTCCGCTCCATCTCGTTCGGCAGATAAGGGCAGGCTGCCGGCGCAGTGAGATAAAATTGCGGAGACGGTGTGGTCTGTGTGTTCATCGAGTGCGGCGGTCACTCTTGGCGCGGTTGTTCATGACAGTAGCATGGCGGAAGAATGCAAAACGTCAACTCACACGTTTGGGGCGGTTGCCCCTGGCGCGTGGATTGTTGTTCGTCGATTGCTTCGGTGGGGATCAGTAGCTGTCGCGGCGGACCGTCACGGTGCCGATCAAGAGATCGTGCAGCAGGCGGCTGCGATCCGTGAACAATCCGATCAGCAGAACGAGCGGCGTCAACAGCGCGTTGGCGATCCAGAAGATGACGAGATGCACGATCGCCGTCAGGAAATCCATCGGGCGCCCGTCCGTGCGCGCAATTGCCAATCCCATCATCCGCATACCAGGGGATGCCTGCTCGCGGCCGCCAACGGTTACGCCGAAATAGAGCATCGCCACCAGTGCAAAGAGCACCGGATAGAGCAGGAAGCCGAGGCCGAGCGTCAGGATGCCGAGGAAGAAAACGACCACGGCGGCCGGTATCCACAGCAGCGCGATGATGACGTAGTCGAGAATGAAGGCGAACACCCGCCGTGACAGCACACCCTGATAGGCGCGCCAGTCATTGCTCGGCAGCCGCAGTTCTTCGTTGTGCATCGTCATCTCTATAGGCCTCGTATGGTTGCAAGCTCGATATGGGTGGGGATTGCGTGCAAAACAAGGATTGCCCGCCATCCGCCACGACCTGCAGTTCATAAAGCTGGGGCGTTACCGACCCTTGGCCAGGATTTTTGCGACTTCGATGGCGAAGTAGCTGAGAATACCATCGCAGCCGGCGCGCTTGAAGGCGAGCAGCGTTTCGAGCATCACCTTGTCGCCGTCGATCCAGCCGTTGGCGGCCGCGGCCTTGACCTGGGAGTACTCGCCCGAAACCTGATAGGCGAACACCGGAAGGCCGAAGGCCTCCTTCATGCGCCAACAGATGTCGAGGTAGGGAAGGCCGGGCTTGACCATCAGCATATCCGCGCCCTCCTCGACGTCGAGGGCGGCGTCTCGGATCGCCTCGGTGCCGTTGGCCGGGTCGATGTAATACGTCTTCTTGTCGCCTTTCAGCAGGCCGCCGGTGCCGATCGCCTCGCGGTAGGGCCCATAGAATCCGGAAGCGAATTTCGTCGCATAGGCCATGATGCCGACATTCTGGTGGCCTGCAGCGTCGAGCGCCTGGCGGATCGCGCCAATGCGCCCATCCATCATGTCCGAGGGGGCGATGATGTCGGCGCCGGCATCGGCCTGGCCGACGGCGGCCCTGGCGATCATCTCCACCGTTTCGTCGTTGACGATTTTCCCGTCGCGCAGGATGCCGTCGTGACCATGGCTGGTGAACGGGTCGAGCGCCACGTCGGTGATGATGCCAATCTCAGGCACGGCCTTCTTGAAGGCGCGCGTCGCCTGATTGATGAGATTGTCGGCGGCAAGGCTGTTGGAGCCGGTCTCGTCGCGCAGCGACAGATCGATATTGGGAAAGGTGGCGATTGCCGGGATGCCGAGATCGGCTGCTTCCTTTACCGCTTCCACCGCTTTGTCGATGCTCATGCGGTTGACGCCCGGCATGGCGTCGATCGGCTGGACGATGTTCTCGCCCGGCACGATGAAGATCGGCCAGATAAGGTCGTCGACGGTCAGGCGGTTCTCCTGTACCAGCCGGCGCGTCCAATCGGCCTTGCGGTTGCGGCGCATGCGACGGTGCCCGGTAATCCTGTCCACAAGATTCGTCCTGTCGTTCATCACGCCGCGCCTTTCCCTGAAAACTTTGAGCTGGCATGCGCTTTATCATGCAGGGACCGCGCTTGGGAACGGTGCCGCCGACAACGGGCCTGCGGCATTTCTTCCTTTTAGCGTGCGGCCGCGGGGGAGGGGGCTTCCTTCGTGCTGGCGGACGGCGCCGGCCCGCCCTATCTTGCCGACCATGCTTCATGATTCTGCCCATGTGCCGAAACCATCGCTGACCGAGATCCTTTTCGGCCTGTTCCTGCGGCTGGTATCGGCCTCGTGCTTCTGGTTCGCGCTGAACTACTGGGCAATGCTGATCGGCTTTTCCCATGGCGGTGCCGGCCGCTTCGATCTCCTGACGCCGGAGTGGCGGGCAGCGGCAACCGCGCTCGCCGTCGTCTATCCGGTTGCGGCACTCGGCCTATGGCTGCTGGTCTCCTGGGGCCCTGTGGTCTGGGTGGTGGCCGCAGCGATCGAGATCGCCATGTACGAATTCTATCCGGTCAGTTTCGGCAACCGTCCGCTGCTGGTTGCCCTGCACGTTGCCGTCGCTGCTACCTTCATCCTTTTCAGGGCCGCGCTGTTCTATCAGCGCTACCGGCAGGCGAGGCAGGTAAGGGTTGATTCACCCTGAGACAGGCTCGCCGAATGGTAAGCTCATGTTAAGGCTGCGGTTTAAGTAGAATTTTAGACGTATTCGTTAGGTTCTCACTCAAGGCGGGAAGACAAACAGACACCGCCAAACAAAACAGTGAGGCAGTCAAATGAACACGAAGATGAAGCCGCAGGTCGCTGCGCCCCGAGACCCCCAGGAAGAAACCATCCGCGGTCTCTACATGGAATCCCTCCACCTCGTCGAGCGCCTGCACCGCCGTCTGCTCGACGTCATCAAGGACGAGTTCGACCGTCAGGGTCGTGACGATGTCAACGCCGTCCAGGCTCTGTTGTTGTTCAACATCGGCAACTCCGAGCTGACCGCCGGCGAACTTCGCTCCCGCGGCTACTACCTCGGCTCCAACGTTTCCTACAACGTCAAGAAGCTCGTCGATCTCGGCCTGATCAACCACCAGCGCTCGCGTGTCGACCGTCGTTCGGTCCGCATCAGCCTGACGGAAGACGGCCAGGAAATCGCCGAAACCGTCGCAAAGCTCTACGAGCGTCATATCGGCTCGATCCAGAAGGTCGGCGGCATCGGTTCGGACGAATTCACCCAGATGAACAAGCTGCTGCAGCGCCTTGATCGCTTCTGGAACGACTCGATCATGTACCGCCTGTAACAGGCGTCGCACACCTCCAGTTCAAAGAGCCGGACGCAATCCCTGCGTGTCCGGCCTTTGCCGTTTTTCCACGCCGGCGATGTTGCAGAAAGGCCGCAGTGGCTTGAAGCAAGAGGCGTGCCACATGCCTTTGGCAGCAGTCCGAGACACGAATTGGCCATATTGCTGTGACAGCGACAAGGGTATGCGGTAGGTGCGGCCACGTGTTTTCATCGACGTGGATTCGTTTTGCGTTCGCCTGCCGGTGAGGGTCCTCGCTCGCGGTATCGTGAATTCATGTGAGGGCAGGGTGGCTCGTTGGTTGACCTTTGTTAACCACGATCGTGTTAGGGCTACGGCAACATGCGTGCCTGCGCATAGGGCGCGTGCCAACGCATTGGGATGGTAGGAATATGTCAAAAAAGAATGGAATTGATGCATTCTCGCGCCGCGCATTTCTGCGTTCGGCCGCAACCTTCGGTGCCGTCGCTTGGGCGGGAGCCGCAGGTGCTCAGGACGCCCTGAACGAGATCATCAATTCGCCTCGCCGCGGCTCCTGGGACGACCAGTACGACGCAAAGGCGTCGCGCACGGCGACCACGGTCGTGTCCAATACGCCGGTCTTCGGCCCGGAGACGATCAACCATGTCCAGCAGGCGATCTTCGATTATCAGAACATCGTTTCGTCGGGCGGTTGGCCAATGGTGGAAACCAGCCTCAAGCTCGAGATCGGCGTCACCGACCCGTCGGTGCAGCAGTTGCGCCAGCGTCTGATGGTTTCCGGCGACCTGCCCCGTTCGGCCGGCATCTCCCAGCAGTTCGATTCCTATGTCGACGGTGCGGTCAAGCACTTCCAGGCACGCCATGGTCTGCCGGCAGATGGCGTCATTGGCGAGTACACGCTGAAGGCAATCAACGTTCCGGCGACCACCCGTCTCGGCCAGCTGCAGACCAACCTCGTGCGCCTGCAGTCGATGTCCGGCGACCTCGGTCGCCGCTACGTGATGGTCAACATTCCGGCCGCCTACATCGAGGCGGTGGAGAACGGCCGCGTCGCGCTGCGCCACACCGCTATTGTCGGTAAGATCGACCGTCAGTCGCCGATCCTCAATTCCAAGATTTATGAGGTCATCCTCAATCCCTATTGGACTGCGCCGCGCTCGATCATCCAGAAGGATATCATGCCGCTGATGCGCAAGGACCCGACCTACCTGAAGCGCAACGCCATTCGCCTGTTCGACGGCAGCGGTGGCGAAGTGTCGCCGGAAACGGTCGACTGGAATGCCGAGAAGGCACCGAACCTGATGTTCCGTCAGGATCCGGGCAAGATCAACGCGATGTCTTCGACGAAGATCAACTTCCACAACGAGCATCAGGTCTACATGCACGACACGCCCCAGCAGGGCCTGTTCAACAAGCTGATGCGTTTCGAATCGTCCGGCTGCGTTCGCGTCCAGAACGTTCGCGATCTTTCGAGCTGGCTTTTGAAGGAAACCCCCGGCTGGTCGCGCCAGCAGATGGAGGCCACGATCAAGACCGGTGTCAACACGCCGATCACGCTGGCCGAAGAGGTCCCGGTTTTCTTCACCTACATCACTGCCTGGTCGGCGAAGGATGGTGTCGTGCAGTTCCGCGACGACATCTATCAGCGTGATGGCGCGACCGAACTGGCGCTGCAAACGCCTTACGGCGTCGAGCAATCGGCCGGCTCGGTCGAGTCGGATGCTCTGCCGCAATAAGCAAAGTCGGGCAATTAATTGCAAAAGCCGCGCTTCCCCTGGCAGCGCGGCTTTTTCGTTGGTCCGCGGCTGCGATGTTTAGGCGCGGCAGATGGGGGAAATGACGCAAACCGCACAGCGGATATTGCTCTCGCCGTGCGAGGAAGCTAAAGAACTGCCACCTTTGAGAGGAGCCTCGCGCCGATGCTTGCACAGAACAATGATGCCTTCTTCACCCGCTCTCTCGCCGACAGCGATCCGGAAATCTTCGGCTCGATCGAAAAGGAGCTGGGTCGCCAGCGCCACGAGATCGAACTGATCGCCTCCGAGAACATCGTGTCGCGCGCCGTGCTCGAGGCTCAGGGCTCGATCATGACCAACAAATATGCCGAGGGCTATCCGGGCAAGCGCTACTACGGCGGCTGCCAGTTTGTTGATATCGCTGAAGAATTAGCGATCGAACGGGCCAAGAAGCTCTTCGGTGCCAAGTTCGTCAACGTTCAGCCGAACTCCGGCTCGCAGATGAACCAGGCCGTGTTCCTCGCGCTCTTGCAGCCGGGCGACACCTTCATGGGTCTCGACCTCAATTCCGGCGGCCACCTGACGCACGGTTCGCCGGTCAACATGTCCGGCAAGTGGTTCAACGTGGTTTCCTATGGCGTTCGCGAGAGCGATCACCTGCTTGATATGGACGACGTCGCCGAGAAGGCACGCCAGCATAAGCCCAAGCTGATCATCGCCGGCGGCACCGCCTATTCCCGCATCTGGGACTGGAAGCGCTTCCGCGAGATCGCCGACGAAGTTGGCGCCTACCTGATGGTCGATATGGCGCACATCGCCGGCCTGGTTGCCGGTGACCAGCATCCGTCGCCGGTTCCCCATTGCCACGTCGCAACCACCACCACGCACAAGTCGCTCCGCGGCCCGCGCGGCGGCATGATCCTGACCAACGACGAGGACATCGCCAAGAAGATCAACTCGGCGGTCTTCCCGGGCCTCCAGGGTGGCCCGCTGATGCACGTCATCGCTGCCAAGGCGGTTGCTTTCGGCGAGGCGCTGCAGCCGTCCTTCAAGGACTATGCAGCTCAGGTCGTCAAGAACGCCCGCACGCTGGCCGAAACGCTTAAGGCAAACGGTCTCGATATCGTTTCCGGCGGCACGGACAACCACCTGATGCTGGTCGACCTGCGCAAGAAGAACGCGACCGGCAAGCGCGCCGAGGCTGCGCTGGGCCGCGGCTACATCACCTGCAACAAGAACGGCATCCCGTTCGATCCTGAAAAGCCGTTCGTCACGTCGGGCGTCCGTCTCGGTACGCCGGCCGGCACGACCCGCGGCTTCAAGGAAGCAGAATTCAAGGAAATCGGCGAGTTGATCGTCGAAGTGCTCGACGGCCTCAAGGTCGCCAACTCCGACGAAGGCAATGCCGCCGTCGAAGCGGGCGTGCGCGAGAAGGTGATGACGCTCACCGGCCGCTTCCCGATGTACGGCTACATGTGATCGGCTCATCATGCGCTGCCCCTATTGCGGTTCCGAAGACAGCCAGGTGAAGGACAGCCGTCCGGCAGAGGACGGTAACGCCATTCGTCGTCGCCGTATCTGCCCGGATTGCGGTGGTCGCTTCACGACCTTCGAACGGGTGCAGCTGCGTGAGCTGATGATCATCAAGAAGACCGGTCGGAAGGTTCCTTTCGACCGGGACAAGCTCTTGCGATCCTTCGAGATCGCGCTCCGAAAGCGCCCTGTTGATCGTGACCGCATCGAGCGGGCGGTCTCCGGCATCGTGCGGCGGCTCGAAAGCTCGGGCGAGACCGAGATCCCTTCGGAAGAGATCGGCTTGCAGGTGCTGGAAGCGCTTAAGAGCCTCGACGATGTCGCCTTCGTCCGCTACGCGTCGGTCTATCGGGACTTCTCCCACGCCGAAGATTTCGAAAAGGTCATCGCCGAGATCAGCGCCAAGATTGCGCGCGACCCCGGCGAATAGGAAGGCGCACCGGATCGCCATGGCCAACCCCACCCGTAAGGACGAGAGGTTCATGGCGGCGGCGCTGCGGCTGGCACGCCAGCATCTCGGCCAGACATCCACCAATCCCTCCGTCGCTTGCTTGATCGTTAAGGATGGCATTGTCGTCGGACGTGCGGTGACGGCAAGAAGCGGCCGGCCCCACGCCGAAACTCAAGCACTTGCCGAAGCGGGCGAACGGGCACGCGGCGCGACCGCTTATGTCACCCTTGAACCCTGCTCGCATCACGGCAAGACGCCGCCCTGCGCCGATGCGCTGGTCGCCTCCGGCGTTGCCCGAGTCGTCATTTCGATCCTCGATCCCGATGAACGCGTCGCCGGTCGCGGCGTCGCGCGTTTGCGTGAAGCCGGCATCGCGGTCGATATCGGCGTTCTGCCGCAGGAGGGACATGGCGCGCTCGAAGCCTATCTCACGCGGCAGGTCAGCAAGCGCCCGCATGTGACTCTCAAACTTGCAGTTTCTGCCGACGGCATGATCGGCCGAACAGGTGCCGGACAGGTCCGTATCACCGGCCCGATTTCCAGGGCACAGGTCCAGATCCTCAGGGCGCAAACCGACGCGATCCTTGTGGGCATTGGGACCGCGACTGCGGATGATCCGGAATTGACCGTGCGTTTGCCAGGTCTTGAAGATCGCTCGCCCATCCGCATCGTCCTCGATCGGCGACTGGACCTTTCGCCAGGCTCGAAGCTCGCGCGGTCGGCGGAGCAAACCCCTGTCATTGTCGTGTCGGGAGAGCCATCGATACAATCGGAACTGGAGCCGGCCAATGAACGGGCTGGCCGGCGCGCTGCGTTGGAGGCAGCCGGTGTCGAGGTGCTGGAAGCCGGAACGGTTGCCGATCTGCTGACGGCACTCGGTTCGCGCGGCATTTCCTCTCTGCTCGTCGAGGGTGGTGCAGTTGCCGCTCGCGCTTTCCTGGACGCTGGGCTGGTCGATCGCATTCAGATCTATACCGGCCCGCAAACCATTGGCGAAAACGGCATCGCATCCCCATTTGATCGGAAATCCGTGCCCTCCGGCTTTAAGCTCGTTCGTTCCGCGCAATACGGCGACGATCTTTTCGAAGAATACGAAAGAGAGAACTGATGTTCACAGGCATTGTCACTGATATCGGCACCGTTGATGCCGTCACGCCGCTGAAGGAAGGCGTGAAGCTACGCGTCGCCACCACATACGATCCGAAGACCATCGATATGGGGGCGTCCATCGCCCATTCCGGTGTTTGCCTGACGGTGACGGCCCTGCCGGATGGCGGCAGCAACGAACGCTGGTTCGAGGTCGAGGCGTGGGAAGAGGCTTTGCGCCTGACGACCATCGCTGGCTGGAAAAAGGGGACGCGGATCAACCTTGAGCGGTCATTGAAGATCGGCGACGAACTCGGTGGCCATCTCGTTTCCGGTCATATCGACGACAAGGCGGAGATCCTCTCGGTCGAACCCGAGGGCGACGCCGTGCGGTTCAGGCTGCGCGCGCCCGCACACTTGGCCAAGTTCGTCGCGCCGAAGGGATCCGTTGCGCTGGACGGCACGTCGCTGACGGTCAACAAGGTCGATGCAGCCGATTTTGACGTCCTCTTGATCCGGCATTCGCTCGAGGTGACGACCTGGGGTGAACGCCGGGCGGGCGATTTCGTCAATTTCGAAGTCGACACGATGGCGCGCTACGCCGCTCGCCTTGCGGAGTTTCCTGCGCCGAAGGCCGAATAGACGGCCGCGGCCGCCAGAATCCGACAAAGCGCACCATCTCAAGTGTGGAGATGGTGCGCTTCTTATTCGTTGACTGTACGCGTACTCAACGCATGTAGAAGGTGAGGCTTCCGTCGGCACCCTGCTGAGCGCCTCCTATATTACCCATTTCGATATTCTTGGCCTTTAGCTGCGCGGCCAATTCCGCGTTGCCGTTGACCGCAGCTTGCAGGGCTGCGCGTTGTTCCGCCGTCGCATGCTCGACCCACATGCGGGTCTGATCTTGCTCGCTCAGCGTGGAAACATCGACGATGGTGAACTTGTCCCCCTTGAAGTCGCGCACCGTCTGCTCGATTTCAGCCGGCCATTCCATTTTGGCGTCCTGAGCGTGCGGTATAGCGGCGAAGGCGAGGGACGAGAACGCAGCAATGACTGATAGCTTGGCAATGCGATTCATGATCATGCTCCTTGGTTGTTTGCGGCGCAGTGACCAGTAACCTGATACCCGAACACAATACCCGATGCGGGTTTCCGGAGGCCTGCTGAGATGCGTGTCGCAATCGCCAGCAGGCTGCATTACGGGCGACTTACCCGCAGCAAAATGTGTTGGATTCCATTGTATGATCGGGTGGTGTTGCCTGTCGTAGTTCGCCTGCACCCGATGCTTGGCAATCTTGCCTGCAATCTAGACGTTTCGATGGCGTTTTCATCAAAACGACAATTGAGGATTGTTACGTCTCCAAATGCGCGGGCATTGGCGCCTTACGGGCCGTGGAGCCAGCAAGCGTTCGCTGCCGTTCAAACATGATGACATGTGTGCCGTGATAGCTCGTGCGCCAGAATTCCTTGAAACCCTGCTTTTCGGCGACACGGACCGAGGCACGGTTGCCGACATCGATGATGCAGGTTTTTCGCACTTGGGGAAACTGCCGATCAGCCCATTCGAGCGCGGCGCTGACTGCCTCGGTTGCAAGCCCCTGGCCGTGCGCTTTGGGGGAGAGCGCCCAACCGGTCTCCATCGTTCCTTCAAGCGATGGCGTGATCAGCCGATGCACGTCGTGAAAGCCGGCCTCTCCAAGAAAGGCACCGGTCGTACGATCCTGGATGGCGAAGAAGCCGAAGCCGAAATAATGCCACATGCCGACCTGGCGCAAGAACCGCGTCCATGATTGCTCACGTGTATAGGGAACGCCGCCGACGAAACGCGTTACCTCACTGTCGGCAAACAGGGCGGCATAGGCCGTGAAGTCGTCGCGTCGATAGGGACGCAGGACCAGGCGTTCGGTCTCTATGATAGGAACACTGTGCATGTTTTATCCGCTGCAATTGGTTTGGAAGGTGGGATGATCAGATACCGGGCTCGCTGTCCCAGTAGTCTACAGCGCTTTCAGGCCTGCCGGTGAACTGGAATCGGCGCTCGCCGGCGGCTGTGCGCGTCCTGGCGTCGAACTTGCCGGAATCCGGGTATTCACAGATCTCGGTTGCGGCCATCGTCGAAATCGACAGATATTTGAGCGGCACGGTTCCGGTGTTGATCAGGTGGTGCGCCGTCTCAGGGCCGCCCGCCGGCGCTCCCAGAATGTCGCCCGGCCCCACGGCGTAGCGCTCCGTTCCGAAGCGGTAGGTGCCTTCGCCTTCGATGATGATGAACAGCTCCTCCTCCACGTGGTGGTTGTGGAAGGGGCATCCGGATTTGCCCGGCGGCACTTCCCCATAGCCGACGCCAAGGTCTTTCAGCCCCAGCCGTTTGCCAAAAGACGTGTCGCGGGACTCGAAAAACGTGCCTTCCGACCAATGGTCGAGGGCAAGGTCCCTTGGGTTGATGATAGGTTTGTCGTTGTCCGCCATAAGTTCCTCCCCGGCGCTATCGTCGCCGCACCGGACGACCTCTCCCGATCATCCGTGTCGAGCGATTGACGTTCGGTCAATTGCCAAACTTTCAGGTGTCCGGCGGCGGCCGTCCATTTCTGCGGGAGCATTTGCAGGTCGGTTGAAGGCAATGGCGCGTGGCAAGGCTGCCGTCAGTTGGGGACATGGGCGCCCCGCGCGTGGTGGAGGAGGGCGGCGTGAACGGCACCAAGGTTGCCGGCGACGCTGACGCAGAGGCCTCGAATCTCCTCCGTTGCCGCTAGAAGGTCCGGCACCATGATCGTCATCATGCCGGCGGATGACGCCGAACGCACGCCGTTATGGCTATCCTCCGGCGCAAGGCAGAGCTCGGGCGCGACGTCGAGCCGCCGGGCAGCTGTCAGGAAAGGTTCGGGATGCGGCTTGCCCAGTTGGTAGTCGCCATGGGCGACGACCACCGGAAAGCGGTCGAACAACCCGTGAAGGCCCAGGTTTCGCTCGACATCGTGATGCCCGGACGATGTTGCGATCGCAAAGGGAATGCCGAGCTCCTCCAGGGAGCCGACGAGCTCGACCACGCCGGGCTTCAACTGCAGTTCGGTCGTTGTGCGAACATGGAAGGCGGCCGCTGCTTGTTTCCAGAAGCGATCGAGGTCGAAATCCGGCCCGAAATATTCGCCGAGCGATTGTCGTGTCGCTTCGCCCGACAGGCCGATCGATGAAAGGTAAAGCGAAAGCGGCATGGTCCGTCCGAGCACTTGCGCGGCGGCGAGCATGGCATCGCGATAGAGCGCCTCGGTATTGAACAACAGGCCATCCATGTCAAAGACGACGGCCTGAGGCATACGGGGCAGGCGGATCGACATCGACGGATCGACATCATGCATCAGAGACAACTTTCGCTCGATTTCCTTTGCCTAAGCGGCGTTGTCCCCGATCAGGCGTTGTGTCTGTCCTGATTATTGTCATTGTCGGAAACGCCTGGCTACCCCCTCAAGCGTGACACGAGCGTTCCACGCCGTCTGTCACGGTCTCTGCTGGGGCGCGTGCAACGCGGCAAAAGGGCGCCGACAGCGGAATTTGCTTGCCATTCGGCGCCGGTCGTGGTTTGACCGCCGCCTCAGCCGGTCGCTCCGGCGCGGAAATCTCAAGACAGGTGATCCATGGCGAAGACCAAGGCTGCCCACATCCTGATTGTGGAAGCACGCTTCTATGACGATATGGCCGACGCATTGCTCGATGGCGCCAAACATGCACTGGATGCAGCCGGCGCGACCTATGATATCGTGACGGTACCCGGTGCCCTCGAAATCCCGCCGGCAATCGCCATGGCGCTTGATGGTGCGGACGAAGGCGCCGTCGAATATGATGGCTTCGTCGCGCTCGGCATGGTCATTCGTGGCGAGACCTATCATTTCGATATCGTCGCGAACGAATCCTCGCGCGCGATCATGGACCTCGCCGTCAGCGAAAGCCTTGCCATCGGCAATGGCATCCTGACGGTCGAAAACGACGATCAGGCCTGGGCGCGTGCGCGCCGGTCGGAAGGCGACAAGGGCGGCTTTGCCGCACGTGCTGCGCTGACCATGATTGAACTGAAGAAGAAATTGGGCACAGAACAGTGACGAACACCCCCTCGGATCAGCCGTTGAAGCAGGCTAACCAACGCGGCGCGGCGCGTCTTGCGGCCGTGCAGGCGCTCTACCAGATGGATATCGGCGGCACCGGCGTGCTCGAAGTCGTCGCTGAGTACGAAATGCATCGTCTCGGCCAGGAGCTGGACGGCGATACCTATCTGAAGGCCGATGCCTCGTGGTTTCGCTCGATCGTCGCCGGCGTCGTGCGCGATCAACGCAAGCTCGACCCCTTGATCGGCTCGGCAT
Organism: Sinorhizobium sp. A49; assembly: GCF_002002725.1. Lineage (GTDB taxonomy): Bacteria > Pseudomonadota > Alphaproteobacteria > Rhizobiales > Rhizobiaceae > Ensifer. Next base: position 406,842 of record NZ_MUNW01000032.1, on the reverse strand, counting down.
TGCAGGACGACTGGGCGCTGTCGCGGCTCGACTCCACCGTTCGTGCCATTTTGCGCGCAGGCACCTTCGAGATGCTGGAACGCAAGGATGTGCCTGTTGCGGTGATCGTCACCGAATATGTCGAAATCGCCAAGGCCTTCTTCGGCGACGACGAGCCCAAGCTGGTCAATGCCGTTCTTGACCGGATTGCCCGGCAGGTTCGCGGCGAGCCCAAGAAGTAGCGCGGCCATGGTTGCGGCTGCCGTCGATGATATGGGCTCTGCCCTTCGCGAAGCGCGCCGCAATGTTTTCCTTCTGACGGCGGCGCAGGCGATCCTTGGTGTCGTCGGCCCGATCTGCTTTGCCGTCGGCGGTGTTGCCGGCTATCAGCTGCTCGCTGACGACAAGTCGCTGGCGACGGCGCCGCTGACTGCCTACAATGTCGGCATGGCGCTCGGCGTCATTCTCGTCGCAACGCTCTCACGCCTTATCGGCCGGCGCTTCGCCTTCATGGCCGGTACCGGGATTGCGTCTGTCGGCGCCGCGGTCGCCGCGGTCGCGCTCTTCCGGGAAAGTTTCTGGCTCTTTGCCTTCGGTCTTGCCATTCTCGGCTCTTCCAACGGATTTACCCAAAAACTGCGCTTCGCCGCCGCCGACGCCTCGCCGTCTTTCTACAAGCCGAAGGCGATATCGTGGATCCTGGGCGGGGGGATCGTTTCCGCCGTTCTCGGTCCGCAGATCGTCATTTTCGCCGGAGATCTGTTCGCGCCCGTCGCCTTTGTCGGCGCTTTCATCGCCTTGCTGCCGATCTGCCTGCTAGCCGCATTCTTCTTTGCGCCGCTGCGCTTGCCGGAGCAGGGAACGGTGGCGAGCGAGTATCACGGCCAGTCCACGCGTTCGCTCGGCGAAATCGTTCGCAACCAACGCTTCATCACCGGCATGGTCTGCGGCATATCGAGCTATGCGTTGATGACATTCATGATGACCGGTGCGCCGGTCGCCATGGTCGTCGGCTGCGGCTTTTCCACCGAGCTTGCAACGCTCGGCATCCAGTGGCACGTGCTTGCGATGTTCGCGCCGAGCTTCTTTACCGGGTGGCTGATCACGCGCTTCGGCGCCGAACGCATCGTCGCCTGCGGGCTGCTCTTGCTCATGGCCTGCGCCGCGGTCGCGCATGTGGGCCTGGAACTCTGGAATTTCTGGGGCGCGCTTGTGCTTCTCGGTCTGGGTTGGAATTTCGGCTTCATCGGCTCGACCGCCATCGTTGCCGGCAGCTATCGCCCTCAGGAGGCCGACAAGGTTCAGGCCTTTCACGACATCGTCCTGTTCACCACCGTCGCGCTGTCGTCGTTTGCCTCCGGCAAGGTTCTCTCGGTCTATGGCTGGGACATGCTGAATGCCGTCGTCTGGCCGGTGACATCCGTCTGCCTTCTTCTGCTCTTCTTGCTGATGCGCGCTCGCCCTAACGTTGCGGCCTGAACTGCCGCTTTTTTCCGAAATCTTCAGTTCGCAGAGGGCCGCCGGTAGTTAGATTTCCGGGGCTTGACGATCTTTCGTTGCAATCGCACTCTGGCCTCGCCGTGAGGGGTGCTGCTTGAGGAGGTGGTGCGTGATTCGCGGATTTGAGGGGCCTGCGGCCGGGAGTGAGTCCGCGGGTTGAAACGGAGGGTAATGCGAAATGACCATTTTGTTGGGCGTTATCGCATGCGGGTTGCTCGCGGTGGCTTATGCCATCTGGGCAACACAGTCGGTGCTTGCCGCCGACCAGGGGAACGCCCGCATGCAAGAAATCGCAGGCTACATTCGTGAAGGGGCACAAGCCTATCTCACGCGTCAATACAGAACCATCGCCATCGTCGGCGTCGTCGTTTTCATCGGCGCCTGGGTTCTTCTTTCTTCCGCAGCTGCTTTCGGCTTTCTCGTTGGCGCAGTGCTTTCGGGTGCTGCCGGCTTCATCGGCATGCACGTTTCGGTTCGCGCAAACGTGCGCACCGCGCAGGCCGCCTCTGTCAGTCTCGCATCCGGCCTCGATATCGCCTTCAAATCCGGCGCCATCACCGGTCTTCTCGTTGCAGGCCTCGCCCTGCTCGGCGTATCTGTCTACTACCTTATCCTGACCGCGGGCCTCGGGCACGAGCCCGGGTCGCGTGAGGTGATCGATGCGCTCGTGGCGCTCGGTTTCGGCGCGTCGCTGATCTCGATTTTCGCCCGTCTCGGCGGCGGCATCTTCACCAAGGGTGCAGACGTCGGCGGCGACCTCGTCGGCAAGGTGGAAGCCGGGATCCCGGAAGACGATCCGCGCAACCCCGCGACCATCGCCGACAATGTCGGCGACAATGTCGGCGACTGCGCCGGCATGGCGGCCGACCTGTTCGAGACCTATGCGGTCTCGGTGGTTGCAACCATGGTTCTGGCAGCGATCTTCTTTGCCGGCACGCCGGTTCTCTCGACCGTCATGGCTTATCCCCTGGCGATTTGCGCGACCTGCATCATCACGTCGATCATCGGTACCTTCTTCGTCAAGCTCGGGACCAACAACTCGATCATGGGTGCGCTCTACCGGGGCCTGATCGTCACTGGTTTGCTGTCGATCGTCGGGCTTGGCGCCGCTACGTCGCTAACGATCGGCTGGGGCTCGATCGGGACGGTCGCAGGCCAGGACATCACCGGCTGGAACCTGTTCCTGTGCGGTATTGTCGGCCTGGTGGTGACGGCACTGATCGTGGTGATCACCGAGTATTACACCGGCACCAACAAGCGCCCGGTGAATTCCATTGCACAGGCGTCGGTCACGGGCCACGGCACGAACGTGATCCAGGGGCTGGCCGTCTCTCTGGAGTCGACGGCGTTGCCGGCCATCATCATCGTCGGCGGCATCATCTCCACCTATCAGCTGGCTGGTCTGTTCGGAACCGGCATTGCAGTGACTGCGATGCTTGGCATTGCCGGCATGATCGTCGCGCTGGATGCCTTCGGTCCGGTGACGGACAATGCCGGCGGCATCGCCGAGATGTCGCATTTGCCGCCCGAAGTGCGCAAGTCGACCGATGCACTCGACGCGGTCGGCAATACGACGAAGGCCGTGACCAAGGGGTATGCCATCGGTTCGGCCGGTCTCGGCGCGCTGGTTCTGTTTGCAGCCTATTCCAACGATCTCAGCTACTTCGCCGCCAATGGCGACAAGTATCCGTATTTCGCCGATGTCGGTCAGATCTCTTTCGATCTCTCGAACCCCTATGTCGTTGCCGGATTGATCTTCGGGGGCCTCATTCCGTATCTCTTCGGCGGCATTGCTATGACCGCCGTCGGGCGCGCGGCAGGGTCGATCGTCGAGGAAGTGCGCCGTCAGTTCCGCGAAAAGCCGGGCATCATGGCCGGCACGGAGAAGCCTGATTACGGTCGCGCTGTCGACCTGCTCACCAAGGCGGCGATTCGTGAAATGATCGTCCCGTCGCTGCTGCCGGTTCTGGCGCCGCTCGTGGTTTATTTCGGGGTACTGCTCATATCCGGCTCCAAGGCATCCGCCTTTGCAGCTCTGGGCGCATCGCTGCTTGGCGTCATCGTCAACGGCCTTTTCGTCGCGATCTCGATGACTTCGGGTGGGGGCGCCTGGGATAATGCCAAGAAAAGCTTCGAGGACGGTTTCGTCGACAAGGACGGCACGCGGCATCTCAAGGGTTCCGAAGCGCACAAGGCATCGGTAACCGGCGATACCGTCGGTGATCCCTACAAGGATACGGCTGGTCCTGCAGTGAACCCGGCGATCAAGATCACCAACATTGTGGCGCTGCTGTTGCTGGCCGTCCTGGCTTGACGGACGCCTGAAACGAAAAGGCCCGCGGAGCGCATGTCCCGCGGGCCTTTTTGTGTGATGAACCTCGGAATTACTTGCCGAAGTCCTTGAAGAGATTTTGCGCCGCAGCCTTGCCGGCGCCGGGGCCTGTCAGAAGCTGCCCGAGGAAGCTGGTTTCCTTGCCGCCGGTCGGTGTCGTGCGCGACAGTGTGTCGAAGACCTTGCCGTCCTTCAGCGTGTAGTGCGCGAGCTGGCTGACGGTGCCTTCCTTGTCGAAATAGACGGCCAGGATCGACTGGTCGACGAGCTGCGGCTTCATGAACGCCACGGGGCGTTTGCGGGTCTGCGAGATGTAGTAGAATACCTCGTTGTCGAAGGTCGCGGTCGTCGACGGCGTGCCGAGCGAAAGCAGAACCTGTTCACGGCTGGAACCGACAGGAACGAGATTTAGCGTTTCCTGATCAACCACATAACCCTGGTGGAGAACTTCACCGACATTAGCGGACTGGCAGGCGGAGAGAGCAATGGTGCTAACAGTCGCTACGGCCGCAACTCGGCCAAGGACCTTCAAATTTGTTCTGAAAAACCGCTTCGTCAACGACAGCTCCCTTTGGAGTAACGATGGCAGATCCGCCATTGCAATTCGTGCATGCTTCGGTAAACCAGCTTCGGCTATCATGCAACAACCGTCATGGGCGCTTGCGCGCATTTCGAGAAAGCCAAAGCTGGGCTTTGTGATGATTTTTGGACTGTTCAAAAGAAAAAGCGGCAATATTGCGATTGTCGAACGGCAATATGCGTTATTGACGTCGGCTGCGCGTCAGCCGTACCTCTATACGGACCTCGACGTGCCCGACACGGTGATGGGCCGTTTCGAGATGTTGTCGGCCGTGTTGATCCTCTATTTCCGGCGCACGCGCGGGTCGGCGCGTACCGGTCAGGAGGTCGCACAGGAGATTGTCGACGCCTTCTTCGAGGATGTCGACCATTCGATCCGTGAACTCGGAGTTGGTGACGCTGGCGTCCCGAAGAAGATGAAGAAGCTCGCCAGCATGTTCTATGGCCGGCTCGAATCCTATGCGGCGGCGCTCGAAGGGCGAGATGCAGTCTCGCTTGCTGCGGCGCTGAAGCGTAACTTTTATCCGAAGGGCGATGAGGGGGGGCCGGCGATGGACGGCCTGGCGACCTACCTGCTCTCTGTCGAGGGGCGGCTCGCGGCTGAACCGGAAGAGCGCGTCGAAACGGGCCAGTTGCACATTCCTGCCGCCGGAGAGTAATAAGCGGCCATTGATGCCGCAGCCAGCCGCTGGTGTGCGGCGCTATCCGCGAGAATTGCGCTTCCGTCATGGCGCCCGCGTGAGGAAGGACCTGATCATGAAAGACGATAGCCGACCGGCATTTTCCTACCCGGTAAAGGTCGGGCATATCTCCGCCAATGCCGTGACCGTCCGCCTCTCGGCAAACGAGAGCGAACGGCAAGCGCTGGCCGAACTTTGGGACGTGCGCGAAGTCCTGTCGCTTTCGGCCGATCTGCAGATCGCGCGCTGGAAGAGGGACGGTGTCAAGATCAAGGGCGACGTTACCGCCCGGATCGTGCAGTCCTGCGTCGTGACGCTCGAGCCCGTCGAGGCCGACATTCAAGAGCCCATCGAGGCGATCTTCGTGCCTGAGGGATCGAGGCTTGCCCGCCAGGCCAGCAATGACGGCGGGGAGATGATCCTCAGCCCCGATGGCCCCGATATCCCCGACACCTTTAGCGGCGACACGATTGATGCAGGCGTCGTGGTCAGCGAGCACGTGGCGCTCGCGATCGAGCCCTATCCGCGCAAACCGGGTGTCACTTTTGGCGCGCGTATCGAAAGTACGGCGGCAGACGACGAGAAGCCGAACCCGTTTGCAGCGCTGAAGGACTGGAAAAAGGACTGAGGCTGCCAAAGCCACCCCTACAATTCGGTTGTCACGCGGGCGAAAAGCAGTATTTTGGCCCGACTCCGGCCAAATGAGCCCCCGCAGCGATCTGCCGCGTGTCTGGCTCAAGCGTCAGAAGCGATATGTAACGTCGTTGCGTTCGAATGCGTGCGCCACGGCAGCACGTGTTGTGTGGCAGGAAAAAAGGATAAGACACGCGTGGTCAGAATTTCTCTTGACGTGATGGGCGGCGACTATGGTCCTGAAGTCGTCATCCCGGGCGCCGCAAGGGCGCTTGAACGTCATCCGGACATAAGGTTTGTCCTGTTCGGCATAGAAGCGCAGTGCGCCGATATCTTGGCCAAACATCCCAAGCTCAAGGCGAGCAGCACCTTCCATGACTGCGAGATCGCGGTCGGCATGGACGAGAAGCCGAGCCAGGCGCTCAGGCGCGGCCGCGGCAAGTCGAGTATGTGGCGGGCGATCGATGCGATCAATGCCGGTGAGGCCGACGTCGTTGTGTCGGCCGGCAACACCGGTGCGCTGATGGCCATGTCGGTCTTCTGCCTGCGCACGATGCGGGGCATCCAGCGCCCGGCGATCGCGGCGATCTGGCCGACCCTGAAGGGCGAGAGCATCGTGCTCGACGTCGGTGCGACCATCGGTGCCGACGCGCAGCAACTCATGGACTTTGCGCTGATGGGTGGCGCCATGGCGCGGGCGCTGTTCGAGATCGAGCGGCCGACCATCGGCCTGCTCAATGTCGGCGTCGAGGAAATCAAGGGCCAGGAAGAAGTCAAGGAAGCCGGGCGGCTTATCCGTGACGCCAATATCGAAGGCTTCGACTATTACGGCTTCGTCGAAGGCGATGATATTGGACGCGGCACTGTGGACGTCGTCGTCACCGAAGGCTTCTCCGGCAATATCGCGCTCAAGGCCGCTGAAGGAACGGCGCGACAGATCGCCGAATATCTGCGCGCGGCCATGTCGCGCACCCTGATGGCCAAGATCGGCTACATCCTGGCCAAGGGTGCCTTCGACCGCCTGCGCGAAAAAATGGACCCGCGCAAGGTCAATGGCGGCGTCTTTCTCGGCCTCAATGGTGTCGTGATCAAGAGCCATGGTGGAGCCGATGCCGAAGGGTTCGCCGCTGCGATCGATGTCGGCTATGACATGGTGAAAAACGGCCTGAAAGCGAAGATCGAGATCGATCTGGCGAAGTATCACGGCGCCGAGACGCCGAACGCACTTCCCGCCGGCATGAATGATGAGGTTTGAATAAATGATCCGTTCCGTCGTTCGCGGCTTTGGCGCAGCGTTGCCGAAGCGCGTTGTCACCAATCAGGAGCTGGAATCCAAGGTCGATACGTCTGACGAGTGGATCGTGCAGCGCACCGGCATTCGCCAACGCTACATCGCCGGCGAAGGCGAGACCACTGCATCGCTCGGCGAAGCCGCTGCACGAGCGGCGCTCGACAATGCCGGTCTGACAGCCGCTGATCTCGATCTGATCATCCTGGCGACCTCGACGCCCGACAACACCTTTCCTGCAACGGCCGTCAACATTCAAAACCGGCTCGGAATGCACCACGGCGCTGCCTTCGATTTGCAGGCCGTCTGTTCCGGCTTCATCTACGCGGTGACGACGGCCGATGCCTACATCCGCGGCGGGTTGGCAAAACGCGTGCTGGTCATCGGCGCCGAGACTTTCTCGCGCATTCTCGACTGGTCTGACCGCACGACCTGCGTGCTCTTCGGCGATGGCGCCGGCGCGATCATCCTGGAAGCGCAGGAAGGCGAGGGCACGATTGCCGATCGCGGCGTGCTCGCCGCCAAGCTGCGCTCTGATGGGGCGCATCGCGAGAAGCTCTATGTCGACGGCGGGCCGTCGACGACGGGTACAGTCGGCCACCTGAAGATGGAGGGGCGCGAGGTCTTCAAGCACGCCGTCGGCATGATCACCGACGTGATCGAAGCTGCCTTCGAGGCAACAGGAACGACCGCCGAGGATATCGACTGGCTCGTGCCGCATCAGGCCAATCGCCGCATCATTGACGGTTCCGCCAAGAAGTTGGGCATCCCTCTCGATAAGGTTGTGGTGACTGTCGATCTCCATGGCAACACCTCTGCCGCCTCCATTCCGCTCGCTCTGAACACCGCGGCGGCCGACGGCCGAATCAAGAAGGGCGATCTTGTTCTGCTCGAAGCCATGGGGGGTGGCTTCACATGGGGCTCCGTTCTGATACGCTGGTAAAAAATGCTGAGGCAACGCAGGCGCTTGACCGGAATTGACAAGGGCAATAGTCTTCGATCGCTGATCGGCGTGCCAGACATCGGTGGGGGAAGATGAGCGGAAAAACAGTAACACGAGCAGACTTGGCTGAGTCGGTTTTTCGCAAGGTGGGTCTGTCGCGCACAGAGTCTGCCGAGTTGGTGGAAACCGTCATTGACGAAATATGCAACGCAATCGTGCGTGGCGAGAGCGTGAAACTGTCCTCCTTCGCGACGTTTCAGGTTCGCGATAAGAACGAGCGCATCGGCCGCAACCCGAAGACCGGCGAGGAAGTACCGATTTCGCCGCGGCGGGTCATGACCTTCAAGGCGTCCAATGTCCTGAAGCAGCGCGTGCTGAAATCGCATCTGAGCCGCAAGGCCAAGCAGAAGCCGGCCTCTCCCGTATCGTAAGCGGAGGCCGGCAACCACAATGTGGTTGAAAACCCATCCATAAGCCGTTGAAATGGAGCCGATTCGTGCGATCATCGCACGCATCGGTTCATTGCGACACAGGCCTGCCCCGAGTCGCATGACATGGAATGGGAACGAAATGGAAAAAAGCCCCGACGCTTTTCGCACCATCAGCGAGGTCGCTGACGATCTCGATCTGCCGCAGCACGTCCTGCGTTTCTGGGAAACACGGTTCCAGCAGATCAAGCCGATGAAGCGTGGCGGCGGCCGGCGCTACTATCGCCCCGAGGATGTCGATCTGCTGAAGGGCATCCGTCACCTGCTCTATGATCACGGCTACACCATCAAGGGCGTGCAGAAGCTGCTGAAGGCCAATGGCAACAAGTTCGTGGCGGCAATCGCTAGCGGCGATCTGGCCACCGTCGAAGCTCTGGCCGCCTCGAGCAATGAAGAACCGCCACCGCCGAAGGCCGGCCTGTCCGAAGAGGATCAGATCGTCGGCCGCGCCAAGGCGCCGGCAAGCCGCCGCTTCTTCTCCTTCGGCGGCGGCAATGATGACGTTCCGGAAATATCGCTCGGCAAATCGTCCTCCGTCGGCAAGGAAGACCGCGCGCTGCTTCAGGAGGCACTCTACGATCTCCTGGAATGCAAGCGTCTGCTCGATCAGGCGCGGTAAGAGGCATTTGTTGCGCAAAAGTGGCCAGCGGTTTTGCGATGGCGGATGTGCAAGAACAAGAGCTCAAAGCGCAGCAAGCCCCTTTGAAAGATCACAACCGTGCGAAGTTTTGGCACCTGCAGCCGGGAGCCGAAGATCGCGACATGAACTGCGTGACGGCTAAAGGTCTCGCCGCGGGCGCCCTCGGCCAAGTCATACCGCGGGGCGAGCGGAACGATCTCGATCATGTCCACAGTCGATAGAGCCCACGCCGCAGGGCATTGACGGACGATAGCGCGTCGAAGTGCCCGGTGTCGGGGATGCTGGGATTACATCGACGTGTTATTGCGTGAGTTCTCTGAGGCCGAAAAATATCGATGGCCGTCAGGCGTGTTTCTGCAATTCAGGCAGCATTCAAATCAGCTATCTCGCCGAATTGAACCAGGAGGCGAGGGCTGCTCATGTCGCCGCTTTCCTCGTCCACCTGCACTGCATAGGCTGCAACGCCGATGTGCCTTGGCGCCATGGCAGCCGCAACCTTCTCGGCCCCGGCTGCAGTCGTGGCCGCGCGCATCTCGCCGGGGGCCAAGCCACCGCGAACGCGCTTGAAGGGCATGACGATGAACTTCTCTGACATAGCGTAGACTCCAATTTGTTCTATAAATGTTCTCGTTGTTGTGAGAAGTCAACGGCTAACTGCGGGACCGGGCGGGCGGCCGTGCCGAACAGCGCGTGCGGTCAGGTCTTTGTGCCTGTCAGGCGCCTGACCGTGCCGGCACGTCGGAATTCCTCTGCATCTTTCGGTAGCAATGGACAAGATGGGCGGGGCCGCCGCGTGCCGTTGACGAAGGGCACCTTCTGCCTGCTCGTTGGTCTTGCGGATTTTGTGGGGCCGGCGCGGGGTTGAACGTTCTGGTCGTGGCTTATCCACGTCGTTTGTTCCTTTTTCGCACCGACCTCAAGATTCCCGCTTGCGCTCTAAGCATTGTGAATATAGGGATTTCCTCGTTCGGAGCGTAGCGCAGCCCGGTAGCGCACTTGACTGGGGGTCAAGGGGTCGTGGGTTCGAATCCCGCCGCTCCGACCATTAATCTGCCAGCAACGGTAGGTTTGCGAGATAGGCCCCTCTGGGGCCTTCTTTCATTTTGGGAGCCAACAACGCTCGAAGGGCAATATTCGCGGCGACTAATCCCGAAAAAATCCCGTACTTACCCGGACTTCTTCCGTATCGTTTCGATGTGAATGCTGCTCGATTGCGCTCGCGGTGGTGTCTTCGACGACGTAGACGTCGCGGGGCAGCCAACGTCGTCAGGCGCTCGCGTCAGCCGTCACGATAATGGCTCATATACCCATTGATGCTCAAACGGTCGCCCGTACGCGCCGCCGGTCCGCGAGCTTCCAGTAGAGCATCTCGGTGCTGTCCAGCATCACGTCGAGCGTGAAGCGCTGCTTGAGCATGCCGGCGGCAGCGGTGAGCTTGTCGAACGTTTCCGGTTCAGCGGCAGCCGCCATCGCCTCGGCAAGCTGGGAGATATCGTCGGTGTTCTGCACGATAAAGCCGTTGTGGCCATGCCCAATGACGGTTCGTGCACCGCCGATATCGGTGGCGATAATCGGCTTTCCGGCGGCCGCGCCCTCCAGCATGACATAGGACATCGCTTCATAACGGCTCGGCATGACCAGCACATCGAATACCGGGGCAGCCTGCGGCCCGGTGAACGCGGATGTCAGGTGCATCCGGTTCTGAAGGCCACTTTCGGCTATGGCTTGACGCAGAGGGCCCTCCATCTCACCGGCACCGATCATGACGAGGTGGCTGTTTTTCACCGACCCTGCGATATGCCTGAAGGCGGCAACGAGGCGCTCGGGTGCCTTCTGCGTGGTGAGCCGACCAATGAAACCGAAGACAAATGCATCCGGCGCAATGCCGAAGCTCGCACGAATGGTCGCTGCCATATCGGGTGAGGGTGGAGCGACGCCGTTGACGATCACGGACATCCGCTCGTCCGGCATATGCAGCGATCGGGCGTGGGACAGCTCGTCGTCGGAAACGCAGATGAGATGATCTGTGTAGAACCAGGCGAGACCCCATTCGATCGCACCATAGATCAGCCTGCCGCCGCGCCCGAGTGTCGGGTCCAGCGTGCGGAAGGCATGCGGCGTGTAGATACGCGGCACGTGGCGACCCGGCAAGCGCAGGCGTGTCAGCGCCCCCGCCTTGGAACTGTGTCCGTGAACGACATCGAACGGCCCATGATTGACCATGATCCGGCGCAACGCCAGAAAGGCTGGGATGTCAGATGGGCCTGGGGCACGCTTCATATCCACCGCGTGGACGGCGGGGAGGCCAACGGCCTTGAGCTCGCGAACGAAGCTTTCCTCGGCTCGCACCGGAGAATAGACCGCTTCGACGTGATGGCCGCGCAGATGCATGCCGCGGCAGAGATCGATGAAATGCCGTCCCGATCCGCCGCCGCTCGGCTCGAGAACCTCAAGCAAGCGCAGCGGCGCGGGGGTGGGACGATATGGTAATGGATATTCCATGTTCATTGCTGCCATCCGGCCCGCATTGTTCGACGATGGCGGTATTCGAGGGCGGCACATCCCCAGATGATGCCGACAAGCATGTAGAAGTGGCGCCAATGGTCGGTGTCGATCACGTTGCCGACCCCGACGTGGCCGATGAGCACGACCCAGGCAATCATCAGATAGACTTGCCAGGGACGATCGAGCAACAGGAAGCGGAAGCCGAGAGACAGCGTCCAGATGATCAGCGTCACATAGCTGATGAAGCCGAGCCAGCCATAGGATGTCAGCGACTTCAGCCAGACGTTATGCTCGTCCTCGGGGAAAATCGTGCTGAACACCATCGGCCCGATCCCGAGCGGCTTCTCCATCGACATCAGAAAGCCGATTCGGTGACGGTCGAAGCGGCCGAGATGGCCGCCGTCATAGTCCTGTACGAGCTGCGAGCGGCTGGAAAAAAGTGTGGCAACCTGCTCCGATTGCAGCGCAACCAGCAGGGCACCGACCACAAACACACCGCCGACGAGTGCGATGACGAGGATGCGCAAGCGGAAGAGACCGTTGCGCTCCTTGAGCAGCATCACGAAGACGAAGGCAAGCACGCAAAAGAGATTGAGTGCCCATGCGGCACGCGAGAACGACAGGAAAACGCCGAGCGCCAGGACGAGAAGGGCGGCGATCTTTGGCGGGGCTTTGTGGATCGGCTGCGTCAGCAACCCGTGGATCAGATAGAGCGCGGGAACCGACAGGAACGGTCCGAACACGTTCGGGTCCTGGAAGGCGCCCTTGGCACGATCGTAGAGCGTGAAGTTTTCAGCGCCCGGGATCGCGCCGAAATAGCCGAGGATGCCGAGCAGGGCAGTCAGGACGGCGGCCGCGACCCAGGCGTTGAAGATCAGTCGCAGCCGCTGGTAACGATCTTCGATGATGGCGGCGTAAAAAACGGCGGACAGTGCCAGAAAGCCGGAGACCGCCATGTACATCGGCCCCTCGGTCAGATCGACCATCGTTGTCAGCGACAGGATCCCGCCGACCATGAAAAGTGTCAGCAGGGTCAGGAGCGGAGCCACATAGCGCGAGATCTTCAAGCCGAAGAGCGCCCAGAGCCCGATGAGAACCACCAGGAACAGTTCGTAGGGCGCCGGTTCGGCAATCACAAAGCCGGACAGGAACACAGCAAGCGCAACCAGCCACGAGCCGAAGAGGGAAAGCGCGGCAAGCTGTGGGCGAAAGACGATCGGCTGTGATGTGTCGACGGTGCTCAATAGGCATTTTCCGTGTTGAGCAGCCGGAACGGCGTCAGGAACAGGATCTTCAGGTCGAAGAGCAGCGACCAGTTCTCGATGTAGTGAAGATCGAAGGCGGTGCGCAGGCGGATCTTGTCGTCATGGTCGATCTCGCCGCGCCAGCCGTTGATCTGTGCCCAGCCGGTAACCCCAGGCTTGACGCGGTGGCGAGCGAAATAACCTTCGACGACGTCGGAATAGGTCCGGTTCTGCGTCTGTGCCAGCACGGCGTGCGGACGCGGGCCGACGAGCGAAAGCTCACCCTTGAGCACGTTGAAGATCTGCGGCAGCTCGTCGATCGAGGACTTGCGGATGAAGCGCCCGACCGCGGTGACCCGGGGGTCGCCCTTCGTCACGGCATTGCGGGCGGTCGGATCGCCCAGATGCGTGAACATCGAGCGGAACTTGTAGACCTCTATGGTCTCGTTGTTGAAGCCGTGGCGCTTCTGCTTGAAGATGATCGGGCCGGGCGATGTAGCTTTGACGGCAATCGCAGCGCCCAGCATGACCGGCCACAGCAACACCAGGGCGACGACGCTGAAGAAGATGTCGAAGCCACGTTTTGCAACGGAATCCCAATCGGCGATCGGTTTGTCGAAGATATCGAGCATCGGCACTTCGCCGACATGGGAATAGCTGCGCGGCCGGAAGCGAAGGTTGTTGGCATGCGCGGCCAGGCGGATATCGACCGGCAGGATCCAGAGCTTTTTCAGCAACTGCAGGATGCGATTTTCAGCGGTCAGCGGCAGCGAGATGATCAGCATGTCGATGCGCGCCAGGCGGGCGAACTCGACCAGTTCGTCGACGGTTCCAAGCTTGGGATAGCCGGCGATGACATTCGGAGACCGGCGTTCGTCGCGGTCGTCGAAGATGCCGCAGATCCTGATGTCGTTGTCGGTCTGGTGTTCGAGCGTGCGGATCAGGTCCTTGGCCGGTTGGCCGCCGCCGACGACGACGGCACGACGCTCCATCGTGCCGTTGCGGGCCCAGTGCCGGATCGAATAGGCGATGAATGCCCGTTCCGCGACGAGGAAGACCGCACCGGCGACAAACCACCCGCCAAACCACACGCGCGAATATTGGTGACCGGACTTGAGGAAAAAGAGCGCGATGGCAATGCCGCCGAACGCAATTGCCCAAGACGCGAGGATACGGGGCGTGAACCGAAGCCAGGCGCGGAGGGCGGGGACCTGGTAGGTGTCGGCGAGCTGCATGGCGGCAACGGCGAGCGCGGATCCGCCAACGAGGATCGCAAGATACAGCGGCAGCTGATCGAAGCCCGGCTGCACATAAAGCGCATTGATGGCGTAGCCGATGGCGAAAAGCGCACAGAATTCGAACAGCCGCATCAGCCCCATGATCATCGCCGGCGAATAGGTGTCCGCGCGGAACTGTTCGGCAATCTGCCGGGCCAGGGGGTTGAGTTCCGCAGACGTCTCGCCGCCGGCCATTTCGTCCGGCGCACGGGTGCGGATTTCCGAAATCTTCTTGCGAAGCGCTTCCGTGTCGAATGCTTCCGACCGCTTAAACTCGTTCATGGCTTCCTTCCGGCACTGAAGTCCTCGGCCGGGATAGCAGAAAGCCACTAAGAAACGCTTACGTTGCAGCCTTCGGAGGAGCCCTGGGCCGATTGGTTTCGGCACAAATCCCTATAGAGCCGCAGCACCTCCTCCGTCATGACCGAGGCGGCGAACCGGGACTTGAATGTCTTTGGAGCAGGCATGACGCGGGCTGACCAGTCCTTCTCGACGACTGCCGAAGCCATGATCGCAGCAAGCGACTGCGCGTCTGCCGGGTTCGCCAGGGCGGCGCTGCGCTCGCCGAGGATTTCCGGTATGCCGCCGACCCGACTGGCGATCACCGGCTTTTGCGCCGCCAATGCTTCGAGGACAATGTAGGGCATCGATTCCGCCCGGGACGGAATGACGATGTTTCGTGCCAGCGCAAAGGCTTCGCGCGCGTTCATGGCAGGGCGCATCGCGATCCGTTTCCCCAGTCCCTGCTCAAGCGTCAAGTCGCGATACTTCTGCTGCTGTGGGCCATCGCCGACCATCAAGGCCGAAAGCGGGCGGCCGACGATCCGTTCGGTGCGGGCGAAGGCGTCCACAAACAGATCGGGACCCTTGAGGTCTCGCATCATGCCGATATAGAGAAAGTCGACCGCATCCGGTCGCGCATCCACGGCCTCGAACTCGCGGTCGTCAATGCCATTATAGATCAGCTCATGGCGCTCTCGCGGCTCGCCGACCTTGGCAAAATAGGTCTGACGCTCGAAATCGCAGACGAAGACCAGCGCGTCCGTCAGGCGCTCCTGAAAACGTTCCAGCGGGAAGACGACCCTCCCGGCAAATGATTTCGGGTTGTAGTGGAGGCTGCCCCCGTGGGGCGAATAAAGGCGGGCTACGCGATACCTGTTGACCCGCAAGGCTGAACCGATGAGACGGGCGATGGCGCCACCCTTGGCGCCGTGCCCATGCAGCACATCCGGTTGCAAGCTTCTGATTTCCTTGTAGCCGCGCGACAGCGCGGCAAAGTCCATTGGACCGATCGAACGATGGATCGGCATGCGCACGAGACCCAATGCCAGATAGGGCCGGATTTCGTCGAAAAGTGAATCCTCGTGGGCTCCACCGGTGGTGCTGTCGCAGAGGATGCCGACCTGATGTCCGGCCGCCGCATGCGCCTCCGCCAGATCACGCACATGGCGGAATATGCCGCCCACCGGCGATCTGAAGCAATGAATGATGCGCAAGGGACGCTGCGGCTGCATCGAGATCAGAACAGCCGTTCGCGAATGTAGATCGTGTCTCCCGCAAGCACGGCGTCGGTAATGGGCACGCGACCGGTAATGATCCGCCCGTTGATTTTACGCGTGACGTCGGCGCTTGCCTGGTTGGCGCGCGGCGAGAAACCGCCGGCAACCGCGATGGCGTTCTGCACCGTCATTCCCGGCACATAGGCATATTGCCCTGCTTGGCCGACTTCGCCCATGATGAAGACCGAACGATAGCGATCGACCTCGATGGTGACATCCGGATCGCGCAGATAGCCTTGCTTCAACTTTGCTGCGATCATGCCTTCGAGTTCGGGCAGTGTGTGACCGCGGGAGGCGACTGTGCCGATCAGCGGGAAGGCAACGTAGCCCGCCTGATCGACCGTATAGGTACCGCTGAGGCCCGCCTGCTCGAAAACGTTGATGCGCAGCCGGTCGCCGCTGTCCAGCCGGTAGGGCTGGATCGTTGCCTCGCTGAACGCCTTGGGTGCCGGCTGATAGCTTGTGCAGCCGCCGAGCAATATCGACAGTGCTGCCACCGTAATAGCGCGGCCCGTCTTCATACCTGCGGTTGACATGCTGCTCTTGGGCTCCGGAAACGACCACCTCTTTCGTCGTTATCGATCCGTTAGGGTTAATAGCTGGTAAACTCGCGGTAGAATTTTCAGCGGGACTGCCTGGCTCGAAGGAGGGGCCAATCGCCCAGAGGTTGAGAGACCATTAACCCTTGCGTTACCATGTTCATTTACCGTCCAGCGAAATTATAAGGTTCGGAGCCAGAAGCATGTCGGGAAACGGCAGCGGACAACAGGATGTGGATATTGATCTCGGCGGGCTGTTCCGCGCCGTGTGGGATCGACGCGTCAAGGTATTGCTCGCCACGGCGTGTGTTGCAGCGCTGGCCTTCGGCGCCGCAAAGATGATTGCGCCGGACTATCAGAGCGAAACGCGTGTCCTTATCGAATCGCGCGAGCCAGAGTTCAGTGGATCCAACCAGAACGCGCAGTCCGGGTCTGACCGCGTCTTCGACGAGTCCGGTATCCTGAGCCAGGTTCAGGTGTTTCGCTCCGCCGATCTGATCAAGCAGGTTGCGCGCAACATGAAGCTTTATGACTTGAAGGAGTTCGACCCTTCGTCGGATCCGTCGGCGGTTTCCGATTTGATGGTGATGCTGGGTTTGAAGAAGAACCCGCTGGAGATGCCGCCGGAAGAGCGCATTCTGAAAGAATTCAACTCGAAGCTACAGGTCTACCAGGTTGAAAAATCGCGCGTGATCGCGATCGGTTTTACCTCGAAAGACAGGCAATTGGCGGCCGCAATCCCGAATGAGATGGCAAAGGTTTTCCTGTCGCTGCAAAGTGGCGCCAAGCTCGATACCAACTCCGAAGCGAGCCGCTGGCTTGAGCCGGAGATCGCCAATCTGCGCGAGAAGGTAAGGGAAGCCGAGGCGAAGGTCGCAGCCTATCGATCGTCGTCCGATCTGCTGCCGACCGGCGAGACCACGAATTTCGCCACCCGCCAGTTGACCGACATTTCGAGCGAGCTGACACGGGTGCGCGGCGAGCGAGCCAATGCGGAGGCGCGTGCCGAAGGCGTGCGCGCGGCGCTTTCCAGCGGGCGGGATGCGGACACTATCGCCGACGTCATCGGCTCTCAGACGATCCAGCGCCTGAAGGAGACTGAGGCAAATCTGCAGGGGCAGGTGGCCGATCTTTCCACCACGCTGCTTGACGGCCATCCGCGGCTGAAGGCACTGAAGTCGCAGGTTGAAGGTATCCGTGCACAGATCCGTTCCGAGACGCGCAAGATTCTCAGCAGCCTTGAAAATGAAGCAAAGGTCGGCGAGTTGCGCGAGCAGCAGCTGACACAGCAACTTAATGCACTCAAAGCCAAATCCGCCCAGGCGGGCGAGGAGGAGGTGGGTCTGCGTGCACTCGAGCGCGAGGCGACCGCCCAGCGGCAATTGCTCGAGACCTACCTTGCGCGTTATCGCGAGGCGACGTCACGTACGGTTGACGCAACGCCGGCCGACGCGCGCATCATTTCGAACGCGGTCGTGCCGACTGGTGCCAGCTTCCCGAAGGTGATGCCGATCACCATCGTGGCGGCGCTTGCAACCTTCCTCTTGAGCTGCATCGTCATCATGCTCTCGGAACTCTTCAGCGGCCGCGCGTTGCGGCCGGTGTCGGCCGGCACCGAGCGGCCGGCGGCTCGCTCTCGACCGGCGATTGCCGCGGTCGCTGTCGCGCAGGGTGCTGATGAGAAGAAGGTCGAAATTTCATCTGCATTGAACGACGCCATTGATCTGCCACCGCTGGCGCCACTTGTCGCGGAAGAGGCGGACGATGTAGCCGAGGATCCGAGCAGCGAGACGGCCGAACCGGACTTTTCGATCGAAGCGGTTGCCGACCACCTGCGCAAAAATGGAGTGCGGATCGCAATCTCGGTTTCACCAGGCGGCGACGAGGGATCGACGGCGACCGTCATGCTGGCGCGTCTGATCGCGGAAGAAGAGCGCAAGGTCGTGTTGATCGACCTGACGGGCTCTGCCTGCCCGACCCGCCTGATGGCACGCTCGGCGCAACTGCCTGGCATCACCAATCTGCTGGCGGGCGAGGTGCCGTTCACCGAAACCATCCATGCCGACCGGTTCTCTGATGCCCATATCATTCCGCAAGGAGATGCCGATCCGCGGATGGCGATGCGCGGCATCGAGCGGCTGCAGATGATCATCGATGCGTTGACCAATGCCTATGATCTGGTGTTGGTCGAATGTGGACCGGCCGACGAGGGAGCCGTCGACAAGATTGCCCGTCGTGGTGATGCTGAGATCATCCTGTCGGCACCGGCTGTCAGCGACGAAAGGATCGTCGAAGTCCTGACCGGTTTCGGCGAGGCTGGATACCGCGACATCGTGCTGATGACTGGGCGCGGTGAACCAGGACCGGAATATCCCGATCGCCATGCGGCGTGAGCAGCTACCTCGCCGTTTTTCAAAGCGCGTCGCGATCTTTCAGATTCGCTTGACGCGCTTTACGTTCTTGTTTTGACGCATGTCGTTATCGCAAAACCGCGGAACACTTTTGCGCGACATGTTTTAGATCGCGAATTGAGCGTCGCCAAACCTGTGCCGCTTAAGCGCTATCGGCATCGGTGATCTGGCGGTTGGTGTGCGTCTTGCGGCTGCGCGCGCGCTGGAGGAACGCATAGACGGCCTTGTTCGCCTTGACCGTCGCCTTTGCCTGCACCGCGGCCCGGTGATAGCAGGCAGCCAAGCGACCGCGTAGCGTCAGCGGCAAGAGGATATCCCTGAGCGGTGTTTCAATGGTGCACCACGAGCGCTTATAGGGCTGGTCGCCAACCCCGAAGTCGAAGAGTGTCGCATCCTTTCCACAGAGCCTCTCGATCATTCTGCAGAACAGAAGGTCGCCGGGACTGGCATCGCCCGCTAGTTCCTCGTCGATCGAGCCGAATTGGCAGATGACATGGTCGGCCTTTCGCGAAAGGCCGGCAACGGCGACGATACGCCCACCATGTTCGCCCCTGAGGCGAATGGCATTGAGTTCGAGCAACCGTTCGTCGGCGATGCCACGGTGGCCGGCGATCGCATGAAAGAATGCGCGTGTCCGATCGTCATGGAAAACATCGGGAAGACCTAGAGCCGCAAACCGGACCGCCTTCTGACGGAAGAAGACGTCGAGCAACGCCTCTGCTTCCTGCAGGTTCTCGGCAACGACGTAGTCGTACCCCCCAAGCGCGTCGAGCCGCCGCTCGGAAGTCCGCATCTTCTTGCGCCGGCGCTTCGCATTCACCTGGGCGAGCGTTTTTTCGAAGCTCGAAAGCAGCGGCAGTTGAAACGAGGCGTTCTGGTGCTTGACGCCGGGCAGGCGTGCCAGCAGGCTTGCAGTTCCGCGCCAGTCGTGCGGTGTCTTTTCGAGCGTCACGAGGTCGACCTTGTGGCGCAGGTGATGATGGAGTTCACGCGTCAACAGATCGGTAAACTCGGCCGAGGAAACGGGCAGTGTGTCCGTTGCAAAAAGCCCGGTGTTGAGATTGCTGTGCGGTGCGCCGATCAGCCGAGCCGTGTTGAACAAGCGACCAGACACGACCTCCAGCGGCAGGATGAAGAGCAACTCGCCATCGAAGGCGCCGCGAATGATCAGCAGTTCACTGTCATGGGCTTGCGCCCAGGCGGCGCACCAGTCGTAACTCTGATGTAGGGAATTGGTTGCATGGGCGTCGAGCCCGCGCCATTCCTGCTCCAGCGATGCCAGCGTATCGTGTACGGAAATCTCTAACCGGCTCACGACGGCGTCGGACCTGGACGCAGCCTGTGCGCCGCGCTGGCCTGATCGGCCTATGGTGAGTTTGGTGTTCATCATCGGCAAAGCCGTCCGGATGCGGGTTTCGGCAGCCATTGAACTGGTAACTCCGCTACGATCCGCTTAATACCTCAAGTATCGTCGGCGCCTTCGGGCAAGAACCGGCGAATGCAGTTAGCAAAGCATGAAGCCAGGATGGCTAGAGCGCTTCCGTTTAAAGGTGAAGCGCTCTAGCCGCCGAGAAAGCCCGATGCAAGCGCCTCTGCCCATTCCAGGCGGTCTCGCTGCGCAGCCAGCCTCGACATCGCCTGGTGGTCATAAGGGACCGTGCGGAACGTCGCGCTCCAATCATCGCCGGAGCGCTCTATGATGGCGTAGCGCGCATCCGGCGAGCCGACCTCGACCTTGTGGGGGACCGGGTGATCGTCATCGTAGCCTGGGCAGCCGACACTGCCGGGGTTGACCACCAGCCGGCCGTCCGCGAGGCGGATCGCCCGGGGAATGTGCGTGTGGCCGCAGAGAATGACAGGTTGCTTGATGCCAGTCGCGAAGGCTTCGATGGCACTGCGTGCTGCCTGATGGACGACGCCCTCCGCCGTCAACGCTTCGAGCCAGTACGCTTCGTCGCTTGCAGGCGTACCATGGCAAAGAAAGAGCGCGTCGCGATAGACGCGGATGGCCGGCAGTGTCGCCAGCCATTCGATATGCCGAGGCTGCAACTCCGCGTGGGCGGCGCGATCGGACAAACCCATGTCGGCGGGATCGAGCGTCAGCAGATATCGGTCGTGATTGCCTGATATCGAAGGGATATCGCGCGCCATCAGGATGTCGGCGGTGCGCGCGGCATTGAGCGGTCCGCTCAAATGATCGCCGAGATTGACGATCTCGGCGATCCCCAGCGCGTCGATATCGGCAAGCACCGCCTCAAGGGCGAGGTCGTTGCCATGGATATCGGAAATGATCGCAACCTTCATCGGGGCTCCCTTTGTTTCAGCGGTCCTTCGCCGGCTTTTCCATCCACTTGATGATCAGCATGGCCGGCAACACCCAGAGAAGCCCGGTAAAGAAGAAGTACATCAGATGGACCCACCAGGGTGCAGCACCCAAAAGCAACGATGCGAAGGTGACGGCGGCAAGCGCATAGACGATGACGAGGATGATGATCAGGATCGTGCCGATCAGCTTTCTGAGACGTACGGGCATTTCATTTCTTTCAAATGGCGCTAGGTCCTGACCCCAGATCGGGCCGCGACGGCATGCCGCAAAGGGTTCGGCCTTGTTTTGCATGCCGCTCTGGTGCAAATCAACGGCTTTCCGGCAGGCGCGGCGATGAACCGCTCGATCCCCCTGCCGCCAACCCCGCGATACCAGAGGGAAAACCATGGCAGGCGTCGAATTGGCGACAGAACAGATGCTTCGAAGCGAGATCGGCAGGACCGATCGCAACCGCCGACAGATCCGCGGTTGGCTCGTCGTCGTTCTCTTCACGCTCTTTGCGCTAGTGCTTGTCGGCGGCGCGACACGCCTCACCGAATCCGGCCTTTCGATCACCGAATGGAAGCCGATCCACGGCGTCATCCCGCCGTTGACGGCCGCGGAATGGGAAGAAGAGTTTCAGCTCTACCAGCGCATTCCGCAATATCAGCAGATCAACAAGGGCATGACCGTCGGCGAGTTCAAGACGATCTTCTGGTGGGAATGGGCGCACCGGCTCTTGGCGCGCACCATCGGCGTGATCTTTGCGATTCCGCTCGCCTTCTTCTGGTTCACCGGCCGGGTCGAACGCCGGTTGCGCTGGCCGTTGCTCGGCATTCTGGCGCTCGGCGGTTTCCAGGGGTTCATCGGCTGGTGGATGGTGTCTTCGGGCCTGGTGGAGCGGACCGACGTCAGCCAGTATCGCCTGGCAACTCATCTGGTCATCGCCTGCCTGATCTTTGCCGCCTGCATGTGGATCCAGCGCGGCCTTTGTCCGCATTCCGGTGATGCCGCGCCAACGGATCGCTCGCGCAAGATGGCGGCGATCATCGCCATCATGAGTCTGTTCCAGATCTACCTCGGTGCACTGGTTGCCGGCCTCGATGCGGGGTTCAGCTACAACACATGGCCGCTGATGGATGGCGCATGGATCCCGTCCGATCTCTTCCTGCAGCATCCCTGGTGGATCAATGTCTTCGAGAATCCGAAGACCGTGCAGTTCATCCACCGGATCGGCGCCTACGTGCTCTTCGCTATGGCGCTGATGCACGTGATCGCTTCGGTGAGGGCCGCGCCACAATCAACCCATGCGCGCCGTTCTGTCCTGCTGTTCGTGCTCGTTTTAGTCCAGGCGGCGATCGGCATCACCACGCTGTTGCTGCAGGTTCCTGTCGTCTGGGGCGTCCTTCATCAAGGTGGTGCGCTGGTGGTGCTCGGTTTTGCCATTGCCCATTGGCGCGGGTTCATCGGCGAGTATCCAAAGCCGACTGCAATCGAATTGCGCAGCTAAGAACTCGCGATCCTAATAAAAAACCCGGCGAACGTTTCGCCGGGTTTTTCGTTTGCGATGACTGCAATCGATCAGGCCGACAGCATCAAATCCATGTTCTGGACGGCAGCACCCGAGGCGCCCTTGCCGAGATTGTCGAGCAGGGCGACGAGGTTCACGTGGGTTCCGCCCGGCGTGCCGAACACGAACAGCTTCATCGTGTCCGCACCGGCAAGCTCGGTAGCATCGATGCGGCCGAGTTTTTCGCTGGCGGAAAGCGGGACGACTTCGACGATCGATTGTCCGGCATAATGCTCGACGAGCGCCGCGTGAATGCTTTCGATCGTCGCGCCGGCGGCGAGATCGTCGAGATAGAGCGGAACCTGCACGATCATGCCTTGCGGAAACTTGCCGACCGAAGGGGCGAATACCGGCGCGCGGTCGAGAAGGCCGTGCATCTTCATCTCCGGCACGTGCTTGTGCTTGAGCGTCAGACCGTAGAGGAAATGCGGCGCGCTGATATGTTCCGGGTTCGTCTCGTCTTCCATCTGCGCGATCATCTGCTTGCCACCGCCGGTATAGCCGGAAACGGCGTTGACCGTGACCGGATAGCCGTCGGGAAGAATGCCGGCCTCGCGCAGCGGCCGGATCACGCCGATGGCGCCGGTCGGGTAGCAGCCGGGATTGGCGACATGGCGGGCATCGCGGATCTTGGCGGGCTGAGCCTTGTCCATCTCTGCAAAGCCGTAGGCCCAATCCGGAGCGATCCGGTGTGCGGTCGAGGTATCGATGATGCGCACCCGGTTGTTGCCGGCCACCATGGCGACGGCCTCGCGCGAAGCGTCGTCCGGCAGGCAGAGGATGGCGATGTCGGCATTGTTCAGAAGGTCTTCGCGCATAGCGGCGTTGCGTCGCTCGGCTTCCGGTATCGACAGGAGTTCGAGATCGCTGCGGCCGGCCATGCGGGTGCGGATCTGCAGCCCGGTGGTGCCGTGTTCGCCATCGATGAAGATCTTCGGTTTCATGATTTTCCCGTTCTTCCAAAAGGTTACGAGCTGACGCAGAATCAATCTGACACAGATTTGAATCAGTTTCTCAACACGGTCGTCGGTGCGGAAGAGATGCAGCCGACGACGTGGATGTGTTCATATATAAGCACCGGTGGGAGCCCGCAACCGGCAGGAGGCTGAAGGCTGCGGTTCGTTGGCGCGGTTGGCGGTCCTGCATAGTTAACCACAACTTAAGATTTGCAATTGAGCTGTTGCGTTGCGGCCCGCGATTCTGCATCTGATGGGTTGTCACAAACCTGTCATATTGGAGCTGCGAAGTGAAAATCCTGATCGAGCGGATCGGGGGCGTGCTTCGGCATCCGCTGTCTATTTCGCTAGCATTCCTGGGGCTGCTCCAGGCTCTGCATTATTTCGATACGCGCTGGCGGTTCGTGCCTTTCCTTGCAGTGGTGACGCTTGCGATCGCCGCCTTCTTCTTCCTGCTCTCGCGTCGCCCGAGCTTTTCGCTCTGGGCCGCAGGCACCATGGTATTGCTCATTGCGGCGATGTCGGAGGTCAAGTTTCGCCTCAAGGGATTTTCCCTTCACGTCTTCGATTTCGCCTTCACCGGCCTCGATCGATCGGCGCTTTCGTTTCTGGTCGGCTCCTATTTCCATGTGTTGATTGCCGGCGTGGCGGCCCTTGTGGCGGCCATCGTGTTCCTGGTCGTGGCCTTTCGCAGCGATCGCCGGTCGGGTCGCTCGTTCGGCGTGCGCGCCGGTCTGTTGCTTGTCATGGCAGTCGGGGTGGTCGTTCTCTATCCCGACAAGAAGGACGAGCCGGATTACGTCCACTACATCTCCGGTTACGATGCCTCGTCCTTCTTCGTCTCGATCGGCGATCTCGAATTTCCGCTCGGGCGTATCGTCCTTGCCGATCGGCTCGAAAATGTCGAGGCGAAGGGCAGTCTTCGCGACGATATCAGCTGCGGCGCTGCCGGCAATCCTGACCTTTTTGTCGTGCTGAGCGAGAGCCAGACCAGCCCCACCTATTTTCCGCAGGTGAACGTTCCGCAATGGATGAGCGCGTCCTTTCAGTCGCAGGACGGACACGTGCATCCCCTGCAGGTCGAGACGTTCGGCGGCGGCACCTGGGTCACGAACTTTTCCGTCATGACCGGACTGTCCGGAGCGGATTTCGGCTGGCAAAGCCCCTATGTCACGCAAATTCTGGAGGGCAGGGTGAAGACGAGCCTGCCCAGTCTCCTGGCGCGCTGCGGCTATCGCACCGTCGCGGTGATGCCGATGCAGGCGAGCTTCGTCAACGAAGGGCCGTTCCTGCGCTCGATCGGCTTTCAGGAGATCGTCGATTTCGACGTGATGAAGCCGCAATCGCATTTCGTGCGCGACAGCTTCTATTTCGAT
Organism: Sinorhizobium sp. A49; assembly: GCF_002002725.1. Classification (GTDB taxonomy): domain Bacteria; phylum Pseudomonadota; class Alphaproteobacteria; order Rhizobiales; family Rhizobiaceae; genus Ensifer. The sequence continues at coordinate 382,038 of NZ_MUNW01000032.1, read as the reverse complement.
GCTGTCGAGCGGATCGTTAGGGAGCATCGCGAGACGGATCGTCGTCCACTGTTCATCGCCATGCAGACGCTCTTTCCGCACGGTCCCTATGACATGAGCCTTGTGTCGAAGGACACATTGCCGGAAAAGCCTTTCGCCGCCGATGCCGAAGCCAACGAGTACCTGCGCCGTGTGGCGCTCGCCAAGCAGGACCTGCAGGATTTTCGCCGCAAGCGCCAGCAGGCACCCGGCCCCAATGGCACTGTCGTTCTCGATTTCGGCGATCACCAAGCGGTTGCCACCAAGGACTACCTGTTGGCCGACGCGCCTGCAGGCAATGTCTTTGCCGATCTCGGATCGCTTGCCTACAAGACCTACTATTCGGTCTATGCCTACGGACGCGACATCGATATGCGGCCCTTTGCCAAGCCGTTGGATGTCGGCTTCCTATCGGCAAGTCTGATCGAGGCGGCCGGTCTGCCGACGTCGCCGACATTCGAGGCGTTGGCGCGCCTGCGTGACGCCTGCGACGGGCGCTATCACACCTGCGCAGATCGTACGCTGGTCGATCAGCATCTTCGCCAGCGTCAGGATGCGGGGCTGCTCGATCTCGATTGATGACGTAACGATCAGCGCAGCGTCGAGCGCTCCGCCAGTTTTTCGGCATGCAGGCCCAGCATGTACATGGCGACGGTGGCGCCGGCGATCGCGGTGATATCGGCATGGTCATAGGCGGGAGCGACTTCGACGACATCGCTGCCGACGACCGTTAGCGCCCCGAGCTTGCGCAGAACCGAAAGTATCTTTGAGCTGGAAGGTCCGCCCGCCACGGGCGTGCCGGTGCCGGGCGCATAGGCCGGGTCAAGGCAATCGATGTCGAAGGTCAGATACGCCTTGCGTTCACCGACCTGCTGGATGATGGCGTCGGCAATCTCCGTAACGCTCATTTCCTCGACGTCGTAGCCGTAGAGAATGCGGATGCCGCAATCCTCGGGCGCGTGGGTACGGATGCCGATCTGGATCGATGCGTCGGTATCGATGAGGCCAGCGCGCGCCGCACGGCCGACGAAGGACCCATGATCGATGCGGCCGCGTTCGTCCGGCCAGGTGTCTTGATGTGCGTCGAACTGCACGAGGGCGAGGGGCCCGTGGATCGCCGCATGCGCCTTGAGGATCGGATAGGTAACGAAATGGTCGCCGCCGAGCGTCTGCAGATAGGCGCCGCTCTTCAGGATCTTTGCCGCTTCACGCTCGATCGTTGCCGGCGTCCTCGAGTGGTTGCCGTAATCGAGCAGGCAGTCGCCGTAGTCGATCGTCGCCATTTCGGCGAAGAGATCGCGCTCGAACGGGTATTGCGGGTCATTGTCGAAGATCGCCGACGCGCGGCGGATCGCCTGAGGCCCGAAGCGCGCGCCGGGACGGTTGGAGGTGGCTGCATCGAACGGGATACCCCAAACGACCGCATCGACGTCCTTCAACTGCTTTGAATATTTGCGTCGCATGAAGGAGAGAATACCGGCATGCGTCGGGTCCGATGCCGCCGATGTCAGTGAGCGCGCCGTCAGCGCGTGATCGATCGTCCTGTTCGCCATATCCCGCCTCCCGTGTATGGCGAGAGGTTGGACAATCGTCGCCGGCAAGGCAAGTCCCTGCCGGCGAATTCTCCTGCACAATTCCTTAAATCGATTCCGGTTCAACAATAGAAATATGCAGCAAGGTCAGCGTGTTACAGCGCCCTTCGCGCATCATATCTGGCGAGCGGCGCTGCGATGCTGTCAGGACGCCTTGGCTTCGTAGGTCGGCGCGAAGTCGCCGAGCGCCTTGGCCTCGTTGATGCGTGCGCCGATGTCCTCCTCTATGATCGCCTCGAGCTGCGCGAAGCTGTCGATGACATAATAGATCGGCTGGACGATATCGATGCGGTACGGCGTGCGCAGCACGGTCATCAAGTCGAACGGGCGGAATTCGCTTGCGGACGGTTCCATCGCCGTGCGGGTTTCGTTCGGCGACGACACGATGCCCGCCCCGAAGCAGCGTCGGCCTTGCGGCGTGTTGATCAGGCCGAACTCGACGGTGAACCAGAAGATCCGGAACATGTGCCAGGAATAGCCCTTGCCGAGGGCGACGGCTTTTTCGCCGAAGCGGCGAACGAAATTGGCGTAGCTCTGGTTGGTCAAGAGCGGGCAGTGGCCGAAGACTTCGTGGAAGATATCGGGCTCTTCGATATAGTCTATGTGCTCGCGCCGGCGAATGAAGGTTGCGAGCGGAAACTTGCCTTCTGAGAGAAGCTCGTAAAACCGCGATGGCGGAATCAGTGCCGGCACGCCTTCGACGCCAAAGCCGGTGGTTTCCTGCAGGCGGCGGTTGACGTCCTGCAACTGCGGCACGCGGTCGGGGCCAAGGCCGAGTTTACGCGCACCTTCCAGATATTCGTCGCAGGCCTTGTCGGCGAGCAACTTCATCTGCCGCTGGTAAAGCTCGCCCCAGATCGCGTCCTCCTCGGGCGTGTAGTGATAGCTGCCATCCGGCTCGGGCAATTTTGCGGTGTAGCTGCTTTCCTTCGGCATGACGTCTCCTCTTCGCCAAGAAACCAAGTTGTTGCAATTGTATCGCGAATGGAGCGAGTATTTGTTTCACAGTTGCCAGTGGAGGGCGCTGTTGCGGGAGAAAATTTCGGAATGTCATCGGATTTGAAGGAAGTTTCCCAACCCTTGCGCAAGCTGCTGCGGCTGATTCAGGCCGATAGCGGTCAGTCCCTGTCGGAGCTCGCGGAAAGGGCGGGCATGTCGCAAAGCTCGACGTGGAGGCGGCTTCAGGAACTTGAAGCTGACGGCGTGATCCGCAAGCGGGTGGCGCTGCTCGATCCGGGCAAGCTGGATCTGAAGCTGTGTATCATTGCCCATGTGACGCTGGAGGATCATCACGACGAGGCGATTGCCGCCTTCTCTGCGGTGGTGCGCGACCGGCCGGAGATCATGGAGTGCTATGCGCTGTCGGGAACCTTCGACTACATGCTGAAGATCCGGGCAAACGACGTCGACAGCTACGACGCCTTCATGACGCGTTATCTCATGCGCAATCCGCATGTGCGCACGGTGGTGTCGAGTTTCGTGCTGCGGGAACTGAAGTCGACGACCGAGCTGCCGATTTGACACAAAAAAAGGCCGGGCGAACCCGGCCTTCCAAAATGCAGTGTCTTCCAGCGATTAACGCTTGGAGAACTGGAACGAACGACGGGCCTTGGCCTTGCCGTACTTCTTACGTTCAACGACACGGCTGTCGCGGGTCAGGAAGCCGCCCTTCTTCAGGACCGGACGCAGGCCCGGTTCGAAGTAGGTGAGCGCCTTGGAGATGCCGTGACGAACGGCACCGGCCTGGCCGGAGAGACCGCCACCGGCGACCGTCGCGTCGATGTCGAACTGGCCATCACGGGCAGCTGCGACGATCGGCTGCTGCAGGATCATCTGCAGAACCGGGCGAGCGAAGTAGTCGAGGTACGGCTTGCCGTTGATGGTGATCTTGCCCGAGCCGGGCTTGACCCATACGCGGGCTACAGCGTTCTTACGCTTGCCGGTCGCATAGGAGCGGCCCTGAGCGTCGACCTTCTTGACGTGAACCGGAGCTGCCGGTTCCGCAGTCGTGGCGATTTCCTTGAGAGCGGAAAGGTCGGCCATTAGGCGCTCCTTGTGTTCTTGCTGTTCAGCTTGGCGACGTCGAGGACGGTCGGCTGCTGTGCTTCATGCGGGTGGTTCGTGCCTGCGTAGACGCGCAGGTTCTTCATCTGGCGACGGCCGAGCGGGCCGCGCGGAACCATGCGCTCAACGGCCTTCTCGAGGACGCGCTCCGGGAAGCGGCCTTCGATGATCTGGCGCGCGGTGCGCTCCTTGATGCCGCCGGGGTAGCCGGTGTGCCAGTAGTACTTCTTGTCGGTGTACTTCTTGCCCGTAAGCACGGCCTTCTCGGCGTTGATCACGATGACGTTGTCGCCATCGTCAACATGCGGCGTGAAGGTGGCTTTGTGCTTGCCGCGCAGGCGGTTCGCGATGATGGAAGCGAGGCGACCAACAACGAGGCCTTCGGCGTCGATGATGATCCACTTCTTCTCCACCTCTGCAGGCTTCTGAACGAAGGTTCCCATAACAAAACTCTTTCTTTGGACCCGAGCGGCGAACCGCTGGGCGTTTCTTGTTGCTTGGTTTTGACTGAATTTCAGCCAAAAGAAGAAAGCGGCCCGAGAGGGACCGCGATCTGAGGGTGCTTATACGCAGGCGCTAAACCGGCGTCAATAATGTCGATTTCGCAAGCTTGAAATAAAGATAAGCAAAAACAATGTGTTATGTATGTGGTATGTTGATACCTCAAATTAACGCGGTGGAATCGAATAGGTCGCCGTCGCATGGGCCACGAGATCGTCGCTGCCGACCATGGCGATCGACGCATCGAGAACCGCCAATCGCTTGCCGAGCTTGAGGATGCGGCAGGTGCATTCGAGCGGCTGCGGCTCCGGCTTGCGCAGGAAATTGATGTTGAGACTGGTGGTGACAGCCAGCGCCACCGGGCCGATATGGGCAATCAGCGCGATGTAGGCGGAAACGTCTGCAAGCGCAAAGAGCGTCGGGCCCGATACGGTGCCGCCCGGCCGGATATGGCGCTCGTTCGGATCGAGCCGCATTGTTGCAAATCCTGCGCCGGTGGCGGTGACATGGAAGACCTTGCCGTCCGTGTGGACCTGCGGGAAGTCCGTGTCGAGAAAACGGTTCAGCTCCTCGACTGTCATGATGGGCTGGATCGTCATCGCCACGTCTCCTTTGTGCGAGCTTTTGCGGCAAGTGAAGCCGGTATGCGCTTTTGCGCAAGGCGGAAAAAGGTCTTAGTCACCGCAGTTGCCACCGACTTGAAAGCAGGCAACAGGCGGCGTACCACGGGTACCCATTGATCGGATTAGACAAGACAGCAGGAGAAAAGCATGGCGGACGTTGTTTCATTCCGGAAGGAAGAACCGAGTGGATTGCTGGTGCGCGAGCTCTCGGGACCGGTCCTGCGGCTGACGCTCAACAACCCGCCCGCCAACGTGCTTTCGATCGAGCTGATGGAGGCACTGCACACGGCGCTCGACGCCGTTGCCCACTCCAAGGATATCAGGATCGTCGTGCTCTCGGCGTCCGGCAAGCTGTTTTCGGCGGGCCATGACCTCAAGGAAATGACCGCGCATCGGGCCGATGCCGATGGAGGCAGGGCGTTCTTCGAAACGACGATCCGCCTTGCCGCAGATCTGATGATGAAGATCACGCGGCTGCCGCAGGCAGTCATCGCCGAGATCGATGGTCTGGCGACGGCGGCCGGCTGCCAGCTTGTTGCCAGCTGCGATCTGGCGATCTGCACCGACAGTTCGACCTTCTGCACGCCGGGCGTCAATATCGGCCTGTTCTGCTCGACGCCAATGGTGGCGCTGTCGCGCGCATCCCACCGCAAGCAGGCGATGGAGATGCTTTTGACCGGCGAGACGATCGACGCATCGACCGCCAAGGATTTCGGCCTGGTCAACCGCATCGTGCCGCAACAGTATCTTCGCCAGGTCGTCGACAAATATGCGGCGGTCATCGCCTCGAAATCGCCGCAGGCGCTGAAGATCGGCAAGGAAGCCTTCTACCGCCAAGCGGAAATGAGCCTTCCCGAGGCTTACGATTATGCGGTCGGCGTCATGGTCGAAAATATGTTGGCCGGCGACGCCGAGAACGGTATCGACGCCTTTCTCGACAAACGCATGCCGGAATGGGGTGGGAAGTAGCCGTCAGGCCAGTTTCAGCAGGAGCGCGCCGAGCGCGATGACGCAAGCAGCAGCGATGCGCCAGACGCTGACGCGCTCTTTCAGGAATACGACCGAGATGACGACGGCAAACAGGATCGCGGTCTCGCGGAGCGCCGCGACGGAAGCGACCGGCGCCTTCGTCATCGCCCACAGTGCCAGACCGTAGGCACCAATGGAGCCGGCGCCGCCGATGAGACCGCGCCACCAGTTCTTGTAGACGTGCCGGGCGACCGGTTTGACTCCCCGCCGGGCAAAAGCCCAGGCAAACAGCAGGACCGGCGGAAGCAGCGCCATCCAGAGGGTGTAGGAGATGGCGTTACCCGAGACACGGGCGCCGATGCCGTCGACAAAGGTATAACAGGCAATCACGCAGGCATTGATGAGCGCGAGGATGATCGCGTGTTTGCCGCCCTTTCGCGATTCAAACGCGAGCGTGAGAACGCCGACGCTAATCGTCAGCACGCCTGCCATGGCGCCGGTCGTCAAACGCTCACCGATGATGAGACTGCTGGTGGAGGCGACGATCAGCGGAGCGACGCCGCGCATCAGCGGGTAAACAAGACCGATATCGCCGGCGCGATAGGAGGCGGCGACCAGCTGGAAATAGGCAAACTGGAAGAGCGCCGACACCAGGATGTACGGCCATGCTTCCGGCTGCGGCAATGGCATGAACGGCAGGAAGGGGATGGCGACGACTGCTGCACCGAGCGCGATCATCGCCGCATCGAGCGATTTCTCCGAACCCGCCTTGACCAGGGCATTCCAGGTCGCGTGCAACAACGCCCCGAAAAGGACGAGCGCAATGACATCAAGGGGCAAGATGAAACCTCGGACGATGGTGTAGGCCGTTGCCAGCCTTGTCGCGCCACTGTACGGGAAAAGCAACCGGAAACTGCCGGAAGGGTGGCGCAGACAGGGTCACCGCCGCTCGCCGCCGAGACCGCGCGTTCGATTGATACGCGCCGCCACCGTGCTGACGATACACGCGTTTAACAGATGAGTTCGGATCAGACCATGAACCACGATGCCTACCCGGATTACTACCTCGCCGACATCCTGCGTTCGACGAAGACGATTGCCCTCGTCGGCGCATCGCCGAACGCCGAGCGGCCGAGCCAGCGGGTTATGGCCTTCCTTCTGCGCAAGGGCTATCGCGTCATCCCCATCAATCCCGGACATGTCGGCAAGACGATCCTTGATCAGCCCGTCGTGGGTAGGCTCGCCGACATCAAGGAGCCGATCGACATGGTCGATGTTTTTCGTGCGGCCGATGCCCTGCCGGCGCTCGTCGACGAAATCCTGGCGCTTGAGACCTTGCCGAAGGTGATCTGGGGGCAGTTGTCGGTGAGGCATGACGCTGCGGCTACCAAGGCGGAGGCCGCCGGCATCAAGGTGGTCATGGATCGCTGTCCGGCAATGGAATACCCGCGCCTGATCGGTTGATGCGGTATCGGCTGCAGCGATGTTTCGCTCAACCGTCAGTTTTGAAAAAATCTTTCTTTGACCATGCGTGGCAGCTCTGGGATAGTGCCGCCGCTCCAGAGCACAGCGTCGAAAATCCGAGCGGATTTTCGACGCGCACTATGTCTGGAATCAAAGCGATAGGGTGCTTTTGGCGCCTCCATGGGAGGTGCGGCGCCCTGATCATGGGAGGGATGAATGACGAAAGACAATCCTGGTTTCAGCACGCTCGCGATCCACGCCGGAGCGCAACCAGATCCGACGACGGGCGCCCGGGCGACGCCGATTTACCAGACGACCAGTTTCGTCTTCAACGACACCGATCATGCAGCCGCTCTCTTCGGCCTGCAGCAGTTCGGCAATATCTACACCCGCATCATGAACCCGACGCAGGCGGTGCTGGAAGAGCGCCTCGCAGCGCTCGAAGGCGGTACTGCGGCGCTGGCGGTCGCGTCCGGGCATGCGGCCCAGCTTCTCGTCTTCCACACGATCATGTGCCCGGGCGACAATTTCGTCGCCGCCAACCGGCTCTATGGCGGCTCGGTCAATCAGTTCGGTCATGCCTTCAAGTCCTTCGACTGGCAGGTCCGCTGGGCGGATCCGAGCGATCCCACGAGCTTTGAAGCCAAGATCGATGCGCGCACCAAGGCCATCTTCATCGAAAGCCTCGCCAACCCGGGCGGCACCTTCGTTGATATCGCAGCGATTGCCGAGGTCGCCCACAAGCATGGCTTGCCGCTCATCGTCGACAACACCATGGCGACACCCTATCTCTTGCGCCCGCTGGAGCACGGTGCCGATATCGTCGTGCACTCGCTGACCAAGTTCATCGGCGGCCACGGCAATTCGATGGGCGGCGTCATCGTCGACGGTGGTACCTTCGATTGGTCGAAGTCGGGCAAATACCCGATGCTGTCGGAACCGCGCCCGGAATATGCGGGCGTCGTGCTGCATCAGGTGTTCGGCAATTTCGCCTTCGCGATTGCCGCCCGTGTCCTCGGCCTTCGCGATTTCGGTCCGGCGATCTCGCCGTTCAACGCCTTCATGATCCTGACCGGCGTCGAGACGCTACCGCTGCGCATGCAGCGCCATTGCGACAACGCGCTTGCCGTTGCCAAGTGGCTGAAGGGTCACGACAAGGTGTCCTGGGTCAACTATGCCGGGCTTGAAGACGATCCGAACAACGCGCTGCAGAAGCGCTATTCTCCGAAGGGCGCCGGCGCCGTCTTCACCTTCGGCCTCAAGGATGGCTACGAAGCAGGAAAGCGCTTCGTCGAAGGTCTCGAGATGTTTTCGCACCTTGCGAATATCGGCGACACCCGTTCGCTCGTCATTCACCCTGCCTCGACCACCCATCGTCAGTTGACACCAGAGCAACTGGTTGCAGCGGGCGCAGGCCCGGAAGTCGTGCGTCTGTCTGTTGGTATCGAGGACGTCTCCGACATCATCGCCGATCTCGAGCAATCGCTCGCAAAGGTCTGAGACTGAGATGAAAATGAGGGGGACGGGTTTCCCGTCCCCCCTTTAGGGAGCAGTGCCCGATGGTGAAGATGCAGAAATTCGACCTGACGACAGTCGAACCCGAAGTCGGCGAGCCTGCGGCCGACCGGCTGATTGCCGGGACGCCCCGGTTTCGGACGTGGAATGTCGAGGAGGCCGATGGCGGGCTTTATGCCGGCGTCTGGGAATCCACGCCCGGAAAATGGCGCATCGTCTATGACGAATGGGAGTACTTCCACATCCTGTCCGGCTACTCGGTCGTAACCGAGGACGGCGGTGCCGAGATACATCTGCGCGCCGGCGACAGCATGATCCTCAGGCCTGGTTTCAAGGGAACATGGGAGGTCGTCGAGACCACCCGCAAGGATTACGTCATCCGTCTCTGACCAGCCTGTTACGAGTTTGCGCCCGGCTCGGTGCCGTCCGACGCACGGGTAAACGCTTCGGCAAACGAGGCTTCCGAAATCCCGTTGAGCGCCTGCCGCAGCGCTTCAGCTTGCTGTTTGCCGAGGGCATTTTCGAAGCGCGCCTGCGCCTTGCGCCAGAGAACCGTCATCTCCTGCTGCTTCTTCAGGCCGAACGGCGTCAGCTGAACGCGCTTCACCCGCCTGTCCGACGCGTCGGGCACCAGCTCGACGTAACCATCGCGGATCAGCGGTTTCAGCGTGTGGCCAAGCGCGGATAGATCCATCACCAACAGATCCGCGAGTGTGCGCAGCGAGGCATTTTTGCTGTGGGCGATCTGGCTGAGCAGCGAATACTGCGTGCCGCGCAATCCGCTCGGTGCGAGCACACCCTCATAGAGCTGACCCAATTGGCGCGAGGCGCGTTTCAATGCGCTGTTTGTGCAGAAGTCCCAGACCTTCGGCGTGTCGTCCATCGTTTTCTCCGTCGCGGCCGTGGCGCCCGCTTTCGACTTTGGTAGCGCCACTCTTGCGCAGCGTCCAGTTTGCTGTATATTTAGTGGCATATACCACTAAATTGAAATCGGAACAAGGAAACCGACAATGCGTGCAGTGGAAAAAAAGGTAAGGCGCTGGTAACGGGCGCATCTTCGGGCATCGGCGCGACCTATGCGGACCGGTTGGCACGACGCGGCCACGACCTGGTTCTGGTGGCGCGCGACGAAAAGCGTCTTTCCGATCTCGCCGCAAAATTGTCGGCACAATACGGCGTGACGGTCGATGTGCTGAAGGCGGACCTGACGCTACGGGATGACGTAAGGGCAGTCGAAAAGCGACTGCGCGAAGACGCAACGATCGAGCTTCTCGTCAACAATGCCGGAATTGGCCCGAAGGGCCCGTTGCTTGCCGATGATCTCGACTATCTCGAAACCATGATCGAGTTGAATGTCGTTGCCGTGAACCGGCTGGCGATTGCCGCGGCGCAGACATTTTCGGCGCGTGGCAAGGGCGCGATCATCAACATCGCCTCCGTGGTGGCGCTGGTGCCCGAGCGGTTCAACGGCACCTACAATGCGAGCAAGGCCTTCGTGCTCAACCTGACGCAATCGATCCATACGGAAGTCTCAGGCAAGGGCGTAAAAGTCCAGGCAGTGTTGCCGGGGCTCACTCGTACCGAAATTTTCGATCGCGCTGGCGGTTCGATCGATAGGCTCGACCCGTCGATGGTGATGGACGTTACCGATCTCGTCGATGCGGCGCTCGCAGGTTTCGACCAGGGAGAACTGGTCACGATTCCATCGCTGCCCGACGCTGCCGACTGGGCGACCTTCTCCAATGCGCGCTTGGCGCTGTCGCCTAATCTTTCCCATGACAGGCCGGCGGCCCGTTACGGTATCGAACGAGCAGAGGCCGTCTGACGCTCAGGCGGGCTCGCTTCCCAAACTGGTTTCAAACGGCTTCGGCGGTGTCGTTGAAGCCGTTTTGCTTTTCACAAGCGGCGCAGCGAGCCGTCACCAGACGAGGTCCAGCCGCTCCAGTCCATGGAAATGGAAACTGTCCCTGACCTCCGGATCATGCTTCAGCCGCATCCCAGGCAACCGCTGAAACAGGATCGGCAGCGACAGGTTGAGTTCGAGCCGGGCGAGCGGCGCTCCGATGCAAAAATGCAGGCCCGCACCGAACGAGGCGTTGGCGCCCTCATCGCGCATGGGCTTGAAGCGGTGAGGGTCGCTGAACTTGCGGGGATCGACATTGGCAGCGCCAAGCAACAAACCGATCTTGTCTCCCTTACGAAGCGAAATCCCGTCGTCGAGATCGATATCCGACAGCGCATAGCGCTGGAAGATATGCAGCGGTGCCGCAAATCGCAGGCATTCCTCGATCGCAAGCGCGGTCGTCGCTTCGGTTGCGAACAGATCTTTGGGCGCGTGGTCCGACTGCAGGATCGTTCTGACAGCGTTGCCGATCTGATGCACGGTTGCCTCGTGGCCGGCGTTGAGAAGCAACGCCGCCGTCGAAACCAGCTCTGCCTCGGATAATCGCTCTCCGTCCTTCTCCGACGTGATCATATGCGTCAGGAGATCGTCGGCCGGCTTGCGCCGCTTCTCGGCGATGATCGCCCTCAGATAGTCGGCGAAGTCGGCGGATGCACGGTTGGCGTCGAGTTCGGTCTCGTGGCTCGGACTGAAAACGTACATGCGCACCATGCGATGCGACCAGTCGAGAAGGTCTGGCGCGGCTTCGACGGGGATGCCGAGCATGCGCGCGATGATCGTTACCGGGATCGTTTCGGCGTAGCTTTTCAAAAGCTCGACTTCGCCGTCACGTTCGAAGCCGTCGATTATCGTGTGCGACAGCCGTTCGATATCCGGCCGAAGTTGCTCGATCTGCCGGGAGACGAAGGCGCGGTTGACAAGAGTGCGCAGCCGGGTGTGGGCCGGCGGCTCAAGCTCCAGCAGCGAATGCTCCTCCAGCGCATCGAAATCCTTCAGATGCGGCTTCGGTGCCGGGATGCCCAGTTCTTCGCGTGTCGCCACGTGCAGGATCTGTCGTCCGAAACGCCGATCGCGCAGCAATGCATTCACCTGGTCGTAGCCCGCAAAATACCATTGCTCGCGCTCGCTCCAGTAAAATGCCGGGCAATGCGCGTGGAGCTCGGCGTAGGCCGACGATGGCGAGCGATAGAAGTCCGGGTTGTGTACGTCGATCGAAACGCGCCGCTCGGCACGGTCTATGGTGATGGCGGGTTTGGGCGGCATGGCGCTGGCTCTTTGCAAGGCGGGTACGACGATCATGTGTAAGGGGGCCAGGATTCCTCCCGCAAGTGCGCAAGTTGCATCGGGCGGCGATCAAAAGCGTGGCCGGTCGGTTATTACTCCTGGGGTATTCGGGCCGCCGTGCCGGCGCGTTGACAAAATGGCGCGTGACGGGTCAATCTTGTGACGCTGCGTAGGGCGCATCGGTGCAAGGTCGAAAGGGCAACGCCCACCGACGGTAGATAGACCTTAGTTGCGCCCATGCCGAACCTCGAAAACCTCAGGAAGCAGGCCAAACAGTATCTGAGATGGCATCGCGATGGATATTTTCCGGTTGCGGCCGAGATCAGGGCTGCCTTGCCTCGCTTTAGCGAGCTGGACGATCGTGAGATCTTGAAGGTGGATTTCAAACTCGCTGACGCTCAGGAACTCGTCGCACGCCAGATGGGTTTTGATGGCTGGCAGGCGCTCAAATCAGGAGCCCTGACAATGACCACGCAAGCAAAGCAACAAGCACCGCGCCCTGTTCTGCGATCGACTTCGGCACAATTGTTCGTCGCCGACATCAAGGCGTCTTGCGACTTCTTCACGGACAAGCTCGGCTTTGCCGTCGACTTCACCTATGGCGACCCGCCCTTTTATGGTCAGGTGAAGCGCGACAATGCACTGCTCGCCTTGCGCCTGGTCTGTGAGCCGGTATTCGTCGGCGATATCAGGGAGCGCGAGCATCTGCTTTCCGCATCGCTGACCGTCGCCACGACGGACGAGATAAAGCGCCTGTTCCTCAATTGCCAGGCCGCCGGCGTGCAGTTTCACCAGACCCTGCGGACGGAGCCTTGGGGTGCACGAAACTTCATCATTCTTGATCTCGATGGCAATCTGATCCTGTTTGCCGGCCCGGCCGAGTGAAGACCGTGCGTCCGATGGAGGCCCGCCGCCATCGCACGCGGATCAGTCCGAAACAGCTTCGATTTTTCCGTACTTGGCGCGTCTCCAAACGGCGCTGATGATACCAAGCGCGAGCGCAAGGCTGTCCGCGACGGCGAGCGAAAAGCACCGGTACCGCCAGTTCGGACGGAACAACTTTCCATCCGAAACCTTTTTCAGTGGCGTCTGGCGACCTATTTGCGCATGATGCGGCAGCAAGCAGGGAGCGGCATGGCAAAAAACCAGACCAGTCTATCGGCGGGCATCGTAGCGGCAATCCGCAAGCGGCGACCCACCGTCGTCAGCCGTGAGGTGGCGGTCAGCCGCGGTGATATCGTCATCGCTTCCTACAACATCCACAAATGCGTCGGCACCGATGGCCGCTTCGATCCGGGACGTACAGCCCAGGTTATCAGCGAGCTCGGCGCCGATATCGTCGCCCTTCAGGAAGCCGACCAGCGCTTCGGTGAACGTGCCGGGCTGCTTGACCTCGAGCATCTGCGACGCGAGGCGCATCTGGTGTCCGTCCCGATCTCCGGCTTTTCCACAAAGGGACATGGCTGGCACGGCAACGTGCTGCTTCTGCGTGAAGGTGCGGTTTCCGATGTCCAGCAACTGAAGCTGCCGGGCGTCGAGCCGCGCGGAGCGCTTGTGGTCGATTTGGACCTCAAGATGGGCCCCTTGCGCGTGATTGCGGCCCACCTCGGATTGTTGCGCCATTCCCGCGCCCAGCAGGCCGAGGCGATCATCGAGGCTGCATCCGACGCGGGCGGGCGACCGACCCTGTTGATCGGCGATCTCAACGAGTGGCGCATGGGCAAACGCTCGTCGCTATCCTTCCTCAGCCCCGTCTTTGACCCATCACATGCAACGGTCGCGAGCTTTCCTTCCCGTTTTCCGCTGTTGCCGCTCGATCGCGTTCTGGGTAATCCCCATAGCCTGGTGACGTCGGTCGCCGTGCACGATTCTCCACTCGCCCGCGTCGCTTCCGATCATTTGCCGGTCAAGGCATCGATCGATCTGAAGGTCGGCAAGCGGGAAGACCATAACAACGAACGGATTGAAGTGAGCCGGGCCGGATCGGTCTGAGACACTTTCTGGCGGGCAGGTGATGTTGTCCTTTGTCATTGTTGCCGTTGTCGCCATCGGCGGCGCGTTCGGCGCAGCGATCCTCTATGTCTATGGCCGCTTCGGTCGGCGTCCGCACGGAGACCCGTCTTCAGCGCTTCCCGTCGCCGAGGCCGAGACGGAACTGGACCGAGCCATCTTTCCCTTGCTCGGTACCCACGCCGGAACGAACGGCATATCGCTTGTCTCAGACAACATCGAAGCCTTCGTCGTCAGGGCGCATGCAGCGCGAAGGGCTGGGCGAAGCCTCGATTTGCAATACTACTATTGGAAGGACGACCTGACCGGTCTGCTGCTCACACGGGAAATCCTGGCGGCAGCGGATCGCGGCGTCCACGTCCGCTTGCTGCTCGACGACATCAATGCCGGCCTTCACGACCGGATGTGCATCGCGCTCGATGCCCATGCAAACATTGAAGTGAGGCTCTTCAATCCCAGCCGTGCCCGCACCGACCGTATCCGCCGTGGTTTCGAGATGGCCATACGCGCCTTCAGCGCCACGCGCCGGATGCACAACAAGCTGTGGGTTGCCGATGCGCGTCTGGCGATCGCCGGCGGTCGCAATATTGGTGACGCCTATTTCGATGCGGCGGAGCTTTCAAACTTCCGTGACCTCGATATCTGGATGATCGGGCCGGTGGTCGAGCAGGCATCGGCAATGTTCGATCGCTATTGGAACAGTACGTCCGTGTTGCCGATAGGCAAGTTGCGCACGCCGCGCAAACAATACCTACCGGCCTTCCGGGCCGCACTCGACGCGCATGCGCGCACACCCGCCGCCCGTTTCTATCTGGAGCGCGTGGCCGACGTCATGGGGGAAGGGGCGTCCTGTTATAGCGGATCAACGACGCTGCATTGGATCGACGACGTCCGCCTTGAAGCCGATCCGCCCGAGAAGGCCTTGATGCAGAAGCGGCAAAACTGGCTGCTGCGCGAACTCTTCCCCCTGATCCAGGCGACAAAAAGGGATCTCCGCATCATCTCGCCCTATTTTATTCCCGGCACCGCTGGAACACGCGAACTGACGGCCCTGGTGAAGAAGGGCGCGCGGGTCGCGGTGCTCACCAACTCGCTTGCCGCCACCGACGTGGCCGCAGTCCACGGCGGCTATGTCAAATACCGTCGAAGCCTCGTCCGTGCCGGCATCGAACTCTTCGAACTGAAAGAGCAGGGCGATGCCGTCGAAGGTCACCGCATGACCCTGTTCGGCCGGCGCAACGCCAGCCTTCACAGCAAGGCCTTTGTCGTCGACGGTCGCAACGGTTTCGTCGGTTCGATGAATTTCGATCCGCGGTCGGCATCGCTGAACACCGAAATGGGTGTGGTGTTTACGGATACCGCGCTTGCGCGTGAACTCGTCGAGATGTTCGAGGAGGAGACGGCACCTTCCGTCAGCTACCGGCTCGGCCTCGAAGGCGCGCGGCTGGTCTGGCACGACCGGTCCAATGGGACAGAGCGATTGTTGCGGGGCGAGCCCGATGCGAGCCTGCTGCGGCGCTTCATCGCCGGGTTCATTCGCATTCTGCCGATCGAATCTCAGCTCTGACGTCGCCTGACAGCGTGCACCGGTTTACCGTTCGTTTACCTAGCGGCGGCGAATGCTGTGCGGAAAGCGCAAAAGCCAAGGCGTCGGCGAAGGCGGTGGCGAAAAAATGTTCTATCAGCAATCACGTGTGGAGGACTTCTGTTCTTAGGCTGGAAGGGCGCCGCCGATTAAGGTTATCGGACGTTCGCGACTTGAAGTGAAGGGTGTTGACACTCTATGTAGGAGCAGAAGGCCAATCCTGTGATTCCCGGCTCGCAAAGGTTTTGCGGGCCCGATTGATGAAGGTTCGATATGAGAAATCCAGTTGATACCGCCATGGCGCTGGTGCCGATGGTTGTGGAGCAGACCAACCGCGGCGAACGTTCCTACGATATCTTTTCGCGCCTTCTGAAAGAGCGCATCATCTTCCTGACCGGTCCGGTCGAAGATCAGATGGCAACGCTCGTCTGCGCCCAGCTGCTTTTCCTCGAGGCGGAAAACCCGAAAAAGGAAATCGCGCTTTATATCAATTCGCCCGGCGGCGTTGTGACCGCCGGCATGGCGATCTACGACACCATGCAGTTCATCAAGCCGGCGGTTTCGACGCTGTGCATCGGCCAGGCTGCATCGATGGGTTCGCTGCTTCTGGCTGCCGGCCACAAGGACATGCGTTTCGCCACCCCGAATTCGCGCATCATGGTCCACCAGCCGTCCGGCGGCTTCCAGGGCCAGGCCTCCGACATCGAGCGCCACGCCAAGGACATCCTCAAGATGAAGCGTCGCCTGAACGAGGTTTACGTCAAGCATTGCGGCCGGACCTATGAAGAGGTTGAACAGACGCTCGATCGCGACCATTTCATGAGTTCCGACGAGGCGCTCGACTGGGGTCTGATCGACAAGGTCATCACGTCGCGCGAAGCGATCGAGGCTGCAGAGCAGGCGTGACAACGCGCTTTTGTGTCACGATAGATGCAATTGTGACACAATTGTAATAGTGAAAGGGCTTTATCGAGGGGGTAAAGCCGCTAAGATGAACCCTTAATGCTATGTTGAGCTGTGAAGGCATAGGGTTCAGAGTTAGGTGGGAGAGTCGTTGCGGCCGGATCTTGGGTGAAATGCCCTGATACGGTGGGTACTCCCGGAAGCCCTCTTAATGCAGCGCAGATCTTTGCGCGGGGCGAATTGAGTGGTCCGTGATATCTTTTCGAGGATATCCGGCGTGCTGGAAGGAAATGGAAATGAGCAAGGTCAGCGGTAGCAACGGCGGTGACTCGAAGAATACGCTTTATTGTTCGTTTTGCGGCAAGAGCCAGCACGAAGTCCGCAAGCTGATTGCCGGACCGACGGTTTTCATCTGCGATGAATGCGTCGAGCTCTGCATGGACATCATTCGCGAAGAGAACAAGACCTCGATGGTCAAGTCCCGCGATGGTGTTCCGACGCCCCAGGAAATCATCAAGGTCCTCGACGAATACGTCATCGGCCAGCAGCAGGCGAAGCGCATCCTGTCGGTCGCCGTGCACAACCACTACAAGCGCCTGGCCCACGCGGCCAAGGGCAGCGATGTGGAACTGGCGAAGTCGAACATCATGCTCGTAGGCCCGACCGGTTGCGGCAAGACCTACCTCGCGCAGACGCTTGCGCGCATCATCGACGTGCCCTTCACGATGGCTGATGCAACGACATTGACGGAAGCCGGCTATGTCGGTGAAGACGTCGAAAACATCATCCTGAAGCTGCTGCAGGCTGCCGACTACAACGTCGAGCGCGCCCAGCGTGGCATCGTCTACATCGACGAAGTCGACAAGATCTCGCGCAAGTCCGACAACCCGTCGATCACCCGTGACGTTTCGGGTGAGGGCGTGCAGCAGGCGCTGTTGAAGATCATGGAAGGCACCGTTGCCTCCGTGCCGCCACAGGGTGGCCGCAAGCATCCGCAGCAGGAATTCCTGCAGGTGGATACGACCAACATCCTGTTCATCTGCGGCGGTGCATTTGCCGGCCTCGACAAGATCATTTCCGCCCGTGGCGAGAAGACGTCGATCGGTTTTGGCGCTACGGTCCGTTCGCCTGAAGATCGCCGCGTCGGCGAGGTTCTGCGCGAACTGGAGCCGGAAGACCTGGTCAAGTTCGGCCTCATCCCGGAATTCATCGGCCGTCTGCCGGTTCTGGCGACGCTCGAAGACCTGGACGAAGACGCGCTGATCCAGATCCTGTCCGAGCCGAAGAACGCTCTGATCAAGCAGTACCAGCGGCTGTTCGAGATGGAAGACGTCGAGTTGACCTTCCACGAGGACGCGCTGCGCGAGATCGCCCGTCGCGCCATCGTGCGCAAGACCGGCGCCCGTGGCCTGCGCTCGATCATGGAAAAGATCCTGCTCGACACGATGTTTGAGTTGCCGACGCTCGAAGGCGTCCGCGAAGTCGTGATTTCCGACGAGGTCGTGAAGGGTGCCGCACGGCCGCTCTACATCTATTCCGAGCGCTCGGAAGAGAAGACCAACGTTTCGGCCTAAGCGCGAACCACAGATCAGATTTGAAAAAGCCCGCCTCGTGCGGGCTTTTTCATGACCCCACACTTAGTTGTTGAGATGGCTTCTACGGCGCGCGATTTAACAATTCGGTTGTTGCTAAAGTGTCTTAACAACGCAATGATGTGACGATTCAATAACGGGCCTCGGCCGTTGCATACCCTTGAAGCCTCGTTTTCCGTCGCAAGGTACGCAACAGCAATAAAGCGTAGTTAGAAGGACCCGGCCAATGATGGTGGATGTCGCGTCGAGCCTTGAAAAGGACTCTCTAGCACTCCACTTTCATGTGGAAAACATGACAACCGGGAGTGCCGCTGTGGCTCCCGGGAACGGGCCCGAAATCGGGACGGAAAGGAAATGACATGACGAGCAAAACGTCTCCGGCGACTGAAAGCGCGACCTACCCGGTCTTGCCGCTTCGCGACATCGTAGTGTTCCCGCACATGATCGTGCCGCTCTTCGTCGGCCGTGAAAAGTCCATCCGTGCGCTGGAAGAGGTCATGGGGACCGACAAGCAGATCATGCTTGCCACCCAGATCAACGCGACGGATGACGATCCGGAGCCCTCTGCGATCTATCAGGTTGGCACGATTGCCAATGTTCTGCAGCTGCTGAAGCTGCCCGACGGCACCGTCAAGGTGCTGGTCGAAGGGCGCACGCGCGCCAAGATCGACAGCTACACGCCGCGCGAAGAATTCTACGAAGCGTCAGCACAGGCGCTCGACGAGCCGGAGGAAGATCCGGTCGAGATCGAGGCGCTCAGCCGCTCGGTCGTCTCCGAATTCGAAAGCTACGTGAAGCTCAACAAGAAAATCTCTCCTGAGGTCGTCGGCGTTGCGAGCCAGATCGAAGATTATTCGAAGCTTGCCGACACCGTCGCATCGCATCTCTCGATCAAGATCGTCGAAAAGCAGGAAATGCTGGAAACCACCAGCGTGAAGATGCGCCTCGAAAAGGCGCTGGGCTTCATGGAAGGTGAGATCTCCGTCCTGCAGGTGGAAAAGCGTATCCGCTCGCGCGTCAAGCGCCAGATGGAGAAGACCCAGCGCGAGTACTACCTCAACGAACAGATGAAGGCGATCCAGAAGGAACTCGGCGACGGCGAAGACGGCCGCGACGAGATGGCCGAAATCGAAGAGCGGATCGCCAAGACCAAGCTTTCCAAGGAAGCCCGTGAAAAGGCTGATGCGGAGCTGAAGAAGCTGCGCCAGATGAGCCCGATGTCGGCGGAAGCAACCGTCGTGCGTAACTATCTGGATTGGCTGCTGGGCATGCCCTGGGGCAAGAAGTCCAAGATCAAGACTGACCTGAACCATGCCGAGGAAGTGCTCAACGTCGATCACTTCGGCCTCGACAAGGTCAAGGAACGCATCGTCGAGTACCTGGCCGTTCAGGCGCGTTCGACCAAGATCAAGGGCCCGATCCTGTGCCTCGTCGGCCCTCCGGGCGTCGGCAAGACCTCGCTTGCCAAGTCGATCGCCAAGGCGACCGGCCGTGAATACGTGCGCATGGCTCTGGGCGGCGTTCGTGACGAAGCGGAAATCCGCGGTCACCGTCGCACCTACATCGGTTCGATGCCCGGCAAGGTCGTCCAGTCGATGAAGAAGGCGAAGAAGTCCAACCCGCTCTTCCTGTTCGACGAGATCGACAAGATGGGCCAGGACTTCCGTGGCGACCCGTCGTCGGCCCTGTTGGAGGTGCTCGATCCGGAACAGAACTCGACCTTCATGGATCACTACCTGGAAGTCGAATATGATCTGTCCAACGTGATGTTCATCACCACGGCGAACACGCTGAATATTCCGGCGCCGTTGATGGACCGCATGGAAGTGATCCGTATCGCCGGCTACACCGAAGAGGAAAAGCTGGAGATTGCCAAGCGGCACCTGCTGCCGAAGGCGATCCGCGATCATGCGCTGCAGCCGAAGGAGTTTTCGGTCACCGACGGTGCGCTGATGGCGATCATCCAGACCTACACGCGTGAAGCGGGCGTTCGTAACTTCGAGCGTGAACTGATGAAGCTCGCCCGCAAGGCGGTCACCGAGATCATCAAGGGCAAGGCCAAGTCAGTGGCTGTCACCGCTGAAAACATCCCGGATTACCTGGGTGTGCCGCGGTATCGTCACGGCGAAGCTGAGCGCGACGATCAGATCGGTGTGGTCACAGGACTTGCCTGGACAGAGGTCGGCGGCGAACTGCTGACGATCGAAGGTGTCATGATGCCCGGCAAGGGCCGCATGACCGTCACAGGCAACCTGCGCGATGTGATGAAGGAATCGATTTCTGCGGCGGCGTCCTACGTCCGTTCGCGCGCGATCGACTTCGGCATCGAGCCACCGCTGTTCGACAAGCGCGACATCCACGTGCACTTGCCGGAAGGCGCAACGCCCAAGGATGGTCCTTCGGCCGGTGTTGCCATGGCAACGGCGATCGTCTCTGTGATGACCGGTATTCCGATCTCCAAGGATGTGGCGATGACGGGTGAGATCACCCTTCGCGGCCGCGTGCTGCCGATCGGCGGTCTGAAGGAAAAACTGCTGGCGGCCGTCCGCGGTGGCATCAAGAAGGTGCTGATCCCCGAGGAGAATGCCAAGGATCTGGCCGAGATTCCGGATAACGTGAAGAACGTGCTGGAGATCATCCCGGTCTCGCGCATGGGTGAAGTGCTCGAACACGCTCTCATCCGCGTCCCGGAGCCGATCGAATGGGACCCGGCAAATGAGCCGGCAACCGTCGCCGCGGTTGATTCGCAGGACGAAGCGGGCGCTTCCATCGCCCACTGATCGACAGGGCCGGCGGGTGCAATTGTGCTCGTCTCAGGCTCATTTGGCAGAAAAACAAGGAAGACCGGCCCCTGGCCGGTCTTTTTTGTTGTAAAAGCATGCCGCAAGCCTTGCATTCCAAGGGATTAGGCGCAATTGGGAATGGCAAGACGCGGGCGATGCGCAAGCCGCCGCGGCTTAAAAACACAGTCGTTTCGAACCATTTTGAAAGGGGTGGAAACATGAACAAAAATGAGCTCGTGTCTGCCGTTGCTGAGAAGGCCGGACTTTCCAAGACCGACGCATCTTCCGCAGTTGATGCAGTTTTCGAGACCATCCAGGCTGAACTGAAGAACGGTGGCGACATTCGCCTCGTCGGTTTCGGCAACTTCTCCGTTTCGCGTCGCGAAGCCTCCAAGGGCCGCAACCCGTCCACGGGCGCTGAAGTTGACATCCCGGCACGTAACGTTCCGAAGTTCACGGCCGGCAAGGGCCTGAAGGATGCCGTTAACGGCTGATAAGTTTGCTTGACGGCCGGATACGAGGCCGGCAGTCCAAGTCTCGAAGGGTTCGGCTCACGCCGGACCCTTCTGCATTTTCGGGTGGCCTTGCAGCAGCGCAGTCTTTGGTCTACGGCTCAGCGTATTCTCAGGGCGGGGTGAAAGTCCCCACCGGCGGTAAGGGCTTCGGCCCAAGCCCGCGAGCACTTTCAACCTCTGTGGGCTGGAAGGATAGCAGATCCGGTGTAATTCCGGAGCCGACGGTCAAAGTCCGGATGAAAGAGAATGATCGTGGGTGCGAAGGGCGGGCCGTCCGTCGTCGTACCCTGCGCTCATGCGTCCTGATTTGTGTTGGTCCCTGTTTGCGGATGAAGGACATGAATCAGACTACCCAAATGCGTTTCACCTCCCGTGCCATTGCCGGTGCCGCCTGGATGGTACTGGCCGGCGTTGCCTTTGCCTTGCTGAATGTCGTCACGCAATGGATGACGATGCAGCTCGGCTTTTCCGCCACCTCGACCGCCTTCTGGCAATATGCATTCGCGCTTATCTTCTCCCTGCCGTTCCTGTTCCGGGTCGGCCTGTCGGCGATGCGCACCGACTATCCCTGGCGTCACGTCGTTCGTGTCGGCCTCGCAGCCCTGGGGGTCGGGGCCTGGGTTTCGGGCCTGGCCTCCGTCCCGATCTGGCAGGCGATCGCGCTGGTGATGACCTCGCCGTTCTTCATCATTCTCGGTGCACGCCTCTTCCTCGGCGAACGCGTCGGCGCGTCCCGTTGGGGCGCGGCGGCAGTTGGTTTTGCCGGTGCCGCGATCATTCTGCAGCCCTGGTCGGAGAGCTTCACCTGGGCAGCCTTGCTGCCGGTTCTCTCGGCGCTCCTCTGGGGTGCGTCGTCGCTGATCACGAAGAGCCTGACGGGCATCGAGCGCCCGGAGACGATAACCGTCTGGCTGCTCGTGCTTCTGACGCCGATCAACGGCGCCCTGGCGCTGTCGGCAGGGTTTGTCGTGCCGAGCGGCAGCATGCTCGCGCTGCTGGCGCTGGCGGGGCTCCTGACCGTCGTGGCACAGTATCTCTTGACGCTGGCCTACACGGTCGCCGATGCCGCCTATGTGCAACCTTTCGACGATCTCAAGCTGCCGCTCAACGTTCTCGCCGGCTGGCTCGTCTTCGGTTATGCGCCGAGCGGCTATCTCTGGCTGGGAGCCGTACTGATCCTAGGCGCCTCGCTCTTCATCATGCGCAACGAGATGAAACGCGAGCGTGCGAGCGCGTAAGGCGCCGCTGCACAACAAAGCTGCGGGATTGTCATGCGCCTGTCATCGCCATCCCGCAGAACCCCCTTGTTTTGGATATTCGACATGGGGGATTTCATGACCATTTCATCATGCAGAACGGCGCTTGCCGCCATGCTTCTTGCGTCCGTTGCTTTTCCGGCTGCTGCCGAACCGGTGTTCAACCGTATTGCGTCCTTCGCCGTTGCCGACAATCTGGAAGGTGACGCCCGCAAGGAAGCGACATCTGCGGAAATCATCACCGCCACCGAAGACGGCAACACGCTGATCTATTCCGATAGCCCGGGCAAGCGCATCGGCCTCATCGACATCACCGACGCCAAGGCGCCGAAGGCCGCCGGCATCGTTTCGTTCGAAGGGGAGCCGACGTCGGTGACCGTTGCCGGTACCAAGGCGCTGGTTGCCGTCAACACGCGCGAAAGCTTTACCAAGCCTTCCGGCTTCCTCGCCACCGTCGACGTCGCCACCAAAAAGGTCGACGCGACCTGTGATCTCGGCGGTCAACCGGACTCCGTCGCGGTCAACAAGGACCGCACCCTCGCGGCAATCGCCATCGAGAACGAGCGCGACGAAGAGGTCAACGACGGCAAGATCCCGCAGATGCCTGCCGGCGACCTGGTGATCCTGTCGCTGAAGGACGGCGCTGCCGATTGCACGACGATCAAGCATGTGACCCTGACGGGGCTTGCCGACGTTGCTGGCGACGATCCGGAGCCGGAATTCGTTTCCTTCAACGGCAAGGACGAGATCGCGCTGACACTGCAGGAGAACAACCACATCGTCATCATCGATGCCAAGGCGGCGGTGGTTAAGACGCATTTCTCCGCAGGCAGCGTCGACCTCAAGGACATCGACACCAAGCGCGACGGCGCGATCGCCTTCCAGGACGAACAACCGGGCCGCAAGCGCGAGCCTGACGCTGTCAAGTGGCTCGACGACAGCCGCATCGTCGTTGCCAACGAAGGCGACCATGAGGGCGGTTCGCGCGGTTTCACCATCTTCGATACGACCGGCAAGGTCCTGTTCGAATCGGGCGCCAGCTTCGAGCAGGCGATCGCGTCGATCGGGCATTACCCGGAGAAGCGCTCGTCGGCCAAGGGCGTCGAGCCGGAGGGCCTCGAGGCCGCGAAATTCGGCGACGACAATCTGTTCTTCGTGCTTGCCGAACGCGCATCCGTTGTCGGCGTCTACAAGGACACCGGCGCCGAGCCGGAACTGCTGCAATTGCTGCCGTCGGGTATCTCGCCGGAAGGTGCCGTCGCGATCCCGTCGCGAAATCTGCTTGCGACCGCCAACGAGGTCGACCTCGGCGAGGACGGTGGCGCCCGCTCGCATGTGATGATCTATGAGCGCGGCGAAGGCGAAGCCGCCTATCCGCAGATCCGCTCGGCCGACAAGGATGGTCTGCCCGTCGGCTTCGGCGCACTTTCGGGCCTGGCAGCCGTTGCCGACAAGCCGGGCTTCCTGCGCGCCGTCAACGATTCGGTCTACGCATCCCAACCGACCATCTTCACCATCGACGCGACGCAGAAGCCGGCGCTGATCACCGAAACGCTTCGCATCACCCGCGATGGCGCCCCGGCACAGAAGCTCGACATCGAAGGCATCGCCAATGATGGGGAAGGGGGCTTCTGGCTTGCTTCCGAAGGCAACGCCGACAAGCTCTATAGCCATGCACTGCTGAAGGTGAACAAGAAGGGCGAAATCAAGAAGGAGATCGCTCTTCCCGAGGCACTCCGTTCCGGCGAAACTCGCTTCGGCTTCGAAGGCGTGACGGTCGTCGGCGAAGGCGATGATCAGGTTCTCTGGATGGCCGTCCAGCGGGAATGGAAGGACGACGATAAGGGCTTCGTCAAGCTCGTCTCCTACAAGCCGTCAAGCGAGGAATGGGGTGCAGTCCGCTATCCGCTCGAAAAGGCAGATGGCGGCTGGGTCGGCCTCTCGGAAATCTCGGTGCACGGCGACTACGCCTACATCATCGAACGCGACAACCTGATCGGTCAGGCCGCCAAGCTCAAGAAGCTCTACCGTGTCGCGCTTGCCGAGTTGAAGCCGGCAGCGCTCGGCGACGCGCTTCCGGTCGTCAAGAAGGAAGAGGTTCGTGACCTCATTCCCGATCTGAAGGCTCTCAATGGCTACGTCGTCGACAAGGTAGAAGGGTTTACCGTCGATGCCGCCGGCAACGGCTATGTCGTCACCGACAATGACGGTGTCGACGATTCCTCCGGCGAAACGCTGTTCTTCTCCATCGGAGCCATCGACGCGATGTAAGCGTCAGGCCAGGAGAAAAACGGAAGAGGCCGGGACATGACGTCCCGGCCTCTTTCTGTTTTGGCTATCCGTAATTGTGCGGGGGAAGGGTGGGCCTAGCGAGCGACCGCGATTTGGGCCGCTTCCGCCTCATCCTTGCGCCTGCGGATCTCGTCTGTCTTGTCGACGAGCTTGCCGACGATATCGAAGAGCTGGTCGAGCTCCTTGTCGTCGAGTGCCGAGAAAATTTCCTCGATTAGCTGTTTGCGCGGGTGTTCCGCTGCTTCCAGAATGACGCGCCCGGTATCGGTGATCGAGACGATCTTGGCGCGGCGGTCCTCGGGATCGGGCTTGCGCATGACCAGCCGGTCACGCTCGAGGCCATCGATCGCTTCGGTGACGGTGCGCGGCGCGAAGTTCAGTGCGCAGGCGATATCCGTCGAACGACAGGGACCGAGCTTGCTCAGAAAAAACAGGAATTTGCTCCGCGCCAGCGAAACGCCTTCCTCCGTCATCGACTCGTTCACCAGCCGGTGAACGCGGTGATAAAGCTCAAACAGCCTGTCGGAAACTTCGAATGTCTTCTTCATGATCATCGTTGGAAAATTGTGAGGTGCCATGTCAAATGGCAGCAACATTATTGATAGTTACAATTGCTACATTTGTCGACTAAAACCTCTGCCGTTTCACGGTAACGCCCTCCGCAAACAAGAAACGGCCCCCGTCTCCGGAGGCCGTTTGACTTGTAGCGCCAAGAATTTCGCTCGTTCCGACTATGCCGCCCAGCGCGATGAACCGGCCGAAGGCGCGTAGCCGTGGCCGGAAGTCTCCGCGAGCGTGAAGCGGGCGATAAGCTCGCGCAGACGACCTGCCTCCTGTGCCAGCGTCGCGCTTGCGGCATTCGCCTCTTCGACCATGGCGGCGTTCTGCTGGGTCACCTGATCCATCTGGTTGACGGCGGTGTTGACCTCGGAAAGTCCGGCAGACTGTTCCTGCGCCGAAACTGCGATCGCATCCATGTGCTGATTGATCGTCACGATGAAGCCTTCGATCGTTCGCAGCGCTTCTCCGGTCTCGCGCACCAGCTTGACGCCGCTCTGCACTTCGGCGGCCGAATTGCGGATCAGGTCCTTGATCTCCTTGGCGGCATTGGCCGAGCGCTGGGCGAGTTCGCGCACTTCCTGGGCAACAACGGCAAAGCCCTTGCCGGCATCACCGGCGCGCGCCGCTTCCACGCCGGCATTGAGCGCCAGGAGGTTGGTCTGGAAGGCGATTTCGTCGATGACGCCGATGATGTTGGAGATCTGGCTCGACGAATGCTCAATACGGCCCATGGCGTCGACCGCACCGGAGACGATGGCGCCGGACTTGTGGGCGCTTTCGTTTGCCTGGCTGGCGATGGCGCGGGCTTCGTTGGTTCGCTTGGACGAACTGCCGACATTGACCGTGATCTGGTCAAGGGCGGCGGCCGTTTCTTCCAGCGAGGCGGCCTGCTGTTCGGTACGGCGCGACAGGTCGTCGGCGCTCTGGCTGACTTCGCGTGCGCCGCTGTCGATGCTGCCCGAGCTGGAGGAGACGGCAGCCAGCGTATCGGCCAGCTGGGCAACGGCCTGGTTGAGGTCGTGACGCAGCTGTTCGAAATCCGGCGCGAAAGGTTCGTTGAGCTGGAAGGCAAGATCGCCCGCCGCCAGGCGGCGAAGACCGGTTGCAAGACCCGCCGTCGCTTCCTGCAGGCGGATCTGCGCGGCGGCTTCCGCCTCTTCCGTCACACGTCGGCGCTCGGCCTCAGCCTGCGAACGCTGCACCTTGGCATCTTCCTCGAGCTGCAGATTGGAGATCGCTGCCTCACGGAAGACCTCGACGGCACGGGCCATCTCACCGATCTCATCCTTGCGCGCGCCATAGGGAATGGCGGTCGCGGTGTCGCCGTTTGCCAGACCTGCCATCGAGCGGGTGATGATCTGGATCGGACGAGCGATGCCGCGGATTGCGTAGAGGATGGCGCCGAGCACGATGAAGGCCGCAACCGCGATGACAGCCATTTCGATCGTGCGGATCTGGTCGTGCGTGGCGGAGCTTGCCGCAACGGCAGCGTCTGCGCCGGCAAGGTTAAGCGCGCGCATGTCCTTGATCGCCTGATCGACCAGTTGTTCTGTCTCGCGCATCTCGACCTTGAACACGCTTTGCGCCTTCATGTTTTCGAGGTTGTTGGAGAGTTTCACCATGCCGGCGGAGACGGAGAGATAGGCCTCGTAGGCGCTCTTTACCTTCTCGAGCGCCGCCTTGTCGGCGTCGGTGACCATGAGCGCGGCGTATTCGTCCGAAAGCTTGCCGAACCCGGCCACGGCTTCACCGATGACCTTCTCGGCTGCCTTCTTCTCGAAAGGCGTCAGCGAGATCAGATGCCGGGCAAACGACATGCGCGTGTCCGAAAGCTGTGTTTCCAGGGCGCGCGAAAGTGAGACGCGCGGCAACCAGGTGGTGGCGATTTCGTTGTTGCGTTCGTTCATCATCTTGATGCCGCCGAGCGAAGCGACCGCCAACACGGTGACGATGAGGCCAACCATCAGGAAAAGGGCAATAAGGGTGTGTGATATCTTTAGGTGCGACATGAATAACTCCGAAGGAACGGCGTCCGTAAAAGCTTGTGCATGAATAAGTCGTTCCGGCTCGTGATCGTCATGACGGAGCGGATGCCGAAGCAGGGAGTCATTCCTGTGCTTGACCGCACGCAAAATGCAGCCGCGCGAAACCTAGCCAACAAGGTATTACAAAAGCGCTAATCGATTAAAGTGAGTATAATCTGATATTTGCACATAGGAGCGCGAACCTTTTCGGGCGATCGTTCCATGGCGAAACTGCAGGCTGCACGTATTAGAACTGTCTTTACTTGGGCGGCCTGAAATAACCCTGTGCGATCGGCGCGTTCGCGTGGATGACGGTGCCGGGCGCATTGACGGGTGCTGCTGTCGCGGGCCATGGTCGCCCATGCCCTTTCGTTTCGTTCACACCGCCGACCTCCATCTTGATTCGCCGCTACGCAGCCTCGCGCTTCGAAATGCCGATCTTGCCGAAATCGTGCGCGGCGCCACCCGGCAGGCGCTCGTGCGGATTGTCGATCTCTGCCTTGCCGAAGAGGTCGATGCGCTGCTGATCGCGGGCGACCTCTATGACGGCAGCCAGACGTCCATGAACACCGCGCTGTTCCTCGCGGGCGAACTGCGCCGCCTGGACGAAGCCGGCATCCGTGTTTTCATCATCCGTGGCAACCACGATGCCCAATCGCAGGTGACGAACGAGTTGACGTTCTCGCCATCGACGCATGTCTTCAAGGGTCGCAGCAAGCCCGTTCTGGCGAAGACGCTGGAGAGTGGTCGTAATGTCTATATCCACGGCATGAGCTTCGCGAGCCCGCACGCGCCTGAAAGCCTGTTGCCGTCCTTTCAGATGCCCGCTGTCGATGCGATCAATATCGGCATGCTGCATACGAGCCTTGTTGGCTCTGCCGGCCACGATCTCTACGCGCCGTGCAGCGTGGCGGATCTCCAGGCGCATGGCTTCGACTATTGGGCGCTCGGCCACGTTCATCAACGTCAGGTGCATTCCAGCGAACCCTTTGTGGTCATGCCGGGCATGCCGCAGGGTCGCGACATCAATGAAGCCGGGGCCAAGGGCGTGACGCTGGTGACGGTTACCGACGAGGGGCATTTGTCGATCGAGGAGCGGTCGATCGGGCTTGCGACTTTCGAGCGGATGAGCCTTGGCCTTGCCGGCATTTCCGAGTGGGGCGATATGCTCGATGCGGTTCGAAACGCCTTCCTGCGGGCTCGCAATGCCACCGCCGCCGATCACGTGATCCTTCGGCTGACGTTGACCGGTGCGACACCGCTTGCCTGGCGGCTGCGCCGTGACGGCGATCTGCTCCAGGGCGAGATCGATAATGTGGCGGCCGGCATCGGCGGGTGCTGGGTCGAGAAGATCGAACTCGAATGCCGCAATCCCGATACCGAGACCGGGATGGTGATGGCCGATCCGGTCGACGAATTGGCGGCGCTTGTCTCAAGCGACGTCCTGCCAGCCCATGGATTTCGCCAGGAGGTGCGCGCCGCCGTCGAGGAGGTGCTGCAGCAACTGCCGCCGGAGTTGCGCCAGGCTCTGGCGCCGGATGAAGCGGCCGTCGAAAAACTGGCATTCGATGCCGGTGTCTCCGGTGCAGCGGAGGTGCTCGCGCATCTCCACGGCAACGCCGGCGAGGGGGCTCGCTGATGCGGCTACGGGAACTCGACCTGGTGCGGTACGGAAAATTCACCGAGCGCCGCCTTGATTTTGGTCCGGCGGCATCGGGCACGCCAGACTTGCATATCGTCTACGGACCGAACGAGGCCGGCAAGTCGACGCTGTTTTCCGGCTTCCTCGACCTGCTTTTCGGCATCGAGCATTACAGCTCCTACGGCTTTCTGCACCCCTATCCGACCATGCGGGTCGGCGGGACCGTCGAGGCAGCTGGTCGCACGCACCACGCGTTCCGGGTAAAACGCAAGACCAATACGCTGGTGGGCGCCGACGACCAGCCGCTGCCGGACAATCTGTTCTCCGCCTCGCTCGGCTCGATCGACCGTGCGACCTATCGCATGATGTTCTCGCTCGACGACGACAGCATCGAGCAGGGCGGGGAATCGATCCTGAAGAGTGAGGGCGAACTCGGCTCGCTGCTTTTTTCTGCCAGTTCCGGTCTGCCCGATAGCGCCGCGATCCTGTCCACCCTGCGCGGTGAGGCGGATGCCTTTTACCGACCCCAGGCGCGCAAGCATCAGCTTTCCGAATTGAAGGCCGAACTCGACGCGCTGAAGGTCGACCGCAGTCGGCTGGACGTCAATGCCCGCGAATACGCGGCGTTGCGCAAAACGCTTCTAGCGGCCCGTGAGCGTCACGACGAGGCCATGGCGCGACGTGTCGAGCTGCGCATGGAGCGTGATCGGCTGAAGGCTCAGATGGATGCCCTACCGCTCTTCAGGCGACTTGATGGTTTGCGAGCCGATCTGGCAAAGGCGCCGGCCTTGCCGCGAGCGCCGGCCGAGTGGACAGCGGATTTGGCGGCGCTGCGCCGACGCGACATCGAAATCGCGACCAGGCTGCGTCAGCTTGACGACGAAGTCCGGCGGCGGCAGGAAGAACTGGAAGATCTGCCGCGTGACGAGGCGGCCCTCGTCCAGATGGAGCGTTTGAACGTGCTGCAGGAGACCGCGCTCGATGCGCGGTATGTGACTGCGGCGCGCGACATGCCGGCACGGATCGACGAGTTGTCGCGGACGAAGACCGAAATTGCCGCCTGTCTTGTCCGGCTCGGCGAGCCCGGCGACAGGGATCCGGCGTCGCTGCTGTTGCCGGCGGCCACGAACGCCCGGCTGCAGGAACTTTCTCGGCAACATTCGGCGCTGCAGGAGCGTGTGGCATCGGCCCGACAGGAGGCCGATGCGGCAAGGCATGCGGAGCGGGAGACGGCCAGCGAGTTGGCGCGTCTGCAGGCCGAAGGCGGTCCGGGTGTCGATCCGACCGTGCTTGCCGAGCGCCTTCGGCGCCTGCGGCAGGACGATTGCGGTCTGCGCCTGCAGGGCGCCAGACAGTCGCTGGAGCGCTTGGATGCCGAGCTTGCCGATAGGCTGGAGGCTTTGAAGCCGTATTCCGGCGGCGTCGATGATCTGCTCGGCCTTCCGGTGCCGGCCGCAGGCACGATCGAGGTCTGGCGAAGGGATCTCGCCGCACAGGACGAAAGGCGTCTGCGCCTTGCAGATCGCGTCGGCGGCGAGACCGAGCAACTGGCTGGAGAGGAGGCACGCCTCGACGCCCTGATGGCTTCGGGGGGTGCCATTGACGACAGCGCTTTCACCGAGCTTCGCCGACACCGACACCATGCCTGGGAGCAGCATAAGGCTCGGCTGGACGCGACGACGGCAGTGATCTTTGAAGATGCTCTGGGTCGCGACGACGATGCCACGGCGTTGCGGCTTGCAGAGGCGGCAAAGGTCGCGGATATGCGCTCGCTCGCTTTGTCGATCGCGGAGCGCCGGGCACGGCTCGATTCGCTTCGGGAACAGCAGGTTTCCGGCGCCGAGCATTGGTCCGTGTCGCTTCAGGCTGTTCAGATGGCTGCCGCAGCCTGTGGATTACCCCACGTCATGCAACTGACTCAACTGGAGGCTTGGCTTGCGGCTCGGCTTGCCGCGCTCGAATTCCGCGCACAGCAGCGCACTACACGGCTGGAGTTCGATCGTGCCCAGGCCGATGCGAACGACGCGCGTGAAACACTCAAGGGGTCACTTGCCGAGATCGGAGTGACGGAGCATCTGCCGCAGCGGCTCGATGATCTCATGGCGTTTGCCGAGAATGCCATCGCGCGGGCACAAGCGGCTTTCGCTGCCGGCAAGGCGGCGCGCGAGGCCGCTCGACGTGCCGGCGACGGTCTGGAGCAGCGGATGTCGACCCTGGCGCAGACGGAAGACGCCTTGTCCTCCTGGCAGGCGCAATGGGATAATCTGCTATCAGCCACCTGGCTTGCCGGTCGACCGGAGCGGCCGCTGCCGGATCAGATTGCGCCCATGCTGGCCGTCTTGCAGGATCTCGACAAGCTGATGCAACGCAAGGCGGATCTCGATCACCGCGTCACCGGCATGCGCAAGGACCAAGTGGCCTTCGAGACGGCGATCGCAGACCTTACCGGCGCTACGGCCGCAGACGATACGCTTGCAACCTTCGCCGCTATGAAGGCGCGTATTGCTGACGCTGAAAAACACGAGGATCGGCGCGCGGCGCTGTTGGCGGAACTTGCCCGATTTGAGGAGGAGAAACGCAACGTCGCAGCCGAGCAGGAGCTTCACGTTGCCCGCAGGCGCGTCGTGCTCGAATTCTTCGACTGCGAGACATTGGATGAAGCAGGCTTGCGGCTTGACGCCTCCCGCGATCAGGAGAGGCTGTGCCAGCGCATCGCCGAAGCGGGGGCCGACCTGGCATCGCGCCTCGGCGTTATCAGCAGTGAAGATGCGCAGGCGTTGCTGGCCACGCTCGATGACGAGGCGGTACGGCTGGAACTGGTTCGCGTCGAGGCGCTTCTTGAGGAAAGCGACCGCGACGTCAGCGAGTTGCATGCCGACATGCGAACGAAAGAATCAGCGCTCGCAAACATTGCCGGCGACGACGCCGTTGCAGCCCTCGATCAGCGCCGCCGCACGCTGCTGCTGGAGATCGAGGCCAAGGCGCTCGGCTACCTCAAACTGAGGGCCGGCCTGATCGCTGCCGAACAGGCACTCCGGCTCTTTCGCGAGCGCCATCGCAGCGCCATGATGCGGCGCGCCTCGGAAACCTTCAGCCGCATCAGTGGCGGAGAATACACGGGCCTGGCGGCACAGGCCGACAAGGGCCAGGAGTTCCTGATTGCCAACGCCGCTGCCGGCGGATCCAAGCTGGCGCGCGATCTCTCCAAGGGCACACGCTTCCAGCTCTATCTGTCACTCAGGATCGCGGGCTACCATGAGGTTGCCGCAGCGCGCGAAACCTTGCCCTTCATCGCTGATGACATCATGGAGACGTTTGACGACGGTCGTGCCGGTCGTGCCTTCGAATTGATGGCGGATATGGCCCGTGTCGGGCAGGTGATCTACCTGACGCATCATGAGCATCTTTGCGATATCGCCCGAACGGCGTGCCCGCAGGCTACTATCCACAGGCTTTGACGCTTGCATAAATCGGCACGCTGTTGGCGAATGGGCGCCATGGAAACCTGGAGGAACGGCAGATGGAGATCATACTCAACGGTTCGCGACCCTCGACACAGCCTCCGTCCGAGTATTTTACCGGAGCGGTCAGGCAGTACCCGGTGATCGAGGCGGGAGAGCCGGCGCGTGTGCGGGCGGTGAACGTGACGTTCGAGCCTGGTGCACGCACAGCTTGGCATACGCACCCACTGGGGCAGACGCTGGTGATCACATCGGGTCGCGGGCTGGCGCAGGTCTGGGGTGGACCGGTGCGCGAAATAAACACCGGAGACGTGGTCTGGTTTCCTCCTGGTGAAAAACATTGGCACGGTGCCGCGCCGGATACCGCCATGGCCCACCTCGCCATTCAGGAAGCACTCGACGGCAAGGCCGTCGATTGGCTCGAACATGTCAGCGACGAGCAGTATCGCGGCGCATAGTTCATTCTTTTCTGTCTCGCGCGCTTGAGGTTGCGTGACGAATCGATTGTGTGGCGATCGCCTGCAAGGCGCTATGAGTATGAGGGCGCTCTCACCGGAATCAGTCCGCGGTGCGCCCGCGTCTCCGGTCGCGCTCTTGCTTTCGTGCAGCAGCGCCGACGCCACCGTGGCGTGGATACATGAAACGCAAGATGCCGCACCGTCGCCGCGAACCGTTCGATCATGGATCGCGTGAACGCGGATGTCTGCTTAGAGTGTTCTGTCGAAATTTTCTAGGGGGGGGAATGGTGGGCGATGAGAGACTCGAACTCCCGACATCCTCGGTGTAAACGAGGCGCTCTACCAACTGAGCTAATCGCCCTTCAGCGTTCGGACCGGATGTGTCCGCCGCGTCGGTGGCCGTGATCTAGGCGTAACCGAAAAAAACCGCAAGAGCATTTCCATCGTTTTTTCGATTTTTTTTGCACGAGGCGACAGAAGTGCAGGAGTTGTCGGGTTTTCGCGTTGTGGAAAAAAACGGAGAACGGCGACTGTGGAAAACGACGATTGGTCTCACGGCGACTTTCGCTCGAATCCGTCGATCAGTGACCGATATCTAGTCTCGATGATGGGAACCTATAGGATGGTTAATGGCTGGGCTCTGGCTAGGCGCGGTGCTGATGCATCGAGCAATCATCGCAACAACGCCAGAGTCCAGCCACGGATCACCTTCAGCCGGCTTCTCGGGCTTTCTGGCGGTGTCGAGATCCTTGACCGATGCGCGAGCATCGCTCCGCGAATCTCTCCTGGCCAGAAAGCCCGATCGAGCCCGTCCTATAGGTCCCTATCATCGAGACGTTGTATAACATCCGCGCACCGGCTCTCCTCATGGCGGGACGTCCGACCGCATAGGGAAGCGGGCTTCCTAATTGTAGGGGAGGGAAGAGCCGGCTTTGATCTTGCCTGTGGATCAAAATTGGCTCTGTCATGGATTTGTCTCCAAACACGCTTGACACCCAAATGCGAACCGCTTAGTTAGCCGCTCATCGAACGGGCAAGCCCGCTTCGGTGCCGGGGCGGAAACGTCCCAGCCACTTCAAGATGATGCGGGTGTAGCTCAGTCGGTTAGAGTGCCGGCCTGTCACGCCGGAGGTCGCGGGTTCGAGCCCCGTCACTCGCGCCATTCTTGACATGGTTTGACTTGAGGCATTTTCAGAAAATGCCGATGGTGGTAATACTGGCCCCTTGGGTCATATGCGCGGGTGTAGCTCAGTCGGTTAGAGTGCCGGCCTGTCACGCCGGAGGTCGCGGGTTCGAGCCCCGTCACTCGCGCCATTTACCCCTTGATCCCTCCGATATAATATGACTGCGAATAGCCTCTTTTGCAGTGCGGCAATCTGTCCTTCAAGCTACGATTTTACCGTAAAGTCTGCCCATCCCTGCAAATCAGCGCTTTGCCGCGGCACGTCGTCCAATCCTGTGTCGCGAACCGGTTTAAATGCCCCTCGAAGGCTTGCGCGCAAGCGCGGGCTGCGCTAACCACTCTGGCGTTGCAACATATTTTTCGGCCTGCGAGATTTGTTGTTTGGCGCTCTCCCATGCGCCCTCCCGCAGGCAGGGACGGATAACAATGACTGAACTTCTCGGTTCCTATGTTCCGATCGCGATTTTCATTGGAATCGCACTTGTGATCGGTGTGGCACTTTTGGTTGCCCCTTTCGCCGTGGCGTTCAAGGCGCCTGATTCGGAAAAGCTGTCGGCCTACGAATGCGGTTTCAATGCGTTCGACGACGCTCGCATGAAGTTCGACATTCGTTTCTACCTTGTGTCGATCCTCTTCATCATCTTCGACCTGGAAGTCGCCTTCCTCTTCCCGTGGGCCGTTTCGTTCCACCAGCTGGGCTGGTTCGGATTCTGGTCCATGATGGTCTTCCTCGGTGTGCTGACGATCGGCTTTATTTATGAATGGAAGAAGGGAGCGCTGGAATGGAACTAGCATCCGGCACCACGCTCGTTGCGCCCAAGCCGAAGGGGATCATCGATCCCTCGACCGGCAAGCCGATCGGCAGCAATGATGCATTCTTCGGCGAGATCAACAACGAGCTCGCCGACAAGGGTTTTCTGGTCACCTCGACCGATGAGCTCATCACCTGGGCGCGCACCGGTTCGCTGATGTGGATGACCTTCGGTCTTGCCTGCTGCGCCGTCGAGATGATGCAGATGTCGATGCCGCGTTACGACGCCGAGCGCTTCGGCTTTGCGCCGCGCGCGTCACCGCGCCAGTCCGACGTGATGATCGTTGCCGGCACGCTGACCAACAAGATGGCGCCCGCGCTCCGCAAGGTCTACGACCAGATGCCGGAGCCGCGTTATGTGATCTCGATGGGTTCATGCGCCAATGGCGGCGGCTACTATCACTATTCCTATTCCGTCGTGCGTGGCTGCGACCGTGTCGTGCCCGTTGATATCTATGTGCCAGGCTGTCCTCCCACAGCAGAAGCGCTGCTTTACGGCGTGCTCCTGCTGCAGAAGAAGATCCGCCGGACCGGCACGATCGAACGCTAAGGGTAGGGGGTTCTGAACATGAGTGAAGCCCTGAACGAGCTTGCCTCCTATCTGCGCGAGACGCGCAGCCAGCTGATTTCGGACGCCGCGATCAACTACGGCGAACTGACGCTGACGACGACGGCTGCAAACCTGATCGAATTGTTGACGTTCCTGCGCGACGACGTGCAGTGCGCCTTCATCAACTTTGTCGATGTCTGCGGTGTCGACTGGCCGCAGCGGTCGGATCGTTTCGACGTCGTCTATCACCTGCTTTCGCCGCGCCAGAATCTGCGCGTGCGCATCAAGGTTGCGACCGGCGAAGGCGAGCCTGTGCCGTCCGCCACCGGCGTCTTTCCGGGCGCCGACTGGTTCGAGCGCGAAGCCTACGACATGTACGGCATCCTGTTTACCGGCCATCCGGACCTGCGTCGCATCCTGACGGACTACGGTTTCGAAGGGCATCCGCTGCGCAAGGACTTCCCGGTTACCGGGTTTGTCGAGGTTCGCTATGATGACGAAGCAAAGCGCGTCGTCTATGAGCCCGTCGAACTGAAGCAGGAATTCCGCAACTTCGACTTCCTCTCCCCGTGGGAAGGGACGGAATACGTCCTGCCCGGCGACGAGAAGGCGAAAGCACGGTGAGACTAAGTCGGCCCGCGGCGACCCTTCGAGGGCGCCGTCCGGCCTGGAGCAATCGGTATGACCGAACATAACGTCCGCAATTTCAACATCAACTTTGGTCCGCAGCATCCGGCGGCGCACGGCGTTCTGCGTCTGGTGCTCGAGCTTGATGGCGAAATCGTCGAGCGCGTCGACCCGCATATCGGCCTGCTGCATCGCGGCACCGAGAAGCTGATCGAAACCAAGACCTATCTGCAGGCTATTCCCTATTTCGATCGGCTCGACTACGTCGCGCCGATGAACCAGGAGCACGCCTTTGCGCTTGCCGTGGAAAAACTGACTGGAACCGAAGTTCCGATCCGCGGCCAGCTGATCCGCGTTCTCTACTCGGAAATCGGCCGCATCCTGTCGCATCTTCTGAACGTGACGACCCAGGCCATGGACGTCGGCGCGCTGACGCCGCCGCTCTGGGGCTTCGAGGAACGCGAGAAGCTGATGGTGTTCTATGAGCGTGCCTGCGGCGCGCGCATGCACTCGGCCTATTTCCGTCCCGGCGGCGTGCATCAGGATCTGCCGCACGAACTGGTCGAAGACATCGGCAAGTGGATCGACCCGTTCCTGAAGACCGTCGACGATATCGATGAGCTTCTGACCGGCAACCGCATCTTCAAACAGCGCAACGTCGACATCGGCGTCGTCAAGCTGGAAGACGCCTGGGCCTGGGGTTTCTCGGGCGTGATGGTTCGCGGTTCCGGCGCTGCCTGGGACCTGCGTCGTTCGCAGCCCTACGAATGCTATTCGGATATGGAATTCGACATTCCGATCGGCAAGAACGGCGACTGCTTCGATCGTTATCTCATCCGCATGATCGAAATGCGCGAGTCGGCCAAGATCATGCGCCAATGCGTCAATCGCCTGCTCGGCGATGCCAAGGTCGGCCCGGTCTCGTCGATGGACGGCAAGATCGTTCCGCCGAAGCGCGGTGAGATGAAGCGCTCGATGGAAGCGCTGATCCACCACTTCAAGCTCTACACCGAAGGCTACCACGTGCCGGCGGGTGAGGTTTATGCAGCCGTCGAAGCGCCCAAGGGCGAATTCGGCGTCTACCTCGTCTCCGACGGTAGCAACAAGCCCTATCGCTGCAAGATCCGTGCCCCGGGCTACGCGCATCTGCAGGCGATGGACTTCCTCTGTCGCGGACACCAGCTTGCCGACGTATCGGCTGTGCTGGGCTCCCTCGATATCGTGTTCGGTGAGGTGGATCGCTGATGCGTTTCGCGCCCCTGGCAATGGCAGGATTTCTTATGCTGGCAACGGGGGCATCCGCGCAGGATTCCACCAACAGCGAAGCGTCTGCCGGAATGCGTGGGGGCTCGATGGCCGACCTCGTGGCCAACGGCTACGAGATCAAGGCAGCCGTGGCCAACGGCACGCGCTACATCGTATTTTTACAAAAAGACCAGTCGGCCTATGCCTGCGAGTTCGTTTCGGTGACGAAGTCGCGGTGTGGATCGATTAACTGATAAGGTGTCGTGAAGAATGTCTGTTCGTCGACTAGCCGAAGACAATGTCCAGCCGGCCGCATTCGCGTTCAATCGCGAAAACGCCGCTTGGGCACAAAAGACAATCCAGAAGTATCCGAAAGGCCGCGAGCAGTCAGCGGTCATTCCGCTGTTGATGCGGGCGCAGGAGCAGGACGGCTGGGTAACGAAGGCCGCGATCGAATCGATCGCCGACATGCTCGGCATGGCCTATATCCGCGTGCTCGAAGTCGCGACCTTCTATACCCAGTTCCAGCTGAAGCCGGTCGGAACACGCGCCCACGTTCAGGTCTGCGGCACGACGCCGTGCATGCTGCGCGGCGCTGAAGATCTGATCCGGGTCTGCAAGAGCAAGATCGCCCATGATCCCTTCACGCTCAACGAGAGCGGCACGCTGTCGTGGGAAGAAGTGGAATGTCAGGGCGCCTGCGTGAACGCGCCGATGGTCATGATCTTCAAGGACACCTATGAAGACCTGACGCCCGAGCAGCTCGAGCAGATCATCGACCGCTTCGATGCAGGCAAGGGTGCCGAAGTCGCGACCGGTCCGCAGATTGACCGTGTGTTTTCAGCGCCGGAAGGTGGTCCGACCACACTGACGACGCCGGACGCATCGGTGAAGAAGGCTCCCGCGAGCGCAAAGAACATCAGCGACGCGCCTGTTGTCAGCGTTCCGCCGTCGAACGCAGCGCGCGTCAAGACCGACGCCAGCGAGACGAACGCTGCGGTAAAGACGCCGGCAACTGCGAAGGCGGCAGCGGCTGAAAACGCCAAGGTCGAAGGCGATACCGCCGACAAGTCGAAGCCCGCCAAGGCGGCCGAGGTTTCCGGAAAACCGTCGCTCGAAGACAAGAACCGTCCGGCGGGCATCGCCAAGCCTGATGCAGTCGACGATCTCAAGCTGATCTCCGGCGTTGGCCCGAAGATCGAAGGCACACTGCACGAGCTCGGCATCTACACGTTCGCGCAAGTCGCGTCGTGGAAGAAGGCCGAGCGCGAGTGGGTCGACGGCTATCTCAATTTCAAGGGCCGGATCGAACGTGACGATTGGGTCAAGCAGGCCAAGGCGCTCGCCAAGGGTGGCGAAGCCGAATACATCAAAGTTTTCGGCAAGAAGCCGCGGTAAAGAGGTGAACCATGCTCAGAGATGAAGATCGCATCTTTACCAATATCTACGGCCTCAAGGACAAGTCTCTCAAGGGCGCGATGAGCCGTGGCCATTGGGACGGCACCAAGCAGATCCTTGAAAAGGGTCGCGACTGGATCGTCAACGAGATGAAGGCCTCGGGTCTTCGCGGTCGTGGCGGCGCCGGCTTCCCGACCGGTCTCAAGTGGTCCTTCATGCCGAAGGAAAGCGACGGACGTCCGCACTATCTGGTCGTCAACGCCGACGAATCAGAGCCGGGCACCTGCAAGGACCGTGACATCATGCGTCACGATCCGCACACGCTGATCGAAGGCTGCGTCATCGCCAGCTTCGCCATGGGCGCACACACTGCTTATATCTATGTTCGCGGCGAATACATCCGCGAGCGCGAGGCGCTGCAGGCAGCAATCGACGAGTGCTACGACGCCGGCCTGCTCGGCAAGAACAACAAGCTCGGCTGGGACATGGACATTTATGTCCATCACGGCGCAGGCGCTTACATCTGCGGCGAAGAAACAGCACTTCTCGAAAGCCTTGAAGGCAAGAAGGGCCAACCGCGCCTGAAACCGCCGTTCCCGGCCAACATGGGCCTCTACGGCTGCCCGACGACCGTCAACAACGTCGAGTCGATTGCCGTTGCCCCGACGATCCTGCGCCGCGGCGCCGGCTGGTTCTCGGCGATCGGTCGCCCGAACAACGTCGGCACCAAGCTGTTCATGCTGTCAGGCCACGTCAACAAGCCGTGCACGGTCGAAGAATCGATGGGCATCACCTTCCGTGAGCTCGTCGACAAGCATGCCGGCGGCATTCGTGGCGGCTGGGACAATCTACTCGCGGTCATTCCGGGCGGCGCATCGTGCCCGGTGGTCAAGGCGGAAGACATCATCGACTGCCCGATGGATTTCGACGGGCTTCGCGAAGTCAAGTCGTCCTTCGGTACGGCTGCTGCCATCGTCATGGATCGCTCCACCGATATCATCAAGGCGATCGCCCGCATCTCGGCCTTCTTCAAGCACGAGAGCTGCGGCCAGTGCACGCCGTGCCGCGAAGGCACTGGCTGGATGTGGCGCGTGATGGAGCGCATGGTCCAGGGCCGCGCCCAGAAGCGCGAAATCGACATGCTGTTCGATGTGACCAAGCAGATCGAAGGTCACACGATCTGTGCTCTGGGTGATGCGGCCGCTTGGCCGATCCAGGGTCTGATCCGCAATTTCCGTCCGGAGATCGAAAAGCGCATCGACGAATACACCCGCAACGCGTCCTCGCACGGCGCGGTGCTGGAAGCGGCGGAGTAACGGGCCATGGCCGGCGCACGCAAGGATGGACAGGTGAGGGGAGAGGCCGAAAGCGGCATTTCGTCCGCACGTCCGCTTGGCGCTGATCCGGCCGATCCGTTCGGCATGGCCGAATGGATGAAAGGCATGTCGCAGGTGCCACTGCATCCGCTGATGGCACATCCGGCAGGAGCTGTTGCCGCGGCGACGGCGCTTGGTTTCGGTCTGTCGAGCCATATCGCCGGCGTCATGCTCGGTGCGATGCAGGGCGCCGTCGAAGCATTGCAGAAGGGCTCGGCTTTGGCTGACCAGCCGCAGGCAGGAGTGACGGCCGAAGTCGTCCCGGCCAAGGCTGCTCCGGTTCAGGCGGAAGCAAGGCCGCAAGAGACCGTGAAGCCGGTTGCGGCGAAGAAGAGTGCGATATCGAAGCCGAAGGCTGAGAAGAAACCGGCAGGGTCCGTAAAGGCGCCGGCAGCTTCACGGTCAAAGGCTCGTGCCGCCGATGACCTCAAGCGGATTTCCGGCGTCGGCCCGAAGCTCGAGCAGGTGCTGAACGGCAAGGGCATTCGCCGGTTCGCGGATATCGCCGCGTGGAGCGACGCTGATGTTGCCCGCTTCGACGACGATCTGGGCTTTGGCGGACGTATTCTGCGCGACGACTGGGTAAAGCAGGCAAAGGCGCTGAAAGGCGCAAAAGAATAAGAGGCGGTGACCGGCAGAGGTCACCACCGGCAAGCAGCATGGCTGTGTTGGAATTGTCCGTCGCCTCGAAGGTGGACGGATGGAAGACAGGATTGAGTACGAAGATGGCAAAGCTGAAAGTCGACGGAAAAGAGATCGAGGTCCCGGATCATTTCACGCTGCTTCAGGCGTGCGAAGAGGCCGGCGCCGAGGTTCCGCGCTTCTGTTTCCATGAGCGGCTGTCGGTCGCCGGTAACTGCCGCATGTGTCTGATCGAGGTGAAGGGGGGGCCGCCCAAGCCTGCCGCCTCCTGCGCCATGGGCGTGCGCGACCTTCGTCCGGGCCCGAACGGCGAGACGCCGGAAGTCTTCACGACCACGCCGATGGTCAAGAAGGCCCGTGAAGGCGTCATGGAATTCCTGCTGATCAACCACCCGCTCGATTGCCCGATCTGCGACCAGGGCGGCGAATGCGACCTGCAGGACCAGGCGATGGCCTTCGGCATCGACAGCTCGCGCTACCAGGAAAACAAGCGCGCCGTCGAAGACAAGTACATCGGCCCGTTGGTCAAGACGGTAATGAACCGCTGCATCCACTGCACGCGCTGCGTTCGTTTCACCACGGAAGTCGCCGGCATTGCCGAGCTTGGCCTCATCGGCCGCGGCGAAGACGCTGAGATCACCACCTATCTCGAACAGGCGATGACCTCCGAGCTTCAGGGCAACGTCGTTGATCTCTGCCCGGTCGGCGCGCTGACGTCGAAGCCCTTCGCGTTTACCGCGCGTCCGTGGGAACTGAACAAGACCGAATCCATCGACGTGATGGATGCGCTCGGTTCGGCCATCCGCGTCGATACCCGTGGCCGCGAAGTGATGCGCATCATGCCGCGGGTCAACGAGGACATCAACGAAGAGTGGATCTCCGACAAGAGCCGCTTCATCTGGGACGGCCTGAAGACCCAGCGTCTCGACCGCCCATACGTCAAGAAGGATGGTCGTCTGCAGGCAGCCAGCTGGAGTGAGGCGTTCGAAGCCATCAAGGCCGCCGTTGCCGCGACGTCCGGTGACAAGATCGGCGCCATCGCCGGCGATCTCGCTTCCGTCGAAGAAATGTACGCGCTGAAGGAACTGCTGGCTTCGCTCGGCTCCGAAAACATCGACTGCCGCCAGGATGGCGCCGCACTCGATCCGTCGCTCGGCCGCGCCAGCTACATCTTCAACCCGACGATCCAGGGCATCGAAAGCGCCGACGCGCTGCTGATCATCGGCTCGAACCCGCGCTTCGAAGCCTCCGTTCTGAACGCACGCATCCGCAAGCGTTTCCGGATGGGCAATTTCCCGATCGCCGTCATCGGCGAGCCGGGTGAACTGCGCTACGAATACGAATATCTCGGTGCGGGCACCGAGACGCTGGCCGAGCTCGTGTCCGGCAAGGGCAAGTTTGCAGCGACCCTGAAGAAGGCGCAGCGCCCGATGATCATCATCGGTCAGGGTGCGGTTGCAGGGGAGGGCGGTCCTGCCGTTCTCGCGGCTGCTGCAAAGCTCGCAGGTGCCGTCGGTGCAGTGACCGCAGACTGGAACGGCTTTGCCGTTCTGCACACAGCCGCGTCGCGCGTCGGTGGTCTCGACCTCGGCTTCGTCCCGGGCAAGAACGGCAAGACGGCCGCCGAAATGGTGTCCGCCTCTGACGTTCTCTTCCTGCTCGGTGCTGACGAGATCGATCTTGCCGGTCGCAAGTCGGGCTTTACCGTCTATATCGGTTCGCATGGAGATAACGGCGCGCATGCCGCCGACGTCATCCTGCCGGCCGCCACCTACACCGAAAAGTCCGGCACCTGGGTCAACACCGAAGGCCGCGTCCAGATCGGCAACCGTGCCGGCTTTGCTCCGGGCGACGCCCGCGAAGACTGGGCGATCATTCGTGCGCTTTCCGACGTTCTCGGCAAGAAGCTGCCCTTTGATTCGCTTGGTGAATTGCGCTCGAAGCTCTATGCGGCGCACCCGCATTTCGCCGATATCGACGCGATTGCCATCGGCAGTGGCGACGAAATTGCCGCACTTGCTCAAAAAGCGGGTGAGATGGGCAAATCCGTGTTTGCGTCTCCGGTCAAAGACTTCTATTTGACGAACCCGATAGCGCGCGCATCCGCCGTCATGGCCGAGTGCTCGGCTTTGGCACGCAACAACTTCAAAGCTGCGGCGGAATGAGCGCGAGGGAATAGAGTATCATGGACGCTTTCATTTCGACCTATGTCTGGCCTGCGATCATCATGGTCGCCCAGTCGCTGCTGCTGCTGGTCGCGCTGCTGCTTTTCATCGCCTACATTCTTTTGGCCGACCGCAAGATCTGGGCTGCTGTCCAGCTTCGCCGTGGTCCGAATGTGGTGGGCCCCTGGGGTCTTTTCCAGTCCTTCGCCGACCTTTTGAAGTTCGTCTTCAAGGAACCGGTAATTCCGGCCGGCGCCAACAAGGCAATCTTCCTCTTGGCGCCGCTCGTCTCCGTGACGCTGGCGCTGGCGGCCTGGGCGGTTATCCCGCTCAATGCCGGCTGGGTGATCGCGAACATCAACGTCGGCATCCTCTTCGTGTTCGCCATATCTTCTCTTGAAGTTTATGGCATCATCATGGGCGGCTGGGCGTCGAACTCGAAATATCCCTTCCTCGGCGCGCTTCGTTCCGCGGCACAGATGGTTTCCTACGAAGTCTCGATCGGCTTCGTCATCGTCACCGTTCTGCTCTGCGTCGGTTCGCTGAACCTGACCGACATC
This sequence comes from Sinorhizobium sp. A49, assembly GCF_002002725.1. GTDB lineage: Bacteria > Pseudomonadota > Alphaproteobacteria > Rhizobiales > Rhizobiaceae > Ensifer. Next base: position 338,466 of record NZ_MUNW01000032.1, on the reverse strand, counting down.
GTCAACGCCCAGAGCAACGGCATTGGCACCAACCTGGGTCTGCCGGCATCGTTCCTCGACTGGCACTGGCTGGCGCTGTTCCCGATGTTCGTCGTGTTCTTCATTTCGGCTCTGGCTGAAACGAACCGCCCGCCCTTCGATCTGCCGGAAGCGGAATCCGAACTCGTCGCCGGCTTCATGGTTGAATACGGCTCCACGCCCTACATGATGTTCATGCTCGGCGAGTACGCCGCCATCTGCCTGATGTGCGCGCTGACGACCATTCTCTTCCTCGGCGGGTGGCTGCCTCCGGTCGACGTCTGGTTCCTCAACTGGGTCCCGGGCATCATCTGGTTCGTTCTCAAGGCGTCCTTCGTGTTCTTCATGTTCGCGATGGTGAAGGCATTCGTTCCGCGTTACCGCTACGACCAGCTGATGCGTCTCGGCTGGAAGGTCTTCTTGCCGATCTCGCTCGCAATGGTCGTGATCACTGCATTCGTTCTCAAGCTGACGGGAGCCGCATGATGCTGGCTTTCGCTTGGTTGCATACCGCTGGCCGCTCTGAGGCCAGCAAGTCTGGAGGTAAATGATGGCCGGTCTTTCGCAAGCCGTCAGCTCGCTGTTCCTCAAGGAATTCGTTGGCGCGTTCTTTCTGTCGATGCGCTACTTCTTCAAGCCGAAGTCGACGTTGAACTATCCCTTCGAAAAGGGTCCGGTCAGCCCGCGCTTCCGCGGCGAACACGCGCTGCGCCGTTATCCCAACGGCGAAGAGCGTTGCATCGCATGCAAGCTCTGCGAGGCGATCTGTCCTGCCCAGGCGATCACCATCGAGGCTGGCCCGCGCCGTAACGACGGCACCCGCCGCACGGTGCGTTACGACATCGACATGGTGAAGTGCATCTATTGCGGCTTCTGCCAGGAAGCCTGTCCGGTCGACGCCATCGTCGAGGGCCCGAACTTCGAATTCGCCACCGAGACGCGCGAAGAGCTGTACTACGACAAGGACAAGCTCCTCGCCAATGGCGACCGTTGGGAACGGGAAATCGCGCGCAACATCGCAATGGACTCGCCCTATCGCTGAGGCCGATGCGTGGTGCCGCCCTTCAAGGCGGCACATGTGAAACAGTTTGGGGCAAAGGCCGGACATCAGTCCGGCTTTGCCAGTGGAGTGGGGCTGCAAGAGCCTCACGCCGTGCAAGACGAAAAAGGCACCGATCATGGGTCTGCAGGTTCTTTTTTTCTATCTCTTTGCCTTCATCGCGGTGGCATCGGCATTTATGGTCATTGCGGCCAGGAACCCCGTTTATTCGGTGCTGTTCCTGATCCTGACCTTCTTCAATTCGGCGGGCCTGTTCCTGCTGGCTGGCGCCGAGTTCCTGGCGATGATCCTGCTCGTGGTCTATGTCGGCGCGGTTGCGGTGCTCTTCCTGTTCGTCGTCATGATGCTCGACATCGACTTCGCGGAACTCAGGGCCGGCGTGCTTGAATATGCCCCGGTCGGTGCGCTGATCGGTCTGATCCTGGCGGCCGAGTTGATCGTCGTCGTCGGCGGCGCGACCTTCTCGCCCGAGATCGCCAAGGGGATCTCGATGCCGATCCCGGCGATTGCCGATCGCACGAACACGGCCGCCCTCGGCGACGTGCTCTATACCCACTACGTCTACTTCTTCCAGATCGCGGGCCTCGTGCTGCTGGTTGCCATGATCGGCGCCATCGTGCTCACGCTGCGCCATCGCACGAACATCAAGCGCCAGAGCATTCCGCAGCAGGTTGCCCGCACGCCCGAGACCGCCGTCGAGGTGGTCACGGTCAAGCCCGGGCAGGGCATTTAATTCGGACGCGAGGTCGAGGAACTAAAAAATGGAAATCGGAATTTCCCACTATCTCACCGTCAGCGCCATCCTGTTCACGCTTGGTGTCTTCGGCATCTTCCTGAACCGGAAGAACGTCATCGTCATTCTGATGTCGGTCGAACTGATCCTGCTTGCGGTCAACATCAACATGGTCGCCTTCTCGTCGTTCCTGAACGACATCACGGGCCAGGTCTTCGCCCTGTTCATTCTGACCGTCGCGGCCGCGGAAGCCGCCATCGGGCTTGCAATTCTCGTCGTCTTCTATCGCAACCGCGGCTCGATCGCTGTTGAAGACGTCAACATGATGAAGGGCTGATTGGGCTATGGATACCATCATCAAGGCTATCGTCTTCCTGCCTTTGATCGGCTTTCTGGTCGCCGGCCTTTTCGGCAATTCGATCGGCGCCAAGGCTTCTGAATTTGTCACCAGCGGGTTGATGATCATCACCGCCGCGTTGTCGTGGTTCGTGTTCTTCGACGTCGCGCTCGGCGAGCAGGAGCTGATCAAGGTTTCGGTGTTGCGCTGGATCCAGTCCGGCAGCTTCGACGTCGAATGGGCGTTCCGCGTCGATACGCTGACATCCGTCATGTTCGTGGTCGTCAACACGGTGTCGACGCTCGTGCATGTCTATTCGATCGGCTACATGCACCACGATCCGCATCGCCCGCGCTTCTTCGCCTATCTGTCGCTCTTCACCTTCGCGATGCTGATGCTCATCACGTCGGACAACCTGGTGCAGATGTTCTTTGGCTGGGAAGGCGTGGGTCTCGCGTCTTACCTCTTGATCGGCTTCTGGTATAAGAAGCCGTCGGCGAACGCTGCGGCCATGAAGGCCTTTATCGTCAACCGCGTCGGCGACTTCGGTTTTGCGCTCGGCATCTTCCTCGTCTTCGTGCTCTTCGGCTCGGTCAATTTCGAAACGATCTTTGCAGCAGCGAAGACCTACCTGCCGGCCGAAGGTGCCGCTGCAGGGGAGGCGGTCATCACGCTGTTCGGCATGCATCTCGACAAGGCCGATGCTATCACCGCCGCCTGCCTGCTGCTCTTCATGGGCGCGATGGGCAAGTCGGCGCAGTTCCTGCTGCACACCTGGTTGCCGGACGCGATGGAAGGCCCAACCCCGGTTTCGGCCCTCATTCACGCCGCAACGATGGTGACCGCCGGCGTTTTCCTCGTCGCTCGCATGTCGCCGCTGTTCGAACTGTCGCCGGATGCACTCACCGTCGTCACCCTGATCGGTGCGATCACGGCCTTCTTTGCCGCGACTGTCGGTCTCGTTCAGAACGACATCAAGCGGGTCATCGCCTATTCGACCTGCTCGCAGCTCGGCTACATGTTCGTGGCGCTTGGCGTCGGCGCCTATGGCGCTGCGATCTTCCACCTATTCACGCACGCCTTCTTCAAGGCTCTGTTGTTCTTGGGTGCGGGCTCCGTCATCCACGCCGTGGATGGCGAACAGGACATGCGCTACATGGGTGGCCTTCGGAAGCACATTCCGATCACCTACTGGACGATGTTCATTGGTACCATCGCGCTTACCGGCGTCGGCATCCCCGGCACGGTCATCGGCACGGCCGGCTTCTTCTCCAAGGACGCGATCATCGAATCGGCGTTCGCCGCCCATAGTGCAGTTTCCGGCTTCGCCTTCGCGATGCTCGTCATTGCGGCGCTGTTCACCAGCTTCTATTCGTGGCGCCTGACCTTCATGACTTTCCACGGCAAGCCGCGCGCTTCCTCGGATGTCATGCATCACGTCCATGAATCGCCGCAGATCATGCTGGTGCCGCTCTACATCCTGGCCATCGGTGCACTGGTGGCAGGCTTCCTGTTCCACGACTATTTCTTCGGCCACCACTATGCCGAGTTCTGGCAGGGTGCCCTGTTCACCTCGGCCGAGAACGAGATCCTCGAGGAATTCCACCACGTTCCGACGTGGGTTAAGTGGAGCCCGTTCTGCGCCATGGCGCTCGGCCTGTTCACCGCCTGGTACATGTATATCCGCCGTCCTGATGTGCCGAAGTACCTGGCAGAGCAGCACCGCGGTCTCTACCAGTTCCTGCTCAACAAGTGGTACTTCGACGAGCTGTACGACTTCCTGTTCGTACGTTCGGCCAAGCGCCTCGGCGTCTTCCTGTGGAAGGAAGGCGACGGCCGGGTCATCGACGGCCTCGGCCCGAACGGGATTGCGGCACGCGTGCTTGATGTCACCGATCGTGTTGTCCGGCTGCAGACCGGTTACCTCTATCACTACGCGTTCGCCATGCTGATCGGCATCGCTGCGCTCGTTACATGGATGATGCTCGGGAGTTCCTTCTGATGACCGATTGGCCCGTACTTTCCGCGGTCACCTTCATGCCGCTCGTCGGCGTCCTGCTTCTCTTGCTGACAAGAGAAGACAGCGCCTACGGCCGCCGCAACATCCTGAATGTATCGCTGCTGACGACGCTCTTCACCTTCGCCGTCTCGGTCTACATCTGGTACCAGTTCGACAGCTCGAACCCAGGCTTCCAGATGACCGAGAAGCATGGATGGCTCGGCACCGGGATTTCCTATCATCTCGGCGTCGACGGCATCTCGGTGCTCTTCGTCGTGCTCTCCGCGTTCCTCATGCCGTTCTGTGTGCTTGCAAGCTGGTTCTCGGTCGAAAAGCGCCTGAAGGAATACATGATCGCGTTCCTGATCCTGGAAACGTTCATGATCGGCGTGTTCGTATCGCTCGACATCGTGCTGTTCTACGTGTTCTTCGAAGCTGGCCTCATTCCGATGTTCATCATCATCGGCGTCTGGGGTGGCAAGGACCGCGTCTACGCCAGCTACAAATTCTTCCTCTACACGCTCCTCGGCTCGGTGCTGATGCTGCTCGCCATCATGGCAATGTATTGGCAGGCTGGTACTACCGACATCACTGAACTGCTTGCCTATAACTTCCCGCGTGAAATGCAGACGTGGTTATGGCTGGCCTTCTTCGCCTCTTTCGCGGTGAAGATGCCGATGTGGCCGGTGCACACCTGGCTTCCTGACGCGCACGTTCAGGCGCCGACGGCAGGCTCCGTCATCCTGGCCGGCATTCTTCTGAAGCTCGGTGGCTACGGCTTCCTGCGCTTCTCACTGCCGATGTTCCCGCTGGCCTCCGACTACTTTGCGCCGTTCGTCTTCACGCTGTCGGTCATCGCCATCGTCTACACCTCGCTGGTGGCGCTGATGCAGACCGACATCAAGAAGCTGATCGCCTATTCGTCGGTTGCCCACATGGGCTATGTGACAATGGGTATCTTCGCGGCCAACACGCAGGGCGTCCAGGGTGCGATCTTCCAGATGCTGTCGCACGGTATCGTGTCGGGCGCGCTCTTCCTTTGCGTCGGCGTCGTCTATGACCGTCTGCACACCCGCGAAATCTCGGCCTATGGCGGCCTTGTCAACAACATGCCGAAGTATGCCGTCGCCTTCATGGTCTTCACCATGGCGAACGTCGGTCTTCCCGGGACATCCGGCTTCGTCGGTGAAGTTCTGACCCTCGTCGGCGCCTTCCGCGCCAACACCTGGGTTGCGTTCTTTGCAACGAGCGGCGTGATCCTGTCGGCGGCCTATGCGCTCTGGCTCTACCGCCGCGTCGTCTTCGGCGCGCTGGAGAAGGAAAGTCTCAAGGCTCTGCTCGATCTTTCGGGCCGTGAGAAGGCGATCCTCTATCCGCTGGTGATCCTGACGATCTTCTTCGGTGTCTATCCGGCGCCGGTCTTCGATGCGACTGCAGCCTCCGTGGATCTGCTCGTCAACAACTACACCGCAGCCCTGCAGGCAGCGCAAAACGTTGCGCTTTCGGTGCAATGACCACAGGACGTGATTGGACATGACTGCTGAAACCCTCCTCGCTAGCCTGCAGCTCTCGATCCCCGAGTTGATCCTCGCCGTCGGTGCGATGGCGCTCTTGATGATCGGCGTGTTTGCCGGTGAAAAGTCGACGTCGACGGTCACCGGCCTTGCGGTTGCCCTTCTCATCATCGCCGGCCTCTGGCTCGTCCTGAAGACCGGAGAGGGCGAAGCTTATGGCGGCGCCTTCCTGTCCGATCCCTTCGCCAAGTTCATGAAGGTGCTGGCGCTGATCGGCTCGATCACCGCCATGGTGATGACGGTCGGCCATGCCCGCTCGTCGCAGATCGACCGTTTCGAGTTCCCGGTGCTTCTGGTGCTCGCCACGCTCGGCATGCTGCTGATGATTTCGGCCAACGACCTGATGTCGCTGTACCTGTCGCTGGAACTGCAGTCGCTGGCGCTCTACGTCGTGGCCGCGATCAACCGCGACAGCATCCGCTCGACGGAAGCCGGCCTGAAGTATTTCGTTCTCGGCGCGCTCTCCTCGGGCATGCTGCTCTACGGCATGTCGCTGGTCTACGGCTTCACCGGCCACACCGGCTTCGACGAGATTGCCGCTGCTCTGACCGCCACCGGCACGCCGTCGCTTGGCCTGATCTTCGGCCTGGTCTTCATCCTGGCCGGCCTTGCATTCAAGATCTCCGCCGTGCCGTTCCACATGTGGACACCGGATGTCTATGAAGGCGCGCCGACGCCGGTGACCGCGTTCTTTGCCGCTGCTCCGAAGGTTGCCGCCATGGCTATCTTCGTGCGCATCGTCATCAATGCGTTCGAGCCTGTTGTCGTGCAGTGGCAGCAGATCGTCGTCTTCATTTCGATCGCTTCGATGCTGCTCGGCGCCTTCGCGGCGATCGGCCAGAAGAACATCAAGCGCCTGATGGCCTATTCCTCGATCGGCCACATGGGCTACGCGCTCGTCGGTCTTGCGGCCGGCTCGATGGCGGGTGTGCGCGGCGTTCTGCTTTACATGCTCATCTACATGGTCATGACGCTTGGCACTTTTGCCTGCATTCTCGCCATGCGCCGCAAGGACGGAGAGAATGTCGAAAGCGTTGACGATCTCGCGGGCCTGTCGCAGACCAATCCCTTCATGGCCACCGTGCTCACCGTGCTGATGTTCTCGCTCGCCGGCATTCCGCCGATGGCAGGCTTCTTCGGGAAGTACTTCGTGTTCATGGCGGCGATCGAAGCGCATCTCTACGCGCTCGCGATCATCGGCGTGCTCGCATCGGTGGTCGGCGCCTATTACTACCTGCGCGTCATCAAGGTGATGTGGTTCGACGATGCCAAGGGCGAGTTTGCCCGCACGGCTGGCGAGCTTCGCCTGGTCTTTGGTCTCTCGGGCCTGTTTGTGCTTGGATACGTCCTGATCGGCGGTCCGCTCGGCGAAGCCGCTGAAGTCGCGGCTCGGACCTTCTTTTGATCGGCCTTGAAGGCGGCGGCCGGGGTTCGCTCGACGATTTCCGGCACGTCGCGCTGAATGAAGTCGGCTCTACAAACAGCGAATGCCTGACGCGGGCGCGCGAGGGAGACAGGGGAAACCTCTGGATCACCGCCGCCCGCCAGACAGGCGGACGTGGCCGACGTGGCCGGGTCTGGTTTTCAGAGCCCGGCAATCTCTATGCCTCACTCCTCTTGATTGAGCCGGCGCCCATCGAGTTGCTGCACTCGCTGCCGCTGGCCGTGGCGGTGGCGGTTCACAGGGCTATCCGCAAGGTGATGCCGCTTGCCGGCGCACCGGTCGAGATCAAGTGGCCGAACGATGTTCTCATCGACGGCAAGAAGACCTGCGGCATCCTGCTTGAAGGCGAGAGCCTGGCAGACGGCCGCCGCGCACTGGTTATCGGCTGTGGCATCAACATTGCCGTCACGCCGGACGAGGCGCTCTACCCGGTGACGTCGCTTCGCAACGAAGGCGCGTCGGTATCTCCGGACGAATTGTTCGCCCACCTGTTCCTGACTATGGCCGAAACGCTTTCCGTTTGGGACCAGGGCCGAGGTGTGGCAAACATCATAGACCAATGGCGGGCGGCAGCGCGCGGCATCGGCGAGACCATTACGGTGAACCTGCCGGACCGGTCGCTTTCCGGCCGCTTTGCCGGTATTGATCAGGACGGCCGGTTGATGCTCGATACGGGCTCGAACACGATGCAGACGATCGCCGCCGGCGACGTATTTTTCGGATAATCAAAACAAGGGCGCATCAAAACATGGCGCAAGAAGAAGAACTGGTGTTCTTGCCGCTCGGCGGCGTCGGCGAAATCGGGATGAACCTTGGCCTCTATGGCTATGGCAAACCCGGTCACCGACAGTGGATAATGGTGGATTGCGGCGTTACTTTCCCTGGACCGGAGCTTCCGGGCGTGGATCTGGTTCTCGCCGATATCAGCTTCCTGGCGGAAGAGCGCCGCAACCTCAAAGGCATCATCATCACCCATGCCCACGAGGATCACTATGGTGGCCTCAACGATCTATGGCCAGGGCTGAATGTGCCCGTCTATGCCTCGCCGTTTACGGCGGGCATGCTGGAAGCCAAGCGCGACTTCGAAAAGAGCCGTGGGGAAATCCCGATAACGATCTTCAAGCAGGGCGACCGCATCAATGTCGGTCCGTTCGAAATCGAAGCGGTCGGCGTCAACCACTCGATCCCCGAACCGATGTCGCTGATCATCCGCACGCCGCTGGGCGCGGTCGTGCATACCGGCGACTGGAAGATCGATCTTCAGCCATCGCTCGGCCCGCTCACCGACGAGCAGCGCTTCCGCAAGATCGGCGACGAAGGCGTGCTGGCGCTGGTCTGCGATTCGACCAATGCGCTTCGCGACGGCGTCTCGCCGTCGGAGCAGGAGGTTTCCGCGAGCCTGACGGAGATCATCTCCAAGGCTGAAGGTCGCGTGGCGATCACCACATTCTCCTCGAATGTCGGCCGTATTCGGTCGATCGCGGAAGCTGCGGAAGAGGCGGGCAGGGACGTCCTGCTTCTCGGCAGTTCGATGAAGCGCGTCGTCGCTGTCGCCCGCGATCTCGGCCTGATGGAAGGCATCAAGCCGTTCCTCGCCGAAGACGAGTTTGGCTATGTGCCGCGCGACAAGGTCGTGGTCATCCTGACCGGCAGCCAGGGCGAGCCGCGTGCCGCACTTGCCAAGATCGCCCGCGACGAGATGCGTAACGTCGCCTTCTCCGCCGGCGATACGGTTGTGTTTTCGTCGCGCACCATTCCCGGCAACGAGAAGGCGATCAACGATATCAAGAACGGCCTGATCGAGCAGGGCATCCACATCATCACCGACAGCGAAGCACTGGTGCATGTGTCGGGCCACCCGCGCCGCAGCGAACTGCAGCAGATGTACCAGTGGGTCCGCCCGCAGATCCTTGTGCCTGTGCACGGCGAAGCGGCACACCTGACGGCGCATGGCGAACTTGGGCGTCAATCGGGTATCGCCAGCGTCCCGCGTCTTCGCAACGGCGAGATGCTGCGGCTGGCACCAGGCCCGGCCGAGGTCATCGACACGGTGGCACATGGCCGAATTTACAAGGACGGCTCGCTGATCGGCGACTTCGAGGAGATGGGCATCGGCGAGCGCCGAAAGCTCTCCTTCGCCGGACATGTCTCCGTCAACGTCGTGCTCGACAATCGTTACGATTTCCTCGGCGATCCGGACCTTGTTGCCATTGGCTTGCCCGAGTTCGACGACGAGGGCGAGGACATGGAAGACACGCTCTATGACGCCGTGCTCGGTGCTGTCGAAAGCATCCCGCGCGCCAAGCGCAAGGATCTGGCCATGCTGCAGGAGGCGGTACGCCGCGCCGTGCGCAGCACGACCAACCAGATCTGGGGCAAGAAACCTGTGGTGACCGTGTTCGTCACCAAAGTCTGATTTTCTTCGAGCCCCCGACGCTACAGACGTGCGGGGGCTCGAAATACCGGACGAATTGGAGGATCGCGATGCTCGGACGTGTCAACCATGTGGCCATCGCCGTGCCGGATCTAGTATCGGCGACGGAGAGTTACCGCACGACGCTCGGCGCGACGGTAACCGAGCCTCAGGCCTTGCCGGAGCATGGCGTGACGGTTGTTTTCGTCGCGTTACCCAACACCAAGATTGAACTGCTGGAACCGCTTGGTGACACCTCGCCGATTGCCGCTTTCCTCGCCAAAAATCCGTCCGGCGGCATGCATCACATCTGCTACGAGGTCGAGGATATCCTTGCTGCGCGCGACACGCTGAAGGCGTCTGGCGCACGCGTTCTCGGTGACGGCGAGCCGAAGATCGGTGCCCATGGCAAGCCGGTGCTCTTTCTGCATCCCAAAGATTTTCAAGGCACCTTGGTCGAACTTGAACAGGTGTGACAGTTGATCGCGCGATGCCGGTTTGTGTGATCGCATCCATGGCGTTATAAGCAGGCCAGAATGTCGAGAGGATTGTTCCGGAGAGGGCCAGTGTGCCCTTCGGGCGAGGTCCTCACCAGGAGCCGGAAATGCCGCTTTTTTCCACCTTTGCCATCTACTTCATTATCTGGTGGCTGACGCTGTTTGCCGTGCTGCCGCTTGGCGTGCGCACCCAGGCGGAGGAAAACGAAGTGGTTCCCGGCACCGTCGAAAGTGCACCGGCGCGGTTCCGTGCCAAGCGCGTTATCCTGCTGACGACTGCGATCGCGGCGGTCATCCAACTCGCCTGGTACATCGTTTCCGTGCGGCTCGGCTACGGCATTGACAGCATTCCGCGCTTCTATCCGAAGTTCTACTGAGGCGATCACCGGGACGTGCGCGGACGCTTGAGATCCGCGTTTTCCGGCCGATGCCGTCCGCTTGCGAATAATCCCCAGCTAAGTATCTGGATTTTTCGACTGCACGGGTCCTGCAAGGTCGCTCCGGCCGCGCGCCGCGGGAAACCAGGGCAATCCTACGATTGACCGCCCTGAAATTGACACAGTTCAAGAAAGTGTTGCTGCTTCGCTGCCGCCTTGCTGGGTGAAAGGCAAAAAAAAACAAGGCTGAAAGCCTTGTTTTTCAAGTATCGCGTGATCTCTAATCCGTTTCCGGCGGCAGCGACGAAGCGCGCCTAAGATCTTATCCTCCCAAGACTTGACCGCGAAAGTCGGCAAGAATTTAGACTTCATGCCTGTTTTGTGAGCCGAAATTAGCCCAAACATTGGGCGATGTCACTCTGTTTTTTTGCATTTTTGCTACAGTTGGATAAAATTTCTCCGTTGACAAGCATCGTCGCAATCCTGTTACTAGCGTGCTCTTTTGACGCAGCTTTTGGTCTGCCGTTCCTCCTTCAGATCTCTCTATCCGCTCTGTGCTATTCCCACCGCAAGCAGGGTTTTCATCCGGGCGCGAAGCGGTTATGAACGCAGGGCTCGGATAGGTTCCAGCCGATTTGTCGGTGACGGAAATTTGAGAGCCGACCCCAAGAAGCAATGGTCGCCTTTGCCTGTTTTGGTGAGACCGGCGTGCCTGAGCTCAACGTCATTTTGCCCGAATCCGTCGATAGTGCGACGTTCATCAAGTTTTGGAACCCGTCATGCGCCTGTCCCGCTTTTTCATGCCCATCTTGAAGGAAAATCCGAAGGAAGCGGAAATCGTTTCCCACCGTCTTATGCTCCGGACGGGCATGATCCGGCAGCAGTCCTCGGGTATTTATACCTGGCTGCCACTCGGAAAGCGGGTTCTCGACAAGGTCAATGCGATCGTCCGCGAGGAGCAGAACCGCACCGGCGCAAACGAGCTGCTGATGCCGACGCTGCAGTCCGCCGAGCTTTGGCAGGAAAGCGGCCGCTATGATGCCTACGGCAAGGAAATGCTGCGCATCAAGGACCGCCAGGACCGGCCGATGCTCTATGGGCCGACCAACGAGGAAATGATCACCGACGTCTTCCGTTCCTACGTGAAGTCCTATCGCAGTCTGCCGCTCAATCTCTACCATATTCAGCTGAAATTCCGCGACGAGATCCGCCCGCGTTTCGGTACCATGCGCTCGCGCGAATTCCTGATGAAGGACGCCTATTCCTTCGATCTCGACCGCGAAGGCGCCGAGCACGCCTATAACAAGATGTTTGCCGCCTACCTGCGCACCTTCTCGCGCATGGGATTGCGCGCCATTCCGATGCGCGCAGACACCGGCCCGATCGGCGGCAATCTCAGCCACGAATTCATCATTCTCGCCGAAACCGGTGAGTCCGAAGTGTTCTGCCACAAGGACTTCCTCGGCTTCGACATTCCCGGTGAAGATACCAATTTCGACGATGTCGCCGGCCTGAAGACGATCTTCGACAAGTGGACGTCACGTTACGCCGCCACCTCGGAAATGCATGACGAGGCTGCGTTCAACGAAGTCGCCGAAGGCGACCGCGTGTCGGCACGCGGCATCGAAGTCGGCCATATCTTCTACTTCGGCACCAAGTATTCCGAAGCGATGGGCGCCAAGGTTCTCGGTCCTGATGGCAAGGAGCACACGGTCCACATGGGCTCCTACGGTATCGGCCCGACACGGCTGGTTCCGGCGATCATCGAGGCGTCGCATGACGACAACGGCATCATCTGGCCGAAGTCGATCTCGCCGTTTGATGGCGTGATCATCAACATGAAAGCGGGCGATGCCGCTTGCGACGCAGCCTGCGAGACGCTCTACTCGAAGCTCGGCGCTGCCGGATTCGACGCGCTGCTCGACGATACGGACGACCGTGCCGGCGCCAAGTTCGCGTCGGCCGATCTGATCGGCGTGCCGGTCCAGATCATCGTTGGGCCACGTTCGATCGCTAACGGCGAAGTCGAGCTCAAGGATCGCAAGACCGGTGAGCGCGAGACCATGACTGTCGAGGCGGCCCTCAACAAGCTGATCGCGACGAAGTAAGTGAGGCAAGGGGAGGCAGGATGACCGCCGTGACGGAAGATCAGGTGCAGGCTGCTGGCCAGTCCGCAAAGTCCGCCAGCCGCCCCTTTTCCGCCTTTGAGCGCATGGTCGCGTGGCGCTATCTGCGCTCGCGGCGTAAGGAAGCCTTCATTTCGGTGATCGCCGGCTTCTCTTTCATCGGCATCATGCTCGGCGTGGCGACGCTGATCATCGTCATGGCGGTGATGAACGGCTTCCGCACCGAACTCATCTCGCGCATCCTCGGCATCAACGGCCACATGATCGTGCAGCCGATCGATGGCCCGCTCAACAATTATGCCGAGCTTGCCACGCGCTTTTCCGGCGTGAAGGGCGTGACGATGGCGATCCCGCTCATCGAGGGGCAGGTTCTGGCGCAGGGCGTCAGCGACAGCTCCACCGGCGCTCTCGTGCGTGGCATCCGCGCCGACGACCTCGGCAAGATGAAGTCGGTCTCCGACCATATCCAGTCCGGCGATCTCGTCGGCTTTGCCGCCGGCACCGGCGTTGCGATCGGCTCGCGAATGGCCGATCAGCTCGGTATCCAGGTGGGCGGCACCATCACGCTGACATCGCCGAACGGCGACGTGACGCCCATGGGCATGAACCCGCGGGTCAAGGCCTATACGGTTTCGGCGATCTTCGAGATCGGCATGTCGGAATATGATTCGTCTATCATCTTCATGCCGCTGGAGGAATCACAGCTCTTTTTCAACGCAGAGGGGCTGGCGCAGCAAATCGAAATATTCGTCGAGCATCCCGATATGGTCGATGAATTGCGCAAGCCGGTCGAAGATGCCGCCGGGCGGCAGATCTTCATCACCGACTGGCGCGACCGCAACAAGACGTTCTTTTCCGCGCTCGAGGTCGAGCGCAACGTGATGTTCATGATCCTGACGCTGATCGTTCTGGTCGCGGCACTGAACATCATCTCCGGCCTGATCATGCTGGTGAAGGACAAGGGGAGCGACATCGCCATCCTTCGCACCATGGGGGCGACCTCCGGGTCGGTCATGCGCATCTTCTTCATGACCGGGGCTGCGATCGGTGCGGCGGGAACCGTAGCCGGCGTGCTGCTTGGCGTCGTCGTCTGCCTGAATATCGAGTCCATTCGCCAGTTCTTCTCCTGGATTTCAGGTACGACGCTGTTCAGCCCGGAACTCTATTTCCTGAGCCAGCTGCCGGCGGACATGAACGCCGATGAAACGATCCTCGTGGTCGTCATGGCCCTCAGCCTGTCGTTCCTTGCCACCATCTTTCCGGCATGGCGCGCGTCGCGTCTCGACCCCGTGCAGGCCCTGCGGTATGAATGACAAGGACAACAACTGAATGAATGCGCGCGTGGCACTGCAGCTTTCGGGCATCGAGCGTACTTACGGGCAGGGGGACACCTTCCTGTCGATCCTCAAAGGGGCGGACTTCACGCTGAAAAGCGGTGAAACCGTAGCACTGGTGGCACCGTCGGGCACCGGCAAGTCGACGCTGCTGCACGTTGCTGGCCTCCTGGAGCGCCCGGATGGCGGAAAGGTCGTCGTCAATGGCGTGACCTGCGACGGTCTCAACGATGACCGGCGGACGGCCATCCGCCGCAACGAGATCGGCTTCGTCTACCAGTTCCATCATCTGCTTCCGGAGTTTACTGCTCTCGAGAACATCATGATGCCGCAGCTGATCGCCGGGCTCGGCAAGGCTGAGGCCGCCGAACGGGCAAGGGCGCTGCTCGATTATATGCGTATCGGTCATCGCGCCGATCATCGCCCGTCGGAGCTCTCGGGTGGCGAACAGCAGCGCGTTGCGATTGCCCGCGCCGTCGCCAACGCACCGCTGGTGTTGCTGGCCGACGAGCCGACCGGAAACCTTGATCCGGAAACTGCAGGCTATGTTTTCGAGGCACTCGAGGCCTTGGCGCGTCAGTCGGGTCTGGCAGCTCTGATCGCCACGCACAATCACGAGCTGGCATCGCTGATGGACCGGCGGGTGACGATCGAAGACGGAAAGGTCGTCGAGCTGAAGTAACGCTGAGCGCGTTTGCGGCTCAAACGGGTCCGTGCAAATGCTCCACCGCTCTGCCTCGACGCATTTCCTGACGAAGCCGTTTCGCAGTTTCTAGAGGGTGAAACAGACAAGGCCGGTGTTGAATGCGACGGCCGATATCGAGAACATCCCGCTTTGAAGCGTCTTCACTGAAAGCGGATCAGAGGTTCCAGAATCAAAGTGCTGGAGGGTCCTGAGTGCGTTCTTCCGAACGCCCGTGCCCAAGCGCCGGCTCCATTGCCTAAGGCACGATGACACCGCCTCGATAGTCAAGTTCATAAGCCTCTTCGCCATCCACAAAGATAACCTCCCGTCCGGAAAAGTGCTCCGTATCTCCGCGGCTGTTGTCGATGTAAGTGCCGTAGGCGTGCCGATATTGCATTCCCCCGAGGAAATGCCGCTTTTCGCGATACATGGTTTCGAGCGCTGTCTTGATGACGATGCCGGCGCGCTCCGCATCGATCAGATCAGGCCTGACAACGTGACCGAAATAGTTCATGACCCAGCAGGTATCGTCCCCGAACCAAACGGTTTCCTGGCCGGCAAAATCCGTTCCACCGAAATAACTGTCTAGATACCGCCACCGGTCGCGCTGATAGCCGATATCGCGCGCCCCTGTGCGCGAAGGCGGCTGCGCGGTACCGCCACCGACATACGCCTTCGATTTGGCTTCCACGATGAAGTCCTTGAGCTCTTCGGTACTGGCCATGAGAACACCCTGTTTGTTCACACGCAGCATGCCGCGAGACGTCATTGATGTAAAGAACAAAAACAGAACAAAAGATTCGATTACTGGATGCCGCAGGCGTGCTGTCCGCGGTCGTCGTTCCAGTCCTTGAGCAGCACCAATTCGCCCTTGACGCTGACGGGTTTGTCGTTGGATTTGCCCTTGCCGGTCAGCACATTCAGGTCACACTGCGACGTGTTGCTGGGATCAAGCGTGTCGTAGGAGGCGTAGGTGTAGCCGGCGACGACGAAGTCGAAATTGCGGTAGGCGATCGTCAGCTTCTGTTCCCATCGGTCACGGCCGACCGCATCATTGTGCGTGGTAATCACCAGCGAGCCGTTCGGGAGCGCACTGACCGTCGGCGCCTGGCCGACCATGTCGTACTGCCCCCAGATCTTGTTCGGGATGGCTGACTTGAGCGTCAGCGGGCCGTCTTGGCCAGCGAGATAGATGTAAATCGCATTGTCCTCGTCGATCTCCTTGCCAGGTTTCACCAGCAGCGCCAGATCACTCGTACCGTCCTTGTCCCAGTCGCCGGTCGCAGCCGACACGATGCGACCTGGGTCGATTGCCTCAGCCGCGAAGGTGAGGGACGGAAGCAGGAGGAAGAGGGGCAGGGACAGGCGTGCAATCATGTCGCTGTTGCTCCGTGTGGTTGCTCTAGTCATAGGCGCGATGGGCGAAGTGCTCAAGCTTTCGGTTAATCACCGCGCACGACGATTGCCGGCGCGATTAACCATGCGCGGTGGAAAGCGGGCGCTCCGCTTAACAGTGATTGACGTGAGAACAAAAATGGAACAAAGTAAAAACATAACGGAAAAGGAGCCATGTTATGACTGATTTTGTTCGTGACCTCGCCGCCTTCACATCGATGGGCCTGTTCGTCGCCAGCATTGCCTTCATCGCTCTCGGGCTTTGATCTGAGGATATGTTTTCGAAGCGGCGTGACCCTGGCGCGGGGTCGCGCGATACCATACCGGCACTGCACCGTTGAAAAGAACGCTGGCCCACGTTGCAAAAACTGGACATGGCGGGTGAGAAACGGGATATCCTGACGCCCTGGCAGGAATCAGGGTGTAAAGATGGCGGATCAAGGCGGCGCGGAACGGAACGAACAGACGGCTGCGGATCCACAGTTCGTGCATCTTCGCGTCCACTCGGCATTTTCGCTGCTCGAAGGGGCGCTGCCGATCAAGAAGGTGATTGGCAAGGCCGTGGCCGACGCTCAGCCTGCAATTGGTATCGCCGACACCAACAATCTTTTCGCAGCGCTGGAATTTTCCCAAAAGGCGGCCGAGGACGGCCTGCAGCCGCTGACCGGTTGTCAGCTGTCGATCGATATGGAAGACGAGGCCGACGGCGACCGCCGCGGCCACGCGCAACAACTGGCCAAGCTGCCCGCCATCGTGCTGATCGCCGCCACCGACGACGGCTACGCGCGATTGGTCGATCTGGTCAGCCGCGCCTATCTCGGAGGCGAAGGCAGCCAGGTCACGAGAATAACGCGGTCGTGGCTGGTGGAGGCCGGAACGGATGGGCTGATCGCGCTTTCGGGCGCAAGCGGCGGCCCGATCGATATGGCCGTGAAATCCGGCTCGACGGCCTTGGCCGAGGCGCGCCTGGAAGCATTGCAGGACCTCTTCGGCGATCGGCTCTACATCGAGTTGCAGCGGCACGGCAACTTCGATCGCCGGCATGAGAGCCGGATGATCGATCTGGCCTACAAGTTCGATGTGCCTCTGGTCGCGACCAACGAAGCGTTCTTTCCGGCGCCATCCGATTATGATGCGCACGACGCGTTGATGGCGGTAGCCCATAACGCCATGGTTTCAGATGACAGCCGTTTCCGGCTGACGCCGGATCACTATCTCAAGAGCCGAAAGGAAATGGCGGCGCTTTTCGCCGACCTGCCCGAGGCGCTCGAAAACACGATCGAGATCGCGCGCCGCTGCTCGTTCATGTTGAAGACGCGCGGGCCTATCCTGCCCCGCTTCACCGGCGCGTCCGATGATCCGGAAGAGGCCGAGCGCGCCGAGTCCGGCGAGCTGCGCCGACAGGCGGAGGAGGGGCTCGACGACCGCTTGCGCAAGCTCGGCATGGCGCCCGGCTATACCGAGGAAGAATACCGCGAGCGGCTGGCGTTCGAACTCAGCGTCATCGAGCGCATGAAGTTCCCCGGCTACTTCCTGATCGTTGCCGACTTTATCAAATGGGCCAAGCAGCACGATATCCCCGTCGGCCCGGGCCGTGG
Organism: Sinorhizobium sp. A49; assembly: GCF_002002725.1. GTDB lineage: Bacteria > Pseudomonadota > Alphaproteobacteria > Rhizobiales > Rhizobiaceae > Ensifer. The sequence continues at coordinate 320,876 of NZ_MUNW01000032.1, read as the reverse complement.
TTCCGGTGCAGGCTCGCTGGTTGCCTATGCGCTGACGATCACCGACGTCGATCCCATGCGTTTCTCACTGCTGTTCGAGCGCTTCCTCAATCCTGAGCGCGTGTCGATGCCCGACTTCGACATCGACTTTTGTCAGGATCGACGCGAAGAGGTCATTCGCTACGTTCAGGCGAAATATGGCCGTGAGCAGGTCGCCCAGATCATCACCTTCGGTTCGCTGCAGGCGCGTGCGGCACTGCGCGACGTTGGCCGTGTGCTTGAGATGCCTTACGGCCAGGTCGACAAGATCTGCAAGCTCGTACCCAACAACCCGGCAAACCCGACACCACTGTCAAAGGCGATCGAGGAAGAACCGCGCCTGCAGGAGGAGGCGGAGAAGGAGCCGGTGGTCGCTCGCCTGCTCGACATCGCGCAGAAGATCGAGGGCCTTTATCGCCATGCCTCGACCCACGCCGCCGGCATCGTCATCGGTGATCGGCCGCTGTCGAAGCTGGTGCCGATGTACCGCGATCCGCGTTCCGACATGCCGGTGACCCAGTTCAACATGAAATGGGTCGAGCAGGCTGGCCTCGTAAAATTCGACTTCCTTGGCCTGAAGACGCTGACGGTGCTGAAGGTCGCCGTCGACTTCGTCAAATTGCGCGGCATCGAGGTCGACCTCGCCAGCATTCCGCTCGATGATGAAAAGACCTACGAGATGCTGTCGCGCGGCGAGACGGTCGGCGTGTTCCAGGTGGAAAGTGCCGGCATGCGCAAGGCGCTCATCGGCATGCGGCCAGACTGCATCGAGGACATCATCGCGCTGGTGGCGCTGTATCGCCCAGGCCCGATGGAGAACATTCCGGTCTACAACGCCCGCAAGCATGGCGAAGAAGAGATCGAATCGATCCACCCCAAGATCGACTATCTGCTCAAGGAAACGCAGGGCGTTATCGTTTACCAGGAACAGGTGATGCAGATCGCCCAGGTCCTGTCGGGCTATTCGCTCGGCGAAGCCGACCTTCTGCGTCGCGCCATGGGCAAGAAGATCAAGGAGGAAATGGACAAGCAGCGCGCCCGTTTCGTCGACGGTGCGGTCAAGAACGAGGTGTCGAAACCGCAGGCCGATCTGATCTTCGATCTCCTCGCCAAGTTCGCCAACTACGGCTTCAACAAGTCGCACGCCGCCGCCTACGCCATCGTCTCCTACCAGACCGCCTACATGAAGGCGCACTATCCGGTGGAGTTCCTGGCGGCGTCGATGACGCTCGACATGGCCAACACCGAAAAGGTCAACGACTTCCGGCAGGACGCCGGGCGTCTCGGCATCCAGGTGATCGCACCGTCAGTCCAGTCTTCTTTCCGGCACTTCCAGACCGGCGACAAGCGCATCTATTACTCATTGGCGGCCATCAAGGGCGTCGGTGAATCGGCGGTCGAGCACATCGTTGCCGTTCGCGGCGACCGCGAATTCGCGAGCCTTGAAGATTTCTGCCTGAGGATCGACCCGAAGCTGCTCAACCGGCGTGTGTTCGAGAGCCTGATCGCGGCCGGTGCCTTCGACTGTTTCGGCTACGATCGCGCGGAACTTGTCGGCGGTCTTGACCGCATCCTCGGCTTTGCCCAGCGTGCCCAGGAAAACAAGACAAGCGGACAGGGTGATATATTCGGGGCAGGGGCTGCAACCGGGCCGGAGCGAATCTCTCTTCCCGCCTACACGCCGTGGCTCGCCTCGGAAAAGTTGCACCGGGAATTCCAGGTGCTGGGATTCTATCTCTCCGCCCATCCGCTCGATACCTACAATCCGCTGCTTGCCAAGATGCGCGTCCAGACCTTTGGCGATTTTGCCGGCGCCGTTAAGAAGGGCGCAACGGCGGGCCGTCTCGCCGGCACCGTCACCTCCAAACAGGAGCGCAAGACACGGACCGGCAACAAGATGGGTATCATTGCCTTCTCGGATTCATCCGGCCAGTTCGAGGCCGTGCTGTTTTCGGAGATGTTGCACCAGTATCGCGACCTGCTCGAGCCCGGAAAATCGCTTGTCATGACGGTGCAGGCGGAGGAGCGGCCGGAAGGTATCGGTCTTCGCATCCAGACGCTGCGCTCGCTTGAGGAAGAATCGCTGCAGATGCAGAAGGCGCTGCGCGTCTATGTGCGCGATTCCGGACCGCTGAAGTCCATCGCCGCTCACTTGAACGCAAGAGGCGAGGGGCTCGTTTCCTTCATCGTCATCAAGGACAATGGCCAGCGGGAAATCGAGGTCGAGCTCAGCGAAAAATTCCGGATTTCACCGGAGATCGCAGCGGCTCTTCGCTCGGCCCCCGGAGTGGTCGACGTCGAACTCGTCTGATCCGCGCTCCAATACGGGTGCTTGACAGCGCGTTGCTTAAGGGAAGCCGCGCCCATTGGACGTGACGGCCGCGTATGATGCTGCGCGCATCGGCTCAGCCCCGTGGCGATGCTCGCGTGATGGTGATGAAGTCGGTACCGTCGCCGGTTTCAAGCCCGCTTTCCATGTCTGAAATCGACAGCGAAGACCCGTCTGCAAGCAGGCCGCCGATGCGGCTGCGGACGTCGTCGGAGATGGTCAAGCGACCAAGCGTGCGCTGGATGGCGTTGAAGGCGGATGCGTCGGCGTCGGTGTCGATGCTGAGCCGCTTTTTTGTCGCTGGCGGCAGGTCGTTTTCGAGTGAAACGCCGTACCACTTGCCTTCGGCCTTTTCACCGTCAACCTCATGAAATTGCAGGAAATGTGTACCAAGCGCCTGCTCCGGCTTGCCGATGGTGACATCCGCCTCGAAAATCGGCTTGAAGCCTTGGCGGACCAGGATAACGCCATTGGCAGGAGTGTCGCGCCCCACCTTCTTGAAGATGGCGTCTGTCAGTTCCGGCGTCAGCTTCCCATCGACGACCGCCCCCTCGGCAGTCTGAAACGCGCTGATGGCGGCAGTCGTATCCGGGCCGATGTGGCCGTCCGGCACACCGGCGATATAGCCGAGTTGGTTCAGGGCCGACTGGACGTCGCGCCGGATATCACGCTCCCCACGCCGGGTGATCAGCATTCGGATCGGCTCGCGGCTTTCCTCAACGATGGCTGACGGAATGGTCGATGTCTCCGTCATCGCCACTTCGACCGGCACGTTCTCGGCCTGGCTGATCGCAGGGCGAAGTGGCACGTCCGACAGCGGCGCGGGATTGTCGCCCGGCGCCGGTTGACGCTGGAAGAGCATGGCACTCGATACTTCGGTGGGGCTGACCTGATGGTCAGTTATCAGGACGTGCATACCGCGCGACGTCATCTTGAAGAGGCTGGCGGCAAACTTGCTCGGCAGGCGCACACAGCCGTGGGAAGCGGGATAGGCCGGCACGTGATTGGAGCCGTGCAGTGCGATGCCGGACCAGGTCAGCCGTTGCATGAAGGGCATCGGCGCGTTCGAATAGATGTTGGATTTGTGCTGACGCCGCTTTTCGAGGATCGAGAAGATGCCCGTCGGTGTCGAATGTCCGGCCTTGCCCGTGGAGACCGCAGATGTTGCGATCACCGCGTCGCCGTCATAGACGACGAGCGATTGTTGGTTCTTGGAAACGATGATCTGCAGCGGTGCACCGCTGCCGGCAAAGCCGGCGGCAGGCGAAAACAGGAAGACGACAACGCTGGCCGTGAGAGCGAAACGCGATACCATACACTCATCCCAACACGTAAACTGGCCGACGAGCTTAGACTGCAATCTTTAAAGAATTCGCCCGGATCGAGCCGAGGCAACGTCAAGCCGGCGCCGATGACGCACTAGTGATCGCGCTTGCGGCTACCGAAGGTGTAGCCGGTTTCCACGCTTGCCTTGCCGAACTTGTCGCGCAGCTTGTTGATGGCGTCTTCGGCGGCAGCGCGGCGGGTCGCTGCGGGATCCACGAGATCGGGCGGGTCGGCGAGATCGGGGCTAGAAAGATCGCTGACGCCGATGCCGATCAGCCGGTACTTCGTGCCGTCGATTTCCTTCTCCAGCAGTTGCAGCCCCGTGCGGAAGATGCGGTCCGCAAGCCGGGTCGGACTGTCGAGACGGCGGTTTCGCGTCCTGGTCTTGAAGTCGGCCGTCTTCAGTTTCAGGACGACGGTCTGGCCGGCCAGTTCGGATTTGCGCAGCCGATGCGCGACCTGTTCACTCAGCCGGCGCAGATGCGTGACGAGATCGTCGTAGCGGGCGATGTCGTCGTTGAACGTCGTCTCGGACGACACGCTTTTCGCCTCGCCGTCAATCTCGACGGTTCTTTCGTCGAGGCCGCGCGACAGGCGGTAGAGCCTCTGACCCATGGTGCCGTAGCGGCGCATGAGGTCGGCTTCCTCCATGGTCTGGAACTGGCCGATCATGCGGATGCCATCGCGCTCCAGCGTTGCGGCAAAGGCCTTGCCGACGCCCCAGATCAAGGTCACCGGCTTTTCTCTCAGGAATTCGAGGGCCTCAGCCTGGCCGATCACCGAGAAGCCGCGCGGCTTCTGCAGATCGGAGGCAACCTTGGCGAGGAACTTGCAGTAGGAAAGCCCGACAGAGACAGTAATACCGATCTCCTGTTCGACACGGCGGGCAAAGCGCGCGAGCGTTCGGGCAGGGGGATCGTGGTGCAGCCTCTGCGTGCCGCTCAGTTCTAGGAAGGCCTCGTCGATGGAGAGCGGCTGCACCAGAGGCGTCAGTTCCTGCATCAGCGTGCGGACCTCGCGACCGACGCGAACGTATTTTTCCATATTGGGCTTGATGACGACTGCCTGCGGACAGGCCTCGAGTGCCTTGAACATCGGCATGGCCGAGCGCACCCCGTGGATGCGGGCGATGTAGCAGGCGGTGGAGACCACGCCGCGTTTACCGCCGCCGATAATAACCGCCTTGTCGGTAAGCTCCGGGTTGTCACGTTTTTCGACGGACGCGTAAAACGCATCGCAATCGATATGGGCCAGCGTCAGGTCGTAGAGTTCCGTATGCCGCAAAAGCCGCGGACTACCGCAGGCAAGGCAGCGTCGCGCGGTCGCGGTCTGTTCCCTAAGGCAATCACGGCAGAAGCCTGGAGTTTGAGAACCACTGTCGAGCATATCTGGAACAAATGTTGAACATTGCGACTTTACGCTCTACGCTAGCGAGTCTCAAGGGAGGCCGCGTTGGAAATTGCCTTGCATGTCAGGTTGCCGACGCTAAGTCGCGGGTCGGGTTTCGAGTTCCGTCATGCGGGCCTCGCGCTGTTGGGCTGGGTGTTGCTACCGCTGGAAATGCGCGCGAATGGCACTGGCGGCATCAGCCCAGTCGGCAGCAATGTGCACGCACGTATCTGGCGCAGGCGCGAGCGCTCGAAACTCGGCATTCGCCATCAGGTTGATCAGCAGGCAGGACGGCGCGTGCTCCTGAACCGATTGCAGATTGCGGGCGATGTCGTCGATGAAAACGACGGGCAGTGCCCGTCCGGCATGCAGACGCTCGACGATCGGCCCCTTGGGGTCCTCGGAGGCGAGCAAAGGGTAAGGAAGATCGAGGCGATCGAGCAGGGCACGGCGCGCGGCCGCATGACGCGGCGGCATGGCCGTCAGAAAGACGATGTCTGCCTGTTCGGACAATTGGCGAAGGGTCTCGACCACGCCGACAGCCGGCGTCTGCCAACGCTCCTGCGTGGCATAAAAAATCTCAAGCAGTTCCTTGACCGCGGCCTCGCTCGCCGCCTGTTGCGTTATCCGATGGACGATGTTGCCGGTCAGCCGGAACGAGCGCGGCAGGAGAACATGGTCGCAGCTTTCGAGAAAGGCCTGGAAGGGGTTCAGGAATTCGAGCACGACTTCGTCGATATCGCTGACGACAAGCGGGCGATCGCTGAGGCGGATGCTATCTTCGAAGATCGCGTCGTTCACGCTCAGCTATCCTGCAGGTCGGCGGCGCCGGAAAGTTTCTGGTGCGCGCGCACCACGTCCTGGGGGGCCGTATCCGTTGCCTCGCAAAAAGCGATCAGTGTTGGCTCATGGTCCATGAGAAAGGCGACGAGGCCGCCCATGAAGCCCGGCTCGCCAATCGCGTTGCGCAGGGAGGACGGATCCGTCCCCGTCAGCGCGAGAAATCGAGACAACAGGTCCGGCTCGCCGGCAAGCCAGGAAAGAATGTCGATGGCGATTTCGTCGGCGCTCTTCAATGTCTTGGCCTCCTACTGTTTTTACGCCCGGAATTACCTATTTTTCAACCAAATAGGTTTATCGTTGAACTCGAGGAAATGGGTCGAGTCGTTGGTTCTGCAACTTAGATGTCTTGATAAGACTTGCAAGAAGACGACGGACAGCAAGGGATCGACATGCCCAAACAGGTAATGATTGTTGAGGATAACGAGCTGAACATGAAGCTCTTCCGAGACCTGATTGAGGCTTCCGGCTACGCGACGATCCAGACGCGCAACGGGATGGAGGCGCTTGAGCTGGCGAGGAAGTACCGTCCCGATCTGATCCTGATGGACATCCAGCTGCCCGAGGTCTCCGGACTCGAAGTCACGAAGTGGCTGAAGGAAGACGACGAGCTACATGTCATCCCGGTCATTGCCGTGACTGCCTTCGCCATGAAGGGCGACGAGGAGCGTATCCGCCAGGGCGGCTGCGAAGCCTATGTTTCAAAACCGATTTCTGTGCCAAAGTTCATTGAGACGATCAAGACCTACCTTGGCGATGCCTGAGCGGCGGGAAAATTGATATGACTGCGCGCATTCTTGTTGTCGACGACGTGCCTGCCAACGTTAAGCTGCTGGAAGCGCGTTTGCTCGCCGAGTACTTCGATGTGCTGACCGCCGGCGATGGTCATACGGCGCTGTCGCTTTGCGAGACGACGCCGGTCGACCTGGTGCTTCTCGACATCATGATGCCCGGCATCGACGGTTTCGAAGTCTGCGAGCGTCTGAAGGCAAATCCGCGTACCGCCCATATTCCCGTCGTCATGGTGACGGCGCTCGACCAGCCTTCCGACCGGGTTCGCGGATTGAAGGCCGGTGCCGACGATTTTCTCACGAAGCCGGTCAATGATCTGCAGCTGATGTCGCGGGTCAAGAGCCTCGTCCGCCTGAAGAACGTCAGCGACGAACTGCGGCTGCGGGCCCAGACGGCGCAGACCATCGGCCTGCAGGAACTGGCGCGCCAGGATCGCCCGGACGAGCCAGGCAATATCCTCCTGGTCGATGGCCGCGGGTCCTCTCAGGAGCGGCTGCAGCGTGCGCTAAAGCCGATTGCGGAGGTCTCCGTCATCTCCGATCCGCAGGCGGCTTTGTTCGAAGCCGCCGAGAACAATTTCGACCTCGTCATCGTCAATGCCAACTTCGACGACTACGATCCCCTGCGGTTGTGCTCGCAGCTGCGGTCTCTGGAGCGCACGCGCTTCATCCCGATCCTGCTGATCACCGAGCAGGGCAATGACGAAATGATCGTGCGGGCCCTCGATCTGGGCGTTACCGACTACATCATCCGACCGGTCGATCCCAATGAACTCGTTGCCCGTTCGCTGACGCAGATCAGGCGCAAGCATTGCAACGACATGCTGAGAAAGAGTGTGCAGCAGACGATCGAACTGGCGGTCACCGATGGCCTCACCGGTCTGCACAATCGTCGCTACCTCGACAATCATCTGAAGCTGCTGCTCGATCGTGCTGCGGCGCGCGGACGCCCGCTGTCGATCTGCATGACCGACATCGACCGGTTCAAGCAGGTCAACGACACCTATGGTCATGATGTCGGCGACGAGGTGCTGCGCGAGTTTGCCGGCCGCATCCGCGCGACGGTGCGCGGTGCTGATCTCGCCTGCCGATTCGGCGGCGAAGAGTTCGTTGTCGTGATGCCTGACACGTCGCCGGAGATGGCAGCGACAGTTGCCGAACGGCTACGCCATATCATCGAGAGCCAACCGTTCTCAATACCGCATGCGGACGGCGCACTGGTCATCACTGCTTCCATGGGTATTGCCGGTCTCAAACTGGAAGGCGACACGACGGAAGCTCTGTTGAAGCGTGCAGATACGGCCCTGTATCAAGCGAAGAACGAAGGCCGAAACCGCGTGGTGGCAGCTGCGGCCTGACGACCGGAACCCACCGGCGGCTTCATCCGCTGCCGCTATGATGAAATTCCGGATCCCTCTTGCGGTATGCCCTTAAAGTTGTATTCTTCGCCGCGCCGATGCTACCAAGGCGGTTGGTGGCGGCGGCGGCCACGAATTTACATGTATCAGGACGGTACGGAATTAACCATGCGCCGAGCAACACCGCTCCGCGCATTAAGAATTCGTTGATTTTTTTCTATATTCAGGTGATGCTGATAAACGAGGGGGCGTCGCTTCCATCCGTTTCGGTTACCCCATGATGCTCAGGTCCGCCGCATCTCCTGGGTCGTGGGGTCGGTCGGTTGGCTTTTGACACCTGCGGAATCCTCGTGCCGCGGTTAGAAGCCAGCCGACCCCCATTCAAAGCGCCGTTCCGTGAGGGGCGGCGCTTTTCGATTCGTGCCGCTGTGTTCTTGTCATTCGGGAGAGACGAAGGGGGAGGCGGGACGGCCGCTTCAGGGCACCAACGGAAAGGGGCGCCAAACCTTGCGGTTGGCGCCCCTTGATCCTACGAAACGTCAGATCTTACTTGATCTTGGTTTCCTTGAATTCGACGTGCTTCCTTGCGACCGGGTCATACTTGGTCTTGGTCATCTTGTCCGTCATCGTACGGCTGTTCTTGGTCGTGACGTAGAAGAAACCAGTGTCGGCTGTCGACAGCAACTTGATCTTGATGGTGGTGGCTTTTGCCATGGTCGTCCTGCCTTTATGAAATTGAACGCCGTGGAAAACCGGTTGCGGGCCACGGGCAAGGTTGGCGCGAAACTACAAATCGCGGCCGAAAAGTCAAGACCGTTTTGGATTCAAAACGATCCTTACAACCGAAAGCGCGACGTAAAGGCCGAAAAACCCTGCAATCGCCCAGGCAAAGCCGTTGTTGCCAGCCACATCCATCGATGCGCCGATCACCTGCGGCCCGGCAACGGTGCCCACCGCATAGGAGAAAACGAACGCGGCATTGGCGGCGGCAAGGTCGGAGCCTTGCAGGCGCGAGCCGAGATGGCTGAGGCCGATCGTGTATAGACCGGAGACGCAACCGCCCCAGAACAACAGGACGATGGCCATCAGGAACCAGCTTTCCACCAGCATTGGCAGACAAAGGGCGCCGATGAGGCCGATGACGGTCATGGCCGACAGCAGCGTGCGCTTGTCCTTGATCTGGTCTGACAGCATGCCGAGCGGAATCTGGAAGATGAAGTTGCCGACGCCCATCACGGTCAGCAGCAACGCTGCCTGTGATTCGGTGAACCCCGACCGTGTCCCGTAGACCGTAAAGAGCGACAACCCGCCCGATTCGACCGCGCCGAAGATGAAGACGGCGGCGGTCGCCGTCGGCACCAGGAAGATATAGCGCATGAAGTGACGGTCGGGCTTTTCGTCGATCACCGGGCTCTCGTCCCGCGCAATGAAGATCGGCACGGCGGCAAGCAGAATGACGCCGGCGCCGACCACGAAGGGCAAGACGCCCTCGCTGCCGAGGATCGAGAAGAGCAGCGGCCCGCTCAGGAAGCCGAGGGATAGAACCGTTCCGTAGATACCGAGCACGAAGCCCCGTTTCGCTGGCGGTGCGGTGGCGTTGATCCAGAACTCGGAGAGGATGAAGAGCACGGTAATGGCGCCGTGGAAGACGACGCGCAGCGGAAACCAGAGCCAGAAGTTGGTGATGTAATAAAAGCCGAAAGCGCTGATTGCGGAGAGCAGCACGGCCCAGAGCATCGTCGGCGCCACGCCGTGACGGTGGGCGAACTTGGTCGTGAAGGAAGCCGCGACCATGGAGGCCACGCCGGCCATCGCAGAATTGAGACCTATCAGCGTCGACGAGATGCCGCGCTTCTCCATGATGCTCGAAAGCAGCGGAAGGCCGAGGCCGATGGCGATGCCGACGGCGCTGATGGCGGAGACCGCCGCAATCAGCGACGGCCAGTGAATTTCCTCAACCGGTGCTGGGCACCCGGGCGTCGGCTGTGACATGCGACGGTGGTCCTTAGAGAAGCGTGCGGATGAACCGCCCACGGCGCGCGAAATAGAAGGGCACGGAGCGCTCATAGGGCAGCGTCGGGTCCGTGTTAAGGCCGCTTCTCAAATCCGAAAGGATGATAGCGGTTATCTCCGGTATCCGGAGCGAGGGCAGGTCGTTGACATCGATCCACTGCAAATCCTGGAGCTCCCGGCTTTCCAGAACCCGCGATGTATCGATTTCGGCTTCGTCCGCGAAGATCGCGAAGAAGCGGGTATCGAACCGCCTCGAGTGTCCCGGAGGAGTAATGGCCCGAGCCATATAGCGCAAGTTTGCGAGTTCTGGAAGAAAGGGCAGTGGCGCTTGCGCCTTTGCATGCAGCGTGCCCAAGGGAACGCCGGCTTCTTCGTAGAGTTCCCGAAGTGCCGCCAGCGCCAGTGCTCTCGCGCGAGCGTCGCTGACGGGTGCCCCTCCGACGCTTTTCAGCGCCTGAAGAACTGCGGGATTGAGGTCGGTGGAGAAGGCAAGACGATGGTCCGTCGGGTCGCAGCGCCCACCGGGAAAGACGTAGAGGTCGGGCATGAAGACATGCGCACTGCTGCGCCGGCCCATCAGCACGCGCACGCTGCCGCCGGCGCGGTCAAGCAGCATGATCGATGCTGCGTCACGCGGCCTTACGCGCCGCTCAGGGCTGGCGGGAGCCACGACGACGCTTTCGCGCCCTGACGTCATGCGGAGGGATCTCGCGCAGGCAGCACGTCCTCGGGCGCATCCTCCTGTCCGCTGAAGCCATGCATCCTCAGTGCCCATTGCAGGCCGATGACGGCACCCTTGATCGGCTGCAGCAGTGCCAGCGAACTGATCAGCGTAATCGGTGTCCAGATGGCAAGGTGCTGCCACGAGTTCAGTGGCAGGATCATGTCGGTCATCATGTAGCCGGCGAGCACCAGATGGCCGACGATGGTGACGACGATATAGGGCGGAAAGTCGTCGGCACGCTGGTGATCCATGCGCTCGCCGCAGGCGGCGCAGGCATCGACGGCCTTGACGTAGCTGCGGAAGAGCTTGCCACTGCCGCAGGCCGGGCAGGTGCCGAAAAATCCGCGCCGCATCGACCGGCCGACGGGACGTTCCTCAGTGGCATGGCCTCCGAGATGAAGCGTTTCCTTGTCCGTTGCCGTCATCTGCATTCTCTCCTTGTCGAAGCCGCTTGCCGCGCTTCGCGGCCTAGCGCTTTCCGCGCGGCGGCCGTGTTCCCGGCGTCTTGCGCGGGCCCGAGCGATCACGACGCCCCGACTTGTGGAAGGAGCGCGTGGCGGTCGGCATCTTACGCCCTTCGCTGATCATCTCGAAGCGAAGCGCGCCGGCAAGCGGCACCGCTTCGACCAGTTTGACCTGCACCTGATCGCCGAGACGGAAGCCGAGTCCGGTCTTTTCGCCGGAAAGGGCCTGATGTGCCTCATCATAGATGAAGTAGTCTCGACCGAGCGTAGATATAGGCACGAACCCGTTGGCGCCATAGGCCGGAAGGGTGACAAAAAGTCCCGCCTTGGTCACGCCGGCAACGCGGCCTTCGAATTCCTCGCCGATGCGGCCGTTCAGGTGATGGGCGATCAGCCGGTCGACGGTGTCGCGCTCGGCGGCCATGGCACGGCGCTCGAAGGTTGAGATTTCCGCGGCGATATCGTCGAGAACGGCTTCTTCCGGCGGCGTCAGCCCGCCTTCGCCGAGACCGAGCGAAGCGACCAGCGCCCGGTGAACGATCAGATCGGCGTAGCGCCGGATCGGCGAGGTGAAGTGCGCATATTTCAAGAGATTGAGGCCGAAATGGCCGATATTCTCGGGGCTGTAGATCGCCTGGCTCTGGGAGCGCAGCACCATCTCGTTGACCATGGTTTCGAACGGCTTGCCTTCGGCCTTCGTCAGGATGCCGTTGAAATGGTTCGAGCGCATGTTGCCGCCCTTGACCAGCGCGATGTCGAGCGTAGCGAGGAACTCGCGCAGGCTCTCCTGCTTGGCCAGCGACGGCTGGTCGTGCACCCGGTAGATCAGCACCTGGCGCTTCTGCTCGAGCGTCTCCGCGGCAGCGACGTTCGCCTGGATCATCATTTCTTCGATCAGCTTGTGCGCGTCGAGGCGATCGGGCACGAAGACGCGATCGACGGTGCCGTCGGGCTTCAGGATGATCTTGCGCTCGGGCATGTTCAGTTCGAGCGGCTGGCGGCGGTCACGCCCACGGGTGAGGATGCGGTATCCCTCCCAGAGCGGCTTCAGGATCGTCTCGAGGATCGGGCCGGTCTTGTCGTCAGGATTGCCGTCGATGGCGGCCTGGGCCTGTTGGTAGGACAGTTTGGCGGCGCTCTTCATCATGATGCGGTGGAAGGTGTGTCCGGCCTTGCGGCCCTCCTTGGAAAAGCGCATGCGCACGGCGAGTGCCGGCCGGTCGACGCCTTCCTTGAGCGAGCAGAGGTCGTTGGAGATCCGCTCGGGGAGCATCGGCACGACGCGATCGGGGAAGTAGACCGAATTGCCGCGCTTCAGCGCTTCGAGGTCGAGCGCCGACTTCGGCCGAACGTACCAGGAAACATCGGCAATCGCGACCGTGACGATGACGCCACCCGGATTGTCTTCCGATGGATCAGGCTCGGCGTAAACAGCGTCGTCATGGTCCTTCGCATCGGCCGGATCGATGGTGATCAGCGGCAGCGAGCGCCAGTCTTCGCGGTGGGCCATGGTGGCCGGGCCGGCGTCTGCGGCTTCCTGCAGGACACGCTCTGGAAAAATGTGCGGTATGCCGTGCGCATAGATGGCGATCATCGAGATCGCCTTTTCCGAGGCGACGGAGCCAACGACGTTTTGAACCTGGGCACGCGGCAGGCCGTAGCGGCCAAGGCGTGTCAGCTGGACCTCGATGAGGTCGCCGTCCTTGGCATCGCCGACGAAATCGGGATCGACGAGAATTTCCTCGCCGCGTTTCTCGATCGGCATCAGCCGTCCACCGCCGCCGGGAGTCGCGCGGAAGACGCCAAGGACGGCGTCCTTGCGCTTGTCGAGCACCTTGATGATGCGAGCGGTATAGGCAGGTCCGCCACGGTCCTTGGCCGGGAAGATCTTGGCAAGCACGCGGTCGCCGAGGCCGCCGACCGGCGCCTTGCCCTTGTCCCTGCCGACAGACGACTGCTTGATCAGCACCGCCGGTGCGACGCCATCGTCGTCCAGCCACTCGGCCGGACGGCCGATCAGTTCGCCATCGACGTCACGCATGGTGATATCGAGCACGGTAACGGGAGGAAGGGCGCCAGGGCGCACGAGCGACTTGCGCTTCTTTTCGACCAGTCCGTCTGCTTCGAGTGAACGCAGCAAAGCCTTGAGTTCGATGCGCGTGTCGCCCTTGAGGCCGAAGGCCTTGGCGATTTCGCGCTTGGAGGCGCGATCCGGATTTTCGGCGATGAAACGCATCAGTACGTCGCGCGGAGGAACCGCGCCATGGATGATCGCGGTTTTCTCCGGTGCCGGCGCGGCCTTTGCCGCGCGGCCCTCTTTCCTGCCGGAACCTTTTCCGGATCTTTGGGTCGGGTCGCGCGGTATTCTGGTCAAGATCAGTCCTTCTTGGCCTTCGCGGCCGTCTTTGCTTTTGTCTTGGCAGGCGCCTTGGCCTTGGTGGTCTTCTTGGCGGCGCCGTCTGTCGCTGCTTTCGGCTTCGTTGTCTTCGCCTTCGTCGCCTTGCCCTTGCCGGTGCCGCTCTTGGCGGCTCGCTCGGCGATGAGCGCGAGCGCTTCCTCGACGGTCACCGACTGCGGATCCTTGCCCTGCGGCAGGGTCGCGTTGATCTTGCCCCAGTTGACGTAGGGGCCATAGCGGCCGTCACGGACGGTGATCGCGCCACCTTCGGCGTGGTCGCCCAGTTCCTTCAGCGCGACCGCGGCGGCGCGGCCACGGCCGCCTGCCTTGGATTGCTTGTCGGCAATCACCGAAACGGCACGGTTCAGGCCGATCGAGAAAACGTCTTCGATCGATTCGACGTTCGCATAGGTGCCGTCATGCAGCACGAAAGGACCGTAGCGGCCAAGGCCCGACGAGATCATCTTGCCGGTCTCGGGGTGTGGACCGATATCGCGCGGCAGCGAGAGCAGGGCGACAGCCTTCTCATGGTCGATGGTGGAGGGCGTCCAGCCCTTGGGCAGGCTCGAACGCTTGGCTTCCTTGCCGTCGCCACGCTGGACATAGGGGCCGAAACGGCCGCTGCGCAGGGTGATTTCCTCGCCGGTATGCGGATCCTTGCCGAGCGCCTGCGGTTCGTTCGAGACAGAAGCCTCGGCGTCGCTGTTGCCGTCGGAGGAAAGCTGGCGGGTGAAGTTGCACTCCGGGTAGTTCGAGCACCCGACGAATGCGCCGTACTTGCCGAGCTTCAGCGACAGCTTGCCGGTGCCGCAGACCTGGCAGATGCGCGGGTCGCTGCCGTCTTCGCGCTTGGGGAAGACCAGCGGTGCCAGTTCTTCGTTCAGAGCGTCGAGCACGTTGGTAACGCGCAGTTCCTTGGTTTCCTCGATCTGCGCGAAGAAGTCCTTCCAGAAGTCGCGAAGGACGTCCTTCCAGTTGACCTCGCCGGCCGAGACCTGGTCGAGCTTTTCTTCGAGCGACGCGGTGAAGTCGTAGCCGACATAGCGCGTGAAGAAGCTTTCCAGAAATGCCGTGACGAGGCGGCCCTTGGCCTGGGGCACGAGCTTACGCTTGTCGTTGGTGATGTAGTCGCGATCGAGAAGCGTCGTTACCGTCGCCGCATAGGTGGACGGACGGCCGATGCCGAGCTCTTCCATCTTCTTGATCAGCGTTGCTTCCGAGTAGCGCGGCGGCGGCTCGGTGAAATGCTGCGAGGCATTGATCTTCTGCTTTGCCAAGCTTTCACGGGCGTTGATTTCCGGCAGGCGGCCGTCTTCATCGCCATCGTCGGTCTGTTCGCCGTCTTCCTTGGCGTCGGTATAGGCGGCAATGAAGCCGTCGAAACGAATGACGGAACCTGTAGCGCGCAGGCCAGCCTTGTTGCCGGCGTTGTCAGCGGTGATCTCGGCGGTCGTGCGTTCGATCTCGGCGGACGCCATCTGGCTGGCGATGCCGCGCTTCCAGACAAGATCGTAGAGCTTCAGCATGTCGCCGTCGATGAAGCGGCGGACCTGATCGGGCGTCCTGTTGAAGTCGGTCGGACGAATGGCTTCGTGCGCTTCCTGGGCGTTTTTTGCCTTGGTGGAATAGAAACGTGGCTTTTCCGGCAGGTAGCGGTTGCCGAACTGGCTGCCGATCGCCTCGCGGGCGGCCTCGATCGATTCCGGCGCCATCTGCACGCCGTCGGTACGCATATAGGTAATGAGACCGACGGTTTCGCCGCCGATATCAACGCCTTCATAGAGCTTCTGTGCGACCTGCATGGTGCGTGATGCGGAGAAGCCGAGCTTCGACGAGGCAGCCTGCTGCAGGGTCGATGTGGTGAACGGCGGCGAGGGGTTCCGCTTGACCGGCTTTGCCTCAATGCTGTCGACGACATAGGTCGCGCCGTCGAGCAGGGTCTTCAGCCGGTTGGCTTCTTCGCCGTTGCCGACCGCGCGCGGTGCCAGACGCTTTCCGTCAGCCGAAACGAGGCGTGCCTCGAACTCATCGCCACGCGGCGTCTTCAGAAGCGCCGAGAGATTCCAGTATTCTTCGGAGATGAACCGTTCGATTTCCGATTCGCGATCGCAGACCAGCCGCAGCGTCACCGACTGGACACGGCCCGCAGACCGCGCGCCGGGCAGCTTGCGCCACAGCACAGGCGACAGGTTGAAGCCGACGAGATAGTCGAGAGCGCGGCGCGCCAGATAGGCATCGACCAAGGGGATGTCGAGTTCGCGCGGATGGGCAATCGCGTCGAGCACGGCCTTCTTGGTGATGGCGTTGAAGGCCACCCGCTTGACGGGCTTGTCGCCGAGCACCTTCTTCTTGCGCAGAAGATCGAGCACATGCCAGGAAATCGCTTCGCCTTCGCGATCCGGGTCGGTCGCGAGGATGAGGCCGTCCGATTCCTTTACGGCATCGGCAATATCCTTCATGCGCTTGGCCGACGCGGCATCGACCTCCCAGGACATCTCAAAATCTTCGTCAGGACGGACCGAGCCGTCCTTGGCAGGCAGATCCCGCACATGGCCGAACGAGGCAAGAACCTTGTAGCCGGGGCCGAGGTACTTGTTGATCGTCTTTGCCTTCGAAGGCGATTCCACCACTACAACATTCATAGTCATTTTTCTGAGACAACCGGGTTTGGTCCTGCGTCAGCACTGTTCGCACCGAGCGTCGCCGAATATCGATGCCCCGAAATGGACAGGGATTCGAGCGCGGTCAAGGGGTTTCATTCAAAATAGCGACAGCGCTGCGTTATGCAGCCACTGCGAGAATGGATAATTATATCTCTTTCCGATTGAGTTGGTCGTGTTTTCTTCGTATCTGCGAATATTCTTTTGTGTGGCCGGTTGCCGACAGGATCGTGCGCAAACAAGACGTTTTATTGCTCGACGTTGAGCGACACGAGCCCCGACGGATGGCGGTTGAGGCGTCCGGCGAGGTCAAGCTCTATTAGCGCGAGGTAAACTTCGGCCGCGGGCAATCCGGTGTGGCGGATGACGTCGTCGATATCGACAGGTGTTGGGCCGAGCGCATCCGTAATCGTTGCGCGGTCGCCGTCGGCGAGTGGCGACGGTCGTCTCGACGGGGTCTCCTGCGCCGGTTCGTCTGCCCCTGCAGAAAAAGGTAACGTATGCTGGCTGAGCGGCGCAAGGGCGTCGAGTACATCGTCCGATGTCGTCGTGACGATCGCGCCTTGTTTCAGCAGGTCGTTGGTTCCATGGCAGCGCGGATCGAGCGGCGAGCCGGGGACGGCGAAGACCAGGCGGCCGAAATCGGCGGCATAGCGGGCCGTGATCAGCGAGCCGGAGCGGTTGGCTGCCTCGACGATCGCCACGCCGAGGCTGATGCCGGCGATCAGACGGTTGCGTCTCGGGAAATCGCGCGCGCGCGGCTCCCAGCCGAAGGGCATCTCGCTGACCGCCAGGCCCTGGCCTGCCATGATGTCGTTGAGCAGTCCGATATTCTCAGGCGGATACGGCCGGTCGATACCACCCGCAAGCACGGCGATCGTACCATGCTCCAGGCTTGCCCGATGGGCGGCGGTGTCGATGCCGCGGGCAAGGCCTGACGTGATCACGTAGCCGGCACGACCGGCGTCGCGCGCAATCATGGCTGCAAACTTTGCGCCGCTGACCGAGGCGTTGCGCGAACCGACGATGCCGAGCGACGATCGCGTGGCGGCGTTGAGGTCGCCTTTGACGGCGAGGAGGGGAGGAGCGCCATCGATCTGGCGAAGGGCGAAGGGATAGCTTGGCTCACCGACGCCGACGAAGGTAGCGCCGAGGCGGTTTGCGATCTCAAGCTCCCGCTCCGCTTCGGCGATCGTGGCGACACGGAACGTCCGCGCACCGGCGCCGCGCCGGGAGAGTTCGGGCAAGGCATCAAGTGCCGCCTCGGCGGTGCCGAAATGGTTGATGAGATCACGAAAGGTGACGGGGCCGACATTGTCGCTGCGGATCAGCCGCAGCCAGGAAATCTTCTGTCGTTCGGTCAGTGCAACTCCGCTTCGCTTTGCACTGACGTCCAACATTATCCCTTGTCTCCGATCCTGCTCTCGGTGCCTGCGATGAGCCGCTGGATGTTGGCGCGATGTTTCACCCAGGTGATCAGGGTCATGACCGCAAACAGCAGAGCGACTTTCTCGTGTCCCGTGGCATAGAGTACAACCGGAATGACTGCGGTTGCAACCAGTGCCGACAGGGAGGAGTAACGGCCGATTTTCGCCATCGCCAGCCAGATCGCCGCAAACACGAGAACCATCCACGGCACGAGGCCGAGCAGCACGCCGATATAGGTTGCAACACCCTTGCCGCCCTTGAAGCCGAGCCAGACCGGGTAGAGGTGACCGAGGAAGGCGGCAAGGCCAGCGGCAATACCCGCTTCAATCCCCCAAAGCGATGCGATCGCAGCAGCGGCAGTCCCTTTCAGGGCGTCAAGCAGCAGGGTTGCAGCAGCAAGCTTCTTGTTGCCGGTCCGCAGAACGTTGGTGGCGCCGATGTTGCCGGAGCCGATCTTGCGAACGTCTCCAAGGCCGGCCATACGCGTCAGGATCAGCCCGAAGGGGATCGAGCCGAGCAGGTAGCCGAAGGCAAGACTCAGGGCCGTTGAAGGCAGCCCGAGCTGCCAGGAAAAAAGATCCACCGAAACCTCCCGCGCGACCGCTGTCGCTTATGCCGAATGCACAAGCTTGCCGGCAACATAGGTTTGCACAACCCGTCCGGTAAAGCGCGCATTTTCGAACGGCGTATTCTTGGAGCGCGAAACGATCGCTTCCTTGTAGAGAACCCACGGCTCTTCGAGGTCGATGATGGTGATGTCGGCCTTGGCGCCCGGCTTCAACGTGCCGGCATCGAGCCCGAAGATCGTCGCCGGGCGCGTCGACATCGCATCGATGAGGCGCATCAGCGAAACCTGGCCACTGTTATGCAGGCGCAGTGCCGCGGCAAGCATCGTTTCGAGCCCGATCGCGCCGTTCTCCGCGTCCGAGAAGGGCAGGCGCTTGGTGTCGACATCCTGCGGATCATGTGAGGAAACGATGATGTCGATGGTGCCGTTGGCAAGGGCTTCCGCCATCGCAACCCGGTCATCCTCGCGGCGCAGGGGCGGCGACAGCTTGAAGAATGTCCGGTACTCGCCGATGTCGTTCTCGTTGAGCGTCAGATGATTGATCGAGATGCCGCAGGTGACGTTGGCGCCGCGGTTGCGGGCAGTCAGAACGGCTTCCGCCGATTCGGGAACCGAGATCTTGGCGGCGTGGTAGGCGGCCCTGGTAAGGCCGGCGATCCGCAGGTCACGCTCGAGCGGGATGATTTCGGCTTCACGCGGTACACCGGCGAGACCGAGCCAGCTGGCAAGCAGCCCTTCGTTCATTACACCGTTGCCGAGATGCTTGTCGCGCGTTTCAAGCGCGATCACCGCGCCGAATTCGCGGGCGTAGGTCATGGCCCGGCGCAGCATCAGCGTGTCGTGGATCGCCCGACGCCCGTTGGTAAAGCAGACCGCACCTGCCTCGCGCAGCAGGCCGAACTCGGTCATCTCTTCGCCGGCAAGACCCTTGGTCATGGCGGCTGCCGGATAAACATTGACGAGCGCCTTGTCGCGCGCCGTCTTCTGCATGAACTCGACAAGTGCGATGTCGTCGATGACAGGATCCGTGTCCGGCATCGAGATGAAGGAGGTGACGCCGCCGACGGCTGCCGCGCGCGAGGCCGATTCGATCGTCTCGCGGTGTTCGGCGCCCGGCTCGCCGACGAAGACGCGCGCGTCTACGAGGCCCGGAACGGCCGTCAGCCCGTCGCAATCCTTGACGAAGGCGCCGTCCGGCGTGCCCTGGTTGAGAGCATCCTTGCCTGCAGCGAGGATGCGTCCATCGTCGCCGACGATGATCGTGCCGGTCTCGTCGAGGTTGCGCGACGGGTCGACGATGCGAAGGTTTCTAAGAACGAGCGGTCTGGTCATACGCGCGGCCCCTGGTTCTGCGAAAGAAGAAGTGTTTCCATCACCGCCATGCGCACGGCGACACCCATTTCGACCTGCTGTTCGATCACGCTCTGTGGCCCATCGGCGATCTCGGACGCGATTTCGACGCCGCGGTTCATCGGGCCCGGATGCATGACGAGCGCATCGTCCTTGGCCGCCTTCAGCTTTTCGGCATCGAGGCCGTAATAGTGGAAGTACTCGCGCACCGACGGCACGAAGGAGCCGGCCATGCGCTCGCGCTGCAGGCGCAGCATCATCACCACATCCGCATCCTTCAGTCCCTCGGCCATCGAGTGGTAGACCTCGACGCCCATGTCGGCGATGCCCGAAGGCAGCAGGGTCGCGGGTGCGACGACACGCACCCGTGCGCCCATCTGGTTAAGCAGAAGGATGTTGGATCGGGCGACGCGCGAATGCAGCACGTCGCCGCAGATCGCCACGATAATGCGCGAGAGCTTGCCCTTGATGCGGCGGATCGTCAGCGCGTCGAGCAGCGCCTGGGTCGGGTGCTCGTGCTGGCCATCACCGGCATTGACCACCGAGCAGGACACTTTCTGCGCCAGAAGCGCGGCGGCACCCGCCGACGAGTGGCGCACGACCAGCACGTCGGGGTGCATGGCGTTCAGCGTCATCGCCGTATCGATCAGCGTTTCGCCCTTCTTCACCGAGGAATTGCCGACCGACATGTTCATCACGTCGGCGCCGAGCCGTTTGCCGGCGAGTTCGAAGGAGGATTGCGTCCTGGTGGACGCTTCGAAAAAGAGATTGATCTGCGTCAGCCCACGAAGGGTGGACGTCTTCTTCTCTCTCTGACGGGAGATCTTGACGGCTTCATCGGCACGATCGAGCAGGTAGGTGATATCCTGCTCCGTAAGACCTTTGATGCCGAGCAGGTGGCGATGCGGGAAAGTGGTCATGGGCCGCCCTTGCGCTCTGGAATGTGGCTCGCTCTATAAGACGTGCCCCCTTGCACGGCAAGCGGTGCGCAAGCCCTTCCGCAGAAAACTTGGGTGCGGCATCCTATCTTTCCCTGGCCCCGTTTCGTGGTCGACAAACTTGCGCTAGAACCGGCCCATGAATCAGATGAACCGGACCGAACAGAAACTCGCCGAGCTGAACCAGCCCAAGCCCTGGTCCGGCATCAATGCCTATCGCTCCGATCCGCTGGTCGTGGACATTACCTCGGGCATGACGAAGGCGCTCCGCGACGAGTTCGATACGCTTGGCCGCTACGTGACCTCGCCGGAGGCGCAGGAACTGGCGCGCATGGCGAACGAAGGTGCGCCGAAGCTGAAGACCCACGGACCCCGCGGCGAGCGCCTCGACGTCGTCGAGTTTCATCCGGCATGGCATGCCCTGATGCGTCGCTCCATGACCTCGGGCCTGCACGCATCCGCCTGGGAAAACCTGCCCGACGAGCGCAATCAGTCGCACAAGACGCGCGCGATCCGTTTTTACCTGACGGCTCAGCTGGAATGCGGCCATCTTTGCCCGCTGACAATGACGAGTGCCTCGCTTGCGGCAATCACCGCGTCGCCTGCCGTCCAGAAGGAATGGGCGCCAAAAATCCTGTCGCGCAAATACGATTCGTCGAACAAGCCGTGGATGCAGAAGTCTGCCGTCACCGTCGGCATGGGCATGACGGAAAAGCAGGGCGGCACCGACGTGCGCGCCAACACCTCGACTGCCGAGCGCGTGGGCGAGGGCATCTATCGTCTCAACGGTCACAAGTGGTTCATGTCGGCGCCGATGAGCGACGCCTTCGTCATGCTGGCGCAGACCCGCGACGGGCTCGGCTGCTTCCTCGTGCCGCGGCTGCTTGAAGACGGTGCCGCCAACGGCCTGCGCTTCCAGCGTCTGAAGGACAAGCTCGGCAACCGCTCCAACGCATCGGCCGAAGTCGAGTTTTCCGATACGTTCGGTTTCGTGCTCGGCGCGCCCGATGCCGGCATCCGCACCATTCTCGACATGGTGACGCTGACGCGTCTCGATTGCGCCCTTGCGTCCGCGGGCATCATGCGGGCCTCGCTTGCCGAAGCCGTCCACCACACGCGCGGCCGCAAGGTCTTCGGCAAGCCGCTCGTCAGCCAGCCGATGATGACGCGGGTCCTCGCTGACATGGCGCTCGACGTCGCAGCCGCCAGCGCCCTGTCGTTCCGCCTCGCCGACGCCTTCGACAAGGCCCACGGCAGTGCCGAAGACGCGGCCTACGCCCGCATCATGACACCGGTCGCAAAGTACTGGTGCTGCAAGATCGCGCCGGCGCTGATCTATGAGGCGATGGAATGCCTCGGCGGCAACGGCTATGTCGAAGAGCGGGCGCTGGCGCGGCATTACCGCGAGGCCCCGGTCAATGCCATCTGGGAAGGCTCCGGCAACGTCATGGCCTTGGATGTCTTGCGGGTGCTGCTCAAGCGCAAGGATCTGTTCGAACAGTTGTTTGCGGTGCTGAGCCGTGATCTCGGGCCTGCCGGTCGCAAGACAATCGACGTGCTGCGCGCGGCGATGTCGCTCTGCGAGCGCGATGAAGGGGCGGCCCGAATGCTGGTCGAACAACTGGCTCTGGCTGCTGCTGCCGCCGAACTCTATCGGCTTGGTGCCGGCCGTATCGCCGATGCCTTCCTCGAATCGCGCCTGGCCGCAGGCTGGCGGTCGACCTACGGCATGCTCGATTCGCGCTTCGATTCCGCCTACATCCTCGATCTGCTCTATCCAGCCGCCACGTAAGCGGCCACGGACAGCACCAGCGGTATCGTGAAGAAGGAGACGACGGTCTGGACCGTCGCCACCGCCGCATAAAGCTCGGCGTCGCCGCCCATCTGCTTGGCAAGCAGATAGCCGTTCATCGCGGTCGGCACAGCCGCGCCGAGCGCAATGACGCACAATGCGTCACCGCGGATGCCGAGCAGGAAGCTGGCGCCCACCATGAACACCGGCATGACGATCAGCTTCAGGAACACCGCGAGTATCGCCGACCCGCTCGGCTTCAGTGCGTCGGATACCCGCAGTCCGGCGCCGACCATCACTAGGCCGAGGCTGAGTGAGGCGCTTGCCAGCATGTCGATGGTGGTCATCAGCGGCCCATAGACCTTGATGCCGGCTAGGTTGAACAGGATCCCGAACACCGATGCGACGATTAACGGATTGGTGACGATCTTGGCAAAGAAACGCCGGAAATCCCGGTTGCCGCCACCGAACCAAACCAGCACGCCGACGTTGTAGAGATTGATCGGGATGATCACGAGCGTCATCACCAGAGCCGTCAGCGTCAGCCCGATCGGCCCATAAAGCTTTTGGGCGATCGCCAATGCCATGAAGCCGTTCCAGCGTGTGGCCGTCTGGAAGACCGATGTGAAGGACGCGCCTGAAACCTCTCTGTTTCGCAACAATGGCCAGAGCAATAGAACGAAGATCGACATCAGGCTGACGCTGCCGATCGTGGCAATCGCCGTCGCGTCCGCCTTCATGCCGGAAAAATCGGCCTGGGCCAGCGTCGAAAACAACAGGGCGGGGAAGAGGATGTAATAGCCAAACTGTTCGAGGCCGAGCCACAGATTCTGATCGACCAGCGTCGTGCGTTTCAGCCACGCGCCGAGCAGCACCAGAAGGAAGATGGGAAGGATGCTTTCAAAGACGATGATCATGGCCGGGCCTGCGCGGGAAGAGGGCTCACCGTTACTGCATAATTTCTCGGACCGGAATCGATTTAAGACGAAATCATGCGGTGGGTTTCAAGTCCTGCAGCGCTTTGTGGGAGCCATCTCGACTGCAGCCGGACAGGGGCCTGTGAAAATTAACCTTAACAAATGGTTTACGTTGCGCGAGCGTCGCCGAGCGTGGACAGTGGCTGGGTAACGCAAAGAAATCCGGAATGGAGCGGTTCGGTGAGAACTGGTCTTTTGATCATCATGATGATGTTTTTCGCCGGACTGGCGCTCGATATCGTGGTCCCCGCGACGGTTCTGCTTGCCTTGGTGCTTGCAGACCGCGCGCTCTATCCACTGCTGTATCGGCGCCTATCGGAAAGGGGGGCCGCATGAAGTGGTTTCTGATCCTGTGGGCATGCCCCGTCATGCTTTTGGCCGGCTGGTACGGCCTTTCCTATTACGACATGAGCTTCGGCTTCTTCATGCTGACGCGCCAGACCCATGACCTGGTCTTCCAGATCTATGGCAACGTGCTTGGCATTCCCCCCGAAAGCATTCCGCCGCTCGTTGCGCGCGCCATCATCGTCGACAGCTTCATCGTTCTCGGCATCATTGCCTACCGCAAGCGCCGCGAGCTTGGAGCCTGGTACCGCCGCCGCTTCGGTGCCGCTCAGTCGGCCGAGGCGCCGTCCCTGGCAAGCGACGCCAGCCTGTCCAGCGCGCCCTGAAGAATGAAGGATGCGGCGGCCGAATCGATGCGCTCGGCCCGCTTCTTGCGCGACACATCCATTTCGATCAGCACCCTTTCAGCCGCGACGGTGGAAAGTCGTTCATCCCAATAGATGAAGGGCAGGGGCGTCTTCTCGACCATGTTGCGCACGAAAGCGCGGGTCGCCTGACAGCGGGGTCCTTCACTGCCGTCCATGTTGACCGGCAGGCCGATGACGAAGGCCGCGACCCTTTCCTTTTCTGCCACCGCCAGAAGCGTCACCGCATCGATGCCGAACTTGACCCGCTTGATCACCTCGCGCGGCGTCGCGATCCGACGCCCGAGATCCGACATGGAAATGCCGATCGTCTTGGTGCCGAGATCGAGGCCGGCGATGGCCTGGTTGGGCTGAAGCCGGCTCGCGAGTTCTTCGATGGTCAGAATTGTCATTTGATTTGCCGATTCGATCTTTGCAGGTGTTCGTCTCGTTCCATATAGCTGGTCCAAAGCACAAATCATCTGGGAGAATGTCATGAAGATCAAATGGCTCGGCCATTCCGCCTTTCACATCGAAACGGCAACGTCGAAGATCCTGATCGATCCCTTCTTTACCGGCAATCCCGCGTTCCTCGACAGTGAGCGCAAGGACGTGACGGCAGGCCTCACCCACATTCTCCTGACCCACGGTCATGGCGATCATGTCGGTGATACCGTCGCGATTGCCAAGGAAACCGGCGCCGTGGTTGTTGCCAATTTCGATCTCTGCATGTGGCTCGGCCGCCAGGGCGTCTCGGTGATGGAGCCCGGCAATACCGGTGGCACAATCCATCTTGCCGGTTTTTCGGCGACGTTCGTCAACGCGCTGCATTCATCGGCACAGATTACCGAAGACGGCGTTTCGCATTCGCTCGGCAATGCCAACGGTCTCGTCCTGCATTTTGAGGACGAACCGACGCTCTATCATATGGGCGATACCGACATCTTCTCGGATATGGCGCTGATCGAGGAGTTGCACCAGCCCGAGATCGGCCTTGTGCCGATCGGCGACCGCTTCACCATGGGCGGTGCCGTCGCAGCACTCGCCTGCCAGCGCTATTTCAAGTTCTCAACCGCCATTCCCTGCCACTACGGATCCTTCCCGATCATCGACCAGACGCCGGAAAATTTCGTCGTCGGCATGGACAGCGCCTCGACCAAAGTCGCGACACCGGCCGTTGGCGGCGTTGTGACCGTCTAAGGGCAAAGTCGGTCAGCAATCGCGGCAGGCGGGCGATCGGGCGATTCCCCCGTTGCGCGCCTCGCCGCGCACCATTATAGCGGGGGAAAGTTCCAGAGACCGGAGACGACCATGTCCGTAGACCTTGCCACCGTGAAGCGCGTCGCGCGCCTCGCCCGCATCGCCGTCAGTGAAGATGAAGCCACGCGGATGGTGGGCGAAATCAACGGCATCCTTGGTTTCGTCGAGCAGCTCTCGGAAGTGAATGTCGATGGCGTCGAACCCATGACGTCGGTGACGCCGATGGAGATGAAGAAGCGCCTGGACGTCGTGTCCGACGGCAGCAAGGCCGACGATATCGTCGCCAACGCTCCCAATACCGATCGCAACTTCTTCCTCGTCCCGAAGGTCGTCGAATAATCCGACCGCCTGCCGCCCCGACGTACCCGATTTGCGAAAGCCCGATTTCACCATGACCGAACTCACCAGCCTGACGATCGCCGAAGCCCGCACCAAGCTTGCCGGCAAGGAAATTACCGCCGTTGAACTGACCGACGCTTATATCGCAGCGATCGATAGCGCCAACGAAGCGATCAATGCCTATATTGCCGTCACGCCCGACAAGGCGCGCGAAATGGCCAAGGCTTCGGATGTGCGCATCGCCGCCGGCAAGGCCGGCGCGCTCGAAGGCATTCCGCTGGGCATCAAGGATCTCTTCGGCACCGAAGGCGTGCACACCCAGGCCTGCAGCCATATTCTTGATGGTTTCGCTCCGCGCTACGAATCGACCGTGACCCAGAACCTCTGGAACGACGGTGCCGTGATGCTCGGCAAGCTCAACATGGACGAGTTCGCCATGGGCTCCTCCAACGAGACCTCCTACTACGGCGCCGTGAAGAACCCCTGGCGCGCCAAGGGCTCGAACCTCGATCTGGTTCCGGGTGGTTCATCGGGCGGTTCGGCCGCGGCCGTGGCTGCGCATCTGTGCGCTGGTGCGACGGCAACCGACACCGGTGGCTCCATCCGTCAGCCGGCGGCCTTTACCGGCACCGTTGGCATCAAACCGACCTACGGCCGCTGCTCGCGCTGGGGCGTCGTTGCCTTCGCCTCGTCGCTCGACCAGGCCGGCCCGATTGCCCGTGACGTGCGCGATGCCGCGATCCTTCTGAAGTCGATGGCAAGCGTCGACGCCAAGGACACGACCTCGGTCGATCTGCCGGTGCCGAACTACGAAGCCTCGATCGGCCAGTCGATCAAGGGCATGAAGATCGGCATTCCCCGCGAGTACCGCGTCGAGGGTATGCCGGAAGAGATCGAGGCGCTCTGGCAGCAGGGTATCGCCTGGCTCAAGGACGCCGGTGCCGAGATCGTGGACATCACGCTTCCGCACACCAAATATGCGCTGCCGGCCTATTACATCGTTGCTCCTGCCGAAGCGTCTTCAAACCTTGCCCGCTACGATGGTGTTCGCTACGGCCTGCGCGTCGACGGCAAGGACATCGTCGACATGTACGAAAAGACCCGTGCCGCCGGCTTCGGCCAGGAGGTCAAGCGCCGCATCATGATCGGCACCTACGTGCTTTCCGCCGGTTACTACGACGCCTACTACCTGCGCGCCCAGAAGGTGCGCACGCTGATCAAGCGCGACTTCGAACTGGCCTTCCACGCTGGTGTCGATGCGATCCTGACGCCTGCCACTCCGTCTTCTGCCTTCGGTATCGCCGACGAGGATCTGGCATCCGATCCGGTGAAGATGTACCTCAACGACATCTTCACGGTGACGGTCAACATGGCCGGCCTGCCGGGCATCGCCGTTCCCGGCGGCGTCGACCACAAGGGTCTGCCGCTTGGTCTGCAATTGATCGGCAAGCCGTTCGAGGAAGAGACCCTGTTCAAGACCGCCCATGTCATCGAACAGGCGGCCGGCCGTTTCACGCCCACCAAGTGGTGGTAAAGTGTTGAGGGCGTAGCACGGTTAAGCCTGCTACGCCCCAATCGCCGGGACTGGCCTGTCAGCCAGCGGCGTGGTTTAGTGGCGCCGAGAGGGGAGCCGCGCCATGCCTTTGATCCGCCATGCTCGTCACGATGAGGTCGGTACTCTCACAGCCATCGGCCTTCGCGCCTGGGAAGGGGCGACAAGCGGCCTTGTCGATGTCGCTTCGATGAGGCGTCTGGCGGAAAACGCCTTTGCCGACTTTCTCACCAATAACTGGCTCTCTGTATCGTTGATCGAGGTCGATGGCAGACCACGTGGCTGGGCTGCTCGTGAGAACTTCGACGAGAATATCTCCGACCTTTGGATCGATCCGGATGTCCAGGCGCAGGGCCTCGGCGCTCGTTTGCTCGCTGACATCGAGCTTCGTATTTCGAACGACGGCTTCGAGACGGCGAAAACCAAGACGCACGCCCAGAATGCTGCGGCCATCGGCTTCTTCCGTAAACACGGCTACGGGGTCAGTTGGCTGTCGACCGCCTATGCCCCAAAGCTCGACCGTGATGTCGAGTTCATCGGGTTGAGCAAGCCGCTCGCAGAAGCGGATACTGAGCTCTACGGTCGCTGACCGGATGAGCATGACGTTTTCGTGAGGTGTGGCTCCCCGGCCGAATATTCACCTCGCATTCATTCGACCCATGAAATATTAGGGGTATTGAAATTACGTGGCGGCGCAGGGGACGTTCGTTGCAGATATTCGAGAATACGATCCAGCAATCGGTGTTTTTCAGATCGTCCATTCGCCCGCTATGGATAGGCGGCCTCTGCCTGACGGTCTTTGCCGCCTGCCTGCTCGGTATTTTCAGCCGACCTTTCGGCATGCTCGCATCGGTCTGGCCTGCCAATGCAATCCTGCTCGGTCTGTTTGTGCGGCATCCGTCTCTAAGCACGCCCGCGGCGTGGGTTTGCGCAGCGCTGGCTTATGTCCTGGCGGACCTGCTGACAGGCTCGAGCCTTGGCGCTGCAGTCGCCCTCAATGGTGCCAACCTCATCGGCGTCGGTGTTGGCTACGCCCTTTTCATGCGCCTTTCCACCGAGCACCGTCATCTGCGCCGGCCCCTTGCCGTGCTTTACATGTTTTCGATCTCGGCTTTCGCCGGCGGCAGCGCGTCGATTGCCGGCTCGCTCGCGGTCGCGCACTATTTCGGTGAGCCGATCACACGTGCCTTCGTCGCGTGGCTGACGACCGAGCTGGTCAACTACGTCGTGATCCTGCCGGTTTTTCTGGCAATGCCGGCGTTTGCCGAAAGAGAACGGGTCGTGTCGGTGGCGACGACTGCGTCTGCGGCGAGCGTCAATCCCTGGCCGATCGTATCCCTGGTGGTGTCCTGCGCAGCGGCGCTGCTGATCGGCGGGCCGGGGGCGATTGCCTTTCCGGTGCCGTCGTTGCTTTGGTGCGCCTTGACCTACCGTCTGTTTGCCGTGGCCGTGCTGATGGCGATCGTCTGTATGCTGGCTCAGGTCGCCGTAGCCTCGGGCATTCTGCACCTTGGGGTCGACCGTCTCGCCGAGGCGACACTGATATCCACGCGTCTTGGCATCACGCTTCTGGCGCTCGGGCCCCTGACCGTGGCAAGCATCGATGCCGCGCGCCGAACCCTGATCGCCCGGCTTTCCCATGCGGTGGACTATGATTTCCTGACGCAATGCCTTGCCCGTGCGGCCTTTATGGTCCGTGCTTCGGCATTGATCGAGGCCGATAACCGTAAGACACCGATCTTCGCCCTGATGCTGGATATCGACCGCTTTAAGGTCATCAACGATACCCACGGTCACGCGGCAGGCGATCGCGTGTTGCAGGCCGTGGCCGTGACAATCCGGATGACGTTGCGCCCCGACGATCTTCTTGGCAGGCTCGGTGGCGAAGAGTTCGCGATCCTTCTCGTCCGGCAGACGCCAGCGAATGCGGCCCGTGTCGCCGAGCGGGTCCTGGCGGCCATCCGTGCGCTCGATGTCGCGCTTGACAATGGCGAGAAGCTGTCGGTGACTGCCAGCATCGGCATTGCCGAACTGCTGCCGGCGAGCGCTGGTCTGGAGGGGCTGCTGTCCCAGGCGGACAAGGCCCTCTACGCCGCCAAGGCGGAGGGGCGAGACCGTATCCATGTATTTGCCGATGGTACGCCTGAAGTCGGCGCCATGGTCGGTCGGCACGGAGCCGCGCGTCAAATCTGACGCGCAAGGACGCTGTGCCGGACCTAGCTCGATTTGGTCAAGGTGTCATACAGCAAGGTGCAGTTGGAGATGCCAGGCGATCATGCCTGGCATCTCCAGTGGTTTCCCGGGTTACCGATTGTTGAGTTCGGACCGGACCAGGCGCAGTCCCTGCTCGGTGATGCGATAGGGTTTTCCGGCCGATGACGAAATCGCCTTCTTCCGCTTCAGCTTGCGGAAGAGTTCGAGGCTGAAGCCCGGATAGACCCATCCGTCGCGCGTGAAGCATCGGATATCGATGATCGTCTTTTCGTCGCGGGTGATTTCGATACGGCCGCCCTGGGCCAAATGATGGAGAATGCGCTGTTCAGCGCGTGAGATATCCATTTCTGAATGTTCCGGAATAGCGTCGTAAGAACGCAAAAAAACGTTCCGCAAATCTTGGGAAAAGCGGGGTTACGTTTCCGGCCCGTGCGCGCAGTCTCTTAGAAGAAAGCGGGCAAGGGCCCTTACCGGGACTCAGACGATGTGAACATCAAAACTCCATTCGAACGGAAGCTTCCTAGAAGAGACCGGCGAAAGCGTCAAGATATCCGCTCGCAAGGATTGCGCAGGCGACCGCCACAATCCCCTGGAACAGGACGATCAGCATCAGATGTGTTCGAAACGGTTCCTTGCGTGTCTTGTGCCTGAAGACCTGGCGGCCGGTCATCGCACCGATGCTGCCACCGAAAAAGGCCGTTTCCAGCAACGTCCGCTCGCGGATGCGGCGCCAGTCCGATCGCGCCGCGTGCTTGTCGTACCAGAACTGACAGAAGCTCGCGACGTTGATCGCGACAAGGAAACACAGAAGGCTGGTAGCGGCGAAGGGCATATCCGCCTTTTGCCACAGCAGTCGCTAAGCGGCTGTTAAACGGCGTGCCATGTCATCGCGAGGCAGCTGATCGCGCCTAACAACTTGCACCATTGCGGCAATTGCTCTACCGAGAAACCAAGAATTCAGGCTTCAAAGAAGAGCATGATATGAGCATTGTCGACGTCCGCACTCCCGATTCCAAACGCTTCATCCCTGGCGCCACCGGCGACTGGGAGGTCATCATCGGCATGGAGGTCCACGCCCAGGTGCTTTCCAATTCGAAGCTGTTCTCGGGTGCCTCGACCGAGTTCGGCAAGCCGGCGAACGCCAATGTATCGCTGGTCGATGCGGCCATGCCCGGCATGTTGCCGGTGATCAACGAGGAATGCGTCAAACAGGCGGTTCGCACCGGTCTCGGCCTCAAGGCCGTGATCAACAACCGTTCGATCTTCGACCGCAAGAACTACTTCTACCCCGACCTGCCGCAGGGCTATCAGATCTCGCAGTTCAAGGATCCGATCGTCGGCGAAGGCCAGATCGTCATTTCCGTCGGGCCGGATCGCCAGGGCCAGTTCGAGGATGTCGAGATCGGCATCGAGCGCCTGCACCTCGAGCAGGATGCCGGCAAGTCGATGCACGACCAGCACCCGTCGATGTCCTATGTCGACCTCAACCGCTCCGGCGTGGCGCTGATGGAGATCGTCTCCAAGCCTGACATGCGCTCGTCCGACGAAGCCAAGGCCTACATGACCAAGCTGCGCTCGATCGTGCGTTACCTCGGCACCTGCGACGGCAACATGGACGAAGGCTCGATGCGCGCCGACGTCAACGTCTCGGTCCGCCGCCCGGGCGAAGGTTTTGGCACGCGCTGCGAAATCAAGAACGTCAACTCTATCCGTTTCATCGGTCAGGCGATCGAATACGAAGCGCGTCGCCAGATCGGCATTCTGGAAGACGGCGGTTCCATCGATCAGGAGACCCGCCTCTTCGACCCGAACAAGGGCGAGACGCGCTCCATGCGCTCCAAGGAAGATGCGCACGACTATCGCTACTTCCCGGATCCGGATCTGCTGCCGCTCGAATTCGACCAGGCCTTTGTCGATGCGCTGAAAGCCGACCTGCCGGAACTGCCCGACGACAAGAAGGAACGCTTCGTCAGCGCCATGGGCCTGTCGATCTATGACGCCTCGGTGCTCGTGTCCGAAAAGTCGATCGCTGACTATTTCGAAGCCGTGGCCGAAGGTCGTGACGGCAAGATCGCCGCAAACTGGGTGATCAACGACCTTCTCGGCGCCTTGAACAAAGCCGGCAAAGCCATTGAAGAGACTCCGGTTTCGCCCGCCCAGCTCGGCGGCATCATCGATCTCATCAAGGCCGAGACGATCTCCGGCAAGATCGCCAAGGATCTCTTCGAAATCGTCTGGAACGAGGGTGGAAATCCCGCCGAGATCGTCGAAGCACGCGGCATGAAGCAGGTGACGGATACCGGCGCCATCGAGAAGGCAGTCGATGAGATCATTGCGGCCAACCCGGATCAGGTCGCCAAGGTGCAGGCGAAGCCTTCGCTGGCCGGCTGGTTCGTCGGCCAGGTGATGAAGTCGACCGGTGGCAAGGCCAACCCGCAGGCCGTCCAGGCCTTGGTCAAGGCCAAGCTCGGCATCGAGGAATAAGCCATGTACTTCGTCCGCACGGCGAGCGAGCGCGATCTGGAAAAGGTTCGCGCGCTGCTCGTCGAGACGTGGCACGCGACCTACGACACCTTCTATGGCGTCGAGAAGGTCAATGAGCTCACAGGGCGCTGGCATTCGCTGCCGGCGCTGAAGGCTCGGCTGGAGCACAAGAACGCGGAGTTCCTCGTGGCCGACGACGGTCGCGACATCGGCGGCATGGGGTATGCGTCCATGTCCGATACGTTGAAGAAAACCGTGATGCTCCACCAGCTTTACGTCCTGCCGAAACTCCAGGGGCAGGGCATCGGTCGCGACATTTTCGCCGAACTCGAGACCTGCTTCCCGGATGCCGAACGCATGCGGGTCGAAGTCGAACCACAGAACCTTCACGCCCTCGCATTCTACCGGGCTCACGGCTTTTCCGAAGTCGGCCAGACCAGCAATTGCGGCGACGACCAGTCGGGGCTTGCCGCCCTCATCCTCGAAAAACCATTGGTCTGACGTCGTCGTTCTCTGAGGTCAGCGGCCGTCGCTTTCCTCTGTGGAAAATGGCTCGGCTCAGGGGGCGTCGCGAAACCGTAGCCTTCTGTTAATTGATGCTCGGCACTGATCGTCACGTCCGGAGGAAACATGCACGCGATGACAGACCTGGATATCCGCAAGGCTGAGCGGGCTGATTTGCCCGCGATCATCGCGCTCTTTGCCGCCGACGACGTTGGCGCGCATGATGATACAGTGGAGCCGGAGGCTTTCGGCGACTATCTCGCGGCGTTCGTGCGCATCGAGGCGTCACCGCTGCAAACTCTTTATGTCGGTTGCCGCGGCCAAGACGTGGTCGGCACCTTCCAGACGACATTGTTGATCTCGCTCCCTGGCCGCGGGCGGCCAAGACTGCTGATCGAGGCCGTGCAAACCCGCACCGATATGCGCGGCCGCGGCATTGGCGATCGCATGATGCGCCACGCAATCGAGCGCGCACGCGAGGAGGGGGCTGTAAAGGTCCAGCTCTCCTCGAATGCGGCACGCAGCGACGCGCATCGCTTCTACGAGCGTCTCGGTTTTGTGCGCAGCCATTTCGGTTTCCACATGCCGCTGAAATGACCGGGTTTGCCTCGGAATCACTGGACAAGGCTGGAGTGGCGGGGCATAAGCGGGGACATAGTTTTGGTATCCGGCCGCCTTCCCAACGGTCGGTTGAGGACGGCATCCATGAAGCTCCTGCTGCAGATTTTCACCTGGTGGAACGAACAGACGATCGGAACGCGGTTTCACACCTGGCGTAACGGTCAACGTGTCGGCGAAGACGAGCTCGGCAACGTCTATTATCAGGGCGGCAAGGACTCCGAAGGCCGCACGCGCCGTTGGGTGATCTACAGCGGTTATGCTGATGCTTCGGCGATTCCTTCCGGCTGGCACGGCTGGATGCATCACCGCACCGATGTTTCGCCGGCGGACGAAAAATACGTCGCTCGCGAGTGGCAGAAGCCGCACCGCCCGAACCCGACCGGCACGGCCAACGCCTACCGGCCGCAGGGTTCGATCGCCGGCACCGGTGCACGTCCGCGTGTGACAGGCGACTACGACGCTTGGACTCCGGGTTCCTGAGACACTTGTCGTCGGACAAGGCGCGCTGCTCCGCGAAATGGTCCAGTGACCACGGGGCGGCCACATTTCATGTTTAGCGCCTGATATCCATCAACGGTGAATGCAAGGCGCGCGGGAGACAGGCGGGAATGGCGGGTTCTTATCTGCGGAAGACAATCGGTCAGATGTCGAGCCGGATCTGTGTTGCTGCGCTTGTCGCGCTGCCGATGCTTTCCTCGACCGGCACCGCCGAGGCCGCGCGGATCAACAACGCCGTCGCCGTGTTTTCCGGGATCGACAAGATTACCGGCCGTATCACCACCTTCGACGTCTATATCGGCGAGACCGTCCAGTTCGGCGCCCTGCAGGTGACGCCGCGCGTCTGCTACAACAGGGACGATACCGAAGCGCAGAAGATCACGACCTTCGTCGAGGTCGACGAGATCACACTCGACCGCAAGATCAGGCGGATCTTTACCGGCTGGATGTTCGCCGACAGTCCCGGCCTCAATGCCGTTGAGCACCCGGTCTATGACGTCTGGCTGCAATCGTGCAAGGCGACGTCGGACCTGCCGCCGCCCGATACGGCTTCCAAGAAATAGTCTTGTCTGCCGGACGCCGTTGAACGCGGCTGCGAAATCTCCTCACATTGTCTATGCCCACCCGTCCTTCCGTGCGCCGGCAAAGCCGCGGCCGTCGACAGCCCGTGGCGGCACAGCTTGGCGGACGTCCGTGCCGGCGGCGCCATGTCCACCCATCCGCAGTATCTTGGGCCTGCCGCGGGACGACGTCCGCGAAGAAAGATGTCAAAACAAAGCGATGGAGCGTTTGCACGACTCTTTTTGTGAACGGATGACGTTCTGGCAGGCATATCGCTGCCATGCGCTTGGAAGGGGCTGAGACGGGGTAGAGAGGGGCGTACGCACCAGGGGCTCAGCTGGGCGATGAACTCAAAACGATAGATCGGGCGCGTTCATCGCATTGGCGAGCATGATCTCGTATTCGGCCTTCGGCACGTCGATGGCGCCGAAGGATTTCAGGTGTTCAGTGGTGAACTGCGTGTCGAGCAGCTCAAAGCCTCTTGATCGCAGGCGCTCCACCAGATGCACGAGACAGATCTTGGACGCGTTCGTGCGCCGGGAAAACATGCTCTCACCGAAGAATGCCGAACCGAGGGAGACGCCGTAGAGGCCGCCGACCAGCACATCGCCCTCCCAGGCTTCGACGCTGTGTGCGTAGCCCATGGAGTGGAGGGTGGCATAGAGCGAGCGGATCTTGTTGTTGATCCAGGTCGTCGGCCGATCGGGTGCCGGCGCGGCGCACCCTTCCATGACGGCCTCGAAGGCGGTGTTGAAGCGGATGTCAAAGTGGCTCTTGCGGATTGTCTTTGCGAGGCTGCGCGAGACGTGAAAGTCATCCAGCGGAATGACGCCGCGGATTTCGGGCTCGACCCAGAAAAGCTCCGGGTCGTCTGCCGAATCGGCCATCGGAAACAGGCCTATCGAATAGGCGCGCAGCAGCATGTCCGGTGTTACGTCGGGTTGCTTGCTGCGCGTCCCTTTCAATGCACAGTCCTATTCGGACGTCGTGGCCAGATGATGCTCCAGCCAATGGATGTCGTAATCGCCGTTCGCGATGTCCTGATTGTTGATCAGGTCCTGGAACAGCGGCAGCGTCGTCTTGATGCCGTCGATGACAAACTCATCCAGCACGCGACGAAGGCGCATCATGCATTCGACGCGCGTGCGGCCATGGACGATCAGCTTGCCGATCAGGCTGTCGTAGTAGGGCGGGATCCGGTAGCCCTGATAGGCACCCGAATCGACGCGAACGCCGAGACCGCCCGGTGCGTGGAAATGCGTGATCGTGCCCGGCGAGGGGACGAAGGTCCGGGGGTCCTCGGCATTGATCCGGCACTCGATCGCGTGGCCGGAAAACACGATGTCTTCCTGCTTGACCGAAAGTCCGCCCCCCGACGCGACGCGGATCTGCTCGTGCACAAGGTCGATGCCGGTGATCGCTTCGGTGATCGGATGCTCCACCTGAAGACGGGTGTTCATTTCGATGAAATAGAACTCGCCATTCTCGTAGAGGAACTCGATCGTGCCTGCGCCGCGATACTTCAACTTCCGCATGGCATCGGCGCAAACTTCGCCGATCTTCATACGCTGTTCGACGTTGAGGGCAGGGGAATTCGCTTCTTCCCAGACCTTCTGGTGACGACGCTGCAAGGAGCAGTCGCGCTCGCCGAGATGGATCGCATTGCCTTCGCCGTCGCCGACGATCTGGATTTCGATGTGGCGCGGCTTGCCGAGATATTTCTCCATGTAAACCGCGTCATTGCCGAAGGCGGCAAGCGCCTCGGAACGCGCTGTCGACACGGCTTCTTCGAGTTCGGCCTCGGTCTTTGCGACCTTCATGCCGCGGCCGCCGCCGCCGGCGGTCGCCTTGATCAGAACCGGGAAGCCGATCTTGCGTGCGACTTCGATCGCATTTTCCGGCTTCACTTCGCCATCGGAGCCCGGAACCACGGGGATGCCAAGTTCTTGCGCCGTCTTCTTGGCGGTGATCTTGTCGCCCATGATGCGGATATGTTCCGCCGTCGGACCGATGAAGGTGATGTCGTGCGCTTCGAGGATTTCGGCGAACTTGGCATTTTCCGACAGGAAGCCGTAGCCCGGGTGCACGGCGTCAGCGCCGGTGATTTCGCAGGCCGCGACGATCTGGTGAATGTTCAGATAGCTATCGCGCGACGGCGGAGGACCGATGCAGACGCTTTCGTCGGCGAGACGCACGTGCATGGCGTCGCTGTCGGCCGTGGAATGGACGGCCACCGTCGCGATGCCGAGCTCCTTACAGGCGCGCAGCACGCGAAGGGCGATTTCGCCGCGATTGGCAATGAGAATTTTCGAGATCATCGCAGCGCCGCCTTATTCGATTACGATCAGCGGCTCGCCATATTCGACGGGGGCTGCGTCCTGGACGAAGATTTCGGTCACCTTGCCCGAACGCGGGGCAGGGATCTGGTTCATGGTCTTCATCGCTTCGATGATCAGGACCGTCTGGCCTTCCTTGACCACGGTGCCGACCTCGATGAACGGGCGGGCGCCCGGAGCCGGTGCCAGATAAGCCGTGCCGACCATTGGCGCCGTTACGGCGTTCTTGGAGGTGCGGCTGGTCTCGGCCGGAGCAGCAACTGCAGCGGGCTGCGCAGCGTGGACCGCCGGCTGGGCCTGGTAGGTCGGCATCGACATGGCGACCGGGGTGCCGGCGCGCGATACGCGGATGCGGAGGTCCTCCTGTTCCACTTCGATCTCGGTGAGATCCGTGTCGTTCAGGATATTGGCGAGATCGCGGATCAGCGCCTGGTCGATACCGGGTTTCTTGTCAGCCATGGGATATGAGCCTCGTGTTCTTTTTATTTCGACGTTTCTGTCAGGTTCTTTAGCGCATGCAGCGCCAGAATGTAACTCTGCGCGCCGAAACCGCAGATGACGCCTTTGACCGCCGGAGCAATCATCGACTTGTGGCGGAATTCTTCACGCGCGTGGATGTTGGAAAGATGCAGTTCGACCACCGGGATGCCGATCGCGCGGATGGCATCGTGCAGCGCGATCGACGTATGGCCGTAGGCCGCGGGATTGATCGCGACACCAGCAGCCTTTTCGCCCGCTTCGTGCAGCCAGTCGACCAGCGTGCCTTCATGGTTGGATTGTCGAAAATCGACCTCCAACCCTAATGCCTTGCCTTCCGTGGTGCACATCGCCTCGATGTCGGCGAGTGTCTGGCCGCCATAGATCCCCGGTTCGCGCTTGCCGAGCGCATTCAGGTTGGGGCCGTTCAGCACGAAAATTTTGGTGGGCATGCGGGATTCCGGTCTAGTGATAGAGGGTTACCTATAGACTGATGGTCCCGCGAGGAAAAGCCCTTTGGGTCCTCGCGGGATTTGTCCACAGTTGGGACAGGCCGTGCAATGCACGTGGTCAGCAGGCCGTCTTGCCGCAGCTGCGCATGTTGGCCACCTTGGTGCCGATTTCCTCGGCACCGACGGCGCCAAACACCGCTTCGTTGCCGATCACGTAGGAGGGCGTGCCGGTGATGCCGAGGTCGTTGGCAAGGGTGTAGGCCTCGCGGACCGCCGCGTCATGCGGCTCCTTCTCCATCTTGGCACGCAGCTGCTTTTCGGTGACGCCGAGCTTGCCGGCAACGGCAATCGCCGTTTCCTCGGTTGCGCGGTCTTCGCCACCGAGCAAGGCCCGATGGAACTCGCCAAACTTTTCGGGCGCGACCAGCCGGAATGCGGCGCTGACCTTATGGGCGGCCAGCGAATCTGGGCCAAGGATCGGCAGTTCCTTCAGCACGAAGCGGACGTTCTTGTCCTTGGCGAGGATGTCTTCCATGTCCGTCAGCGCGCGTTTGCAGTAGCCGCAGTTGTAGTCGTAGAACTCGACGACCGTGACGTCGCCATCAGGGTTGCCAAGCACCATGTCGTACTTGGAGTTGAAGATTGCCTTCTTGTTTTCAGAGATTGCGCCTTCGGCCGCTTCCTGCTGCTTTGCGCGCTGCTTGGTAGCGAGCGCCTCCTGGACCTCAAGCATGATCTCCGGATTGGCGAGCAGGTATTCCTTGATGAAGGCGCCAAACTCGTCCTTCTGTTTCTGGTCGAGCGCAAGCGCGTTTTGCGGCAAGCTGACCCCTGCCATGAACGCGGCGAGCGCCCCGGCGGCAATCATTTTCGTGCTGAAATTCATTTTTACCTCGTTGTCTCTACCTGCCCTGTCTGTCGTCCATGTCGCGATACGGCGTCAATGCGCGCTTGTAAAAGACAACAGGAATCTCCAATACCGCAACACGCGGGCAGCATAGGGTGGGCCCCAGTGAAACGAAACGGCAAAATCGGCGGAAATACGGCGCTCGCGGACTTGTGAAGCTTTTGGCGATCGGGCAAACGGGCCGAATGGAGTATCAGCGCAGGTTGATACACGCCGCTTGTTGAGGATATTGCCTTGGTAGAACTGTCGAACCGCAGCGCCGTCGAACCCTTTCACGCCATGGACGTGCTGGCGGAGGCGACGCGCCGCCGCGACGCCGGGCACCCGGTGATTTCGATGGCCGTCGGCCAACCGGCGCACCCTGCGCCAAAGGCGGCCCTGGATGCGGCGCGCAAGGCGCTAGAGCATGGCCGACTTGGCTACACCGATGCGCTCGGCACCTTGTCTCTCAGAACCGCGATCGCACGGCATTATCAGAGGCGTCACGGTCTCGCGCTCGACCCGCAACGCATCGCGGTGACGACGGGCTCGTCGGCCGGGTTCAATCTTGCCTTTCTCGCGCTCTTTGATCCCGGCGATTGCGTGGCGATCGCGCGGCCCGGCTACCCTGCCTACCGCAACATTCTCGCAGCACTTGGCCTGACGGTCGTGGAGGTGGAAGCCAATGCCGAGAGCGGCTTCACGCTGACGCCGGAAAATCTGGCGCGTGCTGCCGCTAAGATCGGGCGACCGTTGAAGGGCGTGCTGCTGGCAAGCCCGGCCAATCCGACCGGAACGGTGACGGGCAGGGCGGGGCTCAACGCGCTCGCCGACTATTGCCGCACCGGGAGCATCGCCTTCATCTCCGACGAGATCTATCACGGCCTGACTTTTGCCGGCGAGGAGGCAAGCGCTCTGGAGGTGACCGACGACGTCGTCGTCATCAATTCCTTCTCCAAATACTACTGCATGACCGGATGGCGTATCGGGTGGATGGTGCTGCCGGAGAAGCAGGTCCGCGGCTTCGAGCGCATCGCCCAGAGCCTTTACATCTCACCGCCGGAACTGTCGCAGATCGCGGCCGAGGCAGCGCTTGGTGCCCAGACGGAGCTCGACGGTTACAAGGCGGCTTACGCGGCCAACCGCGAAATGCTGCTGAAGCGCCTGCCGGAGATCGGCTTTTCCATTGCGTCGCC
Organism: Sinorhizobium sp. A49; assembly: GCF_002002725.1. Lineage (GTDB taxonomy): Bacteria > Pseudomonadota > Alphaproteobacteria > Rhizobiales > Rhizobiaceae > Ensifer. The sequence goes on along the minus strand of NZ_MUNW01000032.1, from coordinate 281,444 downwards.
GATGGATGGCGCTTTCTATGCCTATGCGGATGTCTCTCGTTTCACCAATGACAGCATGGCGTTTGCCCGCCGGATGTTGGCGGAAATCAACGTGGCGGCGACGCCGGGTTTCGATTTCGATCCGCTTGAAGGGCATCGTACGATGCGGTTTTCCTATGCCGGGTCGACGGCCGACATGAACGAAGCGATGGACCGGATTGCCCGCTGGATTGCTTGATCTTCAGTTGTTTCAGCAGCTTGCGGCCGTTGCCGGATTCATGTCGAGAGGCCCTTGAATCAAACTCTTAGCTGAGCAGGCGCTTACGATTTCGTCGAAACGGAAACGAAAAAGCCCGGACCAAGGTCCGGGCTTTTCTGTTCTTACGAAGATCAGGCGCGGCTTAGAAGAAGCCGCGGCGCTGCCACCATCCGCCCTTCTTGGGCTTGGACTGGTCTTCTTCGGGACCTTCGTTCTTGTTCGTGACCGTAGAGGTCAGCACCGGTTCCGATGCAATCGTCGAAAGGTCGCGGTTGGCCCGAGCGGGCTTGCCTTCTTCGAGGTCCGCAGCGGCTTCTTCGATCGCTGCCGGTACCGGCTCGGCGACTTCCGGCTGGGCTTCGACCGCGCTCTGCGCTGCCTCGTCGGCGCTGACGACAGGCTCGTCGGCCTTGACGGCCTTCTTGCGGGTGCGCTTCGGCTTGGCGGCCTTCTCGACGACTGCTGCTACCTCTTCCGTAACGATCTCGGCTTCAGCAACCACGGCGACCGCTTCAACGTCGGCTTCCGCCGCTGCTTCCACGTCGGCCTGCTCGTCGGCTTCGCCGTCGGCGGATGCAGCAGCCTGCTCTTCGCCTTCGACTTCACCTTCGCCCAGTTCCGGACGGTTGCGACGGCCACCGCGCTTGCCGCGCCGACGGCGCTTGCGCTTCTGCTCGCCGTCGGCGGTCAGCGCATCCGTATCGTTTTCGTCCTCGTCACCATCGGCCTCAGAGGCGTCATCGGCATCATCTGCAGCATCGGCATCCTGTGCGGTAGCACCTTCGGCCTGCTGGCTGCCCTTGCCACGACGACGGCGGCGACGCTTGCGCTTGCGGCCGTTCTGGTCGTCGGCCTGGGCGGCGGCCTTCGGCTGTTCCTGGCGCTGTTCGACAACGACCTCTTCTGCTTCTTCCTCATCGAGATCCTCTTCGATCACGATGTCGTCGTCTTCCTCGGGCTCCGGCTCGAAGTGCAGGATCTGTTCGATCTTGACCGGGTTTTCGACCGGCTCTCCGCGATCGATCGCGAAGTGTTGCGCGCCGACATGGGCGTCAGCCTCGATGATGATCGAGACGCCGAAGCGCTGTTCGTAATCCATGATCGTGCTGCGCTTCTGGTTGAGCAGATAGAGCGCGATATCGGGGATCGTGCGAACGGTGATGTTGTGCGTCGTGTTCTTGAGCAGATGCTCTTCGATGCCGCGCAGGACATGCAGTGCGACCGACGACTGCGAACGGACGTGACCCGTGCCGTTGCAATGCGGGCAGGTCTGCATCGTCGATTCGAGGACCGAAGCGCGGATGCGCTGGCGCGACATTTCGAGCAGGCCGAAGTGCGAGATTCGGCCGACCTGGATGCGGGCGCGGTCGTTCTTCAGGCAATCCTTCAGGCGCTTCTCGACCGAGCGGTTGTTCCGCTTTTCTTCCATGTCGATGAAGTCGATGACGACGAGGCCTGCAAGGTCGCGAAGGCGCAACTGGCGCGCGACTTCTTCGGCGGCTTCGAGGTTGGTCTGAAGTGCCGTGTCCTCGATCGAATGCTCGCGGGTCGAACGACCGGAGTTGACGTCGATCGAAACCAGCGCTTCCGTCTGGTTGATGATGATGTAGCCACCGGACTTCAGCGTCACCTGCGGCTGCAGCATGCGGTCAAGCTGCGCTTCGATGCCGGAGCGCGAGAAGATCGGATGCACGTCGCGATAAGGCTGAACCACCTTGGCGTGGCTCGGCATCAGCATCTTCATGAAGCCCTTGGCTTCCTTGTAGCCTTCCTCGCCGGAAACGACGATCTCGCTGATATCCTTGTTGTAAAGGTCGCGGATCGAGCGCTTGATCAGGCTGCCTTCCTCGTAAACGAGGCAGGGGGCCGTGGAGTTGAGCGTCAGCGTGCGGACGTTCTCCCAAAGGCGCATCAGATACTCGAAGTCGCGCTTGATCTCGACCTTGGTGCGGTTGGCACCGGCCGTGCGCAGAATGACTCCCATGCCCTGCGGCACTTCGAGGCCACGTGCGATTTCCTTCAGGCGCTTACGGTCCTGCAGGTTGGTGATCTTGCGGGAAATGCCGCCGCCACGGGCCGTGTTCGGCATCAACACCGAGTAACGGCCGGCGAGCGACAGGTAGGTCGTCAACGCTGCGCCCTTGTTGCCACGTTCTTCCTTGGCGACCTGGACGAGCAGAATCTGGCGGCGCTTGATGACTTCCTGGATTCGGTACTGCTTGCGCGGCTTGCGCACGTGACGATCCGGAACTTCTTCCATCGCATCTTCTGCGCCGACGGACTCGATGATTTCCTTCTCGCCGTCGTGGCCGTCGTCATCATCGTCGTCGTCATCGCGGCGGCGACGACTGTCGACGTCTTCGGAGATCGAATCCGTGTCGACCATGGCAGCCATTTCGCCACCATTGCCTTCTTCGCCGGCGTCCGCCTCTTCGGTCGCTGCAGCTGCAGCGGCCTCTTCGGCGATCTTCGCCTTGGTGCGGCGCGGGCGCTTCGGCTTTGCCTTGGGCTTTTCAGCAGGCGCCTCGGCCTCGACGACTGCTTCGGCGGCCGTGTCGGTGACTTCGGTGGCGACTTCCGTTTCGGCGGCAATTTCCAGATCGACCGGTACGCTGAGCGCGGGCTGGGTCGGCGTTGCCGTTTCGACATGTTCGATGTCGTCGTCGCGTCGCGCCTCTTCGGCTTCCGCCTTCAACAGGGCCTGCCGGTCGGCCAGCGGGATCTGATAGTAGTCGGGATGGATTTCGGCGAACGCCAGGAACCCGTGGCGATTGCCGCCGTAATCAACGAAGGCCGCCTGGAGCGAAGGCTCCACTCGCGTCACCTTTGCGAGGTAGATGTTGCCGCGTATCTGCTTCTTGTGTTCCGATTCGAAGTCGAATTCTTCTATGCGGTTCCCGCGAACGACAACGACGCGCGTCTCTTCAGAGTGAGACGCATCGATAAGCATTTTCTCTGCCATCTAAGTTGTGCTCCTCGGCGCGACAACGGAACGGGCGGCAGCCATTCTTCCATGGGAAGACTGCCACTCGCGTCAAAGTTTGCGCCGGATGTGAAAGGTCCTGTCTGGTGCAGGTGATGGTGCAGCAGCCAGATGGCAGCCGGAACGGTGACGTTCCGGGGCCTCTCTACTTCTGACCGATACCGCTGAGTCAACATCATGACCAAACAAGAATGCCAATGTCAAAGGTCTCATAAAGACCCGATGAATGCGCCCGCTTGCGGGCTTGCCGGTGAAAAATCACCGCTAAGAACTCCGGCCACCGCCGGAAATTTGCGATCCAGTGTACGGGGAGGAAATGCAGCGACGGCGGATGAACACCTTGCGGCCGCGGAAAGATGATACGGTTTCAACCGGCAATTCCGGCTCGATCACTCCCTGGCGCCAAGCTCTGGAAAGCTCCGGCTGCCCGGCCGACGATTCTATCCCGTCAACACTTTCTCCTTGTGATGCTTTTATGTTTTCTATGTCACATTGGCAAGGGAAAAGCCTGTGCCGCCACAATAATGATCGATTCGCTTGCCCCGGTAGAGTAGGTCGGGGAACGGCGAATCGTATGCCTTGTCCGCGTTGCTTAAGGAGCGCTGTCAAGCTTTGGTTAACCATAAGGGTTCATTGATCAAGGGATGTCGCGGTGTGCGCGGGCGGATGCCCGGCGCGTTGGCCGCTCGGATTTCGTGGATTGACGGAGAGACCGGGGTGAAGCCTTCGGCTGTTCATAGGGGCGCTTCGCTGTTGTCAGCATTGCTGCGCGGTGGCGCGCGTGTCGTGACCTCAGTGTTCGTTGCAGGGGCATTGATGGTGCCCGGACCGGTGGCGCATGCGGCCGAGCCCGCGCCTTTGCTGGCATTCGGCGCACGGGTTGCCGGTGACGACGCACGCACGCGCGTCGTCGTCGAGTTCGACCGGAAGCCCGACTTTTCGATTCATTATGTGGCAAACCCGGTGCGGGTCGTCGTCGATCTGCCGGAAACCGCCTTTGGCCTGAAGGCCGAGAGTCTGGAGCCGCGCGGATTGTTCGAGGCCATCCGCTATGGCGGCATGGGTGCTGGCAGTTCTCGCCTTGTGCTATCGGCAAACGGGCCTGTCGCGGTCACCAACGCCGAAGTCATCGAGGAGGAGGGCGGTAAGAGTTATCGCCTGGTCATCGATGCCGAGAAGGTCGATCAGACCCGCTTCGATGCGCTCCTGGGTGACCAGCAATGGACGGGTTCCGTTGTCTCGGCAAAAACGGACAGGCCGACGATCGCGCCCGCCGAAAAGGGCGGCGCCTTCGTGATTGCCATCGATGCCGGCCACGGCGGTATTGATACCGGAGCGATCGGCGGAGCCACCAAGACCGAGGAAAAACACGTCACGCTTGCCTTTGCGCAGGAGCTGGCTGCCACCCTCAGCCGTGAAAGCGGCATCGAAGCCTTTCTGACGCGCGACAAGGATGTCTTTTTGTCGTTGCCGCAGCGGGTGCAGATCGCCCGCAACAAGGGCGCCAATCTTTTCATTTCGATCCATGCCGACACGCTACGGCAGAAGGACATCCGCGGCGCGACCGTCTATACGATTTCCGACAAGGCGTCTGACCATTTGGCCGCCGACCTGGCGCAGCGTGAAAACCTCTCCGACGAGATTGCCGGCGTGCCGCTCCAGAGCGAGCCTGCGGAAGTCGCCGATATCCTGATCGATCTGACGCGCCGCGAGACCCAGGCTTTCTCGGTCAATATGGCACGCACCGTGGTGTCGTCCTTCGAAGGACAGATCAATCTCATCAACAATCCGCACCGTCATGCGGGCTTCCGAGTGCTGCAGGCGCCAGATGTTCCGTCAATCCTGCTCGAGCTCGGTTTCATGTCGAACAAGGACGACGAGAAGCTGCTGCTCGATCCGGAATGGCGAAAGAAAGTATCCGGCCTTCTTGCGGTTGCCATCAAGCGATACCGTGATCAGGCCGTTGCAAACGGCGGCTAGGGTTTGGCCGCGACAAGCTGTTTGACGGCGTGGCATAGGAAGTGATTTGTGTCGCCTCGGTAACAGCGATATGCTTTTCAACAGGATGCGCACTCGATAATCGGTAACAAGCCCTATTTTACGCACAATCCGGGACCTATCCCGAATTGCGCCCGGATTTGTTGGGAAACAGTGTTGATGCCCGGTGCCCCTCGCCATATGAGGAGCTGGGTGGGCGCGTGTAGCCGCGATGCCAGACGATTTCTGATGGAAGCGTTTGGCCAGGCCGACGGAATGTGGACCGATGGGACGGAAAGCGTCCTGATCGGTTTTGCGGTCTGGCAATTGGACGATAATAAGGTACCGGTATCTGACTGATGATCAGACTGATTGGATATTTCTTCGGCATTGGTGCGTTCTTGCTGCTCGGTGTCGCCGCGGCCGTTGCCATCTATCTCGGCAGCGTCACCAAAGATTTGCCGGATTACGAGGTGTTGGCGAAGTATTCACCGCCGGTCACCACGCGCTTTCACGCCGGTAACGGCGCGCTGATGGCGGAGTATGCCCGCGAGCGGCGCCTCTATCTGCCGATCCAGGCGATCCCGGACCGCGTCAAGGCGGCGTTCATCTCGGCAGAAGACAAGAACTTCTATCAGCACCCCGGCGTCGATATCACCGGTCTGGCGCGTGCCATCGCCGTCAACCTCCAGAATTTCGGATCGGGTCGCCGCCCGGTCGGCGCGTCGACGATCACCCAGCAGGTCGCCAAGAACTTCCTGCTTTCGTCGGACCAGACGATCGACCGTAAGGTCAAGGAAGCGATCCTCTCCTTCCGCATCGAGCAGGCCTATAGCAAGGACCGTATTCTCGAGCTCTATCTCAACGAGATTTTCTTCGGCCTCAACTCCTACGGCATCGCCGGTGCGGCGCTCACCTATTTCGACAAATCGGTGACGGAACTGACCATCGCTGAGACGGCATACCTTGCGGCTCTGCCGAAGGGTCCGGCCAATTACCACCCCTTCCGCAAGGCGGATGCCGCGATCGAGCGGCGCAACTGGGTCATCGACCGCATGGTCGAGAACGGCTACGTCACCAAGACCGACGGGGAAGACGCCAAGAAGCAGCCGCTCGGCGTCAATCCGCGGCGCGGTGGCGCCCATCTCTTTGCTTCCGATTTCTTCGCCGAGGAAGTGCGCCGGCAGATCATCCAGAAATACGGCGACAATGCCCTTTATGAAGGCGGCCTTTCGGTCCGCACCTCGCTCGATCCGCGCATGCAGATCGCTGCGCGCAAGGCGCTGCAGGACGGGCTGCTCAGCTATGACGAGCGTCGCGGTTTCCACGGCCCGGTCAAGTCGATTGAGATCGGCGGCGACTGGGGTGAGCCGCTCGGCAAGGTCGTTGCGCTGGCTGACGTGCCGGAGTGGAAATTGGCGGTCGTGCTCTCTGCCGATGGCCAAGGTGTCGAGATCGGCATCCAGCCGGACAAGGAAGCGTCCGGCAAGATCATCGCCGAACGCGTGACCGGCCATATCTCGGCCAAGAACATGCAGTGGGCCTATCGCTCCGCCGGCGGCGAACGCAAATCCGCCAAGTCGCCGGAGGGTGTGCTCGGTCCAGGCGACGTCGTCTATGTCGAGCCGCTGGCGGAGAAGGGCGAGTATCGCCTGCGTCAGCCGCCGAAGGTTCAGGGCGGCCTCGTCGCCATGGATCCGCAGACTGGCCGCGTACTCGCCATGGTCGGCGGCTTCTCCTACGGTCAGTCGGAATTCAACCGCGCGACCCAGGCGATGCGCCAGCCGGGCTCCTCGTTCAAGCCGTTCGTCTATGCGGCAGCGCTCGACAACGGCTACACGCCCGCATCCGTCATTCTCGATGCGCCGATCGAAATCGTCGCCGGCGGCCAGGTCTGGCGCCCGGAAAACTACGGTGGCGGTTCGGCCGGCCCGTCGACGCTGCGCCTCGGCATCGAGAAGTCGCGCAACCTGATGACGGTTCGCCTCGCCAATGACATGGGCATGAACATCGTAGCCGAATATGCCGAACGCTTCGGCATCTACGACAAGATGCCGCCGCTGCTGGCGATGTCGCTGGGCTCGGGCGAAACCACCGTTCTGCGCATGGTTTCGGCCTATTCGGTTCTTGCCAATGGCGGCAAGCAGATCAAGCCGTCGCTGATCGACCGGATCCAGGACCGCTACGGCAAGACGATCTTCCGTCACGAAGACCGGACCTGCGACAATTGTAATGCAGGGGATTGGGCAGAGCAGGAAGAGCCTGTGCTGACCGACAACCGCGAGCAGGTTCTCGACCCGATGACCTCCTACCAGATCACCTCGATGATGGAGGGTGTGGTCCTGCGCGGCACCGCTGCCGGCAAGATCAAGCTCGACCGCCCGGTCGCCGGCAAGACCGGTACCACCAACGATGAAAAGGACGCCTGGTTCGTCGGCTACACGCCCGATCTCGTCGCCGGCCTCTACCTCGGCTTCGATAATCCGGCACCGCTCGGCCGCGGCGCCACCGGCGGCAGCCTCGCCGTGCCGATTTTCAACAACTTCATGCAGGAGGCCGTAAAGGGCTCGCGTCCCGGCAAATTCGTGGTGCCGGAAGGCATGAACATGATCGCCGTCAACCGCAAGACCGGCATGGCTGCCTATGAGGGCGAGCCGGACACGATCATCGAAGCCTTCAAGCCCGGCACCGGTCCGGCCGATACCTTCTCGGTCATCGGTGGCCTCGATCAGTACGTGCCGCCTGAGGAAATTTTGAAGAATTCTCCGCAGGCCAACCAGGCCGTCACCTCCGGTTCCAACGGCCTGTTCTAGGCCTTTCCCCGTCTCGCAATGCCCGCCGCCTTTACATCAGCGGCGGGCATCGCTATTTGACGCTCACGTTAAATCGGGTTCACAAGAAGCAGGATCATGCGCAGCGAAATCGAGAACATTGTCGACGAAATCAAGCAGGCCATAAGCCTGCTGAGGAGGCATCTTTGACTGGGATCAGGCGGTAAGACGACTGGACTGGTTGAACAACAAGGCGGAAGATCCGTCGCTGTGGAATGATGCTGCCGAAGCGCAGAAACTGATGCGCGAGCGCCAGCAGCTCGACGATGGCGTCAACGGCCTGCGCCGCTTCGAGCAGCAGCTCCGCGACAACATCGAACTGATCGAACTCGGCGAGGAAGAGGGCGACGCTGCCATCGTTACCGACGCCGAGCAGGCGTTGCGCGAGTTGCGCAACGAAGCGGCCAAGAAGCAGGTCGAGGCGATGCTGTCGGGCGAGGCCGATCAGAACGATACCTATCTCGAAGTGCATTCCGGCGCCGGCGGCACGGAGAGCCAGGACTGGGCCAACATGCTGTTGCGCATGTACACCCGCTGGTCCGAGCGCCAGGGATACAAGGTCGAACTGATGGAAATTCAGGACGGCGAAGAGGCTGGCATCAAATCGGCGACGCTGCTCGTCAAGGGTCACAATGCCTATGGCTGGCTGAAAACGGAATCGGGCGTTCACCGCCTGGTTCGTATTTCGCCTTACGACAGCAACGCCCGTCGCCATACGTCGTTCTCATCGATCTGGGTTTACCCGGTTGTCGACGACTCGATCCAGATCGACATCAACGAGAGCGATTGCCGTATTGACACCTATCGCTCTTCGGGCGCCGGCGGCCAGCACGTCAACACGACGGACTCGGCCGTGCGCATCACGCACATGCCGTCCGGCATCGTCGTGCAGTGCCAGCAGGAACGTTCGCAGCACAAGAACCGGGCCAAGGCCTGGGACATGCTGCGCGCCCGTCTCTACGAGTCCGAGCTGAAGAAGCGCGAAGACGCGGCCAATGCCGAAGCGGCTTCGAAGACCGATATCGGCTGGGGCCACCAGATCCGCTCCTACGTGCTGCAGCCTTACCAACTGGTCAAGGACCTGCGCACCGGCGTCGAAAGCACGGCGCCGGGCGATGTGCTCGACGGTGAGCTGAACGAGTTCATGGAAGCAGCCCTTGCCCACCGCGTCAGCGGCGGTGCGGATGCTGCTGTGGATGACTTGAACTAGCGTTGATTGCAGGCGGGGCCTTATCTGCCTGACGAAGAAGAGACGAGGCGAAGAAGGCCGGGTGTTTTCATCCGGCCTTTGTTTTTTGGCGTTTCGCGCATCGGAGTTTTTCGTAGCGCGCGCCGCGTTTAATGGCCGTCTCTGCTCATGCCGTGGTCACAGCACCGCTGCACGCCTGTCACGCGACATGGCTCAGTTCGATGCCCGCTCGACCTTGATGTCGCCGAGATCGTCGATCAGCACCGTCCAGCTCTCAGGTTCGCGGGCGGCAGGGTCGGTCTTCAGATAGACCGTCGCGAACATGCCGGGCTGTGCAGTTACGCCCGTGGACGTTTCCGGCCTGATATCGGTGACGTAGGCTTTCAGCGACGAGAATTCCTCGAGTTCGGCGGAGGAGACGACTTCCGGTCCGGCAGGCGTCGCCGCGATCTGCTGCAGATGGATCTGCGCCGTGCCATCCTGTTGTCTGAGGGCGATCAGCTTGTAATAGCCGCGCCGTGCGCCGTCGGCACTCTTCGGCTCAGTGGGCGTTTGCGCCTGCGTACCGTTCGGGTCCAGTGCCGACAGAGGATCGCCGCTTTCCTCCCAGTAACCGGTGCTGGTGACGAAGGTTACTTCCGGCGCAACCACATTCGCCTCCTCGGCATGGGCGTTCGCGCCGGTTACGGCGAGAAGAAGCGCAAGGAGGAGGGGCTTGTGCATCGCTTTTGATTTCCTGTTCGAACTGCGACGCGGTGGTCGTTCTAAAATTGATCCTTCGCCGGACGCTCGGCGAACTCCGAAATCATACCATATCGCGCGCTGAGACCGGCTGCTCAATTGGAAAACTGCTCCGCCAGGATGCGATCTGACCAGGAGTGATCGGGATCCGAGAGGATGCGGGCGGTCATATTTTCTGATTCGGCGATGCGCACCTTCGCCACCGACTTGACTTCCTGATGGTCGGCAACGGCGTTGACCGGCCGCTTGTCAGCCTCGAGGATCTCGATCTCGACCGTTACGTGGTTTGGCAACAGGGCGCCGCGCCACCGCCGCGGACGGAACGGGCTGACGGGCGTGAGCGCGAGAAGAGGGGCTTCCAGCGGCAGGATCGGCCCGTGGGCGGAGAGGTTATAGGCGGTGGATCCGGCGGGTGTGGCAAGCAGCAGCCCGTCGCATGTCAGCTCTTCAAGTCGGGTCTTGCCGTCGATCACTACACGCAGCTTGGCCGCCTGGTAGGATTGCCGGAACAGATAGACTTCGTTGATCGCAAGCGCCTTGAATGTCGCGCCTTCACCGTCGGTGGTCTGCATCTCCAGCGGGCGAAAGGCATTTTCCACCGCATTGCAGATGCGCGCCGTCAGATTTTCGGTGCTGTAGCGGTTCATCAGAAAGCCGACCGATCCCCGGTTCATGCCGTAGACGAGCTTGCCGGAGTTCATCGTCTGGTGCAGCGTCTGCAACATGAAGCCATCGCCGCCGAGCGCGACGATGACGTCGGCTTCATCGGCATCATGGTTGCCGTAAATCGCCTTCAGATCAGCCGCCGCCTTTTGCGCCTCTTCCGCTGGAGAGGCAAGGAACGCGAGTGAAGTGAACGTGCGGGCCATGAATTTTCAGTCCGTTCAACAGGTTGGGCATCGCCGTGGTGGCCGAGCCTAGGCTTCGTTTCTGGCACGACGTGGCGCCGAACGCATCTGAAAAATTGGGAGAATTCGCAATTTTGCTTTACACGCTGTGAGATTGTGATAACTCCCACCGCTGAAAGTGCCCTTATAGCTCAGTTGGTAGAGCACCTGATTTGTAATCAGGGGGTCCCGGGTTCGAGTCCTGGTGGGGGCACCACTTTTTCCAGAAACGCTATCAGTTTCGCGCCGCTCCGATCTGGGGCTTGCATAATAGTTCGTGCTCGCCGGCAGGGCCGAACGGTTGCCGTGTCTGTGCCGCACATTATCGACCTTGCGTGGCGGCGCGATGCAGCGCCTGTCTACCGCGCCCTGCGCCCGCTTAGATCTCGAACGACCCGGCCCCCTTCGGAACAATTTCTCGGCATTTTTGCATGGCGTTCAGGAGATTGTCGGCGAGATAGTCGATCAGGGCGCGCGTTGCCGGCAGCATGCCGTGGCGGGACGGGAAGACGAGGTGGACGACAACGTCGCCAGAACTCCATTCGGGAAGCACCGGGGCAAGCACGCCGGCGCGGAAGGCACGTTCACAAATGTGGTCAGGCAACAGCGCTACGCCCATGCCTTCGATGGCCGCGCGTTCCAGGATGAGAAAGTCGCTGCAGCCGATGATCGGCCGGTGTGAAATTTCGGTGGTTTTTCCCTCGGTATCGACCAGGCGCCAGACATCGCTTGCGTGGCTCTCGTTCATCGACAGCGTCGGCATCTCGCCCAGATTGTCGATCGTGATGTCGTCTAAGCGGGTGAGCAGGGTGGGGCTCGCCGCCAGCCGCTGGCGGACCTCGCCGAACCTGCGGATGATCAGCTGATTGTCGGTGTCGAGCTGATCGCGGGCACGCAGCGCCACGTCGATCCGCTCCTCGATCAGATCGATCCGGCGGTTGGTGGCGGTAATCAGCAGCCGGACACCGGGATAGCGGCGGTGGAAGGCCGGCAGAATGTCGGCGAGCATCGGCGTGAAGCCGAGCGGGCAGGCGAGGCGGACCGTTCCGGTCGGCTCGGCTTTGACCGCGGCGATCTCCGCTTCGGCCACGGCGACGCCATCGAGCAGACCCTGGCAATGTTCATAGAAGACCTGCCCGATCTCGGTGACGCGCAGCTTGCGCGTCGAGCGCTCGAGCAGCCGGACGCCGAGCTGGTCTTCGAGGCGCGCCACGTGTTTGCTGAGCTTGGATTTCGGGATGTTCAGATCGCGCGCCGCAGCGCTGAAACCGTTGTTGCGCACGACGGCTGCAAAGAGGGCGAGGTCGTTCAGGTCTTGCATCTGTTATCGTCTCCCATCGCCGGATCGCCAGGCTCACTGTTTCCATCCGGAAACAGTATGTCAAATAACCACTGACTTATCGCGCGATTGTTTTCCAATCATATGTGATGCACCGCAACGCCAACACAAAGGTGCTTCACATGAACGTCCTTCACATCGATTCCGGTATCCTCGGTGATCACTCCGTTTCCCGTCGCCTGACCGCGGCGATCAGCGCACAGATCAAGGCTGACCGCCCGGACGCCAAGGTTATCTATCGTGACCTTGCAAGCAGCCAGATCCCGCATCTGACCGGTGCCCAGATCATGGCGCCGGCCGATCTCGCAGGTGTTGATGCCGGCCTGGCCGCCGAAGTCAAGATCGGCCGCGAGATGCTCGAGGAGTTCCTCGCTGCCGACACCATCGTCGTCGGCGCGCCGATGTACAACTTCTCCATTCCGAGCCAGCTCAAGGCCTGGATCGACCGTCTCGCCGTCAACGGCAAGACTTTCCGCTACACCGAATCTGGCCCGGAAGGCCTCGCCAAGGGCAAGAAGGTGATTGTCGCCTCGACCCGCGGCGGCCATTATTCCGCGGGCCCTGCCTCGGCCATGGACCACCAGGAAGCCTACCTGAAGACAGTCTTCGGTTTCTTCGGCATCACCGACGTTGAATTCGTGCGTGCGGAAGGCCTGAACCTCAGCGCCGATTCCAAGCAGTTCGCGATCGCCGAAGCCGAAAAGACCATTGCCGAGGGAACTGTCCTTCGCCTGGCCAGCTAAATCAAGAGTTCAGCGGATCACGTCAGTGGTCCGGTGAAGGGGCGTTGGCCCCCATTGCGGACGGTGCCGGTTGCCATGCAGCCGGCATTGTCCGTTTCCGCGTCGATAATTCTGTATTATAATGTGCTCATGAGAGACTGGCGGATAAGGCCCTTGGCTGTCATCGCTGCGGTGGTCGCGCTTACGACCGCCGGTACGGCATATGCGTCTCCGCCCGATACTGACTGCACTTGTCGCAATCGCGACGGCTCCAAATATGAACTCGGCCAGACGGCCTGTCTGCGTGTGGACGGGACTTCCTATCTCGCGCGCTGCGAGATGAACCTCAACGTCACCACCTGGAGGAAGCTGCGTGAGGGGTGCCCGACCGCGAGCAATCAGAGCCGATGGCTTCGTACTGGCGAAGACGCAATGACGAAGACGCAGTGATGCGGTTTCGACGGCAGCAAGAAAGGCGCTGAGGCTGTGTATCGGCGCTTGATGTCGCCGCGTTGTGCACCGGGTCGAATCGATCGGTCGCGCCCATCAGAAATTATGCTCGGTGGGAAAATCCCCCGGCTCTTCGCTTCCGGAGGATTCTGCAGGCGTTTGGCGGCCTTCAAAGGCCGAATTGCTCACTTACTCAGGAACTGACGGGCCGCATACATGGCGATCGCCGCCGCATTCGAGACGTTCAGCGACTTGATTGCGCCGGGCATGTCGAGCCGGGCGAGCGCCTTGACGGTCGAGCGGGTCTTTTGCCTGAGACCCTTGCCCTCCGAACCGAGCACGAGCGCGACCTTGCCTCCGGCAAACGTGCCTTCGAGCGGCTCCGGTCCTTCCGAATCAAGGCCGATCGTGTGGAAGCCGAGGCGGTGCAGTTCCTCGATCGTATCGGAAAGATTGGTGATCTGGATATAGGGGATCATTTCCAGGGCGCCGGACGCCGACTTTGCCAGAACGCCTGATTCGGTCGGGCTATGGCGAATGGTGGTGATCAGGGCGCCGGCATCGAATGCGACGGCCGAGCGCATGATCGCACCGACATTGTGCGGATCGGTCACCTGGTCGAGCACGAGAATGAGTTGGCATTCGCTGAGCGCTTCGAGCTTGCGCAGCGGCAGCGGCTTGGTTTCGAGCATCACGCCCTGGTGGATCGCATCAGGACCGAGGATCTTGTCGAGATCCTGTGGCGCCACGGTCTCGACCGGGAAGGGGAGTTCTGACAATTCGCCGAGTTCCAGCCGTGCGGCTGCGTTCTGTGTCACGCACAGGCGAACGATCTTGCGCGACGGGTTGTCGAGTGCTGCACGCACCGTATGAAGGCCATAGAGCAGCACCTGTTCGGGTGCGAGCGCTGGCTGCTTCCAGTCGCCGGGCTGTTTGCGCCAGCGATCCTGCTTGGGTGTCGGGATTTCCCCGCGCTCGCGCTTGGCGTCGCGGTGGGCGCGCCTGAGAGTGGCGTAATGGGTGTTCTTGGCGCTCTTGTCGCCGATGTCATCTTTGCTCATGCCTGCCTTATAGAGCGCTTCGCCTGACCTGGGAACGGAATTCGATAGCGGTGGATAAAGCGGGGCTGTGGAGAATTTCACAAATTTTCCGTTTTGGCGTGTTGACAGGAGCAAGGCGGGCCGTCATATACCCCCCGCAGAACGAGAGGCGGCAACGACAAATCGCTGGATGTCTCACGATCTCAAATGCTTGGTCGACTTGATCCCGACAGAATAATGGAGGGATGCCCGAGTGGTTAAAGGGGACGGACTGTAAATCCGTTGGCTTCGCCTACGTTGGTTCAAATCCAACTCCCTCCACCATTCTGCTTCTGGATCGAAGGCCCGCGGGTATAGCTCAATGGTAGAGCAGCAGCCTTCCAAGCTGAATACGCGGGTTCGATTCCCGCTACCCGCTCCAGCAGCGCTGACCTTTTCCATTTCCTTAAAGTGACGCTTCAGCTGCTCCTCATAAGCCGTTGTTTGTTCTTTGGCCGAGCCGCAAAGTGATTCCAAAATCGGTACAACTTGCGTCGTCGATGCGCCGTTCTTATATGATGGCAGGAGATGGCTGCCGTGGCCGGTCCGGGCGCACGCAATTAAGTCTTGCGCAAATCCCTTGAAACCCTTAAACGGCTCCACAAACCGGCCCAGCCGGCTGATCAATCATACTTGACCACAGGAAACGTACCCATGGCAAAGAGCAAATTTGAGCGCAACAAGCCGCACGTTAACATTGGCACGATTGGCCACGTTGACCATGGCAAGACGTCGCTGACCGCAGCGATCACGAAGTACTTCGGCGAGTACAAGGCGTACGACCAGATCGACGCTGCTCCGGAAGAAAAGGCCCGTGGTATCACGATTTCGACGGCTCACGTTGAGTATGAGACGCCGAACCGTCACTACGCGCACGTCGACTGCCCCGGCCACGCCGACTACGTCAAGAACATGATCACCGGTGCAGCGCAGATGGACGGCGCGATCTTGGTTTGCTCGGCCGCTGACGGCCCGATGCCGCAGACCCGCGAGCACATCCTGCTTGCTCGCCAGGTTGGCGTTCCGGCAATCGTCGTGTTCCTCAACAAGGTTGACCAGGTTGACGACGCCGAGCTTCTCGAGCTCGTCGAGCTTGAAGTTCGCGAACTTCTGTCGTCCTACGAATTCCCGGGCGACGACATTCCGATCATCAAGGGTTCGGCACTTGCTGCTCTTGAAGATTCCGACAAGAAGATCGGTGAAGACGCGATCCGTGAGCTGATGGCTGCTGTCGACGCCTACATCCCGACGCCTGAGCGTCCGATCGACCTGCCGTTCCTGATGCCGATCGAAGACGTGTTCTCGATCTCGGGCCGTGGTACGGTTGTGACCGGTCGCGTTGAGCGCGGCATCGTCAAGGTCGGCGAAGAAGTCGAAATCGTCGGCATCCGCGACACGTCGAAGACGACGGTTACGGGCGTTGAAATGTTCCGCAAGCTGCTCGACCAGGGCCAGGCCGGCGACAACATCGGCGCGCTGATCCGTGGTGTTAACCGTGACGGCGTTGAGCGTGGCCAGATCCTGTGCAAGCCGGGTTCGGTCAAGCCGCACAAGAAGTTCATGGCAGAAGCCTACATCCTGACGAAGGAAGAAGGCGGCCGTCATACGCCGTTCTTCACGAACTACCGTCCGCAGTTCTACTTCCGCACGACGGACGTGACGGGCATCGTTACGCTTCCGGAAGGCACGGAAATGGTTATGCCTGGCGACAACGTCACGGTTGCCGTTGAGCTGATCGTTCCGATCGCGATGGAAGAAAAGCTGCGCTTCGCTATCCGCGAAGGCGGCCGTACCGTCGGCGCCGGCATCGTCGCTTCGATCGTCGAGTAATCTCCGGATTATTTCGGTTCAGAAGGCCCCGCTGGAAACGGCGGGGCTTTCTTCGTTTTGAACAAGACGCTTGGGCGAGCCGTCGGGCAGCGGGCGGTCCGCCTATCCTTGCGGGAATTCCGTGGAAAGGCAGGCGCAAGGAAGGCGTTCCGAGGCATCTGGCTGCGCGTTCCGGCCCCAAGCTCGTGCGACGCTTCCGCCGCCATTGCGACCGGCGGCTCTGGCAATGCGTCGTAATGCAGCCGTTGAGCCGGCGCGACTGCCGCTTCAATGGCGCGCGCATTGCGCGCAACGGACGGTGCGGCGCGGGGTGGAAAGGCACATCACGCGCTGTTGCAGTTTTTGCCACAAGAATCTGAATCTTTTCCGTCAAAGACGCTTGTCATCGCCCGATAAACTGAATAATAAGCCGCTGACTTGATGCACTGACCGGTTCGAGAATGACCGGCCGGAGCGACTAGGGGTATAGCTCAGTTGGTAGAGCGGCGGTCTCCAAAACCGCAGGTCGTCGGTTCAAGCCCGGCTGCCCCTGCCATTGCCTTCGTCTTTGCAAACGGCTCAAAGCCGAGTAGGGCGGGAGGAGGTCGGATAGGCCGACCATCGAAATTCACAGAAAAGACCGAATGCCTCTTGTGATTTATGGAATCGGTCTTTATGTAGGGTCCAAACAGACACGCGGTGTGTGGGGCTGAATCATCGGCTTTACGCGCCGTAATGGCGTGAGCATTACATGGCATCCAAAACGAATCCGTTTACGTTTCTGCAGCAGGTTCGCTCAGAGGCGTCGAAAGTAACTTGGCCATCCAGGCGCGAGACGATGATCTCGACGCTGATGGTATTTGTGATGGTCTTTTTTGCCGCTGCCTTCTTCTTTGCTGCGGACCAGTTGATGGGTTGGCTGATTGGCCTAGTCCTCAACGCTGGCGCTTGATTGGGTGGAGGGTAGTATGGCTGCACGCTGGTATATTGTTCACGCCTATTCGAATTTCGAAAAGAAGGTGGCTGAATCGATCGAGGAAAAGGCCAAGCAAAAGGGCCTTTCGCACCTGTTCGAGAAGATCCTCGTTCCGACCGAAAAGGTTGTCGAGGTTCGTCGCGGTCGTAAGGTTGATGCCGAGCGCAAGTTTTTCCCGGGCTACGTCCTGGTGCGCGCCAACCTGACGGATGAGGCTTACCACCTCATCAAGAACACGCCGAAGGTCACCGGTTTCCTGGGTACCGACAGCAAGCCGGTTCCGATTCCGGACCATGAAGCCGATCGTATCCTTGGTCAGGTCCAGGATGGTGTCGAGCGTCCGAAGCCATCCGTCTCCTTCGAGATCGGCGAGCAGGTTCGCGTCTCGGATGGTCCGTTCGCCTCGTTCAACGGCATCGTTCAGGATGTCGACGAGGAGCGGTCGCGCCTGAAGGTCGAAGTGTCGATCTTCGGCCGTGCGACCCCGGTCGAACTGGAATACGGCCAGGTCGAGAAGGTCTGAGAAGATCAAGAGAGATTGGGCAAGTCGTTTAGGCCTGCCCTGGCGGAGAAATCCGCATGCGCGTGGAAGGACGTCGGCCTTAGCCGGGGCGAAGGGTCCGCACCACGCAACCGCAGCCGCCGATCCCTGATCGGCAGAATGCCGGGAAACCGGCGTAACAGTTCCTCGTTTCGATCCGTCGCGACGAGGTAGTGAGAGGCAGAGAGAAATGGCTAAGAAAGTTGCAGGCCAACTCAAGCTGCAGGTGAAGGCAGGGTCGGCCAATCCGTCCCCGCCGATCGGTCCTGCACTTGGTCAGCGTGGCATTAACATCATGGAATTCTGCAAGGCGTTCAATGCCGCCACGCAGGAAATGGAAAAGGGTATGCCGATCCCGGTCGTCATCACCTACTACCAGGACAAGTCGTTCACCTTCGTCATGAAGCAGCCGCCGGTCAGCTACTTCCTGAAGAAGGAATCGAAGATCACGTCCGGTTCGAAGACCCCAGGTAAGGCCAAGGCTGGTTCGATCACCAAGGCTCAGATCCGCACGATCGCAGAGGCCAAGATGAAGGACCTCAACGCGGCCGATATCGAAGGCGCAATGGCAATGGTCGAGGGCTCTGCCCGCTCCATGGGCCTGGAAGTGGCGGGCTAAGACCATGGCGAAGATTGCAAAGCGTGTACAGAAGTCCCGCGAGGGCATCGACCCGACGAAGATCTACGGCCTCACTGAAGCCGTTTCGCTGGTCAAGGAACGTGCAACTGCCAAGTTCGACGAGACTGTTGAAGTCGCGATGAACCTCGGCGTTGACCCGCGCCACGCCGACCAGATGGTCCGCGGCGTCGTCAACCTGCCGAACGGCACGGGCCGCACGGTTCGCGTTGCCGTGTTCGCACGTGGTGCCAAGGCTGACGAAGCCAAGGCTGCCGGTGCAGACATCGTCGGTGCTGAAGAGCTCGTCGAAATCGTTCAGGGCGGCAAGATCGACTTCGATCGTTGCATCGCGACCCCGGACATGATGCCGCTCGTCGGCCGCCTCGGTAAGGTTCTCGGCCCGCGCGGCATGATGCCGAACCCGAAGGTCGGAACGGTCACCATGGACGTTGCCGGTGCCGTCAAGGCATCCAAGGGCGGCGCTGTCGAGTTCCGCGTCGAGAAGGCTGGTATCATCCACGCCGGTATCGGCAAGGCTTCGTTCGACGCCAAGGCTCTGGAAGAAAACATCCGCGCTTTCGCTGACGCAGTCGTCAAGGCGAAGCCGGCTGGCGCCAAGGGCAACTACGTCAAGCGCGTAGCGATTTCGTCGACCATGGGCCCGGGCCTGAAGATCGACCCGGCAACGCTCAGCGTCGCCTAAAGAATTTCGGGCTTCGGCCCGGGAAAGAATTTCCGGCTCTTCGGGGCCGGAAATCCGGATTTCGATCCGGAACTCCTGTCCGAGATTGCGGGTGGTTTTACCTTAATCACTTCGGCCTGCATGAGACGGGTAAGATCTGAATTTCGCAATGACGCCGGAGGCGTCGAAATTCGGTTCGAGCCTCGCTTGCCTTGTGTCAGACCCGGCTTTCCGGGAACGCCAAGGGACAGGATCCTCAAGCGTTACTTGGGATCTTCTTTTGATGATCCCTGGTGACAAAGGCAAACCCGGCAGGGGCTGCAGTTCATGCAACCCTGTCAACTGGAGACAGACAGTGGAAAGAGCGGAAAAACGCGAATTCGTCACGGAGCTGAACGAAGTCTTCAAGGCTTCCGGTTCGGTTGTCGTGGCCCACTATGCTGGTGTCACAGTTGCGCAGATGAACGACTTCCGTTCGAAGATGCGCGCTGCTGGCGGCACCGTCAAAGTCGCGAAAAACCGCCTGGCCAAGATCGCTCTTCAGGGCACCGAGTCGGAAGGGATCACAGATCTCTTCAAGGGTCAGACGCTGATCGCATTCAGCCAAGACCCGATCACGGCTCCTAAGGTCGTCATGGATTTCGCCAAGACCAACGACAAGCTCGTTGTTCTCGGTGGCTCCATGGGAACAACCACGCTTACCGCCGAAGCAGTCAAGTCGCTTGCGACCCTGCCTTCGCTGGACGAGCTGCGCGCGAAGCTGCTGGGCCTTCTCAATGCCCCGGCAACCCGCATCGCTACGGTTGTTGCAGCACCGGCAAGCCAGCTTGCCCGCGTGTTCGCCGCCTATGCCAAGAAGGACGAAGCCGCCTAAGGCGGATTTTCGCTGTTGTATTTAAAACCAGTTCGAACCGAACAAAAGGAAAAGTAAAATGGCTGATCTCGCAAAGATCGTTGAAGACCTCTCCTCGCTGACCGTCCTGGAAGCTGCTGAGCTTTCCAAGCTGCTCGAAGAGAAGTGGGGCGTTTCTGCAGCTGCTCCCGTAGCTGTTGCTGCTGCTGGCGGCGGTGCTGCTGCTCCGGTCGAAGAAGAAAAGACCGAGTTTGACGTTATCCTCGTTGACGCTGGCGCCAACAAGATCAACGTCATCAAGGAAGTCCGCGCCATCACCGGTCTCGGCCTCAAGGAAGCCAAGGACCTGGTCGAAGGCGCTCCGAAGGCAGTCAAGGAAGCCGTTTCGAAGGCTGAAGCTGCTGACCTCAAGAAGAAGCTCGAAGACGCTGGCGCCAAGGTTGACGTCAAGTAATTCGGCCTTTTGCAAGGGGAGGTGGCCATTTCGGCCGCCTCTCTTTGACCGTTTTTAGAACATATTACCCAAAAGCCTGTCGCAAAACGGCTTTTGGGTAATGGGTTCTTCAAGAGGATGGTCTCGAACGGAAATCGGCACAGCAATCCGCGCTGGGTGTTTTCCGCAAGTTAGACGAGATTGAACTACTCATTGATTGACGGGGTCGACTGGCCATCGGTTCCCGTCCGTTGCAGGCCCGGATGCAAGATTGACAAGGAGCGACGATGGCTCAGACCCTTTCGTTTAACGGTCGCAGGCGCGTACGCAAGTTTTTTGGTAAAATTCCAGAAGTCGCGGAGATGCCGAACCTCATTGAGGTTCAGAAGGCATCCTACGACCAGTTTCTTATGGTTGAAGAGCCTAAGGGCGGACGCCCCGATGAGGGCCTTCAAGCCGTTTTCAAATCGGTTTTTCCGATCAAGGATTTCTCCGGCGCTTCGATGCTCGAGTTCGTTTCCTACGAATTCGAACAGCCGAAGTTTGACGTCGAAGAATGCCGTCAGCGCGATCTGACCTACGCGGCACCCCTCAAGGTGACCCTGCGCCTGATCGTGTTCGATATTGATGAGGATACCGGCGCGAAGTCGATCAAGGACATCAAGGAACAGAACGTCTACATGGGCGACATGCCGCTCATGACGGACAACGGTACCTTCATCGTCAATGGCACCGAGCGCGTTATCGTTTCGCAGATGCACCGCTCTCCGGGCGTGTTCTTCGACCACGACAAGGGCAAGAGCCATTCTTCCGGCAAGCTGCTCTTCGCTGCCCGCGTGATCCCGTATCGCGGTTCCTGGCTCGACATCGAGTTCGACGCCAAGGATATCGTCCACGCCCGTATCGACCGTCGCCGCAAGATCCCTGTGTCTTCGCTGCTGATGGCGCTTGGCATGGACGGCGAGGAAATCCTCGACACCTTCTACACGAAGTCGCTTTACCAGCGCGACGGCGCAGGCTGGCGCGTGCCGTTCCAGCCGGAAACGCTGAAGGGCCAGAAGGCGATCACCGAAATGGTCGACGCCGACACCGGCGAAGTGGTTGTCGAAGCCGGCAAGAAGCTGACGCCGCGCCTGCTCCGCCAGTTGCAGGACAAGGGCCTGAAGGCTCTCAAGGCGACCGATGACGATCTCTATGGCAACTACCTTGCCGAAGACATCGTCAACTTCGCGAACGGTGAAATCTACCTCGAAGCAGGCGACGAGATCGACGAGAAGACGCTTCCCGTCATCCTGTCGGCAGGGTTCGACGAAATCCCGGTTCTCGACATCGACCATATCAATGTCGGCGCCTACATCCGCAACACGCTGACCGTAGACAAGAACGAGAACCGTCAGGACGCTCTGTTCGATATCTACCGCGTGATGCGTCCGGGCGAACCGCCGACCATGGATTCCGCGGAAGCCATGTTCAACACGCTGTTCTTCGATGCTGAGCGCTACGATCTCTCGGCCGTTGGCCGCGTGAAGATGAACATGCGCCTCGACCTCGAAGTGGCCGACACCGTGCGCATCCTGCGCAAGGAAGACATCCTGGCTGTCGTCAAGATGCTGGTCGAACTGCGTGACGGCAAGGGCGAGATCGACGACATCGACAACCTCGGCAACCGCCGTGTTCGTTCTGTCGGCGAATTGATGGAAAACCAGTACCGCCTCGGTCTGCTCCGCATGGAGCGCGCGATCAAGGAACGCATGTCGTCGATCGAAATCGATACCGTCATGCCGCAGGACCTGATCAACGCCAAGCCGGCTGCCGCCGCCGTTCGCGAATTCTTCGGCTCCTCGCAGCTGTCGCAGTTCATGGACCAGGTGAACCCGCTTTCGGAAATCACCCACAAGCGCCGTCTTTCGGCACTTGGCCCGGGCGGTCTGACCCGCGAGCGCGCAGGCTTCGAAGTCCGCGACGTTCACCCGACCCACTACGGTCGTATCTGCCCGATTGAAACGCCGGAAGGCCCGAACATCGGTCTGATCAACTCGCTCGCAACCTTTGCCCGCGTCAACAAGTACGGCTTCATCGAAAGCCCGTACCGTAAGATCGTTGACGGCAAGGTGACGAACGACGTCGTCTATCTCTCGGCGATGGAAGAAGCGAAGTACCACGTCGCCCAGGCAAACTCGGTTCTCGAGAGCGATGGTTCGTTCTCCGAAGAATTCGTCGTTTGCCGCCATTCCGGCGAAGTTATGCTGGCACCGCGCGACAACATCAACCTGATGGACGTTTCGCCGAAGCAGCTCGTTTCGGTCGCAGCGGCGCTCATCCCGTTCCTCGAGAACGACGACGCCAACCGCGCACTGATGGGCTCGAACATGCAGCGTCAGGCCGTGCCTCTGCTGCGCGCCGAAGCTCCGTTCGTCGGTACCGGCATGGAACCGGTCGTTGCCCGCGACTCCGGCGCTGCTATTGCAGCCCGCCGTGGCGGTGTCGTCGACCAGGTCGATGCAACCCGTATCGTTATCCGCGCCACCGAAGACCTCGATCCGTCGAAGTCTGGCGTCGATATCTATCGCCTGCAGAAGTTCCAGCGTTCCAACCAGAACACCTGCGTCAACCAGCGCCCGCTGGTCACCGTCGGTGACGTCCTGAACAAGGGCGACATCATCGCTGACGGTCCGTCGACCGATCTCGGCGATCTGGCGCTCGGCCGCAACGCGCTCGTCGCGTTCATGCCTTGGAACGGCTACAACTACGAAGACTCGATCCTGCTCTCCGAGCGTATCGTGCGCGACGACGTGTTCACCTCCATCCACATCGAAGAATTCGAAGTGATGGCGCGTGATACCAAGCTCGGCCCGGAAGAAATTACCCGCGACATTCCGAACGTTTCGGAAGAAGCGCTGCGTAATCTCGACGAAGCCGGCATCGTCTACATCGGGGCTGAAGTTCAGCCGGGTGACATCCTGGTCGGCAAGATCACGCCGAAGGGCGAAAGCCCGATGACGCCGGAAGAAAAGCTTCTGCGTGCCATCTTCGGCGAAAAGGCTTCCGACGTCCGTGACACGTCCATGCGCATGCCCCCGGGCACGTTCGGCACCGTCGTCGAAGTTCGCGTCTTCAATCGCCACGGCGTTGAGAAGGACGAGCGCGCGATGGCTATCGAGCGCGAGGAAATCGAACGCCTGGCCAAGGACCGCGACGACGAACAGGCGATCCTCGATCGCAACGTCTACGCACGTCTCGTCGACATGCTGCGCGGTCACACCGCGGTTGCAGGTCCGAAGGGCTTCAAGAAGGGCACTGAGCTGTCCAACCTCGTCGTCAGCGAATATCCCCGCTCGCAGTGGTGGATGTTTGCCATCGAAGACGAAAAGGCTCAGGGCGAGATCGAAGCGCTTCGCGCCCAGTACGACGAATCCAAGTCGCGCCTTGAACAGCGCTTCATGGACAAGGTCGAAAAGGTCCAGCGCGGCGACGAAATGCCTCCGGGCGTCATGAAGATGGTCAAGGTCTTCGTCGCTGTTAAGCGCAAGATCCAGCCGGGCGACAAGATGGCCGGCCGTCACGGCAACAAGGGTGTCGTGTCGCGCATCGTGCCGATCGAAGACATGCCGTTCCTGGAAGACGGTACGCACGTCGACGTCGTTCTGAACCCGCTCGGCGTGCCTTCGCGCATGAACGTCGGCCAGATCCTCGAAACCCATCTCGGCTGGGCTTGCGCCGGCATGGGCAAGAAGATCGGTGCGATGCTCGACGCCTACAAGGCAGGTGCCGATATCCAGCCGCTGCGCGATACCATCGACAGCGTCATCGGGTCGGGCCCGAAGGGTGAGCCGATCAAGCAGTACGACGACGCGTCGATCGTACGGCTTGCCGAGCAGACCCGTCGCGGCGTTTCGATCGCAACGCCGGTCTTCGACGGTGCTGTCGAAGCCGACGTCAACGAGATGCTGGAGCAGGCGGGCCTCAAGGTCAGCGGCCAGTCAACGCTGTATGATGGCCGTACCGGCGATCAGTTCGACCGCCAGGTGACCGTTGGCTACATCTACATGTTGAAGCTGAACCACCTTGTCGACGACAAGATCCACGCCCGTTCGATCGGTCCTTACTCGCTCGTTACCCAGCAGCCGCTGGGCGGCAAGGCGCAGTTCGGCGGTCAGCGCTTCGGGGAAATGGAAGTCTGGGCGCTCGAAGCCTACGGCGCCGCCTACACCCTGCAGGAAATGCTGACGGTGAAGTCGGACGACGTGGCCGGTCGTACGAAGGTCTACGAAGCGATCGTCCGTGGCGACGACACCTTCGAAGCGGGTATTCCTGAGAGCTTCAACGTTCTCGTCAAGGAAATGCGCTCGCTTGGCCTCTCGGTCGAACTCGAGAACACCAAGATCGACGAACTCGGTGCAGGTCAGCTGCCTGACGCAGCCGAATAAGAAACATCAAGGTGCGTGCCGCGTCGCGGCGCGCACCGCTTCCTCCGCAAGGCTTCATTGGCAAGCGAGAGGAACGGGGCCGCATCAGATGCGGTTTTAGCTGTTTATGGGGTAGGGGCCGGCGCCCGGGATTTGTCGGCACCCCGCCAAGCTCAGGGCGTTAAGCCCGTAAAGGAGACAGGCATGAACCAAGAGGTCATGAATCTTTTCAATCCGCAGGTGCCTGCACAGACTTTCGATTCCATCCGGATTTCGATCGCCTCGCCGGAGAAGATTCTTTCCTGGTCTTACGGTGAGATCAAGAAGCCGGAGACGATCAACTACCGCACGTTCAAGCCGGAACGCGATGGTCTCTTCTGCGCACGTATCTTCGGTCCGATCAAGGATTACGAATGCCTGTGCGGCAAGTACAAGCGCATGAAGTACAAGGGCATCATCTGCGAAAAGTGCGGCGTCGAAGTAACGCTGTCGCGCGTTCGCCGTGAGCGCATGGGCCACATCGAGCTCGCGGCTCCCGTTGCCCACATCTGGTTCCTGAAGTCGCTGCCGAGCCGTATTTCGACGCTGCTCGACATGACTTTGAAGGATGTCGAGCGCGTTCTGTACTTCGAAAACTACATCGTGACCGAGCCTGGTCTGACGTCGCTGAAGGAAAACCAGCTCCTCAGCGAAGAAGACTACATGCTCGCCGTTGATGAGTTCGGCGAAGATCAGTTCACCGCGATGATCGGTGCTGAGGCGATCTATGAGATGCTCGCTTCGATGAACCTCGAAAGGATCGCTGGCGATCTGCGTTCGGACTTGGCCGAGACCACCTCGGATCTGAAGCAGAAAAAGCTGATGAAGCGTCTGAAGATCGTTGAGAACTTCATGGATTCCGGCAACCGTCCGGAGTGGATGATCATGAAGGTCGTCCCGGTGATCCCGCCGGACCTGCGTCCGCTCGTGCCGCTCGATGGTGGCCGTTTCGCGACGTCGGATCTGAACGATCTCTATCGCCGCGTCATCAACCGTAACAACCGTCTGAAGCGTCTGATCGAGCTTCGCGCGCCGGGCATCATCATCCGCAACGAAAAGCGCATGCTGCAGGAATCTGTGGACGCGCTGTTCGACAACGGTCGCCGCGGTCGTGTCATCACCGGCGCCAACAAGCGTCCGCTGAAGTCGCTGTCCGACATGCTCAAGGGCAAGCAGGGCCGCTTCCGTCAGAACCTGCTCGGCAAGCGCGTCGACTATTCCGGCCGTTCGGTCATCGTGACCGGCCCGGAACTGAAGCTGCACCAGTGCGGTCTTCCGAAGAAGATGGCGCTCGAGCTGTTCAAGCCGTTCATCTACGCCCGCCTCGACGCCAAGGGTTACTCCTCGACCGTCAAGCAGGCCAAGAAGCTCGTTGAAAAGGAAAAGCCGGAAGTCTGGGATATCCTCGACGAGGTCATCCGCGAGCATCCGGTTCTCCTGAACCGCGCGCCGACGCTGCACCGCCTGGGCATCCAGGCCTTCGAACCGACCCTGGTCGAAGGCAAGGCGATCCAGCTGCACCCGCTCGTCTGCACGGCCTTCAACGCCGACTTCGACGGTGACCAGATGGCGGTTCACGTGCCGCTGTCGCTCGAAGCGCAGCTTGAAGCCCGCGTCTTGATGATGTCGACGAACAACATCCTGCACCCGGCCAACGGTGCTCCGATCATCGTTCCGTCGCAGGACATGGTTCTCGGTCTCTACTATCTGTCGATCCTGAACCAGAACGAGCCGGGTGAAGGCATGGCGTTCTCGGACATGGGCGAGTTGCATCACGCGCTCGAAACCAAGGCCGTGACGCTGCACGCCAAGATCCGTGGCCGCTTCAAGACCGTCGATGCCGAGGGCAACCCGGTTTCGAAGATCTACGAAACGACGCCTGGCCGCATGATCATCGGCGAACTGTTGCCGCGCAACGTCAACGTGCCGTTCGAGACCTGCAACCAGGAAATGACCAAGAAGAACATCTCCAAGATGATCGACACGGTCTACCGTCACTGCGGTCAGAAAGACACGGTCATCTTCTGCGACCGCATCATGCAGCTCGGCTTTGCCCATGCTTGCCGCGCCGGCATTTCGTTCGGCAAGGACGACATGGTCATTCCGGACACCAAGGTGAAGATCGTCGGCGATACTGAAGCGCTCGTGAAGGAATACGAGCAGCAGTACAATGACGGCCTCATCACCCAGGGCGAAAAGTACAACAAGGTTGTCGACGCCTGGGGCAAGGCGACCGAGAAGGTCGCCGACGAAATGATGGCCCGCATTAAGGCTGTCGAGTTCGACGATAACGGCCGTCAGAAGCCGATGAACTCGATCTACATGATGTCGCACTCCGGCGCCCGTGGTTCTCCGAACCAGATGCGTCAGCTGGGCGGCATGCGTGGCCTGATGGCCAAGCCGTCGGGTGAAATCATCGAGACGCCGATCATCTCGAACTTCAAGGAAGGCCTCACCGTTAACGAGTACTTCAACTCGACCCACGGTGCCCGTAAGGGTCTGGCCGACACCGCCTTGAAGACCGCGAACTCGGGGTACCTGACCCGTCGTCTCGTCGACGTGGCGCAGGATTGCATCGTCAACTCTGTCGATTGCGGCACCCAGAACGGCCTCACCATGACGGCGATCGTCGATGCCGGTCAGGTCGTGGCTTCGATTGGCGCTCGTATTCTCGGCCGTACGGCTCTTGACGACATCGATCACCCGGTCACGGGCGTTCGCATCGTCGACGCAGGCCGGATGATCCTTGAACCCGACGTCATCGAGATCGAAAAGGCTGGTATCCAGTCGATCCGCATCCGTTCGGCGCTGACCTGCGAAATCCAGACCGGCGTCTGCGGCGTCTGCTACGGCCGAGACCTGGCACGTGGTACGCCTGTCAACATGGGCGAAGCGGTTGGCGTTATCGCTGCACAGTCGATCGGTGAACCGGGCACCCAGCTCACCATGCGTACCTTCCACTTGGGCGGTACGGCGACCGTGGTCGACCAGTCGTTCCTGGAAGCGTCCTACGAAGGCACGGTTCAGATCAAGAACCGCAACATGCTGCGCAACTCTGACGGCATTCTGGTCGCCATGGGTCGTAACATGGCCGTGCAGATCCTCGACGAACGTGGTGTCGAACGCTCCTCGCAGCGCGTCGCCTACGGCTCGAAGATCTTCGTCGACGATGGTGACAAGGTGAAGCGCGGCCAGCGTCTCGCAGAGTGGGACCCCTACACCCGTCCGATGATGACGGAAGTGGAAGGTACCGTTCACTTCGAAGACGTTGTCGACGGCATCTCCGTACTTGAAGCGACCGACGAGTCCACCGGCATCACCAAGCGTCAGGTTATCGATTGGCGTTCGACGCCGCGCGGTATCGACCTGAAGCCGGCGATCGTCATCAAGGACAAGAACGGCGCCGTTCTGAAGCTGTCGCGTGGTGGTGACGCCCGCTTCATGCTTTCGGTCGATGCCATTCTTTCGGTCGAACCGGGTACGAAGGTTTCCCAGGGTGACGTGCTTGCTCGTTCGCCGCTGGAAAGCGCCAAGACCAAGGACATCACCGGCGGTCTGCCGCGCGTTGCCGAACTGTTCGAAGCTCGTCGTCCGAAGGATCACGCCGTCATCGCTGAGATCGATGGTACGATCCGGTTCGGCCGCGACTACAAGAACAAGCGTCGCGTGCTGATCGAGCCTGCTGAAGACGGTGTCGAGCCGGTCGAATACCTGATCCCGAAGGGCAAGCCCTTCCATCTTCAGGATGGCGACTACATCGAAAAGGGTGACTACATCCTCGACGGCAACCCGGCGCCGCACGACATCCTGGCGATCAAGGGCGTGGAAGCACTCGCTTCCTACCTGGTCAACGAAATCCAGGAAGTCTACCGACTGCAGGGCGTTGTGATCAACGACAAGCACATCGAAGTCATCGTTCGTCAGATGCTGCAGAAGGTGGAAATCACCGATGCAGGCGACTCGACCTACATCGTCGGTGACAATGTCGATCGCATCGAGCTCGAAGACGTCAACGACGGCCTGATCGAACAGGGCAAGAAGCCGGCCTACGGCGATCCGGTCCTGCTCGGCATCACCAAGGCCTCGCTGCAGACACCGTCGTTCATCTCGGCGGCGTCGTTCCAGGAAACCACCAAGGTCCTGACCGAAGCGGCGATCGCCGGCAAGGTCGACGGCCTGCAGGGTCTGAAGGAAAACGTCATCGTCGGTCGTCTGATCCCGGCCGGTACCGGCGGAACGATGACCCAGATCCGTCGCATCGCGACGGCGCGCGACGAGATGATCCTCGAAGAGCGTCGCAAGGGCACGGGCGCAGATGTTGCAACCCCGATGCTCGCCGATCTCGCGAAGGAAAACGCTGCGGCAGAATAAAGGCAGGAGGGCGGTCTCCGCCCTCGTGATCCAAGATAAAAAAAGCCGCCCGGAGCGATCCGGGCGGCTTTTTCATTGGGGAAGGCTGGAAGGTGGCGACGCTCAGGCGCCAGCGGCTTCAGGCGAAACGGATGATCGCAACTTCGCCTTCAAGGGCACCCTGGTAGGCCGAGGCATGCGGCTCCTCGTTCGGTACGTCGGTCAGGGTGCCGATTTGGTCGAGGTCGGCCTCCAGGAAGCCTTCCTCGGCGAGCGCGTTCAGCGCCTCGCGTACGGCCGTATCGTCGTCGGGTGCGCGCAACATCACGTGAATGTCGACGCCTTCTTCGTCTCCGTCGGTCTCGTAGGCCTTGCCGATGATGATGAAGACCATCGGCTCGTCCGGTGCATTGTCGTTGTCAGGCGTGACGCTCATTGAATATCCTTTCGAGTGCGTGGCTGACTTTAGCGCCCTTTTCAGTGCAGTGCGAAAGAAATAGATCGGAGGCCACAGGCTTTGCTGGCGCGGTAGAATCGTTGCGGTGGAAAACCGTCACAAACTGGTTGCCGATTCCTTAAGCCTGTCGGAAGCTGCCTTCGTTCAAGTGCATTCCGGGTCGCGGCGGCCTGTCCCGATCCGCGCCAAACCCTTGTTTTCCGGGCATGTCAGGCCTGTATGCCGGAGAATATTTGTTAATTGCCCTTGACTGTCGGCCTTGAAATCAGTACACCCCGCCGCATCGGAGCCCATGTGAGGCTGGCTGGTTCGGAACGTCGCGTTCTGGAGTTCGCCTCAAACAAGGTTCAAAACGCACGCTGACTACAAAAAATGCTGCACGCATGACGCGCGAAATTGTGTGTCCTCTGCTTTTTGTAGGGCCATCCGCGATAAAGCGGATCGGTCCTCGTTTGCGCATTTTACAGGCGTTCGTATCGCCGGCGACGGCAACGATCCGCCCGCAAGGGTAACGAGACAAGATTTTGCAAGGGATGGTTACATGCCTACCGTAAACCAGCTGATCCGCAAGCCGCGTCAGGCACAGGTAAAGCGCAACAAGGTTCCTGCTCTGCAGGAAAACCCGCAGAAGCGCGGCGTTTGCACGCGCGTCTACACGACGACCCCGAAGAAGCCGAACTCGGCTCTGCGTAAGGTTGCCAAGATTCGCCTGACCAACGGCTTCGAAGTCATCGGCTATATTCCGGGTGAAGGTCACAACCTTCAGGAACACTCGGTTGTCATGATCCGCGGCGGCCGCGTAAAGGACCTTCCGGGTGTCCGTTACCACATCATCCGTGGCGTTCTCGATACGCAGGGTGTCAAGAACCGCAAGCAGCGCCGCTCCAAGTACGGTGCGAAGCGTCCGAAGTAATTTCGGGTTTCACGAATTCGGCGCTGCGCGAGGTTCTCCGCGTGTTAAGGCGCCAGTCAACAGTTGAGAGACAAAACGTATGTCACGTCGTCACAGTGCAGAAAAGCGCGAGATCAATCCGGACCCGAAGTTCGGCGATCTGGTTGTCACCAAGTTCATGAACGCCATCATGCTTCATGGCAAGAAGTCGGTTGCTGAAAGCATCGTTTACGGTGCCTTCGATGCCGTTCAGGGCAAGCTGAAGCAGGAGCCGGTTGCCGTGTTCCATTCGGCGCTCGACAACATCGCTCCGCACGTCGAAGTCCGTTCGCGTCGCGTTGGTGGTGCAACCTACCAGGTTCCCGTCGACGTTCGTCCGGAACGCCGTCAGGCGCTCGCCATCCGCTGGCTGATTGCTGCTGCCCGCAAGCGCAACGAAACGACCATGGTTGATCGCCTCTGCGGCGAACTCATGGACGCTGCGAACAACCGTGGCAGCGCCGTCAAGAAGCGCGAAGACACGCACAAGATGGCTGACGCCAACCGTGCATTCTCGCACTACCGCTGGTAATCGACGACAAATTTCGAAAGGGAGTCCCTATGGCTCGCGAATACAAAATCGAAGACTACCGCAATTTCGGTATCATGGCGCACATCGACGCCGGCAAGACGACGACGACCGAACGTATTCTCTACTACACCGGCAAGTCCCATAAGATCGGCGAAGTCCACGACGGCGCCGCTACCATGGACTGGATGGAGCAGGAGCAGGAACGCGGCATCACCATCACGTCTGCTGCGACCACGACCTTCTGGAAGGGCCGTGACGGCAAGGCTCGCCGCTTCAACATCATCGACACCCCCGGCCACGTCGACTTCACCATCGAAGTCGAGCGCTCGCTGCGCGTTCTCGACGGTGCCATCGCTCTGCTCGACGCCAACGCCGGTGTTGAGCCGCAGACGGAAACCGTCTGGCGTCAGGCTGAGAAGTACAATGTCCCGCGGATGATCTTCTGCAACAAGATGGACAAGACCGGTGCTGACTTCTACCGCTCCGTCTCGATGATCAAGTCGCGCCTTGGCGCGATCCCGGTCGTCATGCAACTGCCGATCGGCGCTGAGACCGAGTTCAAGGGCGTCATCGACCTGATCGAGATGAACGCTCTCATCTGGCGCGACGAATCGCTCGGCGCTCAGTGGGACGTCGTCGAAATTCCGGACGATATGAAGGCAGAAGCGCAGAAGTACCGCGAACTTCTGATCGAGACTGTCGTCGATATCGACGAAGCCGCGACCGAAGCGTACCTGGAAGGCAACCTGCCTGACAACGACCAGATCCGCGCGCTCGTTCGCCGTGGCACGATCGACGTGAAGTTCCACCCGATGTTCTGCGGTACCGCGTTCAAGAACAAGGGCGTTCAGCCGCTGCTCGACGCTGTCGTCGACTACCTGCCGTCGCCGCTGGATATCCCGGCGATCAAGGGCATCGACGTCAAGACCGAAGCCGAGACCGAGCGTCACGCTGATGACAGCGAGCCGCTTTCGATGCTCGCCTTCAAGATCATGAACGACCCCTTCGTCGGTTCGCTCACCTTTGCCCGTATCTACTCCGGCAAGCTCGAAAAGGGCACGTCGGTCATGAACACGGTCAAGGAAAAGCGCGAGCGCGTCGGCCGTATGCTGCAGATGCATTCCAACAGCCGTGAAGACATCGAAGAAGCCTTTGCAGGCGACATCGTTGCTCTGGCCGGCCTCAAGGAAACCACCACTGGCGATACGCTTTGCGACCCGCTGAAGCCGGTTATCCTCGAGCGCATGGAATTCCCGGAGCCGGTCATCCAGATCGCGATCGAGCCGAAGACCAAGGGCGACCAGGAAAAGATGGGCCTCGCGCTCAACCGTCTGGCTGCAGAAGATCCGTCGTTCCGCGTCAAGACCGACGAAGAGTCGGGTCAGACGATCATCGCAGGCATGGGTGAACTTCACCTCGACATCCTGGTTGACCGCATGCGTCGCGAATTCAAGGTCGAAGCAACCGTCGGCGCGCCGCAGGTTGCCTACCGCGAAACCATCACGCGTCAGCACGAAGAAGACTACACGCACAAGAAGCAGTCCGGTGGTACCGGCCAGTTCGCGCGCGTCAAGATCGTCTTCGAACCGAACCCGGATGGCGAAGACTTCAAGTTCGAGTCCAAGATCGTTGGTGGTGCTGTTCCGAAGGAATACATCCCGGGCGTTCAGAAGGGCATCGAAAGCGTTCTGTCTTCGGGTCCGTTGGCTGGCTTCCCGATGCTGGGCGTCAAGGCGACGCTCATCGACGGTGCCTTCCACGATGTCGACTCGTCGGTTCTGGCGTTCGAAATCGCTTCGCGTGCTTGCTTCCGTGAAGCAGCCAAGAAGGCCGGCGCTCAGCTCCTCGAGCCGATGATGAAGGTCGAAGTCGTAACGCCGGAAGATTACGTCGGTGACGTTATCGGCGACCTCAACTCGCGTCGTGGCCAGATCCAGGGCCAGGAAGCGCGCGGTGTTGCCGTTGTCATCAACGCGAACGTCCCGCTGGCAAACATGTTCAAGTACGTGGACAACCTGCGCTCGATGTCTCAGGGCCGCGCCCAGTACACGATGACCTTCGATCACTATTCGCCGGTCCCGTCGAACGTCGCACAGGAAATCCAGGCAAAGTATTCCGGTCAGAAGTGACCGGAATACCCTTTCGCTGAAATAGATAGATAAGATTTCCCCGATAGGGGACAGGAAACGGAGAGCCGAAAATGGCAAAGAGCAAATTTGAGCGCAACAAGCCGCACGTTAACATTGGCACGATTGGCCACGTTGACCATGGCAAGACATCGCTGACCGCAGCGATCACGAAGTACTTCGGCGAGTACAAGGCGTACGACCAGATCGACGCTGCTCCGGAAGAAAAGGCCCGTGGTATCACGATTTCGACGGCTCACGTTGAGTATGAGACGCCGAACCGTCACTACGCGCACGTCGACTGCCCCGGCCACGCCGACTACGTCAAGAACATGATCACCGGTGCAGCGCAGATGGACGGCGCGATCCTGGTTTGCTCGGCCGCTGACGGCCCGATGCCGCAGACCCGCGAGCACATCCTGCTTGCTCGCCAGGTTGGCGTTCCGGCAATCGTCGTGTTCCTGAACAAGGTTGACCAGGTTGACGACGCCGAGCTTCTCGAACTCGTCGAGCTTGAAGTTCGCGAACTTCTGTCGTCCTACGAATTCCCGGGCGACGACATTCCGATCATCAAGGGTTCGGCACTTGCTGCTCTTGAAGATTCCGACAAGAAGATCGGTGAAGACGCGATCCGCGAGCTGATGGCGGCTGTTGACGCCTACATCCCGACGCCTGAGCGTCCGATCGACCTTCCGTTCCTGATGCCGATCGAAGACGTGTTCTCGATCTCGGGCCGTGGTACGGTTGTGACCGGTCGCGTTGAGCGCGGCATTGTCAAGGTTGGCGAAGAAGTCGAAATCGTCGGCATCCGCGACACGTCGAAGACGACGGTTACGGGCGTTGAAATGTTCCGCAAGCTGCTCGACCAGGGCCAGGCCGGCGACAACATCGGCGCGCTGATCCGTGGTGTTAACCGTGACGGCGTTGAGCGTGGTCAGATCCTGTGCAAGCCGGGTTCGGTCAAGCCGCACAAGAAGTTCATGGCAGAAGCCTACATCCTGACGAAGGAAGAAGGCGGCCGTCATACGCCGTTCTTCACGAACTACCGTCCGCAGTTCTACTTCCGCACGACGGACGTGACGGGCATCGTTACGCTTCCGGAAGGCACGGAAATGGTTATGCCTGGCGACAACGTCACGGTTGCCGTTGAGCTGATCGTTCCGATCGCGATGGAAGAAAAGCTGCGCTTCGCTATCCGCGAAGGCGGCCGTACCGTCGGCGCCGGCATCGTCGCTTCGATCGTCGAGTAATCGGCGAAAGGGCGGTACTGGGCGAGGCGCATAGTTATGCGCCTCGGACATAGCCGCCCAGCATGATTTAATTGGTCGCACGGCTTGCCGACGACGCCGAAATAGTGCAAATGGCGCGCAAGCGTGATTTGCATGGTGCGTTGGTATAGTGCGATTACGAAAGTACAGGCCGGCCACGGCCGCTCAAATAGGAAGGGGCAGGGGAAACCTTGTCCCTCCGATCTTTGAAAAGTTAGCGGACTGGCCGAACATCAAACGAAGTTCAATGCGCGTTTCTCCACGGAAACCGCAATTAACATGAACAAGGATAAGTCGTATGAACGGCCAGAACATCCGCATCCGCCTCAAGGCGTTTGATCACCGGATCCTCGATGCCTCGACGCGCGAAATCGTCTCGACGGCGAAGCGCACCGGTGCCAGCGTGCGCGGTCCAGTACCGCTGCCGACGCGCATCGAAAAATTTACGGTCAACCGTTCGCCGCACGTCGACAAGAAGAGCCGCGAACAGTTCGAAATGCGTACCCACAAGCGCCTTCTCGATATCGTAGATCCGACCCCGCAGACCGTTGACGCGCTGATGAAGCTCGACCTCGCTGCCGGTGTCGACGTGGAAATTAAGCTTTAATAACAAGGAAGGTACGTGGGCTTCGGTCCAACGGCTTCCAGAAACGGGCGACCCGACGTTCCGCAAGGAGCAGAGGGAGACCTTAAACAAGAGATGCGGAGGGGTTCGCCCCGACGTTAACTCTCAAGAGGAATGAACCGATGCGTTCAGGTGTGATTGCACAGAAAGTGGGAATGACGCGCGTCTACAACGACGCCGGCGAGCATATCCCGGTAACAGTACTGCGGCTGGAAAACTGCCAGGTGGTAGCCCAGCGCACGGACGACAAGAACGGCTATACCGCTGTCCAGTTGGGCGCCGGCACTGCCAAGGTTAAGAACACGCCGAAGGCGATGCGCGGCCACTTTGCTGCTGCCAACGTCGAACCGAAGGCGAAGCTCGTCGAATTCCGCGTTTCCGCGGACAATCTGATCGACATCGGCTCCGAACTGACCGCCAACCATTTCGTTGCGGGCCAGCTCGTTGACGTAACCGGTACCACGATCGGTAAGGGCTTTGCCGGCGCCATCAAGCGCCACAACTTCGGCGGCCTTCGTGCAACGCACGGCGTTTCCGTATCGCACCGCTCGCATGGTTCGACCGGCTCCAACCAGGATCCGGGTCGCGTCTGGAAGGGCAAGCGCATGGCTGGTCACATGGGCCAGACGCGCGTCACCACGCAGAACCTCGAAGTCGTATCGACCGACGAAGATCGTGGTCTGATCCTGGTCAAGGGCGCAGTCCCCGGCTCCAAGGGTGCCTGGATCGTCGTTCGTGACGCCATCAAGTCGGGCACCCCGGAAGGCGCACCGCGCCCCGCGGCCGTGCGCGCCGAAGCATCCAAGTAAGGGAGCCGAATAATGGATCTCACCGTCAAAACCCTCGAGGGCAAGGACGCGGGAAAGGTTTCCCTTTCGGACGCCATTTTCGGTCTCGAACCCCGTGAAGACATCATTGCCCGCGTCGTTCGCTGGCAGCTCGCCAAGAAGCAGCAGGGCACACACAAGGCCAAGGGCCGCGCGGAAGTTTCGCGCACCGGCGCCAAGATGTACAAGCAGAAGGGTACGGGCCGCGCTCGCCACCATTCCGCTCGCGCTCCGCAGTTCCGTGGTGGTGGTAAGGCTCATGGCCCGGTTGTTCGCAGCCACGCCCATGACCTGCCGAAGAAGGTCCGTGCACTCGGTCTTCGCCACGCTCTGTCTGCCAAGCTGAAGGCTGAAAACATCATCGTTCTCGACGATCTCGTTGCCGCAGAAGCAAAGACCAAGACCCTGGCTGGCGTTTTCGCCTCGCTCGGTCTGACCAATGCTCTGATTATCGGCGGCGCCGAAATCGAGAACAACTTCAAGCTCGCCGCTCAGAACATTCCGAATGTGGACGTTCTGCCGGTTCAGGGCATCAACGTTTACGACATTCTGCGCCGTGGCAAGCTCGTGCTTTCCAAGGCTGCCGTGGAAGCTCTGGAGGAGCGGTTCAAATGACGGATCTTCGCCACTACGACGTGATCGTGTCCCCCTCGATCACTGAAAAGTCGACGCTGGTTTCCGAACAGAACCAGATCGTCTTCAACGTCGCCAAGGGTGCTTCGAAGCCTGAAATCAAGGCTGCTGTCGAAGCGCTGTTCGGCGTCAAGGTTACAGCCGTGAACACGCTCGTCCGCAAGGGCAAGACCAAGCGCTTCCGCGGCTTTACCGGGAAGCAGAAGGACGTGAAGAAGGCGATCATCACGCTCGCCGACGGTCAGTCCATCGACGTCTCCACCGGTCTCTAACGGATAGGCCCATTAGGGTAAAAACCCAAAAGGGAACAATAAAATGGCATTGAAAAGTTTCAATCCGACGACCCCGAGCCAGCGCCAGCTGGTCATCGTTGACCGGTCCGGCCTCTACAAGGGCAAGCCGGTAAAGGCGCTGACCGAAGGTCTGCACTCCAAGGGCGGTCGCAACAACCTCGGTCGTATCACCGTTCGCTTTCAGGGCGGCGGTCACAAGCGGACCTACCGTCTGGTCGACTTCAAGCGTCGCAAGTTCGACATTGAAGGCACCGTCGAGCGTCTGGAATATGACCCGAACCGCACCGCTTTCATCGCGCTGGTAACCTACGCCGATGGCGAACAGGCCTACATCCTCGCTCCGCAGCGTCTCGCTGCCGGCGACAAGGTCATCGCTTCGGCAAAGGCAGCTGTCGACGTAAAGCCCGGCAACACCATGCCGCTGCAGTTCATCCCGGTCGGCTCCATCATCCACAACGTGGAAATGAAGCCGGGCAAGGGTGGTCAGCTCGCTCGCTCCGCCGGTACCTACGCTCAGCTCGTTGGTCGTGACCAGGGCATGGCGATCCTTCGCCTGAACTCTGGCGAACAGCGCCTTGTGCACGGCTCTTGCCTTGCATCCATCGGTGCTGTATCGAACCCCGATCACGGCAACATCAATGACGGTAAGGCTGGTCGTTCGCGCTGGCGCGGTAAGAAGCCGCACGTTCGCGGCGTCGTCATGAACCCGGTTGACCATCCGCACGGCGGTGGTGAAGGCCGTACGTCCGGTGGTCGCCACCCGGTTACCCCTTGGGGCAAGCCGACGAAGGGCAAGCGGACGCGCTCCAACAAGTCGACCGACAAGTTCATCATGCGGTCGCGTCACCAGCGCAAGAAGTAAGAGAGGAAGTCTCAAGTGGCTCGTTCAGTATGGAAAGGTCCGTTTGTTGACGGCTATCTTCTCAAGAAGGCTGAGAAGGTTCGTGACGGCGGTCGTAACGAAGTGATCAAGATGTGGAGCCGTCGCTCCACGATCCTTCCGCAGTTCGTGGGTCTCACCTTCGGCGTCTACAACGGCAACAAGCATGTTCCCGTTTCGGTGTCAGAAGAAATGGTCGGACACAAGTTCGGTGAATTCTCTCCGACCCGGACCTATTACGGTCATGGTGCGGACAAGAAGGCAAAGAGGAAGTAACAATGGGCAAGGCAAAAGCCGAACGCCGGCTGAAGGATAATGAAGCGCAGGCAATTGCGCGCACGATCCGCGTCAGCCCCCAGAAGCTCAACCTGGTTGCCGCGATGATCCGCGGCAAGAAGGTCGAGCGCGCTCTGGCCGAACTCGAGTTCTCGCGCAAGCGGATCTCCGAGACGGTCAAGAAGACGCTTGAATCCGCGATCGCAAACGCTGAAAACAACCACGACCTCGACGTTGATTCGCTCATCGTTGCCGAGGCGTATGTTGGCAAGTCGATTGTGATGAAGCGCTTCCACGCTCGTGGTCGCGGCCGTGCATCGCGTGTTGAAAAGCCGTTCTCTCACTTGACGATCGTCGTTCGTGAAGTGGAAGCCAAAGGGGAGGCTGCATAATGGGCCAGAAGATTAATCCGATCGGTTTCCGTCTCGGCATCAACCGGACCTGGGATAGCCGCTGGTTCGCTGATAACGCGGAATACGGTCAGCTTCTTCACGAAGACCTGAAGATCCGCGCTTACCTGATGGAAGAGCTCAAGGCCGCTGGCATTGCCAAGGTCGTGATCGAGCGTCCGCACAAGAAGTGCCGCGTCACGATCCACTCGGCTCGTCCGGGTCTGATCATCGGCAAGAAGGGCGCAGACATCGAAAAGCTCCGCAAGAAGCTTTCCGAGATGACCAACTCCGAAACCCATCTCAACATCGTTGAAGTGCGTAAGCCGGAAGTTGACGCGACCCTCGTTGCTCAGTCGATCGCTCAGCAGCTCGAGCGCCGCGTGGCTTTCCGCCGTGCGATGAAGCGCGCTGTTCAGTCGGCCATGCGTCTTGGCGCCGAAGGCATCAAGATCACCTGCGCCGGTCGTCTTGGTGGTGCCGAAATCGCTCGTACGGAATGGTACCGCGAAGGTCGCGTTCCGCTGCACACCCTGCGTGCGGACATCGACTACGGTACGTCTGAAGCTCAAACCGCTTTCGGTATCTGCGGCATCAAGGTCTGGATCTTCAAGGGCGAAATCCTTGAGCACGATCCGATGGCTTCCGAGCGTCGCGCGATCGAGAGTGACAACCAGGGCGGCAGCAGCAGAGAGCGTCGTCGCGAAAACGCGTAACATGCGCGCGTGGCAGCCAATATCGGAGAATTAAAAAAATGTTGCAGCCAAAGCGTACGAAGTATCGCAAGCAATTCAAGGGCCGCATCAAGGGCGTAGCCAAGGGCGGATCTGATCTTTCCTTTGGTGAATTCGGCCTGAAGGCTCAAGAACCAAACCGCGTCAATGCGCGCGAGATCGAAGCGGCCCGCCGCGCGATCACCCGCCATATGAAGCGTGCCGGCCGCGTCTGGATCCGTGTGTTCCCTGACGTTCCGGTCACCGCCAAGCCTACCGAAGTCCGTATGGGTAAGGGTAAGGGCTCGGTTGAATACTGGGCGTGCAAGGTCAAGCCTGGTCGTATGATGTTCGAGATCGATGGTGTCAGCGAAGAACTCGCCCGTGAGGCACTTCGTCTTGGTGCTGCCAAGCTCTCTGTCAAGACGCGCTTCGTGCAGCGTATCGCAGAGTAAGGAGTGAATCTCATGAAAGCCGCAGATGTTCGCGCTCTGAGCGCCGATCAACTCAACGAAGAGCTTGCCAAGCTGAAGAAAGAGCAGTTCAATCTGCGTTTCCAGAAGGCAACCGGCCAGCTCGAAAAGTCGTCGCGTATCGACGAAGTCCGTAAGGACATCGCACGCGTCAAAACAATTGCCCGCCAGAAGGCGGCAGAAGCCAAGGCCTAAGGACCACAAAATATGCCGAAACGCATTCTGCAGGGCACAGTCGTCAGCGACAAGAACGACAAGACCGTCGTCGTCAGAGTCGAGCGCCGCTTTGCGCACCCGATTCTCCAGAAGACCGTTCGCCGTTCGAAGAAGTACAAGGCGCACGACGAAAGCAACCAGTACAAGGTTGGTGACGTTGTTTCCATCGAGGAATGCGCGCCGATCTCCAAGGATAAGCGCTGGACGGTGGTTGCCGCCCAGGCTTGATTTCTGCGGGTTTTGACCGCGAGACCCTTGCGTCTTGGGCAAATACCTGTATGAAGCACGCAATTGAAGTAGAGGAACGCTCGAGTCCGGGCGTTCTTTTGCTTTGAGATAGGCACAATAAGCCGGGCGAGGGGGTCTAGACCCAACCGGCCCGGTAACAACAAGAAGGCGACCTGACATGATTCAGATGCAAACAAACCTCGACGTGGCGGATAATTCCGGCGCACGTCGTGTCATGTGCATCAAGGTGCTGGGCGGCTCCAAGCGTAAGTACGCGTCGATCGGCGACATCATCGTCGTTTCGATCAAGGAAGCCATTCCGCGCGGCCGCGTGAAGAAGGGTGATGTCATGAAGGCTGTTGTCGTTCGCACCGCGAAAGACATCCGCCGTGCGGATGGCAGCGTCATTCGTTTTGACACAAACGCAGCCGTTCTTATCGATAACAAGAAAGAGCCGATCGGCACCCGTATCTTCGGACCGGTTCCGCGCGAACTTCGCGCCAAGAACCACATGAAGATCATCTCGCTGGCTCCGGAAGTACTCTAAGGGAGCGTTGAGAGATGCAAAAGATTCGTAAAGGCGACAAGGTCGTCGTTCTCACCGGTAAGGACAAGGGCCGTACCGGCGAAGTCGTACAGGTAATGCCGAAGGAAGATCGGGCTGTAGTGCGTGGCGTAAACATGGTGAAGCGTCACCAGCGCCAGACCCAGAGCCAGGAAGCCGGCATTATCAACAAGGAAGCCTCGATCCATCTTTCGAACATCGCGATTGCCGATCCGAAGGACGGCAAGCCGACCCGCGTCGGCTTCAAGATCGATGGCGACAAGAAGGTCCGCGTGGCCAAGCGTTCGGGAGTAGTGATCGATGGCTAAGTCCGCTTACGAGCCCCGGCTCAAGAAGGAATATGTCGAGCGTATTCGTGCGGCTATGCAGGAGAAGTTCTCCTACGCCAACGAAATGCAGATCCCGCGCCTCGACAAGATCGTCATCAACATGGGTGTTGGCGAAGCGACCGGCGACAGCAAGAAGCCGACCGTTGCAGCTGCCGACCTTGCTGCGATTGCTGGTCAGAAGCCGGTAATCACCCGCGCTCGCAACTCCATCGCTGGCTTCAAGCTTCGCGAAGACATGCCGATTGGTGCCAAGGTTACCCTGCGCGGCGTTCGGATGTATGAGTTCCTGGATCGTCTCGTGAACATTGCTCTTCCGCGCGTTCGCGACTTCCGTGGCCTCAACCCGAAGTCCTTCGATGGCCGTGGCAACTTCGCCATGGGCGTCAAGGAGCACATTGTGTTCCCTGAGATCAACTACGACAAGGTTGATCAGATGTGGGGCATGGACATCATCGTTTGCACGACGGCTACTAACGACGACGAAGCACGCGCTCTGCTCACAGAGTTCAACTTCCCGTTCCGTCAGTAATCCGTAACGACAAGCGTAAAGAAGGATAACTGTTATGGCGAAAACGAGCGCAGTTGAAAAGAACAAGCGCCGCCGCAAACTGGTTGCCGGGCAAGCCTCTAAGCGCGCCACCCTGAAGGCAATCATCATGAACCAGTCTCTGCCGATCGAAGAGCGGTTCAAGGCAACCATCAAGCTGGCTGAACTGCCGCGTGATGGATCCAAGACCCGCATCCGCAACCGTTGTGAAGTTACGGGCCGTCCGCGCGCCTACTATCGTAAACTTCGCATGTCGCGTATTGCGCTTCGCGAACTGGGCAATTCCGGCCGCGTGCCGGGTATTGTCAAGTCGAGCTGGTAAGGAGACGGGCACATGGCAATGACTGATCCGCTGGGCGATATGCTCACCCGTATCCGTAACGGCGCGGCACGCCGCAAGTCGAGCGTCTCCACGCCGGCTTCGAAGCTCCGCGCACGTGTTCTGGATGTCCTTCAGG
Organism: Sinorhizobium sp. A49; assembly: GCF_002002725.1. Taxonomy (GTDB): domain Bacteria; phylum Pseudomonadota; class Alphaproteobacteria; order Rhizobiales; family Rhizobiaceae; genus Ensifer. The sequence continues at coordinate 239,534 of NZ_MUNW01000032.1, read as the reverse complement.
CTGAAGGCTACATCCGTGGATACTCTGAAGTCGTATTTGGCAACGGCAAGGCCGAGCTGAACATCGAACTGAAGTACTACGAAGGCGCTTCCGTAATCCGTGAGATCGGACGCGTTTCCAAGCCGGGCCGCCGAGTTTATGTCTCGGTTAAGTCCATTCCGCAGGTCGCGAACGGCCTCGGCATCACCATCCTTTCGACTCCGAAGGGCGTGATGGCCGATCATCAGGCACGCGAACAGAATGTTGGTGGCGAGATTCTTTGCTCCGTCTTCTAAGACGTAACATGATCTCCATAGCGAACAGACAGGTATAAAAATGTCTCGTATCGGTAAGAAGCCCGTTCAAGTTCCTGCAGGCGTCACGGCAAGCGTGGATGGCCAGAAGGTAACGGCGAAGGGCCCTAAGGGCGAACTGTTCTTTGTTGCAAACGACGAAGTATCGGTAGCTCTCGAAGAAAACGCGGTTGTTGTACAGCCGCTCAACCAGAGCAAGGATGCTCGTTCGAAGTGGGGCATGTCCCGCACGATGATCGAGAACATCCTGAAGGGTGTTAAGGACGGTTACGAGCGCAAGCTCGAAATCAACGGCGTTGGTTACCGCGCGTCGCTGCAGGGCAAGAACCTGCAGCTGGCACTCGGCTTTAGCCACGACGTTGTCTACCAGACACCGGAAGGCATCACGATCGCTGTACCGAAGCCGACGGAAATCATCGTCTCCGGCATCAACAAGCAGCAGGTCGGCCAGGTTGCAGCGGAAATCCGCGAATACCGCGGCCCCGAGCCCTACAAGGGCAAGGGCGTCAAGTATGCCGGCGAGCGGATTGTCCGCAAAGAAGGCAAGAAGAAGTAAGGATCACGCGAAATGGCTAGCAGGAAAGATACTCTTGTGCGTCGCGCCAACCGCGTGCGCCGTCAAATCAAGGCGGTCGCGAATGGCCGTCCGCGCCTGTCGGTTCATCGCTCGTCGAAGAACATCTACGTACAGGTTATCGACGACGTGGCCGGCAAGACGCTTGCGTCTGCCTCCACGCTCGACACCGATCTGCGTTCGTCTTTGAAGACGGGCGCTGACGCGGCAGCTGCTGCTGCCGTCGGCAAGCTCATCGCTGAGCGTGCCGTAAAGGCTGGCGTCAAGGACGTTGTCTTTGATCGTGGCGCCTTCATCTATCACGGCCGCATCAAGGCTTTGGCCGAAGCTGCACGTGAAGGTGGTTTGAACTTCTGATCGGTTTTCAGGCGGGCCCTGTGCCCGCCTGAAGCCCTCACAAGTTTCCGGTCGCTTCCGATCCATGTGACGGGGGCGACTTTTGTCAATCTGCCGATTGCACCCGGAAAAGAAAAAGGAAAAGGACAATGGCACAGGAAAGAAGGGGTTCTCGCGAAGATCGCCAGAACCGCGAAGAGCGCGACAGCGAATTTGTCGACAAGCTCGTAGCAATTAACCGCGTCGCCAAGGTGGTGAAGGGCGGTCGTCGTTTCGGTTTCGCAGCTCTCGTCGTCGTTGGCGACCAGAAGGGCCGCGTTGGCTTCGGTCATGGCAAGGCGCGCGAAGTGCCGGAAGCCATCCGCAAGGCAACGGAAGCCGCCAAGCGCGACCTGATCTTCGTCCCGCTGCGTGGTGGTCGTACCCTGCATCACGACGTTCACGGCCGTCATGGCGCCGGCAAGGTGCTGCTGCGTTCGGCCAAGGCTGGTACCGGTATCATCGCTGGTGGCCCGATGCGCGCCGTCTTCGAAACGCTCGGCGTTCATGACGTCGTCGCTAAGTCGACCGGTTCGTCGAACCCGTACAACATGGTTCGTGCAACGTTTGACGCCCTCAAAAACCAGATGCACCCGAAGGACATCGCAGCTCAGCGCGGCATGAAGTACGCCACGCTCCAGGCTCGTCGTGTTTCCTCCGGCGCTGCTTCCGAAGAATAAGGGAGCTGACAGATGGCTAAGAAAGAAAACGCTGCGAAGACGGTTACCGTCGAGCAGATCGGTAGCCCCATTCGCCGTCCGGCCGTACAGCGTCAGACGCTCATCGGCCTGGGCCTCAACAAGATGCACCGGGTTCGCACGCTGGAAGATACCCCAGCTGTTCGCGGCATGATCCGGTCGGTCCAGCACCTCGTTCGCGTCGTCGACGAGAAGTGAGGGGGATAAGCTCATGAAACTGAATGAAATCAAGGACAACGAAGGCTCGACCAAGAACCGCAAGCGTCTTGGCCGCGGCATCGGCTCCGGCTCCGGCAAGACTGCCGGCCGCGGTGTGAAGGGTCAGAAGGCTCGTTCGGGCGTTGCCATCAACGGCTTCGAAGGCGGCCAGATGCCAATCTACCGTCGTCTGCCGAAGCGCGGCTTCAACAACATCTTCGCTTCGGAGTTTGTTGTCGTGTCGCTCGGCCGCATCCAGACGGCGATCGACGCAAAGAAGCTCGACGCTTCGAAGACCGTCGATGCCGCAGCTCTCAAGGCTGCCGGCGTGATCCGTCGCGAAAAGGACGGCGTTCGCGTTCTCGCCGATGGCGAACTGAAGGCGAAGGTTACGTTCGAAGTTGCAGGCGCTTCCAAGCCGGCGATCGAAAAGATCGAAAAGGCTGGCGGCACCATCAAGCTGCTTTCGGCTGCTGCCGAATAATATTACTGATCAACCGCCCGGGGTGCTTCACTCCGGGCGGTTTTGCTCCCATATGTGAGCCTCACGTCCGCGATGGCGAATCGCTCGCCTCGGCGGACATAGCGGAAACCACGGTGAGGCATCCGATTGCAGACACAATCGCCTCGCGTCCGGTTTTCAAGACGAAAAGTTAGTCCTTCCGGAACGGACAGGGTAGTCCCGCTGATTCCGAGATTTGGTACGCGGAGAATTGCATGGCTTCTGCAGCGGAACAGCTCGCCTCGAACCTGAATTTCTCGACTTTCGCCAAGGCGGAAGATCTGAAGAAACGACTGTGGTTCACGCTTGGTGCGCTTTTGGTCTACCGTCTTGGCACCTATATCCCGCTGCCCGGCCTGAACCCGGACGCGTTTGCGCAGGCCTTCCAGGGCCAGAGCGGTGGTATTCTCGGTCTCTTCAACATGTTTTCGGGCGGTGCAGTGGAGCGCATGGCGATCTTCGCGCTCGGCATCATGCCCTATATCTCTGCCTCGATCATCGTTCAGCTGATGACCTCCGTCGTTCCGGCGCTGGAACAGCTGAAAAAGGAAGGCGAGCAGGGCCGCAAGATCATCAACCAGTACACCCGTTACGGCACGGTGCTTCTCGGCGTCATGCAGGCCTATGGCATTGCAGTCGGCCTTGAGAGCGGTAACGGTCTCGTCAACGATCCGGGCTGGTTCTTCCGCATTTCCACTGTCATCTCGCTGCTTGGCGGCACGATGTTCCTGATGTGGCTTGGCGAGCAGATCACGTCGCGCGGTATCGGCAACGGCATCTCGCTGATCATCTTCGCCGGCATCGTCGCTCACCTGCCCACGGCTCTTGCCGGAACGCTCGAACTCGGCCGCACCGGCGCGCTTTCGACCCCGCTGATCCTGGCGATCATCGTCATGATCGTTGCGGTCATCGCGCTCATTGTCTTCGTGGAGCGCGCTCAGCGCCGGCTTTTGATCCAGTATCCGAAGCGCCAGGTTGGCAACCGGATGTTCCAGGGCGACACCTCGCACCTGCCGCTGAAGCTCAACACCGCGGGTGTTATCCCGGCGATCTTCGCGTCGTCGCTGCTCTTGCTGCCGGCAACGCTTGCAGGCTTCGCCAACACCGCGACGCTGCCCGGCTGGGCGACATCGATCGTCAGCGCGCTCGGCCACGGCCAGCCGCTCTACATGGTGCTCTACGGCGGCATGATCGCGTTCTTCGCCTTCTTCTACACAGCCATCGTCTTCAATCCGAAGGACACGGCCGACAATCTGAAGAAGCATGGCGGCTTCATTCCGGGCATCCGTCCGGGCGAGCGTACCGCTGAATACATCGATTACGTCCTGACGCGCATCACCGTGCTTGGCGCGATCTACCTGATCTTCGTCTGCATTCTGCCTGAAATCCTTATCGCGCAGACTGGCGTGCCGTTCTACCTTGGTGGTACGTCGCTTTTGATTGTTGTCAGCGTTACCCTTGATACGGTAGCACAGATCCAGGGTCACCTCATTGCTCAGCAATATGAGGGGCTGATCAAGAAGTCGAAGCTGCGCGGAGGGAAGAGGGGACGATGAGACTGATTTTTTTGGGACCGCCCGGAGCTGGCAAGGGGACGCAAGCCAAGCTTCTGACGGAGAGGTACGGTATTCCGCAGCTTTCCACAGGTGACATGTTGCGGGCGGCCGTCGCCCAGGCGACCGAAGTCGGCAAGCGGGCCAAGGCTGTCATGGACGCCGGCCAGCTCGTCTCTGATGCGATCGTCAACGAGATCGTGTCGGACCGAATCGATGCTCCGGATTGTGCCAACGGCTTTATCCTCGACGGATATCCGCGCACGGTTCCGCAGGCGGTCGCTCTCGGCCAGATGCTCAAGGGCAAGGGCTTGAAGCTCGACGCCGTGATCGAGCTCAAGGTCGACGAGACGGCGCTTGTAAAGCGTATGGAGAATCGCGTAGCGGAAACCATCGCTGCGGGCGGCTCGGTCAGATCGGATGACAATCCGGAAGCCTTCAAGCGTCGGCTGACGGAATATCGCGAAAAGACCGCACCTTTGTCGGAACACTATGCCGGCACCGGTGAGCTGAAGACGGTCGATGGCATGGCTGATGTGGACGCCGTGACAGCACAGATCGAGAAGATTCTGGCTTAGACCTAGGGTCTTTGCCGAAAAGGAACCGCCGGGGAGTTGACTTTTCCGGCTGATTCCGCCAAAGACAGCGCCAACTCGCGACATGGGAGCGATCGGCGCGGTCTTCAACGAAACGAAGTCCGGGTACGGTCGTTTTTGACGTGTCTCGAACCTCAATCAACGTGCGGCTCTTGAGGTCGCGTAACGAAGCACCTATTGCCGGATGGCAACTGGAACGCAAGGAGAATAGACGTGGCACGTATCGCTGGCGTCAACATCCCGACGGCAAAGCGCGTTGTTATCGCGCTGACCTACATTCACGGGATCGGACCGAAATTCGCACAGGAAATCGTCGAGAAGGTCGGTATTCCGGCTGATCGCCGCGTGCATCAGTTGACGGATGCTGAAGTTCTTCAGATCCGCGAAACGATCGACCGCGATTACCAGGTTGAAGGTGACCTGCGTCGCGACACGTCGATGAACATCAAGCGTCTGATGGACCTGGGCTGCTATCGCGGCCTGCGTCATCGTCGCAGCCTGCCGGTGCGCGGTCAGCGTACCCACACCAATGCTCGCACCCGTAAGGGTCCGGCAAAGGCGATCGCCGGTAAGAAGAAGTAATTTCCCGTATAGGGAGATTGGGAGGCTGGCGCACGCGCCGGCCTCCTTTTGCAGTTTGGGAAGGGCGGTGCCCGACCGTCGCGGAGCCGGACCGGTTGCGTGAAATGCCTGCAGGGCCGGTTCCTCCGGTCCTGGATGAAACTGAAGAAGCAGGGCAGGGGACGAAATTTCCTTTCCCGGTGGAGCCGCTGGAATTACGGCGGTGCAGAGATCTAAGAAAGGGATCCTATGGCCAAGGAAGCCACCCGCGTTCGCCGTCGCGAACGCAAGAACATCACGTCTGGCGTTGCGCACGTCAATTCGTCGTTCAACAACACCATGATCACCATCACCGACGCACAGGGCAATGCAATTGCCTGGTCGTCTGCCGGTGCCAAGGGTTTCAAGGGCTCGCGTAAGTCGACCCCGTTTGCCGCTCAGATCGCCGCTGAAGACTGCGCCAAGAAGGCCCAGGAACACGGCATGAAGTCGCTTGAAGTCGAAGTTTGCGGTCCGGGTTCCGGCCGTGAATCCGCTCTTCGCGCACTGCAGGCAGCGGGCTTCATGATCACCTCGATCCGCGATGTGACCCCGATCCCGCACAACGGTTGCCGCCCGCGCAAGAAGCGCCGCGTCTGAATCATTTGCGTTCAAAATGCCGGTGAGGGCGCTTCGGCGCGCTCCTGGGCTTCGGGGCTCGGTTGTCACGATTGGATGGTGACAACGAACGGAAGGCAGAAAATATGATCCAGAAAAATTGGCAGGAACTGATCAAGCCCAACAAGGTGGAGTTCATCTCCTCGGGCCGCACCAAGGCAACGTTGGTCGCGGAACCGCTTGAACGCGGCTTTGGTCTGACGCTCGGCAACGCGCTTCGCCGCGTGCTGCTGTCGTCGCTTCGCGGTGCTGCTGTCACTGCGGTGCAGATTGACGGCGTCCTGCACGAGTTCTCCTCTATCCCGGGCGTCCGGGAAGACGTGACGGACATCGTGCTCAACATCAAGGAAATCGCCATCAAGATGGATGGCGACGACGCAAAGCGCATGGTCGTGCGCAAGCAGGGTCCGGGCGTTGTAACCGCCGGTGACATCCAGACGGTTGGCGACATCGAAATCCTCAACCCGAACCATGTGATCTGCACCCTCGACGAGGGCGCTGAGATCCGCATGGAGTTCACCGTCAACAACGGCAAGGGCTACGTTCCGGCTGACCGCAACCGTTCGGAAGATGCTCCGATCGGCCTCATCCCGGTCGACAGCCTGTACTCGCCGGTCAAGAAGGTCTCGTACAAGGTGGAAAACACCCGCGAAGGCCAGGTTCTTGATTATGACAAGCTGACCATGTCCATCGAGACGGACGGCTCCGTCACCGGTGAAGATGCGATCGCGTTTGCGGCCCGCATCCTTCAGGACCAGCTGTCGGTTTTCGTCAACTTCGACGAGCCGCAGAAGGAAGCAGAGGAAGAAGCAGTCACCGAACTGGCTTTCAACCCGGCGCTTCTCAAGAAGGTCGACGAACTGGAACTTTCCGTCCGTTCGGCCAACTGCCTGAAGAACGACAACATCGTCTACATCGGCGACCTCATTCAGAAGACCGAAGCAGAAATGCTCCGCACGCCGAATTTTGGTCGCAAGTCGCTGAACGAAATCAAGGAAGTTCTCGCTTCCATGGGCCTGCACCTCGGCATGGAAGTGCCGTCCTGGCCGCCTGAGAACATCGAAGATCTCGCCAAGCGTTACGAAGACCAATACTAACCATTAGACTGCGGGCAGATGCCTGCAAGTGAAGGAGAATAGCAATGCGCCACGGTAAAGCCGGCCGCAAGCTGAATAGAACCGCCAGCCACCGCAAGGCGATGTTTGCCAACATGGCAGCTTCGCTGATCGAGCACGAGCAGATCGTTACGACCCTGCCGAAGGCTAAGGAAATCCGCCCGATCGTTGAAAAGCTCGTCACCCTCGGCAAGCGCGGCGACCTGCATGCTCGTCGTCAGGCGATCTCGCAGATCCGCGACGCTGTTGTCGTTGCCAAGCTGTTCGACACGATCGCTTCGCGTTACGCCACCCGCAACGGCGGCTACCTGCGCATCATGAAGGCTGGCTTCCGCCAGGGCGACAACGCCGCTCTCGCTGTCATCGAATTCGTTGACCGCGACACCGATGCAAAGGGTGCGAAGGATCGCGCTCGCGTGGCAGCTGAAGCTGACGCCGCAGAAGCAGCCTGATCCTTACAGGCAAGCTGAGCTGAATTGAAAGCGGCCGGGTGTTCGTCACCCGGCCGCTTTCTTTTTGGCGTGCTGCTCGGATTGGCGGGCGCAATTGCATATTCCTCAAATCCGATCCGATTTAAGGCCCGAATTGCTCGGCGACTTAGTGCGCTCCATCTTTAAACGGAAGCAATTCTGTTGGCTGAAAGCGGCCGTTCCACACGAGGGATGGCGCAGAGCGATGCCCGATCCGTCGGGCAAGCCATCCGACACAGTGGGCGGCCGTTTTCAGCCAACCCGAAAGGCCGGATGAATTTCGGCCATTACCCGCGGCGGCCGTCTCGACCGCAGCTTCTGCTGCGCTCTTCGCCAGCCACCTTGGTCCTGGCCGAAATTCCTTCCGGCAGAATGCTTCTGTTTAAAGATGAAGCGCTCTAAAGTGCTACAGCATCCTTTGAGCGTTCCCGCGGCGCTGCCGCTTGGCGTTTGCGCTTCAGATAGGGCTTGCGCACGAGCCGCCAGGACAAAAGCAGGGTGACCAGGGCAAGATAGGTCATCTGCTCGAGGCCGATCACCTTGACCGACATGGCAAAATGCAACGCGCCCGCCGCGGCAATGATGTAGGCGAGCTTGTGCAATTGGTTCCAACGGCTGCCGAGACGGCGGATCGACCAGTTGTTCGATGTCAGTGCCAGCGGGATGAGCATCACCAGGCCGGCCATCCCGATGGTGATGAACGGGCGCCGGGCGATGTCGGCGATGATGGCGGGGATGTTCAAGACCTGATCAAGCAGGAAGTAGGCCAGGAAATGCATCGCGACATAGTAGAATGCGAGCAGTCCGAGGGCACGTCGATAGCGCAGCCAGTTGACGCCTAGGAGGTCGCGGATCGGGGTGATCGCCAGCGTTGCGACCAGAAAGCGCAGCGCCCAGATACCCAGCAGATGCTCGAATTCCTTGACGGGGTTGCCCGGAAGCTGCCCGGTGGCGCCGAGGTAGAAGGCGACAAGCGCCGGACAGAGACCGAGGCCGTACAGTGCCCAGACGGACGCGGAGTGGAAGCGTTTCGGGAGGGCGGGCAGTTTGGCCATGCTCAGAAATTCGCTTTCAGGTCCATGCCGGCATAAAGGCCGGCGACCTCGTCCGCATAGCCGTTGAAGGGCAGGGTGTCGCGCCGGTTGGCGCCGAAGAAGCCGCCGCCGCCGATCCTGTTTTCAGTTGCCTGGCTCCAGCGCGGATGGTCGACGGCCGGGTTCACATTGGCATAGAAACCGTATTCAGTGGGTGCCGACAGGTTCCACGTCGATGGCGGCGGTGTTTCCGTGAGCGAAATCCGCACGATCGACTTGATGCCTTTGAAGCCGTATTTCCAGGGCGTGACGAGCCGGATCGGTGCACCGTTCTGATTGGGCAGGGTCTTGCCGTAGACGCCAACCGAGAGAATGGTCAGCGGATGGCGCGCCTCGTCGAGGCGCAGGCCTTCGCGGTAGGGCCACGGCAAAGGTTGGAAGAAACCGGATTGCCCGGGCATCTGCTCCGGGCGCACCACAGTCTCGAACGAGACATATTTGGCACTGCCGAGTGGCTCGACCTTGTCGAGCAGGGCTGCGAGCGGAAACCCGGTCCAGGGAATGACCATCGACCAGGCTTCGACGCAGCGCATTCGATAGACTCGCTCCTCGAGTGGAAGTGTCAGAAGCTCTTCCAGGCCGAACGCCTTCGGCTTCGCGACAAGGCCGTCGACTTTCACGGTCCATGGTGTCGGTTTGAAGGCAGCCGAATTGGCCGCAGGGTCAGCCTTGCCGGTCCCGAACTCATAAAAGTTGTTGTAGCCCGTAACGTCCGCTTCCGGTGTCAGATCCTCGTCCACCGTGTATTTGCCCCTGGGTGCTGCAAGCGCCGCCGCCTGGACAGCCCCGACGCCGGCGCCCGCGACCAGCAGACTTCCGGCCGTCGTCGCCAGAAATGCGCGGCGGGAGAGAAAGCAGCTCTCCGGCGTGATTTCGGACGGTGCGATTCTCGGTGGACGATAGGCCGGCATGATCTTTTCCGCTTTCAACGTGTGGGTCTTGTCTGCTCAAACTGACCAGAGTTTCGATCACTGAGAAAGAGGCGGATAACCACGTTTTCGTGCGTTGGACGTGATGCCACCTGATTTGCGTATGTCTTGGCGACGTTTGCCTTTTTTCCTGCGAAATCCTATCTGAACGTAGCCGCGACGAATAGGAGAATGCTTCATATGACCTTTGGTTCAAGAGCGCTTGCAACGCTCGTTCTTGCTGTCTCACTGTCTTGTCCGGCAATCGCCCAGGACACCAAAACCGTGCCGCAATCGCGCACGGAGATGCAGCTTTCCTTCTCGCCGCTCGTTAAGCAGACGGCGAATGCAGTGGTCAATGTCTATGCCGAGCGCGTGGTCGAGCGCCGATCGATCTTCTCTGGCGATCCCTTCTTCGAGGAGTTCTTCGGGCAGCGCATGCCGAACCGCAGCGAGAAGCAGTCGTCGCTCGGCTCCGGGGTGATCGTCGGCAAGAACGGCATCGTCGTCACCAACAATCACGTCATCGAAGGTGCCGACGACATCAAGGTGGCGCTGGCGGACGGCCGCGAATATCCGTGCAAGATCGTGCTCAAGGATGATCGCCTCGATCTCGCGGTGCTGAAGATCCAGTCCGATGGGCCGTTCGACGTCATTCCGATTGGCGATTCCGATGCGGTTGAGGTCGGCGACATCGTGCTGGCGATCGGCAATCCCTTCGGCGTCGGCCAGACGGTAACCAGCGGCATCGTTTCGGCGCTTGCCCGCAATCAGGTGTCGTCGGGCGACTTCGGTTTCTTCATCCAGACGGACGCCGCCATCAACCCCGGCAATTCCGGCGGCGGCCTGATCGACATGAACGGCGCGTTGATCGGCATCAATACCGCAATTTTCTCGAAGGGCGGCGGTTCGAACGGCGTCGGCTTTGCCATTCCGGCCAATCTGGTGAAGGTTTTCGTCGCATCCGCCGAGGGCGGCAACGGCTCGTTCGTGCGTCCGTTCATCGGCGCGTCTTTCGAGCCTGTGACATCGGAGGTCGCAGAAGCGCTGGGGCTCCATCGTGCGCGTGGTGCGCTCGTGACCGCCGTTGTCAATGGTGGACCGGCGGCCTCGGCCGGGATCAAGCCGGGGCAGGTGATCACCGCCGTCAATGGTATCGCCGTCGAACATCCCGATGCTCTTGGCTATCGCTTGACCACCGTCGGCATCGGCCATGAGGCGCGGGTCACGGTTTCGGAAAACGGCAAGCCGCACGATGTCAGCCTGAAGCTCGACCGCGCGCCCGAGACGTCGCCTCGCGATGAGCGTCTGATCGAAGGCCGCAATCCGTTTGCCGGTGCGGTCGTTGCCAATCTGTCGCCGCGACTGGCCGAGGAACTGCGCCTGTCGACCTCGTTGCAGGGTGTCGTCGTTACCGAGATCAACCGCGGCTCGCCCGCCGCACGCATCGGCCTGGCGCCGAAGGATATCATCCGGTCCGTCAACGGGGCTGCGATAGACAGTTCGAAGACGCTGGAAAGCGTGATGGCTGACGGTGCCTCCTTCTGGCGTGTTGAAATTGAGCGTGACGGCCAGATCATTCGTCAGTTCTTCCGATGAGTGACCTCTTCTCCTCCTCGGAACCGCCGGAAATGACCTCGGCAAGGCCGCTTGCCGATCGTCTGCGTCCACGCACGCTGTCCGAAGTCACCGGCCAGGAGCATCTGACGGGTGAGGACGGCGTGCTGACGCGCATGATCGCATCGGGCTCGCTCGGATCGATGATCTTCTGGGGGCCTCCCGGTACCGGCAAGACGACGGTCGCGCGATTGCTGTCAGGCGAGGCAGGTCTGGCTTTCGAACAGATCTCGGCAATCTTTTCCGGTGTCGCCGACCTCAAGAAGGTTTTCGAGTCGGCGCGGGCACGGCGGATGTCGGGCCGGCAGACCTTGCTTTTCGTCGACGAGATCCATCGTTTCAACCGTGCCCAGCAGGATAGCTTCCTGCCTGTCATGGAAGACGGCACGGTCATCCTGGTGGGAGCGACGACGGAAAATCCATCCTTCGAGCTCAACGCCGCTCTCCTGTCGCGCGCCCGCGTGCTGACCTTCAGGCCGCATGGTGAAGAGAGCCTGCAGGAATTGCTGAAGCGCGCGGAAGAAACGGAAGGCAAGCCGCTTCCGCTCGACGCGGACGCCCGTGCAAGCCTGATCCGTATGGCTGATGGCGACGGTAGGGCATCGCTGACATTGGCCGAAGAAGTCTGGCGCGCCGCGCGCCGCGACGAAATCTTCGACGTCGAAGCGCTGCAGCGGATCGTGCAGCGGCGAGCGCCCGTCTACGACAAGGGCCAGGACGGCCACTACAATCTGATCTCGGCGCTGCACAAATCGGTGCGCGGCTCCGACCCGGACGCAGCACTCTATTATCTCTGCCGGATGTTCGATGCCGGCGAGGACCCGCTCTATCTTGGAAGGCGCCTCGTTCGCATGGCGGTGGAGGATATCGGCCTTGCAGATCCCCAGGCGCTGGCGATCTGCAATGCCGCCAAGGACGCGTACGACTATCTTGGCTCGCCGGAAGGGGAGTTGGCGCTGGCTCAGGCCTGTGTCTATCTCGCGACAGCGCCGAAATCGAATGGCGTTTACATGGCCTATAAGGCCGCCATGCGGGCGGCCAAGGAAAACGGTTCTCTGCTGCCACCGAAGCATATTCTCAACGCGCCGACCAAGCTGATGAAGGGCGAGGGTTACGGCGACGGTTACCGCTACGACCACGACGAGCCGGATGCCTTCTCTGGCCAGGACTATTTCCCGGAAAAGATGGGGCGCAGGACCTTCTACGATCCGCCAGAGCGCGGCTTCGAGCGCGAGATCCGCAAACGATTGGAATGGTGGGCAAAGCTGCGTCGGGAGCGAAGCTAACAGACAACGGCGACCCGGTCTAAGACGGAATCCTGGAAGCGTTCCATCTCCGTTCCCAAGTATCTCTAGGCCGAAAACCGCTTCAACTTTGGAGATACCCAAGCATTGCCGGTCGTGCAGGGCTGGTTTGCCGCGGCATATCTTGCCGTCGGCCGCGAACCGTGAGATAGAAACCGCGTTGCAGACGGCTGCACGGTATTGGATACCGAACATCCGCGGGGACGGCCTCGCTCCACTCTCAAGGAGTTTGAAATGGCCTGGTTAATCCTCTTTCTTGCCGGCATCCTCGAAATCGGCTGGGCAATCGGTCTCAAATACACTGAAGGCTTTACGCGGTTGGTGCCGACGGTCCTGACCGCCGGTTCGATGGTCGTCAGCATCACCTTGCTTGGCCTTGCTGTCAGAACCCTGCCGCTCGGCACGGCCTACGCCGTCTGGACCGGTATCGGCACCGTCGGCACCGTCATCCTCGGCATCGTTCTTTTTGCCGAACCGGCAACGTTCGTCCGCCTGGGCTGCATCGCGCTGATCGTTACCGGTATTGCCGGTCTGAAGCTTGCCGCCTAACGCTACGTTAGGTATCGATCGTAACCGCAACGATGCTTTTGTATTCCGACGCGCTGCTATCGCAGCGCGTCGAGAACGGCTGCCGCCGCCTGCATCTCCTGCCAGCGCAGTTCGCGGCGCTTGAACGCTTCCTCGTCCGTGCCCCAATGCTCGATCTGCCAATCCTCGTCGACATGGGCAGCCGTCCAGGCCTGTTCGGCCGTCAGACGGCCGGATGCGAACGCGACTGCGAGCAGGGCGGAGCCGGTCAATGTCGTGATCGTGTGCACGCAAGTCAGGCCCAGCGGCGTTGCAAAGGCACGCAGGCCCTCGGCATAGGCGGTGATCGCCTCTTCAGGCTGTTCCTGGTGGATGACACCCTCGGCCAGAATGAAGCGAGCGCCAAGCGACTGGGCGGCCCATTCGAGCACCGGATTCCAGACGACGTTCTGCCGTTCGACGAGCCCTTCCGGACTGGACGCGCGGTAGCAGATCAGGTCGGTTCCGGCAAACCGCAAGATGTCCTCGAAAACCGAGCGCTGGTCCTTCGCCACGCCGTCGAGCGCGGTGTTGGCGATCCGGGTAACCGGCATCTTGGCGGGGTCGATGACCTCGGCCTGCGCGTCCCATTCGGCCGCCAGCATTGCGGCAAGCTTCAGCGTCGGGACAGCAAGCGGATTCTTCGCAGGCGTGCGCACCGGCCGGCCGTCGAGCAGGACGCTGTGGCCGCCGTCTTCTGCTGCGCCGATGCTGACTTCCTTGTAGAAGCGCTTGGGCAGCGGCTTCAGCATCTGGATCTGCGCGCGTCGGACCGGGTCCTCGTGGCTCAACGCACCGATGAGTTCATCGCGAATATCAGGCATGATAGTGTTCCATCCACTCAATGATGTCGGCCGGTGTGCGGGCAATGTAGTCGGCTCCGGCCTCGACGAGGTCGGGCACGCTTGCATAACCCCATGCAACGCCGATGGCGGCAGCGCCGGCGGCCTTTGCCATCTGCATATCATAAATAGCGTCGCCGATGACGACGGTATCGCGCGGATCGATCCCGGCTTCAGAGCAGCATTCCGTCACCATGGCCGGATGCGGCTTCGAAGGGCAGTCGTCAGCGGTGCGCGACACGAAGAACGTCCGGTCGAAGCCGTGGGTCTCTGCAATATGCGTCAGGCCGCGGCGCGATTTGCCGGTGACCGCACCGATAATCAGCTCGTCACGCCCGGAAAGCGTCTGCATCATCTGGGCGATGCCCGGAAACAGAAGCTCCTGAAAGCCGGTTTCGCCGCGCACGCCGGCAAAAATTGCCTTGTAGTGCGCCGTCATTGCCAGCGCCTGGTCATCCACATGGTCGCGTCCGAGCAGGCGGGCAATGGCGATATCGAGCGTCAGGCCGATGATGCCCTTGGTCGCCGACAGTTCGGGTCGATCGAGACCGAAGGCTTCGAAGGTTCGTGCCATCACTTCATGGATGAGACCGCCGCTGTCGACCAGCGTGCCGTCGCAATCGAAAAGCGCCAGTTTCATCAGTCGTCCTCGCCAGGCTCGTTCTCTTCGAAGCCAAGCAGGTTCCAGCTCTGGACCATGTGCGGGGGCAGCGGCGCGGTCACCCGCAGGCGGCCGCCGTCCGGATGCGGAATGTCGATGTGGCGCGCGTGCAGGTGCAAACGGTTCTGCATGCCGCCGGGCAGGCTCCAGTTGATATCGGCGTCGAAATACTTGGGATCGCCGAGGATCGGATGACCGATGTGGAGCGCATGCACGCGCAGCTGATGGGTACGGCCGGTATAGGGCTCCATCTCCAGCCAGGCGAGGTTCTGTGCGGCCTGCTCGCGAATGCGGTAATAGGAAATGGCGTGGTCGGCGCCGTCCTCGCCATGTTTGGCGATGCGCATACGGTCGCCATCCGGCGTCTGTTCCTTGACCAGCCAGGTCGAGATGCGGTCTTCGCGCTTGCGCGGCACGCCCTTGACCAGCGCCCAATAGGTCTTCTTGGTGTCGCGCTCGCGGAAGGCGGCCGTCAGCTTCTGTGCGGCGCCACGCGTGCGGGCAATCACCAGAACGCCTGACGTGTCGCGGTCGAGACGGTGGACGAGGCGGGGCTTTTCGCCACGCTGGTTTGTCCAGGCCTCGAGCATCTTGTCGATGTGACGATTGACGCCGGAACCACCTTGAACTGCGAGGCCGGCCGGCTTGTTCAGCACGATAACCTTGGCGTCCTCATGCAGCACCATGCGCGACAGCAGCTCCCCGTCGGGCGAGTGACGAAGGTCACGCCCGGCAATCGGGCCTGTCTTCACTTCTTTCGCATCGACGTTAAGCGGAGGGATGCGGACCGTCTGGCCCGGCTGCAGGCGCGTGTCGGATTTGACGCGGCCGCCATCGACACGGATCTGGCCCGAGCGCAGCAGCTTCTGCAGCGGACCGAAACCCAGCCCGGGAAAATGTACCTTGAACCAGCGATCGAGGCGCATGCCTGCCTCGTCACCGTCCACCTGCTTGTGTTCTATGCCTGCCATCTCAGCGAACCTGCTTCCTGTTCTTTAGAGGCAGCCTTTAGACCATTGCGCGCATCAGGGCCAGCCCGGCAAAGACCGCCAGGATCGAAAGCACGACGCTTGCCGCGATATAGGTGACGGCAAGTGCGGCATCGCCACGTTCAAATAGCGTGATCGTATCCAGCGAGAAGGCGGAAAAGGTAGTGTAGCCGCCGAGCACGCCGGTGATCAGAAACAGCCGCATCTCCGCCGAAGCGCCGAATTTGCGCATGATCAATTCGGCCAGCAGGCCGATGAGGAAGGAACCTGTGATGTTGACGCCGAGCGTTCCCCAGGGAAAGCCCGGCCCCCAACGGTGAAGCGTCCAGAGGCTAACGAGATAGCGCGCCATCGATCCGATGGCGCCGCCGGCGCCGACAAGCAGAAGATTGGACATTGGATGCTCCCGCTGTTCTCTCGGGTTCAGGCCAGCCGCTCGGCGTGCCATTTCAGGTGATCGTCCATGAAGGTCGAGATGAAGTAATAGGAATGATCGTAGCGCTCGTGCATGCGCAGCGTCAGCTCTATATCAGTACCCTTGATCGCCTCTTCAAAAAGCCACGGCCGCAGGCCGTTATCGAGGAAGCTGTCGGCCTTGCCCTGGTCGATGAGGAACTGCGGGAAACGGGCGCCGTCCCTGACGAGCGCGCAGGCATCGTATTGCCGCCAGGCGGCCTTGTCCTCGCCGAGATACTTTTCGAAGGCGCCAATGGACCAGTCGGCCGTCGACGGTTCGACGATCGGTGCAAATGCCGAGCAGCTGCGGAAACGGTCCGGATTCTTGAGCGCAATGGTCATTGCGCCGTGACCGCCCATCGAATGGCCGAAAATGCCCTGCCGGCTCATGTCGATGCGGAAGTGCTGGCTGACGAAGGCCGGCAGTTCCTCGGTGATGTAGCTGTACATCTGATAGTGTTCGGCCCATGGCGTCTGCGTGGCATCGAGATAGAAACCGGCACCCTTGCCCATCTGCCAGTTTGTAAGTTCGTCCGGAACCTCCGTCCCACGCGGGCTGGTGTCGGGGCAAACGACGATCAGGCCCAGTTCGGCCGCCATGCGGCGGTATTCGCCCTTTTCCATAACGTTGGCATGAGTGCAGGTAAGGCCGGAGAGATACCAGACCACCGGCCGCGGCTCCTTGATCGCCTGCGGCGGCACGAAGACGGCGAACGTCATCTCGCCCTTGCAGGCCTCGGACTCGTGCGAGAAGACGCCTTGCATGCCGCCAAACGCGGTGTTTTGGGAGAGAACTTTCATCAAATGCTCCTGGGATATCGTGAGGTCAGCTTGCGAGCTGCACGGCCGCGTTGACCGCGGCGGCAACAAGTACGGTGTTGAAGAAGAAGGAAACGATGGCGTGCATCAGGTTGATGCGCCGCATCGCCGTGGTGGTGATGGCGACATCCGACGTCTGGGCGGTCATGCCGATCACGAAGGAAAAATATAGGAAATCATAACCGCCGGGTTCCGGCGTCTCGGGAAAATCGAGCCCGCGCTGCGGGGCAGGGGTTTGCCCGCTGTCGTCGGGGACCCAGTAGACATGGGCATAGTGCATCGCCGCCATCACGTGGATGGTTGCCCAGCCCAAAACGACGGAGGCAAAGGCCAGCCCCAATTCGAGCGTCGGCCCCGTGCCTTCTCCGTTGAGCGCGAAGAACAGGGCGGCAAGCGAGGTCGCGGCCGCCCCGAAGGTAACCATGAAAATCACCGCTTCAGGCTCGTCGGTGTTTCGCGCATGCGTCTTGAGATGTTTGCCCGTCATCATCCGCAGCCGTCGGGCGCTCATGATGAGGTAGACGCAGAAGAAGGTGACGGCTGAGACTTCGAGACTGTAGCGCGGCGCGGCGAACCACATGATCCCTAGGCTGACAAGGGCACATGGAAGCGCGGTGTAGAACGGCCAGTGCCTGAGCCTTGTCGTCGCTGTCATCGGAATGCCCCTGCGATCGGGCGCAAATTGGCGCCGCGCTTCACTTTTTCGTCTGGCGCGCGAGTCGGTCAAGTGTCTCGAGGAAGGTCGAACGGTCGCGTTGCGTGAAGGCCGCGTTGTAACCCTTGCTTTCGCCGGTCTCACGCAGGTGCTGACCGAGGTCGCGCATGGCGGAGGCCATGCCGATATTGCTCTTGTCGAAGACGCGTCCGGACGGGCCGGTGACAAAGGCGCCGGCGGCGACGCAACGAACGGCGAGCGGCACGTCGGCGGTCACGACGATATCGCCCTCATGGGCCCTTTCGGCGATCCAGTCGTCGGCGGCGTCGAAGCTCGCCGAAACGATGACGTTGTGGACCATCGGGTCGCGCGACGGACGCAGCCCCGAATTGGCGACGAAGGTCACCTCGAAGCCGTGGCGCTCGGCCACCTTCAGCACTTCCGCCTTCACCGGGCAGGCATCGGCATCGACATAGATCATCTTGAATCAACTTCTCAACGGGACTGAAAAAGCGCCGGAATACAATCGATTCCGGCGCCTTCCTGAATCGGATTACTAAGCAATTCCAGGAAAAGTGCGAAAGGGTTTTCCGTCCGGAATTGCTCAGTTGGCGCTTAGTAGAGAACGACGCTGCGGATGCTTTCGCCGGAATGCATCAGCTCAAAACCCTTGTTGATGTCTTCGAGCGGCATGGTGTGGGTGATCATAGGATCGATCTCGATCTTGCCTTCCATGTACCAGTCGACGATCTTCGGCACGTCGGTGCGGCCGCGCGCGCCGCCAAAGGCGGTGCCCATCCAGCTGCGGCCGGTGACGAGCTGGAACGGACGGGTGGAGATTTCCTGGCCGGCGCCGGCAACGCCGATGACGACCGACTTGCCCCAGCCGCGATGCGACGCCTCGAGCGCCTGGCGCATCACCTTGGTGTTCCCCGTGCAATCGAACGTATAGTCGGCGCCGCCGATCTGGTCGGCACCACGCTTCGTCATGTTGACGAGGTAAGGCACGATGTCGTCGCCCACTTCCTTCGGGTTGACGAAGTGGGTCATGCCGAAGCGCTCGCCCCAGGCCTTCTTGTCGTTGTTGAGATCGACACCGATGATCATGTCGGCACCGGCGAGACGCAGGCCCTGGATGACATTGAGGCCGATGCCGCCGAGACCGAAGACGATCGCGGTCGCGCCCATCTCGACCTTGGCGGTGTTGATCACGGCACCGATGCCGGTGGTGACGCCACAGCCGATGTAGCAGATCTTGTCGAACGGCGCGTCTGGGTTGACCTTGGCGACCGCGATCTCCGGCAGCACGGTGTAATTGGCGAAGGTGGAGCAGCCCATATAGTGATGGATCTTGTCCTTGCCGATCGAGAAGCGCGAGGTGCCATCCGGCATCAGGCCCTGGCCCTGGGTCGAACGGATCGCGGTGCAGAGGTTGGTCTTGCGCGACAGACACGACGGGCAGGAGCGGCATTCCGGCGTATAGAGCGGAATGACGTGATCGCCCTTCTTCACCGAAGTGACGCCCGGGCCGACATCGACGACGATGCCGGCACCCTCGTGGCCGAGGATTGCCGGGAACAGACCTTCGGGATCCGCGCCGGAAAGCGTGAAATCGTCGGTGTGGCAGATACCGGTGGCCTTGACTTCGATCAGCACTTCTCCGGCCCGCGGGCCTTCGAGTTGAACGGTCATCACTTCCAGCGGCTTGCCTGCCTGAACGGCGACGGCGGCGCGTACATCCATCTATTTTCTCCCTTGGATTAACAATGACTTCGGGCGGCATCGGCGCAGCGGCCAATGTCGCCCGTTGGAATCGGCAATGTACTAACGAACAGTCTGTTGGACGCGATTGAGTTCCATCTCAAGAGCGGCAATCGCCTTGCCGGTCTGTTCGTGCAATTTCTTGACGAGCGCAAGCTGCTCGCGAAGGCTTTCGCCAGAAGCGGTCTTCGTCTCGTCATCAGGCGCGCGGCCCATGCCGGCGATCAGCCAGGCAGGCGTGACGCCCAATACGCCGGCAAGCATGAACAGGCGGTTGGTGCGTGGCTCCGCCCGGTCGCGCTCCCAAGCGGCAACGGTTTCCACCCGGACGCCGAGCTGATCGGCGAGATCCTTGGTCGAAAGATTGGCCGCGTCACGTGCGCGCCAGATGCGTCCGCCCAGCGTATCTCCGTCGCCGGGGTCGCGCAGACGGGCAATCATCGTTTCGGTGGACAAGCGCATGGATATCTCCTTTGCCACGGTCACGTTCAAAGGTCCCGGTTTCTGATCGGAGAAGTGAGAGAGCTTCTCCTCCGGGGCGGAAGATGAAGTGAGCTTATAGGCATTCGGCCCGTCGCGGACCACCCCGAAGCGGCAAAAACACGGTCAAAAGCGGCTCCGGTGACGAAATGCGCCCTTTCGCGTCGTGCTCGCATCCGTTGAAAAGCGCCGCGAACGCTCTAAGGTGGCGCATCCAAATCGGAACAAGCTCATGGCCATGCCGGCATCGACCGCAACTCCTCCCCAAAACACGGTGATGCAGGGCGTCGCCATCATGCTCTTTGCCATGGTCATCCTGCCGGGCATGGATGTGATTGCCAAATACATGGCTGTCGTCGAGGGCATGGCGCCGGCACAGGTGACATTCTACCGGTTCTTCTTCCAGCTTGTCGCGACGCTCCCATTGCTCCTGACGATCGGGGGCCTACGGGCGCTGCGACCAAAACGGCTCTGGCCCAATCTGCTGCGCGGCGTGCTCTTGGCGGCGGCGGCCCTGTTCTTCTTCATTTCGGTGAAATACATGCCGCTCGCCGACGTGTTCGCGATCTATTTCGTCGAGCCTTTCATTCTGACTTGCCTCTCGGCGCTTATCCTTCGCGAGAGGGTAGACTGGCGCCGTTGGCTGGCGATCGGCATCGGTTTTGCCGGTGCAATGATCGTCATCCAGCCGAGTTTCGCAGCTTTCGGTGCAACATCGCTGCTACCGGTCGCCTGCGCGACGGTCTTTGCTTTCTATCTGCTTTTGAACCGCGCGGTCGGAACGGCCGACAGCCCTCTGACGATGCAGACGATCGCCGGCATCGGCGGAACGCTGTTCATGGTGGGTGTGATTGCGATCGGGGACGGGATGGGCGTCGCAGATTTTGAGCCGTCCTTGCCGAAGACGACGCTCGGTTGGGTGCTTGTCGTCATCCTCGGCTCGCTTTCCGGTTACGGCCACCTTCTGGTGGTCAAGGCCTTCCAGGCCGCACCCGTTTCCCTGCTGGCGCCTTTTGCCTATTTCGAGATCGTCACGGCGACGGCACTCGGCTACCTCATTTTCGGCGACTTCCCGTCGCTCTCGAAATGGCTGGGCATCGCGATCATCGTGGTGTCAGGGCTTTTCATGATCTGGCGCGAGCGCCAGGCCGGCGGTCGATCCATCGAAGCGACGTGATACGAGCCACCCTACAGCAAGGCTAGATTCAGGATTCGTCGTTGCGGGTCGGACCGAACACGGTCTCGAACGCCTCGCGCACACGCACGTCCACATCCGGCATCATCACTGGCAGCCCGAGGTCAACGAGACTGGTTACGCCATAGCCGCGAATGCCGCAGGGCACGATGCCGCCGAAATGATCGAGATCCGGATCGACGTTGAGTGAAAAGCCGTGAAAGCTCACCCAGCGGCGCAGGCGAATGCCGATCGCCGCAATCTTGTCTTCGGCCATCGATCCGTCGGGAAGCGATGGCTTCTCCGGCCGGCGCACCCAGACGCCGACGCGATCTTCGCGGCGCTCGCCCCTCACGTTCATCGAATCGAGCGACGAGATGATGACGCTCTCGAGCGCGGCGACGAAGGCGCGCACGTCCTGCCTGCGGCGCTTGAGATCCAGCATCACGTAGACCACCCGCTGGCCCGGCCCGTGATAGGTGTATTCGCCGCCTCGGCCGGTCGCAAACACCGGGAAGCGGTCGGGCATGACAAGGTCGGCCGCATCGGCGCTGGTGCCTGCAGTATAAAGTGGCGGATGCTCCACCAGCCAGACGAGTTCGTCAGCGGTGCCGGCGGCAATTGCCGCCGCTTCGCGCTCCATTGTCTCGACTGCCTGTGGATAATCGACGAGGTGAGGGGCAATTCGCCAGCGAACCGGGGGTGATTCCGGGGGGGCGAACATGTCCTGGCTCAGATTTTCGCGCTGCATTTCCGTCTGCGTTCCTGTTTTGACGTCCTGTACATGGGACGGCACGCGACAAGAGTCCAGCGTTTGCAGGGTTTCGCGAGGAGGCTGTTGAAATAGTTTCTTTTCCCGTCAAATTTCTGTCGTCATGCCCTTGTGCACCCCAGGGGCTTTTGCTACATGCAGCCCCGCCGGAGCAATTCGGCGCCTACCACGATGCGGTCGTGGCGGAATTGGTAGACGCGCAGCGTTGAGGTCGCTGTGGGGCAACCCGTGGAAGTTCGAGTCTTCTCGACCGCACCAAAGAAAACCTGCTTCGGCAGGTTTTTTTGTTTCTATCCCTATGCTTAGCTTTGTCTGTGTGACGTATCAGTACCCTGTGTAGGATCGGATCTATCCGCTCTAGGGGGCCTTCCGGGGTCAATTCGTCGTGAGTACATGCGCCTGAACTGGTTGCTCCAGGCCTTTCAGTGAAAGCCGCCTGGTCTCGGACGCGCTCAGGAAATCCGGCACCTGCGCAGCCGTCTCGGCTGACACGAGGATCTCACCGGCGGCAGCGTGAGATTCGAGTCTTGCGGCGAGATTGACGGTGCCGCCGATCGCGGTGAAATCGCTGCGGAAGCTTGAAAACTCACCAATCTCGACATCGCCTGTATGTATGCCGACACCAACACCGAGCCGGTGGTCGCTTGATTCCTTCAGATCGGAATTCAGGCCGTCGAGTGCATCGGCGTAATGTCGCTGTATATCCGCCGCCGCCCTGACCGCAGCACGGGCATGGTCCCTTATCGCGATCGGAAAATTGAAGATCGCCATCAGGCCGTCGCCCATCTGCTTGTTGACGATGCCATCATGCGCCCAGATCGCCTGCGCGCATCGATCATGAAACAGGCTGACAATCTCACTCAGCTCGATCGCCTCTGTTCGCTCGGAAAGGGAGGTGAACCCTCGCATATCGGCAAACAGGATAGTGGCGTGGGCGGTGATGTGGCGCTGCTTCTTGACGTAGCGAAAGGAGCGTTCGCAGATCGTGCAGATATTCGGATTCATCTTGCTTCGGGTGATGCCGAATGCCCGAAAGGGAAGGGCAAACGCCCCGCGGATCGGGATCGGCACGCGCATCTGATCCCAGCAGCCCCGGCAGATGCTGGCGCTGTTATGGGTAGGCGCGAGGGAAGAGGCAGTCGTCATGTGCTGCAGTCTCGCCGCGCCGCGGAGATTTTTTGGTGGCGCGCAAACAAACGTCTAATATTCAATCGTCTTTGGCAACTCGAAGTTTGTCTCAGGTGACGATAAGACGGGGGCACGTCCCGCTGTCCGTCTGCCACTGCAAAGGCTGGCTGACTGCGGCTGGCCGGACCCTTCGCCCTCGATGCATCGATGGTTGCGAGAGAGCGATGAATATACGTTTCGGCGGCGCCTGCACTTCGCGCTCCGCACGGACAGAGGGTCTGACCGATAGCTATGTTTGGCGCGCTCCGCTCCCCATCAGCTGGATCGCTTCTTATCCAGCCTTCCAAGAATTGGGTCTATTGGGCTTCAACCGGTCCCGTTTCGGTTTCGATGACCGGCGCTCGGTGAGGCGCCTTCGTCAGGCAGCGAAACGCATCAAAGGCGAGCTGCTGCTATTTCGTGGTGCCATCGGGCGAAGCCTGTTGCGTTTGGGCGCCAGCAGTCGGAGCGGCAGTGGTCGGTACCACCACGCGATCCTGCTTGTTGTCAATGCTACCGGTCTGTTCCGGCGACGGCTGGACCTGGTCGACTGCCGTTGTGCGGTCGTTGTCATTGCTTTCGCCCCAGATCGCTGCGCCACCCCAGACGAGCAGCGCCAGAAACAGGCCGGCTCCGAGGATTGCCAGAACACGCACGCCGAGAGGACCTTGACGGCTTTCGCCCGCCGTGAAGTTCTCCCGGTCGGCGTCATGCGTCGCTGTGATGGGATCGCCCCGTTCATCCAGATATTTTTTCATCGGATGACCTCCGTTGTTGCCACCCTAAATAACGGGATTCGAACGACAATGTTCCACCGTGGGACAAAATCATCCGGGCATCTGGCTGGGAATGCGAGCACCGAAGCGCCAAGCAAGTTGGCGATCCGGTGTGGCATGTCTTTTTAAGAGAGAGCGAGGCTTCAGTTCGACCAGGTATCCGCAACTCTGCGGCGCACGAGCTTGTACGTATGGTCGGGCTGAACTTCGTAGGTCTCGAAGACCATGGTGCCTTGATGCATGAAGCGGTTCTGGATCATCGTGCCTGGCGCGGCGATCGTCTTGCGGGTGGGGCCTGTCTCGCCATAGGTCAAGCTGCCCGGCAGCGGCTCGAGATTGGGCGTTGTGCTGTTGCATCCCGCCAACGCGAGAAGAGTGACGATAGCGACATGCGTCGGTTTCATAGGCTGATCCTTGATTGAAAACCTGAGTGTGAACTTAGTCATGCAGACTTGCGACGGAAAGAGCAGGCTTTGGTGATTGCCATGCCGCCTGCTTGAACTTGCACGCGAGCGAGTGCCGGTTCAGCTTCGCGCCATTTCCCTTGTGGCCTTCTCGAACCTCTTGACGGCGCGCTCCCGCTTCAGCCGCGACAGGCGCTGCGTCCAGAATATGCCGTTCAGCTGGTCGATTTCGTGCTGGAGGCAAATCGCCATCAGGCCATCCGCATCTTCCTCGACTGCGTTGCCGTCGAGCGTCTGGTACCGGACGCGCACTGTCGCGGGGCGCTCGACGTCCTCGGAAATCCCCGGCATCGAAACGCTTCCCTCGGCATGTCTGACCATGTGGGACGAGCGGGTGACGATCTCGGGATTGACAAAGACGCGGACACCGCTTTCGCGGGTTAGTTCGATCACTGTCAGACGTTGCAAAATCCCGATATGCGGCGCTGTGATGCCGATCCCCGGCGCTGCGCGCATCGTGTCGAGCAGATCGTCGGCAAGAGCCTGTAGGGCGTCGTCGAACCGGTCGACTGTCTGTGCTTCCCGGTTCAGTATAGGATCGGGAAAACGAACAAGGGGGCGGATCGCCATCGGAAGCTCCTGGGCTGCGGCCGCATAGTGCTATCCGATCATCCGGTCGATGTCGACTGTGCACGCGCATGTGCGTTTCCTATGTATTTGCAACAGCTTGAATAAATCTGTTACCACACGCGCGACGTTGGCCCTTGTGATGTGGACCTTGGCAAGGCTTTGCGCTAGCAGGGCTCTAAGGCCCATGTCCTTGAGGAGGATGGGGCGACAAAATCGGCAGTGATGTACCCTTTCCCGATCGGCGCATGGCGGCCGGGAAGTTGGCAATCGTTTCGAGGGCGCGCTCATGAGCAATACCGGCGACGACGACCGCGGTTCCGAAGAAATCCCCGTCTATGACGGAGCGGACATCTATGCCGACGACGGTTCGGTGCGTTCCGACTTCCTGATGCATGTCGGCGCCGCGATTGCCGACCGCGACACGATCTATCTGCGCCAGCATGTCGCCGGTCTGCATTCGTCCGAAATGGGCGACCTGCTTGAGGCGATCCAACCGGAACAGCGCCTGGCGCTCGTCTCCCTGCTCGGCAAGGATTTCGACCTTTCGTCTCTGACCGAAGTCGACGAAGCCATCCGTCTCGATATCGTCGAGCACCTGCCTAACGAGCAGATCGCCGAGGCGCTTGGCGAGATGGATTCGGACGATGCCGTCTACATTCTCGAAGACCTCGACCAGGAGGACCAGGACGAGATCCTGGCGAAGCTGCCCTTTACCGAGCGTGTCCGCTTGCGCCGCTCGCTGGACTATCCCGAGAGCACAGCCGGCCGCCGCATGCAGACGGAGTTCGTGGCGGTGCCGCCGTTCTGGACCATCGGCCAGACGATCGACTACATGCGCGAGGACGCGGAGCTTCCGGAAAGCTTTACGCAGATCTTCGTCATCGACCCGACCTTCAAGCTTCTGGGTGCCGTCGATCTCGACAAGGTCCTGCGCTCCAAGCGCTCGATCAAGGTCGACGCCATCATGCGCGACACCAGTCATGCCATTCCAGCGGAGATGGACCAGGAAGAAGCAGCCCAGCTCTTCGAGCAATACGACCTTCTCTCCGCCGCCGTGGTGGACGACAACGGCAGGCTCGTCGGGGTTTTGACCATCGACGATGTCGTCGATGTCATCCAGGAGGAGGCGGAGGAGGACTTGCTGCGTCTGAGTGGCGTTGGTGATGAGGAACTGTCGGACTCTGTTGCCGAGGCATCGCGCTCCCGCGTGCCGTGGCTGTTCGTCAATTCGATGACTGCTTGCATTTCCGCTTCGGTCATTGGCCTTTTCGATGCGACGATCCAGCAGATCGTTGCGCTCGCCATTTTGATGCCGATTGTCGCCGGCATGGGCGGGAATGCCGGCTCGCAGACGATGACCGTGACGGTGCGCGCGCTTGCGACCCGCGGCCTCGATATTCACAACGCGCCGCGAATCATCCGGCGTGAAGCGGGGGTGGGCCTGCTGAACGGCATGATCTTCGGCTCGCTGATCGGCCTTTTGGCCGGCCTCTGGTTCCAGGATCCGAATATCGGCGGTATTATCGCCACCGCGATGCTCATCAACATGATGGCCGCGGCCCTTGCCGGCATCATGGTTCCGCTGCTTCTGGAACGTTTTGGCGCCGACCCCGCGGTGTCTTCGGCCGTGTTCGTGACAGCGATTACCGATATCACCGGCTTCTCGAGTTTTCTCGGCATTGCCACTTGGTGGTTTCACGTCACGTGACATCGCCGGTTGTTTGACTTTTACGTCAAGGTCAACGATAGTGATGGTCAAGAAATCATGGAATGGCAGCGTGAATAAGTACTATAGCATTACCGAATTGACGCGGGAATTCGGCATTTCGACTCGAACGCTGCGGTTCTATGAGGACGAGGGCCTCATCCATCCGGAGCGCCGCGGCCGAACCCGCATGTTTCGACCCGCCGACCGTCGGCTGATCCAGGAGATTCTCCGGGGACGACGAATCGGTTTTACGATCGCCGAAATCCGCGAGATCATTCAGGTTTACAAGGATCCACCAGGCGAACTCGGTCAGTTGCAACTGCTGATGAGCCGCGTCGAGGCCAAGCGTGAAGAGCTGCGCCAGAAGCGCAAGGATATCGAGGATACGCTGACCGAACTCGACAATGTTGAGGAGGCGTGTTTGACGCGTCTCGCCGAGATTGGCGTCGGGACCTGATCGCGACCTGGTCAACGCATAAAGAACAAAAGGGTGGCTTTGGCCGCCTTTTTTGCTGTCTGCGAGGAGCTGTGGATCAGATCCAGCGGCTCGTATGCCGGCAGTAGCGCTCGAACTCGAAGCCGAAGCGTGAAAGTAGATGCCGTTCTTCGTTGCGGATGGCAAAGATCGTCGTCAACATCACGGCTGCGACCGCCATCACGAAGAACCATGGATTGAGCGTGATCAGGCCGAAGCCGATCATCATCAGCGTGTAGCCGAGATAGATCGGGTTGCGGGTGAAGCGAAACGGTCCGTAAGTAACGAGGCACGTGGCGCATCGGTGCGGAAGCACAGCGGTATGGCGATCCAGCAGCGTCTTGACGGCCCAGAGGTCGAGCCAGATTGCCGCGGCGACAAGGATACTGCCGGAAATCCACGGCACCCAGCCGTGGCCGTTGGCAACCGGGATAGGCGAGTATCGCGCAAGTAGCAAGGCTGCAAGGGTGGCGGTCCCGTAGAGCAGGGCCGGCCATGGGAAACTCAGCGGCTTGGCACGATAGGCATTCATGTCCTAGTCCCCTGATTGCACGTCCATTGTGCATTGACCGGCGATTCGCGCAATGCGTTCATCCGTGTTCACGTTGATCTTTCCCCTGTTCAGGTCGTCGAACAGGTTCTGCTCCACCAGCTTGTCGAGGGTACATCCGCAGAAGGCGTCGCAGGGCACGGCCGGATTGCCCCGGCTGCAGGCTTCGACGCAATTGGTGCGGTAGGCTTGCTTGGGATCCGGCAGTGTCGGTGGCGAGACCAGCGAGAAGAGGAAGACCAATCCGATGAGCAGCGGCTGGTGGAGGAGGTATATGGCCAGACTGTGACGCCCCCCGAAGGCCAATGCTTTCGTCCACAGGCGCGTCCTTTCGTCGTCGACCGGGCGCTTTGAAAGGGCTGTCACGAGACGCGCATGCACCAGTTTTGCGGTGCCGAGGCCAATCAGGAAGGGTCCGAGCCACGGCAGCAGCGGCACGTAGTCGTTCGAGCGAGGGATCGTTTCGGAAAGGCCGACCCACCAGAGATAGGGTGCGTCGAAGATCGCAGACCGCAAATAGAGGGGGGCAGCGAAGGCGGCAGCCGCAGCTACGAACGAAACAATCGCCGGAAGGGGCAGGAAAAGAAGACCGATGAGGCTTGCCGCCGCAATCGAATGCAGGATGCCGAAGAATATGAAGGTGTTGGGGAAGGCAAACCAGGTCGCAATACTGATGATCGCGGCCGCTCCTGCAATCTTGGCGAACCGGCGCATGAAGGCATCGAACCGGATCTTCGGCCGTTGCCCGAGCACGAGGCTGTAGCCAGCCAGAAACAGGAAGCTGCTGGCAATCAGCCGTGCAAACATCTTCCACCCGCCGGTGCCGGCGGTCCCGGCAGCGACATAGCCGAAGAATTCCAGATCCCAGACGAAATGGTAGAGCGCCATGGCCACCAGCGCCAGGCCGCGCAGCACATCGATAAAGACGAGCCGGCGTTGGCTGCCGGTCGTCGGCTGCGGTTCAACGGTCGAGGTCATGTTGGTATCTGACATGGTGTTCGCCATCCTGTTGGCGCGAATGAGAGTGGCAGGCCTGGCTTGCGCCAGACCGCCTTGATTGCTGAGGAAAGACAAAATGCGGCAGAAAACCCGTTCGGCGATATCCGCGATTGACCGGGCCAGCTGCTAGCGGGCGGCTTCCTGCAGCAGGGCTGCCCGCGCCTCGGAGAAGAATTGCCGGCGTGTCAGAACAAAGACGACGAAGATTGTCAGGCCGACGAAGGCGTAGGGACTGATAAACCAGCCGAGATAGCCGATCGACAGGAAGATCGCCCTGAGGCCGGCATTGAAGTGCTTGGCGGCAAGCACGTTCATGCGGACGGCGCGTTCGGCTGCAATCTCGGCCGCGTGCCGGTCCCGGATCATGTCTGCCGTCATCGGTATGCCGCCCATCAGGATCGAACAGTAGTTGAACAGGCGATACGACCAGCCGAACTTGAAGAAGGAATAGCCGAAGAGGCAGGTGAGCCCGGCGACCTTCAGCTCGAAGGCCGTCCGTCCGCCGTGGAAGACATAGGGCATGTCGGCGAAGATCATCTGCGCCTGCTCGGTCGCACCCAGGAGAGCGAAGCAGCCACCGAGCGCAAAGATCGTCGTCGAAGCGAAGAACGCGGTGCCCGCCTGCAGCCCGGCAATGATCTGGGTGTCGATCATCTTCAGGTCGCGGTTGAGCGAGTTGCGAATCCACCGGCCACGATGGTCGTTCATCAGCCGTGTGAGACTGATGCGTTTGAAGCCGCGCGTGCCGTCTGTCGCCCAGCTGAAGCCGGCCCACAGCAGGATGAACACGGCAAGTGCTATGTAATCTTCGAAGGTCATACACGTGTTTTTGGCATGGCTTTTGGAAATTGCAAGGCCGGCGCGCCTGTGGAGAATCGGCCGTGCATCAACTAGTGTGATGAAATTGCGGCGGAATTTCTTCCGACAAAAATACGAGAACTCCAGCGTTTGGTGCGTTGGCCGGAGCGCCGAAACGGCCGTGACACCTTTCCGCCATATTTGACCGTTGCGTCTTTACACTTTCTTCAGTATGCATTGCGCCATGCGCGGGCCCTTGATGTGTGGCCCGCAGCCGTTGAGAGTTTTTCGGAGACATCATGGACAATACAATACAGAAGTCTTGCTGGGGCGTGACTGCTCGCGCCGTAGCCGGTTTCGCTGGCGTTCTTGTTCTTGCTTATCTTTTCGGCGGTCTTTGATACCCAAAAGTCCTCTGATTGACAGCGCGGCTTCGAAAAAGCCGCGCTGTTTTGATTCCGGGCGATCGTATCGCCATAGCGCGGAGACTGCTGAGCCTTTCCCCGGCCGGATGTCGCACCAACGGGATCGAATGTCGGTTGATCGCCTGATCGACAGGGATAGGATGGCTTAGGGTTTGATCCTATATCTAACGTGAGGGTACTGCTTCGGTCCTGAGGAGAGATCGAGGTTTGTATCGACTGTGCAATCATGCATATGACGGCATCCGGCGATCGGCCGGGCGGCATATGTTCAGGCTCCGGGCAGGCAATTCATGTTTCTTTCCGTCTTCGACGTCTTCAAGATCGGCATTGGTCCTTCGAGTTCGCATACGATGGGGCCGATGTCGGCTGCCAATCGCTTTCTCGAGCTCATCCTGTCCGATGAATGGCCGCGGCCTTCGCATGCGTCCGTCGCTGCCATCAAGGTGAGCCTGCACGGCTCGCTCGCCCATACCGGCATCGGCCACGGTTCGGGCAGGGCGGTTGTGCTCGGGCTTGTCGGCGAGCGTCCCGATCGAGTCGATCCCGACCGTATGGACGCGCTCATCGACGAGGTGGAACGCACCGGCCGCATCACACCACCAGGCCATCCGTCTTACGAGTTTCAGCCGAAGACCGATCTTGTGTTCGACAAGAAGGTGCCCTTGCCGGGCCATGCCAACGGCATGTCCTTCTCGGCCTTTGACAAGGACGGCCGCCTTCTGCTCAAGCGCATCTACTATTCGATCGGTGGCGGTTTTGTCGTGACCGACACGGAACTCGAAGCCATGCGCGCCTCGAAGAACAAGCCTGCCGGCGTCAAAGTGCCGTTCCCCTTCAGTAGCGCCGTGGAAATGCTCGAGATGGCCGCCCGCTCCGGCATGACGATCGCGCAGATGAAGCGGGCAAATGAAGAATGCACCATGTCGCCTCAGGAGCTGAATGAGGGCCTCGATCGCATCTGGGGCGCGATGAGCAACTGCATCGATCGTGGGCTCAGCCAGGACGGTATCATGCCCGGCGGCCTCAAGGTGCGTCGTCGCGCCCGATCCATTCATGACAAGCTGCAGGAAGAGTGGCGCTCCAACAAGATCAATCCGCTGCTCGCCAACGACTGGCTGAGCGTCTACGCCATGGCGGTCAATGAAGAAAATGCAGCCGGTGGCCGCGTGGTGACGTCGCCGACGAACGGTGCTGCCGGCGTCGTTCCGGCGACCATTCGCTACTACATGCATTTCCATGACGATGCCGACCAGGACGGCGTTCGCGACTATCTGCTGACCGCTGCCGCCATCGGCGGCATCATCAAGCACAATGCGTCGATTTCCGGAGCCGAAGTCGGCTGTCAGGGCGAGGTGGGCTCTGCCTCGGCGATGGCGGCGGCGGGACTTGCCGCTGTTATGGGCGGTACGCCCGAGCAGATCGAGAACGCAGCGGAAATCGCGCTCGAGCATCACCTCGGCATGACCTGCGATCCGGTCGCAGGCCTGGTGCAGGTGCCGTGCATCGAGCGCAACGCGCTCGGCGCGGTCAAGGCAGTGACCGCTGCGTCCCTGGCGCTCAAGGGTGATGGCCAGCATTTCGTGCCGCTCGATGCCTGTATCGAAACCATGCGCCAGACCGGCGTCGATATGAACGAGAAATACAAGGAAACCTCGACCGGCGGCCTGGCGGTCAATGTGGTGGAATGTTGAGCGTTGTACGAACGATTGTGGACGACGTTGCGCAATTCGCTTGACCGTGACGGCCGGACGGGTGTTCAAAAACAGCCATGTCTCTGCATCTCATAAAGCTCTGCGTCGGAGCGGAATCGATCGAGGATCTGCGCGAATGGGTTTCGCGCAAGGCCCTGACCGCGATCGCCGCCGGCCTTGAACCGCATTCCTACCATACCACCCGCATGGTCCCGAAACGCATGGACGAGTTGCTGGAAGGCGGCTCGCTCTATTGGGTCATCAAGGGTCAGGTCCAAGCGCGCCAGCCGCTGATCGGCATCGAAACCTTCACCGACGGTGAGGGGATCGGTCGCTGCAATCTGCTGCTCGGCCCTGAAGTCGTCGAGACCGAGCTGCAGCCGCGCCGGGCCTTTCAGGGCTGGCGCTACCTCAAGGTCAACGAGGCGCCCCGAGATCTGGCGTCGCTTTCCGGTGGCGGAGCCGAATTGCCGCTTGAGCTGCGGCGCGAGCTTGCTGAGCTCGGTCTGCTCTAAGAGCCTTTCCAGGAAAAATGCGAAGCGGTTTTCCGTCAGGAAAGGCGGAGAGGCAACGCAAGAGTGCCCCTTAATGGCGCCGGTTGAGGCGGTTACTTCGGCCCAACGAAAAAGGCGGCCGAAGCCGCCTTTCAATCTCAGTCTGTTCAGAGAATGCGCATCTTCAGCGGCTGGCGACGGCCGGGTGCCGTCACGTGAAGATGAATGCCCGCGCGTGGCTGCGTCGAGCGCCAGGCTCTTGCACCATGCGTCAGCAGCATGCCCACCAGATCCTTGGTCTTCGCCTTCGGACGATTGAGACCGAGATCTGCAATGCGCATCGCTGCCTCATGCAGCGGATGCAGATTGATGCGCGACGGTTTGGCCCGCCGCCCCGGCAAGGGAGTAACACCCGGAACATTCTCGTTCATTGCCATAACTAACCTCGTACGCTTTACAAAACCGAGGAGGGCGTCCGGACAAATACAAACCGGACGCCGAAACTAAGTACCCGTCTACTGCTGGGCAGCCCAGCAGGAAATGCCTTTCTTCTTCAACGTCTTGCATGCGTTGATCGCCGCATTCTGGTCATCGAAGCCGCCAAAGCGGGCGCGGTAGACCTGGGCGCCGCCGTTGCTGAAGGCGACCGTAAAGGGCGTTGCCTTGCTCAGCGCCTTGCCACCCTTGTCCTTGGCGTTGCCAAGCAAGGTCATGGCCTGGTCCTTGTCCGGCGTCGCGCCGATCTGGATGACCCAACCCTGAGGTTGCGGAACAGGCTGCGGTTCGGCTTCGGCCGCAACCGGCTCGCGCTTGGGAACGGAATTTGTGATCTGAGCGTCGACCAGGCCGGCGGAAACGGGCTGGCGCGATAGCTTGATGCTCTGGGCGTCGAGCGTATTGGGAACGATCTTCGGTGAAAGGACCGGGTTTTCCGAAGCGCGCTTGGTGCCGGCATAGGCCATCTGCACACTGTTGGTGTTTTCGCCATTGTAGCGCACGGCCGGAACCGGTCCGGTGTTCGGCAGGTCGAGGCCAGCTGCGGCTGCAACCGGGCTGGCAACCGGCGTTTCCGTGACCTGCGCGACAGCGATTGGTTCTTCGGCAACCGGTGCAACCGGCGTCGGTGCGGTTTCGGCAATCAGGTTGCCCCCGCCGCGGCGCGATGCTGCCGGCATGTACTTTGCCACGAGGCGGCGCATCTGGGCGTCGCGGCTGGCGCCCGACGTGCCGCCCATGACGACGGCGACGATGCTGCGGCCTTCGAGCTGAGCTGAGGTCACCAGATTGAATCCGGAAGCGCGGGTGTAGCCGGTCTTGATGCCATCGACGCCGCGCACATTGCCGAGCAGGCGGTTATGATTGCCGATCGTCTGCTTGCCGAAGCGGAAGCTGCGGGTTGAGAAATAATCGTAATATTGCGGAAAATGCTGGCGGAGCGCGAGGCCAAGGCGCGCCTGATCGCGCGCCGTGGTGCGTTGCTCCGTGTTCGGCAGGCCGTTGGCGTTGCGATAGGTGGTGCGCGTCATGCCGAGCGCCCGTGCCTTGTTGGTCATCATGCGGGCAAAACGCTGCTCCGAGCCACCCAGCAACTCACCGAGCGCCGTCGAGGCGTCGTTGGCGGAACGGGTGACGAGCGACAGGATCGCCTGCTCGACCGTGATCGATTGCCCCGCACGCACGCCCAGTTTCGAGGGCGGTTCGGCAGACGCGTTCTTGGAGAAGGGAACGGGCGTCGACTTGCTGATCCGGCCGGCTTCGAGTGCCTCGAACGCCAGATAAAGCGTCATCATCTTGGTCAGCGACGCCGGGTAGCGCAATTCGTCGGCATCCTCGCCGTAAAGCACCTTGCCGGTTTTCGCGTCGACGACGATGCCCGAATATTTCGGATTGGCCAAAGCGGGCGCTGCGAAGGCAACCGACGCAACGGTGCCCGCAAGGACGATCCGTCCTACCATCTTTGAAAAAGCGCCGAACGGGCGTTTCGCGAGATCAAGAAAACCTGATTGGGACACTACGCTACTCTTCATTCTCATGTCATGGGTGTTGTCCGGACGCCGCCTCCGGGAACGACCGTTCCTGAGACAGTATCGGCATAGCGTTACCAATCGGTTTATGATGAATGATTGGTTTCCGGGATCGGACGCATTTGTACAGGGGCGATACCGGTGTAGCGCAATGGTGCGGCGCACAAGCCAGCACCACACCACTTGGACGAAATCAGGGCACGAGATGGCTTTTCACGAAGCCACCCACAGCATTGTCGATTTCGCGCCATTGCGGCAAGAGATTGCGGGAGAAGCGGTAAAGGACGACCAGGTCCTTGCCGGCATGGATATCGCGCTGGCAGTCTGCACTGGTTGACGTTTCGTTGGCGCCGGGCTCCAGGCAGCGCACGACGTAGGCCGGCTCCTGCTCTCGTTCCGCAGTGAAGAAGGCCTCGCCGGCATAACTCGATGCCGCTTTGACGCCGTGTCGCGTCAACCCGCCGGGACCGGAGCTTGCCGTCCCGTCGAAAACCTGGGTGTAGATGGGCTCAAGCCGGCCGGACATGTCGCGCGACATGGTGCTCTGCGAAATCTGCAGGAAGATCAGGGCCTCGGGACGGTTGACGTCATTGAAGAGGTGGCGGGTGTCATCGCTGTAGCCTTCGAGCGCAGGCCAGGCCAGGTAGAGATCGACGCGTTCGGCGATCGAAGTCGCGCGCTGGTTTTCAAAGCGAATGACGTTGGCAGGCAGCCGCAGGTGATCTTGCCCGATGAAGATATCGTAGGGCGTGAGGCTCGACGTGTGGCCGGCAAGCGCGAGGTTTTCGCCGAACCAGCGCCCGGTCAGAGAAAGCGCCGCGGTTGTCGCGGCAAGCAACGCAAAGAGTGCGGCAGTTTTGTAGACGAGGCGTCCTGAAAGAAGCGGGCTGAGTTCCGGCTCCGAATTCCCTTTGGAAGAGGTGCTCATCGATGGGGCGTCCCGTCGCGGTTGCCGCGCGAAATGTGGCGGTTCAGCCGCTGGTCGTCGGTCGGTGGCGGCAATGGACCCTGGCAGGGTTTACTTGCTCGACGCTGGTCGAAGATGGTTAATTTTCGATGAAGCCGACGTCGGTTCCGGCGGCGCCAACGCGACCTTGCTTCGGCCGGGTCACCCAAGAACGAAAATGGCCGGTTCCGAGGGACAGCGGAACCGGCCAGGGCCTGGTCTGAAACGGGGATGGAACTGACCGAAGCCCGGTAAGCTAAGTGTGGCGCGGGACATCACCCAACCGCGCCACAATTCATTTCAGCGAGGCCTACTGGGTGCGGACGCTACCGACGGCGACCGTGCGGCCATCCTGCAGCTTGACCCAGCGGCCGGCATGTTCCGTCGACTGCCGCTTGAGGTAGGTGTATTCGGTATCCGACCACAGCAGCACCTTGTTGCGCATGTTGTCGAGGATGAAGTCGCCGCGATCGGTGCGTACGGTCAGGACCGCGTGGCCATCGCCATTCGGCTGAAGGACGACGGTGATCAAGAGGTCGGAGGCGGAGAAACCGCTCTCGATCAGTTTGCGGCGCTTCAAGAGCACGTAGTCTTCACAGTCGCCGACACTGTCCGGGTAGGACCACTTTTCTTCGACGCCGTGGATTTCCATGTCGGTCATCGGCGTAATCGCCTGGTTGACGTCGAAGTTGACCTCGAGAATTTTCTGCCAGCCTTCACGTGTCAGGACCATTGGGCCGCGATCGGCTCCGTTCGAGCGGCATTCGCCCGGATTAATCTTGCAGAATTCATAGTGGCCGATCGGCGGATTGGTCGAGCCTGTCACGGCCATGTTTGCCGGTAGGGCCATTGCGCCTTCGATCAGGCTGCCGGTGAAAAGTGCGGCGACAGCGATCATCTTGGTGATTGTCTTGAGCATGATTGTCTCCCCGTTGTGGTGAGACAATGTCACGGACACTTTTATCGCTCGCGAATATACGAGGTAAAACAAAGTACAAATGAAATTCGTATCAGAATAAAATAAGAATAGAGTTTTAGATGTATTTAAATTGAATTTGATTCAATTTTTATCGATCTTGAAACTGCGTCGATCCCGAAAGCAGAATTTGTTAAGCATCCAAATGGTTGCGGGGGCGGCATTTTTCGGGCGCGCACGGGCGGAAGGTAGGCTGATATTGAGGCGCGCGAGGGCGGTCGGGGCGCCTGCAAGGCGTAAATTCGCCACTTTGCATTCGGCTCCAATGCTTGAATAGAACGTGAAATCAACGCGGAGAGCGAAAACGGTGAGAAAAAATATTTGAAAAAAGTTGTGCCGAAAATCGGCGAAAAGAGCATGGGATGTGCTGAAATGGAGCAAATGGGCCCAGCTCGACACACGCACGGGTCGATCGTCGATGGTGCCAGGCCCGAATGGCGCCTCGGCCAAACCGCAGTCCTGCCTCGGACATGTCGATTGCGGGCCGCCGAATACGATGCCGCCGCGGTTGGGCGTTTGAGAAAAAAGCTGGCAATGTCGATGAGGTGACGACCGAGCCTGCCTGACACAGGACACGCAGAAGCGCGCAGCGGTCTTGCGGCAACAACATGCGCAAGAACGCGAGCTCAATGCGCAGTCATCGACGCCTACTGGATGATGCCTGGAATTCTATCCGGCTTAAGGAGACGGAACTGCAGCAGTTGAAAACGCTACAGCGACCGTTGCGGGTCTGGTCAGACGCGCAACGCCGCAGAGATCGCGGCGCGTTCTAGAGGAATTCCGTCAAGGCTTCGCGGGACTGAACGCCCGAGAATTCGATGGCAACGCCTTCCTGGAAATGACGGACGATCTTGCCCTTCATGTTGCCGAGCCTGATCTGTGTGCCGATCGGCGGGCGGTTTTCGATATCGACGGCAGCACCCGACATCGAAAGGTCGATGATGCGGCAGGGATACTTCGCGCCGGTATCGAGCGTCAGCTCGGTCAGCGTCTTGCGCGGTGCAAGTCGGTCATGGCGACGGTCTTCCGGAAGGCCGAGTTCGTGCTTGTTGGCAATCCATGTCAATTGCGCCGCAAGCTTCTCGCGCTTGCGTTCAGTGGCATTGAGCTGGATGACGAAGGCGTTTTCGGCCAGCCGCGACACCGTGCCTTCGAGCCGACCGATGTGATCGATGTAGGCGATGATGCGTTCGCCGGCGCGTGGGCGGGCCGGCGACAACAAAAGCACGTCACCCGGTGACATGTCGACGGCGGTGCAGTCGTATTCGTCATGATTGGCAAGCATCAGTCGCCCGGTGAGATTCACCGAGACGCGCTGGAACGCGCCTTCCTGGTGCGGCTTCGGACCGGTATTTTGCGCTTGCTGGAACGAGAACATGATCACTCTGCATCGACGTATCTTGGCACGCGAAAGCATAGTGTGATCCGGTTAATAGAAGGTTCGCCCTGCGGTTGGTGCCGGCATCGATCTAGGCGGGGAGCAGCAACGTTACCCGTCGCGACCACCCTCGAAGACGCGCAAGTGTTGAACCCGGCGTATGCCCGGCTGAGAGGCATCACCCGCAGCCGGTTCCTTGAGGAAAGCTGCGGTTCGGTCCGGATCGAGTACCCTGAGGCCTGTGACGTCGAGGGCGGAAACGGGGGTGGCATTCAACCAGTACGGGCGCGATAGCGGTGAGAGCGAGCCAAGAATGCGATCGCTGTGACCTTCGTTGGACGCATCGCTGTGACCTTCGTTGGACGCAAGAGGAAGGAGCAATGTCTCTGTCTCCAGCTCTCTTCCGTCTTCCGTTCGTGCTGTCGCCGACAGCACGACGGGGACGTGTTGTGCCATGACCCGCCTGCCGATCTGGAGTACTTTGCCAGCCTGACTTCCGAGCCAAAGCGTGGCGAACTGCCGGCCGCGAAAATCGCGGTCGAAGAGGGCGCAGACATGCGTACCGGCTAGGCGGAATTTCATGCCGCCGAAATGATCCCGCTCGAGGATGAAGAGTTGGGGAAGGAGCGTTCGAATTGCCGACGGATCGATCTCGTTGCGACGTGGTAGCTCACGGTCGCCTCGGATGACGTTCCAGTACTGAAACAGCTGCGTCGATGTCTTGTTGCGCATGATGTCGTTCATTCCACTTCTGCGGTCGCCTGTGCCGATCCGGCACAAGATCGACCGCTCATTCCTGTCGTGCTGATGACAGAGCGAAATTCGTGCCACGCGGAAATTAAGGTTAACAAACGGTTTCGATTGCCTCGGACGCACCGGGCTGGCACTTGAATGGACATCACTTCACGAAGGGTTGCCTTCGGCACAGAACTTGAGCTCGCGGTATTGGGGGCTCACCGACCGTTCAGTTTTTACTGGACGGTCTTTTTTTGTTTGCTTATGGCTGGGCGCGCTGTCCGGCTATGCGCAATTGCCCGACCGACGTGGTCGGATCGAAACGGATATGCGGACGGAAGAGAGCATCAGCCATGGAACGAGATCAGGCGGCAACGCCACCGGAGGCGGAACGGGAAGGCGCCGTCAATCGCACGCGCGAGCCAGCTTTCAATTTGCCGGCGGGGCTGACGTGCATTCTGCTGTTCCTCGTCGCCATTCACGCGTTGCGCACCTATGTTTTCTCGGAGAGTCTCGATCGGGAAATCATCCTGAACTTTGCCTTTCTTCCTGCACGCTATGACCATCCGCTTGCCGAGCAGGGCCTCGCCTGGCTTTGGAGCCCGGTGACCTACTCGTTCCTGCATGGAAGCTGGGAGCACTTGATCTTCAACATCTTCTGGATGGTTGCCTTCGGCGCGCCGGTGGTGCGGCGCATCGGTATGATGCGGCTTGCGGTTTTCTGGGTTCTTTCAGCTGCCGCCGCGGTAGCACTTCACACGGTTTTTCACTGGGGCGAAATGATCGTCGTCGTCGGCGCCTCGGGGGTGGTTTCGGGCTTCATGGGGGGCGCAGCGCGGTTCGTGTTCTCACCCAGCGGCCGCATCAGTCGCCAATTCGCCCATCTTAACCGCCGGCTTTCCGTCATGGAGGCACTGTCCAATCGTTCCGTCGTCGTTTTCAGCGGCATCTGGTTCCTGACGAATTTTCTCGTCGGATTTGGCATGTTCACGCCAGGCGGTGCCGGCAGCGTGGCATGGGAAGCGCATATCGGCGGTTTCCTCTTCGGCTTCCTCCTGTTCGCCCTGTTCGATCCGCGGGATTGATAGCGAACCGATCCTGTTGCGTTCATTGTCAGAACGCTTGATTTCCCCGGAACGCTGGCGCACCATTTGAAACGGCCGTTTTCATTCAAGGGTGATGCGGTCCGTGAAGGCCGGGTGCCGGCAGGTGGATCGCGTCCCTGAGGAGCGGTGCGTCGAGCTTGCTAGTATCGGAAAGGGTATAGGTTCCATTGCCCGACTGTGCCGCACACGACAGGCCGGAACCTTCCTCGCCGACCCGGCGTTGTCGCAACGGGGAGAAGTGCGCATGTCAGTAAAAGCGATACTCAATGAAAAAGGCCGGAACGTCGTGACCGTCGGTCCTCGCATGACGGTTCAACAGGCTGCAGTTCTTCTACGTGACAATCATATCGGCGCGGTGATCATCATCGATGCGGATGATCAGATCGCCGGCATCCTGACCGAGCGCGATATCGTGGCCGCCATCGCCAAACACGGGGCAGCCTGTCTGGA
The DNA here is from genome assembly GCF_002002725.1 of Sinorhizobium sp. A49. Taxonomy (GTDB): domain Bacteria; phylum Pseudomonadota; class Alphaproteobacteria; order Rhizobiales; family Rhizobiaceae; genus Ensifer. The sequence goes on along the minus strand of NZ_MUNW01000032.1, from coordinate 200,111 downwards.
GAAGCCGGTTTCGGCTGTCATGTGGCAGAACGTCTATTGCTGCACCGAGGATATGTCAGTCGATACGCTGATGGAGATGATGAGCAAGTTGCGGGCCCGTCATCTCCCGGTTGAAACGAACGGGCACCTGGCCGGCATCATTTCGATTGGCGACGTGATCAAGCATCACATTCGCGCCATGGAGCAAGAGGCCGAGCACATCAAGGCCTACATCGCCGGATAGTGGGCCGGATAGTGCAAAGGGGCGGTTCCTGCCGCCCTTTCGTCATCCGACTGCCGCACAGTCTCGAATTTTCGCGCCGAGCGCAGGTCGCGTCTCACAGCGCCGCGCGTCAAATATGATACGCAAAGGATGCTGTAATAATCTAGACTTGCTGCATAAATCCCTGAATCGATTCCTGTTTAAGGAGTTATGCAGCAAGCCTTCGCAAAACATGCTGCCGTTATCGCGATCCCTTGGGTCAAGGCGAAAGCTTGCCTTTTGCCCTTGCCGTCAGCGGACCAGGACTTCCTGCATTCGACGGATTTCGGCGAGCTTGGCTTTCGCTTCATGATAGCCGCGATCGATCGCTTCGCCGGCGCGGTGGAATTCCGACAGCCCGATATCGTTGAGTTTTGGATGCAGCGCGAGATCCGGCGGGTCGCCGGCAAGGCGTGCGCGCGAGATCCGATCCTGGATGATGTTGAAAGCCTGAACCATGACGCTGGTCATGCCCATGCGCGCGGAATGGTGCGTAGGCTCCTTGGCGGGCGGCGTATCGTGGGTCTCGGAACCTGCGTTGTGTTTGACGACGGCAGAGCGCCCATAGAGGTCGTAGTTGAGGTTCACGGCGACGACGAGCTGTTGTTCGTGCGCGCGGCAGACGGAAACGGGGACGGGATTGACGAGCGCGCCATCCATCAACATCCGGCCATTGGCCTTGATCGGCTCGAAGATCCCAGGGAGGGCGTAGGAGGCGCGGATCGCGGTGATCAGCGAGCCCTTTTCCAGCCAGACTTCATGGCCGCTATGCACTTCGGTCGCAACGGCGATGAACGGCCGGTCGAGGCCTTCGATGCTCAGGCCCTGCAGGTGTTCCTGCATGCGCTTGGTCAAGCGCAGCCCGCCGAACAGGCCGCCGCCGCCGATGGCGAAATCGAGCAAGCCGGCAATGCGTCGGACGGTGAGAGAGCGGGCGAAGGTTTCCAGTTCATCAAGCTTGCCGGCGAGATAACAGCCGCCGACCAGCGCGCCTATCGAAGTTCCGGCGATCATGCCGACTTCGATGCCCTCTTCGTCAAGCGCCCGGAGCACGCCGATATGCGCCCATCCACGGGCGGCGCCGCCGCCAAGCGCGATGGCGATCTTTGGTGGCTTTGGCGGCACGGCGGGTTCTGATGGTGTTGTCGAGAGTGATGACCCGTCCGGGTCGGTCAGGTCGGCAATCTGGCTGCTACGCGTAAAAGTCCAGTTCAACATCCGGCACCTCCAACACCGCCGAACACTTGGCCGCGCAACACGTCCTTCAGAATGCGCGAAGGGCGTTGTGGCGCTCCATGCATTGACTCAAACTTCCGAAGACCCGATTCGATCCTGGAACCACGCAATAATTTTGAGCGCGCTTGTCTGGAGGATACCCTGCCAAGCCGGCGCTGGTGCCGGCCTTGTCCTTATTCATCGCTGAAAGACTGGCACCGTTACTCAGATTACCATCGATCCTGTCGCCGCGTGCGGCGGGGTCGATAAACATTCGCTACAGTCTGCAATACTGCCCGGCTTGCGGCCGTTCCCGGCGAAACTGTATCCTTGCCAAAGGATTAGGCGCCCGCTGGGTTACCAAAATATAAACGCAGTATGCACCCGCCCCAAAAAGGTGCGCAATGCTTAATTTTTGTCATAGACCTCGGTCGGGTCGAAATGCCTGATATCGTCGGTGATCGTGACGGTTGCACGACCCTGCTCGACGCCGACCGTGCGATAGAAGCACGAGCGGCGGCCGGTGTGGCAGGTCGCATCGTGCCCGGCGACCGAAACCTTCAGCCAGATGGCGTCCTGGTCGCAATCGGTGCGGATTTCCTTCACCGTCTGCAGATTGCCGGAGCTTTCGCCCTTCTTCCACAGGCTCTTGCGCGAGCGGCTGTAATAGTGGGCGACACCGGTCTCGATCGTCAGCGCCAGCGCCTCGGCGTTCATGTGCGCGAGCATGAGCAACTCACCGTCGCGCGCGTCGGTGACGACGGCGGTGATCAGCCCCTTTTCATCGAAGCGGGGCGTGAAGGCCGGACCATTTTCAAGTTCGGCCTTGTAGGAAGAAGGGGCGTCGAAGGTGAGCGTCATAGAAGGCTCCGTTGGTCGGAGCCTTATTTGAAGCCCCGCAGCATCGTCATGAAACGGGCCTGTTCGGCCGGTTCTGTCTGGAAGGTACCCGTAAATGTGGTGGTCAGCGTTGTCGAGCCTTGCTTCTGAACGCCGCGCATCGCCATGCACATATGTTCGGCTTCGATCATTACGGCAACGCCGCGGGGTGCCAGCGTTTCGTCGATCGACCTGGCGATCTGCGCCGTCATCGATTCCTGCGTCTGCAGCCGGCGGCCATAGATGTCGACGACGCGGGCGATCTTCGAAAGGCCAAGCACCCTGCCATTGGGCAGGTAGGCGACGTGCGCCTTGCCGATGATCGGCACCATATGGTGTTCGCAATGGGAATAGAACGGAATGTCCTTCACCAGCACCATATCGTCGTAGCCGGCAACCTCTTCGAAGGTCCGGCCGAGCACGTCTTCGGCTGCGAGATCATAGCCGCTGAAAAGCTCGCGATAGGACTTGGCGACGCGTGCAGGCGTATCGAGCAGGCCTTCGCGGCTCGGATCATCACCTGCCCAGCGCAACAGAACGCGCACGGCGTCCTCGGCTTCCTTTTGCGTCGGCCGGTCGCTCGCATTGTCGAGCACGGGGAAATTCTTCACTATGGCATCCATAATGGCCTCTTTGCGCAATACGGGGATTGCTTGACGTTTTATCTTTCGGACAACTCGCCACTGGCCATTCGCCTAACCCTGCAGGCTTGGGTTCCGTCGGCGGGCTCCGGGGCTTTCTGGTCCTTGCTTAGCAGTGCAATGGTCCGTCCGGCACGGTTTCCCAAACAACAGGCGACATTTGATCCTCTTGTGGAACTGTCGCCCCAACACGACATAGCATATAGTATGGTGCCATAGAGATGAAAGAGGCCGAGGGGACTGCGTCGTGCTTTTTTCCTGCCTACAGGAGAAAATCATGCGCCGATCACCCAAAACCGCGAAAAATCAGCCGGAACGCGTCACATGATGGATGACATCTACAACAATCGTATTCTCGACTTCGCCGGCAATATCCCACGCATCGGGATCCTCGAAAATGCCGATGCCGAAGCGGTCGCCCATTCGAAACTCTGCGGCTCGAAGGTGCGGATCTGGTTGAAGATGGACGGCGACGTGATCACGGATTTTGCTCACGACGTGAAGGCATGCGCGCTCGGTCAGGCATCGTCGTCGATCATGGCGCGCCATGTGATCGGCGCGCAGGCGAGCGAAATCCGCCAGGCTCGCGACGAAATGCTGGCGATGCTGAAGTCCGACGGCGAAGGCCCCACGGGCCGTTTCGAGGACATGCGCTTCCTGAAGCCTGTGAAGGATTACAAGGCCCGGCACGCTTCGACCATGCTGACCTTCGATGCTGTCGTCGATGCGATCGTCCAGATCGAGGCCAGGCGTCTGGCAACGGCCGTTTGAGCTATGTGCCGTGATCCGCATTGTGAACATTCGACAGCGGCAGGCCCCGTGTCCGCGTATAAGGGACGCAACTGGTCTGGCCCTTTTCGCAAGACGCCGGGGCGTCTCGTCGGCATGGCCTTCATTCGCGCTTATCAGCTGACTCTTTCGAGTTTCATCGGCAACGCCTGCCGGCATCTGCCGACCTGCTCGGAATATGGTTATGAAGCAATCGCGCGCCATGGTTTGTGGGCAGGCGGCTGGATGACGTTTTTCCGCGTGACGCGTTGCGGCCCGGGCGGCACACACGGTTTCGACCCGGTGCCGGAACGCCTGAAGGCCAGGCATCTCTGGTATGCGCCGTGGCGCTACTGGCAGCCGCGGCCGAAAGGTGAATGAAAGCGATAACAACCCCTGGGGCGGAGGTGCGTGGCTTCGGCTTTCAACCGTTTCTGCGCTGGCAGGCCTCTGCAATGAGATCGGGAGTTCGTTGAATTGAACAGCTACGTCGCGCTGCTTTACAGTATCGTGCTGAGCGAAGGGCGCCGGGTTGTCATGAAGGATCTCAGAGCCATGTCTGAGCGGCTCGGTTACCGGTCGCCGCGTACGCTGGTCGCCACCGGCAACCTGCTTTTCGACGCGGAAGAGGCTGCGGTCAACGATATGGAGGCTGGGCTCGAAACGGCCTTTACCGACACGTTCGGTCGCCATGTCGATATCATTGTTCGCCCGGGTTCCGATTGGTTGAAGCTCGCCGCGACCAATCCGTTTCACGCCGAAGGCGAAGAGGACGGCACTCGTGTTCATGTTCGCGTGATGCGCCAGCCGCTGTCCGGCACGATGCCTGCCGATTTCGAACGCTATTGCACGGCGGGCGAGCGCCTGGCGGTCGTCGATGGCGACCTCTGGGTTCATTTCACCGGCCAGGCAAGGGAATCGAAACTGCTCGGCGCCTTGACCAAAAAACGCCTTGGCGTCGGCACGTTCCGCAACTGGAACACGGTGAAGGGCCTCGCCGCGATGCTCGGCAGCTAGGCTCTCCTTGCCTTTACTCGGCCCCGAAAAACCTCTATCAGGCCTGCGTCAAATAGCCGGCTGAAGCCGGTCAGTCATACCACACCATACCACCCGCATTCGTTGGCGGGACTGGATAGGAGATCATGATGTCGAATCCCGTTTCCCTTACATTTCCTGATGGCTCCGTCCGCGAATACGCCCCGGGCACGACCGGGCGCGACGTCGCCGAGTCGATTTCGAAGTCGCTGGCCAAGAAGGCTGTCGCCATTGCGCTCGATGGCGAGCTGCGCGACCTGTCCGACACCATCGCCGATGGCCGCATCGAAATCGTCACCCGCGACGACAAGCGTTCGCTCGAGCTGATCCGTCACGATGCTGCGCACGTGATGGCCGAAGCCGTGCAGGAGCTTTGGCCCGGCACGCAGGTGACCATTGGCCCGGTGATCGACAACGGCTTCTACTACGACTTTGCCAAGAACGAACCCTTCACGCCCGACGACCTACCGGTCATCGAGAAGCGCATGAAGGAGATCATCGCACGCAACAAGCCGTTCACCCGGGAAGTCTGGTCGCGCGACAAGGCCCGGCAGGTCTTCGCCGACAAGGGCGAGGCCTACAAGGTCGAGCTCGTCGACGCGATCCCGGAAGGCCAGGATCTCAAGATCTATTATCAGGGCGACTGGTTCGACCTCTGCCGCGGCCCGCATTTGGCCTCCACCGGCCAGATCGGCACGGCGTTCAAGCTGATGAAGGTGGCCGGGGCCTATTGGCGCGGCGACAGCAACAACCCGATGCTGACCCGTATCTACGGCACGGCCTGGCATACGCAGGAAGAGCTCGACCAGTACCTGCACATCCTGGCGGAAGCGGAAAAGCGCGACCATCGCCGCCTCGGCCGTGAGATGGATCTCTTCCATTTCCAGGAAGAAGGTCCAGGCGTCGTCTTCTGGCATGGCAAGGGATGGCGTCTGTTCCAGACGCTGACCGCCTATATGCGCCGGCGCCTTGCCAACACCTACCAGGAAGTCAACGCACCGCAGGTGCTCGACAAGTCGCTGTGGGAAACGTCGGGTCACTGGGGTTGGTACCGCGACAACATGTTCAAGGTGACGGTTGCCGGTGACGACACCGACGACGAGCGCGTCTTCGCGCTGAAGCCGATGAACTGCCCCGGCCATATCCAGATCTTCAAGCATGGCTTGAAGTCCTATCGCGAACTGCCGGTACGGCTTGCCGAGTTCGGCAACGTCCATCGCTACGAGCCGTCAGGTGCGCTGCATGGTCTGATGCGTGTGCGCGGGTTCACCCAGGACGATGCGCACGTCTTCTGCACCGACGAGCAGATGGCGGCCGAGTGCCTGCGCATCAACGATCTGATCCTGTCGGTCTACGAGGACTTCGGCTTCAAGGAAGTCGTCGTCAAACTGTCGACCCGTCCGGACAAGCGCGTCGGTTCCGACGAGCTCTGGGATCGCGCCGAAAGCGTGATGACCGACGTCCTGAAGACGATCGAGGCGCAGTCCGAAGGCCGCATCAAGACCGGCATCCTGCCGGGCGAGGGCGCCTTCTACGGTCCGAAGTTCGAATATACGCTGAAGGACGCAATCGGCCGCGAATGGCAGTGCGGCACGACGCAGGTCGACTTCAACCTGCCGGAACGTTTTGGCGCATTCTATATCGACAAGGATTCCGAAAAGCGCCAGCCGGTGATGATCCACCGGGCGATCTGCGGTTCGATGGAACGCTTCCTCGGCATCCTGATCGAAAACTTCGCCGGCCACATGCCGCTGTGGATTTCGCCGCTGCAGGTCGTCGTCGCGACGATTACCTCGGAAGCCGACGACTACGGTCGCGAGGTCGCCGAGCTTCTGCGTGACGCCGGGCTGACGGTCGAGACCGACTTCCGCAACGAGAAGATCAACTACAAGGTCCGCGAGCATTCGGTGACCAAGGTTCCGGTCATCGTCGTTTGCGGCAAGCGCGAGGCGGAGGAGCGTTCGGTCAACATCCGCCGTCTCGGCTCGCAGGCGCAGACGGCGATGTCGCTCGACGAGGCGATTGCCTCGCTCTCGGCTGAGGCGACGGCGCCAGATCTCCAGCGCAAGGCTGAAAAGAAAGCCCGGGGTTAAGACCCCGGGACCTTCGCTCTGTCAGCAAACTGTCATATTAGCGGAATATCCGGATACTACAGCGCCTTGTAGCAGGCCACCCATCGGAGACTTCCGTGCAGTTCAGAGAGCTGTCCTACGCAAACGAAAATGACCGGCGCCTGAAGCGCTGGTTCATCCGCTCCATGGAGGGCTTGGCGGGTCGCAACCGATACGCCAAGCTTTACACCCGCTGGCGAACCGACATCGTCGGCAAGAGCGACCGCATCTTCGGCGAAATGCTGCAACTGATCGATGTGCGCCTGCGGCTTCAGGGCGAATGGCCGCCGCAGCATCTTCCGGACACGCCGCTGGTTATCGTCGCAAATCATCCCTTCGGTATCGGCGACGGCATCGCCGTTCTGGCGCTTGCCGAACAACTCGGCCGGCCGTTTCGGGTGTTGATCAACAACGAACTGTTGAAGGTGCCGGAGATGGCGCCCTATTCGCTGCCGGTTTCGTTCGAGGAAACGAAGGAAGCGCTGGCACTGAACATGGCGACCCGCCATGAGGCCGTGCGGCTGCTGAAGGAAGGCGTGACGATCGTGATCTTTCCGGCGGGCGGCGTGGCGACAGCGCGCTCGGGCTGGGGCAGGGCCGAGGATCTGCCGTGGAAGATCTTTCCCGCCAAGCTTATACAGGCAGCGCGCGCCAGCGTCGTACCGATCTATTTCGAAGGGCAGAACGGCCGCATCTTCCATCTTGCCAGCAAGGTGTCGCTAACGCTGCGGATCTCACTGCTGATCCGCGAATTCCGAAGGTTGTCGGGCACGACAATCGCAGCCCGCATCGGGCACATCCTTACATGGGAAGAGCTTTGCACGCATGGCGACCGCAAGGCTCTGCTCGATCGGATTTACGAGGCGGTGTTCTCTATGGCGCCGCCGCGTCGTCGCTTTCTCAGGCGTGCCGGGTAACGTTGCGTCAGGCGTTTGCCTCAACGTCACCCTTGCGCCGTTAGATCAATCCTGTGCTTCCGCGGCCGCTTCCGGGCTTGCGGCGGCACCGCCATTGGTCAACAATACTTCGATATCGGTGTTGACGCCGGCCTTCACCGTGAAGTCGCGCTGGTAGATCTTGTTCTTGTTTCTGGCAACGGCCGTGTAGTTGCCCTCGAGAAGAACGAGCGTCGGGAACGCGCCTTCCTCCTGGTCGACGATGTCGCCGGCCGAAGTGAGGATCGACCAGCCGGTATCGGCGATGGCTTCGCCGCCCGCTTCGGACACCAGCTTCAAAGTCAGTTTTGCCGCCTTGTGCTGGATCGTCGCCTCGGTGAGTTTGCCGGCCTCCACCTGGATGTCAGCGGTGATCACCGCGTTTGTCGTGCCGTAGTTGGAACTGACATGGTAGGTGCCGGCGCCCAGACGGATGACGGTGCTGGGTTTCACGTCGGCGGCGATCAGCGCCCGTTCGCCATCGCCCTGCGTTTCGGAGGAATAGATGGAGAAGCTGAGTTCGCCCGGAGGAATGCGCACATCGCTGCCGGAGACGGCATTCAGCGTCATGCCGCCGGCATCGAGCACCAGCACCTGCTTGTCGAGCGCGCCGTCTTCCGGGATGCGGATCTTGCGCGTGGCGGCGGCACGTCCGAATGCGACGTTGACGAAATACTCGCCTGGCACCAGGCTAAAGGCCGTTGATCCGCCTTCCGACGTTGCCAGCAGCGGCAGCTTCCCATCGCTTCCGGGGATGGGACTGAACACCCGCCAGGTCAGGCCCGCCTCGACCGGTTGGCCCTTGCCGGTCAGAAGCGCCTCGAGCTTGACGTCCTTCAGCGTGCCTTCCTGCGTGGGGTCGGTGGTCATCGGGCTGAAGCCGGTCAGCTTCGGCATCTTGCGCGTTCCGGAAATCGACGGAAAGCTCTCAAAAGCTTCGGTCGCATCCTGCGCCAGGACGCTGCCGGCGGCGATACTCGCGAGTGCGACCGCCAAACCGGTTCTGATGAAAATACGAGGGCAGGTGCGCATGAGAGCAGTTGACTTCCTGACTGGGTGACTCCACTTGAGACGCCGGTATGGCATTTTCGTGGCTGCCGGTCGGCGGCAAAGTAGTGGAATTCACCCAATATGAAAACCGAAATAAAGCTCGTTGATTATCTCGCGTCCCGGCGATCCATTCCCGCTTTTCAGATGGGCGAACCAGGACCTGGCAAGGCCGAAGTCGAGGAAATGCTGACGCTCGCCTCGCGCGTGCCGGATCACGGCAAGCTCGCTCCATGGCGGTTCATCGTTTACCGCGGCGAAGAGAGGGCGCGCATCAGCGGCGAATTGAAGACAATGGCACTCACCAAGAAACCTGATCTTTCGGAAGAGATGATCAAGGTGGAAGAGACGCGGCTGTCACGGGCGCCCGTGGTCGTCGCAGTCGTCAGCAAGGCGGCCCCGCATTTCAAAATCCCCGAATGGGAGCAGCAGATGTCGGCCGGTGCCGTCTGCCTCAACCTGTTGATGGCGGCCAATGCGCTGGGCTATGCCTCCAACTGGTTGACCGAATGGTATGCTTTCGACGAGAAGGCGTATCCGCTGCTCGGCGTCGAGCCGGGTGAGAAGGTCGCCGGCTTCATACACATCGGCACCGCCATGGTTCCGCCGACCGAGCGTCCGCGCCCGGAGCTGGCCGAGATCGTCACCTGGGTCGGAGAAGGCGCCTGATGTTTTACGACACGGCCGAAAACAGGCATGGCCTGCCGCACGATCCGTTCAAGGCCATCGTCTCGCCGCGGCCAATCGGCTGGATTGGCACCCGCGCTGCGGACGGGTCGCTGAATGTTGCGCCCTATTCCTTTTTCAATGCGATCAGCGACCGGCCAAAACTCGTGATGTTTTCATCGAGTGGCTACAAGGACTCCGTGCGCAACATCGAAGCAACGGGCGAATTCACCGCAAGTTTCGCCAGCCGCAATCTGAGCGAGGCGGTCAACAAGACCTCTATTGCAGCCCCTCATGGCGACAGCGAGTTTGCGATCGCCGGATTGACCCCCGTTGACGGTATCCTGGTCAAGGCGCCGTTTGTCGGCGAGGCCTATGCGGCGCTCGAATGCCGGATGACCGAGATGTTTCAGCCAAAGGGGCTTGATGGCGAGCCCTCGGACAATTACGTCGTCATTGGCCAGGTCGTCGGCATACACATTCGCGACGAGGCGATCCGCGACGGTCGTTTCGACATGGCGACGGTGCGCCCGCTCGCCCGCCTTGGCTACATGGATTACTGCGACGGCGGCGACGTGTTCCAGATGGTGCGGCCGACGCGCTGAACCGTCTTCGGTTCGGTGACGGGCTGTCAATGATGGCGTCAGTCGCCGATTTTCAGCCATGCCGCTTGCTCCGGCGAGCGGCAGACCACGGACGAAAAGCCGTCGGCGCGGCTGGCAGCAAATGCCTGCCGGGCGGCAATCTCTGTCATGGCCGTCTGCGGCAGCACGTCGTAACAGGCAAGACCCGCTTCGCGGGCGCGAAGAACGGTGGCGGCGCGCCCGGCGGCAACCGGCGCGGTTGTGACCTGATCCTGCCGTACCGGCAGTGGTTTGCAGCCCGTTGCCGCCGCTAGCTTTTGGCCATCGAAAACAAGTCCTTCGAGACGTGGGGAGCTTTCGTGAAGGGAGCAGGGTGAAAGCACGCTTTCCGGGACCGCACCATATTCGGCAAGGATAGCAATCTGTTGCGGACGGGAACTGGTGCTTGCCTCCGCGACACGCAACATGACGTCGAGCCTCTGCACGTCCGCACGGCTCCTGCATTCGGAGAGCACGACACCGTCAATATCGTTGAGAAGCAGCGCGAAGAGTGCGTCCTCCGTCACGCGGTTGATCGGAGGGATCCGTGCGAAGATGCGACAGGCGCTTCTCGCGACGCCCGCTGGTCGAGCAAGCACGTCGCCGCCAAACCCGAACTCGACAATGAGGACATCAACGGTTCCGAGGACGGCGGACGTCGCAACAGGCGCGCCGACGCTCTGAAACAGCAGTGGCTTCATGGTTTTGAAGCGGTTAACGGACATGGTGAACCAATCTTAAACCTTTGCCGGCTAGGCTTCCAACATCAGGTGGCTTTGGGTGTCTAGTGGGGCGTCGGTGATCATACAAGCATTTCTTCGCTGGGTGGAAACGGCGAGAACGGGCGATCGGGCTCGCGCTGCACGAGCCCTCGGCCGCGCTTACGTCGACGCGCAGATGAACGGCATCGATCGTCAGGCCGCCGAAATGGCCATGACATTTCTGCTCGACGATCCCTCTCCAAAGGTGCGTTCCGCTTTGGCGGACGTGCTTGCCGCATCGTCCGATGTTCCGCGCGCCATCGTACTCGGCCTTGCCGAGGACCAGCCCGAGATCGCCTACACCGTCATCTCCCGCTCGCCCGTTTTGACGGACGAGGATCTTGTCGATCTCGCAGCTCGCGGCTCGGTCGAAACGCGGGCGCTGATTGCGGCGCGTACGTTCGTCTCGCGCTCGGTCTCAGCCGCCATCGCTGAAATCGGCGGCGAAGAAGAAATGCTGATCCTGCTGGAAAACGCGGGCGCCCAGTTGTCGCGCCGGTCGTTGAAGCGGATTGCCGACCGCCTCGGCCATTCCGCATCCGTCCGCGACCGTCTGCTCGATCGTGCTGATCTTCCAGGTGACGCGCGGCACGCGCTAGTCGAAGAGGTTGGGGCAGCCCTTGCCGCGTTCGGCCTGGTTCAGATGGCGATAGGGACGTCACGGGTAGAGCGCATCACGCGCGAGGCCTGTGATGTCGCAGCGGTCGGCATGGCTGGTGCCCTGGCAGTGAACGAATTGCCGAACCTCGTCGCCCATCTGCGCGAAACCGGCCGTCTGACGCCGGCCTTCCTGCTGCACGCGCTTGTCACGGGCCGGGCGGAGTTTTTCTCGGCCGCGATCGTCGACCTCTCCGGCGTTGCAGAAAAGCGCGTTCGCTCAATCCTTTCAGGCGGCCGTATTCATTCGATCCGCGCGTTGTTCGAGAGCGCCGGTCTCGGGCGCGACGTCAGCGAAGCGTTTGCCGAAGCGGTCCTTCTTTGGCGCAAGGACGGCACGACGGGCACTGATGATTGCCGCGCCTCTGTCTGCACGGCGCTGCTTGCAAACCTGCGCGGCCAAGGCGCGTCTTCGCCGGCATGCAATGCAATGGCGGAAATTCTTGAGCGACTAGCCTTTGCCGAGCAGCGACAATCGGCTCGCGATTATGCTCAATTGGCCGCGCGCCAGGCGGCCTGACGTTACCTCACGGAAGCTGACGCTGACCGCGCGCCACGGTCGTCTTGGTCTCGAAGACGACATATTCATTAATGTCGATTTCGTCTTGTTACATCAGTCGGTGAACCGGCGCGCCACCCACGAGTAACCGTCCTCGATATAGTGAACTGGCCTGCTGACGAGGTATTTCAGCTTCTCGCGGTCGGGGACGGCGCCGGAGAGAAATTCCAAAGCCCGTTTCGGCGGGCCCGCTTGCGTCTCGGTCGCCTGGGGCGATGGCGTCTCGGGCCGTGGAAGCGGGGCGGCCACCTCCTGCTGCGGTTCGTTGGTTGCAAGGCCGGGGCCGGAGCTCTCGCAGACGGCTACGACCACCGGATAGTTGGCGTTGGAGAAGCGCGGCAGCTGTTTCTGCGAATCGGTATCGCACTGCGCGATCGAGGGCCATGTCCCATCCACCGTCGAGATATATTGGCACTGGTTCACGTCGTGGTCACAGCCAAGAATGGTCATGACGATCAGGGCGGCTTTCATGGTCTGGCTGTGTCCATCTAGTGCATGGTTGTGCGTTTTTCCACGTCAACTTATGCCTGTGTGATTCTTCCGGAAATGGGGCGGTGGCTCGAATGCGCAGAAACAATTTGTTTCGTCGTGTCATTCGGATTGATGGGGCAGGTCCGCTTGTTGCGCAATTTGACGTATTGGCTCCCGATACGCACGACCGTAGTTTCTTCCGCGAACCGTATCAGAACTCAGAAACAGCCATGGATCGAAAATTGCCTGAAGTCACGATTGCCGAAGAACCGCCGCGCCAGCCGGAAATCCTGCGCCTCCTGGAGATGTCGGACGCCTATACGGCGTCGCTCTATCCGGCCGAAAGCAATCATCTTGTCGATGTATCGACACTGGAGCAGCCGGCCGTATCCTTCTTCGTCGCGCGTTTCGATGGGGCTGTCGTCGGTTGCTGCGCGCTGGTCGAAGCCTGTGATGGCACGGCGGAGATCAAGCGCATGTTTGTCGATCCGCAAGCACGGGGGCTGAAAGTCGGAAAGCGTCTTTTGCAGACACTCGAGCGGCAGGCCAAGAGCCTTGGGCTTGATATGATCCGGCTTGAGACTGGCATTCACCAACCGGAAGCAATCGGGCTTTACAGAAGCGCCGGATATGTCGAGCGTCCGCCTTTCGGCAATTATCAGCCGGACCCGCTAAGTCTGTTCATGGAAAAGGCGCTGCATGCGCCTGCTGATCTCGATCGATAGGCCTTGTCGCTTCTGACGCCACATCGGGTGCCCGTCTGCCTGCAAGCAGATAGGCACCGCGACGGATCGGTCGATCAGATGTCGAGATTGTCGGCGAACACTGCCCGCTCCTGGATAAAGCGAAAGCGTGCGTCGGCCTTCGTACCCATCAGGCTGTCGACGGCTTCGCGCGTGCCTTCGAAATCGACGTCGTCGATCTGCACCTTCAGCAATGTGCGGAACTTCGGGTCCATCGTCGTTTCCTTGAGCTGCGCCGGCAGCATCTCGCCAAGACCCTTGAAGCGGCCCACTTCCACCTTGCCGCGGCCGTTGAATTCGGTGCGCATCAGTTCTTCGCGATGGGCATCGTCGCGTGCGTAAAGCGTCTTTGAGCCCTGGCTCAGGCGATAAAGCGGCGGCACGGCGAGATAGAGGTGGCCACCACGGATAAGCTCGGGCATCTCCTGGTAAAAGAAGGTGATCAGCAGCGAGGCGATGTGCGCGCCGTCGACGTCGGCGTCGGTCATGACGACGATGCGTTCGTAGCGCAGATCCTCTTCGCGGTATTTGCTGCGGGTGCCGCAGCCGAGCGCCTGGATTAGGTCGCCGATCTGCTGGTTGGCGCCCTGCTTTTCCCGGCCGGCGCTGGCGACGTTCAGGATCTTGCCGCGCAGCGGCAGGATAGCCTGGTTCGCGCGATTGCGCGCCTGCTTGGCCGAGCCGCCAGCCGAATCCCCTTCGACGATGAAAAGTTCGGCGCCTTCAGCGGTGTTCTGTGAGCAGTCGGCAAGCTTGCCGGGCAGGCGCAGCTTGCGCACGGCGGTCTTGCGGTTGACTTCCTTTTCCTTGCGGCGGCGGACGCGCTCGTCGGCACGCTCGATCACCCATTCGAGGAGCTTTGCAGCCTCCGCCGGGTTGTCGGCAAGATAATGGTCAAAGGGGTCGCGCAGGGCGTTTTCGACGATACGCTGCGCCTCTACGGTCGCCAGCTTGTCCTTCGTCTGGCCGACGAACTCCGGCTCGCGGATGAAAACCGAGAGCATGCCGGCGGCTGAAATCATCACGTCATCGGTGGTGATGATCGCGGCACGCTTGTTCTGCGTCAGTTCGGCGTAGTTCTTCAAACCCTTGGTGAGCGCGATGCGGAAGCCCGCCTCGTGCGTCCCGCCTTCGGGTGTGGGAATGGTGTTGCAATAGGAATGGACCTGCTGGTCGCCGCCATACCAGGTGACCGCCCATTCAAGCGAGCCATGGCCGTTCGACTTTTCGGACTTGCCGGCAAAGATCTCGCGGGTGACGGTGAATTCCTTGCCGAGCGTGGCGGCGAGATAGTCCTTCAGGCCGCCCGGGAAATGGAACACCGCTCGGTCCGGAATTTCGGAACCTTCAGGCAGCAGCGACGGATCGCACGACCAGCGGATCTCGACGCCACCGAACAGATAGGCCTTGGAGCGTGCCATGCGGAACAGCCGCGCCGGCTCGAAGCGGGCATGCGGCCCGAAGATCTGCGGATCGGGATGAAAGCGAACCCGCGTTCCGCGCCTATTGTGGACGTCACCCAGTTCTTCCAGCCCGCCCTGCGGTACGCCGCGCGAAAAGCGCTGACGATAAAGCTTGCGGTTTCTGGCGACCTCGACCTCCAGATCGTCCGAAAGCGCGTTCACCACGGAAACGCCGACGCCGTGCAGGCCGCCGGAGGTCTCGTACGCCTTGCCATCGAACTTGCCGCCGGCATGCAGAACCGTCATGACGACTTCTAGCGTCGACTTGCCCGGGAACTTGGGGTGGTTTTCGACCGGAATACCGCGGCCATTGTCGGTCACCGACAGATAGCCGTCAGCGTCGAGATAGACTTCGATGAAATTGGCGTGACCAGCCACCGCTTCGTCCATCGAGTTGTCGATGACTTCTGCGAAGAGATGGTGCAGCGCCTTTTCGTCGGTGCCGCCGATGTACATGCCCGGACGCCGACGCACCGGCTCGAGCCCCTCCAGCACCTCGATTGCCGAAGCGTCATAGTCGCCACTATCGCTGCCTTTGGGGGCAGGGCGCGGTTCTTCACGCGGAACCGGCGCTGCGCGCGCAACAGGCGCGGCGTCTGGCACAGCGGGCTTCGGTTGTTCGGGCATTGCGGAGAAGAGGTCGTTGCTGTCGTCCATGGGGCGTCTAGATCATTCCTGTCGTGCGGAGGTGGTCATGGCCATAGCAAGGCCGTGGTCTTGTCGCCATCCCCAGTCATTCGAATCACCCGAATTCTGCCAGACTCTTGCCGATTGTGCGAACAAAAGGAGAATGGCGGCGCCGAATGCCTGTAAAATAAAGCCTGAGCGTTGGCACTTGTCACCAACTGTTGCTTTGGTGCCGAGCCGATGGCAAGGCTTTGCGACGAACCAGGGAGCCCTTCGTTGTCCGTGTCCACAGCTCATTCTTGCTTTCGTCGGCTTAGCGCCATCGTGCTGTCCTTCGGGCTTGTTGCCGGGGGCGCTGCTCCCGCCGCGGCGCAGGTGTTGAAGCCATACAAGGATGATCTGTTTTCCTACGGCACAGTGCTTGAGCAGAGCGACAACGGCGACTACCGCGTCGTCGATTATCAGGAATTGCGCGACATCAACGGGCGTGACGAAATTCCGGAGCGGCGGGTCAAGCGCGATTTCGTTTCTCTCGGCGTCAAGGGTGAGCAAGCCAACGAGACGCTCGACGTGGGCGGGCGCCGGCTCGATGTGACACGCGTCGGCCCGGATCGCGGTGCGGGGTTCAGCGTAATCTTCATCCACGGGCGAGGCGGCGACCGGCGCCTCGGCGCCAACGACTTTTCCTTCGGTGGCAACTTCAATCGCCTAAAGAACCTGGCTGTTGCCAATGGCGGCGTCTACTATGCACCGAGCGTTCGGTCTTTCGATGCGGCTGGGGCAGCTGATATTGCAGGCTTGGTCAAGCTTGCCGCCGAGCGCTCCGGCGGCCGGCCGGTCGTGCTGGCCTGCGCCTCCATGGGCAGCTTCATCTGCTGGGGTGTGGCACGGGACGCCGGCGCCGTTGCGGCCCTTGGCGGCATGATGATCATGGGCGGCGTCGCCGATCCCGATTTCACGAAGAGTGCCGCGTACAAGGCAAGGCTGCCGATGTTTTTCAGCCATGGCAGCAGGGATAACGTCTATTCGGCCGAGAGCCAGAAAGCGCTCTACAGCACGTTGAAAGGGCAGGGTTTTCCGGCCCGCTTCGTGCTCTTCGAGACCGGGTCGCATGGAACGCCGATCCGCATGACCGACTGGCGCGACGCCTTGAACTGGATCGGCAGCCGCTGAAGCGTACCGAACTACGCTCGGCATTTATTAACCAGACCGGCAATTTCCGGATGCAATCTGGCCGCTTGTTTTCACCTTTGAAAGTGATCGGCGCGATGATCTCCGGCAGATATTGCTGGGGTATATTTCATGAACGCGCACATCGAAACACGACAAATTCCGTTGTGTGTCGACCTGGATGGCACATTGCTGGCTGCCGACACGCTTTGGGAAGGCGCAGCGATCATCCTATTGCGCAATCCGCTGATGCTCTTCCCCATGCTCCTATGGCTGTGGCAGGGCAAGGCTCGCCTTAAACATGAAGTTGCTTCGCGCTCCGGCCGAAAGGCTGAGGACTGGCCCTACCGCCAGACGGTGCTGAATCGATTGGCTGCTGAGAAGGCCGGCGGGCGCGATATCGTGCTTGTCACCGGTGCCGCACCCGCTGTTGCCCTGGGGGTTGCTGCGCATGTCGGGCTCTTTTCTTCGATCATGCATTCATCCGAGGCACTCAATCTGACGAGCGGCCGCAAGCGTGACGCACTTGTCGACCGCTTCGGCAAGGGCGGTTTCGACTACATGGGCAATAGCCGTGACGACATCGCGGTGTTCGACGTCGCGCGTCGCGCGATCGTCGTTGCTCCCGATGCGGCGGCTGAGAAATGGCGTCGCAATCACGATGCAGAGAAGCTCGATACCGGCAAGGTGAGTGCCCTCGCTGCCTTGAAATCGATCCGCGTGCATCAATGGGCGAAGAACGTGCTCATCGGTGTGCCGATGATCCTCAATCATGAGGTCCTGCATCTCGATGCGCTGGTCAGCGTCATCGTTGCGTTCTTCGCCTTCAGCTTCCTTGCCTCTGCCGTTTACATCATCAACGATCTCTCCGATCTGGCCAATGACCGACGTCACGCGAAGAAGCGCAACCGACCACTCGCCAGCGGCCAGATGTCGGTGCCAACGGCTTTGGTCATGGTCGTTTGCCTGATCCTGGCTTCGGTTTCGCTAACCTCGCTCTTGCCGTGGAACTTCGCAGTCGTCCTCGCCTTCTATGCCTGCGCCACGACGGCCTACACGTTCGTGTTGAAGCGCAAGCTTCTGGTCGACGTGTTCACGCTTGCCGGCCTCTACACGACCCGGATCGTTGCCGGCGCGGCAGCGACCGGCACCGAGCTTTCCTTCTGGCTGGTATCCTTCGCGATCTTCTTCTTCTTGAGCCTCGCGCTGGTGAAGCGATACGTCGAGCTGCATGAATTCGAAGACAAGGACGGTGGCGCCGTTCCCGGGCGTGGCTATCTCGCGGTCGATTTCGAAATGGTCGGGCAGGCCGGTGTGGCCTCCGCCTTCACGTCGGCCCTGGTGCTTGCACTCTATGTGCACAGCAAGGAACTGCAGGAGATGTACACGACGCCATGGGCGCTGTGGCCGCTTTGCCCGCTGGTGCTTTACATGCTGTTGCGGATCTGGATGCTAGCGCGCCGTGGCATGCTGCACGAGGATCCCGTCGTTTTCATCATGCGCGATTGGCGCAGCCAGCTGACCATGATGGTCGGGGCGTTACTTATCCTTTTCGGAGCTGTCGGGCCGCAATGAATACGCAAGATTACGACAGCTGGGGCCGGCTCGATCGTCGGCCGCGGCAGGGCATTTCGCCGGACGACTACGAAGATCGCATCGGTTCGATCGAGCCGGAGACCTTCCTGCCGTTCGGCAATGGTCGCAGCTATGGCGACAGCTGCCACAACGATCTGGGTACGCTGATCGACAATCGCCGACACGCGCGAATTCTCGCGTTCGACCCCGGCACCGGTATGATGACCTGCGAAGCGGGCGTTACCCTCGGCGATGTGTTGGCCCGCGCCATTCCCCACCGCTTCTTTCTTCCCGTCACGCCCGGCACGGCTTTTGTCACGATAGGCGGCGCGCTTGCCAACGATGTTCACGGCAAGAACCACCATGTGCGCGGGACCTTCGGCAATCATGTGTCCGGCTTTACGCTGCTGCGCTCCACTGGCGAGCGCCTGACCTGCACGCCGCTTGATAACCCGGAGTTGTTTTCGGCGACGATCGGCGGAATGGGACTGACCGGCCTGATCCTGACCGTCAGCCTTCGTCTCACCAAAGTGCCGTCGCCGCATGTGCAGCAGCACGCCATTCGGTTCGGCAATCTCGACGAATACTTCGGCCTGGTGGATCGCGTCGATGAGGAACATGAATATTCCGTCGCCTGGATTGACCAGCTTGCAACCGGACGGCGCATGGGCCGTGGGGTCCTGCTCGCCGGGGATCATGCGGATGGCTCCTGCGAGTTTCCCGACATGCCGAAAGGCATGAAACTCTCGGTACCGTTCTCGCCACCATTCAACCTTCTCAATTTCGCGACGCTCAAGGCGTTCAACGAATATTACTTCCGCAAGGAGAAGCCGGGCGAGACAATTTCGACTGTGCCGTGGACGTCGTATTTCTATCCGCTCGACGCCATCGGCGCGTGGAACAGGCTTTACGGTCCAAAAGGACTGTATCAGCACCAGAGCGTCTACCCCGCCGAGAACGCGCGTGAGATTACCGCGACGCTGATGGAGACGGCGCGCCGCGCCGGGCACGCGTCCTTCCTGACCGTCCTGAAGCGCTTCGGGGACGTCGCCTCGCGTGGCCTCATGTCGTTTCCGCGGCCCGGTTTTACTTTGACGCTAGACTTCGCCAATCAGGGTGAACGGACGGTAAAGCTGCTGGACCGCCTCGATGCGATCGTTGTCGAGGCCGGAGGCGCGATCAATCCCTACAAGGATGCGCGCATGAGTCCGCAAGTCTTTGAAAAATCTTTCACTTCTTGGCGGTCACTCGAGGCGTTGCGCGATCCGGCGTTGACGTCGAACTTCTGGCGCCGCACGGCGTTGGCTTTGCCAAAATGAGACTGCAGACAATTTTATTAAATTAAATGCGCGAACTTCACGGAATATGCGTCTCTTGCGTGTAGTTGTTTTCCCGGGACTGGGAGTAAAACTATGAAATATATTCCATTCATTCTCTTCACTGTGCTGACCAATGCGGCCGCACAGCTGATGCTGAAGCAGGGCATGATGTCGCTCGGGCCGATCTCGATGACAGCCGAGACGGCGATCGTCCGCCTGTTCCAGATCATTTTCAATCCATGGGTCTTCGCCGGTCTCGCGACCTTCGTCATCTCCATGGCATCGCATCTCTATGTGCTGTCGAAGGTGGAGCTTTCCTTCGCCTATCCGTTCCTGAGCCTGGCTTATGTCGCGGTGGCGTTCTTCGCCTATTTCCTCTTTCGCGAAGACCTTAATGCCTGGCGCATCGCCGGCATCGCATTCATTTGCGTCGGAACGGTCCTGATCGCCCAGTCGGGCATTTCATCCCATAGCGACGAAAAGCCGGCCGAAGCGGCTGGTGCAAGAACAGCAGATTTCGGGAGCAAGTCATGAAGCACATTATCTTTGGTGGCGATGGTTTCGTCGGCCGGCATCTGGCGCAGCGCCTCGTCCAGGACGGCGAAGAGGTCGTTGTCGCCGATATCGTCAAGTCCGATCTGCCGCACTACAGCCGCGCGCGCTTCGTCCATTGCGACGTTACGCAGATGAGCGATGTGCTGAAGGTCGGCATCGGCCCGGACGACATGGTCTACAACATGGCGGCCAAGATGCTGTCGCCGTTGCAGATCCGCTCGAAGCGTTGGGACTTCTTCTGGCCGGTCAACTACTACGGCGCCGAGAACATCATGAAGGCCATGGGCGTGGCGAATGCCTCGCGCCTCGTGCAGTTCACCACCGACATGATCTACGGCCACACGGTTCAGTCACCGCAGACCGAGGACCATCCGGCAAAGCCGCTTGGCGAATATGGAAAGTCGAAGTGGGCGACAGAACAACTGGCCGTGCAATGGCGCAAGCAGGGCATGAGTATCTCGATCTTCCGCCCGCGCCTGATTATCGGCCCCGGCCGTCTCGGCATTCTCGAAAAACTGTTCAAGCTGATCGACATGAACCTGCCGGTGCCGATGATCGGTTCTGGCAAGGTGCCGTACCAGTTCATCTCGGTGTTCGATTGCGCCGAAGCCGCAAGGCTTGCCTGGAAGGGCGGCGTGCCCAACGAGGCCTACAACCTCGGCTCGGACAGTCCGCCTTCCGTGCGGGAGCTTCTCGGCAACCTGATCAAGCATGCCGGTTCGAAGTCCTTCTTGCTGCCGACGCCTGCCTTCGCGGTGAAGCAGACGCTGGCGCTCTTCGACCTGATCAACAAGCCGATCATGGATCCGGAGCAGTACCTGATTGCCGACGAACTGTGCGTGCGCGAGACGGGCAAGCTGAAGCATCAGCTCGGCTGGCGGCCGGAGTTCAACGACGGCGATATGCTGGTTGCCGCCTATGACGAATATCGGGCCAAAAAGTCCGGTACCACGATGCAAAACGCCGCTGCCGTACCGGCCGAGTGAGGGGAATGACCATGCTGGATAGACCGAACCGAACAGCCGTCTCGGCACCGTCGCACGAAGGTGGCGTCGCAAGGCCAAACCTGCTCACGGTCGAGCAGGCGAAAGCCATGTCGATCGGCGACATCACCACCGCCTTCAAGGATCATCTCAACCCTGGCCAGTTGCATTTCATGAAGCTGCTCGGTTTTCACAAGGTGAAGATCGAAAGCGCCGAGGGCATGTATTACACCGACCAGAACGGCCGGAAAATCCTCGATTTCTTCGGTGGCTTCGGCTCGCTGGCCTTCGGCCACAACCACCCCCGCATCCTCGAGGCGCGTCAGAAGTTCCAGGACGAGAAACGCCACGAAATTGCGATTGCCTTCATGTCGCAATATGCGGCGGCGCTTGCAAAGAACATTGCCGCCTGCTCGCCTGCTGATCTCGACATGGTGTTCCTCGGCTCGTCGGGCTCAGAGGCGATGGAGGCCGCCGTCAAGCTTGCCGAGCGCGCCGCCGGCCCGAAGCGCCCGAAGGTCGTCTATGCGGAAAACTCCTTCCACGGCAAGACCAAGGGTGTGCTTGCCATCACCGACGGTCAGCTCTATCGCGCCGATTTCAAGCTCGTTGACAACACGGTCCGTGTTCCCTTCGCCGATATCGCGGCCGTTGAGAAATCCTTCCAGTCCGATCCGGAGATCGGCGTCATCGTGCTCGAGACGATCCAGGGCGGCGGCGGCATCATCCAGGCACCGGCCGAATACTGGCAGCAACTGCGCGCTCTGTGCGATCGCTATGGCGTCCTGTGGGTGGCTGACGAAGTGCAGTGCGGTTATGGCCGCTCGGGCCGCTTCTACGCCTTCGAACACTATGGCGTCGTGCCTGACGTTACCGCTCTCGCCAAGTCGCTCGGCGCTGGCAAGGCGGCGGTTGGCGCGATGATCGCGCGCCGCGAAGTCTACATGAAAGCCTATGGCACATCGAAGACGGCGATGATCCACGCCATGGCGACGTTCGGCGGCATGGGCGAAGCCTGCGTCACAGCGATCGAGGGCATCAACGTGCTCTACGACGATCGTCTTATCGATCGCGCCGCCGACAGCGGCGACTATCTGCTTGAGCGTCTGCAGGTGTTGAAGGAGAAGTATCCGAAGATCATCAAGGATGTGCGCGGCAAGGGCCTGATGGTTGGCCTGGAGTTCCAGGATTTCAGCCAGACGTTGCCGATGGTACTGCGTCCCGTGGTTTCCGTGCTCGACGACAAGCTGAAGGGATCGCTGTCGGGCTTCATCGGCGCCTTGCTTCTGCGCGACTACGACGTGCTTGTCGCGTTCACCGAATACAATCGCAATGTCATCCGCCTTGAGCCGCCGCTGATCTGCGAACGGTCTCATGTCGACCAGTTCATTGCCGCGCTCGACGCGCTCCTGGGCCGTGGGATCGTGCGTATCGTCAAGGACTTTGTCGGCAGTCAGATCGGCAGCTGATAGCTTTCGCAATCGATTGAGAGGGGGCAGGGCGCTTAGTGCTTCTGCCCCTTTATGTTCATGTCGAATTCGACGACGTTGGAATAGATCGGTGTCCCGACGTCCATGCCGTAGGGCGAGCGAAAGATGCTGCCCCGGATCATGAACGAGATCGAGCGGCTGTTCCAGTCCGTCAGCTTTACCGAGAAACGTTCCTTCCGGGTTTTGCCGCGCGCGGTCAGCGTGCCTTCGATGGCGGCTGAGTCGGGGCCGGTCTGCGTGACGCTGGTCGAGCGGAAGGTGACGGTGCGGTATGTCGCGCTGTCGAAGACCGCGCTCGACTTCAGGAAGTCTTCGACGCGGCTTTCTCCTGTCTCGACACTTTCCGGATAGAGCGTGAACTCGACTGACGAGCGGCTGATATTGCTGCCGTCTATGCGGAAATTGCCGGAGAACTTGCCGAAGTCGCCGACGATGCCGCCGCCGCCGACTTGGGCGACGGAAAAATGGACGCGTGATGCCCCGGTGATACCGTAGTTGCCGGCAGCGTCCTGGAGTTGCGGAGCGCTGGCTCTGGCAGTATCTGGTCCGGATGCGCACGTGAGTACGATACAAAGTGCCAATGCTGCTGGCGATGGTTTCGATTTCTGCATGATCATGGGTTACTTCCTCTTGGCAACCAGGGGCGCGCCGCTGGCTTTCTCGATTTCGCCGCGACGCCGCTGCCGCAACGTCAACATGCGAGCCAGAACCTCATCTCGCCTGATGATGTGGTGGTAGAAAGCGGCCATGGCATGGACGAGGACGAGGGTGAGCATCATGTAGGCCAGGATCGCGTGCGTTGACGTCCAGACGGTCTCAGCCGCCTCTGATTTCGCCATCGGCAGATGCGGGATGACGAACCAGTCGAAATAGAAGCTCGGAATGTTCAGGGTCGAGGTCGACGCGACCGCCCAGCCGGCAAGGGGCACCGCCAAGGTGAGGACGATCAGCGCAACATGCATCGTTGCCGATGCGTGCCGTTCAAGCGGCGAAAGGCCTGCGGTCGCCTCTGGTTTCCGCTCGAAGAGATGCCAGACGGCCCGAAACGCTGCGAGAGCAAGCACGGTAAAGCCGAACGATTTGTGCCATTGGTACAGTGAGAATTGCAACGCCGGATCCAGCGACAGTCTGCGCATGGCGAAGCCGAGCGCGATCAGGCCAAGGATCAAAGCGGCGATCATCCAATGGAGGACGATCGTCACCCAGCCGAATGTCGATCTGCTGTTTCGCAGCATGGCAAGCTCCCGCGATTTCAGACGAAGTCCAAGACTTCGTTCTGGTCGCTCGGATGGGACCCACAGGCCCTCGCTTTTATTCGCCGACGATACCGTAAATCTGCGGGTCGTTTACGTTGATGCGCGCGAAAGACGCCTCATTTGCTTGTGAACAGGCTGCGGGCTGGCTGGTCTGGTCTCTGCAAAAATCCAACCTATCGCGGAACATCAATCATGACCGAGAATAACTCGACACACCAGTTGATCCCAATTGAAAACGTGGTGTTGGACCACGCAAACGCCGGCATCGCACTGGGGACAGAGCACCGGTTCGAGGAGTCGCTCGAACAGTGGCGGCTGGCCGCGCAACTGGCGGACGCAAATTTCGAGGGGGAAGATCTCTATTATTGGGTGAAGGGTGGTTATGGCGCGGCGCTTCACGACGTCGGTCGTCACCGCGACAGCATCGCCGTTTCGAAGCTTGTTCGCGCGTGGACGCTTTCACTGCGCCAGCCGCTCGCATCGATGACCATTGCGCGTTCTTACCTGGCACTCGGCGAGGCCGAGAATGCCTATCCCCATATCCAGGACGTCCATCGGTTGGTGGGTGACGAGGTGTTCGGCCTGTTCGACCGGCGATACGTGGCCGATATCCGCAGGGCGCTTGCGATAAAAGCGTAGGTCAGGATACCCCAGTCATTTCTTGAAGCGCGATGCCGAGATCGTCGGCAACGGCTTGCATCATCAGAGTGCGGGCCGTTGCCGGAGAAAGCAGTGGCACAGGAAGCACTGCCATGCTGGAAAGGCCTGTTGCGAGGCCGAGGATCCGCCAGGCGATCGATTCCGCGACCGTGCCTGTGCGGAACTCGCCGGCGGCAATGCCATCCTCGATGATTTCGCAGAGCAGGCGATGCCAGTCAGAAACGGTCCGGGCGTAAGCCTCCGCCAACGCAATGTCGGCCTGTGCTGCACGCCATGTCTCCGCCCAGAACCGCATCCCGTTCTCACGCGCATCGTCCGTATGGTCGCTGACGAAGAGCTTGAGCGCCGCAGTCGCTCTGAGCGTCGGGCGCATCTTCACGAATTCGGCCCGGGCCGCAGCCTCGTAATGTTGGAAGGCTGCGGATTTGAGTTCGCTTGCGGTCTTGAAGTGATGGTGGATGATACCGTTTGCCGCTCCCATTTCGGCGGCCACCCGCCGTGTCGTCATCCCGTCGAAGCCGTCCTTCAGCATGACGGCGACGGCCGCCGCAATGATCGCCTCACGCCGGGCGAGGCGGGTCATGTACACCATATTCAGTCTCCGGTTGTATCCGGTTGACATATCGCAAATTTGATCATATGTCCAATTTGAGCGATGGCTCAAATCGTTGGCGGACGATCTAAAACCGCGGCCGGCCTTTTTGGTCTGGTCTTCGTCTTTCATCCATTGATTTTCAGGGAACGCTCATGAGCGAACATGTATTGCCGTCCGATACCGAAATTACCTTCCGCCGCATCTCTGCGCTTACCGTCTGCGACGTTTGCGAACTCAGCGAAACGCTGAGCGAAGAACAGCGCAACATGGTGGCCGACAACGGCACGTCGATTGCCGAAGCGCATTTCTCCGAGAATGCCTGGTTTCGCGCGATCTACGCCGAGGAGACGCTTGTCGGTTTTATCATGCTGCACCAGGGATCGGATTGGGACGATGGCATCGATTGCCCCGGCGTCTACCTTTGGCGCTTCATGATCGCCCGACCTTTTCAGGGAAAGGGCATCGGCAAGAAGGCGATTGACCTTGTCGTGCGCGATCTCAAGGCGCGCGGCATCCGTGAGCTTTACACCAGCTACGGCCTGGGCGAGGCAAGCCCGGAAGGTTTCTACAAGGGACTGGGCTTTGTTCGAACAGGTGACAGCTACGGCGAAGAGCCGGAGGCCGTGCTGAAGTTTGCGGCCTGAACGAGACATCATTGGCGGCGCTCGACCCGGCGTCGCCTGGGCTATTTTACGAGAGAGACATGCAAAACGACCTACACGAGGCCAATCGGCTTTCATGGAACGCGGCAACCGCGGCACACAACAGCCACAAGGGTGATCAAGGTGCGTTCTTCCGCAACGGCGGCTCGACGCTCTATCCCGAAGAGATCGAATTGCTCGGCGACCTGGCCGGCCTCGATCTCTTGCATCTGCAATGCAACTCCGGCCAGGACAGTTTGAGCCTTGCCCGCCTGGGCGCCAAGGTCACTGGCGTCGACATTTCCGACGAAGCGATCGCTTTTGCCACACGGCTTTCGAGCGAAAGCGGCATTGCCGCGACCTTCGAGCGCGCCGACCTTTTCCACTGGTTCGAAGGCGCTCAAGCACGCGGCGCGGTGTTCGATCGCGTCTTTGCGTCCTATGGCACGATATGCTGGTTATCCGACCTCGGGTTGTGGGCTCGCGGTATCGCTTCGGTGCTGAAACCCGGCGGCCGGTTCGCCTTCATCGAGTTTCACCCGTTTGCGATGGTCTTGGATGAGACGTGGACGCCACGCTACGACTATGCACCGCGAGAGCCGATCTCCGAACCGGGCGTAGGCGATTATGTCGCGGCGTCAGGCGCAGGGTTGGCTCCGAACGGCTACGAACAGGGTGTTGTGGATTTTCGCAACCCGCACCCCTCGTTCGAGTTCAATTGGGGCATCGCCGACGTCGTCCAGGCGCTGATCGACGCCGGTCTCAAGGTCGAATGCCTGAGGGAGTATCCCTATGCCAACGGCTGGGTCGGCTTTGAAGGGATGCGTGATTCCGGCGGCGGACGGATGCTGCCACCCGAGACCATGCCTAGCATTCCGCTGATGTATGCGATTGCGGCGACAAAGCCCGAGGCGATGACACAGGCCCCGGCATTGAAGCGGCCCGAAACGATCATCCGCCCCTACCGCGCCGAGGATCGTGACAGGCTGGTTGCCATCTGGCTCTCCGCCTCGCGCATCGGTCACCCATTCCTTGGCGAGGAGCGTCTGCTTGCCCAACTCGAGATGGTTCGCGACACCTACCTTCCGATGGCCGACAATTGGGTCGCCGAGATCGATGGCAGTCCGGTCGGGTTCATCGGCCTGATCGACAGATTTATCGGCGGACTGTTCGTGGATCCGGAAATTCATGGCGCCGGCGTCGGCCGCGGGCTGATCGAGCACGCGGCGAGGCGGCTCGGACATCTCGATGTCGGCGTCTATGCCGACAATGCCAGCGCCGTTGAATTCTATCGCCGTCGCGGTTTTGTCGAGACCAGCCGGCAAGAGACGGACGATGAAGGGTTGCCTTTTGCGGTGATCCACATGGCACGCGCTTCCTGAGCAACAAACGACCGGCAGGGCCACGCGCTTTGGCCCTGCCGGAATATTCCGCGGCGCATGCTTTCTTTTGCCGGTGGCATTTGCTAGGCCGCTTTCCGGAGAAAAAGTCCTGACCCGGAGGAAAATTCATGACGCCTGACATCCGCCCGCTCGTCGCCGGAAACTGGAAGATGAACGGAACGCGCGCCTCGCTCGACCAGATCAAGGCGATGGCAGAAGGGGTCAAGGGCGATCTGTCCGGCAAGGTCGAGACGCTGATCTGCCCGCCCGCGACGCTGCTCTATGTGGCGACCGCGCTCTGCGACGACAGCCCCTTGATGATCGGCGCCCAGGATTGCCACCAGAAGCAGTTCGGTGCGCACACCGGCGAAGTTTCGGCCGAGATGATCGCCGATTGCTTCGGCACCCATGTGATCGTCGGCCATTCCGAGCGCCGCACCGACCATGCCGAGCACGACGGCCTGGTGCGGGACAAGACGGACGCGGCCCATGCGGCAGATCTGATTGCCATTGTCTGCATCGGCGAGACCGGTGACGAGCGCAAGGTGGGCAAGACGCTCGACGTGCTCAAGCGTCAGCTCGCCGAAAGCCTGCCCGATACGGCCACGGCAGAAAACACTGTTATCGCCTATGAGCCGGTCTGGGCGATCGGCACGGGCCTGACGCCGACGACCGCCGACGTCCAAGAGGCGCATGCTTTCATGCGCCAGGAACTCGTGTCCCGTTTCGGCGATGCCGGTGCCAAGATGCGCATTCTCTACGGCGGTTCGGTCAAGCCCTCCAATGCCCGCGAGTTGATGGGCGTTGCCAATGTAGATGGCGCGTTGATCGGCGGCGCAAGCTTGAAAGCCGAAGACTTTCTTGCCATCTACCGGGCATATGAAGATTTGACGGCCTGATTGTCCGGCACGCGCCGGGCAGGGGGTTGGAATAACGGACAGGTTGGTATAAAGAGGCGCGAAAATTGCGCCCGGGAATGCCCCGTGTCCGCGCAAGATTTGATTCGTTTGCCCAAAGGGCAGGACTGGAAGCTGATGCAGACCGTACTACTCGTCATCTATCTCATGGTCGTCGTTGCCCTGATCGGCGTCGTTCTCATTCAGCGTTCTGAAGGTGGTGGCCTCGGCATCGGCGGTGGCTCCGGCTTCATGTCCGCGCGCGGCACGGCCAATGCGCTGACCCGCACGACGGCGATCCTCGCCGCGCTGTTCTTCGTTTTGGCCCTGGCGATGGGCATCCTCGCCCGTTACGAGCCGCAGGCGACCGATATCCTTGACCGTATTCCGGGCACGAGCTCCGGTGGCGGCGTGCTCGATTCGCTCGGCGGCGGCAACACGCAGGCTCCGGCCGGTGGTGCAACCCAGCAGCCGGCGACCGGTAACGGCGCCACGGCACCGGCTCCCGCCACCACAGGCGAAGCTCCGGCCGGCGGTGCAACGACAACGCAGACGCCCGCAGGCGGAGCCAACAGCAATACGGGATCGCAAGTTCCCAGCGGCCAATAAGGTCGCAATTTAGAAGAACCCACCGGCGGATGGCACCATCCGCCGGTTTTGTTTTGTGTGAAATCTGATTCCCTTCGAAGACGGAAAAGTTCGGATAGACGAATTTTTCTGTGGCGGAATCGTTTGTTAAAAGGTAACCGGTGACTCCCATGGCGCGATATGTATTCATCACTGGCGGCGTGGTTTCCTCCCTCGGAAAAGGCATAGCTGCGGCCGCTCTTGGAGCGTTGCTGCAGGCACGTGGCTACCGGGTGAGACTGCGCAAGCTCGACCCCTACCTCAACGTCGATCCGGGCACCATGAGCCCGACCCAGCACGGCGAGGTGTTTGTCACCGACGACGGCGCCGAGACCGATCTGGATCTCGGCCACTATGAACGCTTCACGGGGCGTTCGGCGACGAAGACCGACAACATCACCACTGGCCGGATCTACAAGAACATCATCGACAAGGAACGTCGCGGCGACTATCTCGGCGCAACCGTTCAGGTGATCCCGCACGTTACCAACGAGATCAAGAATTTCGTTACCGAAGGCAACGACGATTATGATTTCGTGCTGTGCGAGATCGGCGGTACCGTCGGCGACATCGAAGCGATGCCGTTCATGGAAGCGATCCGCCAGCTCGGCAACGACCTGCCGCGGGGCACTGCCGTCTATGTTCACCTGACGCTGATGCCCTATATTCCGGCGGCGGGCGAACTGAAGACCAAGCCGACGCAGCATTCGGTCAAGGAACTTCAGGCACTGGGTATTCACCCCGACATCCTGCTGGTTCGTGCCGATCGCGAGATCCCCGAAGCCGAGCGTCGCAAGCTTTCACTGTTCTGCAACGTCCGCCAGTCGGCGGTCATCCAGGCACTCGACGTCGCCTCGATCTACGACGTGCCGATCGCCTACCACAAGGAAGGCCTCGACAACGAAGTGCTGGCCGCCTTCGGCATCGAGCCGGCACCGAAGCCGCGCATGGAAGCGTGGGAAGAGGTTGCCGATCGTATCCGTACGCCGGAAGGCGAAGTCACGATCGCGATCGTCGGCAAGTACACCGGCCTGAAAGATGCCTATAAGTCGCTGACCGAAGCGCTCTATCACGGTGGCATCGCCAACCGCGTCAAGGTCAAGCTCGAATGGATCGAGTCGGAAGTCTTCGAAAAGGAAGATCCGGCCCCGTACCTCGAAAAGGTGCACGGCATCCTGGTTCCCGGCGGCTTCGGCGAGCGTGGCTCCGAGGGCAAGATCAACGCGGCGCGCTTCGCCCGCGAACGCAAGGTGCCGTATTTCGGCATCTGCTTCGGCATGCAGATGGCTGTCGTCGAAGCGGCGCGCAATCTCGCCGGCATCGACAAGGCGTCCTCGACCGAGTTTGGTCCGACCAAGGAGCCGGTTGTCGGCCTGATGACCGAATGGGTGAAGGGCAACGAACTGCAGAAGCGCACTGCTTCCGGCGATCTTGGCGGCACCATGCGCCTTGGCGCCTATCGCGCGTCGCTGAAGGGCGGCACGAAGATTGCCGACATCTACGGCACGACCGACATTTCGGAGCGTCATCGCCACCGTTACGAGGTCAACGTCGACTACAAGCCGCAGCTCGAATCCTGTGGCCTGGTCTTCTCCGGCATGTCGCCTGATGGCATCCTGCCTGAGACCGTCGAGTACCCTGATCACCCGTGGTTCATCGGCGTGCAGTACCATCCGGAGCTGAAATCGCGTCCGCTTGATCCGCACCCGCTGTTTGCGAGTTTCGTCGAAGCGGCGCTGGAACAGTCGCGTCTCGTTTGATTGACGATTGCGCTTGTGAAAAAAAACGGCTGGTCCTTTGTGGCCAGCCGTTTTCTATTCAGCATCCTGTGCTGCATCCTCACCGACCTGAAGGCTGCCTTTGCCGGCGTGAGAAGATGAAGCTGTAAAGACTGCCGATGACGAACGGCAGCACGAACGCGGTGATCGTTACTGTCGTCAGCAGCGGTCCGGCATTCTGGGTCAATGCGGCCAGCATCAATACGCTGCCGGATATCAGCATCAGGCGGCCGGTGAGGCGATGCGTCGCCGCCCAGTTTGCTGGGTCGGCGAGAGTCCATGGCAGGCGAAGACCGGCAATGCCATTGGCTTGTGACTTCGGCATCACATTGCCGATGACGACGGAAAGCAGCCCCATGGCGAAGGCGATGACCCTGGCCATCGACACATCGAAGCCGAGGCCGATGAGCACGATGACGGACTGGATTGCCAAAAAGAGTGCAAGTGTGCCGGTAGATGCGGCGGCGACGACATGGCGACCGGCCTGACTTCCGGGCGCAAAGCGGTCGGCAAAAGCCATCAACGTCAGCACGACCGCTGCGCCGATTGGGGTCATCAGCAGCGCCCGGTCGCGCGGCCAGAACCGATCCGGATTGCCGTCGAAGCCCCAGTGAATCGGAAGTTCGGTTCCCGGTGGGATCATCAGGTGGCCGGCAAGGGTGGTGGCAACAAGCGCGGCTGCCAAGGGCAGCACCAAGGGAGCGCGCAGCACAGATGTCATGGCGTCTGATCCTTCTTGCCTAGAAGTCCGCTCAAGGCTTCTTCCAGGATGGACATGTTGAGGTGATAGATGAGGCTCGTGCCCCGGCGCTCCACCGCGACGAGTTCGGCATCGCGCAGCTTGTTGAAGTGCACCGAAAGCGTCGGCTTGGTTAGGTCGAAATGACCGGCGAGTTCGCCGGCACTCATCGGGCCGGCTTTCAGCAGCGTCAGAATTTGCCGCCGGACCGGGTGTGAAATCGCTTCGAAGACGGTGTTGATCCGCATGCCCATATTCCGTTATCGTCAATATTTAGATATTCATCTAATTAGAGTCAATACGAATAATTGCTGTTCCGAGCCGCAAAACGCCTGGTGCGAAACGTGGGCCGGGTGCGTTGAGATCCCATCTGACGGAGGGGGCTATCGCTGATCGGCGCTTGCGAGCTTGCGCCATTGCGGCACGCGCCAGATGGTGACGATGCGCAGCAGCCATTCCAGCGGACCATAGGCGAAGCGCTGCATCCACCAACGGCTGAGAACAAGCTGGGCGGCGTAGATGATGAGGGCTATCGATACGGTTTCGAGCGCCGACACACGCCCGACCAGGCCGAGGCCATAGCCATGGAAGATTAGCGCGCAGACGAGCGACTGCAGCAGGTAGTTGGAAAGCGCAGTGCGGCCAGCCGGCGCAAGCAGATCGCGCAGCCCTCGTCCTGCAGCACTATCAAGGAAAAGCACCATGGCTCCAACATAGGCCCCGGTCAGCAGCGGCGCGGTCAAGAGCCCGACGGCAAGCCCGATAATCGCCAGCGGCGTTTCGCTCATCTCGACGCCGGTATAGGCATAGACGACGGCACCGGGCAGGCCGACGAAGAAGCCGAGGCGAACGAGCCGCCGGAGCATGGCGCGGTTCTCCTGCGGGTGAGACAGGATTTGCCGACGTCCGGCAATCAGGCCGACGAGGAACATGGCAAGCGCCGACGGCGCCTGCAGCAGGCCGAGGATCACCCAGACCGACTGCAGTTCAATCAGGTGTTGGCCGATGATGGATTGCCAATTGCCCCTGAAGGCCGCTTCGGTCGCCGCGGCTCCGGCGATGATGGCATCCCGATCGACAGGGAGAGGTTCCAGCGTTGCGACGACGCCGAGCGCGAACCAAGCGAGAGCCGTTCCCACGACTAGAAAACGAGCGAACCGCCAGAGGCTGGCATCGCTTCGCGTGCGCAGCATCATCAGCGCGATGCCGAGAACGGCATATGTCGTCAGGATGTCGCCGTGAAACAGCAACACCGCATGCGCCAGCCCAATCAGCCAGAGCCCCGTTTGGCGCCGCAAGAGGCGGGGCACAAAGGCGTCGCCGGCTTTTTCGGTGGAGCGCATCTGCAGCGTGAAGCTGTAGCCGAAGAGGAAGGAGAAAAGCAGGTAGAACTTCATCTCGAAGAACAGCGCGACGACAAGGTGCACGGCGCGGTCTAGGCCGCTATCGTACGATGGATCCGGCAACTCCAGGCCGTAAAACCCCGAAGCGAAGGCCATGGCGTTGACGAGCAGGATGCCGAGCAACGCGAAGCCGCGCAACGCATCGACCCCGTCTATGCGGTCTTGGGTGGTCATGATTATCTCCGTAACGGCAGGCGCGATAAGCCCCGGCCGGATCCATCTGATTCAAAACGATTATCGGAGAACGCACAGGGCGGTGAACGGCCGAGACGGCCGCTTCATCCATTCCTGTCGGCAGTGCGCCGCGGCAGCCGTTCAAAGGTAATCAAGTCGTATCATTTAATAATTAGAGTAATCGATCTAATAAGTAACAGCGACGACGTCAAGCCTCTCGCGGGGTCGATACCGGCGACGGTAGTCAAAGGATCAGCTTTGGCGATTGCAGTCCGCTTGATGCCCTACTTTCCTGCGGCGTTGGCCCTCAGCCATGAGGTCTGGCGCCGGGCGCGACGCAGTGCCGTAAAGGCGGCCCCGACTGAGACGGCGACAAGGGCGGCGAGCATCAATTCGCCATCGCCGAGCCACAGCCCTTCAAAAGCGGAAATGACGGCCGCGAGCGTGATCGCGGCCATGCGATGCTGTTTTGCCATCGGGCCGGAGAAGTCACTTGGTGCGCCGTTGGCGCGTCCGAGCTCGCGGACATAGGCGGTAAGCACTGCGAACGCACCTGCGGCAAAGCCGAGCGCGGGCAGGCCGATGCCGTAGCCGGCGCCGACGAGAATGAAGAGGTCGGCCACCCGATCGGGAAATTCGTTCCAGAAGGGACCATCCGGTGCACCCTTGCCGCCCTCGACGGCAACCATGCCGTCAAAGAGATTGCAGAGCAGGCGCAACTGGCAGAACAGGGCCGCTGCGATGAAAAGCATAGAGCGAAGTCCGTCCTGGGTCTCGCTCGTCAGCCAGAAGGCAAGGCCTGCAAGTGCCGCGGCCGCCATGCTCGCCTGCGATATCTGGTTGGGCGTGATCGCCATGGCGGCGAGCCGCCGGGCGATCGTCTGCGCCCAGCGGGTGTTGCGGCTTGCCAAAGGTCTGCGATCGCCGGTGTTGTCCATGGTTCAAGCTTTCCTGCGGCTGATCGAATAATTGTAAAGCACGGCGTAGCTGGTGGAGACCATGAGCGGCAGGGCAATGGTCCTAAGGATTTCCGGCGTTCCGGTTGCCGCGTGGACTGTCACGAGAATGGTCGTCGAGGCAAGGCAGGCGATAAGCGGCGGCATCCAAAGCCGAGCGGTCCCGTGGAACCGAAGAGACAGCGCGTCGATCATTGATTTCAGGCACAGCGTCAACGCGGCTGAGAGCGCACCCTGCACCAGGCCGGCGACGAGTGGCCGCGGCATCGGGTGAAGCCTGTTGGCAAACAGCGCCCATCCGCCCATGGCCAAAAAAGCAAAAAGCACGTGGACGATGCTGCTGCGGGCAAGGGCGCGCAGGTGGCGACTCATGTAAGCGACCACCAGTAACGCGTCAGATGGAAGAAGATCGGCGCCGAAAACACGACCGAATCCAGACGGTCGATCAGGCCGCCATGCCCTTCGATCAGATGGCCCCAGTCCTTGACCCCGCGGTCCCGCTTGATCGCCGACATCACCAGTCCGCCGAAGAAGCCCATCAATGTGATGATGAGCGACATCACCCCTGCCTGAAGCGGTGTGAACGGCGTGATCCACCACAGCGAGGCGCCGAGCAGCGTGGCGCTTGCAACCCCGCCGACGAAACCCTCCACTGTCTTCGATGGCGAGAGTTTCGGGGCGATCTTGGTGCGCCCGAAAAGCTTGCCCCAGACATATTGCAGCACGTCGCTCGATTGCACGACGATCACCAGGAAGGCGATCAGGAGCACGTTGCGCCCCTCGTAACCGGGGATCTGCAGCGTCAAAAGCGCCGGCACGTGAGAGGCGCAAAACACGCAGATCATCAGTGCCCATTGAACTTCCGAAATCCTCAGCAGGAAGTTCTGCGTGTCGCCTCGCAACACCGCTATGATCGGCATCAGCAGGAAGGCATAGACGGGAATGAAGATCGCATAGATGCCGTATTCTTCCGCCCACAGCAGATAGTAGTTGATCGGTAGCGCCAGGAAGAAGGCGGCAGCGATCGCCCAATGATCGGCGCGTCTCGTGTTGATCAGCGTGATGAATTCGCGCAGCGCTGCAAACGAACAGAAAGCGAAGAGCAGAAGCACCCCGACGCGCCCCGCGATGAAAGCGATGGCGATGAGGAACACCATCGCCCACCACGCCTTGATGCGGGCGTTGAGGTTCTCGATCGCGCCATTCGAACCGTCGGGTGACAGCTTGCGCTGCAGCACATAGCCGACAGACGAGGCGAACAGCAGGATGCCGCCGACGCCGAGCAGCAGGGTGACCATGTCGGAAGTCGTCGTGCTCATGCGTCGTTGTCCGTCTGGGTCGGGGCGAGGGACAGCAGTGCGCCTTGTGCCCTGGCGATGAAGTCTTCCTTGCTCTCGTCCGGCTCGACTTTGAGCGGTTCACCGAAGTTGATCGTGCAGATCAGCGGGATCGGAACGAACTCGCCCTTTGGCATCACGCGGTTGAGATTGTTGATCCACACCGGGACCAGCGCCACGTCCGGGCGTTTGCGCGCGAGGTGATAGAGTCCGCTCTTGAACGGCAGCAGCCTGGCTTCGGTCTGGTTGCGGGTGCCTTCGGGAAAGACGATCAGCGACGCGCCTTCGTCGAGCGCGGCCGCCATCTGCTCGACCGGGTCGCTGGTGCGCGCTGCCGGGTCGCGCTCGATCAGAACGGCATTGAAGACGTCGCCGCCGATGAAGGATGTCAGCTTTGACTTCAGCCAGTATTCGGCGCTGGCGACAGGACGGGCGCGTTGACGCAGCCAAGGCGGCAGCACGGCCCAGATCAGGATGAAATCGCCATGGCTGGAGTGATTGGCGAAATAGACACTCTGTCTCGGCGGCAGGCCGGTTTCATGCCAGAGTGCGCGGGCCGCGGTCAGCGCACGTGCAAACATCATGATGGCGACTGAAGCGAGCCTGGCAAGAAAATCGCGAATCATGGCGCTTCGATCCCGCCTGCAAGAGATGCCGTTGTTGAGGGGCGCTTCGCCCCTCGTGCCCGGATGCGTCCCACGCCCTGCGATGCATTGATCAAATGTTGCCCCTCAAACTGCCAGGCCTGCCATAACCTCAGGCTGCATTTTCCGACTTTACGCGATTGCGTCCGCTTCACAAGCGGCCCAAGTCGCTGGTGGGATGATGACGTATGAGCGCTGCGAATTCTTCGATCTCCGCAAGCTTTTAGCCGACGTGCAGGAAACGACGTGACGTCTCACCGCAGTCCTTGACGGAAGAGCTGCTTCTTTCCAGCGTTGACCGCCTGCAACTCCGGCGCTAATTTCCGAGGCTCAACAGGAGGAGCGTCGTCCAATGCGCCAGTAATGCCCGGTGAAAACCGAATTCGCCTCAACTTCGCTCGCGAAGGGGATGGACGATGGCATTGCTCGATCCGCAATCAACGGACGGACGCAGAGGCATATTTGCCTGCAATTTCTATTCCCCGTGAGCGGTCATGTTTGGACATGTTTCCAAGGACCGATTATGCAAGACACATCGACCAAGCTCGATATCATCAATCACAACCGCCAGGCCTGGGACCGCCAGGCAAGCGAGCAACGCGAATGGTCAAGACCGGTGACGCCGGAACTGGTCGCTGCCGCCCGGAACGGGCAATGGCAAGCGCGGCTGACGCCCGGTGACCTCCCGAAAGGCTGGCTGCCCGCTATCAGGGGCCTGAAGATCCTGTGCCTGGCATCGGCCGGCGGTCAGCAGGCGCCAATTCTGGCGGCGGCCGGTGCCGATGTCACCGTCTTCGATATTTCGGAACGCCAACTCGATCAGGACCGGTTGGTGGCGGAGCGCGAAGGCCTGACGTTGAGCGCCGTTCGGGGCGACATGCGCGACCTCTCGGTTTTTGCCGATGGCGCCTTCGATATCGTCTTCCACCCGATATCGAACCTCTATGTACCCGATATCCAGCCGGTCTGGCGCGAATGCCATCGGGTGCTGAAGATGGGGGGTCGGCTGCTGGCAAGCTTTTACAATCCGGTCGTCTTTATCGGCGACCGCGACCCGAGCTATGCCGAGCAGGGGCTCGTCCGACCGGCCTACGCGCTTCCCTTTGTGGAGGCCGAGCATCTCGCGCCCGACCTGGTGCGATCAAAGATCGAACGGGGCGAGGCACTCGTGTTCGGGCACAGCCTGGCCGAGCAGATCGATGGCCAACTCCGGGCCGGTTTCGTGCTGGCTGGCTTCCACGAGGATCGGCAACCGGTGCCGCGCTTCCTGATCGACAGGTTCATGCCGACCTTTATCGCCACCTGCGCCATCAAGAGCGATCTTGGCCTTTAGTGCGCGTGGGCCGATCCCGTTGTTCGGGTCGTAAGCGCGGATCGAAGGAGAACGACCGCAGCGCCCGACGCGACGCTGCGGTTCCAGGCCGTGCTGGTGGCGTCACGTTACGTCGTGTTACTGTTACGTACTCGCCAAATCATCGGATTCGTACTTTTCTGTTCTCCAGCCAAACCGGAAAGGGTCAATGCATATGCGCTCCATAGCTTTGTTGTTTGTGCCGCTGACGCTCGTCCTGCTGGGGCTGTCGGGCTGTGCCACGACGTCCTCGAGCAATACGACCTACGCGCAGCCGCAAACATCCGCCCCCGGACTCGGGGCCTCGAATACGGGCAACGCCACGGCGGCTCCGGGCTACTATTGACGCCCAGGCCGTTCGGCACCTGCTGGCAACAGTAGATCTGCGGCGGGCGAGGCCCGGCGCGGACGGATGCTGTTTGTTGCGGATGGTTGGGACAAGTCGGCCAATCGGAGCCATGGCCGGCTGCCGGCTTGCATTCGCCGGGCAAAAGTTGCAAACAGCGGCAAACCACCAGGGAAACCGCCATGAGCCTCTCCAAGCGCACCACCCGCCCGCTCGATCATCTCGTGCTGCCGGTGGACGCACTTGAACAGGCACGGCGCCGGCTCCATGATCTCGGCTTCACTGTGGCCGAGGATGCACGCCATCCCTTCGGCACAGAAAACGCCTGCGTCTTCTTCTCCGACAGCACCTATCTTGAGCCGCTGGCCGTGGCTTCGCGCGAAGAATGTGAAGCGGCAGCCCTGGACGGCAACGCCTTCGTCGCCCGCGACCAGGCATTCCGTTTCCGTCAGGGACCGCAGGGGCTGTCGGCGATCGTGCTCGGCACCGAGGACGCAGCCTCCGATCACATGCGCTTTCGCGCCCATGGCATCTCGGGCGGCGACATGCTGGAGTTCTCGCGGCCGATGCGACTGCCGGATGGCCGGGAAGGGCTCGGTTCCTTCCGCCTCGCCTTTGCCGCCGACCTGCGTTCGCCGGATTTCTTCCTGTTCAGCTGTCAGCGCGTGCGTGCGCTTCCAAGTGATCGCGGCGCGCTCGAGCGGCACGAAAACGGTGTACTCGGCATTTCCGAGGTCGTGCTTTCGGAGACGAACCCGACAGATTTCCAGTACCTCCTGCAAGAAGCGGTCGATGAGCGCGAAGTCGAAGCGCATTCCTTCGGCATGGACATCGAGACGACGAACGCCAGGATCTCGGTGCTGAGTGCTGCCGGCATGGAGGCCTTCTTCGGCCGTTCGGTTCGCAGCGCCGAGCGCGGCCTTCGCGGCCGGGCCGTGATCTTCCGTGTCGCGGACCTCGAAGTGACGCGCGCGCATTTTGCGCGCAACGATATCGAATTTTCAGAAATGGGCGGACGCCTCATTGTTCCCGAAATGCCGGGGCAAGGGGTGATCTTCGCGTTTGGAGCTTGATGATGGAAACGAATGCCAGAGTAGTTGTCGGTGAGGGTGCAAAGCAGGTCGCTTTCTCGCAGAAGGAGCGGCTGTCGCTGATCGCCGGCCCCTGCCAGATGGAAAGCCGTGAGCACGCCTTCATGATGGCGGGAGCGCTCTCCGAACTCTGCAAGAAGCTTGATATCGGCCTCGTCTACAAGTCCTCCTACGACAAGGCCAACCGCACGTCGCTGTCGGGCAAACGCGGCATTGGCCTCGACACGGCGATGGAGGTCTTTGCCGACCTCAAGAAGGAGTTCGGCTTCCCAGTACTGACCGATGTCCACACCGAGGAGCAGTGCGGACTCGTCGCCAAGACAGTCGACATCCTGCAGATCCCGGCCTTCCTGTCGCGCCAGACCGACCTGTTGGTGGCCGCCGCCAAGACCGGCCGCACCATCAACGTCAAGAAGGGCCAGTTCCTGGCGCCTTGGGACATGAAGAACGTGCTCGCCAAGTTCACGGAAAGTGGCAATCCCAACATTCTTCTGTGCGAACGCGGCGCGTCCTTCGGCTACAACACGTTGGTGTCCGACATGCGGTCGCTGCCGATCATGGCTTCGCTCGGTGCCCCCGTCGTCTTTGACGCCACCCACTCGGTGCAGCAGCCCGGCGGGCAGGGCGGCTCGACCGGCGGCCAGCGCGAGTTCGTCGAGACGCTGTCGCGTGCGGCCGTTGCCGTTGGCATCGCCGGCCTGTTCGTCGAAACCCACGAGGATCCCGACAACGCACCTTCCGATGGCCCTAACATGGTGCATCTGAAGGACATGCCGCGGCTGCTCGAAAAGCTGCTGGCCTTCGATGCGGTCGCCAAGGGCTGATCGCGCCCGCGTGAAATTTTCATGAACCTCGGTGGCGCGGTTGTTTTTAGATCTTGCGCGCCATTGAAATTCCCGGGCCTTCGCTTATGACAGGCCCGACCCACCACCGTCCTAAAGCAGGGAAGAGATCATGACTGCAATCATCGACATCATCGGCCGAGAAATTCTGGACAGCCGCGGCAACCCGACCGTCGAGGTCGACGTCTACCTGGAAGACGGAAGCTTTGGCCGCGCCGCCGTGCCGTCGGGTGCCTCGACGGGTGCGCATGAAGCGGTCGAACTGCGCGATGGTGGTACACGTTACCTCGGCAAGGGTGTCGAGCGCGCCGTCGACGCCGTCAACGGCGAGATCTTCGAGGCGATCGGTGGTCTCGATGCTGAAAACCAGATCCAGATCGACAAGACGATGATCGAGCTCGATGGCACGGCCAACAAGTCGCGCCTCGGTGCCAACGCCATTCTCGGCGTATCGCTTGCTGTCGCCAAGGCTGCCGCCGAAGCCTCCGGCCTGCCGCTCTACCGTTACGTCGGCGGCCCGAACGCCCACGTGCTTCCGGTTCCGATGATGAACATCATCAACGGTGGCGCCCATGCCGACAACCCGATCGACTTCCAGGAATTCATGATCGTTCCTGTTGGTGCTGATACGCTTCGTGATGCGGTGCGCATGGGTTCGGAAGTGTTCCACACGCTGAAGAAGCAGCTTGCAGCCGACGGCCACAACACCAATGTCGGCGACGAAGGCGGCTTCGCGCCGGGTCTCGCATCCGCTCCGGCAGCCCTCGACTTCATCATGAAGTCGATCGAGAAGGCTGGCTACAAGCCGGGCGAAGACATGTTCATCGCGCTCGATTGCGCTGCGACCGAGTTCTTCAAGGACGGCAAGTACGTGCTCGAAGGCGAAGGCCGCACGCTGGAGCCGGGCGCCATGGCCGAATACCTGGCGGAACTTGCCGCCAAGTACCCGATCTTCTCGATCGAAGACGGCATGGGTGAAGACGACTGGGATGGCTGGAAGGCCGTGACCGATCTCATCGGCAACAAGTGCCAGCTCGTCGGCGACGACCTGTTCGTCACGAACTCCGCGCGCCTGCGCGACGGCATCAAGATGGGCGTCGCCAACTCGATCCTCGTCAAGGTCAACC
The DNA here is from genome assembly GCF_002002725.1 of Sinorhizobium sp. A49. Taxonomy (GTDB): domain Bacteria; phylum Pseudomonadota; class Alphaproteobacteria; order Rhizobiales; family Rhizobiaceae; genus Ensifer. The sequence continues at coordinate 159,732 of NZ_MUNW01000032.1, read as the reverse complement.
AGATCGGTTCGCTGTCGGAAACGCTCGACGCCGTCGAGACCGCGCACAAGGCACGCTACACCGCCGTCATGTCGCACCGTTCGGGCGAGACCGAAGACGCGACGATCGCCGACCTCGCGGTTGCCACCAACTGCGGCCAGATCAAGACCGGTTCGCTTGCCCGTTCCGACCGGCTCGCAAAGTACAACCAGCTGATCCGCATCGAAGAGCAGCTTGGCCTGCAGGCCAAGTATGCCGGCCGCTCGATCCTGCGCGGCTGATAGCCTCGCGTAATCGCTGAAAATTTGACCCGCTCACGGCAACCGTGGGCGGGTTTTGCTTTATCCGGCCATTCATGGTCAACGGTCGGTTAATCAATGCCCGCTAGTCTCACTCGGTATTGCGTATCAGGGTGTGGACGGGATGTGGACACGGCATCATAAGAAACGGAAACTGGGTCGGTTGGTGCTGCCGCTGATCGCGGTCGCCTTTCTCTCCTATTTCGGCTATCATTCCATTCACGGCGGCTACGGCTTGAAGGCGACGGAACAATTCGATCGCCAGATCGTTGAGCGGCAGGCACGGTTGGACGCACTCACCAAGCAGCGAACGACCCTCGAAAGAGAGGTTCAGCTGATGAGCGACGGTTCGCTGGAGCGTGACATGCTGGATGAGAAAGCTCGCCTCGCGCTCAACATGTCGCGGAGCGACGAAATCGTTATTTTCCACCGCATGACGAATTAACCGAAATTCGGTTAATTGATATTTCTCGTTTATATTCAATAGCTTGCGCGGAATGCGAGCCATGCAAATATGGCATTGCTGTGGCGCTTTTCTTTCCCTATGGTAACCCTCAAAGGCTAACCATTGGGAGGAATGAATGGCTCCGCGAAAAAACGCGTCCGTCTCCAGCCGTAAGACCGCAGCAAAGCCGGCCAAGAAGGACTTGAGCGGCGGCAACATCGCCGACTTCACCAAAGAAGACGAACTGAAAGCCTACCGCGAAATGCTGCTCATCCGGCGTTTTGAGGAAAAGGCCGGCCAGCTCTATGGCATGGGCTTCATCGGCGGCTTCTGTCACCTCTACATCGGCCAGGAAGCTGTCGTTGTCGGCATGCAGATGGCCCTGAAAGAAGGCGACCAGGTCATCACCGCCTATCGTGACCACGGTCACATGCTGGCCTGCGGCATGAGCGCCCGCGGCGTCATGGCCGAACTCACCGGTCGTCGCAGCGGTCTTTCCAAGGGGAAGGGCGGCTCGATGCACATGTTCTCCAAGGAGAAGCATTTTTACGGCGGCCACGGCATCGTCGGCGCCCAGGTGTCGCTCGGCACCGGTCTGGCCTTTGCCAACCGTTACCGCGGCAACGATAATGTCAGTGTCGCCTATTTCGGTGACGGCGCGGCCAACCAGGGCCAGGTCTACGAAAGCTTCAACATGGCGCAGCTGTGGAAGCTGCCGGTGATCTACGTGATCGAGAACAACCGCTACGCCATGGGCACTTCGGTCACCCGCGCCTCGGCGCAGACCGATTTCTCCAAGCGCGGTGTTTCCTTCGGTATTCCCGGCTTCCAGGTTGACGCGATGGACGTCCGCGCCGTGAAGGCGGCTGGCGACGAGGCTGTCGAATATTGCCGTTCGGGCAAGGGCCCGATCATCCTGGAAATGCAGACCTACCGCTACCGCGGCCACTCCATGTCCGACCCGGCGAAGTATCGCTCGAAGGACGAAGTGCAGAAGATGCGGTCGGAGCACGATCCGATCGAGCAGGTGAAGGCGCGTCTGGCTGAAAAGGGCTGGGCGAGCGAGGACGAGCTGAAGCAGATCGACAAGGACGTCCGCGACATCGTCGCCGATAGCGCCGATTTTGCTCAGGCTGATCCGGAGCCGGATGTATCCGAGCTCTACACCGATATCCTGCTTTGATCCGGGGAGGCTCAAACATGCCAGTAGAAATTCTCATGCCCGCCCTTTCCCCGACGATGGAGGAAGGCACACTCTCGAAATGGCTGAAGAACGAAGGCGACAAGGTCTCCTCCGGTGACGTCATTGCCGAGATCGAGACTGACAAGGCCACCATGGAAGTGGAAGCCGTCGATGAAGGCACGATCGGCAAGCTGCTGATCGCCGCCGGCACCGAAGGCGTTAAGGTCAACACGCCGATCGCGGTCCTGCTGCAGGATGGCGAAGGTGCAGGCGATATCGCCGCACCGAAGGCCGAAGCGCCGAAGGCTGCCGCTGCAAGCGAAGCACCGGCCGCGTCTGCGCCGGCACCGGTTGCCGCCCAGCCGAAGGTCGAAGTGGCTGCCGATCCGGCGATCCCCGCTGGCACTGAAATGGTGACGATGACCGTGCGCGAAGCGCTGCGCGACGCCATGGCCGAAGAAATGCGCTTGAGCGACGACGTTTTCATCATGGGTGAGGAAGTCGCCGAGTACCAGGGCGCCTACAAGATCACGCAAGGGCTGCTGCAGGAATTCGGCGCCCGTCGCGTGATCGACACGCCGATCACCGAGCACGGCTTTGCCGGCGTCGGCGTCGGCGCTGCCATGACCGGCCTGCGCCCGATCGTCGAGTTCATGACCTTCAACTTCGCCATGCAGGCGATCGACCAGATCATCAACTCTGCTGCCAAGACGCTCTACATGTCTGGTGGTCAGATGGGCGCGCCGATCGTGTTCCGTGGCCCGAGCGGTGCCGCGGCCCGCGTCGCAGCGCAGCACTCGCAGTGCTATGCCGCCTGGTACAGCCACATTCCGGGCCTCAAGGTCGTCATGCCCTACACGGCAGCCGACGCCAAGGGTCTGTTGAAGGCTGCGATCCGTGACCCCAACCCGGTCATCTTCCTCGAAAACGAGATCCTCTACGGTCAGACCTTCGAAGTGCCGAAGCTCGACGATTTCGTTCTGCCGATCGGCAAGGCGCGGATCCACAAGGTCGGCAAGGACGCCACCATCGTTTCCTTCGGCATCGGCATGACCTATGCGGTCAAGGCGGTCGCCGAGCTCGAAGCGCAGGGCATCGATGTCGAACTGATCGACCTTCGCACCATCCGCCCGATGGACCTGCCGACGGTGATCGAATCCGTCAAGAAGACCGGCCGCCTGGTCACCGTCGAAGAAGGCTACCCGCAGTCTTCCGTCGGCACCGAGATCGCGACCCGCGTCATGCAGCAGGCCTTCGACTATCTCGATGCCCCGATCCTGACGATCGCCGGCAAGGATGTGCCGATGCCTTACGCCGCGAACCTCGAAAAGCTTGCGCTTCCGAACGTCGCAGAAGTCGTCGATGCGGTGAAAGCCGTTTGCTACAAATAAGGGGAGGGCCCTTCGATGCCTATCAACATCACAATGCCTGCCCTCTCTCCGACGATGGAAGAAGGCAATCTGGCCAAGTGGCTGGTCAAGGAAGGCGATAAGGTCAAGTCCGGCGATGTGATCGCCGAGATCGAGACCGACAAGGCGACGATGGAAGTCGAGGCCGTCGATGAGGGCACCGTTGCCAAGCTCGTCGTTCCCGCCGGCACCGAAGGCGTCAAGGTCAATGCGTTGATCGCCGTTCTTGCAGCTGACGGCGAAGATGTCGCCGCGGCCGCCAAGGGCGGTAACGGCGCAGCCGCCGCACCTGGCCCAGCCGAAAAGAAGGAAGAGCCGGCCGCAGCACCGGCGGCAGCAAGTGCTCCTGCTCCTGCCGCAGCTCAGCCGGTGGCGGCAGCGCCGCAGGCGGCCAAGGCCGATAGCGGTGCCCGTGTCTTTTCGTCGCCGCTCGCACGGCGTCTTGCCAAGGATGCCGGTATTGATCTCTCGGCGATCGCCGGCACCGGTCCGCATGGCCGCGTGATCAAGAAGGACGTCGAGACCGCTGTTGCCGGTGGCGGCGCCAAGCCCGCCGCTGCACCCGCCGCAGGTGCTGCAGCTCCTGCTGCCGCGCCGCTTGCCAAGGGCATGTCCGAGGACGCCGTCCTCAAGCTGTTCGAACCCGGCTCCTATGAGCTCGTGCCGCATGACGGCATGCGCAAGACGATCGCCAAGCGTCTCGTCGAATCCAAGCAGACGATCCCGCACTTCTACGTCTCGGTCGATTGTGAACTCGATGCGCTCCTGGCGCTCCGGGCCCAGCTCAATGCTGCATCCCCCGAAAAGGACGGCAAGCCGGTCTACAAGCTCTCGGTCAACGACATGGTGATCAAGGCGCTGGCGCTGGCCCTGCGTGACGTTCCGGATGCAAACGTGTCCTGGACCGACAGCAACATGGTCAAGCACAAGCACGCCGATGTCGGCGTTGCCGTGTCCATCCCGGGCGGCCTGATCACGCCGATCATTCGCCAGGCGGAGCTGAAGAGCCTGTCGGCCATCTCCAACGAGATGAAGGACCTCGGCAAGCGCGCCAAGGACCGCAAGTTGAAGCCCGAAGAGTACCAGGGCGGCACCACGGCGGTCTCCAACATGGGCATGATGGGCGTCAAGGACTTCGCCGCCGTCGTCAACCCACCGCACGCCACGATCCTTGCGGTCGGTGCGGGCGAGGAACGCGTCGTCGTCAAGAACAAGCAGATGGTCATCGCCACTGTGATGACCGTCACGCTCTCGACCGACCATCGCTGCGTCGATGGCGCGCTGGGCGCCGAGTTGCTCGGAGCCTTCAAGCGCTACATCGAAAATCCGATGGGCATGCTGGTCTGATGTGGACAGGGACCGGCCTTCGGGCCGGTCCGCTGCTTGATCGCAACGCCGAAGGCGGGCCCGGACGATGAAAACAGTTCTCTGCTACGGTGACAGTCTGACCTGGGGCTACGATGCCACGGGCGGCGGCCGCCATGCGCTTGCCGATCGCTGGCCGAGCGTCTTGCAGACAGCATTGGGCTCTGACGTCCAGATCATTGCCGAAGGCCTGAACGGTCGCACCACCGCCTATGACGATCACCTAGCCGATTGCGATCGCAACGGCGCCAAGGTGCTGCCGACGATCCTCCACAGCCACGCGCCGCTTGATCTGATCATCTTTCTGCTCGGCGCCAACGACATGAAGCCGATCATTCACGGGACAGCCTTCGGCGCCGTGAAGGGCATCGAGCGCCTCGTCAATCTGGTGCGCCGGCACGACTGGCCGGTCGAGGGCGAAGGCGGACCGGAGATATTGGTCGTCTCGCCCCCTCAGCTTTGTGAAACGGCAAATGCAGCCTTCGGCGCGATGTTCGCCGGCGGCATCGAACAATCGGCGATGCTGGCGCCGCTCTATCGCGATCTTGCCGACGAACTCGATTGCGGGTTCTTCGATGCGGGATCCGTTGCAAGGACCACACCGCTCGACGGCGTGCATCTTGACGCTGAAAACACCCGTGCGATCGGCCGTGGCCTCGAGCCGGTCGTTCGGATGATGCTCGGTGTCTGAGATGGCGGGCGACGTCACCATCAGGCCGGCGGAGAGACAGGAGGCTGCGGAATTGGCGGTTCTCGCCGATATCGCCTCGCACGGCTTTGCCGCCTGGCTCTGGTATGGCGCGGTTCTCAGTGGGGCGACCGATACGGCTTTCGAGCGCGGGCGCAACAAGCTGCGCGAAGATGTGGGGCCTGGAAACTGGCGCGATGCCGTCGTCGCCGATGTCGAGGATGAAATCGCAGGCGTGTCGATCGGTTACGGCATCGAGGCATCGGCGGTGGAATCCGAGGCAAAACATGCCGTGATCGAGCCCTTGCTCGCATTACAGCGACAGGTGGTCGGTCACTGGTTCATCGATAGCCTCGGCGTCTACCGTCATCGGCGCGGCCGCGGCATCGGACGCAGACTGCTTGCACATGAAATTGCACGCGCCGGCTCGGCGCCGGTGAGCCTGATCACCGAAAGCCACAATGACAGGGCGCAGGCACTCTACAGCAAAAACGGCTTTGAGGAGGCGGCTCGGGCTGAGGCCGTACCGCTCTTCGAAGGCAGCAGAAAACACGACTGGGTGCTCTTCACCCGCAAGGTCGCTTGAGACAAAGGCAGGAAACACATGGCTGAGAATTACGACGTCATCGTCATCGGTTCGGGTCCGGGCGGCTACATTGCCGCCATTCGTGCGGCACAGTTGGGTCTCAAGACCGCGGTCGTCGAGCGCGAGCACCTGGCCGGCATCTGCTCCAACTGGGGCTGCATTCCCACCAAGGCGCTGCTGCGCTCTGCCGAAGTGCTGCACTACGCCCAGCATCCGGGCAGCTACGGCATCAAGATCGAAGGTGCGGTGACGCCGGACCTGAAGGCGATCGTCGCCCGCTCGCGCGGAATTGCCGAGCGCATGAACGGCGGCGTCGGCTTCCTGATGAAGAAGAACAAAGTCGACGTCATCTGGGGCGAAGCCAAGCTGACGAAGCCCGGCGAGATCGTCGTCGGCAAGACGACCAAGGCGATCGTCCAGCCGCAGGCGCCGCTGCCGAAGAACACCAAGGGCGAGGGCACCTACACAGCCAAGCACATCATCATTGCCACCGGCGCCCGTCCGCGTGCGCTTCCCGGCATCGAGCCGGATGGCAAGCTGATCTGGACTTACTTCGAGGCGATGAAGCCCGAGGAAATGCCGAAGTCGCTGCTCGTCATGGGCTCGGGCGCGATCGGCATCGAATTTGCCTCGTTCTACCGCACCATGGGCGTTGACGTGACAGTGGTCGAGGTCATGCCGAACGTGATGCCGGTCGAAGACGCCGAGATCTCGAACATCGCCAAGAAGCAGTTCGAAAAGCAGGGCATGAAAATCCACCTTGAAGCCAAGGTGACCAAGGTCGAGAAGGGTGCGAACTCGGTCACCGCCCATGTCGAGATGAAGGACGGCAAGGTCGAGAAGATCACCGCCGACCGCATGATTTCTGCGGTTGGCGTTCAAGGCAACATCGAGAACCTCGGTCTCGAGACGCTGGGAATCAAGACCGATCGCGGCTGCATCGTCATCGACGGCTACGGCAAGACCAATGTTGCCGGCGTCTACGCGATCGGCGACGTTGCCGGTCCGCCGATGCTTGCCCACAAGGCCGAGCATGAGGCTGTCATCTGCGTCGAGAAGATCGCCGGCCTGCCGAATGTCCACCCGATGGATAAGCTGAAGATCCCGGGCTGCACCTACTGCCACCCGCAGGTCGCTTCCGTCGGTCTCACCGAGGCCAAGGCGAAGGCCGAGGGCCGCGACATCCGCGTCGGCCGCTTCCCCTTCGTCGCCAACGGCAAGGCGATTGCGCTTGGCGAAGACCAGGGCATGGTCAAGACGATCTTCGACAAGAAGACCGGTGAACTCCTGGGCGCGCACATGGTGGGCGCTGAGGTGACCGAACTCATCCAGGGTTTCGTCGTCGCCATGAACCTGGAGACAACGGAAGAAGACCTGATGCACACGATCTTCCCGCATCCGACCATCTCGGAGACGATGAAGGAAAGCGTGCTCGATGCCTATGGACGCGCGCTGAACGCCTGACGGGATTTACCGCCGCCGGAACTTTTGGGGCGGTCCCGCATTGATGACGCACCTTGTCCTCAATGCACGGAGATCACCATGGCTGTGAACGGCGTCGGCATCCTGGCTGCGATCATCATCGGCGGTTTCGCCGGGTGGCTCGCGGAGAAGTTCATGAAAAGCGATGTGGGGCTGTTCATGAACATTGCTCTCGGCATCATCGGTGCGGTGGTGTCGAATATCATTCTGGCAGCCTTCGGAATGGCTTTTTCCGGCTGGCTTGCCTATCTGGTCTTCGGGTTTATCGGCGCTTGCCTGCTGATTGCCGTTGGCCGCGCTGTCAAACGATAGCCTGCGACGCTTCCAGCGCTAGCGGTCGGGCTGTCGAGCAAAAGGTGGCCTGACATTTCCCGTCGAGCCATCTATATAGATCGAAAAAGGGTCTGCCGGCACAAAGCCGCAGCCGCCGCGACGAGGAAGACAGTATGGTAACGGTGTTCGATGCCGTCTCTGAACGGGCGCAACGCGTCCGCCATCCGGAAAAGGCCCACAAGCCCGATACCGAAATGCTGCGCAAGCCGGAATGGATCCGCGTCAAGGCGCCGACCTCCAAGGGCTACCAGGAAACGCGCGAACTGGTGCGCTCGCACAAGCTCGTCACCGTCTGCGAAGAGGCCGGCTGCCCGAATATCGGCGAATGCTGGGACAAGAAGCACGCCACCTTCATGATCATGGGCGAGATCTGTACCCGCGCCTGCGCCTTCTGCAATGTCTCGACCGGCAAGCCGAATGCGCTCGATATGGCGGAACCCGAGAATGTCGCCAAGGCCGTCAAGCAGATGGGCCTCTCCCACGTCGTCATCACCTCTGTCGACCGTGACGATTTGGCCGACGGTGGTGCGGAACATTTCGAGAAGGTGATCTGGGCGATCCGCGCCGCGTCGCCGCTGACCACCATTGAAATCCTCACGCCCGACTTCCTGAAGAAGCCAGGCGCGCTGGAGCGCGTCGTCGCCGCCAAGCCCGATGTCTTCAACCACAACATGGAAACGGTACCGGGCAATTACCTGACCGTCCGTCCGGGCGCTCGCTACTTCCACTCCATCCGCCTGCTGCAGCGGGTGAAGGAACTCGATCCGACGATGTTCACCAAATCCGGCATCATGGTCGGGCTCGGCGAAGAGCGTAACGAAGTCCTGCAGTTGATGGACGACCTGCGCACAGCCGACGTCGATTTCATGACCATCGGCCAGTACCTGCAGCCGACGCGCAAGCACCACAAGGTCGAGAAGTTCGTCACGCCGGAAGAATTCAAGTCCTACGAGACGGTCGCCTATACCAAGGGCTTCCTCATGGTCGCTTCAAGCCCGTTGACCCGCTCGTCGCATCACGCCGGCGACGATTTCGCCCGCCTGCGAGAAGCCCGCGAAAAGAAGCTGGCGGCTGCGGCCGGGTAAAGCCGGGGCATTTCGAGACAACAGGAACTCCGGCCCAGCGCCGGAGTTTTCGTTTGGCGATCTTTCATCTCATCTCCGGCGGTCGGCGCTACGCTGCGTCCCGCCGCGTATTCGTCTTCCGAACGATCTTGAGGTTTCGATCGCGGCTACGGTACAACCGACCGTGGGCCGGGATTGGTGAATGGAATTTGTCGATGGATCAGCCAGTGGCAACCGGAAAGGTGCTCTATGTCGACGCTGCCACCGCCGCCGACCATATCCGTAGCGCTGATCGTATTCTCGTCGTCGGGTGCTCCGGCGGCGGCAAGTCGACACTGTCGCAGAAGCTCGCCCGACATTTCGACCTCGCCTATGTCTCCATCGACCGCGATATTCTGTGGTTGCCGGGCTGGGTTCAGCGCGATCGCGCCGAACAGCGCCGGCGCATCGTCGAGCGCGTAGCGGCAGACCGCTGGATCATGGATGGGACCAGCCCTTCCACCTTCGATATCCGCGTGCCGAGAAGTGATGTCGTCATCTGGGTGCGCATGCCGCGGCTTCTCTGCGTCTGGGGTGTCCTCACCCGCTGGCTGAAACATCTCGGGCGCACCCGCCCGGAGATGGCACCGGGTTGCATCGAGAAAGTCGACTGGGAATTTCTCGAATTCATCTGGACCTTCGAGGACAGGTTCTCGCCGCGTATCGTCGCAGGTCTCGCCGAACATGGCCCTAATGTGCCGGTTCTGCAGTTGAAATCGCGACGCCAGATGCAGAGGCTCCTTGATCTTCTCGGTCTGCCCGCTTAACTCCCCTCTATGCCGCACTTTGAAACGAACCATGTCGTCAAGCACACGGCCGACCAGATGTTCGATCTCGTCGCCGATGTTGAACAGTATCCGCAGTTCCTGCCGCTGTGCGAGGCGCTGACGGTGCGCTCGCGCAAGGAGCGCGACGGTAAGGTCCTGCTGCTCGCCGACATGACCGTCGGCTACAAGGCTATCCGCGAGACCTTCACGACGCAGGTGCTGCTCAACAAGGCCGAGCGGGTGATCGAGGTGAAATACATAGATGGCCCGTTCAAGTATCTCGATAATCGCTGGCGTTTCGAGCCGGCGGGCGAGGGGCAGTCGGCCGTCCATTTCTACATCGATTACGAGTTCAAGAGCCGCATCCTCGGGGCGCTGATGGGATCGATGTTCGATCGTGCCTTCCGCATGTTTTCTGACGCGTTCGAAAGACGCGCCGACAAGATCTACACCGCCGTCTGAGCGACCTCGGTCAGCATCTCGAGCGCCGTTCGGATGGTTGCCAGCCGCACGGCGTCCCGGCCGATATCGCCGTAGCGCATCTCGCGGTGAAGCGCGGTGCCGTTGCGCCCCGTAGCCGACAGATGCACCAGGCCGACCGGCTTTTCGGTCGATCCGCCGCCAGGACCGGCAATCCCCGTTACCGCGACGGCAAAATCGGCCTCGGAGCGCGCGACCGCGCCGTGCGCCATTTCGATGGCCGTCTGCCTTGAAACCGCACCGTGCGCCGCCAGCGTTGCCGGATCGACGCCGAGCATCTGGATCTTGGCGTCGTTGGAGTAGGTGACGAAGCCGCGGTCGACGACCGCCGACGATCCGGCAATTTCCGTCAGGGCACCGGCAATCAGTCCACCGGTGCAGGATTCGGCCGTTGCCACCTTGAGCCCGCGGGCGGTGAAATCGGCGATGATCTTGCCAGCCGTGGCTTGAATGTCATTCGGCCACATCGTGTGCGTCCCCCGGCATGTAGACGACGGTTGCCGTTGCGATCGCGGCGATACCCTCGTCGCGGCCGACGAAACCGAGCCGCTCGTTCGTCGTCGCTTTGACCGAGCAGCGGTCGAGATCGATGCCGAGCATCTCGGCAAGGTTCTCGCGCATGGCCTGGCGATGTGGCCCGACCTTTGGCGCCTCGGCAATCAGCGAAATGTCGGCATTGGTGATCGTGCCGCCGCGCTGGCGCACGATGTTGGCTGCATGTTCGAGGAAGATGCGTGAGGCTGCACCCTTCCACTGCGGATCGGACGGCGGGAAGTGATCGCCGATATCGCCGGCGCCACAGGTGGCCAAGAGCGCATCGGTGAGCGCATGCAGTGCGACGTCGGCATCGGAATGGCCGGAGAGCTTCTTGGTGTGCGGGATGAGCACGCCGCAAAGCGTGACGCCATCGCCTTCGACCAACTGGTGCACGTCATAGCCATTGCCGGTGCGAACGTCCGGAATGAGATGCCGCTTGAGTTTTTCGTCGGCCATGGCGATGTCCCTTTTCAGTGTGAGCTTGACGTTGTCGACCGTGCCTTCGACGAGCGCGACGGGGATGCCCGCCCACTCGGCGATAGAGGCATCGTCGGTAAAATCCGTCCGTCCGCTTGTCGCGGCTGTCCGGTGGGCGTCGAGAATGGTTTTCAAGTCGAAGGTCTGCGGCGTCTGGGCCGCATGGAGATGATTGCGCGAAACGGTTTCGGTCACCAGGCCGGCGGCATCGGCGCGCTTCAGCGTGTCCGACACGGCAATTGCCGGCAGCACCGCGCGTGCGCCATTTGTCAGGGCATCGGCGCAGCGCGACAGCAGGGCATGATCGGCAAATGGCCGTACGGCATCGTGGATCATCACGTAGCGTGAGCCGGTTGCTGCTACGGCTTCAAGGCCGGCAAGAACCGATTGCTGCCGGGTCGCGCCGCCGTGGACCACGATCAACTCGCGGGCGGGTGATCGCCGGCGTGAGGCCGCCAACAGATCCTCGTCGTCGGGATGGATCACGACCACGATCGGGCCGGTTCCTGGCCATGTCGCGAAAGTGTCAAGCGTATGGGCGATAACCGGCTTGTCGCCGATGGTGCGGTACTGCTTCGGCCCCTCGGCCGACTGGCCCGCGCGTTCGCCGCGCCCTGCTGCAACGATCACAATGCCGCAGGAAAGCTGTTCTTCAGGCTGCATCTTCTGTATGTGGTCCCGGATTTCGCCAATCTTCGTCGTGATGTACCGCGAAGGTCCGTGCTTTGCCAGCCGAACAGGGAAATTTGCCCGACGCTTCGAAATCGCTTGGCAAGCCAGAGAACAATGTCTAAAAATAGTGCAAGAACAACATGTGCCTGAAAGATATGCATTTGCCAGCTCCGGCTTTGTCATCACCGCTTCGGATCGGGAATATCGAAATCCGCAACCGGGTGGCGCTCGCCCCGATGTCTGGCGTCACGGACCTGCCGTTCCGCACTTTGGCCTGGCGTTTTGGTGCGGGGTTTGTGGTGACGGAAATGGTCGCAAGCCGCGAACTGGTCGGCAACGCGTCCGAATCCTGGGCAAGGCTGAAGAACTCCGGTATCAAGCCGCACATCGTTCAGCTGGCGGGCCGCGAGGCGCATTGGATGGCCGAGGCGGCAAAAATCGCTGCCGCGAACGGTGCCGATATCATTGATATCAACATGGGTTGCCCGGCAAAAAAGGTGACGGGCGGCTATTCAGGATCGGCGCTGATGCGCGATCCCGATCACGCTCTGTCGCTGGTCGAGGCGACCGTGAAGGCAGTCGATGTGCCGGTCACCCTGAAGATGCGGCTTGGTTGGGATGAAAACTCGATCAACGCACCGCTGATTGCAAGGCGGGCGCAGGAGGCTGGCGTCGAGGCGATCACCGTGCACGGCCGGACCCGCATGCAATTCTACACCGGCAAGGCCGATTGGGATGCGATCCGCGCCGTGCGCGAGGTTATCTCCGTGCCATTGGTCGCCAATGGCGACGTCGATACTGTTGCGGATGCGCAAGAGATTCTCAAACGTTCCGGTGCCGACGCCGTCATGGCTGGGCGGTCTTCGCAAGGCCGCCCCTGGCATGTCGGCGTTCTCGCCGGCACGGCTACTCATCCCGATCAGGCGGAAATCGCCGACATTTTCGTGGAGCACTATGAAATGATGCTCGAATTCTACGGTGCCGATACCGGCCTGAGGCATGCACGCAAGCATGTCGGTTGGTACCTCGACCGTTTCGCACCCGGTCTTGCCGGGGCGGAGAAGGGAGCGATCCTGACGTCGACCGATCCCAAATCCGTTGCCGTCCGTGCCTCGGACGCCATTCGCAGTTCGCATGCGACCCACTCAAGGGAAGGGATCGCGGCATGACGGACAAGCCCAACACTTCGGAAGCCGCGACTGCTGCAAACGGGCTGTCGATGGCCGTTCTGAATGCCATCCAAAACCCGGTGATCCTCGTCGATCAGAACGGTCTCGTCGCCTTTGCCAACTGGGAAGCTGAATCCTTCTTCGGCGCCAGCGCCAATCATCTCGCCCGCCACGATATCAGCGCCTTTATTCCCTTCGGCAGTCCGCTGCTGACGCTGATCGAGCAGGTGCGCGAGCGCAAGGCGCCGGTCAACGAATATCGCGTCGATCTGAGCTCGCCACGGCTGGGTGCCGACAAGCTGGTTGACCTCTACGTGGCACCGGTGATTTCGGAGCCCGGCTCCGTGGTGGTCGTGTTCCAGGAACGGTCGATGGCCGACAAGATCGATCGCCAGTTGACGCACCGCGCGGCGGCGCGCTCGGTCACCGGCCTTGCCTCGATGCTGGCACATGAGATCAAGAACCCGCTTTCCGGCATTCGGGGTGCGGCGCAATTGCTGGAGACCTCCGTCAACGACGAGGATCGAGCGCTGACGCGGCTGATCTGCGACGAGACCGACCGGATCGTTTCGCTTGTCGATCGGATGGAAGTGTTTTCCGACGAGAGGCCGGTCGATCGCGTGCCGCTCAACATTCACTCGGTGCTCGATCACGTGAAGGCGATCGCGCGGGCCGGCTTTGCGCGCCGGATCAAGGTGACGGAGAACTACGACCCGTCCCTCCCGTCCGTCTTTGCCAACCGCGACCAATTGGTGCAGGTGTTTCTCAATCTCATCAAGAATGCAGCCGAAGCGATCGGCGATCGGCCGGAAGGCGAGATCATGCTGACGACCGCCTACAGGCCCGGTATTCGCCTTTCGGTCGCCGGCACCCGCGAGAAGATCTCGCTGCCGCTGGAGTTCTGCGTGCACGACAATGGCCCGGGCGTTCCCTCCGACCTGCTGCCGCATCTGTTCGATCCGTTCATCACCACCAAGACCAACGGTTCGGGTCTTGGGTTGGCGCTGGTCGCCAAGATCATCGGCGGGCATGGCGGTATCGTCGAATGCGACAGCCAGCAGAATCGCACGACTTTCCGCGTCCTGATGCCGGCCTCAAAGGGGCAGGCGGCGGATGAAGACGACATACCTATGACAAAAGGAAACATTGCATGACGGGTGCCACGATCCTCGTCGCGGATGACGACGCAGCCATTCGCACCGTGCTCAATCAGGCGCTGAGCCGCGCCGGTTACGATGTTCGCATCACGTCGAACGCGGCGACGCTCTGGCGCTGGATTTCCGCCGGCGACGGCGACCTTGTTGTCACCGACGTGGTCATGCCCGACGAGAATGCCTTCGATCTGCTTCCGCGCATCAAGAAGGCGCGCCCGGACCTGCCGGTTCTTGTCATGAGTGCGCAGAACACCTTCATGACGGCGATTAAGGCCTCCGAGAAAGGCGCTTACGATTACCTGCCGAAGCCTTTCGATCTCACCGAGCTGATCGGCATTATCGGCCGGGCGCTGGCCGAACCGAAGCGCCGCCCGGCCAAGATCGACGACGATTCGCAAGACGGCATGCCGCTCGTCGGCCGCTCGGCGGCGATGCAGGAAATCTACAGGGTGCTCGCACGCCTGATGCAGACCGATCTCACGCTGATGATCACCGGCGAATCCGGCACCGGCAAGGAGCTGGTGGCGCGGGCGCTGCATGACTACGGCAAGCGCCGCAACGGCCCCTTCGTCGCCATCAACATGGCGGCGATCCCGCGCGACCTGATCGAATCAGAACTGTTCGGTCACGAGAAGGGCGCTTTTACCGGTGCGCAGACCCGTTCGACCGGTCGTTTTGAGCAGGCAGAAGGTGGCACGCTCTTCCTCGACGAGATCGGTGACATGCCGATGGACGCTCAGACGCGTTTGCTGCGCGTGCTGCAGCAGGGCGAGTATACGACGGTGGGCGGACGCACGCCGATCCGCTCCGATGTGCGCATCGTCGCTGCAACCAACAAGGACCTGAAACAGTCGATCAACCAGGGTCTCTTCCGCGAGGACCTGTATTACCGGTTGAATGTGGTGCCGCTGCGCCTGCCGCCGCTGCGCGACCGTGCGGAAGACATTCCCGATCTCGTCCGCCATTTCGTCCAGCAGGCCGAAAAAGAGGGCCTGGATGTCAAGCGTTTCGATCAGGAGGCGCTGGAACTGATGAAGGCGCACCCGTGGCCGGGCAACGTGCGCGAGCTGGAAAATCTCGTGCGCCGGCTGACAGCCCTTTACCCGCAGGATGTCATCACCCGAGAAATCATCGAAAACGAGCTGCGCTCGGAGATCCCCGACAGCCCCATCGAAAAGACGCAAGCGCGAAACGGTTCTCTTTCGATCTCACAGGCGGTTGAGGAGAACATGCGGCAATATTTTGCCAGTTTCGGGGACGCGCTTCCCCCAAGCGGTCTTTACGAGCGGGTGCTCGCCGAGATGGAGTATCCACTCATCCTTGCCGCTTTGACGGCGACGCGGGGAAATCAGATCAAGGCTGCCGATTTGCTCGGCCTCAACCGCAACACGCTGCGCAAGAAGATCCGAGAACTCGGCGTCTCTGTGTATCGCAGCTCACGTACGGCTTGACTTGGCCACAACCACCGTTGCATTTTCGCCACAATACGTTGCTTGAACGTGTTATGACCGCCGAATCGAGCGGTGTTGCGCTGCTTTGCCTGGCCTTGGGGGCTGTGGCTGATGCGCAACAGCTCCGGTTGACGGTCCGGTCAATACCTTGACCCGGGATGTGCGTGAGAATTGCTGGTGTCGATAGGCGCCGGTCGGGGGAACGTTTTTTACATGGTGGATGCAATGGCCTTGCCGCTGGGCACAGATGACGGATTGGCGGCGCACGACCGTCGCGCGTCCTTTGCCTTACCGGGCCTCATGCTGGCGATCGGCGCACTCGTCTGCGCTACTCTGTCTCTGCTCGTCTTGCTTGGGCTGACGCCGATTCGTCTGGAACGCAACGTTTTCATCGCCTGTGCCGCGATCAATGGCCTGTTCGTCGTCGGCCTGATCTATCTCATCGTTCGCGAAATTCTCAGGCTGCTGCGGGCGCGTCGCAAGGGGCGTGCTGCCGCGCGGCTTCATGTCCGCATCGTCGCGCTGTTTTCGATCGTCGCCATCACGCCCGCGATTCTGGTCGCGATCTTCGCCAGCATAACGCTCGATGTCGGACTTGACCGCTGGTTCTCGCTGCGCACGCAGGCGATCGTCCGGTCGTCGATCAGCGTCGCCCAGGCCTATGTTCTGGAGAATGCCAGCTATCTCCAAGGTCAGACGGTTTCGATGGCCAACGACCTTGAACGCAACCGGCAACTCTACAGCCTCGACCGCACCGGCTTTACCGAACTGGTGACGCGCCAGGCCAGAGGCCGGGGCATGCTCGGCGCCTTCCTCGTTCGGGCAGACGGCAGTGCCATTCTGCAGGCCAACATCTCGACGGAAAAGCCCCTGCCGGCCATTCCGCCGGATGCGCTCAAAAGCTCGGTTTCCGGACAGCCGACATTGATACCGCCCGGGATTACCAATCTGGTGGGTGCCGTGATCCCGCTTGACGACATTCCCGGCACCTATCTCTACACCGTTCGAAACGTCGATCCGGAAGTGATGCGTTCGCTGCGGTTGATGGAAGAAAACACCGCCGAATACAAGACGCTGGAGGCTGGGCGCGCCTTCACGCAGATCGCCTTCGGCGTGCTCTATATCGGCTTTGCGTTGATCGTGCTTCTGGCGGCAATCTGGACGGCAATCGCGGTCGCCGACCGCATCGTTCGACCGATCCGCCAGTTGATCGGTGCCGCCGACAGCGTTGCTGCGGGCAACCTCGATGTCGTCGTGCCGGTGCGTGCCGTCGATGGCGACGTCGGCAATCTTTCGCGTACGTTCAACAAGATGGTTTCAGAGATCCGCACCCAACAGGAGCAGATCCTCGAGGCCAAGGATGAGGTCGACCATCGGCGGCGTTTCATCGAGGCAGTTCTTTCGGGCGTCACGGCAGCGGTCATCGGCGTCGGCCGCGACCGGCAGATCACCATTGCCAATTCCTCTTCGGAGGAGTTTCTGAAGAAGGCCGCGCCCGACCTGCTCGGTGCAGACCTGCGCGTGGTCGCGCCTGAGATCGAGGAAGTTCTGGTCGAGGCGGAAAGCCGCTACCGCAACAACTTCCGCAAGCAGATCAATATCATGCGCGGCGGAACCGAGCGTACACTCAACATCCAGGTGACGCGCGAAGAAGGCGGCGAGGCAAACGAATCCTACGTCATCACCATCGACGACATCACCGACCTCGTGATTGCACAGCGCTCGACCGCCTGGGCCGATGTGGCGCGGCGTATCGCGCATGAAATCAAGAACCCGCTGACGCCTATCCAGCTCTCGGCTGAGCGCCTGAAACGTCGCTACGGCAAGCAGATTGATCAGGAAGACAGGACCGTCTTCGATCAATGCACCGACACTATCGTAAGGCAGGTCGAGGATATCGGTCGCATGGTCGACGAGTTCTCTGCGTTTGCCCGCATGCCGAAGCCGACGAAGGAGAAGGCGGATCTGCGGGCAATTTTGAAGGACGCCGTGTTTCTGCGCGAAATGGGCAACAACCATATCAGCTTCATGCGCGATTTCGGCGACGAGCCGCTCGAGGGCATGTTCGATGGCCGCATGCTCGGCCAGGCATTCGGCAATATCGTCAAGAATGCAGTGGAAGCGATCGAGGCGGTGCCGACGGGCGCTGTCCGTGGCGAGCCTAAAGTGCTTGTGCGCGCGCAGCAGGATGGAGCCGCCGGCCGGTTTGTCGTCGATGTCATCGACAACGGCAAAGGCCTGCCGACCGAGAACCGGCATAGAATATTGGAACCGTATATGACGATGCGCGAGAAGGGCACGGGCCTCGGGCTCGCGATCGTCAAGAAGATCATTGAGGACCATGGCGGACAATTGGAATTGCACGACGCACCGGCCGATTTCGATGGCGGCGTTGGAGCAATGATCCGCGTGATCCTGCCGCCTGCCGGAGAAGCCGGGGGCGAAGACACTTTGAAGAGTAAGGATACGAGCGATGGCCGCTGACATTCTGGTTGTAGACGATGAGGAAGACATCCGCGAGATCGTCTCCGGCATCCTGTCCGACGAGGGGCACGAGACCCGAACGGCTTTTGACAGCGACAGCGCGCTGGCGGCGATCAGCGACCGCGTGCCGCGGCTCGTCTTTCTCGACATCTGGATGCAGGGCAGCCGCCTCGACGGTCTCGCCCTGCTCGACGAGATCAAGGCGCGCCATCCCGATCTGCCGGTGGTGATGATTTCAGGTCACGGCAACATCGAGACGGCCGTCAACGCCATCAAGCGTGGCGCCTATGATTTCATCGAGAAGCCGTTCAAGGCCGACCGCCTGATCTTGATCGCCGAGCGTGCGCTCGAGAACTCCAAGCTGAAGCGCGAAGTCTCGGAGCTGAAGAAGAAGTCGGGCGATCCGGTCGAACTGATCGGAACCTCCGTTGCCGTTTCGCAGCTCCGCCAGACCGTCGAAAAGGTCGCGCCGACCAACAGCCGCATCATGATCCAGGGACCGTCCGGCTCCGGCAAGGAGTTGGTGGCGCGCATGATCCACCGCAAGTCGACCCGGTCGACTGGTCCGTTCGTGGCGTTGAACGCCGCAGCGATCACACCCGACCGCATGGAGATCGCGCTCTTCGGAACCGAGGGAACGCCGGGGCAACCGCGCCGCACCGGTGCGCTCGAAGAGGCGCATAGCGGCATCCTCTATCTCGACGAAGTCGGCGAAATGCCGCGCGAAACGCAGAACAAGATCCTGCGGGTTCTCGTCGATCAGCAGTTCGAGCGGGTCGGCGGCACGAAGCGCGTCAAGGTCGACGTCCGCATCATCTCCTCGACGGCCTACAACCTCGAAAACATGATCTCCGAAGGCCTCTTCCGCGAGGATCTCTTCCACCGGCTCGCGGTCATCCCGGTGCGTGTGCCGGCTCTGGCCGAGCGCCGCGAGGATATTCCGTTTCTCGTCGACATGTTCATGCGCCAGGTCAGCGAGCAGGCGGGTATCCGTCCGCGCAAGATCGGCGACGATGCGCTTGCCGTGCTGCAGGCCCACGACTGGCCGGGCAACATTCGCCAGCTGCGCAACAACATCGAGCGGCTGATGATCCTGGCGCGCAGCGACGGCCCTGACACGCCGATCTCGGCCGACATGCTGCCGACCGAAGTTGGCGATACCTTGCCGAAGATCTCCGCGCAGGGCGATCAGCACATCATGACGCTGCCGCTGCGCGAGGCTCGCGAAATGTTCGAGCGGGATTATCTGATCGCTCAGATCAACCGATTCGGCGGCAACATTTCCCGCACGGCCGAATTCGTTGGCATGGAGCGGTCGGCGCTTCACCGCAAGCTGAAGTCGCTGGGTGTTTGAGCAACAGATTTCTTCCGGCTAGCGGCCGCCTGTACCTTGGTGAGAGAACGACATGAAGGTGATCATTTGTGGTGCGGGGCAGGTCGGCTACGGCATCGCCGAACGGCTGGCCCAGGAAGACAATGACGTCTCGGTGATCGACACATCGGCGGCGCTCATTGCCAACATTACCGAAAGCCTCGATGTGCGTGGCTATGTCGGCCACGGCGCCCATCCGGACGTGCTGGCGAAAGCCGGTGCCGATCAGGCCGACATGCTGATTGCGGTGACACTGTTCGACGAGGTCAATATCGTCGCCTGCGAGGTGGCGCATGCGATCTTCAATGTGCCGACCAAGGTCGCCCGTATCCGCGCGCAGAACTATCTGGCGCCGGAATACGCCAACCTGTTCTCCCGCGAGAACGTGCCGATCGACGTGACCATTTCGCCCGAGGTCGAAGTCGGGCGAATGGTGCTGCGGCGCATCTCTTTCCCGGGCGCGACGGACGTCGTGCGCTTTGCCGACGACCGGATCGCCATGGTCGCGATCGAGTGCATGGAAGACTGCCCGGTGGTCGACACGCCGCTGCAACAGCTGAGCGAACTGTTCCCCGATCTGCAGGCGACCGTCACCGGCATCTTCCGAAACGGCAAGCTGATCGTTCCGCACTCGACGGACCAGTTGCAGACGGGCGATCTCGCCTATGTCGTCTGCGACCGGGATCATGCGCGCCGCACGCTCGCTCTGTTCGGCCACGAGGAACAGGAAGCGCGTCGTATCGTCATTCTCGGTGGCGGCAATATCGGTTATTTCGTCGCCAAGGCGATCGAGGAAAATCAGCCGAGGACCCGCGTCAAGCTGATCGAGAACGATCGCGACCGTGCTGTGATGATGGCCGACAAGCTCAGCAACACCGTCGTTCTCAACGGATCAGCGATGGATCAGCGCATCCTGATGCAAGCCGACGTGCAGGATGCAGACCTGGTGGTGGCGCTGACCAACAACGACCAGATCAATATCCTCGGCAGCATGATGGCAAAGCGCCTTGGCGCCAAGTCGACGCTGGTTTTGATCAATGAACCGTCCTACCAGGATTTCGCGGGAACGGCCGGTGTCGACGCCTATATCAACCCGCGTGCGGTGACGATCTCGCGTGTGCTTCAGCACGTGCGCAAGGGGCGTATCCGCTCGGTCTATGCCGTCCAGAAGGGGACGGCTGAAGTGATCGAAGCCGAAGCGCTGGAGACCTCGCCGCTGGTCGGCAAGGCACTACGCGAGCTGGATCTGCCCGACGGCATTCGCATAGGCGCGCTTTATCGGGACAAGACATTCATCCGCCCGCACGGCGACACCAAGATCAAGGCCAAGGATCGCGTCGTGCTCTTTGCCGCCGCCGAGGCTGTGCGCCATGTCGAGCAACTTTTCCGCGTCAGCATCCAGTTCTTCTGAGGTCAAGCAAACGCCATGCCGAGAATTGCCTATGTCAACGGCGCCTATGTGCCGCACGCCGACGCTGCCATCCATATCGAAGATCGCGGCTACCAGTTCGCCGATGGGGTCTACGAGGTCTGCGAGATCCGGCATGGCTACATCGTCGATCTGACCCGCCATCTTGACCGCCTTGGCCGTTCGCTGAGTGAACTTCGCATCGATTGGCCGATGAGCCGCGCGGCGCTGATCCACGTCATTCGCGAAGTCGTGCGCCGCAATCGCGTTCGAAACGGCCTGTTCTACTTGCAGGTCACGCGCGGTGCCGCTCGCCGCGATCACGTGTTCCCGGCAAAGGGCACCGCTCCGACAATCGTGGTGACGGCGAAGCGCACTGATACCGCGGCAATCGCCCGGAAGGGTACCGAAGGCATCGCGGCGATCACCGTTCCGGAGAACCGCTGGGATCGGGTCGACATCAAGTCCGTCGGTCTCCTGCCGAACGTGCTCGCCCGTCAGAAGGCCAAGGAGGAGGGCGCCCATGAGGCAATCTTCGTCGACCCAGATGGAACGGTTAAGGAGGGCGCGGCGACCAATGTCTGGATCGTCGATCGCGATGGCGTACTGCGCACGCGTCCGGCCGATCACGGCATTCTCAAGGGCATTACCCGCACGACCCTTATGGATGTTGCTGGGCCCCTTGGCATCAGGATCGAGGAGCGGGCCTTCTCCGTCGACGACATGCTCGCAGCACGCGAGGTCTTCATCACCGCGGCTACGAGCATCTGTTTCCCGGTCGTTTCCGTCGACGGTAAACCGATCGGCAACGGTCATCCAGGAAGCATAGCACAGAATATTCGTGAAGCCTTTTTCGACGTTGCGGAAAAGACATTGATTTGATACCAAACTGACAGAGGCGTCGGGGGAAGGGTACTTGTGACGCCTCTGATTGAAAAAATAGACAAAATGCACCGGCGCGCGACGCCGGCAAATAAGAAAGAATCGGCGCGATGGCGGAACGTTCTCAGAACTTGCAGGATCTTTTTCTCAATACGGTCCGCAAACAGAAGATTTCTCTGACAATTTTTCTTATCAACGGCGTCAAATTGACGGGCGTCGTCACGTCTTTTGACAATTTCTGTGTCTTGTTGCGCCGCGATGGTCATTCGCAGCTCGTCTACAAGCACGCGATCTCGACCATCATGCCGGGCCAGCCGCTGCAGATGTTCGAGAACGAAGAAGCCGCATCCTGACGGGACGTTAGGCACATTACCAAACGGGATTCAAAGTCGTCGTCGATCATTCCGGAGCTTGAAACGCTCCGCGACGACATGCGCGCAGTCGTCATCGTGCCGGTTCTGAAAAAGACCGGCCGGCAGGCGGCTGATACTCTTTCTGCGACCAGCACCCGCACCGACGAAAGTCGGCTTGAGGAAGCAGCGGGCCTGGCACGGGCGATCGACCTCAACGTCGTTCATGGCGCCATCGTTTCGGTGGCGCAGCCAAAGCCAGGGACGCTTCTCGGCACCGGTAAGATTGAGGAGATCGGTCACATCCTGGTCGAACAGGATGCTGGCCTGGTCATCGTCGATCACCCGTTGACCCCGGTGCAGCAGCGAAATCTGGAAAAGGAATGGAACGCCAAGGTCATCGACCGGACGGGCCTGATCCTTGAGATCTTCGGGCGGCGCGCTTCCACCAAGGAAGGCACGCTGCAGGTCGATCTCGCACATCTCAACTATCAGAAAGGCCGGCTCGTGCGCAGCTGGACCCACCTCGAGCGTCAGCGCGGCGGTGGCGGCTTCATGGGCGGCCCGGGTGAAACCCAGATCGAAGCGGACCGGCGCTTGCTACAGGACCGGATCGTCAAGCTCGAGCGCGAGCTCGAACAGGTTCGCCGTACGCGGCAATTGCATCGCTCCAAGCGCAAGAAGGTGCCGCACCCGATCGTGGCGCTCGTCGGTTACACCAATGCCGGCAAATCGACGCTTTTCAACAGAATGACCGGAGCCGGCGTGCTGGCCGAGGACATGCTGTTTGCAACGCTCGATCCGACGTTGCGGCGGCTGAAACTACCGCACGGCCGCATGGTGATCCTGTCCGACACAGTCGGGTTCATCTCTGACCTGCCGACGCATCTTGTCGCTGCCTTCCGCGCGACGCTTGAAGAGGTGCTTGAAGCCGACCTGATCCTGCACGTGCGCGATCTCTCCGATCCGGACAACCAGGCGCAGGCAAGCGACGTTCTGCGGATCCTCGCCGATCTCGGTATCGACGAGAAGGAAGCTGCGGCCCGGCTTGTCGAGGTCTGGAACAAGATCGATCGGCTTGAGCCTGAAGCGCGCGAAGCCCTGACGAACAAGGCTGCAAACACCGATAACACCGTGGCTGTTTCGGCGATTACGGGCGAGGGCGTCGACGTGCTGCTCGCCGAGATCGGTCGTCGGCTCTCCGGCGTATTGACCGAATGCACAGTCGTTCTCGGCGTCGACCAGCTGCAGCTTCTGCCCTGGGTCTACGAACACGCCATCGTCGATGGT
The DNA here is from genome assembly GCF_002002725.1 of Sinorhizobium sp. A49. Lineage (GTDB taxonomy): Bacteria > Pseudomonadota > Alphaproteobacteria > Rhizobiales > Rhizobiaceae > Ensifer. The sequence continues at coordinate 136,367 of NZ_MUNW01000032.1, read as the reverse complement.
CGCGAGGATCTCGAGGACGGTACGGTCAGTCTCGATCTTCGCCTGACCGAGAACGAAGCCGTGGAACTGGATCGGCGTCTCGGCAACGGGCCGAAGCCCGCCGCTGAAGACTGGTAAACGTCTTTACCTGAGGCGCGGATGGCGCGCCTCAGGCCAGTTGCCGCTCGATCGCCTTGGCTGCCTGCCAGAGCTCTTCCATGCGTTCCAGCGTCGCCGCCTCAAGCGTCTCGCCTTGAGCTTGCAGCTCGTGCTCGATGTGGGAAAAGCGCCGGCGGAACTTGGTGTTGGTGCCGCGCAGCGCCATTTCAGGGTCGGTGCCGACATGGCGGCCGATATTCACCACCGCAAAGATCAGGTCGCCAAGTTCATCGGCCACCTTCGCACGGTCCTTCTCCTTCAGCGCCTGACGCAATTCTCCGATCTCTTCCTCGATCTTGTCGAGAATCGGCTCCGGTTCCGACCAATCGAAACCGACCTTGGCGGCGCGCTCCTGCAGCTTCAGCGCCTCGACGAGGGCTGGAAAGCTGCGCTGGATCGAGCCCAGGTGACTGGCAGCACCGTCTGAGGGCAGGCCACGCGTGGCACGGCGCGCCTGGCGTTCGGCCTTTTCAGTCTGCTTGATCGCGTCCCACTGGTTCTTGACCGCTTCCGGGGTATCGGCGTCCGAACGGGCGAAGACATGCGGATGGCGACGGATCATCTTGCGCGTGACGGCCTCGACGACGTCGCCGAAGGCGAACTCGCCGGCCTCTTCGGCCATGCGTGCATGAAATACCACCTGCAACAACAGGTCCCCCAGTTCGTCGCAAAGGTCATGCATGTCGCCGCGCTCGATCGCGTCGGCAACTTCGTAGGCTTCTTCGATCGTATAGGGCTTGATCGTCTCGAACGTCTGGACGACGTCCCACGGGCAGCCGGTTTCCGGCTGCCGCAGCGCTTCCATGATATCGAGAAGGCCCTTGATGTCGCGTGATGGTTTCATGGGATCAATTCAACGGAATGGCGTTGTCGCTTTTGCCCGACTGGTAGCTTTCGGACAGGCGCTGATAGCGGCCGCGGATGCGAGCATCCTGGGCTGCAAGTTTCTCCTGCGTTTCCTGGTCGGCGTCCTTGGCGAGTGCTGCGATCGACGACGACTTCCAGAACGCGTTGTTCTGCGCGTAGCCGCCTGGCTCAAGCCGAAATACTTCCTTCAGGATCTTCAGGTCGTGCGGGATGGAAAAGCTGTCGCGCGAATCTTCGTGGCTGAAGAAGTAGTAGAAATTGTCAAAGCCCGCCCAGGTGATTGCCGACAGGCACATCGAGCAGGGCTCGTGCGTCGAAAGGAAGATCAAGTCGTGCGTGTCCGGTTTTTCCGCCATCTCGTAGAAACGCTTGAGTGAGTGCACTTCGCCGTGCCAGAGCGGATTTTCCGTCTCGTTGTTCGTCTCGGCGAGAACGAGAGAAAGATCGGACTTGCGCAGGATTGCCGCGCCAAACACCTTGTTGCCGGCGGCCACACCCTTTTCCGTCAAGGGCAGGATATCCTGTTCGATCACGTCGAGCAGCCGTTTGGCCAGTTCGGATTGCGTCATGTCTTCGGTCTCCGGCAAATGCGTTGCGGCATTTAACGGAGGTTGCCCGTTGGGCGCAATGGCTGCCGATAGCAAGCGTCGCACAGCAGCTCCGGAGATATTTGCTCAAAATGCTGCATGGTCGAGCAAAACAATACGGGACCTCAAAGCCATTGAAATTTCTGTTTCTTCAATTGCTGTGGGCTATGCATGATATTTAGCGGAGCCTGTAGAAGGAACAGATTGCAAGACCATGCCGCAGCAGCTCTCCGTCTTCCCCGCATTCTTTCGCGTCGCGCAAAAGCGCGTGGCGGTTTTCGGCAATGGCGATGAGGCCTTTGCAAAGGTGCGGCTACTGCTCAACACCGAAGCGTCGATCGTCGTGCACGCCGATGCTCCGGAGGCTGACTTTGCCGCATTCCTGAACGAACGAGCGATTGAAACCGTGCGCGCGGCATTCGCTCCGCAGCAGCTTGAGGGCGCGATCCTGGCATTTGCCGCCACCGGCGATGCAGCGCAAGATCGCAAGATCGTCGTTGCCGCGCGCGAACAGAAAATTCCGGCCAACGCCGTCGACCAGCCCGATTACTGCGATTTCTTTACGCCGGCGCTCGTCAATCGCGCCCCGGTTGCCGTTGCGATCGGCACCGAAGGTGCCGGTCCGGTGCTTGCGCAGATGATCCGTGCCCAGATCGATCAGATGCTGTCGCCCTCGCTCGGGCTCGTGGCAACGCTCGCCGCCAGCTACCGCGACGCCGTTGATCGGCTGGTGCCGCGCGGTGTGGCGCGCCGCCTGTTTTGGCGTCGGTTCTTTCGGGGGCCGGTGGCAGACAAGGTTGCGCTTGGTGATGTCGCTGCCGCGCGCCGCGAAGCTTCGCGTCTGCTCGACACTGCGCAGGCAGCCTCCGGTCACGTCTGGCTCGTCGGCGCTGGCCCGGGCGCAGAGGACCTGCTGACGCTCAGGGCACAGCGGGTGATGATGGAAGCCGATGCGATCGTCTATGACGCACTGGTGCCGCAGGCGATCGTCGATATGGGGCGCCGCGATGCCGAGCGACTCTCGGTCGGCAAGCGCAAGGGTTGCCACACGAAGTCGCAGGACGAGATCAACCAGCTGCTGGTGAAGCTTGCAGGCGAGGGCAAGCGCGTCGTTCGCCTGAAGTCCGGCGACCCGCTTGTCTACGGCCGCGCCGGCGAAGAGATGGCGGCGCTGCGCGACGCGGATATCACCTACGAAATCGTGCCGGGCATCACGTCGGCCTTTGCCGCTGCCGCCGACTTCGAACTGCCACTCACCTTGCGCGGCGTCGCTTCGTCGCTGGTGTTCACCACCGGCCATGACCTGACCGGCGAAGTGTTGCCCGACTGGGCGCGGCTTGCCGTCTCCGGCGCAACGATCGCCGTCTATATGGGCCGCACCGTCGCTGCTTCGGTTGCCGGCCGCCTGATGCAGGCGGGCTTGCCCGCCGAGACCACCGTGGCCGTGATCGAAAACGCCAGCCGTGCCGATCGCCGGCTGTTGCATGGCACGCTCAACGATTTGCCGGGCCTCGAAGGTCGCACCGAGCTATCCGGCCCTGTTATGGTCATCATCGGCGATGCCGTTGCTGGCGCGAATTTCGAGCGCTCCGAACCGCTGGTCGCCGGCAAGCTTACGCAAACAAAGATCGAAGCTGCCGCTGAGCGCAGCGAACAGATTCTGAACTAAGGGAAACGTCATGGTGAACAAGGTTTTGACGGCAAATCGGCTCTCGGATGGCATATCCGTCTGGCTGGATGCCTCGGGCAACTGGGTCGAATCGCTCCAGCAGGCCTTCATTGCCCGCCATGCCGAGGCGGTCACCGCACTCGAAGCGACGGGCAAAGTCGCTTTTGACGACAACAAGGTGGTGGATGCCAATGTCGTGGATGTCGAGGAAGTGAACGGGACGTTGCGACCGCTGCGCATGCGCGAGCGCATTCGCGCCGAGGGCCCTTCGATCCCCTATGCCGCCGGATATAATGGGCTCGCCGGCCCGAACTTTGCTGCCTGAGGAACCGAGACAACATGTACCGTTACGATGAATTCGATCATGCCTTCGTTTCCTCGCGCGTCGAGCAGTTCCGCGATCAGGTCGAGCGCCGCCTGAGCGGCGAGCTGGCCGAGGACGCCTTCAAGCCGTTGCGCCTGATGAACGGCGTGTACCTCCAGTTGCATGCCTACATGCTGCGCGTTGCCATTCCCTACGGCACGCTTTCGAGCCGCCAGATGCGCATGCTTGCCCATGTCGCCCGCAAGTATGATCGTGGCTATGGCCACTTCACCACCCGTCAGAACATCCAGTACAACTGGCCGCGCCTTTCTGACACGCCGGATATCCTCGACGAGCTGGCAAGTGTGGAAATGCACGCGCTGCAGACGTCGGGCAATTGCATTCGCAACGTGACCGCCGACCATTTCGCCGGTGCGGCTGCCGATGAAGTCGCCGATCCAAGGCCTTATGCGGAAATCCTCAGGCAATGGTCGAGCGTACATCCGGAATTTTCGTTCCTGCCGCGCAAGTTCAAGATCGCCGTCACCGGTGCCGAGCGCGACCGTGCCGCCATCCAGGTGCACGATATCGGCCTGCACCTGAAAAAGGATGAGAACGGCCGCATCGGCTTTGCCGTCTATGTCGGCGGCGGACAGGGCCGTACCCCGATGATCGCCAAGAAGATCCGCGACTTCCTGCCGGAAGAGGATCTTCTGTCCTACACGACGGCGATCATGCGCGTGTACAACCTGCATGGCCGTCGTGACAACAAGTACAAGGCGCGCATCAAGATCCTCGTTCACGAAACCGGCGCGGAAGAACTTTCCCGCCAGGTCGAGGTCGAATTCGCAGCGCTGAAGGATACCGAGCTGAAGCTGCCGGAAACCGATATCCAGTCGATCTCCACCTATTTTGCACCGCCGGCTCTGGAGCCCCGCGCCGAAGGCTGGGAGAGCCTGGCGCGCTGGAAGAAGACCGATCCAGAGTTCTCGCGCTGGGTTCACCAGAACGTGCAGCCGCACAAGCATCCTGATTACGGCATGGTCACGATCTCGCTGAAGCCGATCGGCGGCATTCCGGGGGATGCGACCGACGCGCAGATGGAGGCCGTGGCCGATATCGCCGAGGAATATGCTTTCGATGAGATCCGCGTCAGTCACGAGCAGAACCTGATCCTGCCACATGTGGCGCTGGCCGATCTGGAGCCGATCTACCGCGCGCTTGTCGTTGCCGGTCTCGCAACGGCCAATGCCGGGCTGATCACGGATATCATTGCCTGTCCCGGGCTGGACTACTGCGCGCTTGCAAACGCGCGCTCGATTCCGGTGGCACAGGAGATTTCCAACCGCTTCGGAGCGCCCGAGCGTCAGGCCGAGATCGGTGAACTGAAGATCAAGATCTCCGGCTGCATCAATGCCTGCGGCCACCACCATGTCGGTCATATCGGCCTGCTTGGCGTCGAGAAGAAGGGTGCGGAACTCTACCAGATCACGCTCGGTGGCTCCGGCGACGAGAACACGTCGATCGGAGAAATCATCGGTCGCGGCTTCGAGCCGGAAAAGGTGACCGATGCGATCGAGACGATCGTCGATACCTATCTCGGGCTGCGAAATGACAAGTCGGAGACGTTCCTCGAAGCGTACCGTCGTGTTGGCCCGCAACCCTTCAAGGAAGCGCTCTATGGCGGCAGTGCACAGGAAGCCGCTTGAGGGGCTAAGGAACGGACATGACAAAAATCTGGAAAGAAGCCGGCTTCGCAAGCGATGATCCCTGGATCATCGAAAACGAGGAAACCAAGGCGGGCTCGAACGAAAAGGCGATACTCGGCTTTGACGCGTTTCTCGCCAAGGTGGCCGAGACGGACGAGGTCGGCTTGGGTGTGGTCGTCGCTCCGGCGGATGATGTTACGAAGCTGCAGCCCTATCTCGATCGCATCGCGCTGGTCGCCGTTGCATTCCCTGCCTTCAATGACGGGCGGGCGTTCAGCCATGCGTCACTTCTGCGTGCAAGGCTTGGCTTTGCCGGCGAGGTGAGGGCTGTCGGTGACGTGTTGATCGATCAAATCCCGTTGATGCTGCGTTGCGGCATCGACAGTTTCGCGGTAACCAACGGCACGGCGCTGAAGCGTCTGACGGAGGGCCGGCTTCCGGGCATAGCCAATCACTATCAGCCGACCGCAAAACCCTCTGCTGACGCCAGGTCCTATAGCTGGCGACGTGTTTCTTGAAGCTTGTGCTGACCGCGACAGTGTGAAGCACGCCGAAATGCGCGAAAGCGACTATATTTGGAAGGGAATTCCTTCCCGTTGAGCGCGGCTTGGAATATCCACGTATTGTTGATAGACAGGGTCATCATTTACAGGACTGTAGCCACAATGAATGCTCCGGCAAAAACGGAAGATTTCGCGATCCAGGCACCCGCAGGTGTCTTCGTTGAGACGGTGACGAGCGTCACCCACTATACGGATCGGCTCTTCCGCTTCCGCATGACCCGTCCTGCGGAATTCCGTTTCCGCTCCGGCGAGTTCGCGATGATTGGTTTGATGGTCGGCGACAAGCCGGTCTATCGCGCCTATTCGATCGCAAGCCCTGCCTGGGACGAGGAACTCGAATTCTTCTCGATCAAGGTTCCCGATGGCCCGCTGACGTCGCACCTCCAGGCGATCAAGCCTGGCGACAAGGTGCTGATGCGCAAGAAGCCAACCGGCACGCTGGTGCTCGATGCGCTGGTTCCCGGCCGCCGACTGTATATGTTCTCGACCGGCACCGGCATTGCGCCTTTTGCCAGCCTGATCCGCGACCCCGAGACCTACGAGAAATTCGAGGAGGTCATCCTCACGCACACCTGCCGCGATGTGGCCGAGCTGAAATACGGCTTCGACCTCGTGGACGAGATTCGCAACCACGAATTCCTGAACGAGATCGTCGGCGACAAGCTTCGCCACTATGCGACGGTGACCCGCGAGGACTACCCCTTCAAGGGCCGCGTGACCGACCTGATGGTCAATGGCAAGTTCTTCGCCGACCTCGGCCTGCCGCCGCTCGATCCGGCCATCGACCGCGGCATGATCTGCGGCTCGACGGCAATGCTGAAGGACACGAAGGAGATCCTGGAGGCCGCAGGCCTGACGGAGGGTTCCAACAACAAGCCGGCCGAGTTCGTCATCGAACGAGCCTTCGTCGGCTGATCGGCGGCACAGCCGTCACAACACGTGGATTTTCAAAAGGCGCATCATCGGGTGCGCCTTTTTCGCATCCGTGCGACAGTCGCTGCCGGAGGACGAGCTATGCGTTTCTGGAAGCTCCGCTCTGATCAATCAGCGTACCGTCAGCCGGTCGCAGGCACTATCGTTGCCCAGCATTTTGACATGTCGCTCAGCCGCAGCCAGGCGGAGTGAGCGCGCCAGGAAAGCGTCCCACGCCGCAGATATGCCGGCGACAGTGGATCTTGCAGGGAGTGGCCGATGAGCCTTGAAACCAGAATTCGCCGCAAGTCGTTGCATGACCGGATCGTTTCACCGGAGGCGGCGGCGGAGCTGATCAAGGACGGCATGACGATCGGCATGAGCGGCTTTACCAAGGCGGGCGATGCGAAAGCCGTGCCGCTGGCCATGGCGCAGCGGGCGGCTAAGGAGAAGTTTCGCATTACATTGATGACCGGGGCATCGCTTGGCCACGACATCGACAAGATGCTGACGGAGGCGGGCGTTCTCGCGCGCCGATTGCCCTTCCAGTCCGACCCCGTCCTGCGTGCCGCCATCAATCGCGGCGAGGTCATGTTCATCGACCAGCATCTATCGGAGACCGTGGAGCAGCTTCGCTCCGGCCAGATCAGCCCGATCGATTACGCCGTCGTCGAGGCGGTGGCGATTACCGAGGATGGCGGCATCGTGCCTTCGACGTCGGTGGGCAATTCCGCAAGCTTTGCGATCCTCGCCAAGAAAGTGATCGTCGAACTTAATCTCAGCCACAGCCCGGAGCTCGAGGGGCTGCATGACATCTATATTCCGGCCAAGCGACCGTCGCGCACGCCGATCCCGGTCGTTGCCTGCGACAGTCGCGTCGGCTCGCCCTATATCCCCATCGATCCCGACAAGATCGCAGCGATCGTCATCACCGAAAAGCAGGACAGTGCCGCGCGGATCTCGCCGCCGGATCCGGAGACCATTTCGATCGCCGGCCACCTGATCGGCTTCCTTGAAGACGAAGTGCGCAAGGGCAGGCTCGACATGACGTTGAACCCGTTGCAGGCGGGTATCGGCATCATAGCGAACTCGGTTCTGAGCGGCCTCGTCGACAGTCCGTTCTACGATCTGCGCATGTACAGCGAAGTGCTGCAGGACAGCACCTTCGAGCTTTTCGAGGCCGGCAAGCTGAGCTTCGCCTCGGCGGCGTCGATGACGCTCAGCAGCACCTGGGCCGATCGGGTCTTCCGCAATATCCGCGCCTACAAGGACAAGGTGATCCTGAGGCCGCAGGAAGTCAGCAACCATCCCGAGATCATCCGCCGGTTGGGCGTCATCGGCATCAACACCGCGCTGGAGTTCGACATCTACGGCAACGTCAACTCGACCCATGTCGGCGGCACCGATATGATGAACGGCATCGGCGGCTCCGGCGACTTTGCCCGCAACGCCTTCCTGTCGATCTTTGTTGCGAAGTCGGTTGCCAAGGGCGGCGCGATCTCTTCGGTGGTGCCGATGGTTTCCCATGTGGACCACACGGAACACGATGTCGATATTCTGGTCACCGAACATGGGCTTGCCGATTTGCGCGGCCTTGCGCCGCGCGAGCGCGCGCCGGTGATCATCCGCAATTGTTGCCACCCGGCCTATCGCGAGTTGCTGGCGGACTACTTCAAGCGCGCCGTGGCAACGCGGGCAGGGCAGACGCCGCATATCCTCGAGGAAGCGTTCGACTGGCACGTGCGCCGGCTGATGACGGGCAGCATGCTGCCGGGTGCCTGACAGCCTATTCCTGCGCGAGGTAAGCCATCAACGACGACATGGCCGCCGCCGCACCCTCGGCGTCGGCAGACGCGATTGCGTCAATCACCCTGATGTGGCGCTCGACCGATCCGCGCATCCGCTCGACGGACGCGCCGGCAAACCAGATGCGCCGGGCATGCGTCTGCAGGGGCGCAAGGGCCGCTGTCAGAAACCTGTTGGGGCAGACTTCCTCCATCAGATCGTCGAAGACCTTGTCGGCCACCAGGAAGCCTTCCATGTCGGCGGCGTCTGCGCATTGGCTCATCTCGGTGGCGCATTCCTTCATTGCTCGCCTTGCATCCGCGTTGGCGTGTTCGGCGACCAAGGCGGCTGCGAGCGGCTCCAGCTTCTGACGGGTTTGCACCACATGCGCTCGATCGTTCGGCCCGATCGTCGTTATCTGTAGGCCGATGCGCGGGCGAACTGCCATCAGTTCCTGCCAGGCGAGCTTCTGGATGGCCTCGCGCACCGGCGTGCGGCCATGACCGGCAAGTTCGATCAGTTGTTTTTCCGTCAACAGCCTGCCGGGCTCGAGCTTGAGCGTAACGATCAGCCGCTCGAGAGCGAGATAGGCGAGGTGGGCCTGGGAGTGAACTGACATGTGCATCCCGCAGTTTCTGATATATCAGAGCGTGCCATGCTTTCGGTTTAATGGCAAACAAACGGATGGTCGCTAATCAGGAAGGATTACACTGATCGAAGCCGTAGCCATGGAACGGTAAAAGCCTCAGATTTCAACGGCCTGAATAAAATTGGCTTGCCGCCCGTACGAGGGTTGAATGGTGTTGACGAAGAGGAAGCTGCTTGTCAGTCTCCTCTAAAAAGGACGTCAGACATCGACGTTGAGGGGCTTGGCTGAGGTGGGTGCGTTTCTGGTCTGGTCGCTGATTGTTTTTGCGGGGCTGCTTGCCGTCCCGGCAGTGAGCCATACGAACGCGCAGACGACGTTTTCCCTGATGGCCTCTTCAATGGCTTTCGTCGGTATGGGCATCGCGCAGTTCATGGCGGCGCGTCCGCCGGTCATAGAGCCGCTGTTCGGCGGGCTGGACCGCATCTATCACCTTCACCGCAAGATCGGTATCTCAGTGCTGGTGCTTATCCTCGTCCACTATTTCCTGACGCCGGATTTCAAGGGGCTGTCGTTCACCAGCGGATTGAACCAGCTTGCCGCCTCCGCCGGGAAGTATGCGTTCTACGGGCTTGTCATTCTGCTTGTTCTGAGCCTCGTCAAAATCATCCCCAAGACGAAGATCGAGATTCCTTACCACCTCTGGCGCTACACCCATCGCTTCATCGGGCTGCTGTTCGTCCTTGTCGCGTTCCACCAGATGTTCATCAAGCGTCCCTACGACAGCACCGCCCTGCTTGCGGTCTATCTCAATGTGTTCGCGGCACTCGGGATCCTGAGCTACGCCTATACCCAGCTTCTGCCCTGGCTGAGAACGCGCCGCTACGAGGTGTCCGAGGTGGTGAGACACGATGGCGCAACGATCATTTCGGCGCGGCCAAAGGCGCGGGCGCTGCGGGCCAAGCCCGGTCAGTTCGGTTTCCTGCGCGTGTTGAAGACTGGCCTGCGCGAGCCGCACCCCTTCACCATTGCCGGTATCGATGGCGATGGTACGGTGCGCTTCGCCATCAAGCCGCTCGGCGATTATACGCAGGCGCTGCGGAACAATATTGCCGTTGGCGACCGGCTGAAGCTCGAAGGCGGATACGGCCATTTCAATCATCGACGCGGCGCCAGGAAGCAGATCTGGCTGGCCGGAGGCATCGGGGTCACGCCGTTTCTCGCCATGGCCCGCCATTTGACCGGCAATGAGGGGCAGGACATCCACATGGTCTATTGCGTGCGCGACCGAAAGGAAGCGATCGGCCTTGAAACCTTCGAGGCGCAAGCGGAAAAGCTCGGCAACTTCAGCTTCGTGCTGCACGATTCGGCCACGGACGGGCGGCTCGATGCTGCCAAACTGGCGGCGGGCAGTCTTATCGATCCGGGCGAGGCCGACCTTTGGTTCTGCGGCCCGGCACCGCTTAGGGAGGCGATCGTCAAGGGCTTGAAAGAGCTTGGAAAGAAGCCGCTCCGCGTGGAGTTCGAACAGTTTCAGTTTCGATAGCAGTTTAATTGAAGATTTTTCGGTTGAGGGAGTACGGCCATGCGCAGTCTGCGTGAAATGCGAGAGAGCGTCTCGTCAAGTGCCGGCATCCGCAAGAGACACGGATTGGCGCTGGTTGCCGGTCTGCTGGTCGCCACGCTCTGTCCCGGCGCCGCATCGGCGCGCGACGCTTTTACCGAGGACGCCTTCTCGACCTACAAGGCGAATGTCGAGAACGGCAAATACATGTTCAACGCAGCCGGCTGCGGCGCCTGCCACGGATCGGGCGATGAAACCGAGCTTTTGTCCGGCGGCATGGAGATGAACACGGCGATCGGAACCTTCTATGCGCCGAACATCTCGCACCATGCCAACGGTATCGGCGGGTGGAGCAACGCCCAGTTTCTCAATGCGGTGATGGTCGGACTCGACCGCGACGGCAACAATCTCTATCCAGTCATGCCCTATACGTCCTATGGCGGGATGAAGCCGCAGGACGTGCTTGATATCAAAGCCTATGTGGAGACCTTGCCGCAGTCGGATGCGGCCTCCAAGGAACATGAGATCGCCTTTCCTTTTAGTCGGCAAACGACGATAACCCTATGGAAACGCAGCAATTTCAACGTTCCGGCCTATCAGTCGCGCGAAGAGACGCAGATGGAGCGCGGCCGCTATCTCGTTGAAAATGTCGGCGGCTGCGGCGACTGTCATACGCCGCGCACGACCACCTACGGGCTCGATCTGGAAAGAGCCTATCAGGGTGAGAAGGGGCTGACCGGTGCGGTCGCACCCGATATCGGCAAGGCGAAGATGGGGGGTCTGGTCGCGCCCGAAGTCTTTACCACGGGCCTGATCGGCGAAGGCAGGAAGTTGTCTGGCGCACCGATCAGCGATCCCGTCATGCGGCGCATCGCCAAGGGGCTTTCGGCACTCAGCGACGACGATCGTCGCGCTATCTACGCGTTCCTGTCCGATCGCGAAGTCAAGGCGCCGGCGCCGGTCGCGCAGTCTGTCACGGCAGTTTGCAAGGAGACCACCGCCTCGACTGCATTCTCTGGCGACAATGCGGCACTCGCCCAACAGGCGGATGCCTTTATCGGCAAGTACTGCCGCAACTGCCATGGTCCGGGGGAAAGTTCCCAAGGCAGCTACCCCGCAGGCGAGCTGACGTCGATCGCCGCCGATGCCAATTTCGTCACGCCGGGCAATGCTGCGAAATCACGCCTCTTCACCTCGGTCACGAGCGGCCGCATGCCGCTTGGCAAGCGACCGACCGATGAAGAGGTCAAGGTGCTCGAAGACTGGATCAATTCGCTCAGCGAAAAGAACCTGCCGCAGACGGCGGCCGCCAAGCCGGATCGATCGCGCCCGATGCTGTCCTACGACCAGTTCGTCGAAGCGGCGCTCAAGGATATCTCCAAGGTCAGCGCACTCGATCGTCGGCACGTGCGCTACTTCTCTTACCGCGACCAGTATAACGGCATGATGGGTTGCGAAGACGACGCCACGTTCATGAAGCGCATGGATGTGCTGGCGGGTGGCTTCAAGAAGCTGCTGAACTCCTTGTCCTATGGACCGAAGCTGGTGGTGCCGGCGGAGGTGGACGGCACCAATGGCCTGCTCGTGCGGGTCGATCTGCGCGACCTGCAGTGGGATGCCGCCGACTATGATTTCCTGGTCAAGCGCTATTTCTATGGCGTCGATCCGGAGAGCGACGCCTCGCTTCAGGCGCTCTCCACCGAGACGCAGACGCAGTTGCCGATCATGCGCATCGACTGGTTCATGAGCAATGGCGCCCGGCCGGAGATTTACAACCGGCTGATGAAGTTGCCGACGCATATCCGCGAGCTGGAAACGCGCTTCAAGATCGATGTGGACGACAACATAAGGCGGCGCAATGTTCTGCGCGCCGGATTTGCGGATGGGTCCTCGGGTGTTTCGGACCACAACCGCATGCTTGAGCGGCACGACATGCCGTTTGGCGGATACTATTGGAAATCCTACGATTTCGCTGGTGATCTCGGCAAACAGGTGCTGAAGCGTTTCCCGCATGGCCCCAAGGAACTGGGCACACTCGATGCCGGTCTGGTGCCGTTTGAGCACGATGGCGGCGAGATGATCTTTTCGCTGCCCAACGGCTTGCAGGGCTACTATCTGTCGACCGCGGCGGGGAAACAGCTTGATGTCGGGCCCACCACCATCGTTTCGTTCCGCGAGCGGCCGATCGGCAAGGGTGTCGAGATCGTCAATGCCCGCTCCTGTTTCGATTGTCATGCCGATGGCATCCTGTCGAAGCGCGATCAGTTGCGCGACCACATCGCCACGTCGACGCTGTTCAGCAAGGACCAGCAGGATGTGCTTTTGGCGATGTATGTGAAACAGGAGGAGCTAGACGAGGCCTATCGCAAGGATCGCGAGCGCTTCGTCGGGGCTCTGCAGACGTTGGATGTAACCGAACCGACACCGGACGGCGGACTGCAGAGCAAGCACGCACCCGGAGACTCCGAGATCGTCACCTATTTCGCCGACAAGTATGAAGACGAACTGGACTTTGACGGTCTTGCGGCTGAATTCGACATGACACCGCAGCAGTTCTCCGAAGCGGTCAAGCGCGTGACGGATGTGAATGTGCTGCGCCTCGGGCTGGATTGGGTCACGACGCTGGAGGCCGGCGGAACCGTTCCGCGCAACGAGGTCGAGCAGCAATATGCCCTGTTACTGAAACCGCTTGCCCAGCGCCGTCCGCTTGATACCGACGCAATCGTCGTTGCCGGTGCCGAACAGCAACCGGAGGCAATGCCGCAGACAGTGGCCGCGGCCGTACCAGACTATCGAAAACAGGAGGTCGAAGGCGAGGGTAAGCTTGAACTTGCCTTGAAGGTACCGACGACGACGGCCAGGGTCGGCGATCAGCTGTCGTTTGAACTCAGCGCCAATCAGGCCTGCGAACTGCAGATCCTCTATGTCGAGGAAAACGGCAATGTCGAAGTCATCCCGGACGAGATGATCGGCAACACGACGCTGCAGCCCGGCGAAAGCAGACTGATCCCGCAGCCTGGGACCGGCACGCTGACCTTCGATACGGCAGCGCCCGCCGAAACCATGCTTGCCTTCTGCCGGGTCGGTGGCTTGGCGGAACAAAAGCTCACATTGGAGAAAGCACGCCAATACGTCGCTCAATCGAAGTTGCCGCCGACCCGCGGACTGGCGGTTAATCTCGCCAAGAAGGCACGGGTGGATAACGGCGCGAGCAGCGTGCAGATGGTAACTTTCGAGATCAAGGAATAGCGCTAAAGCAATGGGCAAGCTGATGAAAAGGCTGATCGTCGCTTCCGCCGTGTTGTTGCCGCTCGCCAACCCGGCCAGTGCCTGTGATGCGCTGGTCAAAGCCTCCGAGGCCCTCAACAGGGGCGACGAGGCCGGGGCACGGTCGGCCGCCGCGCTGGAGAGCACGAAAACATGTTCGAGTACGGACGCAGCGCTGACGCGACGCGTGGCGGCGCTTGCGGCTTTCAATCGCATCGCCAACGCGGTCGGACGTGGTGCTGCGCTTGAGACGTTCCAAAGCGAGCTTGAAGCCGTGCGTAATGACGTCGGTGGACCATGGCAGATCCTCGACGCGCTTGGGGATATCGAACGGGCGCGAAAGAAGTACGAAAGCGCGGCGACCTATTATCAGCAGGCGTTGGAGGATGCGGCCAACGAGCAACTGACCCCGCAGTGGATGGCGCCCGACAACGCCTATATTCTGCGCCTCGATAGGCTTGCCTCCGAGATGCGGCTTGCAGCAGCCAAACCGGTGAAACTCGCCATGCGCGGCGCCTGCAAGTTTTCCTATCGCGGTGTCGCGATCCGGAAGAAGGCGACGCCGGTTCGCTATGTCTTCGGAACGGCGGAGTTCACGCCTGAGGGGCTGCAGTCGGCCAAGGATCTTTTCGAGTGCCTGAAATCGGCAAAACCCGCGTCGATCACCCTGATTGGCCACACGGATCCGGTCGGCAGCACCGAGGCGAACAAGACGTTGTCGTTGGCGCGTGCCGAAGCCCTCGCGCACTATCTCGTGGACGCTGGCTACAAGGGCACCTGGACCACGGTCGGCAAGGGTGAGGAAGAGCCGTTCAAGCCGGATGACGCTGGTGCCTATGACGAAGCGATGCTGCACCAATTGGATCGCCGCGTTGAAGTTGATGTGGAGAAATAGACGGTGCTGCGCAAAGCTCTGATTTCGAGTGTGATCTTTGGGTTGTCGGCGTTGCCCGTCACGGCCGCCACGTCAGCGCTTGTCGTCGGTGTCGATATCTACCCACATGAACTGAGCCTCGACGGAGCCGTCAAGGATGCGCGTGACGTGGCGCAGGCGTTGAAGACGGCGGATGTCGGCACCATCCGTGAATTCATCAACGGGCAGGCGACCAAGGACGCGATCCGCGCCGCCTGGTTGGAGCTTGTCGGCGCCGCCAGCAAAGGCGACACGATCATTTTCACCTATGCCGGGCATGGCGCCCAGATGCCGGAGCTTGTTGCCGGCAGCGAGCCCGACGGGTTGGACGAGTTTCTGGAGCTTCCGGGATTCGATCGCAGCCGCGCCGAGGAAACGGCAAAGGAGATCATCGTCGACAACGAACTCAATGCCTGGTTCGCCGAAGCGGAGGCTAAGGGGGTCCAGGTGTTGTTCGTTTCCGACAGCTGTTACTCGGGCGGCATGAACCGGTCGATCTCCGGCAAGATGCGGCTTGCGCCGACGGTACGGGCGCAGTTGCCGCCGCCGTCGCAAGAGGCGGTTTCCGGCGCGGCGGTCAAGGACGAGGATTTGGCGCAGGTGACGATCCTTGCAGCATCGCTTGAGAGTCAGCCAACGCCGGAGGTTGTGATCGAAGGCGAGCCAAGGGGGGCGCTCAGCTGGAGTTTCGCCCGTGCGCTTGAGGGGGCAGCCGATCGTGATGGCGATGGCCTGATTTCGAGGGTCGAGCTTGAGGATTACGTCTTTTCCAACGTCAAGCTCCAGTCAGAGGCGCTACAGGTGCCGAACTTTACGCCGCAGGTTCCGCGATCCGATAGGGAAATCGTCCTGTCCCTGCCCAGAAGCGCGACGCTGGCAACAGGCAGCGGCGGTGCCGCAACCGGCCGGTCGGTAAAGCTGAAACCGGCCCGGGACATGGGGTGGACGGGCAAGCTGGCGCTCAGCGTCGATGGCGTGGCGCCGAGGCTTGAGAATGTCGGTGGCAGCGGCGTCCCCTATCGATGGGATGCTGCCAGCGGCACATTCTACACGCCGAACGGCGATGTTGCGGGCGAACACGTTGCCCCCGATATGGTGCAGGGGGTGGTGGACAAATTCATCGTCCTCGATTTCCTGAAGGCTCTCGCCGCGCAGAACCCCGGCAAAGTCTCGCTGACGCCGGTCAAGGATATCTATTCGTCAGGGGATCGCCTGAACTTCGATGCGCCGCAATCCGGATACGCGAACATGTTGGTCGTCAATCTCGCCAATACCGGGGAAGTCCAGCTTCTCGATGCCCAGATCGCAGGCTCCGGCAGCCATGTGTTCAAGCTGACGGACCTGGAAGTGGTCAAGCCTTTCGGCGCCGATCATTTGGTGGTGGTCTCGACGAACGCTCCGATCGATGCGGTGGCTGCTGCCCTCGCGGGCCCAGGCGTCGATGCATCCAGGTTTTTGCGTCTCCTGGAAGAACGCCTTGATGGAACCGACAGTGCCGTCGCGATCCAGCCGCTCTATACGCGGGAGCGTGTGCAATGAGCGTCGACATCAGGGCCTGGTCTTTCCTGTTGCCGCTTGTCGGCTTGGGGATGTGTTCGCCTGCATTGGCTGCGGACCGGGCCTTGCTGATCGGGATCGGAAGCTACCAGAACCTGCAGCCAAAGCTGTTTCTGCACGGGCCGAAAAACGACCTTGTTGCCATGGACCGGCTGCTGACCGGAACACTCGGCTTCGATCGTTCTGCCATCCGCGTCCTGAAGGACGAGCAGGCGACGCGCGCGACCATCCTGTCGTCGATCGAGGAGTGGTTGGTCGCGGGCACGGAACCCGGCGACCGTGCCTATCTTTACTATTCAGGTCACGGTCTCCAGGTCGCCGATGCCGATGGAGAAGAGGATGACGGTTTGGATGAGGCGCTGGCGCCGTTCGATGTGGTCTCCGGGACCAAGGATTGGGACGGTGCCGTCACCGATGACGAACTCGATGCCATCCTCGAACGCTTGAAGGGCAGGGCGGTGACCCTGGTGATCGACGCCTGTCACTCGGACAAGATTTCGCGGTCGCTGTCGGGAGAGGTATCCGTCGGCATCGACGGCGCCCGTTTCTTGGCGCGACCCGAGGCGAAGCCAGTGGAGCAGGCGCTGACACGTGGGCTTCGCATCGACCTTGGTGTCGTCGACAAACCGGCCCGTGTCAACGAGAGCGGTATCGTCGCCTGGAGTGCAAGCGCACCCTATCAGGTGGCGTGGGACGACGTGAGGCTACCGATCGAAGGCCGCCACGGCGTTTTCACGGAGGCCTATGTCGCTGGACAGACGGGGGCGGCGGCGGACGCCAACGCCAACGGGCTGACCAGCAACGCCGAACTTTTCGAATATGTCACGGCGCAATCGGCCTCCTACTGCGCCTCGCAGAAGAAATGCGAGACTCTCGACCCGCAGCTCGAGATGAAGGCGCAGAGCCTGGGCGCCAGCGCGGTCGTTCCGGTACAGGCAGGGACCGAAGCGACGGCACGGTATCAGCCCGTTGCCGGCGATGGTGCCGCCCAGGCAAGTTATCAGGATGCAAATGCAGTCGATGCGGTCGGCGATATCGTCGGCAAGGCCAATGCTGGCGACGTGAGTATCAGCATCAACCGGCCAACCACGATGAAAGCCGGTGACGTGTTCAAATTGACGGTCGCAAGCAAGGTTGCCGGAAGCCTCATCCTCATCGACGTCAACGCGAACGGCGCTGCAACCCAGATTTTCCCCAACGAGTTCGCGCAGAAGATTACGCCGCTCGCCGCCGACGTTCCGTTGACACTGCCGGACGAGTACTACGGCTTCGACTTCGAAGCCTCCGGTAAAGGCGAAAGCGCATTCGTTGCGCTGGTGGTCAGCGACGCCGTCGATTTGTCTGACGTCGCGCCGAAGACACGAGGGCTCAAGATCGAGCTCAATGCGCGAGAGACTTTGAGCGAAATCGTCTCGCGGCTGCAGCAGGCCTGGACTGACGACCTGGAGAAACGTGCTATCCGCTGGTCGGTCGGCACGCTGCGCTATCACGTCGAATGATTGTTTCTGCGACAGATCGGACAGCAAAAAGCCCGCCGCAAAGGCGGGCTTTCTGTTTGAAATCTTTCGCGATGGTTAGAGCGTTTCCGACTTAGGCTGAAACGCTCTACCTCTTTGCTCTTACGCATTTCCTGACGGAAAACCGCTTCGCACTTTTCCTGGAAATACTCTAGTGCAGGATCTGGCTCAGGAAGAGCTTGGTGCGCTCGTGCTGCGGATTGTCGAAGAACTCGGCGGGTGAGTTCTGTTCGACGATCTGGCCCTGGTCCATGAAGATCACGCGGTTGGCGACCTGGCGCGCAAAACCCATTTCGTGGGTCACGCACAGCATGGTCATGCCTTCTTCGGCAAGGCCCACCATCGTGTCGAGCACTTCCTTGACCATTTCCGGATCGAGCGCCGAGGTCGGCTCATCGAACAGCAGGATCTTCGGCTTCATGCACAGCGAGCGGGCAATCGCCACGCGCTGCTGCTGGCCGCCCGAAAGCTGGCCCGGATACTTGTGGGCCTGCTCAGGGATCTTGACGCGCTTCAGGAAGTGCATCGCGATTTCTTCGGCCTGCTTCTTCGGCATCTTGCGGACCCAGATCGGTGCAAGCGTGCAGTTTTCGAGAATCGTCAGGTGCGGAAACAGGTTGAAGTGCTGGAACACCATTCCGACTTCGCGGCGCACTTCATCGATCTTCTTCAGATCGTTGGTGAGTTCGATGCCGTCGACGACGATCTTGCCCTTCTGGTGTTCTTCCAGCCGGTTGATGCAGCGGATCATCGTCGATTTACCAGAGCCCGATGGGCCGGCAATGACGATGCGCTCGCCCTTCATCACCTTCAGGTTGATGTCACGGAGAACGTGGAAGTCTCCGTACCATTTGTTCATTCCGCTGATTTCGACCGCAACGTCAGTCGCGGATACGGTCATCTTGGAAACAGTGGCTGCATTGGCCATGCGATCTCCCCCTCTTATCGTTTATGGCTCGTGTCGAGCACGCGTTCCATGAAGCCTGAATAGCGCGACATACCAAAGCAGAAAAGCCAGAATATGAAGCCTGCGAAAATTAGCCCTGAGATCGGCGTCACCGCCGAGGCCCAGTTGGCGTCCGAGAAATTCAACCGGACGATGCCGAGAAGGTCGAACATGCCGATGATCGAGACCAGCGACGTATCCTTGAACAGCCCGATGAAGGTGTTGACGATGCCTGGAATGACGAGCTTCAACGCCTGCGGCAGCACGATGAGGTTCATCTTCTGCCAGTAGCTGAGGCCGAGCGAATCGGCGCCCTCATACTGCCCCTTGCCGATCGCCTGCAGACCGCCGCGCACCACCTCGGCCATGTAGGCGGAGGCGAAGAACGACACGCCGATCAGCGCCCGCAGAAACTTGTCGAAAGTCACCCCCTGCGGCAGGAACAGCGGCAACATCACGCTCGCCATGAACAGAACGGTGATCAGCGGGATGCCGCGCACGACTTCGATGAAGAACGTGCAGAGCATCTTGATTACCGGCATGGTCGATCGCCGGCCGAGCGCAAGCAGGATGCCGAGCGGCAACGAGACCGCGATGCCGACGAAGGAAAGCACCAACGTCACCATCAGGCCGCCCCACAGCGGCGTCTCGACGAACGGCAATCCGAACCACCCGCCCGGCAGAAGGATCAGCGCCAGGATAGGCAGCACGACGAGAAGCAGGATCGCGTTGATGTTCTTGTAGGGAACCTTCGGGATCAGCATCGGCGTCAGGAACAGAATGAAAAGGATGCCGACAAGTGCGGGTCGCCAGCGCTCCTCGATCGGGTAGCGCCCGAAGAGGAACTGGTCGAACTTGGCGTTGACGAAAGCCCAGCAGGCGCCGCTCCAGCCATCCGGCTGCGAGCCGCCCTGCGCGACGGTGGCACAGACCCCACGCCCGCCGCCGGTCCAGGCGGCATCGATAAACAGCCATTGCACGGCCGGCGGTACGAGCCAGGCGAGCACAAGCAGGCTTATGATCGTCAGAGCCGTATCCTTCGGCGTCGCAAAGAGGTTCTTGCGAAGCCAGTAGGCAAGGCCGCCCGTCTGTATGGGCGCCGGTGCAGCCTCGATCATCGAGGCGCGGACAAAATTTCCCTGGTGTGAGTTCATGATCTTATCTCTCCACCAGGGCCATGCGGGCATTGAACCAGTTCATCAGCAACGACGTCGTCAGGCTCAGCGACAGGTAGACGATGATCCATATCGATACGACTTCGATCGCCTGACCGGTCTGATTGAGGATCGTTCCGCCGACGGCAACCAGGTCGGCGTAGCCGATGGCGATCGCCAGTGACGAGTTCTTGGTCAGGTTGAGATACTGGCTGGTGAGCGGCGGAATGATGATCCGCATCGCCTGTGGTACAACGACGAGGCGGGTGGTGAGGCCGGGCCGGACGCCCAGTGCATGGGCAGCCTCGGACTGCCCCTTCGAAACACCGCGAATGCCGGCCCGCACAATTTCGGCGATAAAGGCGGCGGTGTAGAAGGAAAGCGCCAGGAACAGCGACAGGAACTCCGGTCCGATGACCGAGCCGCCGGTAAGGTTGAACTTGCCGGCTACCGGGACATCGAAGGTAATCGGCGAGCCGGTTGCCAGGAAGGCGAGGAGCGGCAACCCGATGACGAGGCCGAGCACGGTCCAGAGCAACGGGAAGCGCTGTCCGGTTGCTTCCTGCTTGATGCGCGCATAGCGGGCCAAGAAGAAGCTGGCTATGACGGCGATCACGAACGTGTAGAAAACATATTGCGAGCCGTCGCCGAAAACCGGTTTGGGAAAGGCGATGCCGCGGTTGTTGAGGAAGATGTTGAGGGGCAGCGCGGCCGATTCGCGTGGCTGCGGAAGCACGGCGAGAACGCCGCTGTACCAGAAGAAGATGACCAGCAGCGGCGGGATGTTGCGGAACACTTCGACATAGGCGAGCGACAGTTTCGCGATCAGCCAATTGTGCGAGAGCCGCCCGATGCCGACGACGAAGCCGATGATGGTTGCGGTGATGATGCCGGTTACTGCCACGAGTAGCGTATTGAAGAAGCCGACGACCAGCGCACGCCCGTAGGTGGAATCACTCGTATAGGCGATCAAGGACTGTCCGACGTCGAAGCCGGCGCGCCCGTTGAGGAAGCCGTAGCCGGACGCGATGTTCGCGCGCTTGAGGTTCTGGATTGTGTTGTCCGCGATCCAATAGACGAGGGCAACGAGAATAACGACGGTTATGACCTGGTAAAATATTCCACGCACCTGCGGGTCGTTCATGATCGAACCGGAAGGTTTGCTCTTCTCAGGCGTAGTTGTGACGCCAATCGCCATGCAATGCCTCTTTCCCCTTGTCACCCTTTTGGGTGTTTTTATCGTTGGGATGGGGAAGCGGCGTGCCGCTTCCCCCTGTTGTGTCTGGCCGTATTAGCGGACCGGAGGAGCGTACTGAATGCCGCCCTTGCTCCACAGCGCGTTGAGGCCGCGTTCGATCTTCAGCGGGCTGCCGGCGCCAATGTTACGGTCGAAGACTTCGCCGTAGTTGCCGACTGCCTTGATGATGTTGACGGCCCATTCGTTGGTCAGGCCGATGTCGGTGCCGATCTTGCTGTCAGCTTCGACGCCGAGGAAGCGCTGGACGTCCGGATTGGGGGACTTCTTCATCTCTTCGACGTTTGCCTGCGTGACGCCGAATTCTTCGGCCTGGATCAGCGCGTAATGGACCCAGCTGACGATATCGAACCACTGGTCGTCACCCTGGCGAACGGCCGGACCAAGCGGCTCCTTCGAGATGATTTCCGGCAGGATCATGTGATCGTCGGGCTTGGACAGCGTCAGGCGCAGCGAGTAAAGGCCCGACTGGTCAGTGGTGTAGACGTCGCAACGACCGGCGTCATAGGCCGCGTTCACTTCTTCGAGCTTTTCGAAGACGACCGGGTTGTACTGCAGGTTGTTGGACTTGAAGTAGTCGGCGAGGTTGAGTTCAGTGGTGGTGCCGGTCTGTACGCAGACGGCAGCGCCGGAGAGTTCGAGGGCCGACTTTACGTTCAGGCCCTTGCGGACCATGAAGCCCTGGCCGTCATAGTAGTTGACCGGGCGGAAGTTGAAGCCGAGAGCGGTGTCGCGGTTGATCGTCCATGTTGTGTTACGGGCGAGGACATCTACTTCACCGGACTGCAGGGCCGGGAAACGCTCCTTGGCCGAAGTGGGTGTGTATTTTACCTTGGTGCCATCCGCGAAGATCGCGGCGGCGATCGCCTTGCAATAATCGACGTCGAAGCCGCTCCAGTTGCCCGAAGCGTCCGGTGCAGCGAAGCCGGCGAGACCGGTGTTCACGCCGCATTGGACAAAGCCCTTGGCCTTCACGTCATCGAGTGTCGCAGCCGAAGCCGCATGTGCGCCAATCCCCATGACAGCAGCGCCAACAAGGGCTGTCAGAATTCTTCTTGCCATTTTTTAGAACCTTTTTCTGTTGTCGTTAGTTCCCGTCTGCACCAGCGCGTCTCCCTGCGCGTACAGCCTCCGCCACCCTCATGGCGCGAGTGCAATCTATCTCATGCTCAAAATCCATGGGGGTCAAGAGAGCTTGCCGATTTTCTGAACTTGCATGTGAAAAACCTGAAATAAGCCAGAAGTTTAGGCATGTTTTGCAGGAAACGGGCAATTGCTGAGCGAAAATTCGCCAGTTGCCCCTGCATTCGATTGCAAAACGCCTTTGTCGGATTTTGCCACTTGACCCCGGTTGTAGGGCGTTCGAAGAGTTTCGGATCGGTTTTTCAACATCGGACTCTTCAATGGCAGACAGCGGCAATGTGAATGGCAAGATGGGCATCAACACCCGCCTGGCCCATACCGGAAACAAACCCTCCGACTATTTCGGTTTCGTCAATCCACCGGTCGTTCACGCGTCCACTGTGCTGTTTCCAAACGCGCAGACGATGGAAACGCGCGCGCAGAAGTACACCTACGGCACCCGCGGCACGCCGACGACGGATGCGCTTTGCGACGCGATCAACGAGCTTGAGGGGGCCGCCGGCACGATCCTCGTTCCCTCGGGCCTTGCTGCCGTCACCGTGCCGTTCCTGGCCTATCTTTCGTCCGGCGACCACGCACTCATCGTCGATTCGGTTTATTTCCCGACCCGCCACTTCTGCGACACGATGTTGAAGCGTCTCGGTGTCACCGTCGAATATTACGACCCGATGATCGGGGCTTCGATCGAAAGCCTGATTCGCCCGAACACGCGCCTGGTTCATACGGAAGCTCCAGGCTCCAACACGTTCGAGATGCAGGATATCCGGACGATCGCCGATGTCGCGCATCGTCACGGCTGCATCGTCACCATGGACAACACGTGGGCGACGCCGGTTTATTTCAAGCCGCTTGACCATGGCGTCGACGTATCGATCCATGCCGCCACGAAGTACCCTTCGGGCCATTCCGACGTGCTGTTCGGCACTGTCTCGGCCAACGCTGCCCACTGGCCGGCGCTGACGGAAGCCATGGTCACGCTCGGCATCTGCGTTTCCCCTGACGATAGCTACCAGATTTTGCGCGGGCTTCGTACCATGGGCATCCGTCTCGAGCGGCACCAGGAGAGCGCTCTGTCGCTCGCCACTTGGCTGGAGGGGCGTGACGAGGTTGCCCGCGTCCTGCATCCGGCGCTGCCGAGTTTCCCAGGCCACGATCTCTGGAAGCGCGACTTTACCGGCGCGAGCGGCATCTTTTCCTTCGTGCTGCGGGCGGAAAGTCCTGATCGCTTCAAGGCCAAGGCGCATGCCTTCCTCGACGCGCTGTCGCTGTTCGGCCTTGGTTACTCCTGGGGTGGCTTCGAAAGCCTGGCGCTTCACGTCGGATTGTCTGATCGCAAGTTGGCTTTGGCGCCGACCGAGGGTCCTGTCCTTCGCCTGCAGATCGGCCTCGAAGATGTTGCCGATATTCGCCGGGATATCGAGGCAGGGCTTGCTGCAGCCAACGCCGTCTGAGCGTTTTCAGCGTTCGGGAGCGCCGTAGCCGTAGAGCCAATCGAAATCGGCTGCGAGCGCTTCGGGACTTTTCATCGACAGGACGATATCCCGCCCGAGCCGGAACGGGCCGCGGGCGTGATAGGCGAAGCGGTTGAAGGCGGCGCGACGGCGCACTTGGGCGATACGTGGCCGGCGCGTAGCCTCGAAGGCCCCAAGGGCTTCGCCGATATTGCTTGAGCCGACGAGGCAAGCCGCGAGCTCATATGCATCTTCGATCGCCATGGCGGCGCCTTGCGCCGCAAACGGCGTCATCGCATGGGCGGCATCGCCGATCAGAACAGTCTTTCTTCCATCCTGCCAAGTGCCATCCGTTACCGTGCAAAGCGGCCAATAGGTCGGCGCATCAGCCATTTTCAGCAGCGTTTGCAAGCCAGTGTTCCAACCGGAAAAGGCTTCGAGGTAGTCACGACGCCGGCCTTCGGAATCCTTGCCGACCCAGACGCTGTCGGTTTCATCGCCCTCGATGATCGCAACCAGGTTGAAGCCGTCGATTTCGCGCAAGGGATAGGCGACCAGATGCGCCCGTGCGCCAAGAAAGGCTGTGACGCGATCCGGCAATAGAAGGCCGGCGGCGGCATCGCGCGTGACCGTCATGCGCCAGGCGACATTGCCCGAAAACTGGACCGTACCGGCATCCGGAACTGCCGTGCGCAGGCGCGACCAGATGCCGTCGGCGCCGACTGCCAGCGCCGGCGTCCGGCCTGTAACGGCGGGGATTGCCTGCTCAGGGTCTCCATCGATCCGGTGTCCGAGATGCAGGCGGCAGCGCGGCTCAGCTGCCACGGCGGCTAGCAGGATTCGTTGAAGGCTTGCCCGGTGCAGCACGCCATAGGGCGCGCGCCAGCGCTCACGGGCAAAACGGCCTGAGGCAACCCGTGCAAGTAAGCGGAGATATTTGCCATCGACGAGCGTGATTGCATCCGGCTCGGTCCAGACGGCTTCAAGCTCGTTCTGAAGGCCGAGTTCGATGAGGATGCGCGACGCATTGGGAGAGAGCTGAAGCCCGGCTCCGACCTCGGTCAGAACGGCTGCCTGCTCGACAATGTCGACGTCAAAACCGCGACGCGCGAGGCTGAGTGCTGCCGTGAGCCCGCCGACGCCGGCACCGACGATCGCGACCGCCGCTGACATCCGCGTTGATCAGGCCGCCTGGAATGTGAAGAGGCAGCCCGGCGGGTTGGTTTCGGTCGCCTTCAGCTTCGGATTGTAGCGATAGAGCGTCGAGCAGTAGGAGCAGACTTTTTCGTTGTCGTCGCCCATGTCGATGAAGATGTGCGGATGGTCGTAGGGAACGGACGCGCCGGTGCACATGAATTCCTTGACGCCGATCTCGATTGCCTGGTGTCCGCCATCATTCTGGAAATGCGGGATGCTGTGGCCGGCCATGTCATGCTCCGATGTATGCAAGTCTTTAAGGGTCAAATTTGCCGGCACCATAGTGAGCTTTGTCGCAAAAGTGTAGCGGCAAACACGCCGCACCTGTGGTTTTTGCGGGCTCGGGGTTTCCCTCTTCGGAGCGACAAATTAGGTTGCGCCAAACCGCCGCCGCCTCAAGGACCAGAATGATGGATCTCAATCCGCCCCCATTTTCGCACTTCACGCATGAGGGGCTGGATATTGCCTTCTTCGACGAAGGCGATCCGTCCGGTCCGCCGATCCTGCTCATTCACGGCTTTGCCTCGAGCGCCAACGTCAACTGGGTTTTTCCCGGCTGGCTGAAGACGCTTGGCGATGCCGGCTACCGGGTGATCGCGTTAGACAACCGCGGGCATGGCAAAAGCAGCAAGCCCTATGATCCGGCCGTCTACCATCCCCAGCAGATGGCCGGCGACGCGATCGCGTTGCTCGGGCATCTCGGCATCGCCGAGGCGCATGTCATGGGCTATTCCATGGGCGCGCGCATCTCGGCGTTCCTGGCCCTGGCTCATCCCGATCGCGTGCGCTCTCTGGTCTTCGGCGGGCTCGGTATCGGCATGGTGACGGGGGTCGGCGACTGGGACCCGATCGCCGATGCGCTCGTGGCGCCGTCGCTCGATGTCGTGACACACACGCGTGGCCGCATGTTCCGCGCCTTTGCCGACCAGACCAAAAGCGATCGTCAGGCGCTGGCCGCCTGCATCTCGACCTCGCGCGACCTGCTGACCGACGAGGACATGGGACGCATCGATGTTCCAACCCTGATTGGCGTCGGCACCAAGGACGATATCGCCGGCTCGCCTCAGGAGCTTGCCGACCTGATGCCGAATGCCCGTGCGCTTGATATTCCGGGCAGGGACCATATGCTTGCGGTCGGCGACCGGGTGTTCAAGAAGGCGGTGCTCGAATTCCTCGAAGAGGTGGGGCGAGCTTAGGTGCGTCTACGACCTTTGGTCGAAGTGGATGCTGACCATTTATGTCCTGCCGGATTTCCCCTATATTGACGGCATAGACCGATTAAGAAGGAGTGCGACGATGGTCGCGACGACCGAACTTCGTCAGACGGAATCCCTCAAGCTGATGGATCCGATCTGGAGCAGCCTGCGCGAGGAGGCACGCCTCGCCGCCGAGCAGGATCCGATGCTGGCAGCGTTCCTCTATTCCACGGTCGTCAACCAGCATTCGCTGGAAGAAAGCGTCGTCTACCGCATCTGCGAGCGCCTCGATCATCCCGATCTGCAGGCGAACCTCCTGCGGCAGACATTTGCCGACATGCTGGAGGATTGGCCGGAATGGGGCACGATCCTGCGCGTCGACATCCAGGCGGTCTATGACCGTGATCCGGCCTGCACCCGGTTCCTCGAGCCCGTGCTTTACTTCAAGGGTTTCCACGCCATCCAGACGCACCGTCTCGCCCATTGGCTCCTGAAGCGCGGGCGCCGGGATTTCGCGTTCTATCTGCAGAGCAGGGCATCCAGCGTCTACCAGACCGATATCAATCCGGCCGCCCGGATCGGCCGAGGCATCTTCCTCGATCACGCCACCGGGTTGGTGGTGGGCGAAACCGCGGTCATCGGCGACAACGTTTCGATCCTTCACGGCGTCACGCTTGGCGGCACCGGCAAGGAGGGCAGCGACCGCCATCCGAAGATCGCCGACGGCGTGCTGATCGGCGCAGGCGCCAAGATTCTCGGCAATATTCACATTGGTCACTGCTCGCGCATTGCCGCTGGCTCGGTCGTCCTGAAGCCGGTGCCGCCGAAAACGACGGTTGCGGGCGTTCCGGCCAAGGTCGTCGGCGAAGCCGGCTGTTCCGAACCGTCGCGCCAGATGGACCAGATCCTGACAAGCTTCGAAATTTGAACCATCGGGAACCGGTGCGTAGCTGCTTTCGAGGGGTTTACACCCGCCAACGCAGCGTGCGAGAAGCGCCGCACATCAAAAACGGCTACGGAGAAGACATTTGAAGCCCGAAGAAATCCGCAAGCTTGAAGCCTATCTCAAGCGCACGTTCAACCAGTCGATGGTCGTCAAGGCTCGCCCGAAGAAGGACGAGTCGGCTGAAGTCTATCTCGGTGACGAATTCCTCGGCGTCGTCTTCCGCGATGAGGAAGATGGGGAACTGTCCTACAACTTCTCCATGGCGATCCTCGACATCGACCTCTAAGTCGCCGATCGACCGTTCCAGGAAATGACCCGGTGGCGAGCGATCGCGCCGGGTTTTTCTATGCCTTGACGTTTTTCGGGGCGAAAAGCCGAAGAATTTTCAACATCCGTGGCGTTTTTCATCAAGCTGTTGCAAGCATTGTGTTTTATTGCAGCGCACGCTCGACTTGACTTTTTGTGCAGTGCACATAAACTGAAGCCTCCAGATCAGGCCGTCACTAAGGAGACACCCGATGTTCAACTTCGATGATGCAAACAAGAAAAGCAAAGAAGCCATTGACGTGGCTGTGAAGAGCTATTCCGCCTGGACCAAGGGCCTTCAGGCCATTGCGACCGAGGCTGCCGATTTTTCCAAGAAGTCCTTCGAAGACAGCGTTGCGCATGTGGAGAAGCTCTCCAGCGTCAAGAGCGTCGAGACGGCTTTCGAACTCCAGACCAATTTCCTGAAGTCGAGCTACGAAGGCTTCTTCGCCGAGGCGACTAAGATCGGCGAAATGTATGCCGACCTCGCCAAGGACGCCTACAAGCCGTACGAAGCGCCGGTTGCCAAGGCGACCGCAGCGGTCAAGGCCGCCGCCGCAGCGTAACGCAACGGATCATTGCCGTCATTGGAAGGCCGGTCGCCGATGAAGCGACCGGCCTTTTTGCTGTTTCGCACACTTCTCGGTGGATCGAAGAAAGTTGATCAATCTTATGCCTCTCCGTGCGATTATGATTGCAGTGCGTTGGTTCGGTCTTAAAATCCAGAAACGAACCATTAGATAAAGGGCAAGCACGCTGCGGCCATGTTCGATGGATCCGCGGCTTGTACTAAGGAAAAGACACGAATGATCGCCATGCCGGTCCGGATGCAGCAAGGAAGCGACGACGAAGGAGGTGGAAGCAACCGCAGCACCTCCGTCATCACGCGCACCAAGCCGAAGACCAAGAAGCCGAGTTTGTATCGCGTTCTGCTTTTGAATGACGATTACACGCCGATGGAGTTTGTCATCCACATTCTGGAACGTTTTTTTCAGAAGAATCCGGAAGAGGCGACTCGCATTATGCTCCACGTCCACAATCACGGTGTGGGGGAGTGCGGCGTCTTTACGTACGAAGTCGCCGAAACGAAGGTGACGCAGGTGATGGATTTCGCCCGCCAGCATCAGCATCCGTTGCAATGCGTCATGGAAAAGAAATGAGGAACTAACGTGCCAACATTTTCGCCCAGCCTCGAAAAGGCGCTGCACCAGGCACTGACTTTTGCCAACGAGCGCCACCACGAATATGCGACGCTTGAGCATCTGCTTCTGGCATTGATAGACGATGCCGATGCAGCGGCCGTGATGGGCGCGTGCAACGTCAATCTCGAGACGCTGCGCAAGACCGTGACAGACTATGTCGACAACGAACTGTCGAACCTGATCACCGGCTATGACGAGGATTCGAAGCCGACCGCCGGCTTCCAGCGCGTCATCCAGCGGGCCGTGATCCACGTTCAATCGTCTGGACGCGAGGAAGTGACGGGCGCAAACGTGCTCGTTGCGATCTTCGCCGAGCGCGAAAGCCATGCCGCCTACTTCCTGCAGGAGCAGGAAATGACGCGCTACGACGCGGTCAACTTCATCTCGCATGGTATCGGCAAACGGCCGGGAAGCTCCGAGGCACGTCCGGTGCGCGGGGCAGAGGAACACGAATCCGAGCAGAAGCCTGCCCGTGAAAACGAAGAGGCGAGCGCCAAGAAGCAGCAGGACGCGCTGACGGCCTACTGCGTCAACCTCAATGAAAAGGCGAAATCCGGCAAGATTGATCCGCTGATCGGCCGGCACGCCGAAGTCAACCGCACGATCCAGATTCTCTGCCGCCGCTCGAAAAACAATCCGCTTTATGTCGGCGATCCAGGCGTCGGCAAGACGGCGATCGCCGAGGGCCTTGCCAAGCGCATCATCGAGAAGAAGGTGCCAGAGGCGCTCCAGGACGCGACGATCTTCTCGCTCGACATGGGCACGCTGTTGGCCGGCACGCGCTATCGCGGCGATTTCGAAGAGCGCCTGAAGCAGGTCGTCAAGGAACTTGAGGACTATCCGGGTGCGGTACTGTTTATCGATGAAATCCACACCGTCATCGGTGCCGGCGCCACATCGGGCGGTGCGATGGATGCCTCGAACCTGTTGAAGCCTGCGCTTTCGTCGGGTGCGATCCGCTGCATCGGATCGACCACCTACAAGGAGTACCGGCAGTTCTTCGAAAAGGATCGCGCGCTCGTCCGTCGCTTCCAGAAGATCGATGTCAACGAGCCGACGATCGCCGATACGATCGAGATCATGAAGGGTCTGAAGCCTTACTTCGAGGACTATCATCACCTGAAATACTCCAATGAGGCGATCAAGGCCGCGGTCGAGCTTTCGGCCCGCTACATCAACGACCGCAAGCTGCCGGACAAGGCGATCGACGTGATCGACGAATCCGGAGCCGCGCAGATGCTGCTGCCGATCAGCAAGCGCCGCAAGCTGATCACCGAACGCGAGATCGAAGCCACCATCGCGACCATGGCCCGCATTCCGCCAAAAACTGTCTCCAAGGACGACGAGGCGGTGCTGGCCAATCTCGAGAAGGAGCTGCGCTCCGTCGTCTACGGTCAGGATCTGGCGATCGAGGCGCTGGCGTCGTCGATTAAGCTTGCCCGTGCGGGCCTGCGCGAACCGAACAAGCCGATCGGCTGCTACGTCTTTTCGGGCCCGACGGGCGTCGGCAAGACCGAAGTCGCCAAGCAGCTGGCAACGTCGCTCGGCGTCGAGCTTCTGCGCTTCGACATGTCGGAGTATATGGAGCGGCACACCGTATCGCGGCTGCTCGGTGCACCTCCCGGCTATGTCGGTTTCGACCAGGGCGGCCTCCTGACCGATGGCGTCGACCAGCATCCGCACTGCGTGCTGCTGCTCGACGAAATCGAAAAGGCGCATCCGGACCTGTTCAACATCCTGCTCCAGGTCATGGACCATGGCTCGCTCACGGATCACAACGGCAAGAAGATCGACTTCCGTAACGTCATTCTGATCATGACGACCAATGCGGGCGCTTCGGAAATGGCACGGGCCGCAATCGGCTTCGGCTCGTCCAAGCGCACCGGTGAGGACGAGGAAGCGCTGAACCGCCTGTTCACGCCCGAGTTCCGCAACCGTCTCGATGCGGTCATCCCGTTCGCATCGCTGCCGACGCCGGTTATCCACCAGGTGGTGCAGAAGTTCGTCATGCAGCTGGAAACTCAGCTTGCCGAACGCAACGTCACGTTCGATCTTGCACCCGATGCCATCGCTTGGCTTGCCGAGAAGGGCTACGACGAGAAGATGGGTGCGCGGCCACTGGCGCGCGTCATCCAGGAACACATCAAGAAGCCGCTTGCCGACGAAATTTTGTTCGGCAAGCTGAAGAAGGGTGGCGTCCTCAGGGTGACGATCGGCACAAAGCCCGACGGAACGAGGGGGCTGTTGCTTGATGCCGTACCGGAAACGGCGCCGATCAAGCCGAAGGCGGAAGTGACACGCCCGGCGATGAAGAGCGCCAAGCCGAAGAAGGCTGAGGAAAAGGAAGCTGTCGGCGCCGAGCCCGCACCGAAGGCCAAGCCTAAGAAGGCAGCCGCCAAGGCGCCTTCCGATGCCGGGGCCAAGGATACGGACGCGGCAAGCCCCCGAAAGGGCAAGACGGTGCCGAAGGTGCCGCGGAAGAAGTAGTCCCATCGGACACGATGTTTGGCGCTGCCGGATGAACTCATCCGGCAGCGTTTTTCTGAATAGAACAATCCGGAACGGCTGATGAAAAGTGATGAAAACGGCCAGTCGTCGGCCGTCTGGTTTCTGAGCGGCATGCGCGGCCTGTTCAGCCTTCCCGCCTTTATCCTGATGTTGTCCTTCGTCGGCTTCTGTTCGCTGACGGCGCAGGCTGGCATTCCGCCGGAGCAGGTCGTGTTCATGACCGGCATGGTCTGGGCACTGCCGGCCAAGGTCATTCTCGTCAGCTCGATGATGAGTGGCGCAAGCCTGGCGGCCGCATTCTTTGCCGTCTCGCTTTCGTCGGTCCGGTTGATGCCGATGGTTGCTGCGCTCATTCCCGAGTTGCGCACGTCGAAGACACCGACATGGCTCTTGCTGTTTCTGTCGCATTTCGTCGCGATCACCGCCTGGGTGTTTGCGATGGAGAAAGTGCAGGCGGTGCCGCGCGACAAGCGTGTCGCCTTCTTCGCCGGCTTCGGCATCACGCTGGTCGTCGCCAACATGGTGCTGGTCGGCGTCGTCTATCACTTCGTTGCCGATTTTCCGCCCATCGTCGCGGGTTGCCTGTTTTTCCTGACGCCGATCTATTTCCTGGCGTCGATCTGGCATTCGGCGCGCCATCCCGTCGTCTATATCGCGCTGATTGTCGGCCTCGTCGCGGGGCCCTTGTTCTATTGGCTCGTGCCCGAATTCGACATCCTGCTTGCCGGCGTCGGCGGCGGCACGCTCGCGTGGGCCACGGAGCGGCTCTGGCGCCGTCGCCGGGAGATCGGCGCATGACTTGGCAGGATGGTTGGTGGGCCTACGCCTTCATTGCGATCGCCGGCTGGCTTGCGACCGACATCTGGCGGTGGCTCGGCGTGATTGCCGGAAATCGGCTACGCGACGATTCCGAGGCGCTAAACTGGGTGAGGGCGGTGGCGACGGCGCTCGTCGCTGCCGTCATCGCCAAGCTGATCCTCTATCCCACAGGCGTGCTTGAGCAGTCGCCGCTCTGGCTTCGCCTGGGTGCCGTCGCGATCGGAGCATCGGCATTCTTCCTGCTCGGTCGCAGACCGGCAATCGGCATCGCGACGACCATTGCGACGTTGGCGGCCGGTCTTTGGTGGCTGGGCTTTTAAGGACTTTTTACCCAGCCGATGACGGCCGCTGACGCGGCCGTCAGATTTGCATTCAAAGCGCCTGGCGCACCTTCTCGGCATTGGCGGCCAGCACCGCGCCATCTTCCATCGTGCCCGAATGCGGCTTCAGCGGAACGCCGTCGCGCCGCGGAATGACGTGGAAGTGCAGATGGAACACCGACTGGCCGGCGGGCGCCTCGTTGAACTGCATGATCGTCACGCCGTCGGCGTCAAAGGCCTCCTTGGCGGCGACGGCGATTTTCTGGACGGCGGTGATCAGTGCCGGCAGGCTCGCAGCGTCGGCATCGAGCAGGTTGCGCGAAGGTGCCTTGGGGACGACGAGCATGTGGCCTTCAGCCTGCGGCATCACGTCCATAAAGGCGATTGTCGCATCGTCCTCGTAGACACGGTGCGACGGGATCTCACCTCGCAGGATCTTCGCGAAGATGTTGTTGGTGTCGTAAGCGCTCATTGTTTTTCCTCGTAGATTGGATCCGGTCAGTGCCGGAGAGCGGTTCAATCGTCCTGGCGCTCACCTTTTCGGAAAGGGCCGTGCTCGGCAAGAAACTCGGCCGTTTCTTCCACATCTCTGCGTTCGCGAACGAGATAATCCTCGACTGCGTGGGCAAGGCCGGGATGGCTGATGTAGTGGGCCGAATGGGTCGTAACCGGCATGTAGCCGCGGGCGAGCTTGTGCTCGCCCTGCGCACCGGCTTCCACGCGCTTGAGGCCCTTTGCGATCGCGAAATCGATGGCCTGGTGGTAGCAGACCTCGAAATGCAGGAAAGGGTGGTCCTCGATGCAGCCCCAGTGGCGGCCATATAGGGCGTCGCCACCGATGAAGTTGATCGCGCCGGCGATGTAGCGGCCGTTGCGTCGCGCCATCATCAGGACGATGTCGTCTGGCATGCGTTCGCCGATCAGCGAATAGAAGGCGCGCGTGAGATACGGGCGCCCCCACTTGCGGCTGCCGGTATCCATGTAGAACGTGAAGAACTGATCCCAGATCGCTTCCGTCAGGTCGCTGCCGGTCAACCAGTCTATGGTGATGCCGTTTTCGAGCGCCGCGCGGCGCTCCTTTTTCAAGGCCTTGCGTTTTCGGGAAGCCAGCGTCTCCAGGAAGTCGTCATGCGAGCCATAACCTTCGTTAAGGAAATGGAACTGTTGGTCGGTACGGTGCAGGAACCCAGCTCGTTCGAAGGTTGGCATCTCTGCCTCCGGAACGAAAGTCACATGCGCCGACGAGGCATCGTGCCGCCGTGTTAACTCCTTAAGCCCTGCAGCAAGTCCATCCTGGACGGCCGAGCCGTCTTGATCCGAAACGGTCAAAAGGCGCGGCCCCGTTGCCGGCGTAAAGGGGATGGAACCTTGAAGCTTGGGATAGTACCGGCCGCCGGCACGCTCGAATGCATCCGCCCAGCCATGATCGAAGACATATTCGCCCTGGCTGTGGTTCTTCAGATAGCAGACGAGCGCCCCGAGAAGGTCTCCGCCGGCGCCTTCCAGCAGCAGGTGTTGGCCGAGCCAGCCGGTCTTGGCGGTGGCTGAACCCGATTCCTCCAGCGCCGAGAGATAGGCGTGCGAGACGAACGGGTTATAGACCGCTTCGTCTCGTCCCTTCACCGCGCCGGAAAGCATGTTCCAGCGCGCTGCCGGTATATCGGCAAAGGATTGCTCTATGCGGATGGTGACGGCGTCGGACATGAGCTCAGGAAATCAAGGCCTCCCGCGGGTCGAAACCCTCGAAGGTCATCTGGTCGGCATGGGCATAGGTGTAGTCTTCGGCCTGCCTGTCGCGCACGGTCCAGGTGATGATCGTCCGGCCGAGCGTGCGTTCCTTGGTGATGAACGAATTCGGCAGATGGCCGTAGTGATAGGAGATGAAGTCGAGGCCGAGCTGCATGGCCTCTTCGTGCACGAAAAAGGTTTCCGGCCTCGCACCCTCGGCGGTCAGCCCGAGCGGATAGGGCGCATCGAGCGCTTTCAGGTCCTTGAGCAGCCAATGGTCGAAGCTCATTAGCGCCACATGGCCCTTGTAGCCCTCGAGCGTTTCGAGCACGGCGGCGGCAAAACCCTCGTCGTCGCCCTTGCGTCCCTTGAGTTCGATGACGAGCGGCACGCGCCCTTTGACAAGGCGCAGCATCTGCGAAAGCGTCGGGATCTTGTCCTTCGTGCCGCCGATCGCCATCAGGCCGAGTTCGCCTGCCGTTCTCGAGCGCACATCGCCCTTGATGCCGCACAGCCGCTCGGTGTCGTCGTCATGGAAAACCACCGGAACGCTGTCGGCGGTGTATTGCAGGTCGCACTCAATGGCGAAGCCGGCATCGGCAGCGCGGGAAAACGCCGAAAGCGTGTTTTCCCAGATCTGCTTGTTCATGTCATGATAGCCACGATGGGCGATCGGCTGCGCTTTCAGCCAGGAAATATCGGTCATGCCTGGCACCCGATCACGCGATCTCGATGACGGCGTCGATCTCGACGGCGGCATTGAAGGGCAGGGCGGCCATGCCGACGGCAGCGCGCGCATGCTTGCCGGCCTCGCCGAGCACGTTGGCAAGCAGGTTGGAGGCGCCGTTGAGGACCAGATGCTGTTCGATGAATTCCGGTGTGGAGGCAACGAAGCCGTTGATCTTGACCAGCCGGCGGATGCGGCCGAGGTCGCCGCCGAGCGCGGATTTGGCCTGGGCGAGAATATTGATCGCGCAGAGTTCGGCGGCACGCTGGGCGCCCGCGACATCGACGTCCTTGCCCACATGACCGGTCACTGCGATCTTCCCGCCTTCCATCGGCAGCTGTCCGGAGATGTAGAGCATCGAGCCGCTGATGACGTAGGGTACGTAATTCGCCGCCGGCGCTGCCGCCTGGGGAAGGGTGACGCCGAGGTCCTTGAGGCGCGTTTCGATCTCTGCGGACATGGAAAGCTCCGTTGTTGTCTTTTGTGTTAAAATCCGGCATTCAGGCCGGATCGCGGTGGGCGACGGCATTTAAATGTGGTGACGCCTCGCTTCTGCCGAAAGCTTGTTTATAGCATTGCCGGCGAGTCCAACAGGAGGAAACGGATGTTTCGTAAAGGCTTCGGTCTCGCCAGTTTCGGCAGCGTTTGCTTTGCAGCGATGATGGTTTCGGGCCTCAGCGCGGCGAGCGCAAATGTCCTTGTGCCGCATCGAGCCGTCTATGATCTCGAGCTCAAGGACGCTTCCGACCGATCGGGCATTTCCGGCATGTACGGCCGGATGGTCTACGAGTTCAACGGATCGGCCTGCGAGGGATACACGGTCAGTTTCCGCTTCGTGACGCAGGTCAATACCGGCGAAGAAACGCGCATGACCGACCAGCAGACGACCACCTATGAGGATCTGAAGTCCGGCAACTTCCGCTTTTTGACGCGCTCGTTCACCGACGAGAAGCTCGACAAGGAAGTGCGCGGCACGGCTCATGACGACAAGACCGGCGTCAAGGTCGAGCTGACCGCGCCGGACAAGCGTGAGGTCGAGCTGGCGGCAAGCCGGTTTCCGACCGAGCATATGGTCGAGGTCATCGACCGCGCAAAGAAGGGCGAAAGCTTCTTCGAGGCACGGATCTTCGACGGATCCGATTCGGGTGACAAGACGCTGATCACCTCGACCTTCGTCGGCAAGTCGCGCAAACCGACGGCTGACGAGCCGGATGCAGGCAAGGCTGGCAAGCTCGGGACCGAGAATTACTGGCCTGTCACCATCTCCTACTTCAACGACGACAAGAGCGGCGATGCGCTGCCGATCTACCGCATGTCGTTCAAACTGTACGAAAACGGCATTACCCGCGATCTGACGATGGACTACGGCGACTTCGTGCTGAGCGGTAAGCTCGCCGACCTCGAAGTCTTCAAATCGGAAGAATGCAAGTAGTCGATATGACAAAAACAGACTCCAAGTCTTGATTTGTCGGGCAGTTGCCGGTAAGGGGCTGCCCATTCCACACGTGAGGCATGGGATGTTCCGGGAGAAATCCGGATCGTTCCGCCGGTGGGTTTTTCGAAAGAAGAGCTCGACGTCTCGCGGAGGTTCAACCGGAAAAGGAGAAAAGGCATGGCATTGCCTGATTTTAGCATGCGCCAGCTGCTTGAGGCTGGTATTCACTTCGGTCACCAGACACATCGCTGGAACCCGAAGATGAAACCCTACATCTTCGGCGATCGTAACAACGTTCACATCATCGACCTCGCACAGACCGTTCCGATGCTGTCGCGCGCACTGCAGGTTGTTAGCGACACTGTCGCCAACGGCGGCCGCGTCCTGTTTGTCGGCACCAAGCGCCAGGCTTCGGAAATCATTGCTGACGCTGCCAAGCGTTCGGCCCAGTACTACGTCAACGCTCGCTGGCTCGGCGGCATGATGACCAACTGGAAGACGATTTCGAACTCGATCCAGCGCCTGCGCAAGCTCGACGAAATCCTCGCTTCGGAAGCTTCGGGCTTCACGAAGAAGGAGCGTCTGAACCTTGAGCGCGAACGCGAAAAGCTCAACCGCGCTCTCGGCGGTATCCGCGACATGGGCGGCACGCCGGACCTGATGTTCATCATCGACACCAACAAGGAATCGATCGCAATCGACGAAGCCAAGCGTCTTGGCATCCCGGTTGTCGCCGTCATCGACTCCAACTGCGACCCGGACCAGATCGACTACCCGATCCCGGGCAACGACGACGCATCGCGTGCGATCGCTCTTTACTGCGATCTCATCGCTCGTGCAGCCATCGACGGCATTGCCCGTCAGCAGGGCGCATCGGGCCGCGATCTCGGCGCATCGGCTGAAGCTATGATCGAGCCGGCGCTCGACGAAGCCTCCGAAGCCTGATCGGACGGCGCGGCGGACATAGGATCGCCGCACCAATCTAATGTCGGGACGAGGCCGTTTGGGATGAAAGATCTGAACGGCCTTGTTCTTTTCAGCGAGGGATGAAGCGGCTTGGGCCGGCGATCCGCGCACCGGACACGACAGCGGTGGGCGCGTTCATCACGGTGTCACATACGCAAGCCATTCCCTGCCAAACCTCCTGGTGCCGCGCCTCTTGCGGGCAGCGCGCCAGCCAAACAGACAAAGAGGCAAAAGATGAGTGTAACTGCAGCAATGGTGAAGGAACTGCGCGAAAAGACCGGCGCAGGCATGATGGATTGCAAGAAGGCGCTCGCCGAAACCAATGGCGACATGGAAGCTGCGATCGACTGGCTGCGTGCCAAGGGCATCGCCAAGGCCGACAAGAAGTCGGGCCGCACGGCTGCTGAAGGCCTCATCGGTATCGTTAGCGGCGGCGTCAAGGCTGTTGTCGTTGAAGTCAACTCCGAGACCGATTTCGTTGCCCGCAACGAAGCCTTCCAGGAACTCGTTCGCGGTGTTGCCAACGTTGCTCTTGGCACCGACGGTTCTGTCGAAGCCATTGCCAATGCCAACTACCCGGCAACCGGCAAGTCTGTCGACGACACGATCAAGGATGCGATCGCCACCATCGGCGAGAACATGACGCTCCGCCGCGCAGCCCTGCTGCAGGTCGAAGACGGCGTCGTTGCCACCTACATCCATAACGCTGCCGGCGACGGCATCGGCAAGCTCGGCGTTCTTGTCGCGCTGAAGTCGGTTGGCGACAAGGAAGTTCTGTTCTCGGTCGGCCGCCAGGTCGCCATGCACATTGCTGCCACCAATCCGCTGGCCATCCGCGCTGACGAAGTCGACGCCGCTGTTGCCGAGCGCGAACGCAACGTGTTCATCGAACAGTCGCGCGCTTCGGGCAAGCCGGACAACATCATCGAAAAGATGGTCGAAGGCCGCATGCGCAAGTTCTTCGAAGAAGTCGCGCTGCTGTCGCAGGCCTTCGTCATGAACCCGGAAATCACCGTCGGCCAGGCCATCAAGGATGCTGAAAAGCTCGCTGGCGCACCGATCGAAGTGACCGGCATGGCCCGTCTTCTGCTCGGCGAAGGCGTCGAGAAGGAAGAATCTGACTTCGCAGCCGAAGTTGCGGCTGTCGCCAAGGGCTGATTTCTTCACCCTTGTTTGGAAAACCTCAGGGCATCGCGTGACAACGCGGTGCCCTTCGTGTATCCGGCTTCGTCAATGCGCCGGACCCGCCGGAAAATGCTCCGCAGCGGTTGAAACCGGGTAGCGCACTATGTCCTTATACGCAGCGCGCCTTTTGCGTGCACGCGTACCGATCTGTTCAGGAGCGATGATGTCGGCCGAGCCAATCTACAAGCGTGTTCTACTCAAAGCCTCCGGTGAAGCCCTGATGGGAAGCCAGGGCTTCGGTATCGATGTGGCCGTTGCCGACCGTATTGCGGCAGACATTGCCGAAGCGCGCGCCATGGGCGTCGAAGTCGGCGTCGTCGTCGGGGGCGGCAATATTTTTCGCGGCGTCGCCGTAGCCTCCAAGGGCGGCGACCGAGTGACCGGCGACCATATGGGCATGCTCGCAACCGTCATCAATGCGCTCGCGCTGGCGACTTCCCTGCGCAAGCTCGACATCGACACGGTGGTGCTCTCGGCAATCGCAATGCCCGAGATCTGCGAAAGCTTCTCGCAGCGCGCGACGCTCTACCATCTGTCGCTCGGGCGTGTGGTGATCTTTGCGGGCGGTACCGGCAACCCGTTCTTCACGACCGATTCTGCCGCGGCTCTGCGCGCCGCCGAAATGGGCGCCGAGGCGATCTTCAAGGGCACGCAGGTGGACGGCATCTATTCCGCCGACCCGAAGAAGGACCCGACGGCGACGCGCTTCGACCACCTGACCCACAGCGCCGTCCTGGAAAAGGGCTTGGCGGTGATGGACGTGGCAGCGGTGGCGCTGGCGCGCGAAAATGCGATTCCGATCGTCGTCTTCTCGATCCACGAGAAGGGCGGCTTTGCTGAGATATTGACTGGCGGCGGCCGCGCCACCATCGTCACGGACAACTAGAAGCTGCCAGACAGCTATCTGCCGATGAAAGACAGAACGGGAGTTTTCGACCATGAGTGAAGGTGTAGACCTGAAGGAACTGAAGCGTCGTATGGATGGCGCTATCTCCGCATTCAAGAGCGATATCGCGTCGCTGCGGACCGGCCGCGCGTCGGCGAATGTTCTCGATCCGGTGACCGTTGAAGCCTATGGCTCGCGTGTTCCGCTCAATCAGGTGGCAAACATCACCGTGCCGGAACCGCGCATGCTGTCCGTTTCGGTCTGGGACAAGCAGATGG
This sequence comes from Sinorhizobium sp. A49, assembly GCF_002002725.1. Classification (GTDB taxonomy): domain Bacteria; phylum Pseudomonadota; class Alphaproteobacteria; order Rhizobiales; family Rhizobiaceae; genus Ensifer. Next base: position 96,781 of record NZ_MUNW01000032.1, on the reverse strand, counting down.
TGGGCGCCGTCGATCGCGGCATCCGCGAATCGAACCTCGGCCTGAACCCGATCATCGACGGCCAGAACCTGCGCATCCCGCTGCCGGAACTCAACGAAGAGCGCCGCAAGTCGCTGGTCAAGGTTGCGCACGATTATGCCGAAAAGGCCAAGGTCGCGGTAAGGCACGTTCGTCGCGATGGCATGGACGACCTGAAAAAAGCCGAAAAGGATGGCGACATCGGACAGGATATCAGCCGTGCTCAGTCCGAGCGGGTGCAAAAGATGACTGATGAAACGATTTCCGATATCGACCGCTTGCTCGCCGATAAGGAAAAGGAAATCATGCAGGTCTGATCTGCCCCTGATCCTTGAGTCTCCTTTCGCGGACGCCTTATGCAAAATCTCCTCCCGATCACCGTTCCGGAACACGTTGCCATCATCATGGATGGCAACGGGCGCTGGGCTAACGCGCGCGGACTTCCGCGCACGATGGGGCACCGCAAGGGTGTTGAGGCGGTGCGCGACGCTGTGAAAACGGCGGCGGAAGCCGGGGTTCGCTACCTCACGCTCTTTGCGTTTTCATCGGAAAACTGGAACAGGCCGCAGGCCGAAGTGACGGATCTGATGGGCTTGCTCAAGGCCTTCATTCGCCGTGACCTTGCCGATCTGCATCGCGAAAATGTCCGCATCCGGATTATCGGAGAGCGGTCGAACCTGCGGGGCGACATCCTGCCCCTGCTGATCGAGGCCGAGGAGACGACGAGCGGAAATACTGGCATTACGCTGGTGATCGCCTTCAATTACGGTGCGCGTGACGAGTTGACGCGCGCCATGCGACGCCTGGCGACGGAAGTTGCCCAGGGACGCCTGGCTCCCGAGGACATCACGCCGGAGCGTATTGCCGCTTCGCTCGATACAGCCGGGATACCCGATCCGGATCTCATTCTTCGCACCAGCGGCGAAGAGCGGCTTTCAAACTTTCTGTTGTGGCAGGGCGCCTATTCGGAACTGCTGTTCGTTCCCGAGCTTTGGCCAGACTTCACACGCGAGACGTTCCTGTCCGCACTCGAGAAATTCGCCTGCCGCGAGCGTCGCTTCGGCGGTCTGGCGCAGCCGACGTTAGCGGTTGGTTCGTAATGCAAACAGAACTCAAGCTTCGCATCGCTTCCGGAGTGGTGCTCGCTGCGGTCGCCCTTGGCGCGACCTGGTTCGGCGGCTTGGCCTTCCAGCTGCTTTCAGTGGCAATCGCCTTGCTCGTCTACTATGAATGGTCGACGATCACCGGTCTTGCGGAACGTGATTTCCAGGGCAACGCCTTCGGTTGGCTGTCTCTGGCGATAATCGTGGCGCTCATTCTTCTCGGAAACATCGGCTACAGTCTGCCGGCCCTGCTCCTTGCCGTCGTCATAACGGTGCTCTGGGTATCGCTCAAAAAGGGGAGTTGGTGGCTACCGGGCGGGATTGTCTACGCCGGATTGACGGGTATCTCGCTGGCTGCGCTGCGCGGCGCCGACAACCCTGGCCTGGTGGCGACGTTGTTCGTCTTCGCCGTCGTTTGGGGAACCGATATTCTTGCCTATTTCGTCGGCCGCGCCCTCGGCGGACCCAAGCTGGCACCGCGCATTTCACCCGGCAAGACTTGGTCCGGTGCGATTGGCGGCACCATCTGCGGTGTTCTAGCCGGAACGGCTGCTTTTATGGCATACTTCCCGCTGCAAGACCTCCGTATCCCGATGTTGGCGCTGGTTCTTTCCGTCGCGAGCCAGATCGGGGACCTCTTCGAATCCTTCATAAAGCGCCGCTTCGGCGTCAAGGATTCTAGCCATCTCATTCCTGGGCATGGCGGGGTCATGGATCGGGTCGACGGTCTGGTCTTTGCCTGTATCGCCACGCTGGTCCTTGTCCTGATACAGTATGTCGTCAGCGATGGGCGTCAGATCGCCTTCGGTTCGGTCCTGCTCGGCCTGTGATGCTGGTGGCAGGCACTTAAGGAAAGTCCATGACATATCTGCTTGATGCCCTGCAATTTGTGACCGGCTATATCGTTCCATTCCTGCTGGTTCTGACCCTCCTGGTCTTCGTGCACGAAATGGGACACTATCTCGTCGGCCGGTGGTCGGGCATTCGTATCCTCGCATTCTCGGTCGGCTTCGGGCCGGAACTGTTGGGCTGGACCGATAAGCATGGCACCCGGTGGAAATTCTGCGTGATCCCGCTTGGCGGCTACGTCAAGTTCTATGGCGACGAGGATGCTGCCAGTACGCCGGATTACAAGCGGCTCGAGACGATCTCGCCGCAAGAGCGGGCGCAAACCTTTCTCGGGGCCAAACTGTGGAAGCGGGCAGCGACGGTGGCCGCCGGCCCCATCGCAAATTTCATCCTTGCCATCGCCATTTTTGCCGTTCTCTTCGCCGTCTACGGGCGTTCGGTGGCAGACCCCGTCGTCGCTCAGGTCAAGGAGAATAGTGCCGCGGCCAAAGCCGGCATTCTGCCGCGCGACCGGTTGATCGCCATTGACGGGACCCCGGTGGCGACGTTTGACGATGTTCGCCGCTATGTCAGCGTGCGGCCGGAACTCGAGATCAAGATCCGGATCGAGCGGGACGGTGCATTCCTGGATCTTCCCATGGTGCCGGAACGGACCGAGATTTCCGACCAGTTCGGAAACAAGATGGAGATTGGCATCATCGGTATCGTCACCGATCAGGACGCCGGCAATTTCCGGCTGGTTACCTATGGCCCGATCGAGGCGATCGGGCAGGGTGCGCTGCAAAGCTGGCACATTGTTACCGGTACGTTCGACTATCTGGCGAATCTCGTTACCGGGCGGATGAAGGCGGATCAGCTTGGCGGCCCCATCCGTGTGGCCCAGGCGTCGGGCCAAATGGCGACGCTGGGTGTTGCAGCCGTGCTGCAGCTTGCGGCTGTCCTGTCAGTTTCCATAGGATTGCTTAACCTCATGCCCGTTCCGGTGCTTGATGGCGGCCATCTGATGTTCTATGCGGTTGAGGCCTTGCGCGGAAAGCCGGTTGGAGCCGCCGCGCAGGATGTCGCCTATCGGATCGGCTTTGCCATGGTGCTGATGCTCATGGTTTTTGCCACCTGGAACGACATTTCGATGTTCTTCGGCTAGCGTTCGGCCGGGGAGTGTTTGGGCGGAAACGACGACCGATACTGTGAACGATTGGATTTCAATGGCTTGTGCAGCAAGGATTTGTTTACGATAACTCGAATCTGTAGTGGCCGTTAAGCCACGGTTCGAATTGAAGTAAACAGAAATTAACGAGCTGGCTTGCTTGTATGGGAAAAGCGGGTAAAACGGCAACCGTGACCGGAGTCGGCACGAAATTGCCGCGCGACGTTGGGAAAAGGTAAGATTTGAACATGAAAGCTGGTTCAAGGTTTTTGAACGCGGTGTCTGCGTTTGCGCTATCCACGAGTATGGTGGTTTCTGGCGCTGGTGTTGGATTGCTCGCAGGCGCTTCCGTCGCAGAGGCCGCCACCATCAGTCGTGTTGAAGTTCGCGGAGCCACGCGCGTCAGCGCTGAGACGGTGCGCGCGAACATCACGATTGTTCCCGGTAAGAGCTTCAGCAATGCCGATATCGATGCTTCCGTGAAGCGTCTGTACTCGACCGGCTATTTCTCTGATGTCAGCATCAATATTGCCGGTGGCACGCTCGTCGTCACCGTCAGCGAGAATCAGCTGATCAACCAGGTTGTCTTCAACGGCAATCGGAAGATCAAGGACGACAAGCTGCAAGGTATCGTCCGCACACAGCCGCTCGGTCCCTACAGCGAAGCAACCGTCGAAACCGATATTCAGTCGATCAAGGAAGCCTACGCAGCGATCGGTCGCAGCGATATCACGGTGACGACCCAGGTTGTTCCGATTGCCGAAGGTCGTGTGAACCTTGCCTTCGTGATCAACGAAGGTGAGCGTACCAAGATTTCGCAGATCAATTTCGTCGGCAACGAAGCCTACAGCGATGGTCGTCTGCAGTCTGTGATCGCGACGAAGGAATCGGGTATCTTCTCGTTCCTGACCCGCAAGGACGTTTACAACCCGGACAAGCTGCGCGCCGACGAAGAGCTGCTGCGTCAGTTCTATTTCAACCGTGGCTACGCTGACTTCCAGGTCATTTCGTCCGAGGCTACGCTTAACGAGGCGACCAACGAGTACACGGTGACGGTCACCGTCGAAGAGGGTCCGCGTTACGACTTCGGTGCGGTTACGGTCGAATCGACGGTCGAAGGTGTGGATGCCGAAGCGCTGAAGGGTGTTGTCCTCAGCCGCGAAGGCTCGGTCTATAAGGCCAAGGATATCCAGGAGACTATGAGCGAGATTTCGAAGCGCGTCGCTTCGGCTGGCTACCCGTTTGCTCGCGTGACCCCGCGCGGTAACCGCGATCTCGGCAATCATACGATCGCAGTGGATTATCTCGTCGACCAGGGCGAGCGCGCCTATGTCGAGCGCATCGAAATCCGCGGCAATACCCGCACACGTGACTACGTTATCCGTCGCGAGTTCGACATGGGCGAAGGCGATGCCTTCAACCAGGAAATGGTAGCCCGCGCCAAGCGTCGCCTTGAGGCTCTTGGCTACTTCTCGACCGTCAACGTCTCGACGGCTCCCGGCAGTGCTGCCGACCGTGTCGTGGTTATCGTTGATGTTCAGGATCAGTCGACCGGTTCGTTCGGTATCGGTGCCGGCTACTCCGCTGGCAGCGGCGGCGGCTTCCTCGTCGAAGCCTCGATCGAGGAAAAGAACTTCCTCGGCCGCGGTCAGTACATTCGCGTCGCTGCAGGTCGCGGCGATGAGAGCCGGACTTACAACGTTTCGTTCACCGAGCCGTATTTCCTTGGTTATCGTCTGGCCGCAGGCTTCGACGTCTTCAAGAATGAAAACGACTTCGATGACGACAACTACAGCTATGAAGACCAGGGTTTCAGCCTGCGCATAGCGGCGCCGATCACCGAAAACCTGTCGACCACGCTGCGGTACAACTATACGCAGTTCGACTATAGCAGCGGTAATCTCGCAGATCTGTCGTCGCCTTACGTTCGCGCAGTTGAGGGTGGAAACTGGCTCCGTTCGTCGGTGTCGCAGTCGATCACGTACAACACGCTCGATGACGCCCAGCTGCCGCATGACGGCGTTCTTGCGACATTCACGCATGAATTTGCCGGTCTCGGCGGTGATTCTGACTTCTATAAGATGACCGGCAAGGCCAAATGGTACTACACGGTTAACGACGAAGCGGACATCATTGCTTCGCTCGCGGGTGGTGCTGGCCATGTCTTCGAAACCGGCAGCGACCTGCAGGTCTTCGACCAGTTCCAGCTCGGCAGCAACGATATTCGCGGCTTCGAGCGTAACGGTATCGGTCCGCGCGACCAAAGAACGGGCGACGCGCTTGGCGGCACGACGTACTTCACAGCTTCGGCCGAAGCGACGTTCCCGCTTCCGGGTATCCCGCGTGACAGCGGTTTCCGCGGCGCGGTATTCGCCGATGCGGGTACGCTCTATAGCAACAAGGTCGCCATGTTGCCTTCGGAAACGGTGCAGGGCAACGGTTCCTCGCTGCGTGCGTCGGTCGGTCTCGGCTTGATCTGGGCTTCGCCGTTCGGTCCTCTGCGTGTCGACTACGCTTGGCCGATCGCGAAGGAAGATTTCGACAAGGTTCAGAACCTGAAGTTCGGTATTTCCTCGTCGTTCTGATAAAGAAGCAGTCCAGAACTGCCGAAAGTTGATTGTTCTGGAGTGTCCATGGAACAGAACTGGTTTTTTCCGCCCCATAAAGGGATTCGTTTGGGTGACCTCGCGAATCAAGTTGGGGCGGAGCTGTCGGATGTCGCGGTTGCAGATCGCGCTATCCATTCCGTAGCACCTGTCTATCGGGCAAAGCCCGGCGACATCTGCTATATGCTTTCGCGCAAGTACCGCGCCGAGCTGGAGAGCTGCCAAGCCTCTGCGATTATCTGCGACAAGACGATCGCTCCGCTCGTACCGCCTCACATTCCCATCCTCCTGACTGGACGGCCGCATACGGCCTTTGCCTTGGCTGGCACGCTGTTGCACGAGGTGGCGATGCGCCCTGCGCGCAATACCAGCCTTGGTGGCATCTCGCCGGCTGCCTTCGTCGATCCGTCCGCGCGTCTGGAAGAGGGCGTTGAGGTCGAGCCGATGGCTGTGGTCGGAGCCGATGCGGAGATTGGTAGCGGCACCCGGATTGCTGCAGGCGCGGTGATCGGCCCCGGCGTTCGTATTGGCCGCGACTGCACGATCGCGGCAGGCGTCAGCGTTCTTTGCGCTCTTGTTGGCAACAACGTCATCATCCATCCCGGTGCCCGGATCGGCCAGGACGGGTTTGGCTACGCGCCGGGTCCCAAGGGTGGAATGATCAAGATCGTCCAGGTCGGGCGTGTGATCATCCAAGACCATGTCGAGATCGGTGCGAACACGACGATCGATCGTGGCACGATGGACGACACTGTCATCGGCGAAGGCACGAAGATCGACAACCTTGTGCAGGTGGGCCACAACGTCCGCATCGGCCGCTATTGCGGTATTGTCAGCCAGGTCGGTATCGCCGGCAGCACCAGAATTGGTGACGGCGTGATGATCGGCGGTGGCAGCGGCGTCAACGGCCACATCACTGTGGGCGACGGCGTGCAGATTGCCGCGATGAGCGGCGTTGCAAGCGACGTGCCTGCGGGCGAACGTTATGGCGGTATTCCAGCGCGTCCGATGCGCGATTTCCTGCGCGATGTCGCCGAAATGGCGTTGCGCGCAAGTGACAGACAGAAAAAGAAGGGTGGCACGAATGAGTGAGGCGGCAACGGTTCTGGGTACGGCGGATATTCAGGAGATCCTGAAGCTTCTCCCGCATCGCTACCCCTTCCTGCTCGTCGACCGGATCATCGAGATTGACGGCGACAATTCGGCGATTGGCATCAAGAATGTCACGGCAAATGAGCCGCACTTCACGGGCCACTTCCCGGAGAAGCCGATCATGCCGGGCGTATTGCTGATTGAAGGCATGGCGCAGACGGCAGGCGCGATCTGCGCGCGCAAGACCGCTTCGGGCACCAACCTCGTTTACTTCATGACCATCGACAATGCGCGGTTCCGCAAGCCGGTCGTTCCGGGCGATCGTGTCGAGTTTCATGTCGTCAAGCAGAAGCAGCGCGGCAATATCTGGAAGTTTCATTGTGACGCAAAAGTTGACGGGCAACTCGTCGCGGAAGCTGATATCGGCGCGATGATAGTCAGCACGGAAGACGCTTGAACATGATTGCAGCTACAGCGAAGATCCACCCTTCCTCGATCATCGAAGATGGGGCGACGATCGGCGAAAACGTCACAATCGGCCCGTTTTGCTATATCGGGCCGAAAGTCGTTCTTGGTGACGATATGGAACTCAAGAGCCACGTCGTCGTGGACGGCCGAACGACGATCGGCAAGGGCTCCAAGATCTTCCCGAATGCTGTCATCGGTGGGGATTCGCAGAGCGTGCATCACAGCACGGTCGACACCATCTTGCAGATCGGCGACAACTGCACGATCCGCGAAGGTGTGACGATGAATGCGGGAACCGTCGAATATGGCGGTGCGACGATCGTCGGCAACAACAATCTGTTCCTCGCCTATTCGCACGTGGCGCATGATTGCCGCCTTGGGAACAACATCATCATGTCGAACAACGTGTTGCTGGCAGGCCATGTCACGATCGGGGACCGAGCGATCCTCGGCGGCGGCTGTGCTGTGCATCAGTTCACGCGCATCGGTCGGCAGGCGTTCATCGGCGGTCTTTCGGCCGTCAGCTACGACGTCATTCCCTACGGTATGCTCAACGGCAATCCCGGTGTTCTGAGCGGGCTCAACGTGGTGGGCATGACCCGCGCGGGCATCGAGCGTGCAACGATCCATGTCGTGCGTCGGGCCTACAAGCAGATCTTCGAAGGGCCGGAATCGGTTCGCGCCAATGCAGCCGCCATTCGTGCTGATTATGCCGACTGTGCACCGGTTGTCGAAATCCTCGATTTCATTGCAGCCGAGAGCGACAGGGCACTGTCGTCGCCAAGCCGCGGCAAGGTCTGAGCGTGACGTCGGCCAAGGCGAGCCGCGCGGCAAAAGGCGGCCGGCTCGCGATCATCGCCGGAGGCGGCGCGTTACCGCATCACGTGGCCGAGGCGGTTCGCGCGCGTGGAGAAGATCCCTTTATCATTGCGCTCTCGCGCGAAGCAGAAGAGAGTGATTGGCTTGAGTTTGACCACTCCGTTCTCGCTATTGGTGATTTCTCCGCAATCAGCCGCACATTTAGAGATGAAGGCATCGATCGGGTCGTGCTTTCGGGCTGGGTTCGCCGGCGGCCGGAATGGCGCGATATTCGCCCAACGCTGAAAACGCTTGCCAAGGTGCCAAGTGTGTTGAGGACGCTGGTATCCGGGGGGGATGACGCGGTCTTGCGCATGGCGATGCAACTCATCGAAGCAAGCGGTGCGCATGTGATCGGCGTGCATGAGGTTGTTCCAAACCTACTGGCAGATCCAGGACCTATAGGCGCCCTTGCGCCATCAAGCGATGATCGACGCGATGTTGCGGCTGGTATCGCTGCCGCCAACGCGCTCGGTGCTCTTGATGTGGGGCAGGGCGCAATCGCCGTGGGTGGCCGCGTGGTTGCGCTGGAGGGGGCTGAAGGCACCGATGCTATGCTTGAGCGCGTGGCGACACTCAAGGCGGAAGGACGCGTCTCGGCGCGCCGCCGAGGAGTGCTGGTCAAGCTGTGCAAGCCGGAACAGGATTTGCGCGCTGATCTGCCGTCGATCGGACCATCGACCGTCGCCGGCGCGGTTGCTGCTGGGCTTGCCGGAATTGCCGTCGAAGCCGGGCGCGCCCTGGTGCTCGAGCGCGCCGAGGTGATCGAGGCCGCCAACCGGGCAGGGCTGTTTGTCATCGGCGTCGAGCGCAGCGATTACCGGGGAAGGGCATGAGCGGACAGAGCTATAAACTGGCAGTGATTGCCGGCGAGGTATCGGGTGATCTGCTTGGTACAGATCTGGTCCGGGCACTGCGCATCCAGTGCGGCCGGGATGTCGAGTTGGTCGGCGTCGGCGGTGACGGCCTGGAGAGCGAAGGTCTGAAATCGTTGTTCGACTATTCCGAACTGTCGATCATGGGCTTTTCGCAGGTGCTGGCGCGTCTGCCGAAATTGATTCTGCGCATCCGACAGACCGCAAATGCGATTATCGCAGCGCGCCCAGATGCGCTGTTGATCATCGATAGTCCGGATTTCACCCATCGTGTCGCGCGCCGGGTCCGCGCGGCACTTCCGGGTCTGCCCGTCATCAACTATGTCTGCCCGAGCGTATGGGCGTGGAAGCCGGAGCGTGCGCCGCGCATGCGCGGCTATGTCGACCACGTGTTGGCAGTTCTGCCGTTCGAACCCGAGATCATGCGCAAGCTCGAGGGGCCGCCGACGACCTATATCGGCCATCGTCTGGCCTCGGACGCGAATGTGCTCGCCGTTCGCGCCAGCCGACGTGAGAAATTGCGCGAGGCGAACGGGAGCTCTGTTTCGACCTGCCTGCTTCTGCCGGGCTCTCGGTCGAGCGAGATCGGGCGACTGCTGCCGATTTTCGGGCAGATGGTGGGAGAACTCGCGGCCCGGCATCCGGGCATCCGTTTCCTGTTGCCAACGGTTCCTCGCCAGGAAAACCTGGTGCGCGAGATCACGGCCGGTTGGAAGGTTCAGCCCGAGATATCTGTCGGTGCTGCCGAAAAATGGGCGGCCTTTGACAAGGCGGACGCTGCGATCGCCGCGTCCGGAACAGTCATTCTGGAACTCGCGCTTGCCGGTGTTCCCGTCGTCTCTACCTATGATGCCGACTGGCTCGTGCGGTTGCTGCATAGCCGTATCCGCATCTGGAGCGGGGCGCTCCCCAATCTGATCGCCGATTTCCCGATCGTGCCGGAGTATTTCAACCAGAGCATTCGCCCCGGTGCTCTGACCCGCTGGGTCGAGCGGCTGTCCGCCCCGACCGTCCAGCGCGCATCGATGCTGGATGGCTACGCGCTCGTACAAGAGCGCATGGCGACACGCCGGCCGCCCGGCGAACTCGGCGCCGAGATCGTTTTGTCCTATCTGCAGAATAAGACAGGTCGTTAGGGCCACCGCCTTCGCATCGCAATTGTGGCGTTTCAAACACCCCAATTACAAAAGAGGCCGGAACATCATAACGATGTTCCGGCCTCTCAATGTGTAAGTCCGGCCATTTCTGACCGGGCTTTTGTTATTTCCCGATTGCAGCTTAGCGCTTGGAAACCGGCACGTAGTCGCGCTGCGGAGCGCCGACATAGAGCTGGCGCGGGCGGCCGATGCGCTGTTCCGGATCTTCGATCATTTCGTTCCACTGGGCGATCCAGCCGACGGTGCGCGCGAGCGCGAACAGTACGGTGAACATGGTGGTGGGGAAGCCCAGCGCCTTCAGCGTGATGCCGGAGTAGAAGTCGATGTTCGGGTAGAGCTTCTTCTCGATGAAATACTCGTCGGTCAGTGCGATACGCTCGAGTTCCATCGCCACTTCGAGAAGCGGATCGTCCTTGTGGCCGAGTTCTGCGAGCACTTCATGCGTGGTCTTCTGCATGATCTTGGCGCGCGGATCGTAGTTCTTGTAGACGCGGTGGCCGAAGCCCATCAGACGGAACGGGTCGTTCTTGTCCTTGGCCTTGGCGATGAATTCCGGAATACGGTCAACCGAGCCGATTTCGGCCAGCATGTTGAGCGCAGCCTCGTTGGCGCCGCCGTGAGCAGGGCCCCAGAGGCAGGCGATGCCGGCGGCGATGCAGGCAAACGGATTGGCACCGGACGAACCGGCAAGGCGCACCGTCGAGGTCGAAGCATTCTGCTCGTGGTCGGCATGCAGGATGAAGATGCGATCCATGGCGCGCGACAGCACCGGGTTCACGACGTATTCCTCGCAAGGCACGGCAAAGCACATGCGCAGGAAGTTCGAGGCGTAGTCGAGATCGTTCTTCGGGTAAACGAAGGGTTGGCCGATATGGTACTTGTAGGCCATCGCGGCGATCGTCGGCATCTTTGCGATCATGCGCAGCGAGGCGACCATGCGCTGGTGCGGATCGGTGATGTCGGTCGAGTCGTGATAGAAGGCAGAGAGAGCGCCGACGCAGCCGCACATGACGGCCATCGGGTGGGCGTCGCGGCGGAAGCCGGTGAAAAAGCGCGACATCTGTTCGTGCACCATGGTGTGGTGCGTAACGCGGTAGTCGAAATCGGCCTTCTGCGCCTTCGTCGGCAGTTCGCCGTAAAGCAGGAGGTAGCAGACTTCCAGGAAGTCGCCATGTTCGGCGAGCTGCTCGATCGGGTAACCGCGATGCAGGAGCACGCCTTCATCGCCGTCGATATAGGTGATCTTGGATTCGCACGACGCCGTCGAGGTAAAGCCCGGATCGTAGGTGAACATCTTGGTCTGCTTGTAGAGCGAACCGATATCGACCACATCAGGACCGATGGACCCCGATCGCACTGGTAGCTCCGCCGACTTTCCATCGAGTGTTACGACCGCGCTTTTTTCTGTCATGGGGACCCTCCGTCTTATGGCAACGTGGCACAGAGATATGCCACGAAAATGAACGTTGCGAAGTTGCTATATGATTTATTTTCGGCTGCCAAGCTGTACGAAAGGCAAATTGTGCGATGCGAAAATGTGCATATGGCGACGCAATAATCGCACGTTAGGGCAATATGTCCAACGGGATCAATGGCGGTCAGAGCAATGGTGGGGGACCATTCCATATAGGTTTGCCGCTTTTTTCGGCAGATAGCGTGCAGGTTGCGGATCTGGTGCGTTGGTTGCATCATCCACGTCGAGTGTCTTCGGGGGGAAGTGCCGTACGATGAGCGAGATCGAAGTCCGGACTTCGATGCAGGATGGAATGCACGTCGCTCCAGCGTTACCCGCGTCGGTTTTGGCTGACGGTGCGCCTGCAACGCCTGCGAACAGGCGCGCCAAGCTCGTCTTTCGCTTCTTGAAGTCTGTGGCAGTGGCTGCGCGTACGCGACTACGACCGCCTGCCATTGCTTCGTCCTGGCGCAGTGCCATCGAGGAAGAGGCTGCGTTCGGCCACGGATTGGTGCTGGTTCCGGTGCTGCTTGCCGCCGGCGTTCTGACATGGCTTACGCTGCCTTACGACCTCGGACTTGTCAAACTTGCACTGCTGCCTTGCGTTTTCGGAATAGCCGCCTTGTCGTGCAACGGGGCCGTGCGCGCCATTCGCCCGCTGATGATCGCCGCTGGATTGTTCAGCGCGGGCATGGTGCTTGTCGCGGTCGAAACGGCGCGTCTCGATACGGTCGTGCTCGATGGCCCGGTAACGACCAATCTGCGCGGGAAAGTGTTTTCGCGCGAGAAGAATGATCGTGAGCATTGGCGCTACAGCATTCTAATCGAGCAAACCACCAAGCCGACGCTGCGGCGGGCACCGCTCAAGGTCATGGTACTGTCACGTAGCCCGCACACACCGTTGGCGATCGGAGCCACGATCGAAGGCAGGGCACGCCTTTCTCCACCTTCCGGCCCGGCGCTACCGGGCCTCAACGATTTCGCATTTGACGCATACTTCAGGCAGATTGGTGCCGTCGGCTATTTCTACGGTGCGCCGCATAGCCCTGCGGTCGATAGCGCCGCGACGGGCGACCGCTCGCTTTGGGCGCAAATGGCAGAAGGTCTGGCCGCGATGCGCGCGACGGTCGGCGAGCGGATCCGCGGGGTGATCGGCGGCGACACCGGTGCGCTCGCGGCTGCCCTGGTGACAGCCGAGGAGAGAGCGATCGGTCGTGACACCGTCGAGATGCTGCGGCAGGCGGGGCTCGCACACGTACTGGCTATCTCCGGTCTCAACATGGTGCTCGCCGCGGGAACCTTCTTGATCGGAGCTCGAACGATCCTGAGCGCGGTTCCCGGATTGGCGCAGCGGGTGGCGATCAAGAAGATTGCCGCTGCCGGTGCGCTGGCCATGGTCTTTCTTTACATCCTGATTTCCGGCGGCGCTGTTTCCGCCGTGCGGGCGTGGATCATGATCTCGATCATGCTGGTGGCGGTGTTCTTCGATCGTATGTCGATCAGCCTGCGAAACATCGCGCTGGCTGCAATCGTCATCATCGTGATCACGCCATCTGCCGTTGCGGGGCCGGGCTTCCAGATGTCCTTCGCCGCAACGCTGGCGTTGGTTGCCGGTTACGCACGCTGGCGCGAGCGTGCTCAAGCAGATGAGCTGGCAGCCGCCGGACGCTGGTGGGGCAGGCGGCTCGTCATGGGCTTTGTCATCGGCGTGCTTGCGACCTCGCTGATCGGCGGCCTTGCGACGTCCGTCTACTCCGCCGCCTATTTCCAGCGCCTGCCGGCCTACGGCCTGCTCGCCAACGTCCTTGCAGCGCCACTGATCAGCATTGTCATCATGCCGTTCGGCCTGTTCGCCATGTTGCTGATGCCCTTTGGTCTCGAACAGTATCCGCTTGCCGTGATGGCATGGGGGCTCGACGGCATGCTGGTGATCGCCCGCTTCGTGACGTCGCTCGACGGCGAATTCCTGACTGGCCGCGTCGGGCCGTTGGCGTTCCTGCTCATTGCCTTTGGCGGCATCATCCTGTGCGTGTTGCGGACCTGGCTTGCGGCTCTGGGCGGCGTCGTGTTGCTCGTCGGTTTGATCTGTCTCGTCGTCGAGGACAGGCAGCTGCCGGCGGTTGTGGTGTCGGAGGACGGGCGTCTCGTTGGATTGGTCACTGACGCCGCTATTGCGACGAACCGGGATCGGCCCTCGGATTTCCTCTTTTCACAATGGCAGCGCGCATTGGCGGTCGAGAGCCACGTCGCTCCAATGCCCGCGCTTGGGGCGGTAGCCGAGGGCCTCTATCCCGAAGCCAAACGCCAATCCGGCAAGGCAACGCCGCGCGTGTTCGATCCAGCGGCAGCCACCGCCATCCGCAAGGATATCAACGCCACGCTCAGCAAAGCTTCGCCCAATGTCTTTTCATGCCGCGAGAAACAATGGTGCGTCGCCCACAGCGATGCCGGATGGACGGTCGCTCTCATCGAAAATCCCAACCTGTTTGAGGTGCTGTGCGATCAAGCCGATCTGTTGATCGTGCCTGGAAGCTTCAACGAGCGGACCTGTTCATCCGGTCAGGCGCGGATTCTCAGTGGGCGCCTGCTGCGATTGGCAGGTGCGGTCGAGATTTTCGCGGCATCGACCCTCGTCGGCCAGCCTTCGAATATGCGTTTCAAGACGTCTTTTACGTCCCTGCAGCGCCCCTGGGAGCGTCATCGCGCCTATGACTGGCGACGCGGCGACTTCGACGATGATCCTCCACTCTTCTAGATCTTGAGGCTGGGCGGGCTCAAATGCGGGCGTGAAATTATTCTTGATTTATATACTCCACAAATCCTTGTGTTTCGGTCATAGTTTGTCGTAAAGAGCGCCCAATGCACGTTGAGGTGGCTCGAATTTCGGCTGCCAGTGATTTTGTGATGGCGAAACGGACCAGTACGCGAGGAACAAGATGCCCAACCGAACCCGATCGAAGCTGAGTTTTTTGGCGGCAGCGACATTGGTGCTGGCTTGCAGTGTTTCCTCAACGGTCGTTTTGGCTCAGGCCACCTCAATCGAGACAACAACCCCGACCACCGGTCAGGTTCAGAGCGCCGAACCGGCGGCAACGGCACCGAGCAACGCAGGTGCTGCGACCCAAGGCGAGCAGCCCGTGGCTTCTGGGGCAGTAACGTCGCAGCCCGGGGTCGCTCAACCGGCTGCCGGAACGCAGCCGACGGAGAACGGAATTGCTGTGACCGGAGCGGATACCGGCGAACAAACCCCGCCCGTATCGGTTGATACCCCGGCAGTCGGAGCGCTGTCGGAAGTCGCCGCCAACCCGATTCTGCCGCATGATCTCTCGCCGATGGGCATGTTCCTTGCTGCCGACATGGTGGTGAAGGCCGTGATGATCGGACTTGCGCTTGCCTCGGTGATCACCTGGGCAATATTCGTCGTCAAGACGTTCGAACTCTTTACCGCAAAGGCACGCCTTGCCCGTGCTGTCCGTCAACTCTCGGCTGCAAACGGATTGGCTGAGCTTAAGTCCACATTCGATGGCAGGTCGGGTCCTGCCGCGGAAATGGTTGCCGCTGCGATCGACGAGATGGTGCGTTCTGAGGCTGTGCTCGATCACGCGCCGGCGGCAGGTCTCAAGGAACGCGTCGCATCGCTGCTGACGCGCATCGAGGTTCGCGCCGGCAAGCGCATGACCAGCGGCACGGGCATTCTTGCCTCGATCGGATCCGTCGGTCCGTTCATCGGTCTGTTCGGAACCGTCTGGGGCATCATGAACTCCTTCATCGGCATCAGCAAAGCACAGACGACCAATCTGGCGATCGTTGCCCCCGGCATTGCCGAAGCGCTGCTGGCGACCGCAATCGGCCTCGTTGCCGCAATCCCCGCGGTTATCATCTACAACTACTTTGCCCGCTCGGTCGGTGGCTACAAGGTCGTCCTCGCCGACGCGGCAGCTGCCGTCGAACGGCTTGTCAGCCGTGATCTCGATCATCGTCTGGTCCGCAAGGCGCAACCGCGTCGCCAGGAGGGCTTCGCCCATCCGGCAGAAGCATCCATCGCAAGGATCGGGTGACATATGGCCGGCAAGGTTAGCGATAGCGGTGGCGATCTCGACGAGAACAGCGAGATCAACGTCACCCCCTTCATCGACGTCATGCTCGTCTTGCTCATCATCTTCATGGTCGCAGCGCCGCTTGCGACCGTGGACATGAAGGTCGATCTGCCGCAGTCAGTCTCCAAGCCGACGCCGCGTGACGACAAGCCGGTGTTCGTGACGCTCAACGCCGACCTCGGTTTGGCGATCGGCAATGAGGAAACGGCCCGCGAGGAGTTTGCGGCGGAGCTTCAGCGCCTGACCGAAGGCAACACCGAGACACGCGTCCTGCTGCGCGCGGACAAGGCCGTTGACTATGGCGAGCTGATGACGGTCATGAATCTCATCCAGAACGCCGGTTACACCAAGATCGCCCTCGTCGGGCTCGAAGGAGCGCCTGGCCGCTGACGCCGGGCGTTCCTCGTTCTCGCGGCAGGCGTTAGCGTCTGCCGCACTTGCCGGACTGCGCAATCGCCGGTTCCGCTGTTTCCCGTTTCCCGTTTCCTTTTTCCGCTGCAAGATGTCGCTGTCGCTTGAAACCGGCGGGGCGGCGATTTATGAGCTTATGTAAAGGCTCAACATTGGCAGCCAGAAGACGACGCGCGGCCTGCCGGGATACCGGCGCCGCGCCCATCCGGACACGAGGGCAGTATGATGAATTTCGAAGCGGCGCGCACCAAGATGGTGGATAACCAGATCCGGACGACGGATGTCACGTCCCATGCGATCCTGTCGGCTTTCCTCTCCGTGCCGCGCGAAGAGTTCGTGCCCTCGCGCATGAAGGAACTCGCCTATATCGACGCCGACATCGAACTCGACGGAACCAAGGGCGCCGGCCCGCGGTACCTGATGGAGCCGTCGCCGCTCGCCAAGCTGCTGCAGCTCGCCGAGATTTCGAAGTCGGACGTTGTGCTGGAGATCGGCTGTGGCACCGGTTACGCCTCGGCGCTGCTTTCCCTGATCGCCGGCTCGGTCGTCGCACTTGAAAGCGACGAGGTGCTTGCCGCAACGGCGACGGAAACGCTGGCCCGGCTCGGTTATGACAATGTTGCCGTCGTCACAGGCGATCTTGGCCAGGGCTATGCCGCCGAAGCGCCCTATGACGTCATCTTCGTTCATGGGTCCGTGGAGGTTCTTCCTGCGGCCTTGTTCGAGCAGCTGCGCAACGGCGGCCGGCTGATTGCGGTCGAAGGCTTCGGTAATGCTTCGCGTGCTAAGCTTTATGTCCATGAGCATGGGAAGACGTCCGAAAGGGCGGACTTCAACACTGCGGTCAAGCCACTTCCGGGCTTTCGCCGCGAGCAGACTTTTGTTTTTTGAGGTGCCACTTATTGAGGTATCTCAACATTTGATTGTGCTGCTAAAATAGCAATGTTGCCAATTGGCAACGAACCACCTGTTTCTTTTTGAAATGATCGTGCGCAGTATCGGTGTACAGTTGTGATCGTGCCGATTCCGGGTTTCAAAGAGTACTGAGGTAGTGATTTGCTCACCGGTGGGCGGTGTGAGCGCTTCATCGCCGTATTTAGGGCGGCTCGGTTTCGGCTTCGGAATGGTGCCGCAGGAAATAGTGGGCTGGCATTGCCGCCCCGATCGGAGAGGGAAGTATGGTGTCGATTGTCCGCAAAGCAGCCTTTTGGGCTGCCGTCTCGACGAGTGTACTGCTTGCGCCGCAGGCCGTGCTGGCGGAGACGATCTTCGGCGCAATGGCCAAAGCCTATGAGAATAACCCGGATCTGAACGCTGCGCGCGCCGGTCTTCGGGCGACCGACGAAGGGGTGCCGATCGCGAAGTCCGGGTTTCGCCCACAGGTTTCGGCGTTTGCAAACGGAACGCTTTCCACTGTCCAGAACGACGTTATTGGAAGTCGGGACTTTCACCAGGGGCAGATCGGTGTCACCGTAACCCAGATGATTTTTGACGGCTTTCAGACGTTGAACAACGTTCGCGCCGCCGAATCGAATGTCTTCGCCAACCGCGAAGGGCTTCGGGCGAACGAAATCCAGATTCTGCTGGCAGCAGCGACGTCCTACGCCAACATCGCACGCGACCAGCAGATCGTTTCGATCCGCCGGCAGAACATCAACTTCCTCCGGGAACAGCTGAACGCGTCTCAGGCTCGTCTTGATGTCGGTGAAGGCACGCGCACTGACGTGAGCCTTGCCGAAGCATCGCTCGCCAACGCTCAGTCGCTTCTGATCAGCGCCATCGCGCAGCTGAAGCAGAGCGAGGCTGTTTATGTTCAGATCGTCGGCGTGGCGCCGACCGGCATCAAGCAGCCGGCACCTGCCTCAAAGGGGCTTCCGCGGTCGCTCGATCAGGCTGTTGCCCTTGGGCTGCGCCAGCATCCGACCATTCTCGCCGCGCAATACAATGTCGATACGGCCGGCTTCCAGGTGAAGTCAGCTGAAGGCACGATGCTCCCCGGCGTGACTATTCAGGGACAGGTCGGGCGCACGACGGGTAATTCCGGTGACGGCGTCGTCAGCGACACGTCGAGCCTCACGGCTCGCCTGACGGTGCCGATCTACCAGGGTGGCGCAGAATATGGTCAGATTCGTCGTGCCAAAGAGACCCTGGGGCAGCAGCGTATCCTGGTCGATTCGCAGCGTGCAGCCGTTCAGCAGAACGTCGTGACGGCTCATGCTCAGCTTGAGGCGGCGATTGCTCGTATCGGTGCCAACAAGACGCAGATCTCGGCCGCCAACATGGCGCTCGCCGGCGTCATCGAAGAGCGCAAGGTCGGCCAGCGCACCACGCTCGACGTCCTCGACTCGCAACAGACGGTGCTGAACGCGCAGGAACAGCTGGCGATTGCCCAGCGCGATGCTGTCGTAGCGAGCTACGGTCTGCTTGCCGCCACCGCGATCTTGAGCGTCAAGAGCCAGGGTTTGCAGGTTGCCGAATACCGTGCCGAAGAGCACTACGAGGCCGTCAAGGACAAGTGGTTCGGACTTCGAACCGTCGACGGCCGTTGATCAAGAAAACGCCTCGGGAAACCGGGGCGTTTCTGCTTCTGCCGATCAAAACAAATCTGTGCAACAATCCAAGTGTCTGATTCGCGGCGTATGTTTCGCCCGCGAACTCACTTAAGGTTTGTTTGCAATCGGCACATGCGTCGTTTCGGGACACATGCTCGGCCGCGTCAAACGGGGATAGAAATGGCACAGCTCAATGTCGCGCGTGAACCTTCGATGGATGAGATTCTCGCATCCATTCGTAAGATCATCGAGAGCAACGAGCCGGGGCAGATCGATTTCTCCTCGCAGGATCACTATGAGGACGATGCATCCGACGAAATCGAGTTGACGATCGACAGCGAAATCGAAGCAGCGGCTTTCGGCGGGCGGGACGAGAGCCTCGAAGCGTCAAAGCCAGCAACGTCTTCGCCGGCGATCGAGGTGGCCGTCATCCCGTCGGAGCCGCACGCGAATATCGCGCAGCCGCCGCTTTCCCTGGCCGATGTCGCTGCCCGGGTGCGGGCGGCTTCCGAGCGTCATACCGTGAGCTATACGACGAAAGCGAACGCCAGCGACGAGCCGTCGCGTAGTGTTCAGGATAGTCCGGTGATCACGTCGCGAATGGCTGCTGTCTCCGCGCCGCAGGCGCCGGCTGGTCGACTTCCGGTGAGCGAGGCCCAACAGCCCGGCAACGAGAGTGTCGTGGTTGAAACCCCGTTAGCGGCGCCGAAGGTGGAAGCGCCTGTGGCCATCGCCATTTCGGCCGGTCCGGTGGCGCTCGTCGCTGAAGAAGCTGTGGTCGAAAAAGCCGCGCCTGCGATCATTTCGGCCGAGGTCGGTCGTCAGGTTGCGCAGTCCTTTGACAATCTTGCCCAGGCGGTCGACCTCAGCACACGTCGGTCGTTCGATGAAATTGCCGAAGAAATGTTGCGTCCGATGCTGCAGGAGTGGCTGGACGACAATCTGCCGACCTTGGTGGAACGGCTCGTGCGGGAAGAGATCGAACGCGTCGCGCGCGGCCCCCGACGCTAATACCTGAGCCTTTCCGACACAGGGGCCGCGGAACAGTCGCGGCCTTTTTGCGTTCGTGTTGACTCGCGCCGGTCGTTCCGGTTTACAAGACATAGACATCAATCTCCAAAATTGGCTTCAAAATGCTTGATAAGACCTACGATTCCGCATCCGTCGACCCGCGTATCGCCAAGAAGTGGGACGAAGAAAACGCGTTTCGTGCAGGTGCGGGAGCAAAGCCCGGCGCCGACAGCTTCTGTATCGTGATCCCGCCGCCGAATGTGACGGGTTCGCTGCACATGGGCCACGCGCTGAACAACACGCTGCAGGACGTGCTGGTGCGGTTCGAGCGCATGCGCGGCAAGGACGTGCTGTGGCAACCGGGCATGGACCATGCCGGCATCGCCACGCAGATGGTCGTCGAGCGCAAGCTGATGGAGCAACAACAGCATCGCCGCCAGATGGGTCGTGAAGCCTTTATCGAGAAGGTCTGGGAGTGGAAGGCTGAATCCGGCGGATTGATCTTCAACCAGTTGAAGCGGCTCGGCGCGTCCTGTGATTGGTCGCGCGAGCGCTTCACCATGGACGACGGCCTGTCTGAGGCCGTGCTTGAAGTGTTCGTCTCGCTCTACAAGGAAGGCTTGATCTACAAGGACAAGCGCCTGGTCAATTGGGATCCGAAGCTGCTGACGGCGATTTCCGATCTGGAGGTCGAGCAGCACGAGATCAACGGAAACCTCTGGTACCTGCGCTATCCGTTGGAGCCAGGCGTCACCTATCAGCATCCGGTCGCATTTGACGACGACGGCAAGGCGACGGAATGGGAAACCCGCAACTATCTGGTCGTTGCCACCACGCGGCCGGAGACGATGCTTGGCGATAGCGGCATTGCCGTCAATCCGGAAGACGAGCGCTACAAGCCGTTGATCGGCAAGCACGTCATTCTGCCGATCGTCGGCCGTCGCATCCCTGTGGTCGGTGACGAATATGCCGATCCGACTGCCGGAACCGGTGCCGTCAAGATCACGCCGGCGCACGACTTCAACGACTTCGACGTCGGCAAGCGTGCGGGCCTTGCTGCCATCAACATCCTGACCATCGAAGGTCGCATCACCATCAAGGACAACGAGGAGTTCCTCGAAGGCCTCAGCGATCCCGCCGCCTTGCACGGCGCGTGGGACGAGCTTGAGGGCAAGGACCGCTTCGAGGCGCGCAAGATCATCGTGCGAATTTTCGAGGAAGCTGGCCTGCTCGACAAGATCGAGCCGCACAAGCACATGGTCCCGCATGGCGACCGTGGCGGCGTGCCGATCGAGCCGCGCCTGACGGAACAATGGTATGTCGATGCCAAGACGCTGGCCAAGCCCGCGATTGCGTCGGTCAAGGAAGGCCGCACCAATTTCGTCCCGAAGAACTGGGAAAAGACCTATTACGAATGGATGGAGAACATCCAGCCGTGGTGCGTCTCGCGCCAACTCTGGTGGGGACACCAGATCCCGGCCTGGTATGGTCCGGATGGTCAGGTCTTCGTCGAGAAGACCGAGGAAGAGGCGCTGCACGCCGCCATCCAGCATTATCTCGCCCACGAAGGCCCGATGAAGGCCTATGTCGAAGACCTGCTCGAGAACTTCAAGCCGGGCGAGATCCTGACCCGCGACGAGGATGTGCTCGACACCTGGTTCTCCTCCGCGCTCTGGCCATTCTCCACGCTCGGCTGGCCGAACGAGACGCCGGAACTCGAAAAATACTACCAGACCGACGTTCTGGTGACTGGCTTCGACATCATCTTCTTCTGGGTCGCCCGGATGATGATGATGGGTCTGCACTTCATGAAGGACGCCGACGGCACGCCGGTTGAGCCCTTCCACACCGTCTATGTCCATGCGCTCGTTCGCGACAAGAACGGGCAGAAGATGTCGAAGTCGAAGGGCAACGTCATCGACCCTCTGGAGTTGATGGACGAATACGGCGCCGACGCGCTGCGTTTCACGCTGGCGATCATGGCGGCCCAGGGGCGCGACGTGAAGCTCGACACGGCGCGCATCGCCGGCTACCGCAATTTCGGGACGAAGCTCTGGAACGCCACCCGGTTCGCCCAGATGAACGGTGTCACCAACAGCGACGGCTTCATTCCTGAGGCGTCGTCGCTGACGATCAACCGCTGGATTCTGACCGAGCTTTCCCGGACCATCCGCGACGTTACCGAAGCGCTCGAAGGTTTTCGCTTCAACGAAGCTGCCGGTAGCCTCTACCGCTTCGTCTGGAACCAGTTCTGCGACTGGTATCTCGAACTGCTGAAGCCCGTCTTCAGCGGTGAGGATGAAGCGGCAAAGCGCGAATCCCAGGCCTGCGTCGCCTATGTTCTCGATGAGATCTACAAGCTGCTGCACCCGTTCATGCCCTTCATGACGGAAGAGCTCTGGGATCAGACGGCGGGTGAGGGACGTGAACGCTCAGGCCTGCTCTGCCACGCGGAATGGCCGTCAGCGTCCTATGCCGACGATGCGGCCGCCGACGAGATCAATTGGTTGATCGATCTGGTGTCGGGCATCCGTTCGGTCCGCTCCGAAATGAACGTTCCGCCGGCGGCAACCGCGCCACTCATCGTCGTCGCCGCCAATGTGCTGACGCGCGAACGGCTGGAGCGTCACGCTTCGGCCATTGGCCGGTTGGCGCGCGTAGAGCATATCGATCATGCGTCCGTTGCCCCGCGCGGCAGCGCCCAGATCGTGATCGGCGAAGCGACGGCCTGCCTGCCGCTCGGCAACCTGATCGACCTCTCGGCTGAAAAGGCACGTCTTGAAAAGGCGATCTCCAAGGTCGATGTCGAGCGAGACCGTATTCTCGGCAAGCTGGCAAACGAGAAGTTCGTCGCCAACGCAAAGCCCGAACTGGTTGAAGCCGAGCGTGAACGTCTCGTCGAACTGGATTTGCAAAAGGACTCGCTCGGCGTCGCCTTGGCCCGGGTTGCAGAAGCCGGCTGAGCGCACTGAAAGGCCTGATTTTATGTCATCCGCGGCGGAAGCGCCGCGGATTTCGCATTTTCTGACGAGGCTGCTGCGTTTGTCGCCAAGCCGATTCGTTATGCCAAGGCGGCGGCTTTCTGTCGCATCGACTGGGGGAGTTTGAGTCTCGCTTTCAAACCCGAACCCGCCCTTTTTGGTGCAAAAACCGATGTTGTTGTTGTTGAGTAACACTTTCGGATTATATTGGAATGTTATCCTAACGTTGGCTTCATAATCGGACTTTCGCGCAAAATTCGTTCGATTTGCGTGGATTGTGTTCAAATGATGAGAATCTTACGTAAATTTTATGGCGCACAGGAGCGTCGCACCCCTAGAAAGCGGCATTTGCGATTTCACGCGATCGTGAGATTACTTTTCGCACAAGCGACGTGAGGTGGATTGTCGCAGATTGAAATGCAGGGGGAGGAGCTTGATGGCTCATGAGAATTTGAAGCGGGGCGTCCTGGCGTTGGCAGCCGGAATTCTGGTTGCGTCGTCGGCGCACGCTGGCGGTCTTGAACGCGGCGGTTACAATATCGACCTGCTGTTCGACCCGTCCGATTACGCAGCCGAGGCGGCGGCGACATATGTTGTCCCGCAGCGTAGACTAAAGAATGTCGTAGATACTGATACTGGCAACACGGACCTCATCGGCGGGACGTTCGGTGGGGGAAACCTGAATTACCGTCCGAATACCGTTGATGACACCGAGAGCTACTGGGTGCCTCGTGTCGGCTTCAAGGCGGGCTTGACTGACGGTATCGACTGCATGGTGGACTACTCCCAGCCTTGGGGTGCGCACACCAACCCTGGCAAAAATTGGGCCGGCGCCAACAACAATATCGAAACGAAAGTCGAAAGCGACAACTACGCGGCGACCTGTTCCTACAAGTGGGATATGGGCCCTGGTCAATTCCGCATGATTGGCGGCGTCTTCTACCAGGAAGTGAACGGCTTCAAAGAGCGGTTGGTGCAGGACTACACGGGCACCGCACTGGCAGGCCTCTTTTCGGGCGTCGGCAGGCTGGAGCTCGAAGGCGATGGCTGGGGCTGGCGGACAGGTGTGGGCTATGAAATCCCTGAATATGCCCTGCGCGCGAGCCTCGTCTACAACAGTTCGGTAGACTTGGATAATCTTTCCGGGTTCATCGATCTGCGTCAGTTGGGCTTTGTCGTCCCTGGCGTCGGTCTGATTACCGGCACAAAATACGACGTAACCGGCTCGGCTTCGATGCCGGATTCGCTTGAGCTCAAGCTGCAGAGCGGGTTTGCACCGGATTGGGCTGCGTTCGGCTCAGTCAAGTGGACTGATTGGAGCCAGTTGCAGGTTCTGAAGTTCTGCCCGGCCACTGTATCGCGTACGACCCCCTGCACAAGCCTTGACCTGCTTTATCGCGACGGCTGGACCATTTCGGGCGGCGTCGGACACAAGTTCAACGACCAGTGGAGTGGGGCCGTCAGCCTGACCTGGGATCGTGGCACGAGCCATGGTTATGGCACCCAGACTGATACCTGGCTTTTGGGCACCGGTGTCTCGTATACGCCGACGAAAAATGTCGAATTCCGTCTGGCTGGTTCGGTAGGCATTCTGACGAGCGGTAGTTCTGGCGCCGTGACCTACCAGGGGGACGTCATCGGTGACGACGTATCGTATGACTTCGGCAATGATTTTGTCGGAGGGATTTCGACTGCCATCAAAGTAAAATTCTGATCTTCCATCGATCGGAATACTCAGGGCCCGGTTCATCGCCGGGCCTTTCTTTTTGCCTTGCGCGACATCTGTTGGTGACTGTTCCGCAGCCCGCCAATGTGACGATTCAGCAACACATTTAATGCTAGAGTTTGCTAGGGTCGGACTCAAGGTGAGTATGTCCATTTCCCGCCACAAACAGGGAGCAGCGATGTTGGGGACAAACGTGCAACTCGAAGATCGAGCCTGCAATGTTTGTAACGAAATGAAGTCATGTGTTGTCCTGAGTGAGCTGCCGCACTTCTGCGGAAATGGTCGTTTAAGGATACGCACAATGGAGTTTCATCCTGGACTGGGTGCGTCGATGTTGTCGGCGGTTTCGGTGAACAATTGAATGGCAAAGGGCTGTTCAGGCGTTTGTGTTTGCAGCGGTGATGAGTTCGGCGTGGCCGGCTGGAACGGAAGAATTAGACTGTGATGCTTGCGGGTGAACTGAAGTCTCTGAAGGTTGCGATGCTCGGCGTGTCGCTGGTGGTTGGCGGTGCGACGGCTGGTCCGGCGCGTGCCTTTGATCCGGGCACCGGGGTCAGCAAGGAATCCGGCCCGTTTGCCTTGTTCAAGTTCGGCTTCTCTGCCTACAAGAGCGGCCGCAAGGACGAAGCGGTCGAGGCCTACCGCTATGCCGCCGAGAAGGGGCATACCGGCTCCCGCTGGGCCCTTGCCAATATGTATGCCTATGGCGACGGCGTCGCTGAAAACGACCTCGAAGCCTTCAAGATCTATAGCGAGATTGCCCAGCAGGGTGTCGAACCCGGTTCCGAGGATACGGGGTATTTCGTCAATGCGCTGATCTCGCTTGCCGGCTACTATCGCCGCGGCATCCCCGACAGCCCGATCAAATCCGACATGTCTCAGGCCCGGCAGCTCTATTTCCAGGCAGCATCGACCTTTGGTGTATCGGAGGCCCAGTTCCAGTTGGCGCGCATGCTGCTTTCGGGTGAGGGCGGCAACGTCAATGTTCAGCAGGCCAAGAAGTGGCTGAACCGCGCGCGCAAGAATGGTCATGCCGGCGCCATGGGCGTTTTCGGCAACGTCATCTTCCAGGAAGGTCAGACTATCCGCGGTCTTGCCTATATGACCGCGGCTCTCGACCAGTGTTCGCCGAAGGACAAGCCGTGGCTGCAGTCTATGCAGGAGCAGGCCTTTTCTCTGGCAACCGAAGGTGACCGCCGCCAGGCCATCACGCTGTCGCAGAACATGCACACGCAGGGTGACGACGACTAAGCGCTTCCGGCGCATGACGACCAAGCGGTTCCAGATTAAGAGGAGCCGCAGAAACTCTCTATCTTCCCGCTGTTTCGCCTTTCCTGACGGAAACCGCTACGCACTTTTCCTGGAAACGCTCGAAGCGCTGCCCTCGCGCAAACCTCGGCGTCAAAGCGGACGTTCGAACGCGAAATAGCCCGCGACCGGGACGTGGTCGGAAGGCTTCTCCCAAGACCGCACATGTTTTTCGATCGATGTCGAAACCAGCCTGTCCGCGGCTTCCGGTGACAGCATCAGGTGATCGATGCGTATCCCGAAATTCTTCGGCCAGCACCCGGCCTGATAGTCCCAGAATGAGTAGAGCGGGACTTCATCCGTTGTCGAGCGAACGGCGTCGGTGAGGCCGAGGTTGCGCAGCTGGCGGAAAGCCTGGCGGGTCTCGGGCAGGAATAGGGCGTCGTTCTGCCAGACCTTGACGTCCCAGCAGTCGTGCTCCTCCGGAATGACGTTGTAGTCGCCAGCAAGAATGAACGGTTCTTCTAGCTGCAGGCGCTGCTCGGCATAGGCCGCTAGGCGCTGCATCCAGCGCAGTTTGTACGGATACTTCTCGCTGTCGACCGGGTTGCCGTTGGGCAGATACAGCGAGCAGACGCGGATGACGCCGCCGGAGACGGAAAACACGCCTTCGATAAAGCGGGCCTGCTCGTCCGCATCGTCGCCCGGGAGGCCGCGATTGACTTCGTCCGGTTTCAGCTTGGAAAGCAGCGCAACGCCATTGAAGCCTTTCTGGCCGTGCGTTTCGACGTGATAGCCGAGCGCTTCGATCTCCAGGCGCGGGAAGTTTTCGTCGACCGATTTGATTTCCTGCAGACAGACGATGTCCGGATTCGATTCCTTCAACCATGCCAGCAGGCTGTCGATCCGCGCCTTGACGCCATTGATGTTCCAGGTGGCAATCTTCATGGCTCGAAACGCCCTTCCATGTCAGTGAATCCGCTCGGACCGTCTCTTGTAACGGCTCCGGATTCTTTTGACAAATCCGATACCTGCGGTCTTTTCGTCAAGATTGCCACCATGCATCCTTGACGCGCAGCGAATTTCAGTCGCTTGCGCTCCGCGCGCACTGGCAGTGAATTGATTCCGACCGGGCGCAGGCTATAGTCCCGCTCATGATCGACCTCATCCAGAATTATTGGCCGCATTTTCTCGTCTTCCTGTCTTTCGTTCTGGGCGTGCCGGCGGCAATCCATGCCGCCATGACCAAGGACGATGTCAGGGCGGCTGCTGGCTGGGTCGGCGTCGTGCTGCTGTCGCCGATCGTTGGGGCGCTCGTTTACGGTGTTGCCGGTATCAACCGCATCCGCCGCTCGTCCATCGGCATGCAGCGTTCGCTGTTGCCCAGTCGCGGGCCGGATCAGTTCGGGCTCTTCGACGTGTCCGATGCGGAAATCGGAACGCGATTCGGCCAGCGATTCGCGGCGATGAAAATCCTCGGCGACCGGGTGTCCCGACATGCAATGTCCACAGGCAATCGTGTAACCATGCTGGAAGGCGGCGACGCGGCCTATGCCGCCATGCTGCACGAGATTGCCCATGCGCGCCGTAGTATCCTGCTGGAAAGCTACATTTTCGACCGAGACGCACTGGGTTTGCGCTTCGCGGACGCGTTGATTGCCGCGCGTGGGCGAGGGGTGGACGTGCGGGTGCTGATCGATGCGGTGGGGGCCCGTTATTCGGTGCCGAGCATCGTGGGCTATCTCCAGGCGGCCAGCGTGCCGACAGCTGTCTTTAACGGCAACATCATCATGGGGCTCAGATTGCCCTATGCCAATCTGCGCACGCACAGGAAGATCCTGGTCGTCGATGGCAAGGTCGCCTTTGCCGGGGGCATGAATATCCGCGCCGGCTTCACCACCGAAATCGCCGGTCCGGAAGCGGCCTATGACACCCATTTTCGCATCACCGGCCCGGTCGTCGCCGACATCTTTCAGGTTTCAGCCGAAGACTGGCAGTTTTCGACAGGCGAGCCTCTGGCAAGCGATACCTGGAAGACCGAGGCTGTGCCGCCGCCGGCAAAGACGCCGGGCATGCTGATGCGGGCCGTCCCATCAGGCCCCGACAGCACGAACGAAACCAATCACAAGATGCTGATGGGCGCCTTCTCCGTGGCGCGCAAGAACATCCGACTGATGTCGCCCTATTTCTTGCCGGACCGGGAACTGATCAGCGCGCTTGTGACGGCCGCGCGGCGCGGCGTCGAGGTCGATATCGTCGTGCCCGCAGTCAACAATCTACTGCTGGTCGACCGCGCCATGACCGCACAATTTGATCAGGTGCTGAAGGGGCATTGTCGTGTTTGGCGCGCGAAGGGCGCCTTCAATCACTCCAAGCTGCTCGCGGTGGACGAGCGCTGGGCCTATGTCGGATCGACGAACCTCGACCCGCGATCGCTGCGCCTCAATTTCGAGTTCGATCTTGAGGTGCTCGACGACGTTTTTGCTCGCGCGGTCAGCAGCCGCATCGCGGCGATCGTCGATACGGCGGAGGAAGTGACTATGCAGGACCTCAAGGCCCAGCCGTTGACGGCGCGCCTTGCCAACCGGCTGTTCTGGTTGGGATCACCGTATCTGTGACTGCGACGCGCACGAAGACGCGCCGCTTACTCAGATCGAAAAACTCGTTCCGCATCCGCAGCTTGCGACTGCATTCGGATTCTTTATCTGAAACGACTGGCCGAGCAGGTTGTCGACGAAATCGATCTCCGAGCCACCCATATAGACGAGAGACAGACTGTCGATCAGGACTTTGGCGCTGTCCTTTTCTAGCACGAGATCGTCGTCGTTCGCGTCGTCGACGAGATCGAACTTATAGGAGAAGCCCGAGCATCCGCCACCTTCGACGGAAACACGCATGGCATTCTTATGCCCGTCCGAACGCAGAATGGTGGCGATCCGCTTGGCCGCCGCGTCGGAAAGGGTCACTGTTTCCTGTGTCATATTTGCCTCCTGCCGGGGTCAAGAACCGGAGAGATTCGTTCTCATTGCACAATTGGCACCTGGCCGGTTTGCGCATCTCTTTTGATGACGAGCGCCAAGCCATTGCTTTGACTTCAGGAATCGGTCGATGTTTGGTCGACGCTTTCCCGTAGCTTTCACTATAGGTATGAAGGCTTGAATGTCCCGTCAATGGGACGACCACGCAGGTGTGAGATGACGTTCGACAAAAATGCGCTCGGCTTCGGTTACGGTGAACATGCGCCATTCGCGTCGAATCCCTGGACGACACGCGGCAGGCTCTACCCGGAGGCGACAAGCCCGACGCGATCCGATTTTCAACGCGACCGTGACCGCATCGTGCATACGACCGCCTTTCGCCGGCTGAAACACAAGACGCAGGTTTTCATCGCCGCCGACGGCGACCACTATCGCACCCGCCTGACCCACACGATCGAAGTGGCACAGATCGCTCGCGCCCTGGCGCGAGCGTTGAAGCTTGACGAGGATCTCGCCGAAGGCGTGGCGCTCGTCCATGATTTTGGCCACACTCCGTTCGGGCATACGGGCGAGGATGCGCTGCATGACATGCTCAAGCCCTATGGCGGCTTCGATCACAATGCCCAATCGCTGCGCATCGTCACCAAGCTCGAGCGGCGCTATGCCGAGTTCGATGGCCTGAACCTCACCTGGGAAAGCCTGGAAGGGCTCGTGAAGCACAACGGGCCGCTTCTGACGCTCGGCGGGCAGGGCACGCACGGTCCGGTGCCTCAGCCGATCCTGGACTATTGCGCCATTCACGATCTCGAACTCGCGAGCTTCGCCAGCCTTGAGGCGCAGGTGGCAGCTATCGCCGACGACATTGCCTACAACACCCATGACATCGATGATGGTCTCAGATCCGGCTATCTGACTTTCGAGATGCTGGAAGACGTGCCGTTCCTCGCTCGCCTGATGCGCGAGGTCAGCGATCGCTACCCCGGTTTGGAGGCAGGCCGCTTCACCCACGAGATCATGCGACGTCAGATTACGGCGATGGTCGAAGACGTGATTTCGGTCGCGCAAGCCCGTCTTGCGGATGTGAGGCCAGAAAGTGCCATGGATGTCAGGCAGGCCGGCAAGGTCATGGCGACGTTTTCGGAAGAAATGAGCGAGACCGACAAGCAGATCAAAAGGCTGCTGATGACACGCATCTATCGCCACCCGGAGGTGATGCGGGTGCGCGAAGGTGCTGCGTCGATCGTTTGCGATCTCTACCGCGCCTTCATGGCCGACCCCTTGCTGATGCGCGAACACTATTGGATCGACCAGATCCCGGGGATGGCCGAGCCTGCGCGGGCGCGGCATGTCGGCGATTATCTGGCAGGCATGACGGATACCTTTGCCATCAGCGTTCACAGGCGTTTGTTTGACCATACGCCCGATTTGCGGTAGGGACGCCCCGCCCGGAGGCTTTTGGTTCAAGCGAACCGAGCCTCCTTTTGAGTTTTGCACCGACCATATTCTGTCGGGAAAAGCGGACGGATCAGATGAATCTCTTCACGGACTTCGAATCAAGAATTAAGGATATTCTCGAAACGCTTGATGCCGTTCGAGAAAAGCGATCCGAGCTTGATTTCAGCCGTATCAATGTCGAGCCGCCGCGCGACCCCAGCCATGGCGATGTAGCGACCAATGCCGCAATGGTGCTTGCCAAGCCGCTGGGGATGAATCCGCGCGCGCTTGCCGACCTGATCGTCGAAAAGCTCCAGCAGGACCCCGAGGTCACGGATGTCTCCGTTGCCGGTCCTGGCTTCATCAACGTGCGGCTTTCGGTTTCCTATTGGCAGAAGCTGTTGACGGCGATGGTTCGCTCCGGCTCCGACTATGGCCGCAGCACCACCGGCGCCGGTCGCAAGGTCAATGTCGAATACGTGTCGGCCAATCCGACGGGGCCGATGCATGTCGGCCATTGCCGTGGTGCCGTCGTTGGCGACGCCCTTGCAAACCTGTTGGCCTTCGCCGGCTACGAGGTGACCAAGGAATATTACATCAACGACGCCGGTTCGCAGATCGATGTCTTGGCGCGTTCGGCCTTCCTTCGCTACCGGCAGGCGCTTGGCGAGGAGATCGGTGAGATCCCGTCCGGCCTCTATCCCGGCGACTATCTCGTGCCCGTGGGCGAGGCGCTTGCCGACGAGTTCGGCACCAGCCTGCGGTTGATGCCGGAGGACAAGTGGATGCCGCTCGTCAAGGAGCGCACCATCGACGCGATGATGGTGATGATCCGTGAGGATCTTGCCGCGTTGAACGTCACCCACGACGTCTTCTTCTCGGAGCGGACCCTGCACGCCAATGGCGCCGCGAAGATCCGCACCGCGATCAACGACCTGACTTTCAAGGGGCATGTCTACAAGGGCACGCTGCCGCCGCCGAAGGGACAGCTGCCCGAGGACTGGGAAGACCGCGAGCAGACTCTGTTCCGCTCGACCGAGGTCGGTGACGATATCGATCGGCCTTTGATCAAGTCGGATGGAAGTTATACCTACTTCGCCGCCGACGTTGCTTACTTCAAGGACAAGTTCGACCGCGGTTTCGACGAGATGATCTATGTGCTTGGCGCCGACCACGGTGGTTACGTCAAGCGCCTGGAGGCGCTGGCCCGGGCGGTGTCCGGCGGCGCGTCGAAGCTGACTGTGCTGCTTTGCCAGTTGGTCAAGCTCTACCGTGAGGGGGAGCCGGTCAAGATGTCCAAGCGCTCGGGCGACTTCGTGACGCTGCGCGACGTCGTTGACGAAGTCGGTCGCGACCCGGTGCGGTTCATGATGATCTACCGGAAGAACTCCGAGCCGCTGGATTTCGATTTTGCCAAGGTGACAGAACAGTCCAAGGATAACCCGGTCTTCTACGTGCAGTATGCCCATGCCCGTTGCCGGTCAGTTTTCCGCCAGGCGGCGGACGCATTCCCCGATCTCGACCTGTCTTCCGTCGATTTTGCCGGCGCAATCAACGGCGCGATCGTCGATCCGGCGGAGCTGCAGCTGGTGGCCAAGCTCGCAGAATATCCGCGTGTGGTCGAGGCTGCGGCACTGGCGCAAGAGCCGCATCGCATCGCGTTTTACCTGTACGATCTTGCCGCTGCCTTCCATGGACACTGGAACAAAGGTAAAGAGAATCCGGAATTACGTTTTGTTAACGATAAAAATAGAGAATTAAGTACTGCCAGACTCGGGCTGGTGCATGCTGTCGCTTCCGTACTGAAGTCGGGCCTGTCCATTACAGGCACCTCCGCACCGGAAGAAATGCGATAAGTATTGTCACCATTTTCCCACAATGCACTGGCAAGTGAATGCAGGCAATTGTGAGTGGAGAGCATGGCAGACAAACAATTCGCACGAAGCGGGCCGGCCGAATTCGATGTATTGGCAGACGATGATCCGTTGGCCGAACTCGCCCGGATCGTCGGCTACGATGCCCGGCCGGCTGTCCAGCAGTTGCAGGAATTGCAACGCCACCAGGAAGCCGTCCGGCAGGATCCGGCGTTCGACCTCGAGGAAGAGCTTCTTCGAGAGTTCGATACCTATGACGCGCCGCGCGCGGCAAATGTTCAGCCGGACAATGGTCCGGTTGAACCTGTCGCTTCTGTAGCGCAAGAGGTTCAGCAGGTTGAGCCGGCGCTTGAATTTGAGCCGTCCGAGTTTACTGCGCCCGAATCGGCCCCGGTTGAAGAGGTGCAGGCGCTCGAGCCAACGTATCAGCCAGCTGAATTCGTGGAGCCATGGGCAGAGACCGTCGCTCCCTCCGGCGAGATCGACCACGCTCATGCCGAAGTCGTCGCTTTTCCTGAGGCGCCTTCCACTCCGGTCGCTGACCCGGTCGCATACGGCTTCGTTTCCGAAGAGGCCGAACCGACCTTCGATCTGGAGCATGAGCTCGAGCTTTCGCTTGGCGACGTCGATCTTTCTCCAGCAGCCGAGTTTGCGTCGGTCGAGCAGCACATAGCGGCACCCGAAGAATGGCATGCGCCAGTCGAGGATATTTCGTTCGACGTTTCGGATTTCACCAGCGAAATGGCGGCCGAGCAGGCTTCTTTGGCGGTTGAGCCAACGTTCGAAGTCGCTCCGGCTGCCGAGGGCAGCAATGCCTATGCGCTGGACAATCAATATGCGTACGAACCGGCCGTGATCGAACAGGCCGCTCCAATTGCGGCAGAGCCGATAACCGGCAATGCTGTCGACGAGCTTCTTGCCGATATCGAGCGGTTCCCGGTGCCGGCTGCAACGGGGTTGGTCGCCGCCGCGGTTCACACCCATCCCGCCGTCCATGCACGGGCTGAGCCGGTCGCAACCGGAGCAGCTCCCGTCAAGAAGAGCCCGTACCCCTTCACGCCGACTTTCAGCCGCGCCACTCCGGTCGCCTCGGCCTCCGGCGTCGGTCAGCAACGTGCCTTCGCCGGTCCGATCGTCTCTTCGATCCCCGCAGTTGCTGCCGCTGCAGTCGCTGTTCCAGCGGCCGCACCTGTTGCCCCTGAGGCCGTCGTTGAGCCTGCTCGCCCGGCTGTTGAGCCAGAGAACGAGCCGAGCTTCGACATCGAGAACTTCGAAATGGAGCTCTCGGATGTGGCGCTGGAGATGGAACTCCCGGCATTCGATGCTTCTGAAGATCTGGCGACTGCCATTCAGGAACCTGTTTTCGCAGCCGTCGAGCAGGCGCCTCCGCAGCGTGAAGAGCCTTTCGTCGCGCCGCCGATCGCAGCAGCGCCCATCGAAATCGAAGAGGCTCCTGTTGAAAGCGCGTTGCCTTTCGATCCCTCGATGATCGCCGAAGCCGACACCGGTGTCGCTCCGATCGCCGACATGGAGGTGCCGCAGCTGCCGGTCATCGAGACGGAAAAGCCGGTCGCCTATCCCGCCGACTATGATCTCGATATCGACGCGGAAATGGCACAGCTTTTCGGCACGCCGGCACCATCCGCCAGGGAGACACAGGCTCGCCCCGCGGAGGTTCGTGAACCTACGCGCGCTGCGCCAGCAGCCAAGCCGGCTGCATCGTTTGGCGCAGCTCCCATGGATGATTTCGACGAGTTCGAGAAGGCAATGGAAGAGGACTTCCGTCGCTCGATGGTCGAACGCCAGACCACGCCGCGCGAATCCGAGCGCGTGCAGCCGATGTCCGGCCAGGCCGAAGAGGGTGTCTACAAGGAGTACGGTTCCGGTCGCCGCTCGCAGCGCGCAATGCTGCTGGCCGCAAGTGTTGCCGGCGTCATCATTCTCGGCGGTGCAGGCGTCTACGCATGGATGGGTGGCAGCGATGCCGCGTCGTCCGGTGAAGGACCCAAGATCATTCTCGCTGACAAATCGCCGGTGAAGGTCGTGCCGGAGGAAAAGGGCGGGAAGACCGTTCCGAACCAGGACAAGGCCGTCTATGACCGCGTTGCCGGTGCACAGGGCACAGGTCCTCGCCAGGAGGCGCTCGTCTCTTCCACCGAGGAGCCGATGGATGTCGTGCAGCGGACGCTGACACCGGAAAACCTGCCGAATGACAGCAGCGATGAAGCGGATGCACTCGGCGTGACGTCGCCGAATGCGGACG
Organism: Sinorhizobium sp. A49; assembly: GCF_002002725.1. GTDB lineage: Bacteria > Pseudomonadota > Alphaproteobacteria > Rhizobiales > Rhizobiaceae > Ensifer. The sequence continues at coordinate 62,580 of NZ_MUNW01000032.1, read as the reverse complement.
AAGAGTCTGCCCGCCTTCTGCCTGACGACGGCACTGCTGCGCCGGCCGATCAGGAAGAGGACAAGGCTCCTGCAGTGGCGCCGCGAAAAGTCCGCACGATGATCGTTAAGCCGGACGGCACGCTCGTCGCCCGCGAAGAGCCCGTTGCTGCACCTGTCGCGGAAGTCGCCGGCAATGCTCAACCGGTTCCGGCAACGGCGGCCGGTCAGGTTGCTGCGTCGGGCGCCGAGGGCCAGGCAACTGCCGCGGGCGCCGGTTCCGAACTTCGGGCAGCCGGACAGGCACCGGCCAGCACCGACCAGGTCGCACTTGCCGCCGCAAGCAACGCCACTGTCGACGCCGGCGACCAGGCACCCTTGCCGCAGACCCGCCCGACCGAACAGGCGGCCAATGTGGCTGCAGCCGCAACTGCGCGCCCGGCGGAAACGCAGGCCGCGGCCAACGTTCCAGCGGATACCCAGCAGGTTTCCACCGCATCCGTTCCGGCTGGCACCTACTTCATCCAGGTGGCGTCGCTGCCATCCGAGGCTGAAGCGCAGAAGTCCTACAACAGCCTTTCCAACAAGTTCGGAAGCGTTATCGGCGGTCGCGGTGTGGATATCCGCAAGGCGGAAATTGCGGGCAAGGGCACCTACTATCGTGTTCGCATCCCGGCCGGCTCGCGTGAAGAAGCCAACGCCCTTTGCTCGCGCTACAAGGGTGCAGGCGGCAGCTGCCTCGTCACCAAGTAGTCAACGCGGGAATAGTGTTACGGGAAGGGCGCGGCAGAGATGCCGCGCCCTTCCTGTTTCAGCGTCAGTAGTCTGTGCATGACGCACACCGATGATTATTCTCGCTTCGCTGCCGGCAAGTGGCGCACTATGCTTTTCGGATGAGCGAATCAAAAGCATTTATCTCCGGCTGCAAAGGTCTTTCGCTTTCGGGCGAAGAGCGCAGCTTCTTTGATGCCGAGCGTCCCTGGGGCTTTATCCTCTTCGGTCGCAATATCGGTGACGAACAGCAGATTTTCGATCTGGTCGCAGCCCTGCGCGATAGTATCGGCAATCCAGCGGCACCCGTGCTGATCGACCAGGAAGGCGGGCGCGTCCAGCGCATTCGGCCGCCACTTGTCCAGCAGTACCCGAACGGTGCCGCGATCGGTGAAATCTATCGCCGCGATGCCGAAGGCGGCCTGCGGGCAGCCTGGTTGATGGGGCGGCTGCACGCCTTCGATCTGATGCGCTTCGGTATCACGGTCGATTGCCTGCCGGTGCTCGACGTGCCCGTTCCCGGCAGTCACGATGTCATCGGCAATCGCGCCTATGGACACGATCCGCTAAGCGTGACGGCGATCGGCCGGGCGATGGCGGAAGGTCTGAAGTCCGGCGGCATGCTGCCTGTGATGAAGCATATGCCCGGCCATGGCCGCACCTTCGTCGATTCCCACCACAGCCTACCTGTGGTCAGCGAGACATTCGAGGAACTCGCCAAGAGCGATTTCCTGCCCTTCATCGCGATGAAGGACGAGGTCATGGCCATGTCGGCGCACATGGTCTTTACGGCGATCGATCCGGACAATCCGGCAACGACGTCCGCCAAGGTGGTGCGTGAAGTCATCCGCGGTCACATCGGTTTCGACGGACTGCTGATGTCCGACGACGTTTCGATGAACGCGCTGGCCGGCGACATGTCGACCCGCGCGCGCAACATCATCGACGCCGGGCTTGATCTTGTCTTGCATTGTCATGGCATAATGGACGAGATGAAGGCTGTAGCGGATGTCGTCCCGGTTCTGGCGGGAGAGACATTGCGCAGGGTAAGGGCCGCCGAGGCCTCCTTCCGCAAGCCGGACAATGCGAACGAACAGGACTTGCGGGCCGAGTTCAACGGTCTGTTCGCAACTGTTTGAGGACGGGTACGGCCGGCGGGAAAGGATCGGGCTGTCGTGAGTAGTGCGGGCGAAAAACAGGGAAGGTCCGGGCCGAAAGCGCCGATGGATCCTCTGTGGCAGGACGAGACCGCGGAGCGGGGGCTGCACGAAGAGGCGCTTGTCATCGACATCGCCGGCTTCGAAGGCCCGCTCGATCTGCTTCTCCATCTTGCCCGCAGCCAACGAGTCGATCTTGCCCGCATCTCGGTGCTGGCGCTTGCCGAGCAATACATCGCCTTCGTCGAGCGGGCGCGCAGCATCCGCATCGAACTGGCCGCCGACTATCTCGTCATGGCGGCCTGGCTTGCCTATCTCAAATCGCGGCTGCTGATCCCGCAGCAGGCCAAGGACGACGGCCCTTCGGGCGAGGAGATGGCCTCGGCGCTGGCGTTCCGGTTGAAGCGCCTCGAAGCGATGCGTGAGGCTGCGACCCGGCTGATCAATCGAAACCGTCTCGGTCGCGATGTCTTTGTCCGGGGCGCGCCGGAGCATATCGTCACCGAGCGGAAGTCGGACTACGATGCTTCGCTCTATGATCTGCTGACCGCTTATGCGGGTTTGCGGCAACGCACGGCGATTACGCAGGTAACGATCGAAAAGCGCCATGTCTGGTCGCTTGCCGATGCGCGATTGATCCTGGCGCGCATGATCGGTCACCTCGATGACTGGACCGCACTCGATCACTTCCTTCTGCGTTACATGACGACGCCGAAAGAGCGGGCGACGGCGATCGCCAGTTCGTTTGCGGCGTCACTGGAAATGGTGCGCGAGGGACGGCTGGAAATCCGCCAGGAGGAAGCGTTCGCGCCGATCTATCTGCGGCGCGGGCCAAACCCGATCGATGCCGCAACGCTTGCCGATATGGAGGCAGCCCGTGGCTGAGCCGCAGAAATACTTGCCCGGCGTGGACGAAGAAGAGGGCGAGAACGACGGTCCTCTCATCGATCCACGTGCGGAACAGGAAGCCGAGCGAATTGCCGAAGCGTTGGTCTTTGCCTCTGCGCAGCCGGTCTCGGAGACTTACATTGCGAGCCGCCTGCCGGGCGGCACCAATGTCCCGCGTATCATGGCGCGGCTGAAGGCGATTTATGCCAGCCGCGGCGTCAACCTGGTGCAAGTGGCCGATCACTGGGCGTTCCGGACTGCCGCCGATCTGTCCTTCGTCGTGCAGACCGACGAGCAGGAGGTTCGCAAGCTGTCGCGTGCCGCGCTCGAAGTCCTGGCGATCATCGCCTATCACCAGCCAGTCACTCGTGCCGAGATTGAAGATATTCGTGGTGTGCAGACGTCCAAGGGCACGCTCGATGTGTTGATGGAGGCCGGTTGGGTCCGCTTCCGCGGCCGCCGGCGAACGCCTGGGCGTCCGGTCACCTTCGGAACGACACGCGATTTTCTCGACCACTTCGGTCTGGAGGAACTGCGCGATCTGCCCGGCATCGAGGAATTGAAGGGTGCGGGGCTTCTATCCGGCCGCGTCCCGTCCAACCTGCATATTCCCGTGCCCATGGGCGATGATGACTTGGCGGAAAACGAGGATCCGATCACCCAGCTCGATCTGGAGGAGCTGGGGCTCTTGACTCCGAAGGGTGAAGAGGCCGATTAAAAACCTGATTGGAGATATCGGCTTTCTCCGTCGAGCCTGCACCCGGCATGGTCGCTGCGGTGCCACCGGTGTCAAGGAATACGCAGCATGGTTTCAGATACGCAGCACGTGCCCGTCATGGCAACGCGACGGACGGCGGGCGTATCTTTCGCGGCGAGCCTGACATTCGAGGATATCCACCACAGCTATCACTCCAAGGAAACGATCAAGGGCGTCAGCCTGGCGGCAAAGGCCGGCGAGGTCCTATGCCTGCTCGGTCCCTCCGGTTCCGGCAAGACGACGCTGTTGCGAATTGCCGCCGGCATCGAGATGCAAAGTGCGGGCCGCCTCCTGCTCAATGGGCAGGAGATTTCCGGCCCATCGATTTTCCTGCCGCCGGAAAAGCGTGGTGTCGGGCTGATGTTCCAGGACTTCGCGCTGTTTCCCCACATGACCATCCGCGACAACGTTCGCTTTGGACTGACCGCTCTTCCCAAGAGAGAGGCGTTGATCCAGGCCGATGCGGCGCTGGAGCGGGTGGGCCTGTCGCATTATGCCGACCGTTATCCCCATGTGCTTTCAGGCGGCGAGCAGCAGCGCGTGGCACTTGCCCGTGCGCTCGCACCACGGCCGGCCGTGTTGCTGATGGATGAACCTTTTTCGGGGCTCGACTCGCGGCTCAAGGATTCGATCCGCGCCGATACGCTTGCCATCCTGCGGGAGACCCGAGCCACAGCGATTGTCGTCACGCATGATGCCGAGGAGGCGATGCGTATGGCCGACCGGATCGCTCTGCTCAAGGATGGACGTCTGGTGCAGGTCGGTACCGCCGACGAGCTTTATCGCAAGCCACGGGACCTTTTTGCCGCCGGTTTCTTTTCTGAAATCAACGTGTTCGAGGCGCGAGTGCGGGACGGCCGCGTTGACACGCCGCTTGGTGGCGTGGATGCCGGCAGGTATCGCGACGGGCAGCATCTTTCCGTAGCCGTGCGACTATCGGGCCTGCATGTCGGCGAAGACGAGGGCGATATACAGGCACGGATCGTGTCGCGTCGTTTCATCGGCGTCGTCGAACTGCTAGAGCTGGCTGTGCCGGGCTGCGACGGAACAGTGCGCGCTCGCATCCGGGCGGACCAATTGCCGCAAGGATTGCGCGATGTAATGCTTTCAGTTAACGAGCGCGATATATTGCTGTTTGAAAAAGATGTTCCGACATCTTAGGGTCTGTGACGAAATGAGGCTGTGCTGGTGGCGCGCCTGAAAATTGACACGCGAATAGAGCCTAAATCGGGGAAGGCTCAGAGGGAGTTTACGCATGGGTTCCTTTAGTATCTGGCACTGGCTGATCGTTCTGGTCGTGGTGTTGTTGTTGTTCGGCCGCGGCAAGATTCCGGAACTGATGGGCGACGTTGCCAAGGGCATCAAGAGCTTCAAGAAAGGCATGAACGACGATGACGTCGCCTCTGCCGACAAGCCGCTCGACGGCAAGACTGTCGATCACAAGTCTGACGAAGTTCGCTAAAGATCGAGCACCGATAGGGCCAGGCTGGGATTTCGTCCCGGCCGGCTGCATCACGGGTTTGCAGGACATATCGAATGCTTGATATCGGCTGGACCGAACTAGTCGTCATTGCCATCGTATTGATCGTTGTTGTCGGACCGAAGGATTTGCCGCCGATGTTGCGGGCCTTTGGCCGCATGACGTCGAAGTTGCGTGGTATGGCCTCTGATTTCCGTCAGCAATTCGATGAGGCGCTGCGCGAGGCGGACCTCGAAGATGTCCGCAAGACGATCAGCGATGCGCAAAGCCTCAATCCGGCAAATGCGTTGCGCGATGCCATGAATCCGTTGCGCCAGATCGGCAACGAGATCAAATCCGACCTCCAGAAGGCAGCCACGCCGGACAAGCCTTCGGTTCCCTCACCAGAGCCTGCAGTCACCTCCGCAGAGCCGGTGACTGCTCCTGTCGTCGCTGCGGCTGAGGCAAAGCCGGCAGACAGTGTTGCGGCTGCCGCAATCGGCTCTGCCAGCCGCCAGATGCAGCGAGCCGAAACGGCTGAGCCTGCAGTAAAGCCGAAGCGGACAGCGAAGGCAAAGGCCGACACAGCCTCGGCGCCAAAGAAGGCTTCCGTCACGAAGGCGGCCGCAGCGGAGGTGGCGCCCGCCAAGGCTGCCGCGAAGAAGCCGGCCGTCAAGAAGCCCAGCAAGGCCGTTGTCGAGGCGCCAAAAGAAACGACACAAAAGACACGCGCGACAACGCGCAAGAAAGGTGACGCATGAGCGGCGATATCGAGGACCGGCCGCAGCCGCTGATCGAACATCTGATCGAGCTCAGAAAGCGGCTGATGTGGGCCGTTGGTGCGTTCTTCATCGCCTTTCTCGTCTGCTTCTATTTTGCCAAGGGTCTGTTCAACCTGCTGGTTCTGCCGTTCAAATGGGCGGTTGCCTGGGCGGGGATGGATCAACGCAATGTCGAGCTGATCTATACGGCGCCGCAGGAATTCTTCTTCACACAGATCAAGGTGGCGATGTTCGGCGCCTTGGTGATCGCCTTTCCGGTTATCGCGTCGCAGATCTACAAGTTCGTTGCTCCGGGTCTATACAAAAACGAACGCGCGGCATTTCTGCCGTTCCTGATCGCTTCGCCGCTTCTGTTCCTGCTTGGCGGCGCGCTGGTCTATTTCTTCTTCACGCCGATGGTCATGTGGTTCTTCCTGGCGATGGAACAGGGCGCTGACGAGGGCCATGTGGCGATCCAGCTTCTGCCGAAGGTCTCGGAATATCTGAGCCTGATCATGTCGCTGGTCTTTGCTTTCGGCCTCGTGTTCCAGCTGCCGGTGATCACCACACTGCTTGCGCGTGTGGGGTTCGTCACTGCCCAGGGGCTTGCCGAGAAGCGCAAATACGCGATTGTGATCGCCTTCGTCGTCGCGGCCGTCCTGACGCCGCCGGACCCAGTTTCCCAGATCGGCCTTGCACTGCCGGCCATCCTTCTCTACGAAATTTCGATCCATATGGCGCGACTCGTCGAAAGACGACGGGCAGCGGATGCGCTCCAGCGCGATGCCGCCCAGTCGCAGGAAGAAACTTCCGAAGAGGTTGGCTCTGCACAGAGCTGAGCATTCGACGGTTCCGCGCCGTGACCTGAAAAACGCGTGGAACGACAATGCTTGATATCAAATGGATCCGTGAGAATGCCGATGTGCTGGACGCCGCCCTGGCGAAGCGGGGCGCGGAACCATCGTCCGCGTCGCTGATCGCCATCGATGAACGCCGCCGTACGATCCTTCAGTCGCTGCAGGACATGCAGTCGCGCCGCAACGCGGCGTCGAAGGATATCGGCGCAGCCATGGCGCAGAAGAACAACGAGCTTGCCGAAAAGCTCAAGGCCGAAGTGGCTGAACTCAAGAACTCCATGCCGGCGCTGGAGGAAGAGAGCCGCCAGGTCGAGGCCGCACTGAACGACGCCCTGTCGCGCCTGCCCAACATTCCGCTCGACGACGTCCCTGTCGGTTCGGACGAGGCGGGTAATGTCGTGACGCGCGTCATCGGCGCCAAGCCCACCTGGAACCACCAGCCGCGCGAGCATTTCGAGGTCGGCGAGGCGCTCGGGCTGATGGATTTCGAAGGCGCTGCGCGCATTGCCGGATCGCGCTTCACCATCCTGAAGGGCCAGCTCGCACGGCTCGAACGTGCGCTTGGCCAGTTCATGCTCGACCTGCACACCCAGGAGCATGGCTATACCGAAGTCCAGCCGCCGCTCCTGGTGCGCGATGATGCGATGTACGGCACCGGGCAATTGCCGAAATTTGCCGAGGACCTGTTCCGCACCACCGATGACCGCTGGCTGATCCCGACAGCCGAAGTGCCACTGACCAACATCGTGCGCGAGCAGATTCTCGACGGCGAAAAACTGCCGCTGCGCTTCACGGCGCTGACGCCATCCTTCCGTTCGGAGGCCGGTTCTTCGGGCCGCGACACGCGTGGCATGCTGCGCCAGCACCAGTTCAACAAGGTCGAACTCGTTTCGATCACGGATGCGGAAACATCCGTTGCCGAGCATGAGCGCATGACCGCCTGTGCCGAAGAGGTGTTGAAGCGTCTGGGGCTGCACTACCGTGTGATGACGCTCTGCACCGGCGACATGGGCTTTGGCGCCCGCAAGACCTACGATCTCGAGGTCTGGCTGCCGGGCCAGGATACATACCGGGAGATTTCGTCCTGTTCGGTCTGCGGCGACTTCCAGGCGCGGCGGATGAATGCGCGTTACCGCAACAAGGAAGACAAGGGCACGAGGTTCGTTCATTCGCTGAACGGCTCCGGCGTCGCCGTCGGCCGGGCGCTGATTGCCGTTATCGAAAATTATCTGAACGCCGATGGTTCGGTTTCGGTGCCGGATGTCCTGCTTCCCTATATGGGCGGCCAGACGCGTATCGAAAAAGCGGCCTGACGGGAAAGAAATCGCAATGCGGATCCTGCTGACAAATGACGACGGCATCCACGCCGAGGGCCTTGCGGTCCTCGAGCGGATTGCGAGGACAATTTCCGATGATGTCTGGGTGGTGGCGCCCGAAGCGGATCAGAGCGGTCTTGCCCATTCGCTGACACTGTCGGAACCTTTGCGCCTGCGTCAGATCTCCGAGAGGCGGTTTGCTCTGAGAGGCACCCCGACCGACTGCGTCATCATGGCCGTGCGCAAGGTGCTGGACCGCAAGCCGGATCTCGTGCTCTCGGGTGTCAATATCGGCGCGAACATGGCGGACGACGTGACCTATTCCGGAACCGTTGCCGGCGCGATCGAGGGAACGCTGCAGGGAATTCGCTCCATGGCGCTCAGCCAGGCCTATAGCCATGTCGTAGGAGAGGCCGTTGCCTGGGATGTCGTCGAGCGCCATGCGCCTGCGTTGATCCGAAATCTGCTGGCGGTCGACCTGCCTGATGGAACGCTGCTCAACCTCAACTTCCCGAAATGTTCTGCCGACGCTGTCGCCGGCACGGAGGTGACCTCGCAAGGCAAGCTCGATTTCGGCTTGACGATCGACGAGCGTTCCGACGGCCGTGGGTTTCCTTACTTCTGGCTGCGCTTTGGCGAGCGCTTTGGCGATTTCCGCGCCGGTACCGACATCCACGCCCTTCGGGAAAACCGGATCTCGGTGACGCCGCTGAAGCTTGATCTGACCGACTACACTGTGCAGGATCGCCTAGCGCGAGCCTTGAGCGAAGGGGCCGTCGATTGAGCGGACGTGTTTCGGAACAGGAAGGCTTTGCGGCGATGGTCCTGCGGCTTCGCGGTGAGGGCATCAGCAACCAGAGCCTACTGAACGCGGTCGAGCAGACGCAACGCGGCCATTTCACACCTCCGCAATTCCAGGCGGACGCATATTCCCAACGAACGATCCCGCTCGATTGCGGCTCGTTCATGGAAGGATATGACTTCGCGGTCCGGTTGCTGCACTGCCTCAATCTCAAGTCCGGCCAACGTATTCTGGAAGTCGGCACCGGCAGCGGCTTTACCGCCGCGGTGATGGGGCGCATTGCCGAGCGCGTGCTGACGATCGATCGGTATCAGACACTCGTCGCCACCGCCCAGAAGAACCTGGAAAAATCAGGCGTTCGCAACGTCATCGTCCGCCAGGCCGATGGCAGCGCGGGGGTGCCGGGCGAGGGTACGTTCGACCGCATCCTGATTACCGCTGCTTTCAACAGTCTGCCGCGCATGTTCTCCGACCACCTTGTTTCCGGCGGAACGCTGGTGGTTCCGATCATGATGAGTGAAACGCATTGTCGGGTGGTTCGTGTCAGCCGCACCGGCAGCCGTTTCGACCGCGAGGATCTGTTTGACGCGCCTTACATTCCGATCGTGACGCAACTGGCGTCTTACCTCTAAGCCGCGGGCCGCGTGAGCGGATCGATGCGGCAAATTGATCGATGCAGCCAAGGGGCTGCCCGCCTCAAAGAGGTTCTGCGCTCGACTCTGTTCACATTCATGCCGAGGGATTGGCTTGCTGCACTGCGCCGCGCGGCAAGGCCAAGTTCATGGATTGTGATGTGTCGACGAGACAGGCGCGTCAGAGCGCAGTCGTGAGATGATCGCCCTGGCGCCTGACGCTGGGGTAGGCGCTCGCCCGCTCAATCGGTCATTGGTTAATAAAATCCTAATCCCTCCAGTTTCGCGCAAGCTTCGCGCCATACGCCTTCGACTGCACGAAAGGTCTGGCCTTGCGAGTCGCTGAATTTCTATGCGGTTCGGAAAGGTGATCTGGTCGTGCGGTTGACGGAGACGGCACATGCAGATCGCGAACAGGCTGACGGCTGCCACATCAGGCGACGGATTGGGCAATCTTGCCGGTCGTGCGACTGGACAATCCGGTGCGGGTGGCAAGGACGAAAGTGCTGCGCAGGCCATGCAGGCCACCTTTTTCGATCCGACGCCACGCATTTCGCTTTCCGCCGATGCGCTGCTCTACCTCAGCCAGAACAGGAAGTCCTCCGATGGGCAACCCGCGCTGACGCGCGACGAATGGAACAACCGCTTGTCGCCGCAACTGGCCTTGCGAGAGTACCAGGCCTTCGGAAAGTTTCTCGAGACTGGCGACCATCGCGGCTACTACAAGGGCTTCATCGAGTATTACGATGGCCTGCGATCGGAAGACCAGAACAGCCTGCGCTATTTCGGGACACGTGAGGCGGCTGTCGCCGGGCTACGCTCGCTCGAATACGAGCAGGCAAGTGGCCTTGAGGCCGAGACCACCTTCCAGACGCTGGTGAGCGTGCTTCTCGAGGAAGACAAGACCGCTCTGTCGGAAGTGCCGGCGGTACCGGCGGGACGACAGATCTTTGCCTGGGATCTGACAAGCATCAGCTATGAGGACGAGCCAACCGAGCGGCGCACCGTCTCGGAGATCGAGCGCCTTTATTCCGAACTGATCTAGGTTCATTGTGCTCTTGTTGGCGCGCCGCGCATCGTTCTATGGTTAGCATTCTCTCAAACTAGGCCTTTGGTGGTGCCGACCTTAACCGCGCGGTAACTCTAATACGCTTTAATAAACCCACATCGAGTTGCGTTCGGAGTGGGTAAGCGTCATGCGTCAGTTTGTATCTCCCAAGGTTGGAAAGTCCACGATCCGCCTGTGTGCAGCGGTCCTGTTGGCAGGTGTTGCCACCGGCTGCAGCTCCGACGCCAGCCGTTTCGACGGTTTGTTCTCGCGGTCGGACGCCTTGACCACCAACTCAATCCAGAGAAATACGACGCCGGTGCCGCGCGGCGATGTCGCTAACGGCCAGATGGCGGTCGTTTCACCGACCGACACGCGCAACTCGGCTCTTGGACAGCCCTACCCATCGGCAAACGGTGCCTACGATCCGGTCAATACATCATCCACGCCGATGTCCACCGCGCGCGCTGCCTCGACGCCGATGAATGTGCAGCGTTCGACGCTCGCTGATCCGACGGCAACCGCCAGCCGCGGTGTCGATCCGCAACCATTCCCGGCCGCCCGCCAGGTCGAGCAGGCGTCCGCAGCGACACGGCAGGCATTGCCGGCTGCCGCCAACGAGGCGGCGAGCAAGAGCGGCTGGACGACGCAGAACGCACCGTCGGTCATGGTTCGCCAGGGTGACAGCGTTGCCATTCTCTCCAAGCGTTTCGGCGTTCCTGAAAAGGAAATCCTGAAGGCCAACGGTTTGAAGACTGCCGGTCAGGTCGAGCCCGGTCAGCGCCTCGTCATCCCAACCTTCGGTGTCGCGAGTAGTGCGGCGAAGGCTGCCGCCTCCAACACGCTCACCGACGTCGATGGCGGCAAGCGGCAGCCGTCGCCCTTGCCGACCGACCAGCGCGACGTCGCGATCTTGCCCGGCCAGTCGCAGTCCCGCGACAAGAGCGCAGGCAAGACCGATGTGGCTGCAGGCAAGGTCGCCTCGACGGGCGAGGGTGGTGGCGATGGTTCCTACACCGTCAAGCCGGGCGACTCGCTCAACCGCATTGCCAAGGCAACGGGTGTTTCGGTCGGGGCGCTCAAACAGGCCAATGGCCTGACGGCAGAATCGATCCGCGTCGGCCAGACCTTGAAGGTGCCGGGTGCCGCAGGCGCCGCCACCGATCAGGTCAAGACGGCTTCCGTTCCGAAGAAGGCAGAAGGCCATGTCGCTTCGCTCGACAAGAGCAAGCCCGCTGAATACCAGCCGCCGGTGGCCAATCAAAGCGTCTCCGAAGTCGCCAGCAAGAATCCTGACGTTGACGAGGAATCGCCGAAGTCGACGGGCATCAGCAAGTACCGCTGGCCGGTTCGCGGTGCAGTCGTTGCCGGCTATGGCGCCAATGTCGATGGCAACCGCAACGACGGCATCAACATCTCCGTGCCCGAGGGCACGCCGATCAAGGCTGCCGAAAACGGTGTGGTCATCTACTCCGGCAGCAGCCTGAAGGAACTGGGCAACGCTGTCCTCATTCGTCACGACGATGGCACTGTCACCGTCTACGGAAACGCGTCCGAACTGAAGGTCCAGCGCGGCCAGAAGGTTCAGCGCGGCCAGACCCTTGCCGCTTCCGGCATGACCGGTCGCGCAAGCCAGCCGCAGGTCCACTTCGAAGTGCGCAAGAACGCCAGCGCCGTGAACCCGGCAACTTTCCTGGAATAGGCGGCTCAGCCGTCCAGCCGGTGGCGCAGGCGACCGGCCAGATCCTGAATGAACTGCCAGGCGACGCGGCCGGACCTTGCTCCCCGCGTCGTTGACCACTCCAGCGCATCGGCGTGCAGGGCGTCCTTGTCGACCACAATGCCATAGTGGGCCGCATAGCCGTCGATCATCGCCAGGTAGTCGTCCTGGCTGCATTTGTGGAAGCCGAGCCACAGGCCAAAACGATCCGAAAGCGACACTTTTTCCTCGACGGCCTCCGACGGGTTGATGGCGGTTGACTGTTCGTTTTCCATCATGTGCCGCGGCAGGAGATGCCGTCGGTTCGATGTCGCATAGAGCAGCACGTTGTTCGGCCGCCCTTCGACACCGCCGTCAAGCACGGCTTTCAGCGACTTGTAGGACGTGTCGTCGTGGTCGAAGGAAAGATCGTCGCAGAAGACGATCACCGGAACGGGGGCCGACTTCAGGATGTCCATCAGTGCCGGCAGCGTCGCGATATCTTCGCGGTGTACCTCCACCAGCTTCACCGCGACGCCCGCATCCCGCGCGACCTGTGCATGCACGGATTTGACCAGCGAGGATTTTCCCATGCCACGAGCGCCCCAGAGAAGCACGTTGTTTGCCGGATAACCCTGGGCGAAGCGCTGGGTGTTGTCGACCAGGATGTCGCGCACATGATCGACGCCTGTGATCAGCGAAAGTTCGATGCGGTTCGGTCTCTTGACCGGCTGCAGATGGTGCGTTGCCGGCGCCCAGACGAAACACTCGGCGGCGTCCCAATCGTTGGCGGCGGCAGCGGGGCCGGCAATGCGCTCGATCGCCGCGGAAAGCTTCTGCATTTCCTTGATGAGAACGTCGATCTTTGTTTCACCCATCGGTCCATCTCCGCTTGCTGAATCAGTCACTTGGCTTCGGTTTAACCGGGTAGCACGCAGGTTTGCGCTGGAAAAGGCCGCACCGGGCGGGAGAGGGGGTTCTCCTCTTGCGGAATTTATGTCAGAGGCACTGGAACGGATACGGGTGCCGTCGCTTTGCATTGCGGCTGCGCGCCCTTATATTCCGGCCGATTTGGCGCGGAGGAACCGCCGCATATTTTGAACTCAAGGAGTGATCGATGTTCATTACCGAAGCTTTTGCGCAGACAGCCGCCGCCCCGTCGACCGGCGGTGCGGACATTCTTATGTCGATTCTGCCGTTCCTGCTGATCTTTGTCGTCATGTATTTCCTCATCATTCGTCCGCAGCGTGCGCAGATGAAGCGCCGCGAAGAACTGCTGAAGAACATCCGTCGTGGTGATCAGGTCGTGACTGGTGGCGGCATCGTTGGCAAGGTGACGAAGGTTGTCGACGACGAACTGGAAGTCGAAATCGCCGAAGGCGTCAAGATCCGCGTCATTCGCGGCGGCGTATCGGAAGTTCGCGTCAAGGGCGAACCCGTAAAGGAATAATTGCAGTCCAGCCACATCCGGGAGCATCCGGGAAGCGGAGCGTTTGAGGCATGTCCAATCTGAAGCCGTTGAAGAGCGCTCTTGTTTGGCTGGCAGTGCTTTTGGGCATCGCGTTTGCGATGCCGAACTTCCTGACGAAGGAACAGGCTGATGCGCTGCCTTCGTGGCTCCCGCATCGCCAGGTGGCGTTGGGGCTCGATCTCCAGGGTGGCTCTCACTTCATGTTGCAGGCCTCGCGCGAGGACATCCTCGCCGAGCGGCTTGAAGCGGTGACAAATGATGTCGGCAAAGCGCTGCGCGATGCCGACATCGCCTATATCGGCCTGTCGGGCGAGGGGCAGTTGATCTCGCTGCGGGTCCGTGACCGGGCCAAATTGCCGGCAGCGCGTGCCGCACTTGCTCCGTTCATGGTTCCGGTGGAAACCGGTGGACTGGTCAACGACGAAATCACCGAGCTTGCTTTCGACAGCGCTGAAGAGGACGATTTGATCCGCCTTCGCCTGAGCGACGAAGGCATCGACTACCGGATGTCACAGGCGTTGGGCCAGACCATGGATGTCGTTCGGCGCCGGATCGCTGAAGTCGCCGTAGCAGAACCTCTGCTTCAGCGCCGAGGCGATGACCGGTTGATCGTTCAGGTGCCGGGTCTGGCGGATCCACAACGCCTGAAGGATCTGCTCAGCCAGCGCGCCCGCATTTCCTTTCAGATGTTGAACGTGACCGTGCCCGTGCAGCAGGCCGTCGATGCGCAGCCGCCGGCCGGCCACGAAGTTCTGTATTCCTTCGACGATCCGCCGATCCCCTATCTCATCGAGAAAATCCCGCTGCTGTCAGGTGAAGATTTCACCAGCGCAGAACCGCAGATCGACGCGACAAGCGCCGAGGCATCGGTTGCCATCAAGCTGACACCCGCGGCTACCGGTCGTGTCGCCGCCCTTCAGGCAAAGGGCGTCGACCAGAAGGTTGCGATCATTCTCGACGATCAGGTCGTCGCGACACCAACGATTGGCAACGCCGTCAAGGGCGATACCGCAATCATAGCCGCCGATCTGCCGGAGGAAGGCGCCGGCGATCTCGCAGCGCTCGTGAGGACCGGGCCGCTGCCGGCGACCTTGACGGTCGTTGAAGAGAGGACCGTCGGGCCAGGCGTTGGCGATGATGCGATCGGCGACGGTCTGAAGGCCGGCTTAGTCGCCGCCGTTGCCGTCGCTGGATCGATGGTCTTCTTCTACGGTGTCTTTGGCATCTTCGCCGTTGCGGCCCTGGCGGTGAACCTCATCCTGATCATCGCAGTCCTTTCAATAACCGGCGCCACGCTGACATTGCCGGGCATAGCCGCAATCATTCTGACCATTGGCGTTGCCGTCGACTCCAATGTGTTGATCTACGAGCGGATTCGCGAAGAGGCACGGGGTGGACAGCCTCTGGTTCAATCGGTCAACAAGGGCTTTGCGCGTGCCTTCAGCAGCCTTTTCGATGCCAATTTGACGATGCTGATCGCAGGGGCGATCCTCTTCTACCTCGGGTCTGGTCCGGTGCGCGGCTTTGCGGTCACGCTGGCGATAGGTAGCTTCACGACGCTGTTTACCGCCTATACGGTCACGCGCCGGATCGCCAAGGCGTGGCTGCGCGGCTGGAAGGCGCAACATCTGCCGAAGGGTATTCGCACCGGACGCTTCAGCGATCTCGACATCCGCTTCATGGCGATCCGCAACCCGGTGTTTATCGTCATGGCGGCGCTGTCGGTTGCTTCCGTCCTGCTTCTTGGCAGTCTCGGTCTCAACCTGGGTGTCGACTTCAAGGGCGGCTCGATCATCGAACTCGAAAGCAAGGCCGGAAACGTCGATATAGCCGACCTGCGCGTGCGGCTTGACGAGTTGAACCTGGGCGAAGTGCAGGTGCAGCATCTGGGGTCGGGCAACGGCGTTTTGGTACGCGTGCCGTCACAGGAAGCCGGCGACAACGCCGAGCAGACGGCGATCGGCGTCATCCGGGCGGAACTTAGTGACGAGTATGCCTTCAAGCGTGTCGAGGTTGTCGGTCCGGTGGTGTCGGGCGAACTGACCCGTGCGGGAACGATCGGTCTTGCCGTCTCCTTCGCCGCGATCCTGCTCTATGTCTGGCTACGTTTCGAGTGGCGATTCGCACTCGGCGCGATTGTCGCGACCCTGCACGATGTACTGCTGACGATCGGTTTCCTTGTGGTAACCGGCATCGAGTTCAATCTCGGCAGCATCGCCGCTGTCCTGACCATCATCGGCTATTCCCTGAACGACACCGTCGTCATCTATGACCGCATCCGCGAGAACCTCGGCCGCTACAGGAAGATGCCGCTCTCGGTGCTGATCGACGCTTCTATCAACCAGACACTGTCTCGCACGATCCTGACGGCGCTGACGACGGTGCTGGCGCTGACGGCGCTCTACCTCTTCGGTGGTGGTCTTATCCGCGCTTTCAGCGTCACCCTCTTGTTTGGCGTCATCGTCGGCACGATCTCTTCGATCTATATCGCTGGTCCGATCCTCATTCTCTTCCGCAAGCGGACGGACCATTTCCAGGGCGGGGAGAACGCCTCCGGCCCGGGCGCCGGGGCGGCGCAAACGGCAAAGGGTTCAGTCTGAAATGCCAAGGGGTATCGAGATCCGCGAAGCGCATTTTCCGGGGCGCGCCCCGATCGATGCCTATGGCAATGGTGGTTTCCGCTTTGCCGACATGTCACACCGCGGCTCCGTGCTGATGCTCCCTTCGGGCGTCTATGCATGGGATGTTGCAGAGGGCGATCCGCTGGCGGTTGAAAAGTTCCAGCGCGTGCTGGACGAGGCGCGCGATATCGAAGTGCTGCTCGTCGGTACCGGCCGTGACATCCGTCCGCTGCCGGCCGAGCTGAAGACCGCCCTGCGTGCGCTGAACATCTCGTCCGATCCGATGAGCACAGGGGCTGCCGTCAGAACCTACAATGTGATGCTGGCCGAAGCGCGCGCGGTTGCCGTCGCGCTGATTGCCGTCTGATCGCGGCCAGGGAAGACTTGCGTGCAAGAAATCGATACCCAGATCCTGAGCGACCTCAGGGACATTGATCGTGACCGCTACCTCGCCTGCCTGCTGGCGCCTGCAGCCAGTCAGTCGTCGCTTGCTGCCCTCTACGCGTTCAACGCCGAACTTGCCCGTATTCGTGAGCTGGTGCATGAGCCGATCCCGGGCGAGATCCGCATGCAATGGTGGCGGGAGTTGCTGGACAACGAAGAAGCAACAGGTGAGGGGCACCCGCTCGCACGTGCGCTGCTCGACTGCATTCGTAAGCATCGACTTCCCATCTCAGTGTTTCAGAACATGATCGACGCCAGGATCTTCGATCTCTACGATGATCCGATGGAAGACCGGGCGGCATTCGAAGGTTACGCCGGCGAGACTGCATCGGCGCTGATCCAGCTGTCCTGCCTTGTTCTTGATCCGCAAAATGCAGCGAAGTCCGCCGAGGCGGCCGGCCACGCCGGCGTCGCGCAGACGGTGGCGGGTGTGCTGCTGCTGCTCCCGCAGCATTGCCGCCGAGGGCAGGTCTACCTACCGGCCGAGCTCCTGCGGGCAACTGGCCTGGACAGGGAAACACTGCTCGCCGGGCAGGATCATGACGCGATCGGAAGGGCGGTCAGGGCGTTTGCGGGCTACGGCCGGGACCACCTAACCAAGGCGCGTGCCCGGCTCGACACGATCACCCCCAGCAATTTCGCCGGCTTTGTTCCCCTGGCACTCGCCGAGCCGATCTTCGACCGTGCCGAGACCGTCGGCGCGGGGGTGTTGCGCGATCCGATCAGACCGGCGCAGTGGCGCCGGCAATGGTGGATGTGGTGGGCGAGCAGGCGCAGGCGGTTCTAAGTGGCCCGAGCGGGCATCAATTGGCGCAGCATATGGTCAAATTGGCGCAAGGCTCACACCGTATAGAAGCAGTTTATCGGCTTCTTGCCCACTGAAGGGGTGCCTGTCTGATGCTCTGGCTGCTTTTGATCATCGTCGTCATTCTTGCCGGCTCATTCTACATGTGGATGAACGCGCGGGCTGAGCGGGATTGGAACGACCCGGATGCCGGCTCGGCGATGGTCGAGTTCGGGCGGGCCTTTCCGGACGAGGCAATTCGCGCCCTTCATTCTACCGCGGACCGCAAGGCGATCTTCCTGCGACTGCATGACGGCAAGGCCGGTTTCATTCAATCACATGGCACGCATTACGTTTGCCACGTCATTCAGCCGGGAAAGGTCCGGGTCAACAGTTCCGAAAGTGGCCACGGGTTGATCGTTCATTTCCCCGACTTCGCCTATCTCGACAATGCGTTCGAGTTTCACAACGCCAGTGAGGCGGCAGAAGTCTCGCTCTGGCTGCTGGGCAGCTTCAGCCCGAAATCGGAATTCGCCGCCGATGAGGCGGACGTGCCATCGCCGGCGAAAGCGAGCGAATAGCGAGCATTTGACAGCAGCCGTCGCTGCCGACGGTCCTGATCAGTGCAAAACTGCAAAAGGAAAAGACCTGCAAATCGGGCGTGATCCGGATTGCAGGTCAAATGATGACTGCATGTTTCCTTAAATCGTCTCCGGTTTAAGGATAAAAACATGCAGCAATTCAAAGTGCCACAACGACCTTTGCGCGTCTGACAAGACGCGCGGCGCTGGAGTGCCTGATCAGCCGTTCAGCCAGGCGGCACAGTCGCTGAGCGCGCGCGCTGCAGTCGCCTGCTTCTTCGCCGCAGCCTTTTCCTTGCCGCGGAAGCGCTTGACGCCCTCAGGCTTGGTGATGGCGCCGGGATCGAGTGGCGGGAACAGCCCGAAATTGACATTCATCGGCTGGAACGAGCGTTTACCCGGCTCGTCGTCGGAAACGATGTGGCCGCCGGTGATATGGTTGAGCAGCGCGCCGAAGGCGGTGGTTGCTGGCGGTACGGCCAAAGTCTCCCCCTTGCGCTCCGCTGCTGCGAACCGACCGGCCAGCAAGCCGATGCTGGCACTTTCCACATAGCCCTCGCAGCCGGTGATCTGTCCGGCAAAACGCAGGCCCGGCCTGGACTTCAACGTCAGCGTTCCGTCGAGCAATGTTGGCGAGTTGATGTAGGTGTTGCGGTGCAGGCCGCCGAGGCGGGCGAATTCCGCGTTCTCGAGGCCCGGGATCATGCGGAAGACTTCCGCCTGGGCGCCATACTTCAGCTTGGTCTGGAAGCCGACCATGTTGTAGAGCGTGCCAAGCGCGTTGTCCTGTCGCAGCTGGACGACGGCATAGGCCTTGACCGCCGGGTTGTGGGCGTTGGTAAGGCCCATCGGCTTCATCGGCCCGTAGCGCAGTGTCTCGCGTCCGCGTTCTGCCATCACCTCGATCGGCAGGCAGCCATCGAAATACGGTGTGCCTTCCCACTCTTTGAAGCCGGTCTTGTCGCCGGCCACAAGTGCGTCGATGAAGGCGTTGTACTGCTCCTCGTTCATGGGGCAGTTGATATAGTCCTTGCCGGTGCCGCCGGGGCCGACCTTGTCGTAGCGTGACTGGTACCAGCAGATGTCCATGTCGATCGTCTCGGTATAGACGATCGGTGCGATGGCGTCGAAGAAGGCGAGCGCATCGGCGCCCGTTTCCTGTCGGATCGATTCGGCAAGGTTCGGCGCCGTTAGCGGTCCGGTTGCGATGACCGCAAGGTCCCATTCCCGAGGGGGCAGGCCGCACACTTCTTCCCGAACGACTGTTATCAGCGGGTGCCCTGCAATCGCCGCGGTGACGGCATCTGAAAAGCCGTCCCGGTCGACGGCAAGCGCGCCGCCGGCCGGAACCTGGTTGGCATCGGCCGCCTTCATGATCAGCGAGCCCGCCAGGCGCATTTCAGCATGCAATACGCCGACTGCATTGCTGGTCGCGTCATCGGAGCGGAAAGAGTTCGAACAGACGAGTTCGGCAAGGCCGTCCGTCTTGTGTGCATCGGTGCCGCGGACGCCGCGCATCTCGTGCAGCACGACCGGAACACCGGCCTCGGCGATCTGCCAGGCAGCTTCGGAGCCGGCAAGGCCGCCGCCGATGACATGGATGGGGGAGTGGGAAGAGGTGTCTTTGCTCATGGCCGGCTTCCTACCATGCTCGATCCGTTGTTCCAACCATCGTTGCTATCGCCACAAACGAAAACGGCGCCCGAAGGCGCCGTCTTGGAAGTCTCTCGTCGGTCAATCCGATTAACGGAAGGAGCGCGATGCAATGTTGCGGATATCGTAGCGGGTGATGCCGATATCATTGAGAGCGTGGTTCGACAGGTTGCCGAGCTCGCTGACGGTGCGGCGGTAGTTGATCCAGCTTTTTGCGATACGAATCGGGTTCATGACTTTTCCTCGAAGAGCGGTTTGTCGCGACAGCCATCTGTCTGCGTCGTTGAGGTTCTTATACGCTTGTCTAATTAGAAGGTGGAGTGCAAAGAAAATGCATCTGCTATGCATTTGTGCAGTGCATCGCCACATTGCTGGGCAGGATTTCCGCCCGCTCGAAAATGCGTCATCCCTTAAAGATTGATTAAAAAGGGAATGCCTCCCGTTAACGATCTGGAATAACGGCGTTTTCCGCGAGAGCTACGCGTGGCGTTTGCGGCATTCGCGGCGCGATTCCTGGCAAGATTGTCAGGCTGCCCTTGCTACGGAATCGCCGACCTGCTTTCGCAAGTGCGAAAGCCAATTTGCTCAGAGTCTCGGCAACAAAAAACGCCCCCCGGAATGAACCGGAGGGCGTTGGTAATGTCCGGCGCGCTGCGCGAAGCAGCGCTCCTGGAAATTACTTGATGGCCTGACGTGCAACGTAGGCGATATCGCCACGGCCGATGCCGAGGTCGCTCAGTTCACGGTCGCTCATGCGGCCGAGTTCGTTGCAGGTCTGACGGTACTTGCGCCAATTGTTGAAAGAGCGTGCGAGGTTCATGATCCTATCCTTTCTAGGGTCGTTTGCCAGCGCTTATCTCTCGGCTGGCCGTCATCTGATGACCCGGAATATAATCGTTTTGAGCAGAAGTTACAGAGATAATGCTGCATCGCACCCATGCAGCTCTTGCAAGCCTCGTTCTGGCAAGTACACCGGCGTAGCATTCCGACGCTGGCGCCCGGAGGCCGTGGTCGTGGCTGGCGAATGTGGAGAAGAGAGGTGGCTGAATCAAACAACGCCCGCTGGGGGAGGAGATCCAGCGAGCGTCGTTTTATTCTGATCGGCAACTGGGAGGAGGAGTGCTGCCGATCCAAATCGAGGGGCGCTGGGAGGAGGAGTGCGCCGCCCCGATCGATGAGCTGAAGATAGTTTAGTCTGCTGAATTTGTGTAGATCAAATGCGTCATGGCACCTATGCGCTATATGCATGACTAGCTGCAGAGTCAGCGAAAACATGCGCAAACATTGTGCAGATACTTCGATCGATCGCGATTGATGAGAGGGGAGGCTGAAACGAATAACGCCCGCTGGGGGAGGAGGTCCAGCGAGCGTCATTGAAGGTGATTGGCAACTGGGAGGAGGAGTGTTGCCAACCGTATCGGAGGGGCGCTGGGAGGAGGAGTGCGCCGCTCCGAATTCCATCGAACTTTCGTCCGGGTCTTTCCCGGCTGATCCGGGGCGGCTGACCATCGCCGCTGGCGTCCGTGTGGCTGTCTGCCTTCGTTCGCCTCTGATGATTTGAATATAGAACCTCTAAATCGATTTGTGCAGTGCAATATCCGCATGGAAGATATGCGCATCGCGCAAGCCGGACACCGTCGCGAAACCGACGTTCGGTTCTAACGCTCGAACGGTTGTGTTTTTCTGCCATTGCGTGATTAGTTGGGCGCGATGGTTTCTTGCCTTCAAAGGGGCAGGCGGTCGAAGGAAGTGGGGCAGCATGTATCGCGGTCGTCTGGAAAAGGACTTCAAGCATTGGGTCGGTATGGGGCTTCTGCCAGAGGCGTCGGCGCGACAGATGTTGGCGGAGTATGATGGTCGCGAATCCACCTTTCGGGCCGGACGCGTTCTGCTGGTGCTTGCCGCCCTCTTGCTCTCGGCTTCGATCCTGCTGCTTGTCGCGGCCAACTGGGAGGCGTTGCCACGTCTTGCCCGCCTGATCGGTATCGTCGCCTTGATCTGGGGCTTTCATTTTGTTGGTGCAGTATTTTCCCTGCGGGGTCATGGCGGTCTCGCTGCGGCGACTCTGGTGCTTGCGGCGATGTCGTTTGGCGCAGGCATCGCGCTTGTCGGGCAGATGTATCATCTCTCCGGCGATGCGGCCGATGCGATCCTGCTCTGGTTTGCCGGGGCCTGCGTGACGGCGCTCGCCTTCCGATCGGTCGCCGTCACGACCGTGTGCGGCGGGCTTGCCTGGGCCTATTTCCTGACGGTGCTGTCGGAAAACGGACTTGGTGAAATCGTCGAATGGCAGACCTGGATCGTCCCGGCGCTCGCTGCCGTTGTGGTCATTCTGGTGCGCGTAACGGATGCAGGTCGCGCCCGCCACCTGGCTTACCTCCTGGTGATGGGGTGGCTGATCTGGCTCTATGTCGAAAACTCGTCCCTGGCGTTTGCCGGCGCATTGGCAGGCGGCGGCATCATAGCTTTCCTCGCCGCTGCCATGCCCGGCTCGCCGCTTCGCCCCATGGCGCTCGAGGCTGGTTCCGCGCCGGCATTCTATTCCTTTGCCCTCGCACTCATCGGTTTCGCGGTGTTGCAGTTTGAAGCGGTCGGGCTGTTTACGGAAGTTGCCGCCGGCGCGGCCGTGCTGACCGTCGCTTTGCTCGGGATAGCCCTTGCCGGCGCGCAGAACGGAGCGGTTCGATATCTCGGCTATGCCGCCTTTGCCGGTGAGCTTCTCTATCTCGCTTTCGAGACACTCGGCTCGATGCTCGGAACCTCCGGCTTCTTCCTGATTTCCGGCCTGCTTGTGGCCGCAATCGCCTGGCTGGTGATAAGGATTGAGGGCCGGCTGATGCGGACGCGGCGCGAGGAGGTTTCGCTATGAGTGATATCGCGTCAAAGCGCCGCTGGCTGCCGCCGCTCGTCGCCGCGCTGATTGCGGCCGTGCTGCAGACAGCAGCGCTGGGCTACATGGTCGAAAGCCGGGCATCGATCCTGCGCAACGGCAAGGAAGTGCTGCTGAAGACGGTGCCTGTCGACCCGAGGGATCTGCTGCGCGGCGACTATGTCATCTTGAGCTATGACATTTCATGGCTTCCGCCGGAGCTTTTCAAGGGCGGATTTCCGGCGGCGCCGGAAGAGGCGACGGTCTTTGTGCGTCTTGGCAAGCAGCCTGACGGCTTCTGGGGCGCATCCGAAGCATCCTTCAAACCGCTCGCGCCAACGGACGAGAGCGTCGTGGTTCAATCCCAGCCCTTCGCCTATTATCCTTCGTCGAGTGAAACCCCGTCATCAATCAATGTCGCCTACGGCATCGAGCGATTCTATGTGCCGGAAGGCGAAGGCCGGGTGCTGGAACAAGCGCGCAATGCCGAGGCGCTTTCGGTGAACGTTCGCATCAATGATGCCGGGAAGGCGCAGATCAGGCAGATCGCCGTCGAGGGCACGCCTGTTTACGAGGAGCCCCTCTATTGACCGCTCGGTGCGGGATCAAATCGATCTGTCGTGGGTAACTGTATTTTCCCTTTGATCCCGCGAAAACGAGTGATATAGAGACGCCGCGCTCGGGAAAGCCCTGAACCTCAGCATGCCCTTTGTATCCGCGGTGTTTCCGTTGGTTGGTCTTGCGGGAATACGCTCAGTCGGTGCGATTGTCTGAACGCGGGTATGGTGAAATTGGTAGACACGCCAGATTTAGGTTCTGGTGCCGCAAGGCGTGGGAGTTCAAGTCTCTCTACCCGCACCAGGACAATGATCGCACCAAAAGACCGGATTCTGCGTAGATGAAGGGGGCTGGAGTGCCATTTTGCTTGCAAAACGGTTACGGAACTGCGTAAAGCCACTCCCGGCAAATGGATCGGCTCACGTGCTCGCCAGACCTTTCAAGGGGAAGAGCACAGTCAACGTGAAATGAAGGTTTGAACATGCAGGTTATCGAAACGCTCGCTCAAGGGCTGAAGCGCGAACTCAAGGTCGTTATCCCGGCCAAGGACATGGAAGCTCGGATGAACGAGCGCCTGGCCGAAGTGAAGGACCGTGTGAAGATCAACGGCTTCCGTCCGGGCAAGGTGCCGTTCGCGCATCTGAAGAAGGTCTACGGCAAGTCGATCATGGCTGATCTCGTCAACGAGATCGTCCGCGAAAAGCCAACCGAGATCCTTTCGGGCCGTGGCGAGAAGTCGGCGACCCAGCCGGAAATCGCGATGACCGAGGACGAGTCCGAAGCCGACAAGATCCTGAACGCCGAGGCTGACCTCGAGTTCACCGTCGCTTACGAGATCATTCCGGCGATCGAACTCAAGGACGTCAGCGGCATCAAGGTGACGCGCGAAGTCGTCGAGATCGCCGAAGACGAAGTCAACGAGCAGATCCTGCGTATCGCTGAAAGCGCCCGCACCTACGAGACGAAGAAGGGCAAGGCCGCCAACGGCGACCGCGTCACCATCGACTACCTCGGCAAGGTTGACGGCGAAGCCTTCGACGGCGGCAAGGACGAAGACGCTGAGCTCGTTCTCGGCTCCAACCGCTTCATCCCGGGCTTCGAAGAGCAGCTCGTCGGCGTCAAGGCTGGCGACGAAAAGACCATCACCGTGACGTTCCCGGCCGATTACCCGGCAGCGAACCTCGCTGGCAAGGAAGCCACCTTTGACATCACCGTCAAGGACGTCGCTTCGGCCCAGGACATCGAAATCAACGACGAACTGGCCACCAAGCTTGGTCTCGAATCGGCTGACAAGCTGAAGGAAATCGTTCGCGGCCAGATCGAGAGCCAGTACGGCTCGCTGACCCGCCAGAAGGTGAAGCGTCAGATCCTCGACCAGCTGGACGAACTCTACCAGTTCGACACGCCGGAGCGCCTCGTCGAAGCCGAATTCGAAAACATCTGGCGCCAGATCAACACCGACCTGCAGCAGGCCGGCAAGACCTTCGCTGACGAAGAAACCACTGAAGAAGAAGCCCGCGCCGAATACCGCAAGCTCGCTGAGCGTCGCGTTCGCCTCGGCCTCGTTCTCTCGGAAATCGGCGAAAAGGCCGGCGTTCAGGTCAGCGACGACGAACTGCAGCGTTCGCTGTTCGAACAGCTGCGCCAGTTCCCGGGCCAGGAAAAGCAGATCCTCGACTACTTCAAGAACACCCCCGGCGCCGCTGCTTCGCTGCGCGCTCCGCTGTTCGAAGAAAAGGTCGTCGATCACCTGCTCTCCGAGATCTCGGTAACCGACAAGACGGTTTCCAAGGAAGAGCTGACGGCTGACGACGAAGAAACCGAAGGCAAGGCTGACAAGAAGGCTCCGGCTAAGAAGAAGGCCGCTGCCAAGGCTGACGCCGCTGAAGGCGAAGAAGCCGCAGCTCCGAAGAAGAAGGCTCCGGCCAAGAAGAAGGCCGCTGACGACAGCGCCGAGTAATCGTTTCTTCGATTGCCTGAAAATCGAGGCCCTGCCGTTTTACGGCGGGGCCTTTTTCGTTGTGCAGAAGTTTGAGTGTCCGGCGCAGAAGCGATCTTCTCTACCGTAGATCCAGCAGCAGAGCGCGGTGATCCGAGACTTCAGGCTGTTCGACGACGTCGAAACCAACCACCTCGACATCCGGTGTCGCCAGCATGTAATCGGCGAAACGTCCTGATTTGCCGTAGTACGACGTGCGCGTATCGGTATGGCCGCGGCCGGTGACGAGATCGAATAGGCCAAGTTTGCCGAGTGTGCCAAAGGTGGCGCTATCCGGCAGGACATTGAAATCGCCGCAGACGATCAATCTTTCGTCTCCGGGCCAAACGCGGCGGACGAGTCGCTCCAGTGCACCCGCCTGCGCCTGCCGTTCCGGGGTGTCGCCCTTGCCATCTGCGGTTCGCAGGCCATGCATCTGTGCGATGGTTATCGCGAAGCCGCCGTCATAATCGAAAAGCCGGAGGCAATGGGCATTTCGCGGGCGCGGATGTTCGCCCCATCCGTCCGGCGAGAATTGGCCATGGACGAAATCCAGCGCCTGGCCGATGACGGGTAGGGATTTGCGCACGAATGTCGCCAATCCGAACTCGGCATGAACCATGCGGTTGCCATCGTGAAGTTCTCCTCTCGACGTCGGGCAGAAATAGCCATCATGATCAGGTAGGGCGCTGTTTATCTCATCGAACAGGTTCGCGCGCTGCGGCAGCTCGACATCGCCGTCCCGATAAAGCAACCAGTCGGAGGTCGTCTCGGGTGAACGCACAACCTCCTGGAGGCACAGAACGTCAGCATCTGCCTCGACGAGGTAAGGGATCAGCGGCGCATGGAGCTTGCCGCCCCAGACATTCAGGGAGAGGATACGCATTGCCATGGTCAAACACTCGCCGGAATAAGCTGCCGTGAGATGCACGGTGCTCTCTGCGGCAGGCATGAAAACGAGGATCGGGGCCGATGGCTTGATGATGCGGCCAAGCGTGCGGCCCTGAGAAGGTCAGGACCGCGAAGCTATCTGATTCGCGGGGCAGTGTTGGAGGCCGGCATGGCCAGCCTCGCAAAATTTCACGCCGTCGGCTTGATTTCGCCCATGCGGTTCCAGGCGTCGAGGCCGGCGATCTTGTAGGCTTCGGCAAGCGTCGGATAGTTGAAGGTGTTCTCGACGAAGTATTCGACCGTTCCCTTGAGATTGAGCACGGCCTGGCCGATGTGAACCAGTTCGGTCGCGCCTTCGCCGATGATGTGGACGCCGAGCAGGCGCCGCGTCTTCAGCGAGAAGATCATCTTCAACAGCCCGGAATCGAGGCCCATGATGTGGCCGCGCGATGTCTCGCGGAAGCGCGCCATACCGCATTCATAGGGAATGCCGCGATCCTTGACCTCTTCTTCCGAAAGGCCGCAGGTCGAGATTTCCGGCACGGCGTAGATGCCGTAGGGGAAATACTTTTGTGGTTCCATGGCGATCGCGCCGACGGCGACACGAGCCGCGATGCGGCCCTGTTCCATCGATGTCGAAGCAAGGCTCGGAAAACCGACCACGTCGCCGGCGGCATAGATGTTCGGCACGGAGGTCTGGAAGGTTTCGGGGTTGACCTTCAGCCGCCCGCGGCTGTCCGCTTCAAGCCCGGCGGCGGGAAGGTTGAGCGTGTCGGTAGCGCCCATGCGGCCGGCGGCAAAGAGCACCATGTCACTCGTGATCCTGCGGCCGTTGTCGAGCGTCAGCAACACCTTGCCATTATCTAGGCGCTCGACCTTGTCAGCCTTCTGCCCGAGATGCAGTTTCATGTTGCGGTCGCGCAACTGGTAGATGAAATCCTCGACGATTTCCTTGTCGATGAAGTCGAGCATCGTCGTTTTCGGGTCGATCACTGTCACCTGCGTGTCGAGTGCGCTGAAGATCGTCGCATATTCGATGCCGACGACGCCGGCGCCGATGACCACGAGCGAGCGTGGCAGCTCCGAAATGTCGAGCAGTTCGTCGCTGTCGAGGACGGTCTTGCCGTCGAACGGCATGTAATCAGGGCGGAAGGGTTTTGTGCCGACGGCCAGCATGATGCTGGTACCTGAAACGAGCGAGGTCTCGCCGTCATCCTTGACGACTTCGAGCGTCGTCGGATCGACGAAGCTCGCCTTGCCGCGCATCTGCTGCACCCGGTTGCGGGCAAACTGATGCTCGAGAACTTCGACTTCGTGATTGAGGGTGATGATCAGCCGCTGGCGCAGGTCGTCGGCGCTGATCTCCTCCTTGACACGGTAGGACCGGCCGTAAAAGCCACGCTCGCGCCAACCCGACAGATTGAGAGCCGTTTCGCGCAACGTCTTCGAAGGGATCGTGCCCGTGTGCACCGAAACGCCACCGACGCGTTTGCCCTGTTCGATGACGAGAACCTTCTTGCCGAGCTTGGCGGCCTGGATAGCGCCGCGGCGGCCGGCGGGTCCGCTTCCGACGACGATGAGATCGAACTGGTTCATGGGAGTTCCGTCAAAAAAGGAAGAATCGTTGTGCGCTGCGAAAAGTCTCGCCCGCATGCGTCTATATCGTCAATCGCACAGTTTGATGAAGTGTTTTCGCGTTCGAAACCTGTTGCGTGCGAATGTGAGGAAAGACGCGTATGCTTGTCGGCCCAATGGCATACCGTTCGATGAAACTCTTGCGGGTGTGGGAGGTCTTCTATGGCGCTGGACCTGGCGAATGAAGCAAGATCGAATAGTTCGCAGATGACTGAAGCGTCGCATGCGGAAGAACGGCAGGGCGTGATCGCTGCCGCGGTCTACGAAAACGGTGTGCGCATCCAGGATATCCATGTGGAAGACGCCGGCAAATGGCGAAGCCGCGCCGGCGCCGTGGTCTGGATCGGCCTCCACGAACCGGACGCTCAGCTGCTTCGGCAGGTGCAGCGCGAGTTCGATCTGCACGATCTCGCGATCGAGGACGCCTGCAAGGCGCATCAACGGCCGAAACTGGAGATTTACGGCGATTCGATCTTTGTCGTCGCCCGGACCGCCCACATGGTCGGAGACGAAATCGCTTTCGGAGAAACCCATCTGTTTGTCGGGCGCGGCTATGTCGTGTCGGTTCGCCACGGCGCCTCGACCTCCTACATGGCCGTTCGGCAGCGGTGCGAGGCTTCGCCGGCGGCCCTTGCCCATGGCGAGAATTACATTCTCTATTCGATCCTCGATTTCATCGTAGACAACTACATGCCGGTGATCGAGGCCATTCACGAAGAGGTTGAACGGCTCGAGGATCGCCTGCTTCGCCAACGCCTGGAGAAGGAGGATATCGAACGGCTCTACCTGCTCCGGCGTAACCTGCTCCGGCTTCGAAATGCGGCCGTGCCGCTGGTCGACGTGTGCCGGCGGCATGAACATATCGATTTGCCCGGTATGGAGGCGGCATTGCAGCCGCTGTTTCGCGATGTGACCGACCATGTCCGCCGCGTGCAGGAAGATATCGATGCGCTGCGCGAAGTTCTGGCCTTTACCTTCGAAGCGAGCCTGATGATGGGGCAATCGGAGCAGACGGAGATTTCGCGCAAGCTGGCTTCCTGGGCGGCCATTCTGGCGGTGCCGACGGCAATTGCGGGGATCTACGGGATGAATTTCGACGATATGCCCGAACTGAAATTCCGCTATGGCTACTTCGTCGTTCTGGCGGTGATCATAGGGCTCTGCCTGACGCTCTTTCGCTTCTTCCGCCGCGCCAGGTGGCTTTGAAGGCCGGTTGCGCGGCTAGAACAGGCGCAGCCCCTTCAAGCTGACATGGCCGTCCTTGCCGATGATGATGTGATCATGCACGGCGATGCCGAGCGGCTTGGCCGTCTCGACGATCAGCTTGGTCATGTCGATATCCGCCCGCGACGGTGTCGGGTCGCCCGAGGGATGGTTATGCGCTAGGATAATTGCGGTTGCCGACAGTTCGAGCGCACGCTTGACGACCTCGCGCGGATAGACCGGCGTGTGGTCGATCGTGCCGGTCTGCTGAACCTCGTCGGCGATCAGCGTGTTGCGCTTGTCGAGAAACAGGATGCGGAACTGTTCCTTGGTCTCGTAGGCCATGGCCGCATGGCAATACTCGATCACGGCCGACCAGGACGAAAGAATGTGCTTCTTGCGCAGGTCGCTCTTCAGCGTCCGGTGGCCGATCGTCGAGACGAGCTTCAGGTCGAGCGCCACCGCTTCGCCGACACCCTTGATTTCCTGCAACAACGCGAGCGGTGCGCCGAACACGCCGGCAAGCGTGCCGAAGCGGGTGAGCAGTGCCTTGGCGATCGGCTTGGTGTCCTTGCGCGGGATCAGCCGAAACAAGAGCATTTCGAGAATTTCATAGTCGGCAAGCGCGGCATCACCATGTTCGCGATAGCGGGTGCGAAGCCGGTCGCGGTGACCGAGGTAATGTGCCTCTGTGGTCACAGTATCCGTTTCCGGAGAAGGTGGAGCCTGCGGCGGGAGATCTGCAAAAAACGATCGTTCATCCGCCGGCTGCGTCGCGTCGCCTGCGGATGAACGGGCGTTTTTCTTCATGCGGCGCCCATAGCGGCCATATCAGGCTTGAAGAGGCCGGCGGGCGAGAGGGTAAAGATCTCACATCCGTCCGCGGTGACGCCGACTGTGTGTTCGTATTGTGCCGAGAGAGAGCGGTCGCGGGTGACCGCCGTCCAGCCATCCGCCAGCACCTTCACATGCGGGCGACCGAGATTGATCATCGGCTCGATGGTGAAGATCATGCCTTCGCGCAGTTCCGGCCCTTCGTTGGCGCGGCCGTAATGCAGGATGTTCGGCGCATCGTGGAAAAGCCGGCCGACGCCGTGCCCGCAGAAGTCGCGCACGACCGAGCACCGTTCGGCTTCCGCATAGGTCTGGATCGCTTCGCCGATCGCGCCGGTGCGCGTGCCGGGGCGCACGGCCGCAATGCCGCGCATCAGACACTCATGCGTCACATCGAGTAGTCGTTCGGCAGCGCGTTTGATCTCACCGACCGGATACATGCGGCTGGAATCACCGTGCCAGCCATCGATTACATAGGTGACGTCGATGTTGACGATATCGCCGTCGCGAAGTGGCTTGTCGTTGGGAATGCCGTGGCAGACCACGTGGTTGATCGAGGTGCAGGACGATTTGGTGTAGCCGCGGTAGTTCAGCGTTGCGGGAAGCGCGCCGTTGTCCATGCCGAATTCGAAGACGAAGCGATCGATCTCCTCGGTCGTCACACCCGGCCGCACGCGCGACACCAGCTCGTCGAGGCAACGCGCCGTCACCTGACAGGCCTTGCGCATGCCTTCAAACCCCTCCGGTCCGTAGAGGCGGATGACGCCGGTGTTTTTGTAGGGCGAAGACCCCGCCTCGATGTAAGTCACCATTCCAGAACTTTCAGTTGTTTCCTGCCTGATTTCATAATGCAGCAGGGGCGGCTTCGTCCACTGCCACGCACTAAAGGGAAACTGATATACGGCGCAGAGCTCAGCATTTCGGCGTCTCGTTCTTTCGCCTGGCCCGTCGTCAAGCCTACCGCGGAACAATGCCTGCGCCTATCCGTAGAATGTTGCAGGTTGGCGAGCGATTGGCGACAAAGGATCGGCCCGGTACGATCGCTCAGGCTGGGTTGCGAAGAGTGCCGACCTTCGCTTCTTCGACGGCGATAGGACCAATGGGCGCGATCTCGGTCGGCGATATCAGGCATTTCACCGCATAAGCCTCGACACCGCGCGCCATCGCGCGATCGAATGCTGTGGCATAGGCGGGATCATAGTCGCGGCAGATCCTCAGGTTGTCGCAATCGCTGCGTTGCACGAGATAGACCATGATCGCCCGATGGCCGGCTTCAACCATGTCGCCCAGTTCTTCCAGGTGTTTTGCGCCGCGCGTGGTGGGACTGTCGGGAAACTCGGCCACACCGCGGATCCGACTGAAATGCACGTTCTTGACCTCGACATAAGCGGAGCCGCGGGCCGGATCGCTGAGCAGGATATCGATGCGCGAGTTGCGCCCGTACTTCTGCTCGCGAGAAAGCGACGGATAACTATGGAGATCGGAAATCAACCCGAGGCGAATGGCTTCTTCGGCCAAGCGGTTGGGCAGGCCGGTGTTGATGCCGACGAGCGTATCATCGGCCTCGACGATCTCCAGCATCTGCCGGTACTTTCGTGTCGGGCTGTCATGTTCCGACATCCAGATCCGCGAACCCGGTGTCGTCAGCCCGCGCATCGACCCGGTGTTGGGGCAAGAACCCGTCAAGGCCGTGCCGTCCATAAGAGTGGCGTCGAACAGAAAGCGTTTGTAGCGCTGCACTAGCGTGGCGGGCACGAGTGGCCGATCGAAAATCAAAGTCTATTCCACACTTTTGTCAGGCGCGAGCGCGCACGTAGGAGCCAGGTGCCTCTTCCAGCGTGTTGAGCGTGCCGCCGGGCTTGCGCGCCGGCACGCGCTTCTTGTCCAGCTTTTCGATCCACTGGTGCCAGTGCGGCCACCATGACCCCGGGGTTTCCTTGGCCGCCTTGACCCAATCGTCGAATTCGCCCTTGGGCGGTCCGCCGGTCCAGAACTGGTATTTTCCCTTGTCAGGAGGGTTGACGACGCCGGCGATGTGGCCGGAGCCGGAGAGCACGTACGTGACCTTGCCGCCGAACGACGAGGAGCCGAGGAAGACCGAGCGCGGTGGGGCGATATGGTCTTCCTTCGTGGCGAGGTTGTAGATCGGGATCTTGACATCGCCGAGCGACACTTGTTTGCCCGCCAGCATCATCTCGCCCTTCGACAGACGGTTCTCCAGGTAGCAGTTGCGCAGGTAGAACGAGTGGTTGGCCGCCGGCATTCGGGTCGAATCGGAGTTCCAGTAGAGCAGGTCGAAGGGCAGTGGCTCCTGACCCTTGAGGTAGTTGTTGACGAAGTAGGGCCAGATCAGTTCGGAGGCGCGCAGCATGTTGAACGCCGTCGCCATCTTCGAACCGTCGAGATAGCCGGTAACCTGCATGTTCGATTCCATCTGGCTGATCTGATCTTCGTCGACGAAGACTTTGAGATCGCCCGCGTGGGTGAAATCGACCTGCGTGGTAAAGAGCGTCGCCGAGCGGATGCGCTCGTCGCCTTCGGCAGCGTGTAGCGCAAGCGTTGCGGCCAGCAGCGTTCCGCCGACGCAATAGCCGATGGCATTGACGTCCCGCTCGCCGGTCGCCTGTTCGACGGTGTCGAGCGCAAAGCCGATTCCTTCGCGCGCATACGCTTCCCAATCCTTGGCCGCATGGCGCTCGTCCGGGTTGACCCAGGAAATGACGAAGACCGTGTGCCCCTGGTCGACCGCCCATTTGATGAAGGATTTTTGCGGGTTGAGGTCGAGCACGTAGAACTTGTTGATCCAGGGGGGGCAGATCAACAGCGGACGCTTGAGCACCGTTTCGGTCGAGGCTTCGTACTGGATGACCTGACAGACCTCGCTCTGCGCGACGACCTTGCCGGGGGTGATGGCGATGTTTTCGCCGATCGCGAACTTGCTGGTATCGGTCTGGCGCATCTTGAGATCGCCCCGACCGGCAACCACATCCTCGGCAAACATCTGCATGCCCTTGACCAGGTTGGCGCCGCTGGTTGCAACCGTTTCCCGGTAGAGCTGCGGATTGGTGGTGACGAAATTGGTCGGCGACAGCGCGCTTGAAATCTGCCGGACGTAGAAGGCGGCCTTGTGCTTGGTGTGATCGTCGAGGCCCTCGGCGTCGCGCACCATCTTGTCGGCCCAGTCGGACGTGATGAAATAGGCTTGCCGGACGAAGTCGAAAAAGGGGTTCTTGACCCAGTCCTCATCTGTAAATCGCTTGTCGGCGCGCTGCAGGCTGGAAGGATCGGCGGCCGCGGTGTCGCCGGACATGCGATTGAGCGTTCGAGACCACATCTCGAAGAAGCTGCCCATGAGATGGGTCTGTGCTTCGAGTGTGCGGCGCGGATCGGAAAGCCAATATTCGGAAACCCTGGAGAGGGTCTTGACCATGTCGGTGACGGGTTCGGCGAAGACGTCGGATTTTTCGCCGGTTTCGCGTGGCGCAAGCCAGGCCGAAGCCGCCTTGCCAAGTTGTTCCATTGCGCGGGCAAGGTTGACCGCGAGGCCTTCCGGATCCTTGACGATGTAGGGTTCAACGGACTTCGGGTCGAAGCCAGCAAAGCCGTCCTTGCCGGCGTGGCCTTCGGCGTTCCTGTCTGCTGTCACCCGGTTTCCTCCACAGCATCTTGTTTGTTTTGTATTTTTACATTCTGCCCGAAAATGATTACAAGGGCTAGCGCATCGTCGCGCCACGATAACAGAGGTCTTTGCCAGTATGCTCGCCGTCGGAAAACAGCGCTCCATCACCTGGGTTGCCGGGATCATTCTCCTTGGCACGCTCGCGGGCTGCAACACCCAGAAGACCCCGTTCGAAAACTATCCCTCCGTCTATGGTCAGAAGCCGGCGGCGACGCAGCAGATGACGAATGAGGAAGCCGCCAATATGCAGGCGCGGTTGAGCTCGCTCGGTGCCGCGCGCAAATCCGGCTCCATCTCGGAAGCTGAGTATCAGCGTCGCATGAAGGAAATGCGTGCGCTTGCCGAAGACCACGGTTCCGACACGCTGAAACAGATCGCGAATTAGCACTTGCGTTTCGGGTGATTTGGACGCAAAGCGTTCAATGGCCGCAGTGACGGCCGTTCACCAAAGCGCATGTTTTCGCGACGGCCAACCGCTGGCGGAGACGTGCGCCAAACGAGGTTTGGAGATGGAAGAGTTTCACAAAGTCCGGCGTTTGCCGCCTTATGTTTTCGAACAGGTCAACCGTTTGAAAGCTAGCGCGCGAGCGGCCGGTGCTGACATCATCGACCTCGGCATGGGCAATCCGGATCTTCCCACTCCACAGTCGATTGTCGACAAGCTCTGCGAGGCTGTTCAGGACCCGCGCACGCATCGTTATTCGTCGTCGAAGGGCATTCCCGGGCTGCGTCGTGCCCAGGCCGCCTATTACGCCCGTCGCTTCGGCGTCAAACTGAACCCGGACACGCAGGTCGTCGCCACCCTTGGCTCCAAGGAAGGCTTCGCCAATATGGCGCAGGCGATCACTGCGCCCGGCGACGTGATCCTGTGCCCCAATCCGACCTATCCGATCCATGCCTTCGGCTTCCTGATGGCGGGCGGCGTCATCCGCTCGATCTCGGTCGAGCCGGACGAGAGCTTCTTCGGACCGCTGGAGCGGGCCGTGCGGCACTCGATCCCGAAACCGCTGGCGTTGATCCTCAACTATCCGTCGAACCCGACAGCGCAGGTGGCAACGCTCGACTTCTACAAGGACGTGATCGCATTCGCGAAGAAGCACGACATCATCGTGCTGTCGGATCTCGCCTATTCCGAGATCTACTTCAACGATGCTCCGCCGCCATCGGTTCTGGAAGTTCCGGGTGCCATCGACTGCACGGTCGAATTCACCTCGATGTCGAAGACATTCTCGATGCCCGGCTGGCGCATGGGCTTTGCCGTTGGCAACGAGCGGCTGATCGCAGCGCTGACGCGCGTGAAATCCTACCTCGACTATGGTGCGTTCACGCCGATCCAGGTTGCCGCCACCCAGGCGCTCAACGGTGATGGCAGCGACATCGCCGAAGTCCGCAACATCTACAAGCGTCGTCGCGACGTGATGGTCGAAAGCTTCGGCAAAGCCGGCTTCGACGTGCCGCCGCCGGCAGCCACGATGTTTGCCTGGGCGAAGATCCCCGAGAAGTTCCGTCATCTCGGCTCGCTCGAATTCTCCAAGCTGCTCGTCGAAAAGGCCGATGTGGCCGTAGCGCCGGGCATCGGCTTCGGCGAGCAGGGCGACGACTACGTGCGTCTGGCGCTCGTGGAAAACGAACACCGGATTCGCCAGGCGGCCCGCAACATCAAGAAGTTCCTGTCCACGGCTGACGAGACGATGCACAACGTCATCTCGCTCAACGCGCATCGGTAAAAGACGGGGGCGTGCGGCGAGCGCGCCCCTTCCACCACGGCCCCGCCGTTCTGGCTGGGCGCCTTCACATGTTAGGAAATGGCTATGGCAGATGCCCTCAAAATTGGCATTGCGGGCTTGGGTACCGTCGGTGCCTCGCTCGTGCGGATCCTCCAGGATCGTCGCGAGATGCTGGCAACGACATGTGGCAGGGCAATCGAGATTACAGCCGTCACGGCGCGTGACCGCTCCAAGGACCGTGGCGTCGATCTTTCCAAGGCGACCTGGTTCGAGGACGCAGTTTCGCTCGCTGCCAATGCCGATATCGATGTTTTCATCGAGCTGATGGGCGGCTCCGGCGATCCGGCTTATGCCGCCGTCAAGACGGCGCTTGGTCGTGGCATCCATGTCGTCACCGCCAACAAGGCGCTGCTGGCAGCCCACGGCATCGAGCTTGCAGCGATTGCCGAGCACAAGGGCGCGCTGCTCAACTACGAAGCAGCTGTCGCCGGTGGCATTCCGGTCATCAAGGCGCTGCGCGAATCAATGACCGGCAACACGATCTCGCGCGTTTACGGGATCATGAACGGCACCTGCAACTACATCCTGACGAAGATGGAAAAGGAAGGGCTCTCGTTCGAGGCCTGCCTGAAGGAAGCCCAGCGGCTTGGCTATGCCGAGGCCGACCCGGCCTTCGACATCGAAGGCAATGATACCGCGCACAAGCTGTCGATCCTGACGAGCCTTGCCTTCGGAACCGCGATCGCAGCCGACGACATCTATCTCGAAGGCATCACCAATATCTCCATCGACGATATCAATGCGGCCGCCGACCTCGGCTACCGCATCAAGCTTCTCGGTGTCGCCCAGCGGACCGAAAGCGGCATCGAGCAGCGCGTGCATCCGACGATGGTTCCTTATGACTCGGTGATCGCCCAGGTCGATGGCGTCACCAACGCGGTCGCGATCGAATCCGATATTCTCGGCGAACTGCTGATGGTCGGCCCCGGTGCCGGCGGCAACGCCACGGCATCTGCCGTTCTCGGTGACGTCGCCGATATCGCCAAGAGCCGCCCGGGCGCCCAGCACGTGCCGGCATTCGGCCGTCCGACCAATGCGCTGCTGCCCTACAAGCGCGCGCAGATCCAGAGCCATGAAGGCGGTTACTTCATCCGTCTGAAAGTCGTCGATCGCACCGGTGTGTTTGCAAGCATCGCATCGCGCATGGCCGAAAACGGCATCTCGCTGGAATCGATCATGCAGCATTCCAAGCACCCGAAGGAATCGGACGAGCCACAGACGATCATCCTGGTGACGCACGCGACCGCGGAGCACTCGGTGCGCGATGCGATCGTTGCAATCAAGAGCGAAGGCTATCTGGTCGGTGAGCCGCAGGTCATCCGCATCGAGCGGCCGAAGGCGGCCTAAGTCCAGGCGCAAAACTGTTGAGAAAGGGCCCCATCGACCACTGGCGTCGGTGGGGCCTTTTTCATGCCGGGTTTTGCATGCGCGCATTGTTCGCTAAGAACGAAAAATCATGGGCAGGTGGACAGCATGGAAGAACCGGTAGATCCGATACAGCGAGCGTTCCTTGGCGTGGAGCGATCGATCAGCGGCCAGCGCTGGGTGTCCCGCCTCGATCAGGCCGGCCAGAACCGGGCGCTGGCGATCAGTCAGGTCCACGGCTACTCCGATCTGATCGGCCGCGTTCTCGCCGGACGTGGCGTTTCGCTCGACGATGCCGCGACCTTTCTCGACCCGACGCTTCGCGCGCTGATGCCGGATCCCGATACCTTGACCGACTGCCGCAAGGCGGCGGAGCGTTTGGCGCTGGCGATTTCCAGGCGCGAGAAGGTGGTGGTCTTCGGCGACTACGACGTCGATGGCGCCTCTTCGTCGGCATTGATGGCGCGCTTCCTCGGGCATTTCGGGCTCGAAGCCGAGATCTACATCCCCGATCGGATATTCGAAGGTTACGGCCCTAATCCGCAGGCGATCGAGCAACTGATCGACAACGGGGCGAGGCTCATCGTCACGGTCGACTGTGGCTCGACCAGCCAGGATTCGCTTGCTGTTGCTGCAAAGCGCGGCATCGACGTCGTTGTCATAGACCATCACCAGGTCGGCGCGACGCTGCCGCCGTGCCATGCGCTCGTCAACCCCAACCGCGAGGACGATCTCTCGGGGCAGGGACACCTTTGCGCCGCCGGCGTCGTCTACCTCGTGCTCGTCAATACGGTGCGTGTGCTGCGCGCCGCCGGTGACACACGCGTCGCATCCTTCGATCTGCTGGCGCAGCTTGATCTCGTGGCGCTTGCGACGGTGTGTGACGTGGTGCCGCTCAAGGGGCTCAATCGCGCCTATGTCGTCAAGGGGCTGATTGCAGCGCGACACATGGGCAATGTCGGGCTGGCGGCTCTGTTGCGCAAGGCGGCCATCGGAGGTCCGGTGACGCCGTATCATCTCGGCTTTCTGGTCGGACCGCGCATCAATGCCGGCGGACGCATCGGTGACGCAGCGCTTGGCAGTCGCCTCCTGACGATGGAGGACAGCGCTGCCGCGGAAACGATCGCAGCTCGGCTCGACGAACTCAACCGCGAGCGACAGGCAATGGAAGCCGCAATGCTGGCCGAGGCAGAGGCGGAGGTTCTGGCCGAATACGGGACGGGCGAGGGCGCCTCTGTGATCGTGACGGCGCGGGAGAACTGGCACCCGGGCATCGTTGGGCTGATTGCAGCAAGGATCAAAGAAAAGTTCCGCCGTCCAACCTTTGCCATTGCCTTCGATCCGAATGGTCGCGGCACGGGATCGGGCCGGTCGATCGCCGGCTTCGATATGGGCAAGATGGTTCGGGCCGCCGTCGATGGCGGATTGTTGGTGAAGGGCGGCGGCCATGCGATGGCGGCCGGCTTGACGGTCGAGCGGCCAAACCTCGGCCGGTTGCGGCAATTCTTCGAGGAGAAGGCCGAGGCGGCTGTCCGTGACCTCGTTACGGTGCAGACGCTCAAGGTCGATGGTGCGCTGGGTGCGTCGGGCGCGACATTGGAACTGATCGATCTGCTGGAGCAGGCAGGCCCCTATGGCTCCGCCCATCCACAGCCGGTCTTTGCCTTCCCGTCGCATCGGCTGCGCGACTGCCGCCAGGTCGGGGCCAGCCACATCAAGGTGACGCTTGAGGGCCAGGATGGTAGCCGGCTCGACGGCATCGCTTTCCGGGCAGTGGAAACGCCGCTCGGCGACTTCCTGTTTGCCAGCCGCGGTGCATCGATCCACGTTGCCGGCTCGGTTTCGGCCGATCTCTGGCAGGGCCAGCGTCGCGCCCAGCTGCGCGTCAGTGATGCTGCCAAGGCATTCTAGCCGGCAAGCCTGCGCGCGAACCTCGATTTCTCACGATCTGCGGTGCTGCTTGAACGGCACTGTTTTCCGCCGGCATGTTTCTGGCGGTTGGCCGTGGGGCGCCCGCATGGCAGGCGAGGGAGTACTTTGTCTGCCGGGATGGAGTGTGGACATAAGGAGCCCTGCGATGGCGGGCAGATCAAATCGTAATAATGTCATGGAAAGATCACAGTGGCACGCCCTAGGGGAGTCGAACCCCTCTTCCCAGAATGAAAATCTGGTGTCCTAACCGATAGACGAAGGGCGCACTTGCTGTGTGCGCGTCTTATAGTCAGCCCCTTTGCCGGCTGCAAGCGCTAATGTCGATATTTTCAAGGTTTTTCTGTGAAAAATGCTGGAAGAATCAAAGGCTAAGAATGTGACGCTCATCGTCGAAACGAAGAGGCGTGCGGTCGCCGCAATCGGGCCAAATCGGAAATAAGTATGGTGGGGAAGAGGATCACAGTGGCACGCCCTAGGGGAGTCGAACCCCTCTTCCCAGAATGAAAATCTGGTGTCCTAACCGATAGACGAAGGGCGCACTTGCTGTGTGGGCGCCTTATAGTCAGCGCCATTGTGGACTGCAAGCGCTAATCTGAAAATTCGCGTGCTTTTCCTGTGAAAAAAATCGGAAAACCTGTGGCGAGCTTGCGGTGCCAAAGAGGGGGCGCTTCGACGAGCGTGCGTCGAGTTCTCGACGCAAAACCGCCGGTCTCGAACAAGGAAATCACGTAGGGGGGAGGGTCACAGTGGCACGCCCTAGGGGAGTCGAACCCCTCTTCCCAGAATGAAAATCTGGTGTCCTAACCGATAGACGAAGGGCGCACTTGCTGTGTGGGCGTCTTATAGTCAGGCGTTTTGATTACCGCAAGCGGCAATTTTCATTTTTCTGTAAAAAATGCACAGGTTGGGAAAGATACAGAGCGCCTGTGGATTAGCTCATGGAAACAAAGGCTTGCGTTCAGCCCTTGCCGCGGCGGCAGCGCCAGTTCCAGTCGCGCTGGGCGCCAATGTCGATATGGACCGATTCCGTATGACAGTAGGTGCCGACACCGCCGCGCCCGGGAATGCTGCGCAGGAAATCGGCCAATTCCCATTTGCTGACGCCCTGGACCTGAATGTCGGCGGCTTCGCAGCGCGTATGCAGCGATTGCTTGGCGCGGTTGACCTTGATCGGGCGCAGGCCCGACGTCACCATGACTTGTCGGCCGTAATGCGTTTCGACCTGCTTCAGCATCTGCATCAGCTCGGGCTTGAAACAGCCCGCATCCACCTTTTCGGTCTGCAGAATAAGGCCGCTTGGCGCGAGCCGAGCAAGGCCGGAAAGCGATGCGACCTGAACCGGAGCATCCTCTTCGTCAGCCGCATGGTCTTCATGTGCGACGCTGAACAGCGGGCTCATCTTGACGCCGGGCAGGCTGCTATAGGCAAGCGACGCCATCTGCGGTTGGCTGGCGTTGCTCGTGGTGATGGTCTTCTTTTCGGCCGGCTGGGCTGCGCGCGCCGTCTCCTGCTGCTGCTTGTCTTTGCGCTTTCCAGCAAAGAGGCTCGCAAGCGTCCAGGCCTTGGGAACCTCCTTCTTGTCGCTTTCGCTGGTCTTGTTGTCTGGCGGTATTGTCGCGGCCTGAGCCAGGTCGGTTGACGGCTGTGCCTGCTCTGCGGCTTGCACCGGCTGCAGCACGCGCGACGTCTTGCCGCCGATGGCTGCCTGCGCGCTCAAAGGCAGCGGCACCGAGGCGGGAAGGGTGGCTCCTTCCGGGACGGCGTAAGCCATCACGGTCGTATCGGAGGGCGCACCGTTGGTCTCGTTCAGGGCGCCCTGCTTGGGTTGGATGATCGGTTGGGGTTGTGGTTGCAGCTGTGCGGGGCTGGTGCCGAAAAGACTGTTCGTCGTCGCGTTCACGGTCGGCTGGGCGGTGCCTGTCGCCGGGATCGAGCCTGTCGCTTGCGGCTGCGTGCCCACAGTTGCCGCTTGTGCACCAGCTGCCGGAGCCTGTCCGTAGATACTGGAGGAGGCTGCTCGCAAGCCCGTGCTCTGCATGGCCAGCGGTCCGCCCTGCTGCGCGGGATTTTGCCCTGGCGCGAGGGCGCCATTGGCTTGCCCTGCCTGCGGATTGCTGCCGACGGCCGACACCTGTGCGTCGCGAACCGCTGCCCCGGCCTGGGTCGAATCGGCGACCTGCAGCGGTTCCTGCGTTTGCTCGACCGTCAGCGCATTTGCCGCTTCGCTGTCCGCGACCGCAGAAACGCAGCCGCCCAGGGCGAGCAGTGAAACGGTTATCGCGGCTGCGCGGCTGATAGACGACAGCAGCGCCCTCTTGGTTTCCCGATATTGCAACGTCCTATCCCCGCTCTCCGTGCATGATCGGTGAGATCGTCACCTTTCCATGCATTAAGTCTCAGTTCCGAAACATCGCTCAGAACAAACAAACACGAATTTCGCGCAGCGGCCCAAACGGATCGCTGCGGGAAGGATTAGGCCAAATACAGTCTAGGGGGCATTGCCACGAGACATCGCGGATAGGACCCCGTATCAACGTTTCGCGCGGAAAGTTACTGAACGATACGTGATTTGTAAACTGGCGCTAACCTTGAGCCCACATGCGCCCAGCATGCGAAGGCCCGGTGTCGGGCCTCGGATCATTCATCATTTCCTGGGATCCGCGACTCGACTGTGCGAAGCCGGAATCGCCGGCTGCAGACATCAATCATCGGCGGCTAAAATTGTGCGAGGCTTACCAGGCGCCGGTATTGGCCATGGAGGCCCAGGGCTCCTGCGCTGGCAGGTTGTCGCCCTTCTGCAGGATTTCGATCGAAATGCCGTCGGGCGAGCGCACAAAGGCCATGTGGCCGTCGCGCGGCGGGCGGTTGATGGTCACGCCGTTGTCCATCAGGTGCTGGCAAAAGCCATAGATGTCGTCTACCTCATAAGCCAGGTGACCGAAGTTGCGCCCGCCTGTATAATCCTCGCTATCCCAATTGTAGGTGAGCTCGAGGCACGGGGACAATTCGCCCTTTGCCCGGTCCAGATCGCCGGGAGCGGCCAGGAAGACGAGCGTAAATCGGCCCTTTTCGTTCTCATAGCGACGGATTTCGCTGAGGCCGAAGAGTGTGCAGTAGAATTTCAAGGCCTCGTCCAGATTTTTGACGCGAACCATCGTGTGCAGATAACGCATTGCAATGTCCCTGTTTCGAAGAAGATGGCGTATACTTATCTGCCAGCAAGCCAGAGGCAAGGCTGCGTCCGTACATTTGACCTGGGCCAAAATACGCCGAGGGTCTTGCGCATCAGCGGCGGGACGATGTTATTCTGGTCAATAAGAATCAGTTAACCGTAGTCAGTAGTCGCGCGTAAACGAGGGGCTGGGAGAGAATGGCGGATAGGACATCTTCAAAAGACGTCATGCAGGATGACGACTTTGGCAGCGACGCCCTCGACCTCGTCGAAATCACCGGCGTGATCAAATGGTTCGATGTCGCCAAGGGCTTCGGCTTCATCGTGCCTGACAACGGCATGCAGGACGTGCTGGTGCATGTGACCTGTCTCAGGCGAGACGGTTATCAGACGGTGCTGGAAGGCGCCCGGGTCGTGGCGCTCATCCAGAAGCGCGACCGTGGCTATCAGGCCTTCCGCATTCTTTCGATGGATCAGTCGACGGCCATTCATCCCTCGCAGCTGCCGCCGATCAGGACTCACGTGCAGGTCACGCCGACGAGCGGCCTTGAGCGTGTCCTGGTCAAGTGGTTCAACCGGACCAAGGGCTTCGGCTTCCTGACGCGCGGTGAGGGCACGGAGGATATCTTCGTTCACATGGAAACGCTTCGTCGCTTCGGCCTGACGGAGCTGCGCCCCGGGCAGGTGGTTCTGGTGCGCTTCGGCGACGGCGAAAAGGGCTTGATGGCGGCCGAGATCCATCCAGACGGCCCAACGCCGACGAGCCGCTCGCACTAATGACGATGGCTCGAACCTTTTCTGCAAGAAGCGCCGCCATGGCGCTTTTTTTGTCGCTTGTCCTCTTTGCCGTTGCGGCGCTTGCGGACGTAGTGTTCACGACCGACCGGATGCGGTTGCTGACAGCCGACAACAAGAGCCACGAGTTGACGGTCGAACTTGCCATCGACGCGGATCAGCGGGAGCAGGGGCTGATGTTTCGCCGCTCGATGGCGCCCGATCACGGGATGCTGTTTGATTTCGGCGAAACGCGCCGTGTCATGATGTGGATGAAAAACACGCATCTGGCCCTCGACATGTTGTTTGCCGACAAGACCGGCGTCGTTCGCACGGTCCATGAGAATGCGGTGCCATTCTCCGAGGCGATCATCGATTCGCGCGAGCCGGTAGCGTTCGTGCTGGAACTCAACGCCGGCACGATCAAGCGTCTGGGCATCAAACCTGGTGATCGGCTGGAAGGCGCTCGAATCGGCGGCAATTGATCCACCGGAGAGCAAGGTTCCGGCGCCATCCGGTACGCCGGTTCCAAGGACCTTTAATGGCCTGATTTGGAAGCGCATTTCATTATTCTTGCGCTTCGGCGAGCCTTTTCGGCAGACGCGCCCTACATATGTTGGTAATCTTTCTGTCGGACCAACAGGAGCATCTGTGATGATCAGGCATGTGCTTGTTGCAATCTTTGCTGCTGCCGCTTTTGCGCCCGCTGCATCGGCCGCCGATCTGACCGAAAATCTCGAGCCAGCGCCGCTGGTGGAAGCGGCCCCCACTTTCGTGTGGACCGGCGGGTATGTCGGTCTGCAAGGTGGCGGCGGCTGGCTCAACGGTGATTTCAGTGCGGCGGGTACAAGCACTTCGCAGGATTTCAACGGCGGCCTTCTCGGCGCATTTGCCGGTTTCAATTATCAGCAAGGTGATTGGGTCTACGGCATCGAGGGTGATGTCAGCTATAATTGGAACGACAAGACCTTCGATATCTTCGGCGCCGCACCGGACGTGGGAACCGATGTGTCCGGCTCCGTCCGCGGCCGTCTCGGCTACACCGTCAATGACAAGGCGTTGCTCTATGCGACGGGTGGCTGGGCGATTACGCGCGGCTTCGTCGATGTGCCCGGGGCGTCAAAGGAAAAGGAAACCTTCAACGGCTGGACGATCGGCGCCGGCGTCGACTACGCCTTCACCGGCAGCCTGTTTGGCCGGGCCGAGTACCGATACAACGACTACGGCGACAAGGACATCGGCGGCGTCAATGTCGACCTCGACCAGCATCAATTCACGGTCGGCATCGGCGTGAAGTTCTGAAGAGTCCCGCTGCATGGTTCCTTAGATCGTACGCGGTTTATGGATAAAGACATGCGGCAATTCAAAACGCGACAGCAACCTTTGCGCGCCTGACAAGACGCGCGGCGCTGCAGACGGAAGGAAGGCCCCGATGGCTTCGGAGCCCTCTTCGTGATGGTGATATCCACACCACTCGCGCGCAGGCCGCCGCCGACGCCTCACGCAATCCCTGGCTAAGGTCCGGCGCGGCTGAGGATCGCATTGCGATCAGCCTCGCTTGCAAGATCGATGGTGACGCGCATTTCGTCCTTCACCGGCCGTCGCAATGCGTTCTTGCCCGATGGTGTCGTGGAAATGCGCCCGGCCTGTTCAAGCATGGCGATCCGTTTGCGTGACAGGCCGAGTTCCGCCGAGAGCAGCCTCTC
Source organism: Sinorhizobium sp. A49 (assembly GCF_002002725.1). Taxonomy (GTDB): domain Bacteria; phylum Pseudomonadota; class Alphaproteobacteria; order Rhizobiales; family Rhizobiaceae; genus Ensifer. Next base: position 18,518 of record NZ_MUNW01000032.1, on the reverse strand, counting down.
CGTTCTGAGCATTGTTTTCATTTCCAGGTTGAGAGCGATCTCCAGGTGCTGGGCTGGTTCGACTGCTGCCTTCAGAATCGTCTTTTGCAAACGGACCTCGGCGAATTCTTCGACACGCCCCGCATCCCGGCGCAATCCGTCGATATCGAAGGCGACTTTCTCGATCCAGCCGCCATCGTTGTTCTGCAACGCGTGCAGCGTCGCCTGATCGAGATCGCTGACATGTCGACGCTCGAAGATCGGACGGTTCCAGGTGCTGTCGCAACTGCTGCAGCGATAGATCAGCCAGGCGTCCAACCGCCGGCCATTGGCATTGAGCCGAGTCTTGCCGCTCGTCGCAAACGGCCGTTTCGTTCGGCAGCGATTGCAGGCGAGCCAGGGGCGTGGCGCGATTTTCGGCGTGATGGTCCATTGGACCAGGAATGTGTGAGACATGTCGTCTGGTTCTTCCGATTGGAAGTCCATCAAGACGACGGTTTGAGCACCCGTTCAGGGGACGCGGTCTGGCAGCGTTTTGGTGATGGTTCGATCCGCACGAAGAATCATGCGGCGACAGGTCGGCAATGCCATTCCGGTCTCGAACCGTCACCTCGACGAACGCATTGAAATGCGATCCGACAGCGATGATCGCTATCGGGTGTGCGTGGTGAAACAAGCGAGACCGGGGTTTACAAAGGCAAAGCAGAACTCCAGGAAAGACAGCGCAATTTGCTGCGCAACCCTCCTAGCCGAATATCTTTGCTACGGGAAGTAGCGGTCGCGAAAAGGTCGCGTTTTCGTATTTCGGCCTTGAGTGCGACGCGTTACGCCATGCGATGCTGAAGCCTGAAAATGGCTAGTGAGCCGCCTTGGCTCTCGCCAATCCGTGCTCGATCAACAGGCCGATAAGCTCAGGATAGGATATACCGCTTGCGGCCATCGCCTTCGGGTACATGCTGATATCGGTAAAGCCCGGCATGGTGTTGACCTCGTTGATCACTGCGCTCATATCAGCACGAACAAAAAAGTCGACGCGAGCCAGTCCTTCGCAGCCAAGCGCGATGAACGCTTTTTCGGCCATATCCTGCAAGCGTTGCGTTACCTCATCTGGCAAAACGGCCGGCACGCTGATCGCGGCGCCATCTTCATCGATGTATTTTGCCGCGTAGGTGTAAAAACCGTGGCTGGCATTGGCTGCGATCTCGCCCGGGACGGAAACCATCAAGGCTCCGTCCGGCCTTTCGAGCACGGCACACTCGATTTCGCGTGCCTTTACGAACTCCTCGATCAGAACCTTCGCATCGAACTTGAAGCCTTCGTCGAGCGCGTCTCGCAGTTCTTCGGCCGAGCGCGCTTTGCTGACCCCGACCGACGACCCCTGCCGCGCAGGTTTGACGAACACCGTCTGTCCGAGCGCCGCCGCTATGTCCTCATAGTCTGGACGTTGGTCGGGCCCGACCGTGATGGAGCGGGCAACCGGCAGCCCTGCTTCGCGCAGCAGTCGCTTGGTCATGTCCTTGTCGATGGCATTCGCCGATCCCAGGATCCCGCAGCCGACCAACGGAATGTTGCAAACCTGCGCGAGACCCTGCACCGACCCATCCTCGCCATGCAATCCGTGCAGGACCGGAAACAGGATATCGATTGCCGGCGGATGAGCAGTCTGCGCAGGCGCGTCGAATGCAAGCATGCGACCGCGCCCGCCGGGAACCAGGCAGACCTTGGTGCCCGAATAGGCGATGGGGGCGGGCAGGGTGCCTTGTACCGTTTCGATCAATAGCCATTGGCCGGTCCGGTCGATGAGGATCGGCACGACCTCGTATTTGCTCGGGTCTATGGCCTTCACGACGTTACGCGCCGAAAGAATGGAAACGTCATGCTCTGAGGATTGGCCGCCGAAGAGCACGCCGACACGCAATCTTGAGGTCATGAAAGGTCCTTTCTCTCAAGGGGAAGCAATCGGGAAACAATCTAAGGACCCAGTTGTACCCGACCAATTGCAACCGAATTGAGATGGTTCCAGCCTTGCTCCACGCGCTTTGCGCTCGCCCGACGGCTTAGCCGGCGGCATCGCGGTGAGTTTCTGAAGACATGTTGCCCCTGAAGCCGGATATCGCCGCGCATGCCTTCAGGCGCCAACGGCCGTTGGAGCACATGGAATCATTGCGTGGCCTTGGTCTTGAAGCTGAGACGATGGCATCAGCTGTAAGTGAATTGTTTTGCGCGAACTCGATCAGGGCTTCTGCGGGCTCCTCGGGCGCCCAGTCTGCCGCAGGGACCAAGGCAAAAGACATCAAATTTGCCGCATTGAACCCACTGATTTGTGGAACGGTTTCAGCGATCAAGCGTTATTCTTGCCAGGCAGCGTAAGCCCGCAGGAAGAGGCTGTCTGTGTCTCGTGAGGCGGGGCTGAAACCCCACCGGAGATGGGAGCAACGCCATGAGAATTTCCGCGAAGATGTCATGCGTCGCATTTGTCATCACCTTTGCCGGGACCACGGTGCCGGCTTTTGCCGAGAACGACTATTACGAGCCGGCACCCGGAGGCGTCTATGTTGATCCCATGCCGATGGGCAGCGTGTACGTGGAGCCGGTGCCGATCTACGACGCATACGGTTATGATCGTTCCCCGGCCCTGACCTTGGGTGACGAACGGGAACGCTACACCAACGAGTACATGGGTGGTGGTGGTGGTGATTACTACCAGGGAATCACCCACCCGGCACCAGTTCCCTGAGCGCCCGATCGCTCAGCAAAACATGACGCTAACACCCTCTCCGGGACTATTCAGCTGATTGTCGGCAGTGCAGTGCCAAAACGTTCCGGTTTCGGGTGTTTTGCACGTTTCGGCGATCCGTGAAAAAGTGTTTCATTTCAAGGAGGTAGGTGGCGACCCCTGCAGGATTCGAACCTGCGACAACCTGCTTAGAAGGAATGGATGCGCTTTCCGATTTCTGGCTTGTTTTACAGAGAGTTACGCGACATCTGTTCCACTGGTCCGGGACTTTTTCCGGGACTTTGCCACCTTCTCCAATGCGTCCGCAACTTCCTCGTCGAGCACATGTGCGTAACGAGCCGTAGTCTTCATGCTCGCGTGGTTCAGCACCTTCTGCGTTAGCTTCAGGTTGCCAGTCGCCCGAAGGACCTTCGTTGCGACATCATGGCGGATGTCGTGAAAGCGGAAATCCTCGATCCCGGAACGCTTGCGGGTGCGCTGCCATTCGGACTTCGACCCGGAATACGTGATCGGATAGCGTTGGCCCTTGATCTTTCCCTTGCTGTTGCGTTTGGCGACGTAGGTGAAAACCCATTCATCGTGGTGGCCCTTTAGGGGCTCGAGGATGGCCCAAACTTCAGGCGTGATCGGTGTCGTAACCTTGCGGCTTCCTTTGCCCAACTTGGTGATGCGCTTTGCGAACCAGTTCACCTCGGACCATCTGATCAGGGTTTCTCGGCGTCGTAGACCGGTGATGCGGGCAAACTCTAGCCATGGCTCGTAGTCGGCCCTGACTGCCTCGTCCAGCTTATGACCTTCCTCCAAGTGGAGCTCGCGCACCCTTTCATCGGCCTCTTTCAGCCAGTGGGTCTTCCAATTGGGTTCGGACGGGAAATGATATTTCCAGGTGAGCTTCGCACGCGTGAACAGTTTCTTGAGAACCGCGGTCGTGTCACGATTGACGGTGGCCGGGGATACGGTCGGCATCTCTCGCTTGTCTTTGTATTCCTTCTTGCCCCACCGCTTCTGCTGTCGCCGCCAGGTGGTGAGAGCGGTGACATTACCGTCGGTGATGTCGGACAGGCGCTTATCTTTCCCGAAGAAGCTTACAAGCCGTTCCAGCGCTCGATAGGTGTCGGCGCTGCAGGCGTGGTACTGCCCGACCTCGGTGTAGTACCGGCCGGCGGCAAGGTCGATCGTCAGGGGGACGTTGCCGGTCCGCGCTTCGTCCGCTAGGTCTTTTTTGGCCTGCGCCTTCAGCTGCCGTTCTATCTCTTGGGCTTTTTGCTTATTCCGAGCCTTTGTAGATCCGAGAAAGCGACGACCGTTGATTTGGAAGTCGTATTGGTAGAACGGACTTTTGGCATGCTTGTAGACGGACACGCGCGGTCTCTCCGGCTTTTTATGAAGTCATTGATATCGTCCATGTGAAATCCGAGGCGGGGCTTGGTAGTGCCTTTTCCCCTCGGCACAAAGGCTATATCGCCAGCCTTCACAAATTCGCGCAAGGTTTTCGTCGAAACGTTCAAGGCCCGGGCGGCTTGCTCGGTGTTCAGCAGCAGGACGCTGGCTTGATCGAGAGTGGTACTCACGGCTGGCTCCCGATTACTTCAGAGAGGGCAGCTTGCGCCCGCGACTGCCACGCGTCGGACATTCGCTGACCGTGGTCACGTTCCACAAGCCCGTCGCGGATAAGCGCGATGAGCCTCTCAATTTTCTCGGAATCTGCTTTTCGAGCTTTCATCGACTTCATTTGTTCGGCACGTTCTCTGGCGAAGGCTGCGGTGGTGTCTCGCAAATTGCGTTCGGCGGTCTGCGCTCGCTTCAACAGTTCGTTTCGCGCCCTCTCGAGCTCCGCGAGAGCCTCGGCAGCCCGGTCAGAATCTGCCGCAGGCATTCCGGATGTGGCTGGGGTCGCGAGGGCCGAACGGATTCGAAGGTTGTAGTCCGCCTGCGCGGCAGCTTGGGCGGTAAGGAGGCTGTCATACTCCTTCCCCTCTACATTCAATTCGAATTTTCCATCCGTAGTTCTGTTGACGCCGTAATCAGTTAGAGGGGTTTCGCTGATCCAGTGGTTCTGATCATAGTGATCCCAAACAAGCGGCTTTACGGAAATCGCCGAAACGCCGTTGTTGTTCAGAGCGGCTGCCATGAACTCTGCACGTTCGTTGACCTCAGGCCATTTTTTCTGGTCGTCGGGGACGCTCAATCGTGCCCAAATTTCATTGCGAGGAGCAGCTGCGAGGCCTAATCCCATTCGGCAGATCGCGCGAGCATTACCGTCCTCGTCGCGGTCGATGTAAAACTCACCGACTTGGATTGTGTCTGCTTTCTTCGCGGGGGCCATCATGCAGCTCCATTGTTGAGTTCATCCGCCATCTTGCGGATTGCGATACGGTGAAAGCCGGTGGCCTTGGCGACTGGTCCTTCGGAAAGCACACCTTCAACATGCATTTTGATGAGCATATCACGCATTGTTGCAAGCTCCGACGCTGCCCGGTCGCTGTTCGGGGATTTGGCGAGGGCTGCGAGGGCGGAGCGGATAGCCTCACGGTCCCGTCTGAACGGCTCGCCGCTTTGCAAGTGCCCATCAACGCAGGACATCCACTCGTCAGCACTGCGCAGCGCATTAGTCAGCCGCTCAATCACCGCTTCCGCATCAACTGTGCTCGGGTTGGGCTGGGGAGCGGCGGCGAGGGCTTCAACGGCATCGCACCCAGTCTCAGAATGTATCTAGGATCAAGCCGCCACTGTATGCCGCTCTTCACCATGTCTTCGGCGACGGATCGGGAAATACCGATTGCCGACTTTACATCCTCCGGCACGCTTACCGGCTTAATGTCTGCCACCGGGGCGGCGCGGCAGGGCGAGGCGTAGACTGGAAATCCAAGAGGATCGTCTTTGTCGGTGATCCACATCGCGCCGTGGGGGCAACCTTGGATCGGTATCATTTCTCCGTTCCGCAGCCATGCCACCGCCTCCACCTCCTGGCCGCCGTCCTTGCAGGGGGAGGAGGAGGAGGTGAGGGAAGCGCGCCACGCTGTCAGCAGCAGCTCAACAAGCTGTTCGCCTGCGTTGTCGTCCTTGTCTCCGTAATCACCGGAAACGAAGTTCAACGCCGTGTAGATCAAATCTTGATCGTCGGGCTTCCAATCCTTGTTGATCGTCGGCCCTTCGAAGTTCGACCAGTCCAGCGCCTTGACCTTCCCCTCTCCTGCAATGGGGGCGAGGAACGGAAGGGCGGCGGAGAGACCGGAGACAAAGCAGTCTCTGCCGAAGTCGTCGAGCGACGTGCCTGGCGCCGGGAACTGGCTTGCAAGCTTCATGTAGGCCGCGTATCCGGCCTCGATTGCTTCCTTGGTGATCTCGGTCATGGCTTGTCTTCCTGACGTGGAGCGGGCAACAGGCCTTGTGTGGTCGCACGCTGGTGAACAGTTTCGCCGGTCGGAAGCAGGATCTGGCCGAGAAAAGCCTCGTCGAACGAAAGGATGCCGGTGTCGATCGCGGTGAGCTGACCTTTGATCCAATCACGGAGGATCGACCAGACGGCGATCTGACCTTTCTCGAGCGCTCGTTTCTCGTGTTCCTTCGAGCTCAATCGCATCCGGGTCGAATAGGGGTTCTGTCGTAGCCAGGCGGTTGCGTACCCCTTGGCGCTCGCCTCGACCTGCACCATGCGGCCGCGATACTCGAACTGGATGATGACCTTACCGGCGACGAAATCCTCCATCGGCGCGAACTTCGAGCAGCCGAACGCCTGGATAGTCTTCCGGATATCGTCCATGGCAGAGCGCCCGGATGTGCTGTTGGAATAGGGTAGGCTCATGCCTCGTCCCTCGATCGAAGCGCGCCGGCATCAGCCAGCGTCTGATTGATAATGGCGGTCGCGAACGCAACGGCGTCGTCGCCGAGATCGGACCAAATGCCGTGGATGACCAGCGCCAGAAGATGCGGGTCGATCCCGATCTGGGACCAGAAGCGCTCCTCGTTCATGCCGTGCTGGCGGCGGTGTTCGGCCTGATGCAGCGGCAGCGCCCAGCGGTCGGACACCTTGCTGCCCTTGCCGCGGCCATAATGGCCGTGCCGTGGCGACGCGAACGACAGGTGCGCAGCCTCGACGCCGTAGCGACCGGTCACGCAGCACGGCAGCTCGTGGATGAAGGCGAGATAGTCCTTGCTCTTTGTCGGCTTGCGCTTTGGCGTCGGGTCGGGGCGGATAAAATTTGCGATGCGGGATGCCATTACGCCGCCTCCTTGATCTGATCGATGTTCTGCCTGATGACGCGGAAGGTGTAGGCGACCACCCAAGGGTTGGCGGTCCACGCGCCGGCGCCGTTGATGTGGTCCCAGAGTGTGCGATAGTTGCCCTTGGCTGCCGGGTTCATGACCTTGTCGTTGCCGTAGTCGCGATAGCCAGGCCACGCCGGATCAATGCTGGCGATTTCTACGCCCTCGGCGATGGCGTCGGCCTCGCTGATATCCTGCAGGCGCTCGACGCGAACGTCAGTCACGATCAGCGTCAGGCGCGAGGCCCAACGCGGCATGAAGATCGACGGCCGCCATGGATAGCCGCGCGCCTCGGCGTCCAGATCAGCGCAAGGGTCCGTGGCGGCATACCGCACTTCGCATTGGCTGCTCTTCGTGGGCAGGTAGTCGCCGAAGGAAAGACCCTGCCATGTCTCGCGTACCCAGAGCCGATCGCCAGCACCGATGCGGGGCGAAAAGTGATAGTTGACGAGCCCCTTGCCAGCGGGACGAGAAACGAAGTTGCCGGCGGCGTCCTTCATCTCGTAGACCGGTTGGCCATCCTTGTCGGTCGCGACCTTCACGAAATCCATAACGTTGTCGATGCCGGCGAATTTCACCAACCGCCTCGTCTGCTTCTTGGTGCCTGCGAGGAGGGCGTGCACCATCGGCGTGGAGAAGAGAATGGGGCGATCGGTCATACCGCACCGCCTTTCGCCGGATCGTCCTTGCGATGGCGGAAGTAATCAAGCGCCGCTTCCTCGATCGAGCATTCGGCGAGTTCTTCAACGAGCCGTCCTGTCTCGGCGGAGATTCGAGCAAGGCGCTTGGCAGCGTCTTCGCTGACGTAAACGCTGATTGAACGGCTGATGGTCATGCTGCGCTCCGATGCTTCAAATCTTCGGGATTGGTCAGAATGAGGCCCTGCTCGGAATAGTGCCGGTGCATCGTGTCGAGGAACGCCGTCTTCTGGCGCGTCGTCATGATCCGGGTAACTCCGAAGTCGAACGGGACCATCATCAGCTTGAGCTTGTGCTCGTAAGGGAGCGGCATGATCACGGCGTCATATTCGGCCTTGAACACGTCGTTCTCGTTGCGAAGGATCGGCACACCGAAGTGCAGCTTGCAGTATCCGCGCACCTCTTCCGGCGACTGGTCGCCAAGCTGGGCGGATATCTCCAAGACCCACTGGCGCTGCAACCGGTTCTGGTCGCTGGTCCGGTGCTTGCCGTCGGCGATGCTGGCCGTGAAGGGGAGTTTCCTCTCCTTCACGAAGCGAAGCAGCATCTCGCGGGCCTGCTCGGTTTCGACGATGCGGTTGTTGGTCGCCATGGGTCAGCCCGCCATGAGAGGGTGATTGCGAAGCTCGTCGTTTGCCGGACGGCAAGGCTTTCGAGCGATGGCGGCGTCAATGCGCTTGCGCAGTTCCAGCGCATCACCTGGTTGCGCGGCCCAATAGCGCTGCAGTGGTTCACGGTTGGCATCTCGCCACTTCTCCACCGTTTCCGGCGATGCCTCAGTGATGAATTTAACCGCTTCGTCGAAGAACTTGCCGACCGGCACATTTTCCAGCGCCCAATTGTCGCCCCAGGTCACAGTGATCGAGTTCGAGGCACCGACGGCACGCAGCCGGTTGTCTTCGCGTTCCTTCTCGACGACTTCGGAGGCCGTGAGGTCAATGACCTTGGCGCGATCCATTTCCGCTTCGTCATAGAGGCCGGTAAACTGTTCCGGCCAGCCGGCGCGCAATGCCTGCATCTCGGCGCACTTGGCGATCATCAGGCGCGGCATGCGGGCCCAGTTGCCGCTATCGTCGAGCGTTTGGTTTCCGGTCTTGTAGTTGCGGCCGTTCTCGTTCTGCGCCCACTCGTCCTTGATCGGGGCAAACTCTTCCCAGAACGACTGGCCGGCGACTTCATACCATTCGCTCGACTTCGGATCCTGCTTCCAAAGATAAACGGTGGCGGAAACGATACCCTGCGGATTGAGCGGGCCTTTCAGATCCTTGTCGAATTCATAGATCGGCGGCTTGCTGGCGGGGCGATAATCGCCGCAGCGATGCGCAATGACGCGCTGGCCGTCGCGGCTGATGATGATCGTCATCTTGCGCTTGGCGGCGTCCTTTTTGGAGAACACCATGGGGATGATCTGCCCGAGGAACGGGTCGAGACCTTTGCCCCGCGCTACTTCCATGTACAAATTGAACTCGTCGTCGTTGCAGTCCTTCGCAATCGTCTGCTTGACCAGAGCGACCTGCTTGGACGTCATGTCGTATTTCGTGATGGCGTTCATGGTCACTTCCTCCTGACGGAAAGGCTGAAACTGCCGTTGTCGAGGGTGGCGCCGGGAATGGTGGCGTTCTCCTCGCGCAAGGCGGCGGTGAGGGCTTTCTTGTCGAGCTTCGGCGCGGGCCGTTCCTGCTCGATCCAGAACTTGACCGGGATGTCGGCTTCGTTGACGACGATGAGGCCGGGCGCGCGCTTCGTGAGCGACAGGGTTGCTGTCGGCAGCTTGAGCTTTTCCTGATCGGTCGCCAGCATGGCCTGCTCGATCAGCGCCCGCAGGCGATCCGCCCTGGCTCCGATTGTTTTCTTCCGGCCTTCGAATGCTTCGATCTTTGCGCCGAGGCCGATGATCTGCACGTCGCATTCGTCGATCTGGTCAAGGGCAGCGCCGATCGCCTCAACGAGGTTGGTTTCGCCTTCGATCGTGTCGGCGACCAGTTCGGCATCGTCGTCGACGCCTTGCTCGCGCAGGTTCGCCATGAGCGACTTCGCTGCTTCCGTCTGGCGGTGCATTTTGTATTCGACATCGGTGGGGGTCATCAGACGTTCCTCGATCGGACGATTTCGCGGTGGACTTCCTCCGTGTTCACGAACCCAATCGCCATGAAAGCGAGGAGGGCGCACAGGAGGAGAAGGAAATAGGCGGTGGCGTAGGACGCGCGGTTGAACTCGGCGATTGCGTCCAGATCGATGTTGCGCGGCGGCGGGAGAGTGCAGTGGCCGCATTCGCAGTATCGGGCTGCCGGCTCGCAGGCGTAGGAGACGGGGCGGGTCATTGGATACCCGCCGCCAGCTTCGCGACGATACGATCAGCCGAGTAGATTGCGTTGGTAGTGAGCTTGCGCTGCCACGCGCTGTTGCGGGGCGACCAGTTCCACCCGGCGCCTTTGAGGTTCGCGATCGTGTCGCTGTCGGGCTTGCCGTCGAAAACGAGCTGCACGCGATCTAGATCGAAGTTCTGGACGATCTCCACGCCGGCAATGACCTTGCTTTCGGATCCGGTCTTGGCATTCGGATCAGCGACGGGAGCCGGTGCGCCGACGGCCTTGATGGCCTTCAGCGCCGACTTGAGGGCGCGATCCTGCCAGGCATAAAATTCCTTCGCTCGGTTCTCGTAGGCCTTCCAGATCTTCTCCTGGCGTCGAACAGGGAAGTTCGCCGGTCCGGTGATCATCGTCGACATCATGCGACTGCGTGACGACCATAGCGCCGAGAGGTGTTTGATATAGCCCTCGCGGTAACGCTCGGCCTGCGCGACGGCCTCACTCATGCGGGCGTCGGTATCGGCGGCGGCTGCGAGTTTCGAGTTGAAATTCTCGATGGTGGCGACGTAGTCGGCGACTTCGCTTTCGCCGCGGCGGTCAGGAGTATGGCTGGTGCCGGCGTATGCACGGGTTGCCAGTTCGATGCTGACGTCGGATGCAAGGGGCTGCCTCATCACAGTGCTGCTCCAACGACAGGAGCGAACTCGCGGACGGCAAGGCGGGCACGGTTCTCGTATTCCCGCTGGTCGACATAGAAGCCTTCGCCGAAGCCCGAGGCCCTGAGGATCGAAAGAGCGTCGTCGATAGCCTTGTTGTAGGCGGTCCCCTCGGCGTCGGTGTCCACGCCGCCAAGAGCTTCGATTTCGCGGTACAGGTCATGCAACTTCACGCGGCGCGCTTTCATGCTGCGCTCCTTTCGATCGAAAAGGTTCGGGTGGTGATCAGGTCAGGGAAGGCGGAGAAGCGCTGGTAGGTCTCGACCGTGCAGCCGGGGTAGGCGGCCAACTCTTCGTAGGCCTCGTCTTCGTCCCGAAACTCGGCTGCATCAGCGTCGTCGTAGGCGAAGCTGCCTTCGATCGTCAGGAACCGGCCAACTTCGTCTTGGATGCTGTATCGGGTGACCATCGCCATTTGCTTCGTCCTCTCGTCAGCGCCTTGCTGATGAGAAGAATGTACGCAAATCATACATTGCCGTCAAGTATGAATGTACGAAAATCGTAAAGCGTTGAAACCTTAACCGAATCGCAAAATGCGACTCGACAGGTGCGTTCCGTTCTGGCTTTTTAGAACAAAAGGAGAACGGAAATGGGTCTAGCGGTTCTTAAGTCCAGCGTGTCGTTCACTCTGCATATTCGTTGTGTGAACTGCCTGCGGGAGAGCATCAAAGCGTTGGAGGTGCCTCTCGTCGATGACGCGCCGCTCGACCCGGATGAGCTGATGGAGAGCGCCTATCTCGATGGCGTTCGCTATCACTGCCAGCAGTGCCAAGGCACGGCCGGCCAAATCTTTGGAATGAGCGGAGGTGTGAGATGATCGAGAAGGAAGTCACTGAATTTGTCATTGTGCCGCCCTATGTCGAGCAGCACTCTGTTCTAGCCAAGGAAAGGCTTGAGCACTACCTCGGCCAGCGCTTCCCGGGATACACATTCCGCTTGGCTAAGTTCGCGCCGGTAGGGGACGAGGACGACTTTTGCGTCGTCCCGATCATGGGCTTCATCGGTGACGACGGCGATATGAGGATGTGCGTTGAGCCCAAGCGCTGGCTTGTTGGTGAGATAATTCAGGCATGCCGAGAGTTTGATACAGGCAGCCGCGCGCACTGCGCCGCGTAGCTCAGTCGTCCAGAATTATCTTCAAGGTTCGAATGATGCCGGCCGCGTCGAGAAGTGCGGCCTTTACAGTTTCATCGCTTCGTTGGTCGATCGGATCTGCATAGAGCGATCTACCAGCTATGCCGGTTTCGTCGCGCATGTCGCGGATGATGGTCACGGCGCGCTCCAGCAGTCGCCGTTTCTCAAATTCGGTCAACTTTTCAAGCTCGTTCGCCGCGCGAAATAGTTCAGCGACGAATTCAGCCACGCCGCTCATCAGAAGCCCGGCATGTCGTTCACTACCCGACGCACCAAAGCGATTACCTCAACCTCGACGCCATCATCTGCAGTGAAATTGCGTTGCACGACGATCGGCTTGTGCTTCGGATTGGTCGACCGCGGATGAAACTCGGTTCGATCCTCGTGGATCTCAATCTGCTTCACCGACCATTCGCGGAAATGGCCAGCATCACGCGTGCGCTGGACGACGACGACCATGCCCTCTCGCAACACGACCTGGTGCGCGATGTCCTCATAGGAGACACACACGGCGCGGTCGCCCGAGAGGATAGGTCTGGGTTTCAGATCGTTCATTGAATCGCCCGAGACATCGAAAGCGATCTGTCGGGCATTCGGAAACTTCTCGTCCCGAGGCAGTGTCAACATCACCGGCTCGGACTGGTCGAACTCGTCGACCTCATGGAACGCTCCCGCTTCGACTTTGCCCACCACCGGAATAACCGACAGTCCGCCGGTGTAGGGCGTCAATTCCGACATCGTAGGCGGCTCGCTCTCAAGGTACTCGGCGATCTTTGGGATCTCGTCGACCTTGAGTTTTCGCTTGCCCTTTAGGAGCTGTGTGATCTGCGGATGGGCTATCCCCAGGTGCGCGGCCAGCCCGCTCTGGGTTTTGCCGGGCTGTTTCAGCCCCTCGCGGATCCAGTCCAGATAAAATTGTGTTGCTTGATCAGACATTTGACGATTTTCGCACATTTGCCGACCAATTGCCGTTAAGAAAATCGTACATCATCGCTTGCGCACTCTGTATGGTTATCGTACATTGCCTTCATGAGATGCGAGCCAGCGAACACGATCATCACGAAATTCAAAGGCCTTAAGCCATTGGCAGAGGCGGCGGACGTGACTGTGCATTCGGTCATGCGCTGGCGGAAGCCGAAGGAGAAGGGCGGGACTGGCGGGGTTATTCCCCACTGGCACATCGACGACATCCTCCTCGCCGCAAAGGCGAGGGGTATCGATATCCGCGAAACTGATTTCCTGCCTGTCTCGAAGGTGGCCCGATGAGCCAGCCCATCGCAAAGTTTTGGATGGTCTACGGCCTCGGTCAGGGCGCTCCTCGATACGAGCATCTGAGCAAGGCCGGCGCCCAGATTCAGGCGGCACGCCTCGCCAAGGCGAACCCTGGCGTCACGTTCGTTGTCCTCGCTGCTGTGGACGCCGTCACGGCCAGCATGCCCGCCGTCTCCCGAGTTGAAATCACCAAGCCGGTACCGCTCACGGATACCGACGATCTTATCCCATTCTGAGGATCGACCATGTCTGACGCCCACATTGTAGCGCGAGACCAGCTCCGGTCTTTCATTGAGCGTATCGAGCGGCTGGAAGCTGAGAAGCAGACAATCGCCGACGACATCAAGGACGTCTACGGCGAAGCCAAATCGACCGGCTTCGATGCCAAGATCCTGCGCAAGGTCATTTCGATCCGCAAGCAGGATGCCGACGAGCGCGCCGAACAGGAAGCGATCCTGGACACCTATCTGCATGCGCTCGGCATGATCCAGCACGATCTGTTCGACGAGCCGGAAGCCGAGCCGACGGCAAAGCTCGTCGCCACGGTCGCTACCGCCATGCAGACGAACGCGGGCAGGGTGGCATTGCTGACCGCAGTCGACACCATGATTGAGCGCGAAGAGCGCATCGACCCGACTACCGGCGAATTCCTCGACGATGAGCCGGTCATGATCATTGACCAGACGGATAGCGACGGCCACCACATCACGGTGACGGTCGATCCGCAGATCGCTGCAATTCTTTCCCGTTCCGACGGTGGCCTGAACATCGTCACTAAGCACACCGAGATCGCCACTGTCACTCAGGGCGAAATCAAATCCCACAGCGCTGGGGTGGAGACCGACGGCGCCAACGCAGGAGGAGACGATGTAGAGAGCAGCGCAACGCGCGCAGGTCAGTTGGACCCCATCAATCTTGAACCCTCTGGCCCGGAGGCTGAACGGGCAACCAATTCGCCGGAAACGGCAACCGAGATAGACCGCTCCACGAAAAGCTCTTTCGCGGCGAGAAGTGGGGAAGCGGAAAACGCCCGTAAGGCAGTGCCGGAAACGGAACACGGTAGCGTGACCCATGCTGAAGCCGGTGAAAGCCCGGCACCCTCTGTCCTCACCAAGCCGGCAACTCCGCTGCGGCCACACTGCCAGCGTCCAGAGAACTGCGGCGGGTATGGCCGAACACACTGCGGAACGTGCCTGCGGGCCAAGGAAAGGGAAATGGCATGATTGGGATGAGGTCATCTTCTTCCATTGCTGCGGCCCGTCACCTTCAGCGCCGCGAGTTCGAACGTCTGTCGCACCACGTCTGCGACCGGTGCGATCGCGTCCTATCCATCAACGAAACGATCGAGCGCTTCTGCGAAAGCTGTGAGCAGCCGACGACGCCTGTCGAAAGGTCAGCAGCATGAACAAGACGAACGAAAAGTCGTGGTGGTCTCGCGCGTCCCGGGAGCAGAAGCTCGCCCAAATTGACGGCGGCATCGAATGCGGCATGAGCGCCCGCCACATTGCGGTGAACCTCGGCGCCACGACAAGCGCTGTCCACGAATATGGGCGGCGGAACGGGCGCAGGTTCACCGGGACGAACACCAGGAAGCAGCAGAGCCGGGCAGGGAGCATCGCTGGCCTCGGAAATGCCCGCCGGCTCGGCAAGCCCGACTGCGAAATCGCGTCTGCCTTTTCCATCTTCGGTGACTTTCATTCTGAAAAGCCGATGTTCGATGAGGTGCCGGCGTGATCGCCGTTCAGATCCTCTTCGCCTCGTCGATGGCCTTCGCCTTCCCGTTGCTCGGCGGCGTGGCTCTGTTTTGCGAGTTGCAGTTTCGCCGGAACGGCTTCCAGCCAACGGATTGATCGCGGCTCCTCCTCCCTTCGCGATCAATGAGAGCCCCAGTCTTCCTCCTCCCGGCTGGGGCTCTCAACTCTCAACCGGATCCGCTTGTTCGCCAGCTTCAAAACCACGGCGTGAACAGCGGAACCCAAGGGAATGGCCGGTGACGACGAGGGATCGTCACCGGCAGCAGAGCCGAGTTGCGGCG
Organism: Sinorhizobium sp. A49; assembly: GCF_002002725.1. Classification (GTDB taxonomy): domain Bacteria; phylum Pseudomonadota; class Alphaproteobacteria; order Rhizobiales; family Rhizobiaceae; genus Ensifer. The sequence continues at coordinate 3,372 of NZ_MUNW01000032.1, read as the reverse complement.
GGGCTCTGCGAAAAGGAATGACGGTTGGCCCGCGAGGCAAACCGGAGACGGAGGGCGAAGGCCCGGGAAGGCCTTCTCCTCCGTCTCGAACATCAGTTTCTGAAGTGCGGCCCATGTGGCGCTCCTGTCTTCCAACAAGGACAGAGAACCACAAGAGGCTTCGGAAAAATGCGGAAAAACAGTCGGAAAAATCCGAAAATGAGCACAGTTGAATTCTGCCAGTCAGCTCTGAAAGAGCGCATCGCCCCGCCAAGCCTCGGGAGCGTGAAGCGCCGCATCACCGTGGCCGCTCGGGAAATGGGCTGGTCGATCTCACGGACAAAAGACGTCTGGTACGCCGACCCGCGCGTGTCGATCGACGGCGATGAACTGCGGGAAATCGAGGACAAGGCGGGAATTGAATATGGCCGGGAAGAAGCACGCGAAATCTCCGAACTCATCGACCGTGCCGATGCTCTCCTGGCGAGATCGGAAACGGATCAAAATCGGACGCTGGTTGCTGCGTTTCGCGCGTTCATTGGCGTTTTGGATCGCGCCGGAACTGAGGGATGAGGGGCTATGACCGTCTCAGCTCACTTCAATCGCTTTCATCGTGGACAGGAGCCTGGCGTTGTACCCCTTGCCATCAGCGCCCGAGTGAACACGTCGGTGGCAGTTCGGGCAAAGTGCAATCACGAACCGCGGGTCATCTGGTCCACCGTCCGAGAGCCGTCGAATATGGTGAGGCTCCAGATACGGAATGCCATTAACGCGAAGGAACGGCGCCGGTTGCTGGCAGCCTTCGCAATCTCCTTTTGCCCGTGCGACAACATAGTCGCGCACGTCGCGGCTACGTTCGAAGACAGAGGCTGTGGACGTATACTTGGCTGGAGTGGCAACGGCTGCTGCGAACGCGCGCTTTCGCAACTCTTCCAAATTGTCAGTAGTTGGCGGAATGCCGTCGACGACGGTTGTCACATTGTCGATCGGCCGGAGCTCGAAAACGAATGCATCACGCATGTTGCCAGCTCGATCTGGTGCTCGCCGCGTCTGGTAGCCCTCGCAGATCATTTCGTCTTCAAACTCCACGCCTTTCGGCAGGATTTTAAAGAGCAGAATGCTCTTGCCCTGAGCGGCATGCTCCGCAATCGCGCGGTTGCCCTTCTGCATAACCATGTCACCGAGTTGGCCTTCACCGAAGTACTCGAAGACACCGTCGTCGCGCCACCGGTCGCTATAACCGTGGACCTCGCCTTCTTCGCCGGTGAAAATAATGATGACGCCATGCTCTGCGGGCGTGACGATCCCACCGCGCTGCTGGCCGTTGAACCTACCATGTATATCGGCGCGTCGATTGTAGATCCGCCCTCGCTCGAAACCCCAAGACATTGCTTATCCCCCGCCTGCTGTGTCTCGGCAGTTGTGCCACCTTTAAGTTGCGCTCCAGTTAACCGGATGGTGGAGTCAGCATGACCGACGTCGACCTCCTCCGCGAAGAGATCAAAGAACTCGAAGACCAGATCTTCCGCCTTAAGGGCAGCATGAACCGGGCCGACAACGGCGTGAAGCTGCACAAGCTTGCGGTGATCACCCGTCTGCGTGACCGCTGCAATCGATCACTGGCTGCTCTCGAAAAGCGCGGGGCAGCGGCATGATTCAGTTTCTCACCTCGGGCAGGGCGACATCAATTTTATCGCAGGATGCCGGCTTCCTTCGCCGCAGCTTCGAACGCGGCCCTGGCTTCCGCACTAGGGACTATTCCCTTGGCCGCATCCAAGCAGGCCTTCCGAGCTCTTGCGTAACTCGTACTCTTCGTCTCGGGCCAAGATTTCATCAGGAATGCGACCGCCTCCCGGGCGTTCCTGATAACGTGAAATCGGTCATCAATCTTCAACTCAACGTTTACATCCCAGATGGTGATCATCGCGTCCTCCGTTGGGCAGGCTTCCCACAAACGTATATTAGGGAAATCTGTTCCACGGTGGCCGTCCTGGGTGGCAGCAACACAAGCTCAATCGCCCATCTTCGCCGGAATTTCCTCGCCCGGTACTGGCGTGATGTCTGGCGCCTCTTCCGGGACGTCGTCCGGTCCGGGCTCCTCAATGGGACGCTCTGGGTCGGGCAAGCTATCGGGCGTTTCCTCCGGTGGGACCTCCAAGGGCCTTTTCGGGTCTTTGGGCCCCATGTGCTTCGCCGGATTGTCATTTTCATCCGGGTTCGGGTTGGGAACCTCGTCGGGAAGGACGTCTGGCTCCGGCTCCTCGATTGGCGGCTGCGGCAGGTCCGGCGGGAAACCGGGCGGCAAATCGGGGCCGGGCGTCGGGATAGGTTCGGTCGGTATTGTGCTCATGACGGGCTCCTCTTTCAGGGAGCAACTGACACGGGGCGGTGTTTGTTCCGCGAGGTTCGCCGATGAGTATAGAGACCCACTCCATCCTCGACACCTACGCCAAACTGTCAGTGCAGCTTGGTGACCTTTGCCTCTGCTATGGCCTCCACAAATGCATCTCTGGCCTGTTCCCACGGATAGCTGCCAAGCATCGCGTCCGTGCATTTATTGAGAGCATCGGTAAAGGCGACACCATAATCGACCGGCCAATGTTCACTGAGCAGAGTGGATGCCCGGGCGGGCGTCCACACTATCTGTACACCGTCGAGCTCGGGAAGCTGGATGATTACGCACTCATTCCAAGTTTCGATCATCGCCATCTCCTGTTCGCTATCGGGATAACGGCGGGGTGCAACCTTCGTTCCGGAGGTGCTGCATGACCGAACACATGTCCGCGAAACAATACCAGGCCGCCATCGCCAAGCCGAAGCTCGGGAACAAGTACAAGGCCCAGCGCACGCTTCTCGATGGCATCTGCTTCGATAGTAAAGCCGAGGCCGCATACTATGCCAGCCTGAAGCTCCGCCAGAGGGCGGGCGAGGTCGAACACGTCGAAATGCAGCGCTCCTATGCGCTGACGATCAATGGCGTGCTGGTGTGCACCTACAGGGCGGATTTCGTCTTCTGGGACGTCACCATGAAGCGCCGCCGCGTCATCGATGTGAAGGGCGTCGTCACTCCGGTATTCCGCATCAAGCAAAAGCTCATGAAAGCCTGCCACGGCTTGGAAGTCGAGGTAGTAAAATGAGCGTGATTGCCACCGCCCTGAAGCACATGCTTGCCGCAGGAATGGATCACGATGCCATCGTAGCTGCCGTTTCGGAGATGGAACGGGAAGCTGCGCCTGCCGTAGACCGCGCGGCTGAAAAGCGCCGCGAGTGGGATCGCCAGCGGAAGCGCAATCAACGGAATTCCGCTTTGTCCGGTGGAAGTCAGGTGGAAACAGGTGGAAGTCCGGTGGAATCCGTCAGTTCCCCCACCCCTGATAAAGAAAGGTCCCCCAC
>NZ_MUNW01000039.1 GCF_002002725.1 Sinorhizobium sp. A49 | reverse complement strand
CCTGCTGCGGCGGACGAATGATCGTCATCGAGGTGTTTGAACGCTGGAGGCAGCCGCGCGGACCACCGGATGCGACGGCGACAAACCGGGAGACGGCTTCATGACCCGGCATGGAATGGGCAAGTCTACAGCCGCAGGCCTCACGCCTCCGGCAACCGACCCGCATGCGTCCGTGGTGATCATCGCTGCCGACAGGGTTGCGACGAGCCGGGTGCCGTGCCGCCAAAGCCGCGCGGATGCGCAACGAAGCGACCTGCCCGCATCGATCGCTCCACTCTCTGGCTGTGCTCGCGCCACCGCACCAATCAGCCGTAGAGCGAAATCTCCATAGCCTTCGACTGTGGCCCGCGGGTTCCTTCTTCGGGGACTTTCGTACGCCCGCCGGCGCCCGAAACTCTTCACGATGGCCGACGGTCAGCTGCCAGTAAACCTACCACCGAAAGCGGACATCGGAGTTCTTGCCAGCCGTCTGGAATTGGGCCCAAACCGGATATTCGCTTATTTGACCAACACCGCCACCGCGGCCGAAGAGGAGTTAGTTTTCCAAATCGAAATCCGGCAGCTTCCAGGTACGGTCAAAGTAGGGGCTGCCATCCAATTATCGCGGGTCCTGCGGCGCTGGCGAAGGTACGCCGACGCGTATCGCCATTGAGAAGTTCGGCGATAATCCGTCGGCCCGAGCGCGCTGGTCGATGTGAGCGACAGTTCTGAGTTCAGCGAGCGGCACTGACGTATCCAATGCGCCATGATCGTAGGCATACTCTGGGAGATAGCCGTTGACGATGAGACGCCAGTCGAAAGGAACCTTGCCTCCAACAACGCGCATCATCTTGACGACCGTCGTCGTGCAGTTGCTTGTGAGCGAGTTGTAGAACAGCGGCGTCGTGGCCAGTGCATTGGCGTCCGCAACATACTCGCGCAGGAGCGCACCGGCCTGTTCCGGGGATACGTTCAGGCGGTAGATCTGGACATCTTCGCCACGGAAGTTCGAACGGACGCCCACCACATCCCGTTCGTCTGCTGCAATGATGACAAGAGGATTGCTCTTGAATAGATCGGCGAGCGGCGAGAACGCACCTCCGACGCGGCGACGGACTTCCACCGACCACGGAAGCTGCTCTCCGCCTTCAAAACCGAAGCTGAAAATCACGTGGGCAATCTCCGGCCCCGCCCAATAGGACATGAACAGGTCGACCGTCCGGAGCTTGCTCATATCGTAAGTGCGCGTCGTCCATCGTTCGATGAAGTCGGTGCTGCTATGCCACTCGAAGTCCCTAACATTGGTTAGTGTCAGCAGGTCGCCGTTGAACTCGCCTGTGACCTGTCGTGCGACATCTGGTGCCCACGATGCGTCCTCGACGGGCTTGATCGTGATCCACCAGACCAGGATAAATGCGAACCCCGCTGTGAACGTGAGGATGGCTTTGTAACGCCAGGGGCCAAACAGTGCGGCGATCGTAAATATCCCGAAAAGGGCGAATAGCCCGGCGGCAAAGCCTCTGGCGAATTCCGAAGCGGGAAGGCGATACCACAAAGCAAGTGAGGCCCATGCAACGGCCAAGGCTACGAGGATTGCGAGTTGAACTACCAAAACAGCCGAAGCTAAGCGATGCAATCTAGTCTCCATCTGTCTGTGTCAGTACGTTTGAGCAGGAAATCTGGAGGCCCCTGCGTCACGCTAGCCGCCGAAATTAATAAATGCCACAAAGAGCGCTTTTTCGCCGCCAGTTCAGATCTTGCAGAATGATACGGGTGACCGAGTCTTCACCTGAAACGGCAGCGACACCGCGCGAGACGTTGCATCGCTCGGCAGCGAGGTCGTCCACTTCGGTGCAATTGTTCACGGCGATGGTCGCTATTGGCGCAAAGCTGCAAACACCGAGATGCTATCTTTATGTCACGGATTTTGAGGTCGGAGCCGTTTCATCAAAGGGACCGAGATATGCACCAAGATGATGGTGAAGCCGCCGATCAATATGGCCAACATAGTCTGGCCTGCGGATGTCGTAGTCCAGTGGAGAACGCTCGCGAGATAGGCCGACGCGGCGCTGACGCCTAATGCAATCTCGCCGATAAAATGCTCAGGACCATGGAAGCCCAGTTCGGCCATCCCGTGGACGAGAATGCTACGGCCGACCCAGAGCATGGCGGCTGTGCCGATCATTGCGAGGATACTGAGAAAAACGGGGGCGCCGGTAACGAGGCCACGCCTGAATGCTCTCACTACGCCGACCGAGGAAGTGGCGAGCGCTAATCCGACGTCGTCCGCCTTTACGATGAGAGCAACGACCCTGTAGACAGCCAAAGTGATCAGGATGCCGACCGCCGCCAAGACTGCCGTATGGATGTAGATATTCGAAGCGGCCACGTTGGCGAGGGTCAACGCCATGATTTCGGCTGACAGTATGAAGTCCGTTCTGATGGCGCCCGAAACCTTCTGGTTTTCCAACTCGACCGGGTCGGAGGTTCCCAGCACCGCGGCCTCGTGCTTGTGGGCGTAGTGCGGCGCGATGGCCTCGTACAACTTTTCGGCACCTTCATAGCAGAGGTAGAACCCTCCGACCATCAGGAGAGGGGTGATCGCCCATGGCGCGAAATAGCCTAGAAAAATACAGGCCGGCAGAAGAAGGAGAAGCTTGTTCTTCAAAGAACCGAGCGCGATCTTGGCGATTATTGGCAGTTCCCGCGCTGGCGACAGGCCGACCACGTCTCTCTGTGTCACGGCAGCATCATCGGTTACGACGCCCGCGGCTTTCGCACCGGCTTTCGCTGTCTGAGCGGCGACATCATCCAGGGAGGCGGTCGCAAGTTTCGCAATTGCGGCGACGTCGTCGAGAGCGCGAGAAGTCCAGTTGCCATAGGATTCTATCCATTCGCCGAGACCACGACGCTGGCCACTTCGTCGTCATTGCCGTAGTGGCCGATAGCCATGCCGGGACTGACGATCTTCGAGACGGGGCCGGCATTCGGATTCATGACCGTGTCAGTCGGGCCGGATTGCAGGGTATTCACGATGATGCCCATGCGGCCGCCGCGAGGCAACTTTGCCGACGGATGGCACCTCATGCTACCGCCATTTCGCGATTGGGACGTCCGCTGCCGAGGCCTGCTCTTCGACATCGTGCTCTTCTCGGACTACGAAGCGAGCGACCGTTTATAGCTCTCTGGCACAGTCGCGTTGGTAGTGTATGTTCCGCGCCAACCAGCAACCTATCGTGAGGCCGCAAACTAAACCGGCGGCATCACGTTGCACCTGGACGGTCCAATCGCCAGGAGGAGCGGCGTCCATTGAGCGTCTCGTCGTGACAATCCAGATGTCCTCCGCCAGGGCATACATGCGTTCCATGGGCCCAGTGCCGAGCATCCCCTTGAACAACGCGTATGCGGCCCCGTCGCGGACCTCGATATCAAGATGCGCCTCCAGCTCTTCCGACCAGTAGCGACCGGCGATAGCGGCACCATCGGCCCATTCGATCGGAGTAAGCGGACGGCCTATCACCTGGAGGTTCTCGCTTTCACGCAGCATCACGAGCGTCGCGCCATCCTTTTTCAAGGTGAGCGCGTGACCGCGGGCGACGCCGTCGGCAGAAACGGCAAGCCGGGCCGGCGATGGAGCGTAGTATAGCTTTATGCCAGAGATGTCCTGAACGGTCCTGACGACGAGGCCCTGTTCCTCATCGAGCCAAAGGCCGTCCCAATTTTCGGGGCGAATACAGGCTGTATCGACTTGGAGGCCAAGCGCGGCGTTCAGAACGGTGGTGGCAGCTGTAAAGGTGCTGGTGTCGTGATTGAACATGACCACTACGGAAAGTCGTTCTTCCGCCGCGTGGAGCCGAAACGAGCTGAAGCCCCGCAAACCCCCGCCATGCCCGGTGACCTTGATGCCGCTGATGATATCCCGACGCAGTCCGTAGCCATAGCTTGCTGGCGATCCATCGGCATAAGTGACCGGCGCAGAGATGCGGTTGTAGAGGCTCCCGGGGTCATTGCGGGTCGCGTCGATATACATTTCCCAAGCCAGCAAATCGTCAAGAGACGCGGCAATACCGGCGTCTCCGAACCAATAGACGCCGTTTTGAGCTGGCAGAAAACCGACGTCGTCGTTACCTTCATAGCCGACCACGCCATCGAGCGGAAAGCGAGTGTCAGCAGCGAGTTCGGCGGTCTTCATGCCGGCTGGCGAAAAAATCCGCTTAGCCAGAAGATCACCGAGGGCACGTTCCGTTCCCCGCTCGATGAGTTCCCCGAGAATTCGAAAGTTGGCATTGTTGTAGGAATAGAGTGTACCCGCCGGGAAATGGCCAGTCTTCGATCGCGCAATGAGTGGCAGCGCCGCCTCGCGTGCAAACGTGGCTTCCGGCTCTGCGCCCTGAAGGACCGTCAGCGCCCAGTAGTCGCGCAAGCCCGACTGGTTGTGGCAGAGCTGTTCCACCGTTGGCTGGCTATCGCGGTAGTCGGGAATGAAATCCCTCACTAATGCGTCCAGCTTGCTCAGATCGTCGAACTGGTCCAGCAACAGGGCACATGTAAACTGCTTAGAGAGCGAGCAGATTGGCAAGCGGGCGGCCGCCGTCATCGGTAGGCGCTGGTACATGTCGGCATAGCCCCATGCGCGGCGAGCTATGACCTGCCCGTCCTTCACAACTCCGGCCACGCCACCGGGCCCCTTGTACCGGCTGGGCAAGAGGTCGAGCACACGCTCGAGCGCGACGGTGTCGATAGCGGTCATGATTGGGATGCCTGAATTGTCGCCCGGCGTGCAGTTCAGGCGGGAACGACGGAGAGGGGAAAATGTGGCGACGCGCCTTCGACGGTGACGACGCACGCGGCTTGCGTCAGGTTGCGCCGGAAAACACGAGGTGGGTCGAGCGTTCGGCCAGCGCTAGGAAGGCCAGCAGATCCTCCCGCGAAAGTGCGGCGCATCCCGCTGTGGGTGTGTAGTTTGGCCGGGCTATATGCAGGAAAACGGCACTGCCCGCGCTGGCGACCGGTGGGTCATCATTGTGCCCCAAAACTACGACGATGTCGTAGATGTCGTCGTCCATCCAGAGCTCTTCGTGGCTTGCGGCGAAGGGCAGCTTTACCTGGCGATTGTAGTCCGGATGCGAAGGGGCGTCGCACCAGCCATCCAAGCGGTCGATGGCACGTGTGCGAAATGGCGATTCCGGCTTAGCCGTCCGATCGGCACGGTAGAAGACCTGGCGGATTGGCCAACGCCCGATGGGACTGGCGCCATCTCCCTCGACCTTTTCGCTTGCAGGACGCAGTCCGCCGCGGCCAATGGCACAGCGCCAGCGCTTGTCTCCGTAGGCTGCCTGCCAAGCGTCGCCCATTCGAGATACGATCAGATCCAAGACTAAAATCCTTCCTTGTCGTCAATTACCCCGATCACCGATCCAGGGGGAAATGGCATGCGACAGCGCGGCCGTCGTGGTCAGACAGCGACGGCTCCTCGCTCCGGCAAATTGCTTGAGCGTAAGGGCAGCGCGTGTGAAAGCGACACCCGGACGGCAGATTCATCGGACTGGGGATGTCGCCGACCAGCATCGGCCTTTCGCGGTTTCTCTGATGCGGATCCGGCCGTGGGACCGCCGAGATCAGAAACATCGTGTATGGATGGCGGGGATTGGAGAAAATCTCCTCTGTGGTTCCGACTTCCACCATCCGTCCAAGGAACATCACCCCGACGCGATCGGCGAACTGGCGCACGACGCTCAAATCGTGAGTGATGAACAGATAGGTCAGCTTCAGCTGCTCCTGAAGGTCTCGTAAGAGGTTGAGCACTTGCGCCTGGATCGAGACGTCGAGTGCGGAGACGGCCTCGTCGCAAACGACGAACTCAGGGCTGTTGGCAAGTGCGCGGGCAATGCCGATGCGCTGCCGCTGTCCGCCGCTGAACTGGTGGGGATAGCGGCGCAACAGTTGGCGGCGCAGGCCGACCATGTCGAGCAGTTCGCCGCAGCGTTCCTCGATCTCAGCCTCGGTTCCGAAGCCGTGGGCGCGCAGCGGTTCCGCCAGGATGTCCTTGACCCGCATGCGCGGGTTGAGCGAGGCGTAAGGATCCTGGAAGACGATCTGCAGCTTCTTGCGCATCGCCCGCATCGCGGAATCGTCGAGCGCGTGAAGATCCTGGCCGCGATACCGCACGGTGCCGTTGGTCCGCTCGATGAGACGCAGCATCACCCGGCCGAGCGTGGTCTTGCCGCAACCCGACTCGCCGACCAGCGCGAAGGTCTCCCGCTCGCGAATTTCGAGATCGATGCCGTCCACGGCGCGAACCACCCGACGCTGCGAGCGGAAGAACCCTGAGCCGATGGGGTAGTGCTTGCTCAGCCCCTCGGTGGAAATGAGGACTTCGCTCACGCTTTTCCTCCCTGTTTGTCGTGCAGCCAACAACGGGCCTTGTGCCCATTGCTGAGATCGGTCAGTTCAGGCTGTTTCAGCTTGCAGATCGGCATCGCGTCGGCACAGCGCGGATGGAAACGACAGCCGTTAGGAAGGTTCGCAAGGTTGGGCACCACTCCCGGAATGCTATTCAGGCGCGCGGTTGTGCGCATTTCTGTCGCCTTCGGGATCGATGCGAGAAGCCCCCTGGTATAGGGATGGGAAGGCCGATCGAATAGGTCGAAGACATTGGCCTGTTCGACGATCTGGCCGGCATACATGACGTTCACCTCGTCGCACATCTCCGCGATGATGCCGAGGTCGTGGGTGATCATGACGATCGCGGTGCCGACCTTGTCACGCAGCGCCATCATCAGCCGCAGGATCTGCGCCTGGGTCGTCACGTCGAGCGCCGTCGTCGGTTCGTCGGCGATCAGGAGTTGCGGTTCGCAGATCAGCCCCATGGCGATCATCGCTCGCTGTCTGAGACCGCCCGACAGCTGGTGCGGATAGACGTCGAGGCGTGCCGCCGGCTCAGGAATGCCGACGGTTTCGAACATGCGTAGAACCTTTTCACGGATGGCGCGTTTGCCCAGATTGGTGTGGATGGCAAGCGGCTCGCCAACCTGCTGGACCATGGTCTTGACCGGGTTCAGCGACGTCATGGGCTCCTGAAACACCATCGCGACCTCTCGGCCGCGCCGGCGCCGCATCTCGTCGCTGTTCAGCCGTGCCAGGTCGGTTCCGTTGAGCTGGATGCTGTCCGCGTTCACCCTTCCCGGCGGAGAGGGCACGAGCCCCATCAGCGACAGCGCCGTCATGCTTTTGCCCGAGCCGGACTCGCCGACCAGGCCGACGATCCTGCCGCGGCCAACGTCAAACGAAACGCCGTCGACGACCCGCACAGGCCCGTTCTGTGTTTTGAATTCCGTGCGAAGGTTGCGCACGCTCAGCAATGTGGTCTGATCTGTCATCGTCGCTCCTCAGTCCTTCATATAGGGATCGAGTGCGTCGCGCAGACCGTCGCCGACGAAATTGAATGCCAGCACGGTTATCAGGATCGCCACCCCCGGCATGATGGCAACCAGCGGCGCCGAGAAGATGTACTCCTTGCCCTTCGCCACCAGCAGCCCCCAGCTTGCTTCCGGCGGTTGGACGCCCACCCCGAGAAAACTGAGGCTCGATTCCCACATGATCGCCTCGGGAATGCTGAGTGAAAACAGCACGATCAACGTCGGGACGACATTGGGGAAGATGTGGCCGATCATGATAGCGGTCTTCTTCGTGCCATTGGCGCGAGCGGCCTCGATGAACTCCTTCTCCTTAACGGCAAGTGTCTGAGCACGCACGACGCGTGCGACTCCGGCCCAGCCGACAAGGCTCAGGGCGATGAAAATGTTGAAGAGGTTCGCACCCAACGTATACATCACCACCATCGCCAGCAGCAACGACGGGAAGGCAATCATCATATCGGCGAGCCGCATGATGATGAAGTCGATTCTACCGCCGAAATACCCGCTGATGATGCCCATCACGGCTCCGATCATCAATGAGATGAAGCTCGGGACGATGCCGACGATCAACGAGATCCGCGCCCCGTAGAGGATGCGGGTCAGAAGGTCGCGACCAAAGTTGTCTGTTCCCAGCCAAAAGGTGGCGGAGGGCGGCAGGAATTGTTCATCCATTGCCACGCGATAAGGATCGTGAGGGCTTAGGAATGGAATGAAAAGCGCTACGAAGACCAAAAGGCTGACCACGACCAGCCCAACCATTGCCATACGGTTCTTCGCGAAAATCCTGATGCCGCCGCGTAGAAAACTTTCATTGCCGGATTCGTCGATGAAGTCTTCGGTGGCTCCGCTGAGCTGCGTCATTTCGAGCCCCCCTTCATCTCATTGCGAATGCGGGGGTCGAGGACGGAATAAAGAATATCGGCAACGAGATTGCCCAGAATGACAAGTACGGTTGCAAATAGTACCGAGCCCTGCAGAAGCGGCATGTCGCGCGCCTGTATGGCATTGACTGAGATGCGGCCTACACCTGGGATACCGAAAATCGCCTCGGTGATGACTGCACCAGAAAGCAATCCGGCGACCTGGATCGCCATGATGGTGACGACGGGGATGAGCGCGTTTTTAAGCGCATGCCTCCGAATGACCAAAAGCTCGCGAAGGCCCTTGGCGCGGGCGGTGCGGATGTAGTCATGGCGCATCACTTCCAAAAGGCTGGAACGTGTCAGACGGGCGATGACACCGGCGGAGCTCCAGCCGAGAACAATAGCTGGCATGATCACGTACTGGTAGCCGTAGAACCCTGACACGGGCAGCCACTTCAGCTTCAGGGCGAAGACGTACTGCATCAGCAGGGCCGACCAGAATATCGGCATGGAAACGCCCACCAGCGAAAAGCCCATGAAGAGATGGTCGACTAGAGAGTCGCGTCGCACCGCCGACAGCACGCCGACGGGGATGCCTATTACCCAGGAAACGAGCGCCGCGCAGATGGTGAGGATAAGTGTGTTGGGGAAGGCGTTGAGGATCAGCGTCGTCACGTCTCGATTGAGCTTGATCGAAACACCGAGATCACCCTGAAGGGCGGCAAAGAGAAACCTGAAATACCGTGTGATGAGCGGATCATCGAGGTGCATCTGGGAACGGACGCGTTCGATAACGTCTGCGCTCGCATGTTCCTTCATCAGCAGCGCGATAGGGTCGCCGGGAATCACGTTGAGCATGATGAAAAGCAGCGCCGTGATGCCGATCAAAACAGGGATCGAAATCACGATACGCTTTATCACGAAAGTCAGCATCGAAAGTAATCTTTCACTCAGCCTCGCGGCAATGAAAGCGCGCGGTGGTTGGTCCTACAAGAGAAGGGACGGGCGTGCGGGCGCTGGGAAGCCAGCGCCCGCCAAACAGAAACGTCCTATTCGACTTCCATCTTGTAGTAGCTCATGTCGCTCCACCCGTTCCACGGCACCACGAAGTTTTTGACCCGCGGCTGCACCACATAGGCGTGGTCGAGGCTGAACATCGGTACCCAGGCTGCGTCTTCCTGCACGATCCGATCCGTCATCTTCTGATAGAGCGCGCAGCGCTCCTCGGCATTGGTCATCGAGCGGGCCTTGTCGAGTGCTGCGAAGACTTCCTCGTCGTTGTTGTTGTAACCGCGAACCGCCGTGCCGCTCTTGCTGAAGAACGTGTAGAAGAAGTTGTCCGGATCGTTGAAGTCAGCGGACCAGTTTTGCGTGTAGTTGTCGACAGTGCCGGCCTTGCGGCTGGCGAAGTAGGCCGACTCATCCATGGTCTTGATCTGGGCGTTGAAACCGGCTTCCTTGATCTGGGCCTGGATGATCTGGTTCATGTCGGACCATTTCGAGGACCAACTGCTGACCTGCGTGAGGTTGATGTCCACACCGTCGGGGTAACCCGCCTCTGCAAGAAGCGCTTTCGCCTTTGCCGGGTTGTATTCGATTGGCGTGGCAGCGGTGTAGCAACTGATGCCGCGCGGGATTACGCCATTCTCGATCGCACCCTTCCCATAGAAATTCTTCTGGAGAATTTCATCACGATTGATCGCCATCTGGAACGCCTTGCGGACGCGAACGTCATCGAAGGGCTTCAGTGCCTGGTTGATATGGTAGTAGTACATGCCGACGCGGGGGCCAGACCGAACCTGGTCCTTCCACTGATCGCTACCGATGAAGTAGGGGAGCTGGGTAGGTGCATAGTCGATGTCGAAAACATCCAACTCACCAGATTCGAAGAGAAGCCTGAGCGTTTCGGAGTCCGCAACAACGCGGATGATGATCTCGTCGAGCTTCGGGCGGCCCTTGAAATACTTTTCATTGGCTGCGAGGATCTGGTTGTCGTTGAGGTTGTATTCCTTCAGGACAAACGGGCCAGTGCCATTGGTCGTCTCAGGCGTCAGACCGTACTGGTCGCCGAGCGGTTCGGTAAATTTCCGATTGTAGATCGAGGCACCCGGGCTGGCGAGCAGCGCGACAAAGGCAGCGTAGGGCTCCTTAAGGACGACTTTGACCGTATATTTGTCTACGGCCTGCAAGCCGGGAACCGAGGTCGTGGTTCCTTCCAGACGTTCGGTCGCTCCATCGACGAAATTGAGAATGTCGGTGCTGAGCGCCTTGGTCTTGGGATCAAGCATGCGGTCGAATGTGTAGACCACGTCGTCTGCCGTCAGTTCCTCGCCATTGTGGAAGAGAACACCCTGGCGCAGATGGAAGGTGTAAGTCTTGCCATCGTCGGAAACGTCCCAGCGCTCGGCGAGGCCGGGCACCAGCTGGGTCTGACCAGGACCGCTTGTTTCCGCTTCCACGAGGCGATCGTAGACGTTCAGCGGCAGCGTATAGAAGTCCTGCGTCATCTGCACGTCGACTGTCTTTGGATCCTCCTGGTAGGCGATCCGAAGCACGTGGTCGGCCGCAAGGCTGTTGGAGGCCAGGGCAATCGTTACAAGCCCCGTCGCCATTAGGAATTTGACCTTATTGAGCATTTTTCTTCCCTTCTTTTTAGTTCCCCATCCGGGTCGGCGGGCGCGACAATCGCGACGCGCTTTCCCGGCTGTTTTCTTGCCGGACTGGTGTCCAGTTCAACTTGATCCGAGTGCGATCACAGGCTCCAGTGCCCGCTCCGACGGGGCAGGAACCTGCCATTCCCCTGCCTGCTCCAGCTTCAGCATCTCGGCGATATCTTGTCTACGGCGGACGGTTCTGAAGCGGTCACCTTGCACAAGCACCTCCGCGACGAGATCGCGGGAGTTGTATGTCGATGCCATCGATGCACCATACGCCCCGCCGCAATCAAAGGCGAGCAGATCACCCGCGTTGAGTTTGCCAAGCCCTTCGTAGGATCCGAACTTGTCGGAGCTCTCGCAAATCGGGCCGACGAGGTTATAGGTCGGTGCCGTCTCGCTCGAAGCCGGCTCGCGAAGGGGAAGAACAGGGTGGTGTGCGTCATATAGTGCCGGACGCATAAGATCGTTCATCCCGGCATCAACAATTCCCATGGGGCCGTTAGCCATGTCTTTCAGATAAAGCAGCTCAGTGACGAGCAATCCCGCCCTGCCGACCAGCCACCGACCCGGCTCGACAGTTACCTGACAGCCAAGATGGCCGACGGTCTCATGGATGATGTTGGCATACGCGTCGATGTCTGGACCAGCGTTGCCGTCGTCAGCAATGCCGATGCCGCCACCGCGATCGAGGCGCGGGACGACAAGGCCCCGGGCGCGCATGGACGTCACCAGGTCGGCCATCGCCGTGAACGCACGGCGGAACGGCGCCATGTCCTGGATTTGCGATCCGATGTGAACGGCGACGCCCAGCGCCTCCAGTTCAGGCAGCGCAGCGGCCTCAGCGTAGATGTCGGCCACGTCGCCGATCGCGATCCCGAACTTGCTTTCCTTCGTCGCCGTTGTGATCTTCGCGTGCGTGTTCGCATCGACATCGGGATTGGCGCGGATTGCGATGGGCGCGCGCTTGCCAATGGCGCGGGCTACCTCGGCCACGGCGGCGATCTCCGCCGCTGACTCGACGTTGATCTGGTGGATGCCCGCCTTAAGGGCGCGAGCGATTTCGGCGCGGGTCTTTCCGACGCCGGAGAAGATGATTTTCGATGCTGGAACACCTGCAGCAAGCGCGCGCTCCAGTTCCCCTCCCGAAACGATGTCCATGCCGCAACCGAGCTCGCTGAGTAGCCTGAGCACGGAGATGTTGCTATTCGCCTTTACAGCGAAACAGATGGAAACACCGATCTTACCGACCGCTGCAGACAGCTCCATATAGGAAGCGCGGATCGCGTTGGCTGAATAGCAGTAAAAGGGAGTGGGCATGGCCTCTGCTACCTTGCTCAAGGACACATCCTCGACATGGAGATCGCCTGCTCGATACGAGAGCCAGCCTCGGCCCTTTTTTCCCTGCGTCTCCATGGATTCTAACTTGCCCCTCACGATGGCGACCCGGCGCTGTTGAACGGGCGTATAATTTCAGATGCCTCAGTCATTGGGAAATAATTGCTTCGTCGGTCTTATGCAGATTTGATATGCTGAGGCTTTCGTTTCAGACACTTCTGTCGGTGGAAAAATAAGGCTGACCCATGCGCCTCAATCAACGGCAACTGGAAATTTTCAACGCCATCATGATCAACAAGAGCATGACCGCGGCGGCGGCGGCGTTGGGGACGTCGCAGCCGACGATCAGCCGCGAGCTGCGCGACATGGAGCAGCGGATCGGTTTCGAGCTCTTCCTGCGTTTCGGCAGACGCCTGACGCCGACCAATCAGGCACTACTCCTGCACGAGGTCGTGCGCCGCGCTTTCGTGGGGATGGAGGAAATCAGCCGCGCGGCGTCTGCAATCCGGACGCACAATGCCGCGAACTGTCGGGTCGCAACCATACCCGCCTATGCCGAGGCTATCATCCCGCGCGTGGCGCAACGGCTGTTGAAGCAGCGCCCAGCCATTCATCTTTCTTTGCATTCCTTGGAAGAATTGTCGCTGCAACACGAAATAGCGACAACGGTATTCGATGTGGGGGTCACCGAGGGGCGGTTCGAAAATCAGGGGGTTATCTCCCAGCGCATTGAAGTCGGCGATCTCGTTTGCGTCCTGCCAGTCGGGCACTCGCTTTCCGTCAAGAAAGTCCTCGAGCCGGCCGACTTTGAAGATGTGCCATTTGTCTATTTCTCGCAGGACGATCCTTACCGGAGAAAGCTGGACGACATTTTCTTCGCCGCCGGCGTGTCGCGCAGCTATGCGGTCGAGACGACGACGGCGGCAAGCGTGTGTTCGATGGTTTCAGCGGGGGTGGGTGTGTCGATCATCAATCCGCTGACCGCTGCGAATTACGTGGGCAAAGGCGTTGTTCTGAGAAGGTTCAGCGTCGGCGTACCCTACGCGCTTGCCGTGTGGTGGCCGACCCGGAAGGCGGGCTCGACGGTTGCGGAAAAGTTCACTTCAGTTTTGAAAGAAGTGGCCGTCGAGATGCGTGCGACGCTTCAAGCTGCAATGGAGGAAGCCTCGCCTTAGCTGTTGATACGGCAGGGCTTTCCTCCAGATGGGGCATCACTTCCGTTTGGCCGCCCGAAATAGGGCGTAGAGAGCATTCTAGCTCTGTGCGCCCAATACGAGAAACGAAAAGGCGCGTCATATCGCCGTGGGGCTGGAGCATGGGGCCTCTTTCCGGAAGAGCGCAGTGAAGGGGTGCTACACGGTAACCTACACTGTGACGCCAAGCGACGCTTTCTGGTCGATCATGCTTTGTCGCTCGGACGGGTTCATGAAGAGCGACAAGGCCGTCGTCGATGACCGCGACGTCGAACTCAACGGCGATGGCACATTCACGGGTCTTGACTCGGTCGAAGCGTGCGGTGACAAGCCCCACCGCGTCGACATCTCTGATGGCTGGAACTTCATGATGTGCCTCTATCGTTCTGGAAAAGCCATCCTGAAGCGGGAATGTGAGTTGCCGGACGGTTGCGCTGGTGCGGTAGCGAAATTCGAGCCAATGGCTTCTTCTTGGCGCGTTGCCGCCCGTATAGCGCGAGCGCGCGAGTGGGGATGTCCGCTTCCGGGCGAAGGAAAAGTTTCCCGCTATGGCCGGTTTGGCGGCGCAATGCTGCCGTTCACAGACTTATAAGCGTGGACGTCGCCCTCAGGGGCGGACAGAATCGTGCTCCCACGAGCCCGCACGGCTTGTTGCTGCGATGTTCACTTTTTGGGCCACGAAGATAGCATAATGTATCGTCAGGAATTTCCGGTAAGGGCAATCAGCTTTTCGGCTTGCGCCCCGAGCGCATAAGGTAACGATCGCTAATGAATGTAGGCGCCTCCTGTTACACTTGTGATCAGTTGGTTGAAGCCCAGTCGAGCCGGGCCCCATCCTGCTCGAGCTAGTTCTTGGCGGCGACGACCACGACTTCGATGAGCCTCTTCGGATCGCCGAGATCCGCGACGCCGATGGTTGCGCGCGACGGTAGGTCGTCATCGTCGAGCCATTCGAGCCAGGCTTCGTTCATTTCTTCCTTCTTCGACATGTCGGTGATGTAGATCCGGGCGGATACGAGCAGGGTCTTGTCGGAGCCGCATTCGGCCAGCACGCCGTCCAACTTAGCGCAGACCTGCTGCGTCTGTTCCTTCATGCCGACGGAAATGTCTGTGGCTGCGTGGCCTCCGACAAAGATCAAGCCGTTGTGTTCGACCGCCGCATGCATGATGCGATGTCTCCGGTAACGCGTTACCATGATTGTTCCTTTTCCATTTGTGTTGATTTCAATGCCGGCCGGCGATTTAAGCCGGGGCGTAGGGCGTGAGATCGACGTCGAGCGGAGCGCCCGTCAGCAGTTCCGCGAGTTGCTTTCCGGCGAAGGGGCCGATGGTGAGGCCGGCTGCGCCGAGGCCGTTGCCGACCGTCAAACCCGAGATACCGGAAACTCTGCCCAGAATGGGCTTCATGTTGCTTGACGCCGGGCGAAAGCCGATGCGGGTTTCTATGTGTGTCGCGCTCGCAAGCCCCGGGGCGATCGCCAGTCCCGCGTTCAGGACTTCGGCTTCGCCACCCGCGGTCACGCGATAGTCGAAACCGGAATTGTCCTCGCGGGTCGCGCCGATCACGACGCGGGAATCGTCAAACGCCAGCAGGTAGTGGCTGCCCATTGGCAGGAGCACGGGCCAGTTCGATGTCTGCACGCCGGGCAGACGAAGATGGATGATCTGGCCCTTCTGGGGTGCGACTGAATGCTGAATGCCCAGCGGGTTGAGAATCTGCGACGCCCATGCACCGGCCGTGACGACGATTTCGTCCGCTTGAAGCGCTGTTCCGTCGCTGACCCTGCAGACGGGGCGTCCATCCTCCAAAGCCAATGAAACGCGATCCTGTCTGACCCTCGCTCCCAGGGAGCTTGCGGCGCGCAGCATTGCGGCCGCGAGCAACCGCGCATCGACCCGCGCGGCCCCGGGGATGAAGATCGCTTCCATCCCTTCGCGCAGCGGCGGGAATTTCTCGCGGGCCGCAGCCGGGCTCAGATGTTCGACCGTGCCGGCTTCTGGAACATTGGCAACGCGCCGCGCCACGCGCTCGGCGGCCGCCTCAAACTCCTGCCTGTCCTCGGCCACGACCAGCGCGCCGACCTTGCCATATCCTAGATCTACCTCGCTGAACGACTTCAGGCCGTCGACCAAGGAGGCATAATAGGCTGCGCCGCCGGCGTACATGTCATAGAAGTCGCCGTCTTCCAGCTTGGTTGCCCATGGGCAGACGATGCCGGCGCCGGCAAGGGTTGCTTTTCCCTCGTGCTGGGCGTCGACGACTTCCACGTCGACCCCCTTTTTCGCGAGGTGATAGGTGGTGCTGGCGCCAAGAATGCCGGCGCCAATGATTAGCACTTTCATGTTTGCTCCAATGCACATAGGTGGCTGGCCCGTGCGACCCACCTAGTCGACAGTCACGCCCGAATAGCGGCTTGTTCCGAAAATGGCGGGTTGGAAGCCGTGAACGGTTTTGCTGACGGCAGTGAGCGTATCAGCTCCGCCAAGAATGACGGCGGGAGCCTCTTCATGAAATCGGGCCTGCGCTTTCTTGTAGAGTTCGATACGCTTCTCCTTGTCCTCGATGAGCCCGGCTTCGTTCATCAGGCTGATGAACTCGCTGTCGCACCAGGCGCCAACGTTTGAGGGGCTCGGCTTACCTGCGGAATCACAGATGAAGTAGTTGTTCGGGATCTGACTCGGGTCCGGAAAATCATAGATGCCTCCGAACATGGCTACTGGAGCTTCTCCCGCCCTGGCGCGTTGGATGTACTCGCCCCATTCGAAGCTAACGACCTCGGCTTTTACCCCGATCTTCGCCCAGTCGGCCTGGATCATCTCTGCAGCGCGACGCCCGTTCGGCATGTAGGGGCGATAGACCGGAACCGCCCATATCTCCGTTGAAAAGCCGTCCGGATACCCGGCTTCCTTTAGACGCGCCTTTGCTTTTTCGGGATCATAGGGGTGCGGCTGGAGTTCGCTGTCATGTCCCCAGAGGACCGGAGGAATAAGTGCGCCCGTGGCGATGCCCATGCCGTTGTAGACCGTCTCGACGAGTGCCGGCACGTTGATGGCTTCGGCCAATGCGGTTCTTACCCGCTTGTCCTGGAACTTCTCGTCGCGGAAGTTGAAATCGATAAACCCGGTCGACGCCACCGGCGTCTGCATAAGTTCGAGCGTGTCGCTGTTCTCGATCTGGGCGCGGTCGGCAAGGTTCGGGTAAAGCGCAATCTGGCACTCGCCGGCGAGTGCGCGCTGGAGCCGCACTGGAGCATCCGCACTGATGGCCATCACCACCGCGTCGACCATGGGTGTCCGGCTCTTGTCGCCGATGGCAGCACCCCAGGTTTCTTTGAACGGCATGAGGCGAACGACCGCATCTTGCTGATAGGCCTGCAGGGCGAAAGGTCCAGTTCCGATCGGGATCCGGTCGAACGTCTCGGGCGAACCCGCTTTCATCAAGCCATCGGCATACTCCGCCGATGTAATCGCAAGAGACTGGTGTGCCATGATGCCGATAAAAGGCGCCAACGGCTCCTTCAAGGTAAAGGCAACGGTGTGATCATCGATCTTGGCGACAGCTTCAAGGTTATCGGCGAGCTTGGTGTTGAAGGTGATGTACGTGCCGTTGCTGATCTTCGCGTAAGGGTGGTCCAACTTCAGCATCCGGTCGAAGGTGAACACCACGTCATCGGCGTTAAAGTCCCGCGTCGGGGTAAACTGATCGTTGGACTGCCACTTCACGCCCTTGCGCAGCCTGAAAGTGTAGGTTCGGCCGTCATCCGATATCGTCCAGCTTTCGGCCAGTGCAGGCTCGATGTCCGAACTGTTCGCCTTCACGGACACCAGATTGTCGTAGATGTTGGCCAGCACGTTCGATGTCGTTCCGCTGCTACTCAGCTGCGGATTGAAGATTTCCGGCGATCCCTCCACACATACCGACAAGACGCCCGCATGTGCCGATGTTGAAAGCGCCAAAGTCAGCAGGGCCGTTCCCAGAGCTATTCTCATTCTCGTTCCCTTTTTGAAGCAGATCGAACGCCCGATCCGTCGTGTTTGGTTGGTGGCAGAGAAGCGAGACCGGGGTATGATTGTCAAATATCAAATTATCCGATCATTATAACCGAAGCTCATGTTGCTCGATTCAAGGCAAAGGCATACGCATGAACATCCGCCAGTTGGAGGCGTTCCACAATACCGTCGAGACCGGATCCGCCACGCTTGCCGCTGAGCGCATGCGGATCTCTCAGCCGGCGGTCAGCAAGCTCCTGCGCAGCTTTTCGGATGCCTGCGGTTTCCGGCTTTTCGTTCGCGCCGGCGGCCGGCTCACGCCAACACTTGAAGGTCGCATGCTTGCGGTCGAGGTCGCAAAGATGTTCTCGGGGACCGCGCGCGTGGCACGGCTCGCCGACGCCGTCCGCAATCAGGAATGGGGGGAGATCACGCTTGTCGCCCCGCCGGCGCTGACCACGCGTTTTCTCGCCCAAGCGCTTTCGCCCCTGCTTGCCGAACAGCCCGATATTCACTTCACGATGCGAAGCCTGCCTTCGCCGCGCATCATCGATCTCGTCGCGGCACAACAGGTGGATATCGGCCTCAGCGTGCTGCCGTTCGAGCATCCCAACGTCGATGCCGAGCGTCTTATGCGTTTCGAAATGGTCTGCGTGCTTCCCGCGCACCATCCGCTGGCGGAAAAATCCGTTATCGATCTCGAAGATCTCGGCGGCGATCCCTTCGTTTCGCTGGCGCGTGACGATTGCTCGCTGATGACAATTGACCGCGCCTTTCAGATCAAGGGCGTGCAGAAGAGAAACCGGATCGAGGTGCCGCTCTCGGAGACGGCCTGTTGTTTCGTTGCCAATGGCGTTGGCGTTTCCATCGTGCCTTCGTTCGTCGGGCTCGATTTTGGCAGCGACGTTCTCGTGCGGCGCAGTATCGTTCCGGAAACGACGATCGATCTGTGGGTGCTTACACCGAGGAACCATCCACGATCGCTCGCGGCCAGCAAGCTCATAGATTTTCTGCGACAGGCGGTCGCCCCGTTCGACAAGCTTCAGGCCGGACCGAGCGCGCCTGAATGACCGCGCCGGATCATGCGAGACAGGGTCGTCTCGCATGATCCGGTCAGCGACGGCTACTTGTAGGCCGAGACGACCACTTCGATCAGCGTGTCACCACCGAGATCGGCAACGCCCACGGTCGCACGGGTCGGCAGCTCTTCCGGGCCAACCCAGGCCTTCCAAACGGCATCCATGTCCGGCTTCTTCCCAAGGTCAGTCACGAAGATCGTGGCCGTCAGGAGCTTCGTCTTGTCGGTGCCAGCTTCCGCCAGGTAACGATCGATCTTCGCCAGGATTTCCCGGGTCTGGCCGGCCATGTCGAGGCTTTCGTCGTCACAGGTCGTGCCGCCGACATAGACGATGCCGTTGTGTTCAACGACGCGGTGCATGATGGGTGTGCGGAGATGACGTTCTGCCATTTTGTTTCCTTTGTTGAGGGGTTAGCTTCTGTCGGAGTGGTCACCGGTAACGGCCTGAACGGCATCCGGCGTGAGGGGGAGCGAGGCGAACTCGCGCAAGGGGACGGGCTTTATCGGTGTGCGAAGCCTGTAGGTGCCGATATCGTCGGGGGACCGCTGTTGCACGTCAGCCAGGATCTCGGTGATGGTCGCCGTGCACATGCGCCCCTGGCACGACCCCATGCCACAACGCAGCATCGTCTTGAGCTGGTTGGGGCCGACCACGTTGCGCGCGGCGGCATCACGGATGGCGCCGACTGTCACTTCTTCGCAGCGGCATGCGATCGTCTCCAGATCGGTCGGCGCGCGAAACGCCACGGCGGGCTGATAGAGCGTGTCGATAAAGGTGCGCCCGCGCGACAAGACTCTGCGCCGCTTTTCGTGCTTCGCCAGGAGCGGTCCGATCTGGCGCGTCTTCTCCGGAAAGAGATCGAGACAGGCGGCCAGCGCCGCTATCCGCCCGCCGACCTCCGCGACGAGCGCGCCGCCTATGCCGCCGCCGTCACCGGCGACGTAGATCGCCGGCAGCGAGGATCGACCGCGTGTGTCAAGTTCTGGCTGAAAACACTTCTGACGGTCATTCCAGCCAAGAAGGCATCCGGTTGCGTTGGCCAGGCTGTTGTTCGGGACGACTCCCTGATGCAGGAAGGCGCTGTCGATGTCGATTTCTTCCGTCCGGCCCTTGGCCTGGAAGCGGATTGCGGAGGCCCGGTCCTGACCGAAGACCTCGATCGTCCCGACGCCGGTGAAAACCGGCACCGAGCGCCGGACCTTCACCAACAGCGCCAGGCCTTTCAGCAGATAGGGCGAAACCAGAAACGGGGGCAGGAAAGGCAGCGCCTTCGCCCAGTTCGAACGCGGCGTAGTGTCCAGTACCGCGACGAGGTTGCCACCTGCCTGCAGCAATTGGTCGGCAAAGAGATAAAGCAGGGGGCCGCTGCCTGCCAAAACAACGCGGCCGTCGGGCACCAGCCCTGAGGATTTGAGTGCGATTTGGGCCGCGCCGATCGTCATGACGCCTGGAAGCGTCCACCCCCTTACGGGCATCGGCCGCTCCATCGCGCCGGTGGCGAAGACGACCCGTCGCGCATGGACGATGCTGCTTTTGCCACCGGCCGAAACGCGCAGTTCGACGGATGCCTTTCCATCGGTCTCACCTTGCTCGACGCTCCAGACAAGTGCTTGGGGCAGATAGGCGGCGTCGCACTGAAGAAACGCCTTAAGGATATCCTTTCCCTTCCAGTAGTCCTTGCCGAGGAACGCGCGTCTTGCCGGCGAATTCCTTTCGATTGACCGGTAGATCTGGCCGCCGGGGGCGGGGTTTTCGTCAAGGAGGATCGTTCGCGCGCCAGCGGCCGCCGCTTCCGCCGCCGCTGCCATTCCGGCCGGCCCCGCACCGATGATCGCGAGATCGTATTCGCGGTCGAGACGATGAACATCGTCGATTTTCCGGAGCGTCATTGTCAGCACCCTTCGTCCAGAGCGCGGGCACCGCTTTGCGATGAGATCGCCATCCCGTCACGCACGATGGTCATGCAGGCCTGCCGGTTCTGAATGCCGTCGATGGTAACCAGGCATTCGAAGCAGACACCCATCAGGCAGTAGGGCGCGCGTGGGCGATCGCCGACGACGCTCTTGCGCAACGTGCTGATACCTTGGCCAAGGAGTGCTGCGGACACCGTCTGTTCGGTGTCGACGCGCATCGGGATACCGTCGAACGTGATGGCGACGGTATCTGTTGCTTTATCAATTCTGCGAAACATGAAACCTCCGGCCGGTGAAGGTGTCGCCGGCAACCACGGCTTGTTGGGTGGCGATCTCGTCGGCGACGACTAGCGCGTGGACAGCGGCAAGCGTTACCCCGGAATGACACATCGCCACATAGGCACCGGGATGGGCGGCCGATTGCTCGTAAATGGGAAAACCGTCGGGCGTCTTGACGCGGAAGCCGGCCCAGGAGCGAAGGACGTTGACGCCACTCAGGCAGGGAAATGTCCGGATGGCCCGATCGGCCAGAACCGCGCTGATGTCCTGGTTGGTGGCAATCGAGTCCGTGTGGGTTTCCTGGCTGTCGCCGATCATCACGCCGCCTTCGTCGGCTTGTCTCAACGTGGCCGAAGTGTAGGGGAAAAATGGACGGCATTTTTCGGTGACGAGGATCTGCCCCTTGCTGCGCACGGAGGGCGCGTGAATACCAACCATCGCGGCAAGCCGGCTGTTGCCGACGCCAGCCGTCAGGACGATGCGTTGGGCGAAAACCTCGCCCCAGGAACCCTTCAATTGGAAGCCGCCCGATCGGGGAGTGATCTCGTCGATCTCACAATGCGGCTCGTAAGCAGCGCCTAGATTTATCATGCCGGTATGAAGCGCCCGGAGCAGGCGGAGCGAATTCACGTCGCCATCCATTGGAGAATAGACGGAGCCGACGACATCCCGCCCGATCGCCGGCACCAGTTTCGCCGTCTCTGCGTGGTCGAGCAGGGTATGTTCGGTGGCATCATCGCCAAGTTCGCGTGCAACCGTCACGACGTCGTCATGCGTCCGTTCCAGCTCGGCTTCGCTCAGCGCAAAGGTGAAGCCCCCATTTTGCTTCAGGGCAACATCGACGCCGGACGTCTCTTTTAATGCGGCCGCGAATTCCGGCCAGAGGCGGGTCGAGCGCATTGTCCAGCGTGCATAATGGGGAGCGCCGAGACCCTTGCCCTGAACCCAGATCAACGCAAAGTTGGCGCGAGATGCGCGCAGCGACAGATCGTCTCCGTCCAGAAGCAGCGGCCGCTCACCCGCGCGCGCAAGGCCCCAGGCGAGGGCGGCGCCCACAAGGCCTGCTCCAATGATGACGATGTCCTGATCTGGCAGTCTGCGCATGCTTTTCGGTCCGTATGCCGGTGGCGTGGCCCGCCCGTAACTCGGACGGGCCGGTTGTCGAGGTTTATTCCTGCGGGCTCACGTCCACCTTGAACCACTTCTCGGAGAGCTTCTTCACCGTGCCGTCGGCGACAGCAGCCTTGATGACGTCGTCGAAACGCGCCTTCAGTGCGGTGTCTTCCTTGCGGAGGCCAACGCCGATCATGCCGAACACCTTGCCGGAGAAGAGCGGGCCGGTGAGTTTCGCACCCTTCATGTCGTCCTTCTCGAACGCTGCTGCGAGAACGGTCGCATTGGCCACGACTGCGTCGAGGCGGGCGCTCGCGAGATCGAAGTTGTGCTCTTCGGTGGTCTTGTATTCGCGAACGTCGGCGCCACCTTGAAAGTACTGTTCCATGAACGCGGAAGCCGTGGTGGAGCCCTGTACCCCGACAGCCTTGCCCTGGATCTTCCTGGCGATTTCCTCAAGCACGGGCCTGGCGGCTTCGGAATCGACCGAAAGCGGCTTGCCGGTTTCCGGCAGGTTGGCGAGACCGCTGTCTTCCATTGCCGCAAAGGAATTGATCGCTGCGGCGTAGGGGGCGGAGAAGGCCATTACTTCCTCACGCTTTGGCGTGATGCTCATGGCCGCCATGATGGCGTCGTATTTGCCTGCGGTCAGCGACGGGATGATGCCATCCCAGTTCTGCGCGACGATTTCGCACTTGGCTTTCATGCGCTCACATAGCTCGTTCGCCAGGTCGATTTCGAAGCCTTCCAGCACGTTGTTGGGGCCGGAAAAGTTCCACGGCGCATAGGCGCCTTCCGTGGCAATGCGGATCACGTCCTCCGCTTGCGCGACATGGGCTGTTGCCAGCAGGCCGATGGCAGACAAGATAATCTTCAGTTTCATGCGTTCTCCTCTCTTCGTTTTTCAAAATTGGTTTTAGGCGTTGTGCTTGGAAATAAACTGGCGGAAGCGGTCGCTCTTCGGGTTCGAGAAGACCTGTTCCGGGCGGCCGTCCTCTTCGATCAGCCCCTTGTGCAGGAATAGAACGCGGCTCGAGACGTCGCGGGCAAAGCCCATCTCATGGGTAACGACGAGCATGGTGCGGCCCTCGGCTGCGAGATCGCGCATGACCTTCAGCACTTCGGCGACCAGCTCCGGATCGAGCGCCGAAGTCGGCTCATCGAACAGCATGATCTTGGGCCGCATGGCGAGTGCCCGGGCAATCGCCGCACGTTGCTGCTGGCCGCCGGAAAGATGCGCCGGATAGAAGTTGCGTTTGTCGGCAATGCCCACCCGCTCGAGGAGGGCTTCAGCCTCCGCGATACATTCGGCACGCTTGCGCTTTTGCACATGGACCGGCGCTTCGATCAGATTTTCCAGGATCGTCAAGTGTGACCAGAGATTGAAGGACTGGAACACCATCGTCGCCTGGGAGCGAAGCCGCAGCAGTTGCTTCGGATCGGCGACGCGCGGGGCAAAGCCCGAACGCTGCGTAAGCCTGTAGCTCTCACCGTGAATGGAGATTTCCCCCGCATCCGGCACTTCCAGCATGTTGATGCAGCGAAGCAGCGTGGACTTGCCGGATCCCGAGGCCCCGAGGATCGAGACGACTTCACCCTGGTTGGCACTGAACGAGATGGAGTGCAGCACCTTGTAGGCACCGTAGCTCTTCTCGAGCCCGGTGATCCTCACGGCCGGCGCGAGGGGTGCGTTCATCATGCATTTTCTCCTGCGGCACGTCGGTAGAGGGGTTGGCGCTGCGCGGCTGAAAGCCGGTACTCGAACTGCTTGAACAGCCGGCTGACGATGAAATTGAGCAGCAGATAGATCGCGCCGGCGGCGATGAAGATCTCGACCGGCCGGTAGGTCGCCGAGATGAGTTTCGCCGCCAGCCCTGTGACTTCCATCATGGTTATGGTCGAGGCCAGCGCCGTCGATTTCACCATCAGGATCACTTCGTTCGAGTAGCCAGGCAGCATCTGCCGCAGCGCCTGCGGCGCGATAATTCGGCGAATGAGAGTGAAGCCGCTCATCCCATAGGCACGCGCGGCCTCGATCTGCCCCGTAGGCACTGAGAGCACGCCGCCGCGGATGATTTCCGCGCTGTAGGCTGCTGTGTTGAGCGCGAGCGCCAGCGCTGCGCACCAATAGGCCTCCCGCAGGAACGGCCAGAGGAAGGTCTTGCGCAGTTCGGGAAACTGGCTGAGGCCGTAGTAGATGAGATAGAGCTGCACCAGAAGCGGCGTGCCGCGAAAGATGAAGATGTAAATCCGCGCCAGAAGGTCGAGCGGTGGCCAGGACGACAGTCTCATCGCTGCGAGAGCAATTGCCAGAACGGCGCCGGATGCGACGGACACCGCCATCAGTTGCAGCGTCAGCGGGATGCCGCTGCAAAGTTGCACGAAGGCGTCGTAGATGAAGGGAAGATCGATCATAGTGCCCGCCTGATCCCGCGCATGGC
This sequence comes from Sinorhizobium sp. A49, assembly GCF_002002725.1. Lineage (GTDB taxonomy): Bacteria > Pseudomonadota > Alphaproteobacteria > Rhizobiales > Rhizobiaceae > Ensifer. Next base: position 89,622 of record NZ_MUNW01000039.1, on the reverse strand, counting down.
GCGCTTCTCTGCAATCCGGAACAGGACGCCCGACACGAAGCTGATCAGCAGGTAGAGCACCGCAGCCGTCAGGAAGAACGTGAAGGGTTTGCGGGTCGAGCCCGCGCCGATCTGGGCCTGTCGCATCAGTTCGATCAGCCCCACCACCGAGATGAGTGCTGATTCCTTCAGCACCAGTTGCCAGACATTGCCGACCCCCGGGATTGCAAACCGCGTCGCTTGGGGCAGGATTATGCGGCGAAACAGCAGGTGGTTCGGCATGCCATAGGCCCTTGCCGCTTCAATTTCGCCCTTGGAGAGCGCGAGCACCGCACCGCGATAGACCTCGGCCTGATAGGCGCCTGAAACCACCCCGATCGCCAGTGCGCCGGTCAGGAAGACGGGCGCGCTGATGAAGCCCTCGGAGCCGAGCAGAGCGCCGAGTTGGCTTAAAACCGCGCTGCTGCCGAAATAGAAGAGATAGATGACGAGCAGGTCGGGAATACCGCGCAGGATGGTGGTGTAACCATCGGCCAACGCCCTCAGAGCACGCAGCGACGAGAACGACGCCGCCGCGGAGAGACCGCCAAAAACCGCCCCGGCGGCAAAGCCGCTGAGGGCGACGCAAAGGGTAACGCCTGTCGCCTTGAGCATATCCATGCCCCAGGCCCCCTCGGCGAACCCCATCAGATCGAGATACGCGCTCAAAGCACCCACCAGTTTGTTCCCTTGGTGCGGCGCCAGTTCGAGCCAGACGCCATGGTTTGTTTTCCAGTGGGTTTGACAGCTTGCTTCAATACCGTCAAATTCGTAATCGGGCCGCGAGCATAACCAAATATTATGGTGATCCATGAACCTGCGTCAGGTGGAAGCGTTCCGTACCGTCATGTTGACCGGAAAAATGACGGCGGCGGCGGAACTGATGTCCATCACTCAACCGGCGGTGAGCCGACTGATCCGCGACTTTGAAATCGATACGAAGCTGAAGCTGTTTGACCGCAGGGGAAACCAGCTGACGCCCACTCGCGAGGCCCTGACGTTGCTCCAGGAGGTGGAGCGGGCCTATGTCGGCCTATCGCGCATCAAGGCGTTTGCCGAAGAGATCAGCCGGCAGAATGCCGGCATGCTCCGCATTGCCGCCATGCCAGCACTGGCAAACGGGATCATGCCGCGTTTCCTTGCGTGGTTCCTGCGCGACCGTCCTAACGTTCATGCGTCGCTGAACGGTATTCCGTCGTCTCTGGTGATCGAGGCGGTGGCATCGGGGCAGGTGGACCTTGGTTTTGCCGATGGTCCGCTGGACCGTCCCGGGTTTCTGATCGAGACCCGTCCGATACCTGCGGTCGTCGCGGTTCCCACTGGTCACAGGCTTGCCGAGCGGGACGACATCATGCCGGCCGATCTCGCCAATGAGCGCATGATCACACTGGAGCCCGGCACGCTGTTTGCCATGCGCGTGGAGGTGGCGCTGGCCGGCATTCCACGGTCATCGACGTTGGAAACGCGCCTGTCCCATACCGCGCTGACGCTTGTCTCCGAAGGGGCTGGCATTGCGATTATCGACCCATCGTCCGCGACCGAATTCCGCGGGCGCGGCGTTGTCGTCAGGCCCTTCGCCATCTTCGTCGATGCAGGTTTCCTCGCGATCCGGCGCAGCCAAGGTTCCGACAGCGTGCTCGCCGAACGTTTCGTGAGCGAGTTCTGGAGCTACCATGAAGCGCTGCTTGCGGGAGATTAGGTGTTCCGTCTTGCCGGAATCCGCCGCGTCATTCAGCTTGGTTCGACGCAGACGTTGGTGGTTAGAAAAAAGTCCTCGCGGCGCGCGCCAGCCTTCTCAAAGGGCACGGCCAAGCGCAGCTTCGTTCTGATAAATCTGCGCTGTGTCGAAATGGCGGAAGCCCGCTTCCAGGGCGGCAGGAACGACACTTTCCACCTCGGCGTCCGACATGCGGAAGACACCGCGGAGCGAAGGAATGGCGGCTCCGTGCGAATTTACGAATTTCAAGAGTTTCTCCCATGGGTTCAAGCAGCATGTATTGCGGGATTTTTGCCTTGCCGCGGCATGACATCGGAAGCAAGTTCCTCGATGACCTCTGCCGGCGGGCGGCTTGATTGGCTAAGGTTGATAGCTAATGATCGACACCTGTCCCGGCGAGCGCGCCAAAGTGATCGACCAAAGCCTTGCGGCCGAGGCGGGCTCCGAAGCGGATAGGCTGAGCGGATGCGTCGGGGTCATTGAGCAAATCGAGATGAAAGGCGCTGATGAACGCACCCTTGCGCGCCGTCGCATCGGACCAGGCTTTCGTCTGGAGTGACGGCATTTCGAGGCTGCCGGATAGACGAAACGGCCGTCCATGTTGCCAGCAAGCCAGTCATCGTCTTGCCGGGCTTGGCCTGCGACAATGAGCGGAATGCTCGTCTGCGCCGGACGCGGAAGAATGTCGAGTGTCGGATCACGCCTACCGTCGACCGGCAGGCCGCCAGGCTGCCAAGCCTGCCTCATATAGCCAACTGCCTCTCGAAAGCGCTCGCCACTGCTTTCAAAGTCGAGGCCGAGCAGAGGGTATTTGACGGGACGATCGCCGGAAATGCTTAGTGCAGCGTTACGGAGGGCAAGGTGAGATCGGCGTAGCGAGCTTCCACGAACTTGCCCGAAGGTCGCCGCACGAAAATACGAGACATATCCCTTGGGTCGTATTTGACGAAACCATGGTGATTTATCAAAGACGGAGTGTAGCAAGCATAAGCTGGTAGAGAGCCGGGAGGGGGCTTCCATTGTGAGGTAAAACCCGGTCACCATCCGGCTGCACACGTCCATCGCAAGAGTTAGCCAAGGCCTCTCGATTGGTAGACGCGTTTCCTCGTCGACGACAAAGATATCTGCTTTGGTATGATCGACTTGCACGATTTGGAGTGGACGCGAGGCAGTGAGCATTCCTGGAACAGCAGTTGTTCGCTTCACGACTTCGGTTTCGCCCTGCCCTTTGGCGCGCTTCTGCAGGTCGATGTCTTCGAGACGAGTTGCAATCGTCCGACGATGTGGCGGCTTGTGCCCGACCGATATGCTGCCGATGAAGTCGACCGCCCAAGGGGGGTGATCTTTTCAAGCGATCCGGCAGGGCGGTCGCTGCGCGTCTCGGCAGTCGGACACAGCGATCCGTAGCGCTATCGAGGCGAGCGATGGAATCGTCCTTCTAACTGCGGTCGCGAGCCAGGTTCTGGCGGCTCGCAGACGCCCAGGCGCCGAGTTCGACCCCGACGGAAACCGGTGGCCGCAAGCCAGGTCGAACATTTCGGACCGTTTCGACCAGTGGTCCCTAATCACCAATCCGACATCAAATTTTCCCCGTCGGTGGCAGCCGCCTTGACGTCACATACAACTGGTGTATTAGTGGTCATACCAGTGGAGGCCAGTTATGAACACAGTCGTTGCGGAGGAGGCAGCGGACATTGCAGGCACGGAGAAGGTTCTCACCTTCTTCCGGGAGCAACTGCTGTCCGGAGCGCTGAAAGAGGGGGATCGCCTGCTGGGCGAACGGGAATTGTCGCTGACGCTTGGTGTCTCCCGGCCCGTTTTGCGGGAGGCGCTGCGATCGCTGGCGAACCTCGGCTTTCTCGACATACGCCATGGCAAGGGGGCATTCGTGCGCAGGGCGGACATGGCCGTGCTCGGCGACTTTCTGACCTTCTGCCTGGCCCAGCAGCCCGACATGATGGATGATATCATGCAGGCGCGCATCGCTATCGAGTGCCAGGCCATCCGTCTTGCATGCCTTCGCGCGACAGACGGCGACCTTTCCCGGATCGGTGGACTGCTTGCTCGCCTGATGGAGACGCTGGACGACGCCGAGGATGGCGGTGCGGCCGACTTCGCATTCCATCTGGCGCTGGTCGAAGCCAGCCGAAGCCCGGCGCTCATCACGATCTACCAGTCCATCGCGACCTTGCTGAGGCGCAGCCACGTCAATCGGCGCGTGGAGACGCACGAAATCGGCGGTATCCGCGACTACCTCGTCGAGGCCCATCGCGAGATCTATCTCTGCCTGCTCTCGCGCGAGCCGAACGAGGCAGAACACAAGCTGAGACAACATTTTGCGATTGGCGACGAGCTCCGACGCAAGGGCTACATCGCCGCATTCACCAAGAAGGATCTGCCGAAAGAGGAGTGAGGCAAATCAGTCTTTTATCCAAGGAGGAGGAAAAAATGCTGAACATACTGAAACTGGGCGCCATAATAGCGGTGGCCCTGGGAACATCACTCGCCGCCGTCACCGCGATGGCCGCCGAACTGCGCTATGCGCATGTCGGCGCCGAAGGAGACATTCAGACGGTCTACGCGGCTCAGGCTGCGGAAGCGATCAAGGCCGCGACCAATGGCGACGTCACGGTCACGGTCTATCCGGCCAGTCAGCTTGGCGGCGTTGCCGAGATGGTCGATGGCGTGCGCATGGGGTCCATCTCCATGGGCCATCACGACTTCGCTTCGCTTGCCCGTCTCGTGCCGGAAGTCGCGGTGTTCAACGCGCCTTTCATCTATCGTGACGGCGCCCATGCGCTGGCGGCGACCGATCCGGACACATCGCCGGCCCTGCAAGCGGTCAATGAAAAGCTGATTGCCCAGGGTGTACGCATCATCGGCCGCATTTATCGCGGCGACCGGCATATATCATCAAACTTTCCGGTCAAGACACCGGCCGATCTCGCCGGCAAGCCATTCCGCGCAGTGCCGCTCGAACTTTGGGTCTCCATGGTAAAGGGCTTCGGCGCCATTCCCACGCCGGTCGAGGTCGCCGAGCTTCCGACCGCCCTAATGACCGGGGTCGTCGTCGGACAGGAGAACCCGTTGACGATGATAGCATCCAACAACCTCAACGAGGTCCAGTCGCATCTTTCGATGACCGGCCACATGCGGGCCGTGCTGGCTGTCTTCATCAACGAGGAAATCTGGCAGGGCATGAGCGAGGAGCAGCGTGCCGCGATCACCAAGGTGCTGGACGATGAGGCGGAGAAGTCCTTGCAGATGGCAACAGAGGCTGAAGCCAAACTGGTCGAGGACCTCAAGGGCCGGGGCATGACGGTGATCACTGAAGCCGATGGGCTGGACGTTGCGACCTTCCGCGAGAAGGTGAGCGCCCAGATCAAGCAGGACTTTCCGAACTTCGAGCCGCTGATCGCCCAGATCGAGGCCGTTGAGTAACCATCGGCAGCGCAGGGGCGGACATGCGACGCCCCTGCGACAAATTCCCATATTCCGCATAGGAGTTAGCAAGATGCGCTTGCCCGAACGCGTCCTGACCGCGATCGTCGCCGTGCTCGTCGCGGGCCTGGTACTGGTGCCGACCGCGCAGGTTGTCATGCGCAACGTCTTCACCCTGCCCTTCATCGGGGCGGAGGAACTGACGCGCTTCCTTCTGATCTGCCTCGTCTTCTGCGCTTATCCGCTTGTCGTGGAGAACGGCGAGAACATCGTCATGGGGGAGATCAAGGCCAGCCTGCCCGCAAAACTGCGCGCGATCGTCAATGTCAGCATTTCCGTCAGCGCAATTGCAATCACCGGATTTCTGGCCTGGGTCACGGCCACGAACATCTCGAAGAACCTCTCGAATGCCACGCCGACGTTGGGCATCCCGTTCTGGATTTTCCTAGGAGCCACGCTGTTCGGCTTCGCCGGCGCAGCGCTGGTCCATCTGATCCACCTGCGCAAGCCGCCGCAGGCGGACAAGAATATCGCAGTCTGAGGAGCGTCCCATGGGTTTTCTGGTCGTCGTCGCCTTTTTGGGCCTCTTCATTCTCGGCTTTCCGGTCGTTTATGCCATCCTGTTGCCGTCCATCGCCTACGTGCTCATCGAGGGGCTGCCGTTTGGGCTGCTGGCGCAGCGAATAACCTATGCGCTAGATTCCTTCCCGCTCGTCGCAGTGCCGCTTTTCATTTTTGTCGGCAACCTCATGAACCTTTCCGGTATCACAGACCGCATTTTCCGGTTCGCCTACACCCTGGTCGGTCGGATCCCCGGCGGCCTGGCGCAGGTGAATGTCTTCGGCAGCCTGGTGTTTTCCGGCATGTCGGGCGCCGCGCTTGCCGATATCGGCGGCCTCGGCCGCATCGAGATCGACGCCATGAAAAAACGCGGCTTCAACCCGGCCTTCGCCGGCGCGGTGACCGCAGCGTCCGCCACGCTCGGACCGATCTTTCCGCCCTCAATCCCGCTGATCGTCTATGGCTCGGTCACCAGCGTCTCCATCGTCCAGTTGCTGGTCGCCGGTATCATGCCGGCCATCGTCTGTACGATCCTTCTCATGCTGACCGTCCTGGTCGTGGCCCTGCGCCACAAGCATCCGCGCGCAGGGCGCTGGTCCACCCCGGGCGAAATCTTGAAGGCGCTGCTGCCTGCTCTGCCCGCCATCGTCGCGCCTGTGCTGATGGTCGGTGGAATGATCGCCGGCGCCTTCACGCCTACCGAGGCCGCAGCGATCACGGCAGTCTACGTCATATTCATCAGCGCCGTGTTCTATCGCGAACTGACCTTCGCGCACCTGTGGAATTCGGCCGTGCTGACGGCCCGCAGTTCCAGCGCCATTCTCATCATCGTGGCGTCTGCGGCGCTGTTCGGCTGGATCCTGGCGGTTGAGCAGGTTCCCCAGACCTTCGCGGCAGCACTTCTGGGGCTGTCGAACGATCCGCTGATGCTGCTGATCATAGCCAACCTCATCTTCTTCGTTGCCGGCATGTTCCTCGATTCCACCACGGCAACGCTGCTTCTGGTTCCGATCATCGCCCCACCGCTGGTGCTGGCCGGCGTCGACCCCGTCCAGCTCGGCATCGTGACGATCTTCAACCTGATGCTGGGCCTGTTGACACCACCCATGGGTCTGTCGCTGTTTCTTGTTTCGGACATTGCCAAGGTGTCGGTTCGACAGCTCCTGCGCGCCCTGCTGCCCTTCTATATCCCGCTCCTGTCCACACTGATGATCCTGACCTTCGCGAAGGATTTCACGCTGTGGCTGCCTCGCCTGATTGCTCAATAACCTGGAGAACCAAAAATGCGCATCGTCATCGGCTCGGACCACGCCGGCTTTCCGCTCAAGTCCACCATCGTGGAGCACATCAAGTCCCTCGGCCACGAGGTCGTGGATGTCGGCTCCTATGATCCGAATCCCGTCGACTTCCCGGATGTCGCGAAGAACGTGACTGCTTCCATCATCGCCGGAACGGCCGAACGCGGCCTGCTCGTCTGCGGTACCGGTGTCGGGGCCTCGATTGCGGCGAACAAGGTCAAGGGCATCCGCGCGGCAGTTTGCCACGACGTCCACTCCGCGCACCAGTCGGTGGAGCACGACGATGTGAACGTCATGTGCATCGGCGCACAGATCGTCGGCGCATGGCTCGCCACGGATCTGGTCGATGCGTACCTCAGGGCCGAATTCTCGACGGACGAGGACTTCCGCCGCCGGGTGCGCAAGCTCGCCGACATGGACGACCAACGCTAGGCTTCGCCGCGGCTTTGGACAGTCGATCATGAGTGCTGGCGGCGACGTGTTTAGACCCGTCGCCGGCGGCCACGCGGAACGTGCCGTCGCGATGGTCGCGTCGCCTTAACTGGTCACAATTCCGAACCCTCGTCCACTGACCGGGATGGCCTATTTCCGTGCCGGTCGCATCTCTCGAGTTCACAAAGAGCTGGCACCCTGAGCCTCAGGGGGTGAGGCCCGGAGGCAACGCGAACGAGAGTCGCTGCTCCATCCATGAATCTGCCTCATAACCGTTAGCGATCAACTGCACCTAAACAAGCGAGGCTTGCGCGCTAGTTACTGCTGGAGGCCGCGTCGGATCGTCCCGCGACCCCACGCCGCCGAAACGGCAAATTGAAGTGGAGCTGGATATGGCGAGCCCGGTTCTTGCCGCACGCGCAGCTGCGCAATCGGGGCACGCGCACACGACAAAGTCCGAAGAGCGAATGGACCGTACGAAATCTGTAATCATGAACCCCGCGAAGGCGGTTGCAGTCATGACATTTCCGATCCTGCTGACCGGCTTGATCCGCCTGAAACTGTGTCAGCTCCTCCTGCAGACGGCGCTGTATCACCTTGCCGTCTCTCAGGGAGAGGCCGAGGTCATCGAGGCGCGCTCCATCGACAATCCGTTCGACGATTGCGATTTCCCGACGTTTCGCAACGCCATCGACCCCGACAAGCTCGACCCAAACGTTCATCCTCAATTGCGCTGTCAACTAGTGCCCCTTCCGAAAAGGCCTCGATTACCCGAAGATTCTTACCCCCACCTTTTTCCCGCTCCCCTTGAGGTCAGTGCGGGTCTGCCGCGCTTAGCAGGGAAACCTCAGCAACCAACGCCTCTAAGACCTGATCGAGCTTGGACAGGTCGTATTTGCCAGATGTCAGCGCCGTGGCGTCCTGTTTCATGAAATGGCGGACATAGGATTCCCTGTGCTCCAAGGCGCCGTGCCACAATCCTATCTCGCGCTTGAAATTGCTCCAGATCACCTGCGCCGGCGGATAGTCCGGCAAATTTAGGTCGAGGTAGCATTCGATCGCCGCAGCGCGACCGTTGATATCGCCGTTGCTGAGCCCCTCCGGGCCAAGCGCAGGAAATCTCCTCAGTTCTTCGACATCAGGCAATACCATGCTGCGCAGGTTCGCCGGCATCTTCAACTCCTTGAGCTTCCGGTACGCATCGATCCCCTCTGCATCGTTGTCGAGCACGAAGAGCACTTGGTTCTGGATGTCTATCCGGACCAGCCCCTCGGCAAACCGGACCAGATTGCCGGTGCCCCAAAAGTGATGCCGCTCATCGCCGTCGATAAAGCGGAAGAAATCTGCAACGTCAGGCCGAAGGAGCTCGAGCGCGCGGCGCAGGATACGAGCATCTGACGCGCCTTCTGTCGCGACCAGGATCGTCTGATCTCGATCCGCGCCAGCGACAAAGGCCTCTCGCTCGACCCAGCCCGCAGTCACGATATTGCCGAACTGCCATATCACCTCGGCATCCGCATTCCGCGGATCCTGGGCGAAGATCAACAGCATGGAAGCGGCGCTGAGGATGCAGACCTTCGCCGACAGGTAGCTTGCCTCGGACCAATACGAGTCTGAATTCTCGTTCCAGGGAATACGGGCAAATCTTTCCGCATGGTCGGCAAAGCGCCCTTGCGAAAGGATGTCACGGTCGGCGGTCTCGTTTTCCACATAGCCCTGCGCAAGGCTCATCAGGGGGAACTGGTTGGCGACTGCGCAGAATTCCTCAAAGGTGAGGGGTTCCGTCCTTTGTTCGTCCCACACCATTTCGGAAATGCGGGCTGACTCGGCCGCGAGAGCCTCGTACTCCGACCTAGCGGCCGCTAAGCTATGGCCAAGGATCTGTAACCTCGGAACGACGCGCGACAGCGGGCGAACGAAGGAAAGCTCGCTCTCCGCGAGGTCGTCCTCCTTGTCAGGATGAGCAGCATAGTACTCGTAGTTTATGCCGTCGCACGGCCGACGAGCCAAATCATCGCTCTGAAAAAGGTAACCGTAATCGTACCCCATATTGTTCTTGGCGTAGTCGAGGGAGACGCCACTCACCATCAGTTCAATCGACTTACCCATAGGTTAGTTCTTACTCCCCGTGGAGTTCTTGCGAGCCTGTGACGCGATCTCCTCGATCTCACGCCGCTGCTCAGCATGTTTCTCTGGATTCTGGGTTTTCAGCTTTTCGAGGTTGAGCAGCTTCCAGCGGACGGCGGGCAGCTCCGCTGCCTGGGGCAGGCCGATTGCCTTGAAATCTGGTTCGCCGTCGTGGAGTGACAGCAGGAAACGCATCGCCTTGTCGTCGAGCCGTGCGAGGATATCCGCCATCATCCGGGTCCTCGCTGCCTTCAGAGCGTCGAGGCCGACGGGCACGATCGTCATCCCCTCGAACTCCTTCACGAAGGCTTCGTCGAGGTCTGCGAGCGAAGGCCTGACCAACTCGTGCGGCGGGCGCCCTGAGCTGGCGACATAGATCAGGAAAGTCCGGAACAGGGCGTCGGTCAGCCCCTCGTTTTCATAGAGCAGTTTCACATCGAACAGGTCTCGCGGATGCTGCCGGTCCACGGCCGCGTGCAGCTTTCCGCCGAACAGGTCCTCGAACGAGACGACCTGCATCTCGGCGAAACCGAATGCGTCCTCTACCGCTGCACTGACACGTCGGCGTTCGGTCGGATGCACGGTTCCGCGCGCAACGGGTGACGTCTCGATCTTGATCTCGGCATTTCCCTGTCGGACGAGAACGCGCGTGTCGTTGTTTCCGCCGCCGGCGATCCGCTGGACGCTCACACCGCGCAGATTGCGCATCAAGTCTTCGCGGATGTGCTCCAGTGTCGTGTCGATGTTCTTCAGCGTCGTTTCACGGTCCTCGATCGGCAGGTAGGTCAGGTCGATATCGACCGAGAGCCGCGGCATGTCGCGATAGAAGAGGTTGATCGCGGTCCCGCCCTTCAGGGCGAAGGCCTCGTGACGGGCGATGAAAGGAAGGGTCCGCACCAGGAGATCGACCTGGCGCATGTATTGTTCACGGGCCATCCGGGGCCTCCTTTGGTATCAAGTCGGCCGGGACTGTGATGCGATAGATCGGGTGCAGCCGGCCGCCCGGCGTCAGCGCCCGGTCGCCCTTGCCGAGATCGACGGATGAGATGTCGATGTGCCGACGCCAGGCATGATTGTGCTTGTCGGCAAACACGAAGAAGAGGCGCTTGGTTTTGACGCTCCGGCAGAGGGTGAGGAGCGTCGTCAGCAGTCTCGGGCGCAGATTGGCGAGGCTCTCGAACGCCACGTCCACCTTGTGGAAGCTTTCTCCCTTTGGGACCTCGTCGAGCATTTCGAGGATCGCGCGTTCGGGAGAGGACATCGGCATCGGCCAGCGCCACGGACTCTGTGCCAGCTCCGGATCCTCGTCGTTGGATAGGTCGAAATCTGCGTTTTCGACGCCGACCACTCTTTCGCCAAACAGGACGTTGCTCCTGGTCTTCACCTCGGCGTCCGTCTGCAGCTTCGATAGCCATGGCGGGATATCAGATCCGTACAGATAGAGGGCGAATTCGCCGCCGAACGACAGGTAATGAGCATGTCCCCGCAAGGATAGCGAGCTCGCCCCGCCGACATGAAATTCATGCCGCATGAGCCAGACGGCCGAGAGCAGGGGTATTTTCCAGCCTCCGACGGCTTCTGGATTGGTGTCCGAGGAAAACGGGCGGCGGTACACACCCGACATGACCGGCTCGAGCCAGCCCTGTTTGACATAGCCTGAGACGGACTGCCGCGAGATGGCATGACGCGCCATCCACCCCGAATCCACCAGGAAGCCAGGGGGGACTTGCTGGAGAAGCTGCTTTAGCTTTGTCTCTGATTGTCCACTCATGTTTGACATCATGGCATAAAGTTAAAGTTCGTGCGACTCCAACTTTACAGGGCGCCAAATTTGTCAATTCAGGATTGACCGCATGCGTCGGAATCAAAGTAGAAGTCGGGTGAGCGTCCCCTGCGGACCGGTCTGTCGGCAGAACTGAAGCCCCTGTCGACTCTTCACCCATCCGGGCAGCTATCCCGTGGCGCTTGAACACATGGCGAGTAGGAGTGGTCTGAAAACTTGGCGGTGAGTAGTTGCAAATCGAACAGTCGGCGGTTCGATTCCTCTCAAGGCGAAGAATTGCTCGCTTTCTTCCCGGTGGTTCAACTTTGCCAATCTCGTGTGTGATTAAGCATTGAAGTTTGTCCCCTTTCGGCGCGGAAGACTGACCCCGGTTGGTACAGGTTAACACGCTGATCAATTTGCCGTTTCTTCGGCGTGGCGGGGGTCAGCCTTCGGCACCGATGGTGGGGTCAAATGCCACGCCGAAACACATGTCCTACGCCCGTAGCGCCGACGAGATTGGCTAGAAGCCCTTGAGGGGGCAAAGACGATCGTTCATTCCCTGGAGCAGCGGTTCGGTCATTCAGATCCGCGGGAAATCAAAAACGCGCTCGGCAGGCTGGGATCTCGAGATGAGCCGATGAGCGAGCACAACAAGGACGTCGCCCGCGTAACGGAGCGGGCCAACCGGGCAGAACTCAGTCGGGTGTACAAACTCACCCGCGGACTGAAAAAGGGACTGGGTTTGGACATGTAGGTCGTGCGCAAAGAGCGCAGGGCGCGGGCACGGTTCAGCTACTGAAGTTGGTGTAAGCCTTAAGCAGCGACGTCGCCGATAAGTGAGCCAGCCGGAATGTTCCATTCTTTGCTGAGCTTTCGAATCTGATCCAGATTGATTTCCCGCTTGCCGTTCAGAAGATCGGCCGCCCGTGCTTTCGAGCCAATAACCGCCACGAGATCGGCGCGCGTGTAATTATTCGCAGCCATCACCGATTTCACCACCTCAACCGGGCTCGCCGTCGGGATCGGATAGTGCTTGCCTTCGTATTGTTCGATCAGAAGAACAAGCGCATCAAAGTGCGCAGCTTCCTCAGAGCCTTCATCGGGCTCGTTCTCGAAATACGGCCGAACTTCCTTCAATGCGGCGTCATACTCGGCTTCACTCTGAAGCGTCCGAAAAGCTTTCAAATCCAGCATGTCGACTTCCTTTCACGTCAGAGTTCTTTGACGTCAATCGCATCGTACTGGGCGTGTGTCCCGACAAACAGAACGAAAATTCGCTTTGACCGAAAAGCGACCAACCCCACTATGCGATACTTGTTGCCACCGACGTCGAAAACAACCTTGTTACCCGCCACCATGTCAGCCGAGTTAAATGTCTTCTTCAACTCGCTGAAATTGCTCCAGCTCGCCTTCGATGCGGTGGCATACCACTCCGTCATCGCGGCTTCTGCGGTCTCTCTAGGAGCTCCTTTCGGCAAGCTTTTCCAAAAATTGACCAGCGCGGATTTAGCGATAACGTTCACTCTATCTCCTATTTAGCGCGTTCCCAACTTGGAAACAAGTGCGGCGTTCCCAATTTGGAAACTTACTTGTCAGGGCATTCTCAACTACAACCCCTTGATGGACTCGAGCCGATCCGTCATTTGTCCGTCGCGCACTGATACACCGACCTGTGGTAGGCCGACCATGTCGGAAATGGCCGACGTCGTCATCGTCATACACGATCCGAACTCGATCGGGCGCACGCGGAAGCGGGACCGAAGAAGGTGTTGCATCATACCCCTTCTTCGGCAACTTTAAATTGACTTAACCGTCTGTCACGGGCGCTATTTCTGGTGAACCTTCGATACGGGCGTTTAGCCCCGGAGAAATCCATGGCAGTCGTCGACGCTCGAATTTTTATCCTCTGTAAGACTTATCCTTCGCCGCGGCCCGACCGCCGCGGCTGCGGGCGTGACGAATTCCTGCCGATCTCAGCAAATAGTTCTGCGACGCTTACTGAAAGGACGTTCTTCAGAGCCTCCAAGGTAGACACGGTTACGTTTTCCATGCCGCGCTCAATACGCCCGACATAAGAACGGTCGATGCTTGCCTCCAGGCGGAGGGGTTCGAGCTGTCGTCTGCGTTTCTTGTGAAGTTCCAGAAGGCGCTTGCTGAGCTTCCGGTGGGCGACTGCACGGAATATTCCAGGGCCACCGATAGCGCGCTACCGTCCCGTTCTGATGGCGCCGAATGTCTATGCCGGCGCGGCGGCCACGGAGGCGCGCTCGACGACTTCCGTCTTCAGGACCACGCGCGTTGCCTCCGCGCTGTTTCCGTTAAGTCGCTCGACCAATAGCTTGGCCGCCGCTTCGCCAAGGCCGTAGACCGGCTGGCGCACGACTGTGACGGGCGGTGTCGTGACGGACGTCCAGTCCGCGTCGTGAAACGACACCAGCGACAGGTCGGTTGGAATAGTAACGCCAAGTTCGCGACAGACCTTGAAGACTTCGAGGCCGATCACGCTGTCAGATGCGATTAGCGCTGTCGGACGCCGCGAGGATTTGAGTATGACGGTGGCGATACAGCGGGTGTGTTCCGGTGTCACGGCGCCCACGTGCACCCAGTCTTCCATTCGCTCGAGGCCAGCCTTCTGGCAGACATCGAGGAAACCCTCGATCCGCCGGCGCACAGAGCCGGTATTGATGTCGGTCGGCGCGCGGAAGCGGTGGTCGGGGGTGTCGCAGGCAGTGAGATAAGCAATACGCCGGTGGCCGAGCGCGATGAACCGGCGTGTGATGTTTTCCGCGGCGTGCCGGTCGTCGGCGATCACGGTGTCGATGTCGAGCGTCTCGCTGCCGCGGTCGAGCAGCACGAGCGGCCGGCCGGAGCGTGCGGCTTCCCGCAAATGATCGGCATCGCTTTCCTTGGCTGGTGAGACGATGAGGCCGTCCACCCGCTTTGCAAGCAGGGTTCGAATTGCGGATCTTTCCGTATCAGCGTCTTCGCCAGAATTGATCAGGATGACGGTGAAGCCGGCCTGCCGTGCCACATCGCTGATACCGCGCATCGCAAGGCTGAAGAACGGATTCTCGATATCGCCCACCACCACGCCGATCGTGCCAGAGCGCCCCGTCGTCATACTGCGGGCCAGTTCGTTCGGCTGGTAGTCGAGGGCTCGGGCGGCGGCGGTCACGGCATCGCGCACATGGTCGCTTACGGTTCCATAGCCACCCAACACGCGCGCGGCGGTCGCCTTCGAGACGCCCGCCTTGCGGGCGACGTCTGCGACCGTGACGGAGGAGGATCGGGGCGGGCTTTGGTCCATGGAAGTTAGCCATACAAGAGATATTGACGGCTGGCAAATGCGAAGATAACAATTGAGAAAAGTCAAAGAGACCGGTCTCTTTTTATTTGAGACCGGTCTCATAGTGAGAATAGCGAAATCCCGGCATGCGATGGCATCGGGCCGGACGAGCGGGTCGTACCGTCGTCCGGGTGGGACCCGTGCGGCTTAAAGACATCGCAGAGAACACCACCAGAGGAGACGAAATCGATGAAACTATCAGAAGCCATCACTTCCCCCCTTGCCTGCATGCGGGCGACCGCCGCTGCAATCGCCCTCGGCGTCATGGCAGGCGTAACGGCGCCGGCCGTAGCGCAGGATAATTCCCTCGGTCTGATCGATCCGGCCGTGATCAGCGTCGGCACGATGGGCGATGCCAAGCCCTATGCCTTCACTACCGCCGACGGCAACTTCACCGGCTTCGACATCGAGCTTTTCCTCAACGTTGCCGAGCGCATGGGCTTCAAGAAGGAGCAGGTGATCTTCACTGGCCAGGAATTCTCCGCCCTGATGCCTTCGGTTGCCAACAGCCGCTTCGATGTCGCGGCGGCCGCCATAGGTACGACGGATAAGCGCAAGCAGACCGTCGATTTCTCGGATGGCTATCTCGCTGGTTTCCTCACCGTGCTGACGTCGGATGCCGGCATCACCGATGCGGCTGGCCTCAAGGGCAAACGCCTTGGCGTCGTCCAGGGCACGCTGCAGGAAATCTACGCCGAGAAAAATTTCACCGCTGCCGACCTCGTGAAGTTCCCGGACAACAATTCCGCCGTCTCCGCGCTCAACAACGGCACGGTCG
The DNA here is from genome assembly GCF_002002725.1 of Sinorhizobium sp. A49. Taxonomy (GTDB): domain Bacteria; phylum Pseudomonadota; class Alphaproteobacteria; order Rhizobiales; family Rhizobiaceae; genus Ensifer. The sequence continues at coordinate 74,139 of NZ_MUNW01000039.1, read as the reverse complement.
ATGCCCATTTCCTCGACTACGAAGCGGCCAAGGACTACGCGGCGCGATATCCGGAGCTGAAGGTTGCGGTCAACATTCCGAGTTTCGACGCGCCAGCCGGCTTTGTGATCCGCAAGGGCAATGACGCACTGCGCGAGTCGCTTAACAAGGGGCTCCAGGCAGCCATGCAGGACGGCACTTGGAAGACGCTGCACGAAAAATGGTTCCCGGGCACGCCGATGCCGGATCAATACCTTCCCAAGCAGTGATGCCGCCTTCCGGTCCGGCCTTTCCCGGTCGGACCGGCCTTTCTTTCAAGGGATCCCCTGATGAACTGGCTTGAAAACCTGCGCCGTAGCTTCCTCGACTGGAACGCGATGGCCGAAGTCCTGCCGACCATGATCACGGTCGGGCTGAAGAATACCCTGATCCTTGCGGCGGCCTCCACAGTGCTCGGCGTCGTGATCGGAATGGTGCTCGCCATCATGGGCATTTCGCGCTCGGCCTGGCTGCGCATACCGGCCCGCATCTATACGGACGTCTTCCGCGGCCTGCCGGCCATCGTCACCATCCTGCTGATCGGCCAGGGATTTGCGCGCATTGGCCGCGAACTGTTCGGCCCTTCGCCTTATCCGCTCGGCATTCTGGCGCTCAGCCTGATTGCCGGCGCCTATATCGGTGAAATCTTTCGCTCGGGCATCCAGAGCGTCGAGCGCGGCCAGATGGAAGCCTGCCGGGCGCTCTCGATGAGCTATGGGCAGGGCATGCGGCTCATCGTCGTGCCACAGGGCGTGCGCCGCGTGCTGCCGGCGCTTGTCAACCAGTTCATCGGCAACGTGAAGGATTCCAGCCTCGTCTACTTCCTCGGCCTGCTGGCCTCCGAGCGCGAGATCTTTCGCGTTGGCCAGGATCAGGCCGTCGTGACCGGCAATCTTTCGCCGCTGCTGCTTGCGGGCGTCTTCTACTTGGTCGTCACCGTGCCGCTCACCCACGTTGTTAACGCGATCGACAATCGCCTAAGACTCGGCAAGCAGCGGCCGGCAATCATCACCAGCGGGCTGGAAGAAGTCAGCGAGCTCGATGCTGCTAGCCGTACCTCCGGGGCGAGCTTCAAGGGCGGTAGCCTGGACGTCCGCCAACTCGGTATGGCCTATGGCGAGTTGGACGTGCTGAAGGGTGTCGATCTTTCGGTAAAACCCGGCAGCGTCACCTGCATCATCGGCCCGTCCGGTTCCGGCAAGTCAACGCTTCTGCGCGGCCTCAACCGGTTGGTCGAGCCGAAGAGCGGCGATATCCTGATCGACGGTGAAAGTATCCTCGCCATGAAGCCGGAGCGGCTGCGCCGTCGGGTGGGCATGGTCTTCCAGCACTTCAACCTCTTCCCGGACCACACTGCGCTCGAAAACGTCATGCTGTCGCTGACGAAGATCAAGGGGCTGCCGAATGCCGAGGCCGAGCGCATTGCCAAGGCGCGGCTCGCCGATGTCGGCCTTGCCAGCCGTCAGCATCACCGGCCGGGCGGACTCTCGGGCGGCCAGCAGCAGCGTGTCGCCATTGCCCGCGCGCTGGCGATGGAGCCCGAGGTCATCCTGTTCGACGAGGTCACGAGCGCGCTCGATCCCGAACTGGTCAAGGGCGTACTCAACCTCATGGCCGATCTCGGCAGCCGTGGCATGACAATGGTCGTCGTCACGCATGAAATGGGCTTTGCCCGCCGTGTCGCCGATCAGGTCGTCTTCATGGACGAGGGACGTGTCGTGGAGGCTGGAACGCCCGAAGCGATTTTCGACAATCCGCAAAGTCAGCGCCTTCAGCGTTTCCTTGCGGAAGTGCTCTGAGCCCGGCTCAAGGAGAAGACCATGACACACACGATACGATGGGGTGTGCTGGGTTGCGCGGGGATCGCCGTCAAGGCGGTAATCCCGGCCATCCAGTCGAGCCGGCTGGGGAGGGTTGCGGCCATCGCCTCGCGCGACCTGAGGAAAGCGGAAGAAACGGCGGCGGCGTTCGGAATTCCCAAGGCTTATGGCAGCTACGAAGCGCTGTTGGCCGATCCCGAGATCGATGCGATCTACAATCCGCTACCCAATCATTTGCATGTGCCGCTGACGATCAAGGCGCTGGAAAACGGCAAGCCGGTACTCTGCGAAAAGCCGATTGCGCTCGATGCCGCAGAAGCCGTGACGCTGGCGGCAGCGCAAAAGTCGGCCGGCCTACCGGTCGCCGAAGCTTTAATGGTGCGTCATCATCCGCAATGGAAGAAGGCCCTAGCGCTTGTCGCAGAGGGACGGCTTGGCGAGGTGAGGGCGATCCAAACGATCTTCTCCTACCATCTCGAGGATCCGGAGAACGTGCGCAACCAGGTCGATATCGGTGGCGGCGGCCTGTTCGACGTCGGGTGCTATGCCATCAATACGGCCCGTTTCCTATTCGGTGCCGAGCCGCTCCGGGCGATCGCCCTGATGGACCGCGATCCGGTCTTCGGCACGGACCGGCTGACGAGCGGACTCCTAGCGTTCCCCGGCGGACGGCAGCTTGCCTTCACCTGCGCGACGCAACTCTCGCTAACCCAGAAGGTGACGATCCTCGGCACCCGCGGCCGGATCGAGATTCCGATCCCGTTCAACGCACCGACGGATGCGGCGACCGTGATCATGGTCGATGACGGCCGCGACCTTGTTGGCGGCGGGCGCGACGAGATCGCCATCGAACCGATCGACCAGTACCGCCAACAGGCTGACGCCTTCGCTGCGGCCATTCTTTCCGGTGAACCGCTTTCCTCGAGCCTGGACGATGCCATCGCCAACATGAAGGCGATCGACGCCCTCATTCGCTCGACGGAGAGCGGGCGCTGGGAGGCGCCCTGATTTTCTCGGATCTTCATGACCAACAGATTGAAAGACATGACCATGAACGACAACACCATCACCTCGGCGGTGATCATCGGCGCCGGCATTTTCGGCGTTTCTACCGGCCTGCAGCTGGCCCGGCGCGGCATTCGCGTCACGATAATCAACGACGGCCCGCCGGCCAATGGCGCGTCTGGCCGCTCGCTCTCCTGGCTGAATTCGGCGCGGATGCGCTCGGAGCCCTATCATCGTCTACGCATGGCCGGCATCGACCGCTACCGCACCCTTTCCGCGCGGCATCCTGATGCTGACTGGCTTCGTTTCGACGGCGGCCTCACCTGGGATGCAGACGACGAACGAAACGAGGTCGATGCTGCCTACCGCCACGAGGTTTCGCTCGGTTATGACGCCCGGCATCTGGCGGCAACTGATGTCGCATCAGTGACGCCAGGCCTTGATGCGAGTGCGATCACGCCACAGGGCGCGATCTTCAACCCGGGCGAGGGCTGGGTCGACCTGCCGGTCCTGATCGACCTGCTGCTTAAGGAGTTTGCCTTGTTCGGCGGCGCGCTTGTAACCGATCAGGGCGCGGCACGGGTCGTGATCGAGGGCGGTCGGGCAGTCGGCGCGGAAACATCGACGGGCGGCCGCTTCCTGACGGATGCTGTGGTCCTTGCCACCGGTCCGGCTGTGCCGAAGATGGCATCTGAAGCGGGGCAGACTATTGGCGACGGAACCCCGACTGCCCTGCTGGTGCAGACCAAACCACTCGCCCATCCCCTGCGCGCCGTCCTCAACACGCCACGCGTCGCCGTGCGTCCGGCGCCGGGCGGCACCTTCTCGGTGGACGCCGACTGGGCGGCCGACGAGGGCGTGAAGGTTCGTGACGATGGTGGTTACGAGATCGACGAGGCGGTGGTTGAGGCCCTTTTGGCGGAGGCATCCAAGGTGATGGAGGGCAATCCACAGCTTGAGGCCGCTTCCATCGGCGTCGGCGGCAAGCCGATCCCCGGCGACGGCGAACCAGTGCTGGGAGCCCTCAAGGCCATCCCTGGCTATTACATCGCCTTCAGTCATAGTGGCGCGACGCTGGGCCTCATCGTTGGCGAACTGCTTGCTTACGAGGTCGCGACCGGCGCTGAGCACCCCATGCTCGCTCCCTTCCGCCCGGATCGGTTCAAGTCATAATACGAAGCCGCTATACAAATCAGACCCCGTGCCAGGGTGCGCGTTTTGTCGTCATGAGGCGCGACGATTATCCGGTATGCGTGTCCCGCCAGATTACACTCGATCGAAGTAAATGGTTTGATATGGAGTGGACGATCTTTCGATCGGCCAGTTCATATCTATGAGACATGTATTGATGTCGTTCTTTCATGAATCGGAAACAGGGGCCACTTGACTCGCGGCAGCGGGTCTTGAGACACTTTGGTTGTCAGACATCTTACATAAACGGGGATCCAAACTGACGGATCACAAGGAGGACCACATGAAAAAGCTCTTCATGCGACTGACCGTAGGTGTTGCCTTTGTCGCTGCCGCCTTATCGGCCCATGCTGGCGAGACGTTGGATCGCGTCATGGAAAAGAAGGCGATGGTCGTCGCCACCAACAGCGGTTGGCCGCCCCAGAGCTATCTCGACGACAGCAACGAGATGGTCGGCTTCGACATCGACGTGTCGCGCGAGATCGCCAAGCGACTCGGCGTCGAGGTGAGCTTCGAGACGCCGGACTGGGCGACGCTCACGGGCGGGCGCTGGCAGGGCCGTTACGACCTTGGTGTCGGTTCGGTCACACCCACTAAGGCCCGCGCGCAAGTGATCGATTTCGTCGGCATCTACTACTACAGCCCATATGTGTACGTCGTGCACAAGGACAGCGACGCCAAGACCGTCACCGACCTCAACGGCAAGGTGGTCGGCGTCGAAACGGCGACGACCTCGGAAGACTTCATCAACCGCAAGCTGGAAATCGACGCCCCAGGCCTGCCGCCGATCGAATACAAGCTCGAGCCGGGTGAGGTCCGCACCTTCGCCGATTCCATGTTGCCCTTCGACGACCTGCGCCTCGGCGCTGGCGTTCGCCTCGATGCGGTGATCGCACCCGAGCAGACCGCGATGAATGCCATCAAGAATGGCTATCCGGTCAGGGTTCTCGAAGGCGAATATGCCTTCCGTGAGCCGCTCGTCGTTATCGCCGAGAAGGTCGATCCGGAGTGGACGGCCAAGGTCGGTGGTATCGTTGAAGAGATGAAGAAGGACGGTACGCTCGGCCAGCTCACCACCAAGTGGTATGGCAAGGACTACAGCGCCGACTGATAAACACCGGTGCGGGCGTCCTTTCGCCCGCACCCTTTCGTTCGAAGGGGGGCGCATGCCGATGACTTATCCAGACACCTACTATAAACGAACGATGGCGGACCGGACGGCGCGACCAGCCCTTTCGGGTACGGTCGAATGTGACGCGGTCATCGTCGGCGGAGGCCTTGCCGGCCTTTCGACGGCGCTGCAGCTTGCTCGCGCCGGTAAGCGCGTCACGGTGCTGGAGGCCGAGAGCGTCGGCTTCGGAGCGTCCGGCCGCAATGGCGGGTTCGTCAGCCCCGGTTATGCGACCGGCGGCGACGACATTGCCCGCGTCACCGGCGAGGATGCGGCGCGCAAGCTGCACCTCCTCTCCGTTGAAGGCATGGAATTCATCCGCGAGAACATCAAGACGCTCGGCATCGATAATGCGAAGCCAGAACCGGGCATTATCAGCGTTCTGCGTTACGACGATGGCGCGAGCCTCAAAGCCTATGCCGAGGAGGTAAGCCACGAGTACGGCTACGAGCTCGAATATATGGACCGCGACGCCGTGCGTGCTGTGCTGAAATCCGAGCGTTACTTCCAGGCATTGCGCAATCCGACTGCCTTCCATATGCACCCGCTTAACTATCTGCGTGCCATCGCGGCGGAGATCGAGCGGCTTGGTGGGCGCATCTGCGAGCAGTCGCTGGCGACTTCGGTGGATTCTTCCGGTTCCGAAAAACGTGTGAAAACCGCACGGGGCGAGGTGAAGGCGCGTGACGTCGTCTTCACGACGGGTGGTTATACCGGTTCGCTGAATGGCAAGTTGAAGCGTTCCTATCTGCCGATTGCCACCTATGTGATGGTCAGCGAGGAGGCGCCGGAGCTGATCGCCACGGCGATCGCCACGAAGAACGCCATCGGCGACAACCGCCGGGCCGGTGACTACTACCGCCTCGTCGACGGCGGCCGCCGGATCCTCTGGGGCGGGCGTATCACCACGCACGCTGCCTCGACTGCTGGGCTCGTGAAGGAACTGCGGGCCGAAATGGTCGATACCTATCCGCAACTCGCCGGACTCAAGACGGAGCTCGCCTGGTCAGGTCTCATGTCCTATGCCCGTCACCTGATGCCTCAGATCGGACGTATGAGCCCAGGCATCTGGTACTGCACCGCCTTTGGCGGTCACGGCCTCAACACCACGGCGATCGGCGGCAAGGTCGTTGCCGAGGGCATATTGGGGACAAGCGAACGTTACAAGCTTTACGAGCCCTTCGGTCTCGTCTGGGCCGGGGGCCTTGCCGGGCTTGCGGTGGCACAGCTCACCTACTGGAAACTCCAGGCGCAGGACTGGTGGCGCGAGCGTGCGGCTTAAGCAGCTTCTACAACAAAAAGGGGCGGAATATGATTGGTCGACTGATACTCACCTATCCCGAAGCGTCGCGCCGGGCCGGCGGCCTGCTAATCCTTGCGATCGTCGTGGCGATCCTTTACGCCCTCGGGGTCAGTTCCGCCTGGATCGGCCATGTTCTGCCGTCCTCGACAGACTGGCTGAAGGAGAACCCTGCGATCAGCCGCGTCGTCTCGTCGGTGCTGATCGCGCTCATCGTCGCCGCTAACTGGAAGGCGCTGCGCCAGCTGTCACGCCGCCAGCAGATCGTCGCCGTCTGGATCGAGTTGTTCGCGCTCCTGATGCTGTTCTTCTACTCCTTCGATCTTTCCTTCGCCTTCATCGCCAAGAAGATCGGCTTCCTCATCACGCAGGGCGTGACGACGACGCTCTTCATTTCGGCGATTTCGATCGTCATCGCCACCATCATCGCGCTGGCCGGCGCCATCGCGAAACTCTCCAACAATGGCGTGATCTACGGGCTTGCAACGTTCTATACGTCGCTTTTCCGCGGACTGCCGCTGCTCATGCAAATCTACATCATCTATCTCGGCCTACCGCAGGTGGGTTACGTGATCGGCGCCGTACCGGCCGGCATTCTCGCGCTCTCGCTCTGCTACGGCGCCTACATGACTGAAATTTTTCGCGCCGGCATCCAGAGCATCAATCGCGGGCAGACGGAGGGCGCGACCGCGCTCGGTCTCAGCCCGGCGCAGACGATGATGCTGGTCATCTTGCCGCAGGCCATGCGCGTCATCATCCCGCCGACCGGCAACCAGTTCATCGCAATGCTGAAGGATTCGTCGCTGGTTTCTGTCGTCGGCGTCTGGGAAATCATGTATCTCGCCCGCACCCAGGGCCAGACGGAATTCCGACATATCGAAATGCTGATCACCGCCTCCATGATCTACTGGACCCTTTCGATTTGCCTGGAATATGCCCAGTCCCGCATCGAGGAAAGGTTTGGCCGCTTCAATGTCCGCTGAGGCATCCGTGGCAGACAGCGACGGCACTCCGGTCGTGCCGTCGAACGGTCGGGGCGCGCTGCTCGTGCTCGCCGCCTTCTTTGTGTTCTCCGCAACCGATGCGATCGTCAAGATCATGGCCAGAACGATGCCGGCGCCGCAGGTGACCTTTTTCGTCACCATTGCAGCTCTCCTTCTGCTCCTGGCCCATGCACTCGCGACTGGCCGTCTTCGCCGCCTCATCCCGCGCCAGCCGTCGCTCGCTTTCTGGCGAGCGCTGCTGCTGGCGCTTGATACGCTGCTGATCCACTATGCCTTCGCCAAGTTGCCGCTTGCGGAAGCCTATCTTATCGCCTTCCTGACGCCGATCCTGGTGGCGATGCTGAGCTTCGTCTTCCTCGGGGAGCGGCTGTCGCGCATCGGCTGGGCCGGTGTGCTGATTGGCTTTGCCGGCGTCGTCGTGGCGCTGAAACCGGGCGTCGCGCCGCTCAATCTCGGCCATCTCGCCGCCTTTGGGTCCGCCGTGCTTTTTGCGCTGTCGTTAATCCTGCTGCGCCGGGCGAAGGTGGCAGAAACGGATGAAGCGCTGGTTGCCAGCCTGCTCGTCGTCATGACGCCTGTCGCCTTCGCTGTTGCGGCTGTTTCGGGCGAACCAGCTCCGCTTGGCCTTTCCGATCTTGGCTTCTCAGTCGCAGGCGGTGCCTTGATGCTGGGCGGACATGCGTTGCTGGTGCGCGCTTTCCGTGTTGGCGAGGCTTCGGTCGTTGCGCCGTTCCAGTACAGTCAGATCATCTGGGGCTGCTTCTACGGCATGTTCCTCTTCGCCACGCCGTTAGAGCTGTACACGCTGCTGGGCGCGGCAATCATCATCCTGTCCGGCTGGCTTGTCCTGAAATGGCCTTGAGGGCAGTAGGTTTCGTGCGGCTGTGCCGGGCAAGAAGATGTTTTCTGCGCCCGCCGAAAGGCAGGAGGAGATCACCGTTTCGATCCGGTTCTGCGAGCCGAGACGCCCGGCTGCATGCGCAGGAATCACTGTTCGTCGAACTTCAGCATGGACATGTCTTCATTGCCATGGATCAAAAAGTTGTAAGACAACGGACATTGTGGATGTCGCCTGTCAAGGCGACCCTTGGAGATCCAGCGGCTGGAAGTGCAACATCTCGTGCACGGTTGCTGCATGCGCCATACACTTGACCATCCCGGATTTGTCAGACAAGGAAGTTGCAACGACAATGAATGACGAGGCACGCCGGTGGAGGAACCCCTTCGCGATTCACGCACCCTCGCTGTCCAGCTCCGGGACCGGATCGCCGATCTTATCAAAGATAAAGGGCTGAAGCCGGGCGACAGGTTGCCGACCGAAGCACAGCTGACGCAGCGGTTCAAGATTTCCCGGCCGGCGCTGCGCGAGGCGCTGAAACTGCTCGAACAGGACGACGTGATCAATGTCGAGCACGGCCGCGGCCGGTTCGTCTCGGCGCTCTCGGCCGTGCAGGTCGATCGACCGATCACCGTCTTCGAGAGCGTCACAGACATGGCGCGGCACTACGGCTACCGGACGGTCAACAAGGTGCTTTCGATCTCCGAGGAGGCGCCGGACGCGTGCGTGGCCGAGAGCCTAAGGCTTGAACCGGCGGACCGCGTGATCCGTATCGAGCGCATCCGCCTGCACGAGGAAGAGCCGATCCTCTACTGCATCGACTACATGCCGCGCAGCCTCATCGAAGGGCGCCTCTACGAGATCGACTGGAGTGGTTCGCTGATGCAGCTCATGGAGGAATACGGCAACCGCCCGCGCATGTCGGCGGCCAGCGTTTCCGCCGTCATGCTTCCGGACGACGTGGTCGAGCGGCATGGTCTGAAGGACTTCGGCCCGGCACTTCTCATCACCGAAACCTGTTTCAACTCCGCCGGCGCGCCGGTGAACTACGCCATCGACTACCATCGCGGCAGCCATTTCTCCTTCAGCCTCGTTCGTAAATGATGTCGCTGTGGCGGCAGGAAGCGTCCGTCACCCGCATGACTAGGCGAACCGGCTGCCCGAAGCTACAAGGGGATCGCGAAGCGTCCTGCTTGTACGATTGGAGGTGACATGGTTCGGAAACCGGCGACATTGAAAGATGTGGCGGCGCTGGCCAATGTGTCGCGCGCAACGGCCGCCCGGGCTCTCAACAGTTACGGATATGTCGGCGACGAAACCGCCCAGAAGGTCCAGGCTGCCGCGGAAAAGCTCGGCTATCGCGGTAACCGCCTCGCGCAGGCGCTGCGCAGCGGGCAATTGCCGATCGTCGGCTGCATCCTCGGCGATATCCAGAACCCGTTCTTCGCCCGCATCGCGCACGATATCGAGGTCCTCGCCCGCGAGTGCGGGCACAATCTCGTCATCGGCAGCAGCGAGGAGGAGTTGGCGCAGGAAATTTCCCTTCTGGCGAGCCTCCGGTCGCTCAGCATCCGCGGCTTCATCGTCGCGCCGACCTCGCAGGGCAATAACGCCCACCTGCAGGGTCTGATCGACGAAAACGTGCCGCTGGTACTGATCGACCGTGTCGCCGAGGGCGTCGATTGCGACAGCGTCGTCGTCGACAACGAGGGCGGCGCCCGCAAGGCCGTCGAATACTTGATCGGCATGGGCCATACCCGCATCGGCCTGTTGCAGGACGACATGCGTATCTTCACCTCACGCGAGCGCAGGAGCGGCTATAGGTCGGCGCTCGCCGCCGCCGGGATCGCGGCCGACGACCGCATGGTAGCCGTGTCGCAATCCACCGTGGAGCACGCGGTCGATGCGACCATACGGCTCTTCAGCCAGAAGTCCCCGCCGACGGCGCTTTTCACCGTCGACAGCCTGATGACCCAGGGGGCGCTCCTGGCCTTCCGTTCCATGGGCGTTTCCATCCCGCACGACGTCTCCCTCATCGGTTTCGACGACTTCAATCTGGCAACTTTCACCGATCCGCAGATTACCGTCGTCTCGCAGCCCGTCTCCGAAATCGGCCGCGCGGCCGCCCGCGTGCTGTTCGAAAGGCTCGCCGGCAAGGACGAGGCGCCGCAGAAAATCCGCTTTGAAACCAAGCTGATAGTTCGCGGCTCGGTCAGCCGCCGCAGCGGCGTCTGAGCGCCGCAACCCCCGCCTCAAAAAATTCGAGACGCCCACTTGCCAGCGCGAAAGTCTTGTGCGTTAAATATATGTGAGATCGATCTCACATCGTCTCAAAGTTTATTCGCGCAGAGACGCCACCTCGCTTCGAAGGCGATTTCGCGCAGCGCAAAACGGGAAGGTACAAATGCTCAACTTTGATAGAGATCGCTTTGTGAAGATACAAAGCGGTGCAGTCGCAATCGCCGACGACATGCGCGCCCTGATGCGCGGTATGCTCGACGACGGTCTGGAACGCATTTTCTTCATGGGGACCGGCGGCGTGCAGTTCCTCACCCAGCCGGCCATCGAGCTTGCGCGCGCTTTGACGGTATTCCCGGTTTCGGCGGCCTATTCGGCGCAGGTCGTGCTGGAGCCCCCGGCCGGCCTGAACGAGAAGGCGCTGGTCGTCCTGCCCTCGCTGTCCGGCACAACCAAGGAAAGCGTGCAGCTCCTGTCCTTCCTCAAGGAGCGTGGCGTCAGGACGCTGTCGCTCACCGGCCACAAGGACACGCCGCTCGGCCGTGACGCAGACCACAACTTCACCAATTTCGCCGAGGACGATACCTCCTCGGAATCCTTCTATCTGCAGACCCTGATCATCGTCCTCGCGCTTTTGGCCGAGCGCGGCGAATATCCCGATTTCGATGCGACGGTGACAGAACTCAAGCTGCTGCCGGAACTGCTGGTTTCGGTGAAGGAAGGCTATGAGGCGGATGCCGCGGCTCTCGCCAGGGACATCAAGGACGAGACCTACCATATCTTCACGGGCGCGGGCGCCGCGTGGCCGGAAGCCCACTATTACGGCATGTGCATACTCGAAGAGATGCAGTGGATCCGCACCCGCCCGGTCCATGCGTCGGACTTCTTCCACGGCACGCTCGAACTGCTGGAGCCGGGTGTCAGCCTGTTCATCTTCAAGGGCGAGGATGCTTGCCGGCCGCTCACCGAGCGTGTCGAGAATTTCGCCCGGCGCTACACCGACAAGGTGCGTGTCCTCGATGCGGCGTCCGCCAGCCTGCCGGGCGTTTCCGCCAAGACCCGCAGTGTGATCTCCCCGGTCCTCCTCGCGACCATGCTGGAGCGCTTAAGCGCCCACCTGGAAGTCCTGCGCGATCATCCGCTGACGACGCGCCGCTACTACAAGCGCGTCGAATATTGAGGTTCCCCCGGTCCGGCGAACGCGCCGGACCGGGATGCCGTCTTGCATGCCCCAGGTAACGAAAGAAGAGAGAGGAACTGCGAAATGAAGACCAACACGTTCTTGAGCACGACAAGCCTCGGGTCGCTTGTCGCGGCCGCATTCGTCATCGGCGGCGTCAGCGGCGCAGGCGCGGCCGATCCGGTCGTTGCCGATCGCAATGCCGCGGTCGAATATTCCGGCACGGTCAGCGTGCTTACGAAATTCGGCCTGCAGCAGCTTTCCCCCTTCTTCGTCAATGCCGCCCAGGAATACGAAAAGCTGCATCCCGGCGTGAAAGTGGAACTCATCCAGGAGAGCGACGACAGCGTGAAGGGCAAGACGAAGGCGCTGGTGGCGTCCAATTCGCTGCCCGACGTCTATTTCACCTGGACGGGAAGCTGGGGCGAGAATTTCGTGCGCGGCAACCGCGCCGTCGACCTGACGCCGGTCATCGGCCCGGAAACCGAATGGGGCAAGACGCTCGCCAACGCCGCCGTCTCCGCCTTCCAGTACAACGGCAAGCTTTACGGCATTCCGCTTTATCTCGACGCCAAGTTCATGGGCTACAACAAGAGCCTGTTCGAAAAGGCGGGCGTTTCCGAGCCCAACACCTTCGACGAGCTCCTGGGTGCCTGCGCTGCGCTGCGCAAGTCCGGCGTCACGCCGGTTTCCTTTGGCAACAAGGAGGGCTGGCCGGGCGTGCACTACGCGGGGCAACTGCTCGCATACAACGTGCCGCAGGCGACCCTCGAAAAGGACTTCGTCCCGGCCACAGCGGAATTTGCCGATCCCGGCTACGTAGCCAGCCTGACGCAGTTCAAGAAGCTGATCGACGAATGCTCCGACGGATCGGGCACCAACGGCTCCTCCTATGCCACGGCCCTGCAGCAGTTCAGCAACGGCCAGTCCGCCATGTACTACCAGGAGATCATCGAGTTCGACCAAGCGACGGCCGACGGCGCGCTGAAGCGCGAGGACTTCGGCTTCTTCAAGCTGCCGGCGCCCGCCGACGCCAAGGGCGACGTCAAGTCCATCGAGGGCGCGCCCGAGGGATACATGATCAGCGCCGCCTCGAAGAACATTCCGCTGGCGATCGACTTCATGCGGTTCGTCACCTCGGCCGACAACGGCAAGGTGCTTTCGGCGCCGCCCTACGGCCAGCCGAGCGCGACGGTCGGCGGCTATTCCGCCGATGCCATGAACCCCGCGGTCGTCGACGGCCTGAAGGTGATCGCCGATTCCTCCTATCTCATGCCCTGGCTCGACACGGCCAATCCGCCGCGCGTGGCGGCAGCCTGGCTTTCGGGCCTCCAGGCGCTGATCGGCGGCACCATGACACCTGAAGAGGTCATGGGACGGGTCAAGGAAGCGGCGGCTTCGTCCAAGTAGGAACAGGCCGACGATGACTGTCATGAAGCAAGACTACAAAGGTGAAGCCGTCAAAATCGGCTTCGCCGGGCCGGGCCGGCCTGAAAAAGACCGGCTCGGTCCGTTCGCCGGGATCCCGTCCTTCCGCTGGGTCCTTATCGCCTTCGTCCTGATCCTCTGGTTCGTCTATTACCCGATCATCGACAACTTTCTCGTCAGCACGCGGAACCAGGACATCTTCACGGGGCAGACTGACTTCGTCGGGCTCGACAATTACCGGCGCCTGCAGGACGATCCGGTCGTATTGACGGCGATCGTCAACAACACGCTCTATGCGGTCATCTCCGTCATTTTTCAGGTTTTCGGCGCGTTCGTGCTCGCCGCGCTCATCGAGGGGCTGAGCGAGGAGAGATGGCGCCGGTTCTGGCGCGCCGTCTATTTCATACCCTCGGCCATCTCGATCACCGTCACCGGCCTCCTGTTCTATTTCATCTACCAACCCGATATCGGCCTTCTGGATTCAGCGCTGACGCAGATCGGGCTGGCGGATTGGTCGCGCGCCTGGCTCGGCGAGGAGGGAACCGCGATCTACGCCATCATCGCCATGAGCCAGTGGCAGGGTTTTGGATATTCCACGCTGCTGTTCGCCATCGCGATCCAGAAGATCCCGCGCGAACTCTACGACGCGGCGATCATGGACGGCGCGGGAACCTGGAGGCGCCTGTGGAACATCACCTTTCCGCTGACCCGCGAAATGACCGGCCTCATGGTGATCGTCACGATCACCGGCGCATTCCAGGTCTTCAACGAGGTCATGGTGATGACCGGCGGCGGGCCGAACAACAGTAGCCAGGTGCTGGGCACATGGCTCTACCAACAGGGCTTCATCGAAAACGACTTCGGCTACGGCGCGGCCATCGCATCGGTCATCTTCGTCATCACGCTCATCACCGGCTTCGCGCAGCTCTGGTACACCAAGCGACGGAGGGTCGATCTGTGAGCACGTCCTGCCAACTCCGGGAAACCGGGCGCACCGATTTCGTCGCCGTATTGGCGAAGGTCTGCCTCGTCACCTTCCTCGTCAGCCTCGGCGTCATCGTGCTCTATCCGCTGTTCTGGATGGCACTGAACGGCTTCAAAACCAATGCCGAGATCTTCGGTAATCCGTTCGCGCCACCGGGCGGCTTCAGCATCGCGAACTACATCTCGGCCTGGAACCAGGGCATCCGCAACTATATCGCTACGAGCATCATCGTCACCCTGGGCTCGGCCGTCTGCACGGTGCTGGTCAGCGCCTGGACCGCCTATGGCCTCACCCGCTCGAAACTGCCGGGAAAGCCGTTCTTCGTCGGCATCGTGCTCGGTGGGCTCATGCTGAGCCCGACGGTCGCGGTCATCCCGCTCGTGCGCATGATGCAGGAGCTCGGCCTCTATAACACCTACTGGGCGCTGATCATCCTTTATACCGCCTTCCGCATTCCCTTCACGACCTTCCTCATCCGCGCCTACATGCTCGGACTGCCGCGCGACCTGGACGAGGCGGCCATCATGGACGGGGCGAGCGAAGGCCAGATCTTCTGGCGGGTGACGCTGCCGCTCTGCAAGCCGATCCTGGTCTCTTGCGTGATCCTGCATGTGCTCTTCGCCTGGAACGAATATCTCTTCGCCATGATCTTCACCAGCGGCGCGGACCTCCAGACGTTGCCCGTCGGCCTCACCTCCATCATGGCGAAACACGGAACGAACTACGCCGTCGTCTTCGCGGCGATGACGCTCTCGGCGCTTCCCATCGTCATTACCTTCTTCGCGGCCCAGCGCTTCTTCATCCGCGGGCTTGCCGAGGGCATCGGAAAATAGGGCAGGGCATTATGTTGAACCGTAAACAGCTCATCGGTGCGAACTTCTCCTTTCAGCACCATCCGTTCCGCTGGACTGCCGAGCACCTGCGCGCCATGGGGTTCGACCGGATGGAACTGTGGGGGATCGCCCCCCATCTCGACCTCTTCCACGACAGCCGCGCGCAACTGGCGGAGGTGAAGGCGATCCTCAGCGACAACGGGCTCACGGTCCGTTGCTTCACCCCCGAGCAGGTTCTCTATCCGGTCAACATCGCCTCGGGCCATAGGTCCTATCGCGAGGCGAGCGTCGGGCGTTTCCTGCACGCCGCCGACATCTGCGCCGAGCTCGGCGCGACTTACCTCTTCCTAACGCCGGGCCGTGGCTTCGAGTGCGAAAGCCGGGACATCGCCTTTGCGCATTCGGTCGCATCCATCAACCGGATTGCGGCGCATGCCAGAAACCTTGGCGTGTCCTGCCTGCTGGAGCCGCTACAACGCGTCGAAAGCAATATCGTCACAAATGCGAACGAGCTTTACGCCCTGTGGCGTGCGCTCGACGACGAGCATATCGACGTGGTTCTCGATCTTGTCGCCATGGCGACGGCGGGCGACAGCGTCGCGGGCTATTTCGAGCGGTTCGCAAAGCGCATCGCCCATGTGCATGTCGTCGACGGGACGCCGGCGGGGCATCTCGCCTGGGGTGACGGCAACCTGCCGCTCGGCGACTATCTCGCCGAACTCGGCGCGCATGGTTTTACCGGCACGCTGACGTTCGAGCCCTTCGGCAACGGAAGCTATGCGCTCGATCCCGTATCCACCTGGCGGCGGTGCCTCGACGCGGTCGCCCCTCATTTCAATCAAGCGGAACAAGCATGAAGAACGCCAATCCTACCCTGATCGCCGTCGGCGACAATTGCCTCGACGCCTATCTGAGCAAGGGCTTCGTCACCGTGGGCGGCAATGCCCTCAATGTCGCCGTGCAGTGGCGCCGGCAGGGTTTGAATGCCCGTTATTTCGGCGCGCTCGGGCCGGACGAGGAAGCGGAGATCATGCTTGGCGCCATTGAGGATGCGGGCCTTACCCGGGCCGATGTCGAAATACGCCCGGGCGCTTCGGCCGTGACGCTCCTGACCGACGACGCCGGCGAGCGGCGCTTTCTCTTAGAATCCCTCGGCGTCGGCGAGGATTATCTGCCGAATGCGGAATGCTACGCGGCGCTGCTGCAGGCCGACTGGGTGCATCTCGGTACCAATTCCAGCGAGCGGCTGGTCCGCCGCCTCGTTGCCGATGGCGTGACGTTCAGCATTGATGTCTCCACGCGGCATTTCGACCTCCCGCTCGAAGGCGTGCCGCTGGTGTTCGCTTCCGGTCCTGAAGACCCTAGCGAGCCGGTCGAGCCGCTAATCGCGCGGTTCAAGGCGGCGGGCGCGCGCCAGGTTGTGATCACCTGCGGCAGGCGCGGATCTTTCCATGACGATGGCGGCACGCTGTTTCAGGCCGGCTCGGTGCCGGTGGCCGTGGTCGATACCTGCGGCGCGGGGGACAGTTTCATCGCGACTTTCCTTGTGTCACGCTTCTTCGAGATGCTTTCCGGGGAGGCGGCTCTTGACCGTTCTGCCGCGAGGGCAGCGGAAACTTGCACGCATCTCGGTGGATTTCCCCAGCCGATCCAGGCAATTCCCCAATGGTTGCTGGACAAGTACGACAGCGTTATCCGCACGACACAAAGGGCTTGAGCATGAACATCATCAAGATGAGGCCGCCTGTAGCTGCAGCAAAGGGGGACCGCTCCTACTGGCTGCAGAGCATCGATGCGGATGCCGTCGCCGCTCCGTTGCACGGCAGCGAGGACTGCGACGTGGCGATCGTCGGCGGCGGATATGCCGGTCTCTGGACGGCTCTCCGCATAAAGGAGGAAGCCCCGCAGACGCGCGTGACCGTTCTCGAGGCTGACTTCTGCGGGTCGGGTGCTTCGGGCCGCAATGGCGGTCAGGTTCACAGCTGGTTTGCGGAAATTGACACGCTGCGGGCGCTTGTGGGTGAAGATGAAGCGCTCATGCTGTGCCGGGCGACCACCGATGCCATTGAGGAACTGAGCAGCTTGCAGGCCGCAGGCACCATCGACATGGATCTGCGGCTCGACGGATGGCTGTGGACGGCAAGCTCGACCGCGCAGGAAGGCGCCTGGGGGCAAGCTTGCAACGTGTGCCGCACGATTGGCGAAGAGCGCTTCCGGCCGCTCCAGCGCACAGAGATCCTGCTCCGCACGGGCTCCGCCGCCTCCTATGTCGGCATCGTGGAGGAGAGGGCAGGGACCGTCCAGCCCGCAAAGCTCGCCCTCGGCCTGCGCCGGCTCGCCCTTTCCAAAGGCGTCGTCATTCGCGAGCACAGTCCGGTTCTCGAAATCGTGCCGGGCGACAGACCGCAATTGCGCACAGCAAAAGGCGTTCTGTCTGCCGGCAAGGTGATCCTTGCCGCAAACGCCTGGCTGTCGGCAATTCCGGAACTGCACCCCTATCTCTATGTGGTCAGCAGCCAGGTCATTGCCACCGCACCTGTACCTGATGTTCTGGACGAAATCGGCTGGACTGACGGCGCCTCGATCTGCGATGCGCAGCATCACGTACTCTACTATCAGCGAACGCCAGGCGGCGAAGTCATCTTCGGGCGTGGCACGGGCGGCATTTCCTTTGGTGACCGCATCGACCATCGATTTAACCGCAGCGCGGATGCGGGGGCAGACAATATCCGCGAAATGCATCGGGTCTATCCGCAGCTCAAAGGGGTGCCGGTTCTCTACGATTGGACCGGACCCATCGACTGCACGGCGCAGCACATGCCGGTTTTTGATCGTCTCAGGGACCACCCGAACATCTTCTATGCCATGGGTTTCAACGGCACGGGCATCGCGCAAGCGCCGGTCGCCGGGAAGATCATGGCAAGCCTTGTCCTCGGCCGCGACGATGTGTGGAGCCGGTGCGGACTGGTTGGCATCGACAGACGGACGCGGTTGCCGCCAGAGCCCCTGCGTTACGCGGGGGCCAGGGTCGTCCGTCGGGCCATTCGCCGGAAGAATGACCTCGAAATCCAAAACCGGAAGCCGGATCGGATAACGCGGTTCCTGGCCGGGCTCGCGCCCTGACGCTGCGGTGTCCTCGCGGGTGAAATCAAGAAAATGGAACGGGAACGATGGCTGATCTGACGCTGAGAAACATACGTAAGTCTTATGCCGATTTTGAAGTGCTGCACGGGATCGACCTCGATATAAAGTCGGGAGAATTCATTGTCTTCGTCGGGCCCTCGGGTTGCGGAAAGTCGACACTGCTGCGTACGATCGCGGGTCTCGAGACGATAACATCCGGCGACCTCGTCATCGACGGGGAGCGGATGAACACGGTGGCGCCTTCCAAGCGTGGCATTTCCATGGTGTTCCAGTCCTATGCTCTCTATCCGCATATGACCGTCTATGAAAACATGGCTTTCGGATTGCGCATTGCCGGCGTGTCGAAGGCAGAGATCGACGAGCGGGTTCAAAAGGCGGCAGAAATCCTGCAACTGAGCAAGTATCTGCAGAGGCTGCCGAAAGCGCTTTCGGGCGGACAGCGACAACGTGTCGCCATCGGCCGCGCCATCGTCCGCAATCCGCGGGTCTTCCTCTTCGACGAACCGCTTTCTAACCTCGACGCGGCGTTGCGTGTGGCGACACGGATCGAGATCGCCAAATTGAAGCAAAGCATGCCGGATGTGACCATGATCTATGTGACCCACGACCAGGTAGAGGCGATGACTTTGGCCGACCGCATCGTCGTGTTCAAGGACGGGAACATCGAGCAGGTTGGAAAGCCCCTAGAACTCTACAAGCGACCGGCAAACCTTTTCGTTGCCCAGTTCATCGGCTCGCCCGCTATGAACATTCTCGAAGGCACCGTCGTCGGGAAGTCGGAGGGCGTCACGCGCCTCATGCTCGAGTGCGGCGCGGCGCTGGACGTGTCTGCCGATCGCGGGGCGCTGTCAGTGGGCGAAAGGATCAGCATCGGCATTCGCCCTGAAAACACGCAGATCATGGCGTCAAAGGGAAGTGGTCCGGTGCTTACAGGCACGGTCGATTTTGTCGAGCATCTGGGCGAGGTTCAGATTCTTTACATCGATGTGGCCGGTTCTGCGCAAAAATACCTGATCAAGGCGGCGGACGATAGAGCATACGCAAGAATGGACGCCATCCGGTTCACCGCCCGGGCGCCTGACATCCACATTTTTGATGCGAAAGGTTGCTCCATTGCCGGGCGGGTACTGGACGCACATGCCCTCGAGCAATAGTGCACTTGCCACACCTTATCTATCTGAAGACCGGGTGGCGGTTGCGCACGGCTTCAAATGTCATTGTCCACGCCGTCAGCGTTACCGTTACCGCTTGATCGGCCACCTGCCGTGCATGCCCGAACTCCTTGTGATGGGTTGTACTTGCTGGCGTGAATGCCGGGCGTGCAGCGACCCTCGGTTTACGCTGCGCCGGTTCAAGGGGGGCTGCGACGGGGCGTTCATTCCGGTTGTCAATATCATCGTCATAAGACTGATCCAACGAGAGGCTTGCATTCCTAGCTCGCTTGATATGTGACGAGTCCAGGATCGAGGATCGAAAGCAAGTTCGATTATCGAACTTTACACCTCGCGCTGCGAGTAACATGGTGGAAGCATTCTATGTGCATCTAAAAGGACAGCGGTTCGAATCTCATTGAGGCGAGCAATGTGCGAAGGCCATACCTCTCAAGTCCGTGCAAATTCAACAATGGCGCGATATCATGATTGTCCGCTGCGCGTAGGGCTGCGACGTAGCGGGTTCGCAGTTCGCCTACATCAGCCAGAGTTCCGCCGCCCCAACTGAAACGTTCGCCCCCAGGCGTTCGATCAGAAGGTCGGCTGCTAATCGGACTGCTTTGATCGCATAATGTATCGACGGGAACGAGAGGTTTTGATCAGTAACGGGTACAACAAGCGCAAGCGCAATGATAATCGGCGCCACCGTTAACCGTTTCCCAACAGTGCCACGAGCATTGCCAGATTAAGCGAAGGCGAGTTGTAGCCATCTCTTCAAAAGCCGGCGTCTGGAGAGCTTGTCGCAATGCGGCCTGGAGAATGGCACGCTGGCGGGCCTTGGACCGCGACGCGGAGGGCCTGCGGCTGTCTTCTTCACGGCGCAAAGTTGAGCCGCGCTCGGCCGGAATACGCACTAGTGATAAAATGCTGTCTAGGAGCCCTCAAATTCTTGTGGCATTCGCTCCATGGTTGTTTTTTGCAGCCATGCAAGGGTGGCCATTTGAGGGGTCATTAAGGGGCAATTGGAGGGGTAGGAAAGTGTGCCGGCGAATGCCGTACTGAAGCGTTTCTAGACGCTGTACCCCCGGCCTCGGATGGCGCAAAGCTTTCTGCAAACTGCGCAGGTCAATGAGAAATCCCGGTACCGCTCGGTGTGTGTGATGTGCACAGCAGACGTGTATCATTTTAAGAATCGTGAGTTTTAAGCATGAGCGCAATAATAGAGGCTCGAGAAGCACGAGATGCAACTTGGAGCAAGCAGGAGCAAGGTTTGAGAGTACGCCTTCTTGAAGAGGGCGACACTGACGCGGTGCGTGACATCATTAAGCAGCATCACTCGACTACCGTATTCCGCGATCAAGCGTTTTCCGACTGGAAGCTGAATGAACACTTCCACGCCATTCTGTCGCACCCACCGCGCATGGTTTGCCCGGTGGCGGTTCTGGAGGGCAAACCGGTCGGGGTCGCTTGGGCTGTAGCCGACTCATACATGCTGACCGATGGCCCACTATTCGTCACTGTCCATGTCATCGCTGTGGATTTGACCGTCTCGGCGGTGAGGAGGGCCAAGGTGTTTCTAGCACTCGTAGCCGCAATTCGGCAGTGGGCAGCGACCCTCAATGCTAGCCACTCCTTCATCCATGTGACGACAGGGTCCAACGTCAAGGCAACCGATCGGCTCATGAAGGCTGCCGGTGCGGAGTTTGTCGGCGGAGCTTACGTTGTCAAGGCCACGTAAGCTTTCGCGTCGAGAGCCTGCTATGCAACTTAAATCATAGTGAGAATAGAGATCGAAAAGAAATCACTAATGGCAATATTAACCCGATCTATTCTGGCATTGTTCGTAATTGTCGCTGTAGCATGCATGACTACCATTGGTTATAGCGCTGTTGAACGTTATCATTGCGCAAATTTCGTTCCTAATGAAGGTGTTGTTGATATAGCAAAGATAGTATATTTTAACAGATTACTTGAAAAGCGCATCGCTAAACATGGGCAAGGAACGTATATAAAGTGTTCCTCCCCGTCGGTCGTCGACGACGTTTTTTATGGCGTAAAGGTTGGGCGCGAGTGGGCAATAATGTGCGCATTTATCCAAGATGGATTGGTTCGCACGGCGGAAGTTTTTAACATTAACCGGTGTGCGGCAACCAGGAATTGGGAGTTCGAGGCTGAAGGATTCCCAAAGCCAGTCGGCGATAACGGCTATTCGTCATTAAAATGATTAAAATTTGCGAGATTTCGAAATGAGTGGGAAGCTATCTGTATTTGGTATGGAATTGAATACGACGCCGAGCGTCGGAGGCATGCCAACCCCAGCTTCTATTTTGGAGCAGTATTTTAACGGCGGGGGTACTGCTTATATCGATAGAACAGTTTTTACGACAAAAGGTCCGGGATCGTCTCCGCGTCTGATTTCAATTTCGCAAAGAATGGAGCTTACTCTCACTATAGTGTCGGTACGAGGATACCGCTCGGCGAAGTTATAGGGAAGAACGCGCAAGGGCAGTCAATATACGACCCCAATGATAGAGCTCTGGTCAGCTACTATCAAAAAAGTGGATTGCTGAGCCGCGATTCGTATATCTGGGGCCATCAAACCTATAGAGTAGTAGGTACAGCAACAGTACTCTCCGACGGAAAGCTCAGGGTCGTCGACGAGTTGCGTCCATACGATGGAAACTTTGATTTCCAACTGAACGGCAACTTGATCGATCTCGCGAGGATTCCCGCTTACGTGGGGACCATTGCAATGTTCAACGGAAATCCTTTCACCACCGGAACGGTCGGTCTTACTTTCGTGGGTGGGGCTGGCCGCGTCCGGTTGCAAAAACTCGGATGTCGCTCTCCAATAGGTTGTTGATCGGCATCCTGCCATCGTCTGTGTAGCGCGTCAGATATTCCCACTGGTTCAGGTGTAGGATACAGCATCGCCCAGCTTGGTGTCCGGCAAAACCTTCGGCGCGATTTCGTCTAGCCATACCTTGAGAGCGGTCAGGATGGGTATGCTATGTTGCTGTCGGAATCGGCGAACGTTGTCCGCCTTCGTTTCACCGGCATCAGGCTTCTTGCCTCGCGATCCGCGGCTGATCCGCACCAGCGCCGAAACGCTGACGCAGGACTTGCGCAACATCGCAGCCGAGACATGGCGGTCGACCGTCGCTAACAGTTATGTCTGCACCGGAGCCGGGCCGATGGGACACGAATGCCTCAGTGCCGATGGCCTGCATCTGGCGGAGGATGCGTTCGTGTTCGAAGTGGTCGAATCGTGACGATGGCAACCGAACCGTGTTCCTGCGGCCCTCCGTTCTGGCGTATCGCCTCGATCGCCGGGCGCCGAGAGGAAACGCTTCGCATCGCCAGGCGTGGCGGATTCCAGTTCGCACCACTGCGCGACGGGTTGAAGAGCAGGATCTCGGTATTTCCGGGGGTCGATGCCGATGCAGTCAGCCGGAAGATCGAAGACGCTGTGCGCACGACGCTGACGGCGGTCGACGCCCAAACATCGAGCATTCTCGTCAAGGGGTCGACGCCATCGAGCGCGGGTTCCGGCGCAAAGGAGAAACTCGTGGCGGCACCGGTGACGCGTCTCCCGGACGAAAGTTAGGGCTTAGCTACTTTGATTGCCTTAAGCGTTCGGGATTGCAGCCCGGCAGGATCGACAGCGGACTGGAAGTCCCCGATTAGGGCATATCGCACTAATGTGACCAGAGGCGCCCAGCTCATGGGTCTGTCGATCGCAGAGCGCCAACATCAATCCGCGACCGTCAATCGAGCCACTCGTTCTCAAAAGTCAGGGTAGCGACCGAAACGGCCTTACCGACGTCAGTGCGCACCGACACTGAAATTTCAGTGCCCTGGCCAACAGCCAATTCATCCCGAGCAACATCCACGAGGATGCGGGTGACTTCTTGCATGATCGCGTTGCGCGAACCGAGTTCCTGGCCCTCTTCGTCGACCGTCTTGCCGTCACCATTGTTAAGATCAAAGAAGTAACGCGTCATCTGGACTCAACCTCCGCTCGAAAGGAAAGTCTGAACCAGCGTCATTGTTCCCTAAATCGTCGCCGGAATGGGTGGCCAGACAAGTAAATGCTGAGCGGGAGCAAAGCCGGCGGTTCGCCACGTGCCTCACTGCGTGCGTGATGCGGGAGCAGATTTCTCCCCACAGACGCGCACTGGTGCGGCTGTGGCGCCCAGCCGCGGTTCGCTCTCAGACCTTTGCTAAGGCTTGGGGAACAATGCCATGTCTCCACCGTTGGGTGGCATCGCCTTCACGCGAGAGGAGACGGCTCATGGGTCACAGTGGCTACGAAACCGGTGACAATGTCACCCGAGCGGGGGTTGTCGATGAGGTGGTGGAGACCATTTCCGAAAGCAATGCCACTTTGACCCCACAGGCTCAGCTCGAGGCGCTGCGAGCAGAAATTGCGAACCTGCGCGGGGAGCTCGGGTCGATTATTTCAGGAACGTCTCGATTGGCTGTAACGGAGGCGGCCATTCTTCTTGAAACGACGCAGAACAGGATCAGGAGCCATCTTGCCCCGATCCTGATCGCGGCCGGCGTCATCGGATACCTCTGGGGTGCGTCGAGACGCTAGCGAACGCGAGCCGCGGCCCTAATACGATCGTTGGCGCAGCAAGTTAGGTCAGTGGGTGTATGCAAGAAACCATCAAGTCTCACACGTGGATGAGGAGCATACCTATACGGCAACCCCGTCGGCCTCCGTTGGACGAAGCGCCGCTGAAGCCCGCGAACAGCGGTTACCGCCACTTCAGAATGCCGGAAACCGGTGCGAAGGTGCGGATGGGAGCCGAAAGCTTCTCGGATCATTAGAGCCAGGCGCGTCAGTTTTTCATCAGCCAGACGCTGACGGAACAAAACCATATCGCGTCCGCGCGGAGAACCTGCTTATCCCCACTAGGATCTGGCGCCCGGTTTGCGCGAAATCCCCTTGGAATTCGAATTGGGGCGGCTTCAGGAAAGGAAGAACATCGTTGATCTCGCCCGCGTTTTTCAATCGGGACGCTGTTGGCGTTGCCGAGGCCTTGATAGGGACCGAGTTTGAAGTCGACGGCGTCGGCGGCATCATCGTCGAAACGGAAGCCTATACAATGGCAGATGCCGCATCCCACAGCCATAAGGGACGGACGAAAAGAAATGCCGCGATGTTCGGTCCGGCCAGCAGCGCCTATGTCTACCGGTCCTATGGGTTGCATTGGTGCCTGAACTTTGTCTGCGAAACAGGCAGCGCAGTACTGATCCGGGCACTTGAACCGACCATTGGCATAGAAACAATGCGTCAGCGGCGTGCAACCGCCAACGCCTATCTTCTCTGTGCCGGCCCGGGGCGGCTCTGCCAGGCTCTCGCGGTGTCGCAGAAGCTTGATGGGCTTTCGCTCTCTTCTGCGCCGTTCCGGCTTTCAGCGGGTCGCGGCATGGTCGAATTATGTCAAGGCCCGCGGGTCGGCATCAGCCAGGCGGTCGATCGACCGTGGCGCTTCGGCGCAAAGGGTTCGCGTTATTTGAGCCGCAGATTTCCCGAGCCTTTCCCGTTGCCAGATTTCGAGCAAAATGAGTACCGACAATCGATCGCGCAACTTGAAGGCGGAACATTCCAGCGGCGATTGAGTTCCCTAAAAAGGTCGCAGGCTGTGCCAAGCGGACGCGATGGGGATGGAGAACATCAGGATTTTTCCGCTTTCTCCTTTTGGCCAACGAAAAGGCAGCCGAGCTTCTTACCCATCCAGCCTGCGACCGTCCGTTTCACGGTCGAACTTCTGAGCCGCAAATGCTAAAGCCCACCCTCAGTCATTGTGTGTCGACAGGACAAACTCATGGCAAAACGTTCGGGTAGTGCCGATCTCCCACTCCACGGCGGGCGCGTGCCCAAGTGGCTCGGAGATCGCATGACCAGGCTCGGGGCCGTGATCACCGAAACCATCATCGTGCACTACAGCCGCGATGAATTTCTGCGTCGGAAGGCACACCCTTTCTGGTTCCAGTCGTTTGGTGCGGTCATGGGCATGGACTGGCATTCTTCCGGCATCACCACCAGCGTCATCGGCGCGCTGAAGCGCGGCCTTACGCCAGTATCATCGGAGCTCGGAATCCATGTTTGCGGTGGGCGCGGTGCGCAGTCGCGCAAAACTCCGGCAGAGTTGCTTGCCATCGGCGATCGGGTCGGTCTAGACGCCCAGCATCTCGTGACCACCAGTCGCCTCGTTGCCAAGATAGACAGTGCCGCGGTTCAGGATGGTTTCGATCTTTATTTGCACGGCTTCATCGTCACCGACGATGGCCATTGGGTCGTCGTCCAGCAAGGCATGAATTGCGATCAACGACAGGCCAGGCGCTATCACTGGCTGTCGGAAAACCTGGAGAGCTTTCTCGACAGCCCACATGCAGCGATTGAAGGCAACACCCAAGGTGTCATTGTCAATCTTGCTGACCGACGGGCGGAACGGTCGCGAGAAAGCCAGCTTGATCTGCTTGCAAATATGGGCCCCGACCGCATCGTTCGCGAAGTCCTCGCAGTCAGACGTACCGACCCTGCTGTCGAGAGTCTTCCAGATCAGCTGCCGCTTCCCCATCTGCTGATGCCGGTCCATCACGACGTGCGGGAAAAGGACGTCAACATGAGCCGTCTGCATGCAGCACTCGCTGCTGCATCCGAGCGAGGCCCGAAGGACTTCCCGGAACTGCTTCTGACGCCCGGCGTCGGCGCGCGAACGGTGGAGGCGCTGGCCATGGTCGCTGAAGTGGTTCACGGCGCGCCGTGCCGCTTTTCAGATCCGGCTCGCTTTTCGCTCGCTCACGGCGGCAAGGATCGTCATCCGTTTCCCGTTCCCTTGAAGGTCTATGATGAAACCACAAGGGTGATGAAGTCGGCCGTCTCGAAGAGCAAGCTCGGATATACAGAAGAACTTGAGGCGCTTCGGCGTCTTGATGAGCAGGCGCGTCGCCTCGAACACTACGTGACCGGCCCCGATCTCAAGGAAATCGTTGCCGGCGAATTTAGCCGCTCAGCGTCGCTCGGCGGACGCAGTGTCTTCGGATGGGAGCCGCCTAAAGACCCAGAGCCTTCAGGATAATATCTCCGACCACCAATCGCTGCGTGGATGGAGGCTCAGATCTGTACCGGCTTGATCGTTGCCACCGATATGTTGCCTTCCATCAGGCCACGGACCAATCCTGGTTTCGCATGCTCGACTTCGATCACGGTATAGAGCTTTTCGTCGCGGAACGCGCTCGCGTCCAGCGTGCTCACGCCTTCGGCAGGTGCTGCATCGATTTCCATATAATCGAGTTCGCAGCCTGCGGCGACGACGCGAGCATCTCCGGATGAACGGGCGGCGACCAATACTTCGCCCTGGTTTAGGGCATTTTGCCATCGAGGGTCGCTGGCGGCTGCGATCGGCACCAGGCGGTAAACGCTGAGGGGGCCGCCTTCCCCTACGAAATCGGTGGCCTGGCGACGCGCGTCGGCAAACTGGGCCTTGCTTTCCATGGACCTGCCAAATTCCGTTTCGCTCTCACCGGTGGACTTTGCGGTACCGCCATCTTGGACATTGTTGGACATTGGCATCTCCTTCAGCGTTCGGCCGCGATTGATTACGTGGGAAGGCGGCTCGGATTTCCGTATCAGGAAGGAAACGGCGCGCGCGGCAAGCGGTTCCAAATTTTCGACGGCCTGTCCGCGGAAGCGGGGGGAAGGTCAGTTGGCCGGCGTCACCCGCCAGATTACGTTGCCGACGAAAAGCGCACCCTGCCGATCGATGGCAAGCCCCACGGGCCGTCCCCGCGCCTTGTCTTCACCTCCGATGAAGCCGGTCAGGATGTCCTTTGGTGGTCCGGGAAGGGGCCGGGCGACATCGCGGCCTTATCTCATACAACCTCCGGCGAACAGGGCTTCTGGGGCTTTTGAACCCAAATCAGGGGTGCCTAGCGCAGCAAACGTCCGATGCGAGCCCTCGACATCGTGGACGCGGGCGAAGACCCGCTTGACCGACCTTAAGCACCCTGTCCTCGCTCAAGAGCCCAGTCGGCAAGGAGGCAGATCTGAGCAAGTCGGCACCGTTTGCGCGCAGGTGCCGGCATCCTTTGCTACGGTCCGACCTCGCCGGTCATCGTCTCGGGGAAGGCAGTCTGTCGATTGCGAGAAATTTTCGCGGAAAGTGATTTGATCTGGCGCAACGGCGACAAGTGACAACCACCGACGCGTCGGATAATGCTCGCTCTGGGGGATTGTGCGAAGCAGAGGTCAAATGATCATCAAACCGGGTACGCCGACTGTTGCGACGGCGGCCACAGCCGTAATTGCGGCCATGTTTGCCGCACTTCTCATCCTTCTCGGCCTTTGGCTGCA
The DNA here is from genome assembly GCF_002002725.1 of Sinorhizobium sp. A49. GTDB lineage: Bacteria > Pseudomonadota > Alphaproteobacteria > Rhizobiales > Rhizobiaceae > Ensifer. The sequence continues at coordinate 46,465 of NZ_MUNW01000039.1, read as the reverse complement.
TGTGAGTTACTCGGCTTCGGTCAGGCGCATCGAAGAGCGAGCGACTGCCGCCGCCAAGATCGTGGCTACAAACGTGGCCTGGATCGACGCGCTCGCCTGGCAGGCACTTCAACGCATCGACGAATCCTTGGGACCGGATATCGGCATTGCCACCGACACAGTTCGCGACATCAATGGTGCGGTCGCCGACCTCCCGGGCGGGGTTCAGGCCTATGTCGTGGATCGCAACGGGAATACATTGTATTCGACGGATCCAGCCATCAAGCCGATGAACATCACCGACCGCCCCTATTTCTCGGAATTGGCAAGGGGGGCAACGACACATGTATCCAACCTACTGGTCAGTCGGCTTACCGGGGAGCAAATTTTCGTCTTCAGTCGACGCTTGGATCGGAAGGGTGAATTCGCCGGCGTAGCGACCGTAGCCTTCCAGGGTAAGGTACTGGCGGCGGTCTGGGAAACGGTCGACCTTGGTGAAGGTTCGACAGTTGGTATCATACGCCGAGATGGGCAACTGGTCGCCCGGTATCCTGCGCCCGCAGGCCCCCTTGACATGAGCAAGTACACACTCTTCACCGATCTCCTGCCGGACGCTCCCTCCGGGACTTATCAGGCCGTGTCTCCCGCCGACGGCGTCTCCCGTATCGTTGGATATACGGTCGTTGAAGGAACGGACTTCGTAGCGGTCGGGTCGGCTGAACGGAGCGCAGGCATGGTGCGGTTCTGGAACGATGTCTTCATCGCGGGAACAGTGCTTCTGCTTGCAGTGGTGGGATTGTTGGCCGCAGGTGCGTGGATCAAGTATCTGCTGAGCATAGATGCGGCCAAATCCGAGCGCCTTACTGCGGCGCTGGATGAGAACCAACTTTTGATGCGCGAAATTCATCACCGCGTCAAAAACAACTTTCAATCCGTCCAATCGCTGATCCGGACCCAGCAACTCCCCAAGCCTATGCAGCAATCTCTCCTCGACCGAATTGCAGCGATGGTGGCGGTCCATGAGCAGATCTACAGCCGCGATCAGTTCACGACGGTGTCCACCCGGGAGTTGATACCCGCAGTAGTGGACAAACTGCTGATCGCCTGCGGCGACCGCGTTAGTGTCAATTATGAACTTGAAAATATCGACATCGCGGCAGACCACGCAACGCCGCTTGCGCTCCTGACGAACGAGGTGGTTACAAATGCGCTCAAGTACGCGTTCCCGAATGGCCGTAGTGGGGGCATCACTGTGGCGTTGCGATCACTCCAAAACAAACGGGCCTGCCTGGTGATTGCCGATAACGGCGTCGGATTTGACAAAGGCGCGGCCGTCAAAGGAATGGGTATGCGTATTGTCGAGGGAGTCGTGGGCCAGCTTCGAGGCGAGTTCCTCTATGAGCGCCGAAACGGCACGGTTTTCACTGCGGAAATCGAAATCCATTGAATAGCTGAAATGTCGGTAAGCGGACAAGTCTTGCTCGGGCATTGTGTCTCTCCTCCAGCGTCCCGAAATCCGGTGAAGCACATGCCGGATCACGGCATCGAGTTTATTCCCTGGCGAACAACGTGCGTTAACGTATCGAGCTTCGATTGCATCGGCCCGAAGCGGGTGCAGAGCTTCAGAGCGTGGCTGGCGCTCAGATTATAAACCGCCTCGAAGTCAGTCGCTGACAGAGAAGAAGAGTGTCTCTTGTTGTTGTGCCGCAATATTTTGCGCCATGTCGGAGGGCTTCCCGAAAGGTTCTGCACAAGCGAACGCGGGGAGACAGAACGCCGCCCCGCGTCAGGTTCTACATGGCATCCATGCCCTTGATCGCATTGCCCAGGTGTGACTTACACTTCTCCAGGTCATTTGCCGTCATGGCGTCCTTTGCCATGGTCAACTCCTTGGCAGACTCGATTTTCTTGGTGCCGTCGTTGATCTGCGCGATCTGCTGTTCGGCCCTCATGATCGACGCCTCGTCACAGACGACATTGGTCTGTGCAAATGCAGGGGAGGCCAAGGCGGCGACAAAGGCGAGAGTAGCGATTGGTTTCAACATAACGATGGTTCTCCATTCGCCGGCACGATGCCGGTTTCCACAAGGAGTGAACGGCACAACGCACAATCGGTTCCCCACATTTTGCAACCGTTTAGACAGAGTTTGTCGAGAAACGCCCACGCTCCGCGGCCGGGCGGGCATCTCATTTTTTTGAAGCTGTCGCACAGTTACTGCACAGCCATTCAGTCCACATCGGAAACCCACTCGCACAGAAGCCCGCTCAAACCGGGTCGCAAGAGTGGTCGGGTATTGTTCCTAAGGCCGGTCGCGAACGGTCGGATGGATCCCCACTTTCGCCCGCAGAATTGCGATCGGCAGAATGAGGAGCGAATTTGACGGCGTGCGCTTTCGAGACATCGATATCGCGCGCGGGAGCGGACGGGTCTTCGTCATTTCGTCGCCGCCAGCTTTAGTCATGGTTGGAGATTTTAACCGGCGCGTGGCTGCGGTGACAAGCCGGCGCCACCATCGTCGAGGTGCAGGAAGAGCGACACCGAGCCCCTGCGCGTGGAGAGGGTGCCGGCGCTGGTTTACTTCTTGGCGATCGTCTGAGCGCGGGCTTTCATCGCCTGGTCCAGGTCCACCTTGTAAGGACCGATGCGAGCAAAAATCTCGCGCGCCTCCAGAGGCGCGAGGTGGTAGGCCTCTATGAACCCCTCGAGATCGTAACGCGCGTTCCAACCACGGACCCCCGTGCCGATGTTCTTCTTGGTATCGGTTAGCGACATGATCCACCTCCTATTATCGAGTTCGACGCGCTCACCTCGTCTCCACCATTTGCCATAAGGGACGAAAAGCCTTTTCGCGGTCAGTGAAGGCCCCTGGACGGTCCTGTCGGTCTTAGACCGGCCATCAGAGAGAGACGGGCATCAAGCAGCCCATGGAGTGCAAGATAGATATCCTTGATGGCCTCGAAGTCCCGAATGGATTCCGGGTCGGCCTGACCGTTGCCCATGTCACGCCCTACTGTCTCTGCCTTGGTGAAAAGTTCTCCCACCTTCGACCACAGTCGCAATGCTTCGGCCGTGGCAAGGTCCGTGCGCGCGAGCGCCTTTACGACAACCTTTTCGACCGCCACAGCGATTTCGGCCTGCTCCAGAATTACGGCGCGCCAATCTGGCATTTGCAGAATCCGTTCTAATCCGGAAAAGGGATGCAGCGTGATACCTTCTGCATGCGATAGATCGGGCTAACATTCGCTCCTGCAGCAGCGCAGCCGCTTCTCGTTGCCAGCCAACTCAAGCCTCCCGGCATCCTCAAGGAATTTAAGAGGCGTTCCGAAGACGTCGCAATTAACTTTGACATGTCATGCTAGGGAAACCTGCTGAGCCACGCGCACTCGACGGGTGCAGAGGCCCACCTGCGCGTTCGGGAGACGTCAACCGACGAACACCATTCCGCAAGCCTGTGGCCGACTGAAACGCAGGCGGTTGGAGTAACGACCAGAAGGCTTTGTTCCTACTTGCCTCGAGCAAGCAAATTAGTGCACCGACCTTCCAATCGTATCAGCCATGTGTGCGCCACGCGTTCCCAAGGGCCTGGCTGGGCCGGTTGTTGTATCCTTGGCTGTCTGGTGCTCGAGTTCCGCGTTGAGTTCAGCGCCAACGATCAAGACGCATATGGATAGCCATATCCACATCAAAAGACCGACGAGCCCGCTCAATGCACCATAGGCTGCGTTGTAGTCGGCGAATGCCTCGACGTACCATGAAAATGCAAACGCCATGAGGAGCCACCCTGCGGTGGCTAGAACCGCGCCCCAGGTCAGCCACCTGAGCTTGGCTGGTTGCCGGCTTGGACCGAAGCGGTAAATCGCTGTCATCCCCGAAAACACCAAAGCCAGCAAGAGTGGCCAGCGGACCATGAGGGCCAAGGTTTCTTTCCACGGATCGAGCCAGACAAATTCTAGAACGGCGGGAAGTAACGCTACGATGCCGATCGTAACAATTGCAGCGATCATCGCGCAGACTGTAAATGCCAGCGCTACGATATTTAGCCTGATGAAACCGCGTTTTTCCGTTTCCTCATAGGCAACGTTCATCGCGTCGAATATTGCCAGAGTGCCGTTGTGGGTGCTCCAGATGGCAATGGCGAGACCGACGAAGAAGGCAACTCCAAGCGTAGTCTCCCGTCTTAGAACGAGTTGTTGGAGTTGATCGGCAAGGATGTCGAAAGCTCCGGGGGGAAGCACGCCGGCCATGTCGCGCATGTGATCTGAAACCGCCGCGGGATCGGCGATCAATCCGTAAAGGGAAACAAGAGCGGCAAGTGCTGGAAACAAGGCAAGCAGCAGATAGAAGGCGACTCCGGCGGCGACGAACGCGACGCGATCTTGTGATAGTTCCTGCATCACTCGCCAAAAAACGTCTCGCAAACCCGGCGCGGGAATTTCTTCTGGGATCATCGCCAAGCGGCCATGCGCGTCATCTTGAGCCGGATCTTCGCCATGTGGGCGGGTCACAGTCCACGCATTTGCTGCAGGGTGTTTCGACACGACCAGGCAAAGGAGGGCGAGCGCCACCCCGCTGATTGCAATCACAGTTGTGGGATCTATCGTCTTGCGTTGCACCGACATAAAGCTCCGCTTCGTTCGAAGGTCTAACGTTCCAGCCCCCGAATGGATGCATGTGAGCAGACGTCGGAGAAAAGCAGCCGCCACTCCAAATCCATATGGAGGGGAAAGCGGTCTGAAGCGGTGCGCAGCACGGATAGGTCCTTTGTGTCCAACCTTCCGTTTCCGCCGTCGAGTGCCGTGACATCTTTTTAAGGGAGAAGGAACCAATCGTCCTCATGTCGCTTCTTCCCCGCGTAGGCTCTACGCTGGACACTCAAAATCTGACAGGACGTGAGCGGCGAAGACATTTGATGCGCGACAACCACCCCAAAACAGCGGATGCGGCTGGCGAACGGCGTGAGGGACTGCCATGGCAAGTGACAAACTGTCGACGTACAAACAAAAGCGCGACTTCAATCAGACCAAAGAGCCGAGCGGATCGGCCAAGCTGAATTCGTCCAATCGGCGAAGATTTGTCATTCAGAAACATGACGCCTCGCGGCTTCACTACGACCTGCGGCTCGAACTCGATGGTGTCTTCAAATCCTGGGCCGTGACCAAGGGACCCTCGCTTGATCCGCACGACAAACGCCTGGCGGTGGAGGTTGAGGATCATCCGCTCGATTATGGCGATTTCGAAGGCACCATTCCGAAGGGACAATACGGCGGCGGCACCGTAATGGTGTGGGATCGCGGATTTTGGCAGCCTGAGGGCAGTCGGACGCCAGAGGAGGCGCTCGCCAAGGGGGATTTCAAGTTCAAATTGGACGGCAAAAGGATGAATGGCAGCTTTGTGCTCGTGCGGATGCGCCACGATCGGGACGGTGGCACGCGATCCAACTGGCTCCTGATCAAACATCACGACGATTTTTCCATGGAAAAGAACGGTGCGGCGATCCTTGAGGAGAATGATACATCGGTCGCCTCGGGACGCTCGATGGACGCGATTGCAGCGGGCAAGGGCAGAAAGCCGAAGCCTTTCATGGTAAAGGATGCCACGGTCGATGCGGACGCTGTTTGGGACAGCAACCAGGGCCTAGCCGCTGCGGAACGCAAATCCGCCACGACCAAGGTTCCGAAAAAGTTGGGGGCCGCCAAAGGGCAAAAATCTAATATGCCTCCGTTTATCGAGCCACAGCTTTGCCAAACGCTGGCGCGGCCTCCGGCTGGCGACGACTGGATCCATGAGATCAAGTTTGACGGGTATCGTATTCAGCTGCGCATCCAGGATGGTGCGGCAACCCTGAAGACCCGCAAGGGGCTGGATTGGACGGGCAAGTTCCCGGCGATCGCCAAGGCCGCAGGCGCCCTTCCTGATGCCATAATCGATGGCGAAATCTGCGCACTCGACGAGCGCGGAGCACCGGATTTTGCCGCTCTTCAGGCAGCGCTTTCCGAAGGCAAAACCGATGCACTCGTGTATTTCGCATTCGATCTTCTTTTTGCCGGCGGCGAGGATCTGCGGGACATAGCACTGACTGAACGCAAGGAGCGACTGGAAGAAACGCTGCGTGATGCGGGTGGGGATGTCCGTCTGCGCTTCGTCGAACATTTTGAAACAGGCGGCGACGCAGTCCTGCGATCGGCGTGCCGGCTGTCGCTTGAGGGAATTGTTTCGAAGAAGGCGGATGCGGCCTACCAGTCCGGTCGAACCGACACCTGGGCGAAATCGAAATGCAGGGGCGGTCACGAAGTCGTCATTGGCGCCTATGCCAAGACCAAGGGTAGGTTCCGCTCTCTTCTCGTTGGCGTCAACCGCGGCAAGCATTTCGTCTATGTTGGGCGGGTTGGGACTGGTTTTGGCGCCAAGACTGTGGAGAATCTGCTGCCCAAGCTCCAGGAACTGGAGGCCATCAGGTCGCCTTTCACAGGCATCGGGGCACCTAGGAACGACCCTGATATCGTCTGGCTGAAGCCAGAACTTGTTGCCGAAATCGCGTTCGCCGGGTGGACGGCCGATGGCCAGGTGCGACAGGCCGCTTTCAAGGGACTGCGCGAAGACAAGCCGGCAGCCGATGTGGAAGCGCAAACGCCGGCGTCGCCTTCAAGAACTGACCTGCCCGATCCCTCAACTGCAAAGCCGGGTGCAAATCGTCCGCGCAAAGGCGATAAGGCGGAAGTCATGGGCGTCATGATCTCCAGCCCGGAAAAACAGCTATGGCCTGAGGGAGGCGACGGCGCGCCAGTCACAAAAAGCGATCTGGCCGGCTACTATGAAGCTGTCGGTTCCTGGCTGATCGATCATATCAAGGGGCGCCCCTGTTCGATCATACGCACGCCGGATGGCATTGAGGGGGAACAATTCTTCCAGCGACATGCCATGCCCGGAACATCGAACCTGCTGCAACTCGTCACCGTGTTCGGGGACAAGAAGCCCTATCTGCAGATTGATCGCGTCGAGGGCTTGGCGGCCATCGCCCAGATCGGCGGTGTTGAACTGCATCCCTGGAACTGCGAGCCCAGGCAGCCTGAAGTGCCGGGCCGCCTTGTGTTCGACCTCGATCCGGGTCCAGCTGTCGAGTTCTCGACCGTTGTCGACGCAGCGCGAGAAATCCGTGACCGGCTCGAGGAGCTTGGGCTGATCAGCTTCTGCAAGACAACCGGCGGCAAGGGCCTGCACGTGGTGACACCCTTGGCAATCGCGCCCGGCAGGAAACTGGGCTGGGACGAGGCCAAGCGTTTCGCCCGCGATGTCTGTCAGCAAATGGCCCGCGACAATCCGGACCTCTATCTGATCAAGATGGCGAAGAACCAGCGCGAGGGGCGCATCTTCCTCGATTATCTTCGCAACGACAGGATGTCGACCGCAGTCGCTCCGCTATCGCCGCGGGCTCGGCCGAGCGCAACGGTGTCGATGCCGCTCAACTGGAGCCAGGTCAAAGCGGGGCTCGATCCGAAGCGTTTTACCATCCGGACTGCACCGAAGCTCATCAAGGCGAGTACGGCCTGGCAGGATTATTGCGATAGCCAGCGTTCGCTTGAACAGGCGATCAAGCGGTTGGCGAAAGCGGTGAAGGCGACGTCCTGACAATTGGATGGAGGGGCCGCGAAGAGCGCTAGGCTTGGAGAACGTTTGCGCGCTATTCTTTCGATCGAGTTTCGGCAGCAACGGATCGACGCAAGGCGTCCATGATGTTGATGACGTTGCTGGGCTCAGGCTCGGGGGATTTTGTCTTGGCCTTTCCCGGCTTTTTCAGGTGCTTCTTTCTTTCGTTGATGATGTCGAGTAGGCGGTCCTGGACGGGGTCGACCACCAGCTTCGGATTCCACTCCGTGGTCTTCTTTTTGATGAGTTGCTGGACGAGGGGCATAAGGTCAGGATCGGCCTTTGCGTCGCCAATATCGGCGAAGTAGGTATCCTCGTCTCTCACTTCGTCACCGTAGCGCAAAGTCCAAAGAACGATGCCCTTACCGCGCGGTTCAAGCAAAACGGCGCGCTCGCGCCGCGTGATGACCAACCTGGAGATCCCAACCATATCCTTGGCCTCCATCGCATCGCGGATGACGGAAAACGCTTCCTCGCCGACGGGGTCGTTGGGAGAGAGATAGTAGGGCGTATCGAACCAGATCCATTCGATGCTATCGCGCGGTGTGAAGGTCGAAATTTCAATCGTGCTGGTGCTGTCCAGTGCGACATTCTCCAGTTCCTCATCTTCCAGCACCAGGTATTCGTCTTCTCCCCGTTGATAACCTTTGACCTGATCGTCCTCCTCGACTTCCTCGCCGGTAACCGAATCCACATAGTGGCTGACGACACGGTTCTGGGTCTCACGGTTCAACGTGTGAAAGCGGACCTTTTCGTTATCGGAGATGGCGGGCATCATCTGCACCGGGCAAGTGACCAGCGAGAGCTTGAGATAGCCCTTCCAGTACGGGCGAACTGCCATGGACGCATTCTCCGATTAGCTGGCGCGCCGTTTTGGCGCTGAGGCGGATTTCGATTTGGCTGCGGCGGGTTTGGCAGGCTTCTCACCAGCCGCGCCCTTGTTGGCGTTTGCGGCGGCGCGTTTTGTCTTTGGCGTCTTTGCGCCCATTTGAGCGCTTTCGCGCAGAGCTTTGAGAAGATCGCCCGGTTTCGAAGCGGCGGGCGCCTTCTTTTTGGGAAGCGAACGCCCTTCGAGCTTGGCCTTGACCAGTTCGACGACAGCGGCCTCATAACGGTCGTCAAACGCGGCGGCGTCGAAACTGCCCTTCTTTTTTTCGATGATATGCGCGGCAAGATCGAGCATCTCGCCTTCGATCTTCAAGGCGGGAACGTCTTCGAAGGCTTTGACGGCCGAGCGCACTTCGTAGTCGAAGTTGAGGGTCGATGCGATCAATCCCTTTCCATGCGGGCGGATAAGAACTGTGCGCATCCTGCGGAATAGAACCGTGTGGGCGATGGCGGCAACATTTTCTTTCTTCATGCCGTCGCGGAGCAGCATGAAGGCGTCCATGCCCATTTTGTCCGGTGCCAGATAATAGGGCTTGTCGAAGTAGGTCGTGTCGATTTGCGAGCAGGGAATGAAGGCTTCGATTTTCAGCGTCTTGTCGCTGTCTGGGACCGCTGCAGCAACCTCTTCCGGTTCCAGCACCACATATTGGCCGCTTTCTGTCTCGTAGCCTTTGACTTGATCTTCACGCTCGACTGGATCGCCCGTGTCGCTATCGACGAATTCGCGTCTGACGCGGTTTTCGGTTTTCCGGTTGAGGGTGTTGAAAGCCACACGATCGGACGACGATGCTGCTGTGTAGAGCGCCACGGCGCAGGCAACCTCTCCGAACTTGATGAAGCCTTTCCAATTCGCTCTGGGGGCAGCCATAACGCCAGTTCTCCTCGCGCAACCCGACGCCATTCAACTGATGAGGCGGCAAATCGTTCCCCGATACAGCGAAACCTTTTTTATGAATCCAGCGCTTTTGGGCCGCCCGTCTTTCGAATTGGACTTAGCCACCTGATTCAATGCATCTAATCCCCGTCGCGCGTTGTAGAACGGAACCGAACGCTTCGCTCCGGACCGAGGAAGAAATGGAGCGAGCTACCGGGCGCGAACGGCGCACAAGCATGGATCAAACCCTGTGAGACTTGCCACTTACAATGTGAACGGCATCAATGGCCGTCTCCACGTGCTCTTGCGCTGGCTCGATGAAACTGCACCGGACGTCGTTTGTCTGCAGGAACTGAAAGCGCCTGATAACAGGTTTCCTTACCGGGAAATCGAGAAAGCCGGATACGGTGCGATTTGGCATGGGCAGAAGTCTTGGAATGGCGTTGCCATTCTCGCCCGCGGGGAAACACCGGTGGAAACACGGCGTGGCCTTCCCGGCGATCCCGACGACAGCCAAAGCCGCTACATCGAAGCGGCAGTGAATGGCATCATTGTCGGATGCCTATATCTGCCTAACGGCAATCCGGCACCAGGCCCCAGGTTCGACTACAAGCTGCGCTGGTTCGAGCGGCTCTATGACTACGGCGCACAGTTGATCGAACTCGAAATCCCCGTTGCACTCGTTGGTGACTTCAACGTGATGCCTACGGATCTCGACGTCTACAAGCCCGAGAGATGGCGCGACGATGCGCTGTTCAGGCCGGAGGTGAAGGCGGCCTACGCTGGCCTGCTGGACCAGGGTTGGACGGATGCGCTGAGATACCTCCACCCCGATGAGCAGATCTACACATTCTGGAAGTATTTTCGGAACGCCTTTGCACGCGACGCCGGGCTGCGCATAGACCATTTCCTGTTAAGTCCGCAGCTGGCAGCCGGTCTGAAACGTGCAAAGGTCGACAAATCGGTCAGAGGCTGGGATCACACCAGCGATCACGCGCCGGTGTGGATCGAATTGGCTTAGATTCGTTCGCGCGATTAAAGCCCGCTCAGCTGGGCTAAAAGCTCGCAATATGTATCGACTGGAATGGCGACGCTCCTGCGGCGCCAGACCATTTGTTTAGCGATGGCCTGAAGACGGGCACACCGTTTTGAGAATAACACCTTTCCCTTACAGTCTCAAAAATATTCTAGTTGAGATTGCAGCGCGAAGATGGTGCTATGTGCTGCGCGTAGCAATGTTCCCTTCTTCTCCCAGGACAAAAGCGAGCGGCCTATGTCGATCTCAGATGCTGTCTATCGTCCCTTCGAAACGCTGATCCGTCCGCTCGACATCCCCTATCAACCGCTTCCGACCAAGGGGCCGGTCGCCGTCCTGATGCACTTCATCCGGATTTTCCGAGGCGTCATCATTGCCATGGCACTAACCTCGATGGCCGTCGAAGCAATCAACCTGATCGTTATCTGGGGACTATCGGTGATCGTCGATGGTGTGGCGACACAAGGGGTCGGGCAGTTCGTCGACAGCCGGTTCTGGTTGCTGGTGTTCCTCGCCGTTCTGATTTTTCCGGTGATGCCCATCGTCTTCTATATTACCAATATTCTGAACTCGCATACCGTCGGCATCAGCCTCCCAATCGCTATTCAATGGCAAGGGCACAAAGCCATTGAAGGGCAGGACCTTGCCTTCTTCCATGACCTTTTTGCCGGCCAGGTAGCATCACGCCTCGGCCAAGTGGCCAATGCAGTACAGCAACAGATCCTGATCGCCTTTCAGACTGCGCCCCGCTTCCTGCTTCAGATTGTCGGCTCGGTTCTGCTGTTGCTCGCGCTGTCCTGGCAATTAGCGCTCCCGGTCGTCGCCTGGGTGATCGTCAATGTGCTCTTCACCCTCAAGGTCGTACCTGATTTCACGGAGCGTGCGCGGCGCTCGGCGAGGCAGAATAGCCTCGTTTCCGGCGCCATGACGGACATTTATGGCAACATCCAGATGGTCAAGCAGTTCGCCGCCGAAGACACTGAAGCGGGCGCACTCAGGAAGATCATGGCAAGAGCGGTCAACACACAACACCACGAGCAGCGCATCTATCGAACCACTGAATTGGTCGTCATCACCCTCAACATGGTTCTCTGGCTCGTCATGCTCGGCATCGGCTTTTGGGGGCTCTTCGATCGTTTCCTGACGGTGGGCGAGTTTGTGGCGATGGTTTACATCCTTCAGCGGCTGTCGGCTGGATCTTTCACGTTTATCCAGATGGGCCAGCAGATCTTCAAGGCTCTAGGAACAATCAGGGATGCGATGCCCGTCATGACCACTCCGCCGACCATTACCGATCGGCCAGGCGCAAAGCAGCTCATCGTTCGCCATGGCGAAATCCGTTTCGAGAATGTTCAATTTGCCTACAAGTCGGACAAGGGCGTCATCGATGATCTATCCCTTACCGTCCGAGCAGGCGAGAAGGTTGGACTGGTCGGGCTGTCCGGCGCCGGCAAGACGACGGTGGTCAATCTGCTGCTACGCTTCTATGACATTCACGGCGGCGCCATCCATATAGACGGTCAGGACATTCGTGCCGTAAGCCAAGCGAGTCTGAGGCAAAACATCGGCGTTATCGCCCAAGATGTCGCGCTGCTGCACCGGTCCGTCGGCGACAACATACGCTACGGCCGCCCCGAGGCGACGTCAGCGGAGATCGAGCAGGCAGCGCAGGCGGCGCAAGCCGATTCCTTCATTGCCGATCTGACCGATGGTGAGGGCCGCAAGGCCTATGAAGCCTTCGTTGGCGATCGAGGCGTAAAGCTATCCGGAGGTCAGCGACAGCGCGTTTCGATCGCGCGGGTGCTGCTGAAGAATGCGCCCATCCTGATCCTCGACGAAGCGACGTCGGCGCTGGACAGCGAGGCGGAGGCCGCAATCCAAGAAAAGCTCAACCTGCTAATGGAAGGCAAGACAGTGATTGCCATCGCACATCGTCTTTCCACCATCTCCAGGATGGATCGGATCATTGTTCTCGATCGTGGCCGGATCGTCGAGGAAGGCACACCGGATGCGCTTATCGAACAGGACGGGCTCTATGCCCGTCTCTGGAAGCGGCAGACGGGTGGCTTCATTCCTGGGGACATTTGAGGCTGCTTTTAGGGGCCTTTGGTTCGATTCCCATCAAGAAACGTGGTAGCTAAAGCGATGGCGAGATTGCGCTTGCCATACTATCAAAATTCATCCGACCGCCAGGCGAAAGCCGCGTAAATGATCCACCAGCGCTCTCAGTTTCGGCGCCATGTTGCGGCGGCTCGGATAGTAGAGAAAGAAGCCGGGAAAGCATGGGCAGAATTCTTCCAAAATCGGCACCAGTTCACCGCGTGTGATCGCCGGCCGAAAACTGTCCTCCATTCCAAAGCTGATCCCGGCGCCTGCCGTCGCAAGCTTGATCATTAGCGCCATATCTGTGGTCGTGATCGTATCGGCCACTGCCACCGAAAACTCCCGGCCGTCCTCTTGAAACTCCCAACGGTACGGGGCGAGGCTCGCCCTCCGACGCCAACCGACGCAGCGGCGGCTTGCAAGTTCGCTGGGATGATGCGGCGTCCCGAATTGTTCGAGATACCCCGGCGACGCCACGGCCAGTTGGCGCTGCTCACCCGAGACCGGCACGGCGATCATGTCCTGGGCGATGACTTCCCCGAGCCTCACCCCCGCATCATACCCTTCCGCGACGATATCGAACTCCTCGTCGGTGACGGTCACATGCATCGTCACATCCGGGTTTTCCCCCAGAAAGGTGGCTAGCAGCGGCCCGGACAGAAAGCTCTCGGCAATCGACGAAACCGCAAGCGTCAAACGTCCACGCGGCCGCCCACGAAGGTTCGCGGCCGCCTCCATGGCGCCCTGCATATCGAGGAGTGCTGGCGCCGCCTCGGCATAGAGCCGTTCGCCGGTCTCGGTCAGTGCCACGCTGCGGGTCGTACGGCTGACCAGCGCGATACCGACCGTCTCTTCGAGCCTGCGGATCGTCTGGCTTACGGCAGAGCGCGTGACGCCCATTCGGTCGGCAGCGGCGCGAAAACTCTTTTCCTCCGCGACGAGAGCGAACACGGCAAGCGCATTAAAATCCGGCAGCATTGGTTAGCGCTCCTTACCTCTCCATGAAGAAAGAGACGGCTTATCACGACAATGCTCCAGGCTTATCTTCCTGGCAACCGCAATTATGCGGAAGCGAGAGGAGAAGTCATGGACAAGGTTATTCTCATAACGGGCGCCTCCAGCGGCATTGGTGTCGGCATTGCCCACGAACTGGCAAAGGCGGGCGCGACCGTCGTGCTCGGCGCCCGCCGCACCGACCGGTTGGAAACCGTCGCCGAGGAAATCCGTGCGGCCGGCGGGAAGGTCATGACCCGCAAGGTCGACGTCACCGATCGTGCCGACACGGCAGCCTTCGCCGAGGCCGCCCGCCGGGAATTCGGCCGTATCGACGTCATTGTCAACAATGCCGGCGTCATGCCGCTGTCGCCGATGGCTTCGTTGAAGGTCGATGAATGGGACAGGATGATCGACGTCAACATCAAGGGCGTGCTCTACGGCGTTGCTGCCGTCCTGCACGAAATGACCGAACGCGGTTCGGGCCAGATCATCAACATCGCCTCCATCGGCGCATTGGCTGTGTCTCAGACGGCGGCTGTCTACTGCGCCACCAAATATGCTGTCCGTGCCATTTCCGATGGATCCGGGCGTCGTCGAAAGCGAACTGGCCAGCACGACGAGATCGTCATCCGCCCGACCAGGGCAGCTTTCTGACCAGCCACTCAGAAACCAGCCAGTAAAGAGGAGGTTATCATGTTTCAGCAGATCAGGACTCATCTCGCAGCGGCCGGCGCCGCCTCACTTCTCGGCCTCTTTCCCGACGCCGCTCTCGCCCAGACCACGGACGAAAGGCGCGAGCGCGGGGCTGCGGTGATCCGCAGCCTGAACAACGGCATGACGCAGCCAACGCTTGAAGGCATGCGCCGGGAATTCCCGTTCCTGGCCGAGGCAACCGAAGCCTATGCACTGGGCGACGTCTGGTCGCGCCCGGGTCTCGACAACCGGACACGCCAGCTCGCTGCTGTAGCGGCGTTCGCCGCCATCGGTGAAACGGCCTTCATGAGGGTTCATGCCGGCTATGCACTCAATATCGGCGTGTCGGAGGAAGAGCTGAACGAGATCATCTACATGGTGACCGTACCGGCGGGCTTCCCCAAGGCGATCGCCGCCTCCCAAGTCCTGTCACAGCTCTTTGAAGAGCGACGTCAACCCCAGCGCGGCGGACCCGCTGATCAAAGCCCAGCGATGGCGACAGGTGAGGAGGCTGGGCCATGAGGTATCCTCTCCTGATCATCGCCGCCATCATCATCCCCACCGCCGCGTCCCTGAGCGCGATGGCCCCTATCACAAATGCAGAGGACACCATGCCCACTCAATCCAGCACCCAGGCCCAGCCGCAGAACCATCCCTATCTTGGGATGTGGGTCACCGGCGACGGTCACATCCGCCAGGAACTCCTGCCAACCGGTCGCTACGACGAGGCCCGCGGGAATCGCCGTAGCGCCTACCAGGGCCGTTACGTTGTAACTGGCAATCACATCGCCTACTGGGACGACACGGGCTTCACTGCCGACGGCACGTTTGTCGACAACGACACGCTTCATCATGGCGGTATGGTCTTCTACAGGGAAAAGCCTTAACTCTGCCAACTCCGTCTCAGTGGCAGTGACCTGCCCTCGACAAAAAGGTATGGCTCCGGCATGAGAGCGGCGTCTGTATGCGCGCGACACCGCTCCTCAGGGCCAGTGCCGTCGTCTACAGCCTGATGCTGACCTGCCGCGCCTGCGGCATCGAGCCCTTGGCCTACTTGCGCCACGTCCTTACCGAATTGCCGCAGCGACCCACAGACGCCAACATCACCGACCTGCTACCCTGCAACTTCGCCAAAAACCGCCGCTACATGATCCGATGCGGCCAACTGGCAGGCGACCCCGTCAAACGGGTCGCGTCAACGCGCATGGAAATGAGCGGTTACCTCCTAATGGCGCCCGTTCATCGTGTTAGGCGCCAATGTCGCCTGGATCAAAGCTCAGGAGTTCAATGTCGGCGTTAATTAAGCGCGCTTATCTAAGTCTGTCGATTAATTAAATGAAATGCGTCTTGCTTAAATAAGGGGCGCGGCTGATATTTGGGTCAAGCATTTGAGGCTGCGACCCAGATCGTCGATCTTTTCAAGGAAGATCGGGAGCGGATCACGATGGAGAGCGATAGAGCAGGGTCGGCCCTTCGTATTCACGAGCTGTTCCAGCAGAATCCTTTCCACACTGCCAACCAGATTGTTCAAATCACGGGTCTTTCCGCGCCTACGGTCAATGCCGCACTTGCTGATCTGGAGCGTTTGGGCATCGTTGATGAGGTGACCGGCCGCAAACGCGGCCGCGTGTTCAGCTATCAGCGATATCTTGCAATCCTGAACGAAGGCACCCATCCGTTGCCCCTCAGTTCATGAAAAATAGATGGGCCAAAGGTACGATTTTCATCAAGGCGATGGATAGGGGCGAGCGCCTTAATTGGGGCCGTCAGCGGACAGTTAGCTTTTGGTCTCGGCGCTTATCAAGCGGACGTTCAAGGCTTGCCGCGAGTCGCGGGCTGCAAGACGCAGTGACAGGTCTTGTCCCGTCAAGGCCTCGCCACAGATGCCCGCCGGCGAGAGGTCGTCATTTTTTTCGGTGTCGTACCCGCGGCTGCAAGGCTTGGATCGAGCGTGAACAATTCTTTGGCTTTTCCAACGCCTTTCAACGCAAATCGCCCGACGGAAACGAGCTTGTCTCGTTCCTCCCCCAGCAGGAGGTCGGCGAATTCCGAGGAGCAGAGCATGTTTCGCCCTGTGGAATGGCACATATCGCTGATGCGGCTTACTTCGTTGACTGCCTGGCCAACCACAGTGAAATCGAGCCGGTCGGGTGTGCCGATGTTGCCGTAGAACACATCGCCCGCATGTAGACCGAGATGGATGTCGGCGACAGGCAGGCCCTCTGTTTTGCGGCGGCGTGCAAGCTGGCCGAGCCGCAGCCGTAGATCGTGCTCCGCGTCAATGGCCGCTCGGCACGCATGTTCCGGCCGGGAACTCGTAAACATCGCCAGCACGCCGTCTCCGATCAGCTTCAGGACATCACCGCCGGCCGACTTGACCGCCCCAATCACCGCCTCTGCATAATCGTTGATCAGAGGGATCAACTGATCGGCCTGCACGGACTCGGAGAGATGGGTGTAGCCGGTGATGTCCGAATACCAGAGCACGGCCCGGATACGCCTCACAGCATCATGTCGAATGGCGCCGCTGAGCACACGCCGGCCGGCATCGCGGCCGAGATAGGCTTCGGCGAGCGTCTTCGTCAGCCGGGTTTGCGCAGCGGACCTGATGGCGAGGCCGAGGTGCGGCGTAAGTTGCGCCAGGCAAGCCACATCAACGTCGCTGAATCCCCCCGGCCGAGCCGTGGTGAAACGCGCATAGAATGCATCGACATCTTCGACGCGGACTGCCTGCCGCGTACGGTAGACGAAAGCCAGATAGTCAGTTTGACCAGCGTCGCACAATTCCTGGATCGCTGAATAGCCGTGGGTTTCGCCGTGCTCCAGCCGGCAGCGCAGCGAGGTCTCGCGCCGGCGCAGCATCTGCAGGAAGGGGCTACGCGACCACTGCGCCGTACCTTCCGGATCACGACTGCCGACATACTCCTCTTCGCGGAAAGGGTTTTCGGGCCCCTCGTCCCAAAAATACGCGCGCGCCTCATACATCGGATGTAGCGTGTCGATCATTACGAAGACTTTGCCGAGCGGCAGTCCAGCCTCGACGCATCGTTCGCAGAATGCCTGCGTCAACGAGGCCTCGCCTCGAATCCCCAGCAGGCCGGCCTCAGCCAACCACGCGGCGATCGTGTTGCAATCACGGGTATCCATGACCCGATCATAGCTGCATCGCCCGCAGGTAAGAAGCCGAATTGCGTTGCTGGGCGGAGGCCAAATTTATCTCATCATGCCGGTTTTAGGGTAGGGGTTCAGCCTCCATCTTGCAAATGTGCCCTGAACACTTCGGCCGGCGTCCTGTAGTCGAGGCACTTTCTCGGCTGGTCGTTGAGATGGCGAGCAAGCTGGATGAGCTTGCGTTGCGACACGGCTGCAAGATCCGTATTACCCGGCATGAACCGGCGAATGCGCTTGTTGACGTTTTCCACCGCACCTTTCTGCCACGGCGCACTGGGGTCGCAAAACCAGCTCCGCGCGCCGATGCCATCTTCCAAAGCCCTGAATCCGGCAAACTCCGTGCCACGATCAAAGGTGAAGCTCTGCCGGGCAAAGGCTGGCAAGGGAGAGAACGTTTCGATGATGTTGGCCACGATTGCGGGGAAGAGCCGGCGAAGGGTGCGATAGATTTCCAGATACCGATAGTCTCGGTCGGGAATGAAGCCCACCAGCGCATAGGCGCGCAGCAGTGTGCCGAACCGACTCGCGAAGCAACAGCTCGAGGGACATTCGTCCGCCTCGTCAATCAGGATGCCGGATCCGGTTGATCCTGTAAAACCGACACCAACCCTGCTGCCGGGTCAAATCGTGGGCGAAACGGTCGCTTTCACTCGACGTTTCCCCTCTTGTGCGCGCCCAAAGCTGTGCGGCTCCGATTGAAAACTGGCCATCAATGCTTTATATGCAATCAATGATTACTGGAGGCAGTGCACATGGCCAGCATGACCATTCGCAACATCGACGATCGACTGAAACAGAGGTTGCGTGTACGCGCCGCGACCCACGGCCGATCGATGGAAGACGAGGCACGTGACATCCTGAAAATGGTGCTAGCTCAACAGGAGGCAGCGCCGGGAAACCTCGCGAGTACGATCCGCGCCCGCTTGCAGCCGCTCGGCGGCGTCGAACTGGAACTTCCCGGGCGCGAACCGATTCGTGACGCTCCGGATTTTTCTGCAATATGATCGTTCTTGACACCAACATCATATCCGAGCTGCTCTTGCCAGTCCCGGAGCCCTCGGTCGTCGAATGGCTTTCGGATCAACCCGCCGCCGCCGTCTTCACCACCACGATCACGGAAGCCGAAATCCTATATGGTCTACGCCTGCTTCCCGATGGTCGGCGCCGGCGCGACCTTGAGGCGGCAATCTTGCCGATCTTTGCGCAAGACCTCGCCGGTCGCATCCTGCCGTTCGATAGGGAGGCCGCTGACGTCTACGGTTCAATTGCAACTGAGCGGCGCAAGGCAGGTCGCCCAATCAGCCAGTTCGATGCTCAGATCGCCTCCATCGCGCTTTCCCGTGGTGCCGCACTGGCAACTCGGAATGTTTCGGACTTCGAGGGTGTAGGCTTGGCGATCATAAACCCGTGGAAGAACAGGTAAGGTGGCCCCACGCCGCAAATCGCCCGACGGTATCAGCCGAGGCGATACTCCATCGAGCCGAGCCACTCGATACGCCACGGCTTTGTCATAGTAGCGATCCGCATTGGCAAGCAGCTTCTGAGCGAACATATCAATTACAGTAAGCGTGGGAACGCGGAGGTCGTCGTCCATGTTCCCCTCAACTATCACGCAAAGATGCCGTTGGCTTTAAACTAGACAATGTCTGCTTTCCGGCAGGTGCAAGGTCTGATTAAGTGCCAAAATGTGCTCGCAATGCTGCCGTTCGCAGACATATGCGTGGAAATCGCCTTACGGGCGGACAGGGACGTGCTCCCACGAGCCCTGCACGCATTAACTGTTTGTCGACCGGTGTTTGTGGCAATTTTGGGCGAGTCACAGATCCGAGGCAACGTTGGTATGAAGGCATCACGGGTCGCCGATCAGGATCACGGGTGGAGCACCGCGCAGCGCTTTGAGCAGCGGCCGAAGCTTGTGTTTGCGCCGGTGCCGCTGGATCAGCGCATCGAGTTTTTCCGTCCATTCCTCGAAGCGACCGGCTGCATCATAGGCGAGAGCGGCCTTCTCCAGCCATCGCGCGGCAAGCTCGTATTGGCCGGATCGCCCCGCCTCCACGATATCGGTAGCCATGCGCTCGGTGATCTCGATGACCCACTCTAGATGGCTTGCATGCGCAGCCCCGGCAAGCCGCAGGAGGATTTCACTGGAGCCGTAGAGGTGCATCTCCCGGGTCTCGGTCGCACGCACTGCCTCGTCGATCATGCCTTCTTCCAGGAGTATCTCGATACGATCGTGGGAATGGTCCGCCGTCATGAGGCCCTGCAGAAGTCGGGCACGCAGATCCCGCCAGTCCGGTCCAGCCAGCGTTTCGGCCTTGCGGAAATCCTCGAGCGACAGGCTCGCCTCGAACGCCGCTCGCGCCGCTGCAAGTGCCAAATCTCTCGCTCCCAGGAGACCGGCCGTCTCGCGCAGCCATCGCGCCAGAATTATTGTTTCGTACGAACGGTCGTGATCTTGATTGAGCGTCAGTCCCCAATGGGCAAGCTCAAGCGCAGCCTCGATGTGCCCCCGCTCCTTGAGCAGCCGGCAGAGATTAAACGCCTCTCCCGACGAGCGGAATCTCGCTTGCGCATGGGCGATGGCATCCGCGATCCGGCCTTGCCGGATCTGCATCGCAGTGAAGTCGCCATGCAGACCCGCTGCGCGTGCCAGATTGAGGAATGCCTCGACCTGGCCGCCCGTATCGAGCACGCGGAGCCGGGCCTCGGTCAACCGCTCACCAGTCCAGTCACTCTTGCCCAAGATCGGCCAAGTGCTACCTTCGCCGGCAAGAACCTCCTTGAGGCCGATCTCGTCCCAGCCCTGTTCCAGGGCATCGATGCCGACCTGCAGATGGCCGTCAAGGCCATACTCGTCGAGCATACCCTGCCAGACATCGAGCCGCACCATCAGGTCATCGCGCTCTTCAGGCGATAGATCGGCCATCAGCGCGGCTTCCGCGAACATCTGACCGAGCGCGGGAAAGAGCTCGTGCAGCGTTTCATCCCAATCAGCCTGCTCGGACCATGCCGCAACAAGCGCTTCGCCGGCGGGTTCCAAGATGTTCAGGGCGTTTCTGCCATCGCCGACTTCAAGGAACGGTCGGGCCTTTTCGAGCAGCGCGGCGAACCCGTTCTCGTCTGCAACGGGATCAACGTAATCCCAGGCCTTCCTCGTCGAATGGCGTCCCGACAAGAGCGCTTCCGCCTGCCGGCGGATTGGTTCGCGCTCAACGGCCGTCCTGCGGGCACTGCCTTCAGCCGTCCCCGGCGCGCCCGTCGCAAGTTCCGCCTCAAGCCACGTAACCAGCCCTGGATCCTGGGCGGCCCGTCGGATCAGAAGGTCCGCCAGGGCTTCGCGATCGAGGCCGCGGATTATTTCCTCAGGCGCCGGCCTTACGACGATCTCACCGGGTGCTTCGATATATTTGAGCAAGACGGCGACGACATGCTTGCAAGTGCCGCCCCATTCATAGGGGCAGGAGCAGCGCGTGGCGGTCACGCCTTTGTGGTGCAGCTCGATCGTTACCTCGTAAGGAACAAACGAGCTGCCTTCGACCTGGGCCGCCATAAAATCACCACGGCGCGTGAGCTTTGAAACGGCGCCGATCCTCAGACAGTGGCGGCCGCGCGCGAAGGACTCGGCGCTGGCGAGAGCCCGGACAACGTCTTCCGTGAAAGCTGGCGCAACCATGATAAATACTTCGTCTCTCGTACACATTGCCGTCGGATATCTCACCGAAGAGACGCACCGCGGCAACCCCATCTGGCCAAAATAAGGCTCACCCAGAGCGCGTTCATTGAACGGGGAGTCGCGTCAATCAAATCGAGAAAGCGTTTGCCAAACTGGAAACAATCTTGCGCGCAAGAGCCGAGCGAACAGTCGAGGCGCTATGGGATACGGTGGTCGTTTGGAACTTAAACGGGTTCTTCCTCACTTTGTGTGGCGCCGAGGGAGCATACGTGCCCTCAGCAGTTCAGGACCTGCCTTCCCGTACACTGCAAGCTTGAGCGCCTTGAGGCGGTTGGTCTGGCCCTCGGGCTGTCCATTGCTCCAAGGCATCTCAATAGCGTTGTTGACGGCAACGATGTCTCTGCGCAGTTCGCGGGCGAACCGCATGAACGAAATGAGTTCGGAGTCGATCTCAGCGTCGATCCACTCTTCCAGTGGTGCCGATCGCATCGCCAAGCGTCGCATTTCGGTGAAAGCTTCAGATCCCTGCTTCACGGCATCGATCTTGCTTACCCGCCGGTCTGCCAGCCTGCCTCGCGGCATGCTAATGTACAGCGCTGCGGCAAATCACCGGCGAGATCGCATGACCGGTTTGCGCTGGACTGGTAAATCTTGGAGGTGACGGTTCGACCAACCGTGCCGACTTCGGCTACGCTGGAATAGTCAGCCGCCGGGGCGATGCCTCTAGTTGCCTGGGCGTCGATGTAGATTCTGCGGAGCAGCCAGCTTGCTATCAGGTGAGAATCGAACTAAGTTTATGAGACTAAGTTTGAGGTGGGTCATGCAAACTGTAAACATTCATGAGGCGAAAACTCATTTGTCGCGGCTCATTGAGAAAGCAGCAAAAGGGGAGCCGTTTATCATCGCCAAATCGGGTAAGCCGTTGGTGAAGGTGGTCGCGATTGAGGCTCCTGCCGCCGACGAAACTCGTCGCGTCGGTTTCATGGCGGGGCAGTTTTCCGTACCGGAAGACTTCGATCGGATGGGTGGCGAAGATATTGAGAAACTGTTTGGCGGCGAATGATGAAACTCCTGCTCGATACGCATCTTCTGCTCTGGGCTGCGGGAGAGCCTGGAAAACTGCCGCCTGCCGTTTTGGCTGAAATCGAGAATACCGATAATGTTTTGCTATTTAGCGCGGCGAGTCTTTGGGAGGTGACCATCAAGCGCGGGCTTGGTCGCGCCGATTTTACCGTGGATCCTCGCGTACTTCGCCGCGGTCTCATTGATAACGGCTACCAGGAGCTCGCAATCACCAGCGAACACGCGGTAGCGGTAGATTGGCTGCCGGCGATCCATAAGGATCCCTTTGATCGGATTTTGGTCGCTCAGTCGATCGTGGAGGGTATTACCCTGTTAACTGTCGATGAACTGGTCGGGCAGTATTCAGGCCCCATTCGCTGTCTACAAAAGTAGCTCGAAATCCCTGCACGCTCATACGAAGCGAACCGGTGTTGACGAAATTCCGGCGTGTCCACGTTTGCCTGAGACGGGTAATTTGTCTGTGGCTAGGCGGCGCGAAGGAGCGGCGGTTTGGGGTTGAACAGGGAAGGCACGTTCGGCCCTGGCTGTCGAAACGGTGCCCGCAATCGATCGCGAAGCTTACCCTTGATCTCGGCCGTCCGAACCTGCATGAGCATGTGAGCGCCATGGAGCGTCCAGCGCGCCTGTTGCTTCTTTACCATCCGCTTGCCGACCAACGAGTTCACCGCTGACTCGGCGAGGGTGGTGGCGACACGAAGCCCGGCTCGAATCGGCTGACGCCATCGCACGGATCGCCTTCGATGTTGGGTACGAATCAGAGACTGCATTCAACCGTGCATTCAGGCGCGAATATGGCATACCGCCTGCGGCCTGGCGCCGGGCGCACAACGCACCAGTGGCGTGACGTTCGACGCAGCGGTCGAGCAACTCAGACCGCGCGGAACTCGCCGCAGCAAACCGGCTTACAGCAGGGGCCAATCAGCCCATCAGGAGGCGGGCTACGCCCAGCTTATCCCAACTGGCGCGGAATGATGACCTCCAGTGGCGGCGGAGGCCTACTCACGAAGCTCAAGGAAATGAAGATCGATGCGGAACTGGCTTCCGGAACCTGACGTGCGCGGCAATGCGCTGCCTCGACCTGATCGTCGCGCTATACTGAATCCTGTTCGCGATTTCCTGTGTTCGGCTGGTGACGTCGGTTGCTAAACAGGAGGCGTCCACCCCATCGACTGGGCCAGCAAGGTTTGTATGGGTCCATTGCTTTCACCAGCTTGAAGAGGTCTGGACGAATGAAGGGAGCGGTAAGTGACGGATGGTCAGCCATTAATTTCACCGCATTGCACATGATTTGTTCTTTGCCCAAAAGTAGGCCATTGAACCCAGGTGTTTTTGGAAACCCCATATGACCGGTCCGAAAATCCTAATCTATTCACCGGGCTGATTGGCCATTTGCAAAATCGCGGGCAGCCTGAATAAACGCACTAAAGGCAGCCGGTGGATTTTTCCTGCCGGGATAATACAGCGCGAGCGGTGCCAGGGAAGGGGTCCAATCCTCGAGAACGCGTACCAATCGACCGGTCGCAATGTCATCGCGCACATCCGCTTCCATGACGTATCCGAGCCCAACTCCATTTTGAGCCGCTATTCTGACAAGGCTTGGCTCGTCGAGGGTTATCGAGCCTTGCACATCGATCTGTACAGCGTTCCCGTCCTTTTCAAATTTCCACCGAAACAAGGCGTTGTTGGGCAGACGCGCACGGATGCAGCGAAACCGGTACAGGTCGGCTGGGACGGTTGGCCTGCCATGAGTGCGCAGGAAGTCTGGTGATGCGACAACGGCATTACTGCGCTTGGTTCCGAGTGGCACGGCGATCATGTCAGTCGGGACCAGATCAGCCGGCCTCAAGCCCAGATCGAAGCCTGCCGCAACGATGTCAACGATCCGTCCCTCTGTGACCAGATCGATATGCACCTGAGGGTAGCGCCGCATGAACGACAAGATGAGCGGTTCGATAACCTCTCTGGCTGCCGTCGCGAAGGCATTGATGCGCAATGTGCCCGTCGGAGTTTCCTGAAGAGACTGGACTGTGAGCATAGCATCGTGGATGTCCGTCACAGCCGGCCCAACCCGCTCGACAAATGTCTTTCCCGCGTCGGTGAGTGAAACGCTCCGCGTTGTACGGTTAAACAGGCGTACGCCTAGGCGCTGCTCAAGCTTTGCGATGGCATTGCTCAATGCTGTGGTGGACATGCCAAGCTCGAGCGCGGCGGCCCGAAACGAGCCGAGGCGGGCGATGCTGAGAACGGCGTCCAAATCGACAAGTACAGACCGCGTCATTATCCCACTTTTCGCAACTCCTCATCCTCATTTATCCTAGTTATCGTGTCAACCAAGTCGTCTTAGATTACCGTCATCGACCTCTTAAGGGGCCGCGCACTCAGCTGGCAGAGGCTGGACCAGGATTGGAGGAACCAATGACAATCAATCTACCCAAGGCCATCGAAGGGTATTTCGAGGCCGACCGGACAGGCAGCCCGGATGCGATCGCTGCCACATTCACCGAGAACGGCATCGTTAAAGATAAAGGCCTCACGCACCGAGGCCGTGATGCCATCCGTGCATGGATGGCTGATGAAGCTCAGCAATACAGCTACACGGTGGAACCCTTCTTCATTGCCACCGAAAACGGGAAAACCCAGGTAACGGCCCATGCCGTCGGCGACTTCCCGGGCAGCCCAATCGATCTGCGCTTCTTCTTTGTCCTCGCGAACGACAAGGTCGCCGAACTGGAGATCACCGTATGACACAGTTTCTCAGCTTGCAGGGCCGTCGCGCCCTGATCACCGGCGGGACTTCGGGCGCCGGCGCCGCAACCGTGTCGCTGTTCAAGGAGCTGGGCGCCCGCGTGCTGACCACTGCTCGCAAGAAGCCGGCGGACTTCTCCGGTGCGGCGTTCGTCGAAGCCGATCTGACCACCAAGCCGGGGGTTAAAGCCGTCGTCGATGCGGTGCAGCGGGAACTCGGCGGCCTCGACATCCTCGTGAACGTACTGGGTGGTTCCTCAGCCCCTTCGGGTGGCTTCGTCGCGCTGACCGATGAGGAGTGGGAAAAGGAATTCGACCTCAATTTCTTTCCGGCCGTCAGACTAGATCGCGCTCTCATCCCCGGCATGATTGCCCAGGGAAGCGGCGTAGTCATCCACGTCACTTCGATCCAAAGAAACCTTCCGCTGCCGGAGGCAACGACCGGTTACGCTTCGGCCAAGGGAGCCCTCAACACCTACAGCAAGAGTATCTCCAAAGAGGTGTCTCCAAAGGGGGTACGGGTGGTACGGGTTTCTCCCGGCTGGATCGCGGATCCAGGGGCCAACGGTCTAGCCCTGCGCATCGCCGAGGAGGCGGGCATCGAGTACGACGCCGCAGTGCAGCTGATCATGAACTCGCTGGGCGGCATACCGCTTGGACGACCGGCAAAGCCAGAAGAGGTCGCCGATCTGATCGCGTTCCTTGCTTCGGACCGGGCAACGTCCATTACAGGGACGGAACATGTCATCGACGGCGGGACTGTTCCGACCGCTTGAGCAAGCGGCGATCTAGCCCGATCGCAGATCAGGCGGGTGCGTCCCACCCGCCGATCTGCGAGTAGATTGAGTCACGTAGATATCGCACGTCGCGATTCAACGCAGCGAGTTCCGGTGGCGACTGTGTCGAGGCTGCGAGCAAGGTATCGCCTAGGCAGCCTGCCCTGTGCCGCAAGGCACGACCCTGATCTGTCAACGTCACCAGAACCTGACGTTCGTTGCTGACGTTGCGCGTCCGACGCAGGAGCCCGGCGGCTTCCAAGCGTTTTAGTAGAGGCGTCAACGTGCTGGATTCGAGTGCAAGCCGATCCGCGATGGAGACTACAGTCTGTTCATCTTCCGCCCAGAGTACGTTGAGGACGAGGTATTGCGGATAGGTAAGGCCTAGCTCGTCAAGATGCGGTTTGTAAGCGCGTTGGATGGCAATGCCGGCGGTATAGATCGCGTAGCAGAGCTGGTCGTGCAGGGGCGGGGGATCGTTAAGGCGTTTGGTCATTTTGAACTCCTGTTTACGTTCATATAGCCGATCCTATCACAAAAACAAATATCGCGATAATAAATGTGTTGACGCAGACGTCGAGATCTGGCAGCCTAAAGATATCGCAATAACTGTTATCGCAATAATACATAAACCCAAGGAAAAGACAATGACACGAAAGACCATCACCACCATTTCAGCAATTGCAGCTGTAGCCTCCCTCTCGGCCGCCCTGCCGGCAGTTGCCGCAGAAGCACTCCCGAAAGACCAATCCGTGAAAAACGTCGTTCTGGTTCACGGTGCCTTTGCCGACGGATCCGGTTGGAGGGGCGTTTACGACAATCTGACTAAACTCGGATATCGCGTCACCATCGTGCAGAACCCGCTGACGTCGCTTGCAGACGATGTCGCCGCCACCAAGCGTGCCCTTGAGCGGCAGGACGGTCCGGTCATTCTCGTCGGACATTCCTGGGGCGGAACTGTCATCACGGAAGCGGGCATCGATCCGAAGGTTGCGGGCCTCGTCTATGTCTCCGCTCTCTCCCCTGATGCCGGCGAGACAACGGCTCAGCAATACGAAGGATTTGCGCCTGCGACCGAGTTTGTCATCGAGACCACGAAGGATGGTTTTGGCTATGTCAGCCCGGCAAAGTTCAAAGCGGGTTTCGCGCATGATGTCAGCGACGCTGATGTTGTCTTCATGAGGGACGCGCAGGTTCCGATCAACATGTCTGCGTTCGGCACCAAACTCGAAAACGCCGCTTGGCGCACCAAGCCCAGCTGGGCCGTTATTGCCACCGAAGACAAGGCCTTCGACCAAGCGATGCTGATCCACATGGCCGAACGCATCAAAGCCAAGATCACCAAGGTGTCCGCAAGCCACGCCCTGTTCATGACGCAGCCGGCGGTCATCGCCGATACCATCGATCAGGCCGCCAAGACGGCGTCGGCAAAAAAGAAATGATCGACTTCGCGCTATCGGGACGGTCGAGCGCCCTCCCGACAGCGCTGATAAAATTACCTTAAACGGCTCGGCACGGCAGAAGTGAAATGCCGGCGGTACGCCGGATCCCTGACCCAAATCCATGGGCATTTGCTCGCCTCTCGCGACCCAGACTTCAGCAATTCACCTGAAACAATTCACGGAGGAACTCACGTGAAACTGTCTACCCATGACAAGAATGTACCCGCGAATACGTCTTTTCCGCGTAACGCCGTCGGCGATGTCTTTGACTTTATTGTCTGCGGCGCCGGGTCCAGCGGCTCGGTTGTCGCAGCACGACTGGCAGAGGATTGGAACGCGAGCGTACTGCTGCTCGAAGCGGGCGGAGATGATAAATCCGAAACTGTATCGAACCCCGCTCAGTGGCCCCTCAATCTCGGCTCCAGCCGGGACTGGGGCTTTGTCGGACAACCGGCACCTGGTCTGGATGGCCGGCGACTTCCTCTCAGCATGGGCAAGGGACTTGGCGGCGGCTCAAGCATCAACGTCATGGTCTGGGCGAGAGGGCATACGGAAGACTGGAATCATTTTGCCGCGGAGGCGGGTGATGACGCCTGGGGATATGAGTCGATCCTCCGCTACTATCGCCGGATCGAGGATTGGCAGGGCGCTCCGGACCCCGTTCGTCGCGGCATAGGTGGGCCTGCTTTTGTTGCGCAGCCCCAGTCTCCGCAGCCAGTGGCGGAGGCTCTGTTGAGCGCTGCGTCAGCTATCGGCGTTCCGGTGTTCGATTCGACGAACGGCGAGATGATGGAGGCTGGCGGTGGCGCATCGATCGCTGAACTGCGGATCCGTGATGGCAAGCGGGAATCCGTATTCGGCTCCTATGTTCGTCCAATGCTGCCGCGCCCAAACCTGACGGTGATGACCGAGGCGTTGGTCACGGGCCTCATCTTTGATGGTAAGCGAGTGAGGGGAGTAGAGGCGCTAATCGATGGTCAACGGCGCCAGTTTATGGCGCATTGCGAAACGGTGCTGTCGCTTGGGGTGATCAATACTCCGAAGGTCCTGATGCAGTCCGGTATCGGCCCGGAAGACGAGCTACAATTGCATGGTCTTCCGGTCGTCCAACATTTGCCGGGTGTCGGTCGCAATCACCAGGATCATCTGGCTTTCGGCTGCACATGGGCCTACCGAAAGCCGGAAGCAGTCGGCGGTAGCGGATGTGAGGCAAACATTTACTGGAAAAGTGAAGCGCGTCTATCCCAGCCGAACATCCTGCAGTGCCAGTTGGAGTTCGCAGTTCCGTCGCCGCTTGAGACCGGTCTTGAAACGCCGGAGCACGGCTGGACGATGTTCAATGGTCTTGCCCAGCCGAAAAGCCGTGGTCGGTTGCGGCTCTCTGGTCCTAACATAAACGATCCTATCCTGATCGAGCCGAACTCCCTTAGCGAGCCGGAAGACATGGCTGCCGCTTTGGCTGCAGTCGAGTTGTGTCGTGAGCTTGGAAACAGCGAGGGCTTTTCCCCGTTGGTGACAGGCGAAACAGCTCCAGGTGCGCGCGACAGATCAGGCATGATCGATTTCATCCGACGCTCGGCCGTCACCTACTGGCATCAAACCTCCACAGCCAAGATGGGGCGCGACAACATGTCGGTCGTCGACAATGAGCTCAAGGTCTATGGCATCGAAGGTCTTCGCATTGCGGACGCCTCGATTATGCCGCGGATCACTACCGGCAACACGATGGCGCCCTGTGTTGTCATCGGTGAGCGGGCGGCCGATCTAATCGCAAATTCACATGGATTGAGCGCTCAGCGCGAACTCGTCGCTCCGTTTGTCTGATCCTGACAGTTGGGACTGAGCGCTCTGTTTTGCATGGCGCTAAGTTTCCGAACTGGACCATCATGGAATCCAATGTCGTCAAGAGCGTTCGGCGCTCGCTTTTATATCCATGATAAAGGACATTATCATGGATAGAAGACGGTCAGTGAACGGGTCGACGGTTCGTATCCTGTCAAGAGCCCCATTCAGATGGGCCTGAGGAAAGACCGTACCAGGCGCCGCGGCCGGCACCGTGCAGGACGAGGTGCCCTTGATCCACGAGTGCCTTGAGATGATCCTTGATAGTGTGACGGCTTGCATCGGTGATCCGTGCAGCCTCCGCGACCGTGATTCGCCCGTGCTCGCGCGCCAACTCGAGCAATATAACGGATAATTCCGGCATGTCGGCGAGGATAATACGCTCGCGCTCCATTTTTTTCTCAAGCCGCGTTTTCTGCCGATGCTGGGCTCTCAAAAAGAACTCGATCCAGGGATTCCAGTCGGGATCGGAACTGCGGATCGTTCCCTGCGTGCGCCGAAGCGAGATGTAATAGCTTTCCTTGGTTTGCTCGATGATGCCGGCCCGCAGGAGCAACAAGGTGGTCAGAATACGCGATAGGCGGCCATTGCCATCCTGGAATGGATGGATTTCGAGGAAAACGACAACGAAGATCGCGACAACCAAAAGTGGATGGAGCCGCTTTTCTCGCTCTTGCTCATCCAGCCAGGCGATCAGTTCTTCCATTCGACGCGGGGTATCGAACGGCGATGCCGTTTCGAAAACTATGCCGAGGCTCTCCCCCTGTTCGTTAAACGCTTCCACGTTGTTGGAGAGGGTTTTGTAGGCGCCGCGATGCCGCTCGTCCTTTGTCGAATGTGCAAGAAGGTAGCGTACATTGGCACTTTCAATGCCAGACAATTAGGGCTATATAGCTAGACAGTCTAGCTAACTAGGAGCGAAACAATGGAATGGCAACTGCAGGACGCCAAGAACCAATTCTCGAAGGTAGTGCAGAAGGCGCGCCACGAAGGGCCGCAGATTGTCACGCTGCGCGGTGAGCGCACGGCCGTCGTGCTGTCAGCTCATGACTACGACGCTCTGCGCGCCGGCCGGCCAACGCTGGTCGATGATCTGCTTGGCGGTCTCGCTTGGGACGATCAGCTCGCTGATGCGGTGAATGTACGCGTCAAGACGCCAAGCCGCGATGTGGTCTTCTGATGTATCTAGTTGACACCAACATCGTCTCAGAGGCGCGACGCGGCACGCCGCAGGCGGTGTCCTGGCTGCGCTCTATCGATCCGCTCAGCATCCACCTGAGTGCGCTCACCCTCGGCGAAATCATGCGCGGCATTGCCCTGAAACAGAGGTCGGATCCGAAGACCGCCGCGCACCTCACCGAATGGCTGCGCAAGCTGCGCCACGACCATGGCGACCGCATTTTGCCGATAACCGACCAAATCGCGGTCGAATGGGGCCGCATCGCGGCAATCCGCCCCCGCGGCGATATCGACGGGTTGATCGCCGCGACTGCGATCGTCCACGATCTCATCCTTGTCACACGCAACGTCAAGGATTTCGAAGACACAGGCGCCTCTGTGATCAACCCTTGGGAGACGTCGGCGTGAGACGCTCGGCGCTGTATGCCGGCACTCAATGTGTCCGTTCGACGGAAGTACGGGTTCCGGGGCCAAGATGATCGCATAATGTATCGACTGGGACGGACGCTTCCGTTTCAGTTAGCGCTTAGCGCTCAGGCGTTTACGCGACTTGCAATTCCGTCCTTCAATGTTATATGTAGGTAATTACCTACATGGAGGTGCGCCTCATGAGCATCACGACCCTTTCCAGCCGAGAACTGAATCATGACGTCAGCAGCGCCAAGAAGGCGGCAAAAAGCGGCCCGGTTATCATCACAGACCGCGGCAAGCCTTCGCATGTCCTCATGACCTATGATGAATTCGAGCGCTTGAGCGGCAAGCACCGTAGCCTTATCGAGGCTCTCGCTATGCCGGGTCTCTCGGCAATCGATTTCGAGCTGCGCCGAGTTGAAATCAGACCTCGCGAAGTGGACTTGTCTTGAAGTACTTGCTGGATACCAACGTTATCTCAGAACTACGCAAGGTCGGCGACGGCAAAGCGGATGCCAATGTCGTAGCGTGGATTGGGGCAGAAGATGCGGCTCACTTCTTCATCTCGGCCATCACAATCCTCGAATTGGAGCGAGGAGTGCTTAGCGTGCAGCGCCGGGATGCCGCACAAGGCGCGCGGCTGCGCTCTTGGCTCGACGGCCAGGTTCGACCCGAGTTCGCAGGTCGCATTCTGACGGTCGATGATACGGTTGCGACTCGTTGCGCGCACTTGCATGTTCCCGACAGGCGCAACGAAGCAGACGCCTTGATTGCCGCGACTGCTTTGGTCCACGACATGGTAGTCGTGACTCGCAATGTCAGGGATTTCGAAGGCACGGGTGTTGTGGTTGTCGATCCATGGCAAGGCTGACGATCGTCTCAGCCGCCATACTACCTCCGAACTCAGTCCGCTTCAGTTCGAATCCTTTCACATCAGGATCTTTGTCAATTGGTCGGTCGAGTGGCATTGAATTTCTCCGTTTTGGCGGATCCACGGTCTGAGCCCATAGCCTTACCGGCCCGTTCGCGGGCCTATACAACCTCACATTAGGTCGCCGTCCGTAGCGGCTGCACCATTATCCCGTTTTCGACGGGCACGGGCTCAGGAGAACGGGACCAAACTCAAGATCGGCGTTTGAGAGCCAAAAGGATTCCCGGTCCGTCCACCTGGATCCGTCAGGGCGAGCTCGACCATTGTCGCTCGCAATCGCGGATTTCCCGCTCTCGATACGCCTTGCTCACGATTGACATTGCCGCTTTGCCAAGGCGAGGGGGCGAGGCCCGCGTAAGATGCGATTTGGCGTCGATTATCGAAGTGTCGGAACAGGCCTTCCGTGTAGAGTATCGTAGCGAACTCTGGACCAATTCCTCTGATGCCCAAAAGAGCGGTCGCTCCTGCCAGCGTTTCCGGCGTCTCGTGGGCGATCAAGGCATCTCGCTCTGCTTCTACAGCCTTGATTTGTGCTAGCAGCAATTCGAGGCGATCAAGCTCTCTGCAGATCTCTGCCTTCAGGTGTTTTGACAGCGGACGGCCATCTCCAGTTCGAAGCTCGTCCAGACGCTGGCGACGGTCTCAATTTACCGGCTGGTACTCTCGTATTCCTTGCGTAAAGAGCAGCCCATTTATTCGATTGACGTGGACCATACGTTCCGCAATCAGGGTTTTCCGCTCCCGACCGATCCGACGGTTATCATCCTCCTCGGGTGTGAGGAGTTTGACCATCGAGCAGGCACGCGGCTCGCCACGTTTCCATGCCACTAGGGCGGATCAGCGTTTCGCCGTCAATGCGATCTGTCTTTGCCCGGGGATGGCGGCGCGGCATAGCAATGGACGCGGCCTCTACAATGTGGCTCTCAATCCAGGCTTCTTTGCTGAGCACTCGCACCAACCAGAAGCCATCAAGCCCGGCCTCCTGGATGATCACCAGCGGATAAAGCCGGTTCTTGCGCCGCTGTGACTTTTGGCGAAGGACGGCGAAACATGAAAACAAACCGGCGATATCGCCTCCGGTCACCGAATGGCGAGACATCTTTTCGCTTCCAGGCAATAGAGCCGTCACGAGCCTTGTCGATTTGCTCAATTGTTGGTTGTCACGCGGAACTGAGCCGGTTTTTTCCACCGAGAAGTGAGCCAACTCTGAGTATGGTTTTCTGATCAGGGTTTGGTCAAGGGATTGGCCTTTTCTCCTCTATTGTGTGCCGCTGCGGCTGAGCTGGCTTTGAAGCGTGCGGAAGCTGTCGTTCCCGGTTTCCAAGATATGGCAACGGTGGGTCAGGCGGTCGAGCAGAGCCGGACGCGCGTACTCACCACCGGTATGGTCATCAATGGTTCTCAAGGGAAGGAAATCCGCTCGATCCTGCTCCGATCCTCGCAGCCCGTAATGCCTTGGACTCGATCATCGGCGACGTCGTGCGGCGCGAGGGCTTCGAGGACACGCATGATCGGGCCGCGTTCGTTGGCGTTTCCCAGGGGGCCATCGTTGCCCTGGACGCCGTGGCATCGGGACGTCGGCAGGTGGGCGCGCTGGTTTCGTTCGCCGGGCTCCTGCCGCCGCAGCCTCGCAAAGCGATAATCGGAATTCGATAGAGCTATGGCGGCGTTTGGTTGCAGTTTTATGAAGCCCGAAAGCTACGTTGTTATCGAGCCGCGGGCGTAAGAAATTTGAACCGACCGCGGCGGCTAACGGTTGCTAGTCGTTCCGCCGGTTACAGACGGTTGATTGAACCCCAAACCATGGAGAGCCTCTGATGCCCGGTCGAAGTGCGCCCAGCCGTTCGCCTTCTGCAGGTGCAGCGCTTTCGATAGTTCCCAGGCATGCATCAAGGACGCGCCGAGATAGCGGACTTTGTCAGCCTTGACGATGTCATGGAGTGCTTCGAACGTTTCAATATTGAGTATGGATTGCACCATTGAGCCCGCTTTTAAGACGCGGCACCTGCAGTCCGAATGACTAGCAGCCCCTGTCAGCCGCGCGAGATCATCTCGACGACCAAACCTCCGAGGCGGCCAAAAGGATCTGCAAGGTCCAGAACGACGCTCATATGGTTGAAACCCGGCGTCGACATCAGTTGCACGGCACTGTCATCGATGCTCAGCTTCTTGCTCAGCGCCAGTGCCTGTTCATGAAACGGGGACGTTTCTTCCGCGCCAAACGCGATTATTCGCCGGGGCGAAGGCAACTGGTTTGCCGTCAGAGGGGACCATGCGGCGGCCTCCGCCGGGGTCATCTTGGCCTCATCACGCAGGAAACTGTCCGGGATTTCAGACAGATCGTATATGCCGCTCACCAGCAACATCTCCTGCAGAACGGGCAGGACAGGGCGCTCCGTCTCTCCCGGGGCTATGGCGGCGAGAAAGGAAGCAAGATGCGCGCCCGCCGAGTGGCCGCTAACTGTCATTTTGAGTGGGTCTGCGCGAAAGTCGGCCGCATGATTCTGAAGCCAGACCACCGACCGCCGCACCTGATCCACCAAGACTTGCAGGCGTTGACCGGGCATCAGGTCATATTCGACGATAGCGGCGATGCCCCCGGCTTCAAGGACGGGAGCGGCGACCAAGCGATAATTTTCCTTCTCACCGGATCGCCAGTAGCCGCCATGAACGAAGACATGCAGTGGAGCGCCAGCCTTCAAGTTGTCAGGCAGGATGACGTCCAGGACCTCCCTGTCACGCGCGCCGTACCGGATATCGGCCATCAGTTTGGACCTGGCTGAGAGCTGCCGGCTGCGTTCTGCAAATTCGGCAGCGATAGTGTCGAAGTCGGGCACGAAATCGCGAATTCGGTAGAGATCTTGTGACGTCATCGGGTTCCTCCAGAGTCAATAGTCTACTGCGTAGTACTTTGCCTCCATAAACTCCAGAATGCCGGTGACGCCGCCCTCACGGCCAAGGCCGCTTTGTTTGACGCCGCCAAAGGGTGCGGCCGGATCGGACATCAGTCCCCTGTTGATCCCGAGCATGCCTGTCTCAAGCCGTTTGCCGACTTTCATCGCCCGTTTCAGATCCTGGGTGTAGACGTAGGCGGCAAGGCCGTATTCGGTGTCGTTCGCCAATTTGACAGCTTCGTCTTCAGTAACGAATTTATAGACCGGCGCGACGGGACCAAAGATCTCCTCACGCGCGATCGCGGCGTCTGCAGGCACGTTTTCGAGAACGGTCGGCGGATAGAAATAGCCGTTTTCCGAAAGCGGCTTGCCGCCGGTCGTCGCGCGTGCGCCGGACGCAATGGCGTCCGTGACCAGCCTGTCGATCTTGCGCACGGCGTTGGTGGTGATCATCGGGCCGCACTGGGTTGCAGGATCGTAGCCCGGACCGATCGCCAGCGCGGCCATGCGCGCCGTGAGGCCGGCGACGAAGGCATCGTGGATGCCGGCCTGGACGTAGAAACGGTTGGCGGCGGTGCAGGCCTCGCCTGCATTGCGCATCTTTGCGATCATCGCGCCGTCGAGAGCAGCCTCCAGGTCTGCGTCGTCGAAGACGATAAAGGGTGCATTGCCGCCGAGTTCCATAGAGCAACTGACCACGGATTTCGAAGCTTCGGCAAGTAGCGTCCGGCCTACGCCAGTGGAGCCAGTGAAGGAAAGCTTGCGCACGCGGGGATCGGCCAGCATGGCGTTGGTCACCGCGCCCGGATTGCTTGTTGTCAGCACGTTGACGACGCCCGCGGGTACGCCGGCCTCTTCGCCAAGGCGTGCCATGGCATAAGCCGTCAGCGGCGTTTCCGAGGCCGGTTTGAGGATCACCGTGCAGCCCGCGGCAAGAGCCGGACCGATCTTTCGGGTCGCCATGGCGGCCGGGAAGTTCCAGGGCGTGATAAGGACCGCGATGCCGATCGGCTCGTGATCGACAATGATATGATGCGAGCCCGACGGCGTGTGGCGATATTCACCAGGAATGCGCGTCGCTTCTTCCGCATACCAGCGAAAGAATTCGGCGGCGTAAGCGACTTCACCGCGCGCGTCAGGCAGCGCCTTGCCGTTTTCCAGTGCGATGAGCGTGGCAAGCTCTTCGGCGTGTTGCGTCATGAGCTGGAACCAGCGCCGCAGGATTTCTGAGCGTTGGCGGGCTGGCGTGGCGCGCCAGGCGGCGGCAGCGGCGTGCGCCGCATCAACGGCGTGCATCGCATCTTCAACGGAAGCATCCGCGACTTCGGCCAGTTTTTCGCCCGTGGATGGGTCCATGACGGCTATTCCTCCGCCCTTTCTCCATGTGCCGCCGATGTAGAGGCCTTCCGCGTGACGAGCAGGATTGGCATATCCGTTGATCTGGGCATGAAACGTCATGATGGAAGTCCTTTTCAGTTCAGGCGCGACCGGTCGCCATGATAGGCGGCGGCGATGAGGTTTTGCATGTCGTCGAGGTTCAGGGGCCGCGGATTGTTCTGGACGAGGCGGGCAATGCCGATGCTTTGCTCGGCAACCCAGCCGATCCGGCTCTCTTCAAGACCAAGTTCACGCAGCGTCGGGGGAATACCTATGCACTCGAAAAGGGAAGTAAGGCCGGGAACGACATCGTCCGGCCCGTCAAGACCGGCGGCCTGCGCTATGCTTCCAAGCTCGTCCTGAATGGCCGGCGCGTTCCATGTCATGACATAGGGCATGAGGCAGGCAACCCCGAGGCCATGCGCGGTATGGGTAAGCGCGCCAACGGGATACTGAACGGCATGGGCCGCTGCGGTTCCGGCTACACCGAAGGCAAGTCCCGCGAGCGTGGCCCCGAGCATGACCTTTTCGCGCGCGCTTCGATCCGTGCCGTCCTTGCAGGCAGCCTCCAAACCCTGCCAGAGCAACGAGATGGCACGCAACGCAAAATGATCGGACATTTCGTTTTTGCCGACAAAGACACGCTGTTGCGCGATGCCGGGCACGGGGTCGCGGCGAATTGCGGTGAAGGCTTCCAGCGCATGGGTCAAAGCGTCCGCCCCCGCAATTGCCGTCAGCGCGGGCGGGCAGGAGAGGGTGAGGTCCGGATCGCAGATGGAAACGGTTGGAATGAGGTGAGGGCTGGAAATACCGACCTTCAGGCTCCGCTCGGCATCGGAAAGCACGGCGACGGGGGTGACCTCGGAGCCCGTGCCAGCGGTGGTCGGAATTGCTATAAGCGGCATCACGGGGCCCGGAACGGTATGCTCCCCATAATAATCCTGCGGTCGCCCGCCATGGGTCAGGAGTAGAGCCACGCATTTGGCCATGTCGAGGCACGAGCCACCGCCGATGCCGATAACGAGGTCAGGAGCGAAGTTTCGGGCGCCTTCCGCGCTTCTTGCCGCGGAGTCGACCGGTACATCCGGCAGAGTGGAACTGTCGATCATGACCGCGATGCCGGCATCTTCGAGTTGCCGGACGAGCGCGAGAAAATCGGCATCCACGGAAAGGCGCATATCGGTGACGATCAGCGCGCGCCGGCCCAGCCGGGCGGCAATATTCCCGAGAGCATGCCGTTGTCCCGAGCCGAAGAGCAGTTCGCGCGGCGCCCTCAGTGTGCCGAAAAGGTTCATTTCCACATCTCCTCCGATGATTCAGGCGGCCTCGAGCGCCAAAAGACTTTCCAAAAGTGTTTGCGGCAGCTCTATCCCTGCGTTCTCCGCCGCAATGCGGCGCCTGCGTGCGCCATCGCCCGGTATCGCCACCGGTTTTCCGGGGTCGGATGCCGGGGATCGGCGCAGATGGTCGAGATAAGCTGCAAGCGAGCGGGCGTTCCCGTGTCCAGATGCCGCATTGATGAGGATGAGAAGGTCACCCTTGTTGGCGGCATGGATATCGTCGAGCGTCCCATGCACATCGGGCGCGAGATCGGAGCCGGCAAGCGCGGCAACGAGGAGTTCGATCGCAAGTCCGAGGCCGTAGCCCTTGGCGCCGCCGAACGGGGCGATTGCCCCCGACTTGGCCGCATTCGGGTCCGTCGTCGGGGAACCTTTTGCATCCACGGCCCAGTCTGATGGAATGGGCGCGCCGCGCATTGCGTGGTTGTTGATTTTCCCCATCGAAACGACGCTTGTCGCAAGGTCCAGCACAAAGGGGTGATCGCTGGAGGGAATGCCTATGGCGACGGGATTGGTTCCCAGCAAGGCCCGCGTTCCGCCGAAGGGATGAACCAGGGCCTCACTGGTCGACATGACGATGCCGATCAGGCCGCTCCTTGCTGCAGCCTCTGCGTAGTAGGCCAGCATGCCCATATGGTTGGCGTTGCGGATCGCAGCGATGGCGATCCCCGTCTCGCTCATGACTGGCCGGATCGTTTCCATTGCATGCATCATGACGACCGGTCCAAGGCCGCGCTCGCCGTCGATGCTGAGAAACGATCGACTGCGCCATGTCGCCGTTCCATATGTGCGCCCGTCGGCGAGCCCCTTTTCCAATCGCGAGAGGAGGAGCGGCAATCGCTGCAGGCCATGCGAGGGCAAGCCTCGCAATTCGGCTTCCAGCAGGAGATCGGCTTGGAGATGAGCATTGGCAGGTGACGCCCCTCTTGCTTCCAGGAGAGCGATCGCCAGTCGTCGAAGCCGTTCAGGCGACATCCTCATTCTAAAATCCTATATCAGATCATATACGATATTGTATTTGACATACGATATCTTATTTGCAACAAATGTCAGCGTGTCAAGAAGCAAGCCGGAGATTGAAGGTGGCATTTGCAGCGGAACGAGAAATCAAAGGGACGAGCCTGCGTCCGAGCAGCGTGGTCGATGGGGTCTATGACAACATTTATCACCGCCTCATGTCCCTGGAGATCACGCCCGGCGCCCGCATTCCGATAGACGTGCTTGCACGCGAAATCGGCGTTTCTCAAACGCCGATCCGAGAGGCTTTAAGCCGCCTGGAGCGTGAAGGCCTTGTGCGCAAAGAGCATCTTGTCGGCTATAGCGCAGCACCTCAATGGACGAAAAAGCAATTCCAGGATCTCTATGCTTTCCGTCTTCTGGTCGAGCCGGAGGGTGCCAGGCTTGCGGCAATCAATATGACTCCTGAAGCGTTGCAGCAGCTTGAAAATTCTGCGGCAGACATGGGCAATGGCGACATGCCCGTCGATCGCAACACGCGATATTCACGCTTTGCTCGGGCGGATGCGCATTTTCATGATGCAATCCTCAAGATCGCCGGAAACGATGTGATCCGGAACACCCTTTCGAACCAGCATGTGCATCTCCATATCTTCCGGCTCATGTTCCATACGCGCGTGACGCAGGAGGCCCTTGAGGAGCACGAGAACCTGCTCATCGCTTTTCGATCAGGAGATCCGCAGGCTGCTTTCGATGCCATGCGCATCCATATCGAGCGCTCGCGTGATCGGCTGCTGTCGGCCTTCGAATGAACGCGGTTCTTTCCCCTCAACCCATGGCGCCGCCGGAAAGTTCGGCGGTCGCGGTTCTCCGGGCCGATTGCGTTGGTAAGGCCTACGGCCCAATCACCGTCCTGTCGGATGTGACGCTCGATGTCCGTGCGGGAGAGGTTCATGCCATCATCGGTGAAAATGGCGCCGGCAAATCGACGC
This sequence comes from Sinorhizobium sp. A49, assembly GCF_002002725.1. Taxonomy (GTDB): domain Bacteria; phylum Pseudomonadota; class Alphaproteobacteria; order Rhizobiales; family Rhizobiaceae; genus Ensifer. The sequence continues at coordinate 7,438 of NZ_MUNW01000039.1, read as the reverse complement.
TGATGAAGTTGCTGTCCGGATACGTCGCGCCGACGGACGGTGGCTTGCTGATGGATGGCGAGCCGAGGGAATTTCGAAACGCGGTGGAAGCGGAAGACGCCGGCATCGTGCTGGTGCATCAGGAAATCCTGCTTGCCCCGGACCTTACGGTAGCGGAAAACCTGTTTCTGGGTCGGGAAGTCGGCCGCGGCCTGATGGTGGATGACCGGGCCATGAACCGGCGTGCCACGGAACTTCTCGCGCGGGTCGGCTCGTCGGCGCGCCCGCGTGATCGTGTCGGAAAGCTGCCGCTTGCCCAGCGCCAACTGGTGCAGATCGCGCGGGCGCTTCTCGACGATCGAAAGGTCGTCATCTTTGACGAGCCGACGGCGGTTCTGGCGAATGACGAAGTTGCTGCACTTCTCGATATCGTCAGCATGCTGCGCAATCACGGCGTGGCAGTCCTTTATATTTCCCATCGCCTTGATGAGGTGCAGGCGCTTGCCGACCGCATAACCGTCCTGCGTGACGGGCGGATGATCGGCACCTGGCCGGCTGCAGGCCTGAGCCAGCGTGAAATGGCCGAGCTCATGGTCGGTCGCGAGCTGGAGATGCTTTATCCCCATAAACGCCCGCCCGCAGATGCAGCGCCTATCCTTTCGGTGACGGATCTGACGGTCAATCATGGCGCCGAGAGTGCCAGCTTCAGCGTCCGGCCGGGCGAGGTGCTCGGTATCGGCGGCATGATCGGCGCGGGGCGAACCGAACTGATCGAAGGGTTGATGGGTCTTCGCCCCTCACATGCCGGCAGCGTCATGCTCAACGGCAAGGATATCAAACACCGTTCGGTGCGCACGATGATGGAGGCAGGGCTCGTCTATCTGACCGAGGACAGGAAAGGGAAGGGCCTGCTTCTGGAGGAGAAGCTTGGTCCAAACCTGACGCTTCAGGCCCTTGATGCGGTCAATCCAGGTGGCGTGCTCGACAAGCGGGAGGAGCGCTCCCGGCTGGAGAAAGTGGTCGCCGACTACGATATTCGCGTGCGCTCACTTCGGCTTGACGCCGGAAAGCTTTCCGGCGGTAACCAGCAGAAACTGCTGCTGGCCAAGGTCATGCTGGCCGATCCTTCGGTGGTGATCATCGATGAGCCGACGCGCGGCATCGATATCGGCAACAAGAGCCAGATCTACGACTTCATCGACGCCATGGTGCGGGCGGGCAAGGCCTGCATCGTCATCTCATCGGAAATGCCGGAACTGGTGGGGCTCGCCGATCGCGTTCTCGTGATGCGGGGAGGCAGGATCGTCGCCGAACTGAACGGCGCTGAAATCAATGAGAAAAACATCGTCTACGCCGCCACGGTCGGCGGGCGTGACGACGTCGGGGAGGACGAAAATGACCACAGCAACCGCAACAATCACACCCTCTGACGACGGAGGCCGCATCCGCTGGGCGGACCTGGCGCCCTTCATCGCCCTTGCGGTGATCGTGTTGCTGGGCGCGTTGGTGAACTCCAACTTCGTCGCCTCCGCGAACCTGATCAACGTCGTTACCCGCAGCGCCTTCATCGCGATTATCGCTGTCGGAGCGACCTTCGTCATCGCGTCCGGCGGCCTCGACCTTTCGGTCGGCTCGATGATGGCCTTCGTCACCGGCATCATGATCATGGTGATGAACTATCTGGCCCCTTCATTCGGTGCCTGGGCCATTCCGATGGGAGCAGCGCTTGCTCTCGTGGTCGGGGCGCTATGCGGTCTGTTCAACGGGCTCATCGTCACGCTCGGGAAAATCGAACCCTTCATCGTCACGCTCGGCACGATGGGCATCTTCCGGGCTTTCATCACCTTCATGACCGATGGCGGGTCCCTGCCGATCGACCGGGCTCTGCGGGAGGCCTACCGCCCGGTCTATTTCGGTAGTCTCTTCGGCATACCCTATCCGGTCCTGATCACCTTCGTCGTGGTAATCCTGGGTGCGTTCCTGTTGTACAAGACCAAGTTCGGCCGCCGGCTGACCTCTGTGGGATCGAACGTCGAAGTCGCCCGCTTCTCGGGCGTCAACGTCGCCGCTGTGCGGACCCTCGCCTACGTGATCCAAGGCGTCTGCGTTGCCGTTGCGGCCATCTGCTACGTGCCGCGCCTTGGTGCCGCGACGCCGACGACGGGTCAGCTCTGGGAATTGCAGGTCATTACCGCCGTCGTCATCGGTGGCACCCTTCTGCGCGGCGGACGTGGGCGCATTGGTGGCACCGTGGCCGGCGCACTCATTCTCGAGGTCATCGCCAACGTCATGGTCCTTTCGGACATGGTCTCGGAATACCTCGTTGCCGCCGTCCAGGGTGCGATCATCATCATCGCCATGCTGGCACACCGCTTTACCGCCAACCGCTGAAAACAGCACTGACTTCAAAGGAGGAGAAAATGAAGTCTGTAATCCAGAAAGTCGGTCTTTTGTTATCGACCGCAGCATTGGCCCTCGTTCTGCCACTCGGTAGCGCGCAGGCCGAAGACAAGGTGACGATCGCCGTTTCCATTCCGGCAGCGACGCATGGATGGACCGGAGGCGTCGTCTATCACGCCGAACAGGCGGAAAAGGAGCTGGAGGCTGCGTTTCCGAACATTGACGTCGTTCTGTCCACGGCATCCTCGGCAACTGCACAGGTTTCCGCGCTCGAAGATTTGGCTGCCAGCCGCAAACTCGACGCCCTAGTGATCCTGCCGTTTACCTCTGAAGAACTGACGGGGCCTGTCGAACAGATCAAGCAGAACGGCACCTTCATTTCCGTGGTTGACCGCGGCCTGACCGATCCAAGCGTTCAGGATCTTTACGTCGCCGGCGACAACATCGCCGTCGGCGCCAACACTGCCCATTGGCTCGTGGACAAGCTTGGAGGCGAGGGCCAGATCGTCGTTCTTCGCGGCATTCCGACTGTCATCGATGACGAACGCATCAAGGGTTTCTCTGATGTCGTTGCCAAGTCAAACATCAAGATCCTCGATATCCAGTATGCCAACTGGAACCAGGACGAAGCCTTCAAGCTGATGCAGGATTATCTCGCCAAATATCCCAAGATCGACGCGGTCTGGGCCAACGACGACGACATGCTGCTCGGTGTTCTCGAAGCGGTGGATAATGCCGGTCGCAAGGACATTAAGTACGCGCTCGGTGGCAACGGAATGAAGCAGGTTATCGAGATGGTGAAGGAGAAGAACGAGCGCACGCCGATCTCGACGCCCTATCCACCGTCGATGATCAAGTCGGCGATGTACATGACAGCCGCCCAGTTTACCGGACAGGCTCCGGTGCGCGGGTCGTTCCTGCTCGGTGCGCCGCTGATCACGCCGCAAAATGCCGACCAGTTCTACTTCCCGGCTTCCCCCTTCTGAAACGTAACGGCGCCCGGCCACTCCGGGCGCCGATCATTCAGTTCAAACAGGAGATACATTATGAGCGGCAAGAAAATCCTCATGCTGACCGGCGAGTTCACCGAGGAATATGAGATCTTTGTATTCCAGCAGGGGATGGAAGCAGTGGGCCATACGGTCCACGTCATATGTCCCGACAAGAAGGCCGGCGATCGCATCAAGACATCGCTGCATGATTTCGAGGGCGATCAGACCTACACGGAAAAACTCGGCCATTATGCCGACATAAACAAGACATTCTCCGAAGTGCGCGTCGAGGAATATGATGCCGTCTACGCGGCGGGTGGTCGCGGACCGGAATACATCCGCACCGACAAGCGCATCCAGGACATGGTCCGCCATTTCCATGAGACCGGCAAGCCGATCTTCACGATCTGCCATGGCGTGCAGATCCTGATGGCGGTTCCAGGTGTGCTCAAGGGACGCAAGGTCGCCGGCCTCGGTGCCTGCGAGCCGGAAGTCACGGCCGTTGGCGGCACCTATATCGACGTCAAGCCCACGGAGGCTTATGTCGACGGCAACATGGTGTCGGCCAAGGGCTGGACGGGGCTTGCCGCTTTCATGCGAGAGTGCCTCAACGTGCTCGGAACAAAAATCACGCATGCCTGAAACGGGAAAGCGTGAACCGCCCGCCCCGTCTTCTTCGGGGCGGGCTGGTGCACCAAAGGCGTTATCTTGATCACCCTCGGGGCAACGATCTTTCATTTGCGTTCAATGATTATGCCGAGATGGCACCTTAGCGATCTGGCGGAACGTGTGTTGTTTGGCACTTAAACGTAAGAATGCGGCCGTTTCATTCTTGAGACCGGTAACTTGTCTGGGGCTAGGCGGCGCGCAGGAGCGGCGGTTTGGCGTTGAACAGGGAAGGCCCGTTCGGCCATGGCCGTCGGGACGGTGCCCGCAAAAGATCGCGAAGCTCACCATTGATCTCGGCCGTCCTAACCTGCATGAGCATGTGAGCGTCCTCCTTGGCTCGCCTGCGATTTCCACATGGCTGCATACTGACCCTTACGCTCAACCAATTCAGCATGCGAACCTCGTTCGACAATCCCGCCCGCGCCGAGGACGATGATTTCGTTGGCTTCCACAACGGTCGAGAGCCGATGAGCAACGATCATCGTCGTGTGATGACGGCTGATTTCTCGCAGGTTGTTCTGTATTTCACGCTCTGTCGCTGTGTCGAGCGCGCTTGTGGCCTCGTCGAAGACCATGATTTTTGGGCGTTTAAGAACAGCGCGTGCGATTGCGACCCTCTGCTTCTCTCCTCCGGACAGCTTCAGCCCCCGCTCTCCGACGCGGGTCTCGTAGCCGTCTGGTAGCCCTATGATGAAAGAATGGATGTGGGCAGACCGAGCAGCCGCCTCGATCTCCGCTGCGGTCGCATCTGGTCTCCCGTATGCGATGTTGTATCGGATCGTGTCGTTGAAGAGGATCGTGTCCTGCGGGACGATGCCGATGGTCGCGCGCAAAGACTGCTGTGTGACGTTTCGGATATCCTGGCCGTCAATGCGGATGGCTCCGCCGGTTACATCGAAGAAGCGGTAGAGGAGCCGTGACAGGGTCGATTTACCCGCTCCGGTGGCTCCCACGACAGCGACTGTTTGGCCGGCGGGAATTTTGAAGCTGATATTGTCGAGGATTTGCCGACGGCCGTCATAGCTGAAGTTGACGTTAGCAAACTCGACGCCACCCACTTTAATCTCAAGCGGGCGGGCATCCGTTTGGTCTGCAACTTCCGCCGAGGTACGCAGAAGCTTCAGCATGTCCTCCATGTCGATGAGAGCTTGCCGGATCTCACGATACATCAGGCCAAAGAAATTCAAGGGCTGATAAAGTTGCAGAAGATAGGCGTTGACCAGAACTAGGTCGCCAAGGCTCATTTCGCCGTCCTTGAAACCCTGCGCCGCCATCAGCATGATGACGACAAGCCCGGCTGAGATGATGAAGGTCTGGCCGATGCTCAGCACGACAAATGTCCACTGGCTCTGAACGGAAGCCTGTTCTTGCTGCCGCAGGGCGTAATCCAGTCGCTCGGCTTCGTGCTCCTCGTTGCCGAAATATTTGACCGTCTCGTAGTTCATGAGGCTGTCGATAGATCTGCTGCTTGCCTCGGCGCCGGCGTCGTTGAGCAACCGGCGAAAGCGGGTCCGCCAGGAGGTCATTACGATCGTATACCCGGCGTAGACAACGACCGTTGCCAATGTGACCAGACTGAAGCTCGCTCCGAAAAGATGCCAAAGGATCGTACAAACGAGAGCAACCTCCAAGGCAATCGGCACGAGAGAGAACAGCACTCTCGACAGAATGACGGAAATGCCTTCAGTCCCGCGATCGATGGCACGCGCGAGCCCGCCCGTCTTGCGATCGAGGTGAAATCTCAGGCTGAGTTGGTGTAACTGCCGAAACACACGCAAACCCAGCAAGCGCGTGGCATTGCCGCTGACCCGAGTGAACAGCGCGATGCGCAATTCGTCAAACACGGTAGCCATCAGCCTTGCGCCGCCGTAGGCGAGGACGAGCCCGATCGGAGCGGCAATAGTCGCGGCGCTCCCTTCCAGATGGTCCACCAGAGCCTTGTATATGAGCGGCACAAGCGAGATTAACGCCTTCGCGGCGATCAGGCATAGCAGTGAACAGACCACCGCGCGGCGCAGCGCCGGAGCATTCTTCGGCCAAAGATAGGGCAACAAATCTCTGGCAATCTGATGGGGGTTGTTGCTCGTCATGATCTCACTCGTTCGTAGGTGAAAGTTTGACGGGGCGCGCACCCTAGCGTTGGGCGTAAAAAAAGGCCCCGTCAGGAGCCTGCTTGCCGCGCATGGGTGCTTTCACCGGATGGTTACACCATCCTGCCCATGCGCCCGATCACCACCATCAGAGCCGTCTTCATCCTCATCATTGATCCAGCAAGCCAGAGTTTAGTCGCATCGTCAATGTACCCGCGGCCACAGCTGGCAACACAGCTGGCAACTGGCTAGCGAGAATCCTGAGTTTTGTTTGGGCTTTTTGGGCTTGAATATTGCAACGCAGGTCGCAGTCACGACGCGCATCGGACGCTCATGTAGGGGGCAGCTACGGTAGTGGGCGAGATGACGCTCTAGCGATTTTGCGAGGAAGCTTGTGCCGTTGAGCTCCACCCTATGCATCGGATGTGCCCGGACGCCAACCGACTTCCGACGCCCAAAGGTCCGCACGTCGGATAATTCGCCAAAGGTGGTCCGACTTACCCTCAGTGTAGGCTGCCCTATTGTCGCGATATCGACCGGCGAGAGCTCGCTTTAACTCCACGTACGGAGCGTGCTCCTCTGCATGGCTCCGCATGTAGTCGCGGAATAAAAGCGACCATTGCTCATGCCAGCTTCCTGATTGGCGGACATGGATATGGATGCGCTCATCACCAGGGCGTTCTCGGAAATAACGTTTCGTCAAATCAGCATTGGCTGGCCGCCATACGTATCCGATGGTCGCCATGCTTTCTGTCAGGATCTCGGTTAGCTGTAGGTCTGCAACTGAAATCTGAATGTCGATGATCGGCTTTGCAGCCAGACCTTCGATTGATGTTGAGCCGATATGGTCAATACGGAGAGCATGATCCCACGCGCCTGCAAAAACTGAGACGACGGAGCGAACCGTTGGGGCGAACGCCGCCTCGGTCGCCCCGCCTCCTCGCATTGACTGCGTGCGCCACCCGCAAAGGAAGCGCAGGCATCGCCATGCGGATAACCGCATCGAAGCAGCCGAGCGCCGCCGCATCCGGCGCTACCTTGCCTTTGACGGACGCTTCGCCTTGGCGGCGACCGCGTCGGGCTTGACCAGTTTCAGTCCTCGCGCCTTCTCGTAGCCATGGATTTCTTTCACATCCAGTTTGCGCATGAAGTCGATCGTCTCCTGCGTCAGCACCTGCCCCGGCACCATGATCGGGAATCCGGGCGGATAGGGAATGACGAAGTTGGCGGAGACCATGTCCGGTCCTTCCTTCAGCCGCCGGTCGCATTCGGCGCCGATAAGCGGCACGTATTCGCATACCGAGGCGT
>NZ_MUNW01000034.1 GCF_002002725.1 Sinorhizobium sp. A49 | reverse complement strand
CGGTGATATTTTGGGGCTGGGGACTCTCGGCGGTCGAGGCGGTGACGGTGGCTCGTCGCCTAACGGTGATGGCGGCGGTGGCGGAGCCGGCGGTTATGGCCAATTTCGGTCAAATGCTATTTACGGCGCCACTTCGGTTGATATCACAGGCGGCCGGGGTGGCGATGGTGGCGCTGGTGGGGCTGCGTCGGGGGGCATTGGCACAGGCGGCAGCGGCGGTGACGGCGGCGATGGTCTGTCGCTGTGGAACGGTTCAGGTGTGACGACGAACGGTCGTATCGTCGGGGGCGCCGGCGGCAGTGCTGGCTCCGGCGGCCCCGTTTTAGAGAAGCGTAACGGCGATGGCGGCCACGGCATCAGCGCGTTGAACGGCGCCACGATAGTCGTCAACGGTAGCGTGACGGGCGGGGTGGCTGGAAACGGCGGAACCGGTGGCGTGCACGGGGCGGGCATCTTCGGCCGGAACCTGGACGTGACCCTCGGTGCATCCGGGTCGATCATCGGCGGCAATGGCGGCACCGCCAATGCCATGACCTTCGATGGCGGCGCCAACACCTTCCGGTTTTCCGCTGCGAGCCCAGGTCTTTCTGGCAACATTGCCATCAACAATTCCGCCAGCCTGACGATCGACCAAAACAGCAACGGCAGGATCAACAATACGATTACCGGCAATGGTTCGCTCATCAAATCCGGCAGCGGCACGCTGACGCTGACGGGAATGAACACCTATACGGGCGCAACGAGCATCGCCGCGGGCGGAACGCTGGCGATTTCGGGCCAGGGGCGGATCAATGCGTCGAGCGGCTTGACCGCCAATGGCACTTTCAACGTTTCCGCAGCTGCTTCCGCACAGATCAAGTCGCTTGATGGCAGCGGGCAGGTGGTGCTTGGAAGTCAGTATCTGATCATCCACAACGCTACGGGCACGTTCTCCGGCGCGATCACCGGCACTGGCGGTGTCAATGTCATGGCTGGCACGCAGGTTTTGACCGGCGCCAACACCTTTACGGGCGGTGTGGGTACCAGCACTGGCGCGACGCTGCAGATCGGCGATGGCGGCACCGGTGGCTCGATCGTGTCGAACGTCACCAATGGCGGCGCCCTGATCTTCAACAGTTCCGACAGCGTGACCTATGGCGGTGAGATTACCGGCAACGGCACATTCTCTCACATCGGCCCGGGTACGCTGACCCTGACGGCGACCAGCAGTACGCGTGGTCCGGTGACGATCGGAACGGGCAGCACCCTGCAGCTCGGCAATGGCGGCACGACCGGCTGGATCGGCGGCACCAACAACTTCGTCGGCTCGATTACCAACAACGGCGCACTCATCTACAACCGTTCGAACAATGTCAGCTATGCCGGCAAGGTCTCGGGCAATGGCACGCTCTCGCAGGCCGGAACGGGCAAGCTGACGTTAACCGGTGACAGTTCCCTGTTTTCTGGCGCAACATCGGTCACGTCGGGCACGACCTATGTCAACGGCCAGCTTGGCGGCAACGTCAATGTCGGCACCGGCGGTACGCTCGGCGGATCGGGCAGGATCGGCGGCAGCGTCGTCATCGATGGCACCCTCTCGGCCGGCAACAGCCCGGGCACAATAACGATCGGCGGCGATCTGACGCTCAATGCCGGCTCGACATCGGTGTTCGAGCTGAACACGCCCGGCCTCGTCGGCAGCGCTGGTGGAAACGATCTGGTGAAGGTCGGCGGAAACCTGACGCTCGGCGGCGCGCTGAACGCTCAGGTGGCATCGGGCGGTTATTACCGGCTGTTTGAATATGACGGCTCGCTGTCGGGCAGTTTCGCCACGACGGCTGCGACATCGACGGCCCCTAGCTTCACCGTTGCCAGCCATCAGGTTCAAACGGGCATTGCCAAGCAGGTCAATCTGTCCGTGCTCGGCACCGGCCAGACGATGCACTTCTGGGATGGCGCGGATACGACGGGCAACGGCACGGTCAACGGCGGCACCGGCACCTGGACTTCTGATGGCACCAACTGGACCGGCGCCCCGTTGCGTGCCGGCATCAACGGCAGCTTTGGCGGATCCGTCGGCGTCTTTGCCGGCGCCAGCGGTGGCGTCGTCAATGTCGTCGGCACACAGAGCTTCGACACGCTGCAATTCTCCCCGACGAACAATGGCAGCGGCTACACGATCAATGGCGGCGCGCTTGCCTTCAACCCGGCAAGCGGCACGGCGGCAACGATCAATGTCGGCAGCGGCGTCGCAACCACGATCGGCTCGGTGCTGCAGGATGGTGCGACCGGTACCGGGCTCAACAAGGTCGGCAACGGTACGCTGACGCTGACGGGCATGAACACCTACACCGGCGCAACAACCATCGCGGCCGGCGGTACGCTTGCGCTTTCCGGTCAGGGACGGATCAATGCCTCGAGCGGCTTGACCGCCAATGGCACCTTCGACGTTTCGGCCGCCGCGTCGGCCCAGATCAAGTCGCTTGCTGGCAGCGGACAGGTGGTGCTCGGCAGCAATACATTGCTGATCAACAACGCTGCGGGCACGTACTCCGGCGCGATCAACGGCACCGGCGGCATCTCGATCAATGCCGGCACGCAGGTCTTGACCGGCACCAACGGCTTCACCGGTGGCGCCGGAATCTCTTCAGGTGCGACACTGCAGATCGGCGATGGCGGTGCGGGCGGTTCGCTTGCATCCAACGTCACCAATTACGGCGCTCTCGTCTTCAACAGCTCCGCCAATACGACCTATGCGGGCTCGATCAGTGGTCCCGGCTCGTTCTCGCAGATCGGCAGCGGCACGCTGACCTTGCTGGCAACCAGCAGCAGCCGTGGCCCGGTGACGATCGGCACGGGCAGCACGCTGCAACTCGGCAATGGTGGCACGACCGGCTGGATCGGCGGCACCGGCAACTTTGCCGGCTCGATCACCAACAACGGCACGCTGATCTACAACCGCTCGAACGACGTCAGCTATGCCGGCACATTCACCGGCAGCGGCGCGCTCACCCAAGCGGGAACAGGCAAACTGACGCTGACCGGCGTCAACACCTTCACTGGTGACACGGTCATCACGTCGGGCACACTGGTCGTCAATGGCTCGTCGGCGAACTCCCGCCTGACCACAATCCATGGCGGCGCGCGCCTCGGCGGCACCGGCACGATCGGAAACACGACCATTCTGAATGGCGGCGTGCATGCCCCGGGCAATTCGATCGGCACACAGACGATTGCCGGCAACTACACCAACAACGGCGTCCTGCAGATCGAAGGCACGCCTTCGATCACCGACAAGCTGATTGTGACGGGCAATGTCGACATTTCCGGGTCGACGCTCGATCTCCTGCTGTCTCCCAATACGGCGGCAAGCTGGAATCCGGTCAACGGTCCGTTCATTCTCATCGACAAGCAGAGTTCGGGGGCGATCACCGGCACCTTTGCTTCGATCGTCGACAACCTGGTGTTCCTCGATCCGACCGTCGATTACAGCGGCGGCGACGGCAACGATCTGTCGCTCAAGCTGACCCGCAACGACATCAGCTTTGCCAGCACCGGTCGGACCCGCAATCAGATAGCCACTGCTTCAGGGATCGATGGGCTGGGCATGGCCAACCCCGTCTTCAACGCGCTCACGTTTGCCGCGACGCCTGAAGCAGCGCGCACGGCCTTCGACCTGCTTTCCGGCGAAGTGCACAGCTCCTTCCAGTCGATCCTGATAGAGGACAGCCGGTTCCTGCGTGACGCCGCAAACGATCGCTTGCGCTCAGTGCTTGGGGCCGTGGGAGCCAAGCAATCTGCCGGAAACAGCACCCAGGCCGATACGGGCGAGCTTGCCATCTGGGCACAGGGCTTCGGCTCTTGGGGCCGCTGGGATGGCGACGGTAACGCGGCCAAGGCAGATCGATCCATCGGCGGCTTCTTCGTCGGTGCCGATACACAGATCGACGAATGGACCGTCGGTGCACTTGCGGGTTACTCGCGCTCATCGATGGACATCGACACGCGGTTCTCCTCCGCCACATCCGACAACTATCATCTCGGGCTCTATGCCGGCGGACAATGGGGTGACGCTTCGCTGCGCACGGGTGCCGCCTATAGCTGGCACGACATCGAGACGAGCCGCTCCATTTCGTTCCCTGGTTTCACCGATCGTCTTGACGCCGACTATAATGCCGGCACTGGCCAGGTCTTCGGCGAATTTGCCTATGCCGTCAAAACCGGGGCGGTCGATTTGGAACCGTTTGCCAATCTCGCCTATGTCCACCTCAACCGCGACGGCTTCGCCGAACGTGGCGGGGCAGCAGCGCTCGTTGGCAGGGATGCCTCGCAGGATACGACGTTCACCACACTGGGTCTGCGCGCAGCCACCAGCTTCGACCTCGGTGGCGTGTTGGCCACAGTGCGCGGTACGATCGGCTGGAAGCACGCCTTTGGCGACACGCTGCCAGTGTCGTCGAACGGGTTCTCGTCAACGAGCACGTTCGTCATCGCCGGCGTTCCGATCGCCGAGAATGCAGCGGTGATTGAAGCCGGCCTCGACTTTGCGCTTACGCCGGAGGCCAATCTCGGACTGATCTACGCCGGACAGTTCGCCAGCGGCGTCAGCGATCAGACTTTCAAGGCAAACTTGAGCCTCAAGTTCTGAGCGATCGCAGTTTACGCGGACAGCCGTTTGTCGAGGTCTTGTGGGACCTTGGCAGGCGGCTGTTTTGCTTCTGATTTGATGGATGAGCGCATGAGTGACGGCAACATAAAACGTCACAAATCGGGGAGTGCCACCGTTTGCGTCCATCCGCACGCGCGTTGACGAGGCAGGCGGTTACGGGGCTGTACGGTAGCACTGCGGTCGGACGCCCCTCGGCGTCCGCGGCAACCATGGTGAAATAGCAGGAATTCGTGTGCCGACGCTCGCCGGTGCGGATGTTTTCTGCTTCGACGCTGATCCCGACTTCCATCGACGTCCGCCCGGCATGATTGATCGAGGCGCGAAAGGTCACGAGCTCGCCGACATGGATCGGCTGGCGAAAGACGACCTGGTCGACTGACAAGGTCGCTGCGTATTCCTGCGAATAGTGTGAGGCGCAGGAACGCGACGCGATCCAGGAGGTTCAGGAGGGCACCGCCTTGGACCTTGCCCTTGAAGTTGGCCATGTCGGGCGTCATCAGGACTGCCATCTCAAGTTCGCTGGTATCATGTCCGGCGTCCACAACACCTCCCTCTAACACAATTGCTGCCCTTGCGGGCCGATGCGTGGGTGACGATGCCAGCATTCCAGGTGACGGTGCAGCGCGCAACGAAACGCGTTGCAACGTTCTGTGATGACGAGGTTTTGTAGCTTGCCAGCCGACGAGGCGAGCCGGCTGGTCGATATCCAACCGTCGAGCATCGTGCTCTGTTCCGAATGCCTGACAGTGAAGGTGGCCATAAACGGGCATCTGGCGACAATTCGAGCCTGTCGTTGGCGGAGTGTAGCAAGGAGGCGATCTTGCAATGCTCTTCAAGGGCATTTCGATCAGGGCATTGGTCAGGGTTTGCGGTTTGGTTTGCGTTCTCCGAGTAGCCTCTTGGGACACTCGCCCGCATCATGCTTTTGGACAGTGCACTCGCTGTTGAGATAGGGTGCGAAGACAGCTGGCCAATGTTATTGTTCTCATGAAGCGCCTTGTTTTCGTTCGGCGAAAGCTGCTGTGGGATGGATAGGTAGTTAAGGCAGCCAAATCCGGGAACAAACCCTGGTCAATAACGTTGAAATAGAAGTGGTCGTAGCAGAAGCGCATGACTTCCGTCGATCGACCGCGGGAGGGTTCCATGAGCGTCAGTGACGGCGATGTCTTCGACCTTTTTTCGAAGACTTACGCAAGTGGAGTGCAAGAGAGTTTAAGTCTACAGGAGTATCTCCTGGCCTGTCGCGACGACAGGAGCATGTACGCCACTGCGCCAGAGCGCATGGTGGCCGCCATCGGCGAACCTCAACTGATAGACACCAGCGCGGATGAGCGCCTCGGTCGGATTTTCGCTAACCGCACCATCAAGATCTACCCTTCCTTCTCGGACTTCTATGGAATGGAGGATACGATTGAGCGGATCGTCGGATATTTTCGATATGCCGCTCAGGGGCTCGAGGAACGCAAGCAGATTCTTTATCTCTTGGGGCCGGTGGGTGGTGGCAAATCGTCACTTGCCGAGCGTCTCAAGAAGCTGATGGAACAGCAACCGATCTACACGTTGGCTATCGACGGCAAGATAAGCCCCGTCTTTGAATCGCCCCTTGGCTTGTTTAACCGCGATCGCATGGGTGAGTTGCTGGAAGACAAGTACGGAATTGCGAAGAGACGGCTCACCGACTTGGTATCGCCTTGGGCGGCCAAACGGCTGGACGAAATCGGCGGCGATATTTCGAAGTTCAGCGTCGTCAAGCTCATGCCATCGCGACTGCGCCAAATCGCCATCGCCAAGACTGAGCCAGGCGACGAGAACAACCAGGACATTTCCGCGCTGGTCGGCAAGGTCGATATCCGCCAGCTCGAGAATTTCAGCCAAGCCGATCCCGACGCCTACTCCTATAGCGGTGGGCTCAACAGGACCACGCAAGGGCTGCTCGAATTCGTCGAGATGTTCAAGGCGCCGATCAAGGTTCTGCATCCCCTGCTCACCGCCACGCAGGAAGGAAGCTACAATGGAACAGAGAACTTTGGCGCCTTTCCCTACCATGGCATCGTACTCGCCCATTCCAACGAGTCCGAATGGCTCCAATTCAAGCACAACAAGAACAATGAGGCCTTTCTCGACCGGATACTGGTCGTCAAGGTTCCCTATTGCCTGCGTGTCACGGAGGAACGGCTGATCTATGAAAAGCTGCTGCGCGAGAGCGAGTTGGCAAAAAGCCCCTGCGCGCCCGAGGTGCTGGAGAACCTTAGCCGCTTCACGGTGGCGACGCGCCTCGCGCTACACGAAAACTCGCCGACCTATACGAAGATGCGGGTCTATGACGGCGAGAACCTGAAAGATACCGATCCCAAGGCGAAGTCCCTGCAGGAATATCGCGATGCTGCAGGCGTCGATGAGGGCATGAACGGCGTCAGCACCCGCTTTGCCTTCAAGGTGCTGTCGGAGACCTTTAATTACGACACCAAGGAAGTCGCGGCGGATTCGGTTCATCTGATGTACATCCTGGAACAGGCTATCCGACGGGAGCAGTTTCCCAAGGAGACTGAAGCGAATTATCTCGATTTCATCCGGTCGGAGCTCGCCGCCCGCTATGCCGAGTTCATCGGTCACGAGATCCAGAAGGCCTATCTCGAATCCTATAGTGAGTATGGTCAAAACCTGTTCGACCGCTACATCTCTTACGCGGATGCCTGGCTTGAAGATCAGGACTTCAAGGATCCCGATACGGGTCAGATCCTGAATCGCAACGTTCTCGATGGCGAGTTGTCGCAGATCGAAAAGCCCGCAGGGATTGCAAACCCTAAGGATTTCCGCAACGAAGTCGTAAAGTTCACCCTGCGTGCCCGCGCCAGGAACAATGGGCGCAACCCCGCCTGGACAAGTTACGAAAAGCTCCGGGAAGTGATCGAAAAGCGCATGTTCGGCCAGGTCGAGGACCTTTTGCCGGTCATCAGCTTCGGCTCGAAGAAGGATAGCGCGACCGAGAAGCAACATGCTGAATTCGTTGAACGCATGACCGAACGGGGCTACACCGAGCGCCAAGTCCGGCGGCTCGTTGACTGGTACATGCGGGTCAACAAGGCAGGTTGACGATGTGCAAGCGGGGGATGGGCTTATGCCAAATTTCATCGATCGCCGGCTCAACCCCAAGGACAGGAGTCTCGGCAACCGGCAGCGCTTTTTTAAGCGGGTCCGGGAGGAATTGAAGCGGACGATAAGGGATCAGATAAAGTCGGACAGGATCACCGATGTGGACGCCGCCCACGGCGTTCCGATCCCGAAGCGTGGTGCGGACGAGCCCAGCTTTCAGCATTCGCGCGCCAGCGGTGAGCGGAACTATGTCCTGCCCGGAAACGAGACCTTTTCTCCGGGAGACCGACTTAATAAGCCGGAAAAAGGAGGCGGTGGTGGGGCCGCCAGGCCCGGACGAGGCGAAAACACGGACGACTTTCTTTTCGTGCTGTCGCGCGAGGAAGTGCTCGATCTTTTCTTCGAAGATCTGGAGCTTCCGGATATGGTGAAGCTGAACCTGCGGGAAACCGTCAGCTACAAGTCCCATCGCGTCGGTTTCTCGACGGTGGGCACGCCTTGCAATATCAATGTCGGACGAACGATGCGCAACAGCTTTGGGCGGCGCATGGCCCTGCGCCGCCCAAGCGAGAGGGAATTTCAGGCTCTTGCAGAAGAGATCGCAGCGCTGGAACAGGAGGACGAACCATCCCTGCAGCAGCGCCGCAGGCTCTCGCACCTGCGCGAAGAACTGGCAGCCGTCGAACGGCGGCGGCTGCGTATCGCCTATGTCGATCCCGTCGACGTGCGGTTCAACCGTTTCGAACGTCAGCCTTTGCCGAATGCGAGCGCGGTGATGTTCTGCCTTATGGACGTCTCTGCCTCGATGGGGGAGCGCGAGAAGGACCTTGCCAAGCGCTTCTTCGTTCTCTTGCACTTATTTCTTAAGCGCCGTTACGAACGGATCGATATCGTGTTCATCCGCCACACGGATGAGGCGCGGGAAGTTGACGAGGAGACGTTCTTTTTCAGCAAGCTGAGCGGCGGCACGGTCGTTTCCACGGCGCTTGAGGAAATGCTGCGGATCATCGAGGACCGCTATCCTTCGAACCTCTGGAACATATATGCGGCCCAAGCTTCCGATGGCGACAATGCCAACGGCGACTCGGATCGGTGCGCCGAGCTTCTGCGGGAGAAGCTCATGCGTCTGTGCCAGTATTACGCCTATGTCGAGATCATCGATGAGCGCGAAAGCGAGATCTTCGGGTCGACGGACAACGGCACCTCGCTTTGGCGGGCCTATCGCACGGTCGACTGCGTGGTGCCGAATTTCCAGATGACGCGCGTTGCAAGGCCCGCCGACATTTACCCTGTCTTCCGTAAACTCTTTGCCCGGCATCAACCCGTTCAATTGCGCAGGTGAGGGGGCGACCGAATGGCGAAACGGCCAGTCTCCAGCCTGCTGTTCGACGGTTCCGAATGGAATTTTGCGACGCTTTCGCGCGCCTATGATGCGATAGAGGCGATTGCGATCGATGAGATGGGACTGAACGTCTATCCGAACCAGATCGAGATCATCTCCTCTGAACAGATGCTCGACGCCTATTCATCCGTCGGCATGCCGTTGATGTATCAGCACTGGTCGTTTGGCAAACGCTTCGTTTTCGAAAGCCAACTCTATCAAAAAGGCTATCGCGGGCTGGCCTATGAACTCGTGATCAATTCCAATCCCTGCATAACCTATCTCATGGAAGAAAACACGATGCCGATGCAGGCGCTGGTCACCGCGCATGCCGCCTTCGGCCACAATCACTTCTTCAAGAACAACTATCTGTTCCGCCAGTGGACGGATGCCAGCGGGATCCTCAGCTACATGGACTTCGCCAAGAAATACATCGCCAAATGCGAGGAACGGCATGGACTGAATGCGGTGGAGGAGATTCTCGATTCGGCGCATGCCCTACAGGATCACGGCGTATTCCATTATCGCCGTCCGCCTCGGCTCTCATCGGCAAAGGAGATGGAGCGGGCCCGCGAGCGACTGGAATACGAAGAGCAGACTTACAGCGATTTATGGCGGACGCTGCCGACGGCAGGCGGGAGTTCGGGCACCGAGGAGGCGGAGCGCGAGGCTTTGGAGCGGACGAAAGTGCTTAATCTTCCCGAGGAAAATCTGCTTTACTTCCTCGAAAAGCATAGTCTGATCCTTGAGCCGTGGCAGCGCGAGATCTTGAGAATTGTTCGCGTTGTCGCGCAATATTTCTACCCGCAAATTCAGACCAAAGTGATGAACGAGGGATGTGCGACCTTCGTCCACTATTCCATCATCAATAGACTGTTCGATCAGGGGCAGATCAGTGAAGGCGCAATGTTGGAGCTGCTATCAAGCCACGCCAACGTTGTTTTTCAACCGAGCTTCGACGACACCCGCTTTTCGGGCATCAACCCCTACGCGCTGGGCTTTGCGATGATGCAGGATATCAAACGCATCTGCACCGAGCCGACGCAGGAGGATCGGGATTGGTTTCCCGGGATATCCGGCAACGGCAACTGGATGGGCACGCTGATCGACGCTTGGGAGAACCACCGCGACGAGTCTTTCATTCTGCAATATCTGAGCCCTGCGCTGATCCGCAAATTCCGTCTGTTTCGGCTTTCTGACCACGCGACCAACAAATTTTGCGAAGTCACTTCCATCCATAACGAGCAGGGCTACGCTGCCGTACGTGCCGCGCTCGCAGGGAATTACGACCTGGCGGCCAATAGGCCGGACATACAGGTGGTGGATGTCGATCTGCTGGGGGATCGCCAGCTTAGGTTGAAGCACGTGATCAAGAACGGCATTCTGTTGGAGGAAAATAATCGAGGAGCGACTCTTGCGCATATAAGCCGGCTTTGGGGATATGAAGTGAGCCTGGCAGGTATCGATGTGTCGACTGGCAAAGTCCTCTATGAATGCTCCTCCACACAAGCGTGACCGCAAGCGAGCGGTTTGCTGCCAGATCTCCTGAGGCAACGCCAACTGTCAAGATTGTAGGCGGCAACCTTTTTCCGCTTCCAAAGGCGCCGGCTGAAACGGGCGCACGTATGCGACGATAAAGCGCGCAGAGGGCAGGACAAGGAGCGTTCGGCGATCCTGTGTTGTCCGCAGGATGCTGGTTTGGGAGCTACGCGCCGAGCTTCGCGCGCTCGGCAAGGCGCCAGGCCCTGGGCGTCATGCCCGTCTGGCGCAGGAAAAAGCGCGAAAAATAGGCGGGATCGGCAAAGCCCAGCCGGAAGCTAATCTCTTGTACGCTGCCGCGGGTAAAGACGAGCTCGCGCCGTGCTTCGTCCGTCAGCTTGCGCGTGATGACTTCGTGCGCGCTTTGGCCGGTGATGCTGCGGGTTATGCGATTGAGATGTGTCGGCGAGAGGCTGAGTTCGCGTGCATAGAACGCCGCCGGTTTGTGGGCGCGGTGGTGTTGCTGGACGAGACCGAGGAAATGTTCGACGCGCCGCTCGTTTTCCGTGTCGGCGGCGTCGTCCGCGACAGGGCGCGCTTCATCGAGGCGCGCACCCAGCGTTAACGCCGACGTCAGATAGGCATCGAGAAGGTCGGTGCGGTGGCTGCGGTTGGCTTCCCACTCCGCGCCCAGTCGGGCGAGGGTCAGCGCCACATAGCGGCCGTCGTCGCTGCCGTCGAGGCCCGTCATACGTGGCGTCGCCATCCAGGCGCCGAGACGGCTGCGCTCGCCGGGCGATACTCGCAAATGCGATGCGAGAACGGTGAACACAAAGCCGTCGATATCTTGGGAGAAGCGGAAGCCGTGGCTGAGCGCCGGCGGCACCGTGATCATCACTGGAGGGCGAATAGGGTGCGCCGTGTCGCCAAATACCGCGTCTCCAGATCCGCTGGCAATGTACAAGATCTGAAAGAAGCTCAGATGGCGATGCAGCTCGATCTCCCAATGATACAGGCTGCTGCGTGATGGAATTGTTTCGCAATGCAGCCAGAAAGCGGGTCGTTCTCCCGTCTCTTCCCCATAAAGCTCGTAGGTCGGAACGGTTCTCTTCATCGCTCTCATCCATAGCCGATGTTCAATTAGTGCAATTTCTTGGCCAAAATGTCCATTGAGGCCAACAGCGCTCCCGCGCAAGATTTGTCAAAAGTCAGTTTCGGGAGGCAAGCATGCGCACACAGGTCGTCATCATCGGTTCGGGCCCTTCCGGTCTTCTCCTCGGGCAGTTGCTGACCGGTGCCGGCATCGACAATGTCATTCTCGATCGCGTCAGCCGGGATTACATTCTTGGCAGGGTGCGCGCCGGCGTGCTGGAGGAAGGGACTGTCGGCCTGATGGACCGTGCCAAGGCCGGCGCGCGCATGCATGACGAGGGCCTGCCGCATGACGGCTTTTCGCTGGCTTTCGATGGCCGGGATCATCGCATCGACCTTCACGAGCTGACCGGCGGCAAGCGGGTGATGGTCTATGGCCAGACGGAACTGACGCGCGACCTGATGGCAGAGCGTGCACGCACCGGCGCGGTGTCGATCTACGCCGCCGCAAATGTCGCGCCGCATGATTTCGATGGCTATGCCCCCTATGTCACCTATGAACTGGACGGCGCAAGTCACCGCATCGATTGTGATTTCATCGCCGGCTGCGACGGCTTTCACGGGATCAGCCGCAAGTCGGTTCCCGAAAAGGCGATCCGCACCTTCGAGAAGATCTATCCCTTCGGCTGGCTCGGCATCCTTGCCGACGTCCCGCCGGTCAGCCACGAACTGATCTACGCCAATCACCCGCGCGGGTTTGCGCTTTGTTCGATGCGCTCGCAAACCCGCAGCCGATACTATCTTCAGTGCGCGCTCGACGAAAAGGTCGAGGAATGGACCGACCAGCGCTTCTGGGACGAACTGAGGCGGCGATTGCCAGCCCATCACGCCGAGGCGCTCACGACGGGGGCGTCATTCGAAAAGTCGATTGCGCCTCTTCGCTCCTTTGTTGCCGAGCCGATGCGTTTCGGACGGCTGTTTCTGGTCGGAGACGCAGCCCACATCGTGCCGCCCACCGGCGCCAAGGGTTTGAACCTTGCTGCCAGTGACGTGCACTATCTCTTCGAAGCGCTGCTGGAACACTACCAGGATCGCTCGAATGCCGGCATCGACGCCTATTCCACGCATGCGCTGGCGAGAGTGTGGAAGGCGGTTCGTTTCTCCTGGTGGATGACCACCATGCTCCATCGTTTTCCGGATACCGGCGACTTCGACCAGAAGATCCAGGAAGCGGAACTTGATTATCTCACGCACTCGCGCGCGGCCGCGACGGCCCTTGCGGAAAACTACGTCGGGCTGCCGTTCTGAAACGGCCTCTTTGCGGCGAGATCGCTGCGAAGCATGCCATAGAGGGCGGTGTCCCATCTGATGTCGCCGACCCTGGCGGACGACCGTCGCACGCCTTCTTCGATAAAGCCGAGCTTCAGGTAGGTGCGGATCGCAGCGGTATTGAAGGTGTAGACGTTGAGTTCCAGCCGCTCGAAGTGAACGTCTGCGAAGAACCGCTCGATGATGCGCTGGAGGAACGGTTGGGCGAGGCCGTGTCCACGGAACCGCGGATTGATCGCGACGCGACTGAGGCGACCGACGCCATTGTCCCAGTCGAGCGCCACCTGGGCGTGACCGGCAAGATCGCCATCGACAACGCCTGCAAACATCCAGCGCGCCGGCGCATCGCCCAAGGTTGAAGCGTGCATCTCTGTGATTTGCGCCGCATCGAGCGGGAAGCTGAGCCCCGATCCGCCCCACTGGGTGAGCGCTTCGGCGGACGGGAACCAGGCGCTGAGTTGTGCGGCATCCTGAGGAAGGAAGGAGCGAAGGGAGATCTGCACGGAGGATGGCGTTTCTGCTCTGGAGTTCTGTGTCGTTGCATTCTTGTGATTGAGGAAGCCTTGTAAAGTGGCGTTTTGCGGTTGGCGTCTCCGCATGCTGCGGACCGCGTACGCCTTTTTGTCTATCTTGTTCGGCACCCACCTCGGGCTTATGATTGCACGTCTTCGTTGAAGCAGGCTGGCGGTGCGTCCATGAATGTCATCTCTGCCGTCACCCGCAGCCTTGGAAGAGGCCTGGCGGAACGGGTCGGTCGCAGCTTTGGCAGTTTTGTCGAGCGTGCGGTGAAGGCCGCGCCTACAGCCATCGTCGATGCGGGTACGGACGGCTCCGTCGTTTTCGGCCGAGGGCTTGGTCGTGATGCCGATGATTTGCGCACCGCATTTGTCTGGGCGGCCGAGGAGGCCGCGACAGCCCTCAAGACCCGGCCGGAAGCACTGCCGCGTTTGATCGAGGACGAGCGGCTGGATGGTACGGCTGCAGAGCCGGGCTCGCTCTTTGACGAATTCACGGCAATCGTTGCCCTCCTCGCGCTGTCTCAGGCGATCGGCCTTGATGGCATACCGGTGCTCGCGCGGCCGGCGACGCAGGAAGCCGATGGACAGACCGCGGCGCCGCTGTTCGATTTTACCAATCTGAAAGCGCTGCAGGCGCTTGCGGCTGAAGGGGCGGAAAGCGGGGCGCTCGTCCGCGAAGCGCTTTCGCGCAGCCGAATGGTGCGTTTCGTCACGGACATCGAGGCTGCCGCCATCGGTGCATTCGATCTTTTTGCTGCCTCGTTGGAAACGCGCTTGCTGGCATTCTCGTTTGGCAGCGGCGGCGGCGCTGCCGCTGCGAGCGCGGCACAAATCCAGTTCCGGCTGGAGACACACATCGACAAGCTCATTGTCGACCGGTTCTTCCAATCGCGCTATGCACCCGTTCAGTTCGGGAAATCCAAGATTATCGTTGGCCCGCTGAAAGCCGGCATCTATTGCTTCCAGACCTTGAGCATGGGAACGCCACCGCCGGAGATCGATCCCGCAGTACACAGTGTCTCGTACCAAACTGCCAAGAGCCACACCGTCAACTTCTAGGGGCAGGCGATGGAAGGTGGCGATCTCCAGCAGTGGTGGGAATGGGTGACGCCGTTCTTGCGTCGCATGGGGCCACTGTCGAATGCGGTTGAATATGCCGGCATGATTGCCACCGCCGGCTGGGCGGTGATTTCCCTCTGCGGCTTCCTGCTTTTGCCGCCGCCGCTTGAAAAGAGGGAGTGCAAAGGTCTGGCGCGTGTCCTCGGCGTCGTCTTCGGCATCATGCTCGCGGCACTCTATCTTCTCAATCGTCGTGCTGAAGACAGTATTGACCTTGTGCCTGTGGCAGTCGCCAGCCTCGGCGCCGGCATCGTGCTCTTTCTAGGGTATCTGCTGGTTCGCCGGCTGCTGACTTACCGTTGCGTCGACGACGAGAAGCAATATCTCGGCGGGCTCCGCTTGCAGCCTGACGCAAAATTGGTCCTTGCCGGCGATTTCGCCGGCCTTCCCGAGGAACGCCAGATCAAGGTCGGGTCGCCGCCGAAGACTGCGCAAGCCTATTTCTGCCTATCTGACAGGGACGACCCCTCCTGGATCTGGACAAAGGGTTCGCTCGATACCGCTTGGTGGCTGATGGTCGTCCTGTACTTCGTGACGATGCTGGCACTTGCAACCGGGCTTAGCGCCATGGCGCTGGAACTGCACGAAGACCAGATCGAGGTGAGCGAAACCGCGACCGACCGGGTCGTCACCATTCCGACGACGCTGCTGTTCGACTTTGATACCGCGACGATCGCCAAGAGTAGCGACGGCTACCTCGATACTGTGGCGCGCATGCTCGCGGATGCGAAGGTTCAAAAAGTTCGCGTTGTTGGACATACCGATGGCTTCGGCGAGGAGGCGTACAATCAGCGCCTTTCGGAACAACGCGCTTTTGCGGTGAGGAATTGGTTGGTGGGCAGGGGCGGTCTAGCCAACGTCGCTTTCGAGGTTTCCGGTGCGGGCGAGAAAGAGCCGAAGCATCGAGAAACCGATGACAATGGCCAGGATCGACCCGAGGCGCGTCATGCAAACCGGCGCGTGGAAGTCATCTTTTCAAAGCCATGACGAAGCGGGCGACCGTATGGTGGCGTCGGTCAAGTCTTGGCCGATGCCTCTCCGGCGGCCTCGCGGATGGTCTGCATGAGGATGGCGAGCGGTAACGACGGCACGGCATCGGCACGCATTGTCAGGCCAACCGGTCCCTTGGTCTCGCTGGTGTCGATCGGCAAGACAGCAAGCGTGCCATCCTCGATGTCGCTGGCGACCACACCGGCTGAAATGATCCAGATCGCATCGCTCGTGCGCACGAAGGCGCGGCCGAAGGCATCGGACACGGTTTCGATCTGGTTGGGCAGGCCCGGTATGCCGTTGGCGATCAAAAAATGCTCGACGAAGGGGCGAATGATCGAGGCGCGCGTCGGCATCAGCACCGGGTAGTCGCCGAGATGGGCGAAGGCTGATTGCGTGCCGGAAAGCAAGGGATGACCGGCGCGCACGGCAAAGACAACCTGTTCGGAATAGAGGTGCTCGAAGGAAAAGCCGGTCATTTTTTCCGGCGCCGCCAGGCGGCCGACGACGAGGTCCAGATCGCCGACGCGCAACTGTTCGAGAAGCACGGCATTCTCACCGGTGACGATCTTGATCCGTGCACCGGTGTCTTCCTTCAGGAAGAGTGACATCGCCCGCGGCATGATCCGCGTCGAGACTGTCGGAAGGGCGCCGATGCGCACTGGTACACCGTCGCCGGAGCGTTCCTGAGAGACCGAATCGAGTCCCTGGCGAAGCGCCGTCAGCGCCGCGCCTGCGTGGCGAAGAAAGACCTCGCCGTAGCGAGTGATCTTGATGCCGCGTCCGTCGCGTTCGAAAACGGCGACGCCCAGAACCTCTTCCAGCTCGCGGATGGTCTTGGTGACGGCGGGCTGGCTGACATGCAGGAGTGCGGCCGCCTTCATGACGCTCTTCTGTCTTGCGACCTCGACAAACGTTTGCAGATGACGAAACTTGACCCGGGCGTCGATCATCGAATTCATAACTCTTGAGTTAATGGAATGCCGTGAAATATCATTTTACCTAACCAGATTAAACAGACAATTTGATTGCAGAGGAGAAGTGCCGTGCAGTTTGCCCGCATTAACGACATCACCATCCACTACCAGGTTATCGGCGCTACGGCCGAACGGCCGGTGCTGGTCTTTGCCAATTCGCTCGGTACGGATTTCCGTATCTGGCGTGATGTCATCGTGCGTCTTGCCGGCGAATACGCGATCGTTCTTTACGACAAGCGCGGTCATGGGCTCTCCGACATCGGGCCGGTGCCATACGCGATCGAAGACCACGCCAATGATCTTGCCGGCCTGCTCGACATGCTCTCGGTCAAACAGGCAATCGTCTGCGGGCTTTCGGTCGGCGGATTGATCGCCCAGTCGCTCTACCAGCAGCGCCCGGATCTGGTGCGTGCCCTTGTTCTCTGCGACACCGCCCACAAGATCGGTACGCCGGAACTGTGGGCGACGCGCATCGCCGCCATCGAAGCCCACGGCATTGAAGCGATCGCCGACGGCATCCTCGAACGCTGGTTCACGCCCGAGTTCCGACGCCCGGAGAATGCGGCGTTGATCGGCTACCGCAACATGCTGATCCGCCAGTCGGCGACGGGCTATGCCGCCACCTGCGGCGCGATCCGTGACGCCGACTATACGGAAGCGGCGGCCCGCATCGCCGTGCCCGTTCTCTGCGTCGTCGGCGACCAGGATGGTTCGACGCCGCCGGATGTGGTGCTTGCCACGGCACGCCTTATTCCCGGCGCCCGCTATGAGGTCATCCGCGATGCCGGGCATATCCCTTGCGTCGAGAAACCGGAGGCGCTGACTGCTATCCTGCGCGCCTTTTTCGAAGTTTTAATGCATGGAGACAAAAGCCATGAGTGATACGCTTGCGCCCTCTGATCGCTTTAGCCAGGGCATGGCGACCCGGCGGGCCGTTCTTGGCGACGATCACGTGGACCGCGCGCAATTGGCCTCGACCGATTTCGACCGGCCGTTCCAGGAGCTGATCACCGAGGCCGCCTGGGGGCATGTCTGGTCGCGCCCGACATGGACGAAACGGGAGCGGTCGATCGTGACGATCGCGCTTCTGGCCGCCCTTGGCCAGGACGAGGAAGTGGCCATGCATGTGCGCGCCACCGCCAATACCGGTGCCACCCATGAAGATATCCGTGAGGCGCTGCTGCACGTGGCGATCTACGCCGGCGTTCCCGCAGCCAACCACGCGATCAAGATCGTCAAGCAGGTCTTTGCGGAAATGGACGCCGGCAAGGCGGCCTGACGGGAGCAAGAGATGTCCGACAGAGCAAACCAGAAACCCGAGACCGGCGCCTTCTTTCCCCGCGACAGGAACTGGCATGCGCCGGCGCTGACCCCGGGCTACAAGACCTCGGTGCTGCGCTCGCCGCAGAAGGCGCTGTTGTCGCTCGACGGCACGATTTCCGAAATCACCGGCCCGGTCTTCGGCCATTCGATGCTGGGCGAGCTCGACAACGATCTCATTCATAACTTCGCCAAGCCAGGCGAAAGCGCCATCGGCGAGCGCATCATCGTTCACGGCCGGGTGCTGGACGAACGTGGACGGGCTGTTTCCGGCGCGCTTCTGGAATTCTGGCAGGCCAACGCCGGCGGGCGTTACCGCCACAAGAAGGAAAGCTATCTCGCAGCGCTCGATCCGAACTTTGGAGGTTGCGGCCGCACGATCACCGATGGGGAAGGCTTTTATTCCTTCCGCACGATCAAGCCCGGCCCCTATCCCTGGCCGAACGGCGTCAACGACTGGCGCCCGGCCCACATCCACTTTTCGGTTTTCGGGCACGGCTTTGCGCAGCGGTTGATTACGCAGATGTATTTCGAGGGCGATCCGATGATCTGGAAGTGTCCGATCGTCAACACGATCGCCGATCGCCGTGCGATCGAGCAACTGATCGCGCCGCTCGACTGGGCAAACACCATTCCGATGGATGCACGGGCTTACAAGTTCGATATCATTCTGCGCGGTCGCCGCTCGACGCTGTTTGAAAATCGCATAGAGGGCAACTGATGGTTCAGGCACTCGATTACCTCAAGGAAACGGCGTCGCAGACGGCCGGCCCCTATGTGCATATCGGCCTCACGCCGAATTTTTGCGGCATCGGCGGCGTCTACGACACCGACCTCGGCACGACGATGGTGAGCGAGAATACGCTTGGCGACCGCATCACCGTTAGCGGTCGGGTGCTCGACGGTACAGGAACGCCACTCAGGGATGCGCTGGTGGAGATTTGGCAGGCGGATGCGGCCGGCCTCTACAACTCTCCGTCGGAGTTGCGCGGTGCGGCCGATCCGGCATTTTCCGGTTGGGGACGATGTCCGACCGGTGGTGAAGACGGCGCCTTTCTGTTCGAGACGATCAAGCCGGGTCGCGTCCCGTTCAAGGACGGTCGGCCGATGGCGCCGCACATCACCTTCTGGATTGTCGCGCGCGGCATCAATGTCGGCCTGCACACGCGGATGTATTTCCCCGACGAAGCGGAGGCGAACGCCGCCGATCCCCTGCTTTTGCGCGTCGAACACCGCCATCGCATTGCCACGCTTGTCGCGACCGGCAGCGCCCCTAATTATATCTTCGACATTCACCTGCAGGGTGAGAAGGAAACGGTCTTCCTCGACATCTGAAACCGGAATGTCATGCCTAGGGCCGATCCGTTGCATCCTGGTGCGTGGATGGCCCAAGAGAGAATGAGGCATTCCGTTCAAGCGCGAGCGTCAATCGCGGCAATCATCGGGGGGACCATGACCTATTCCGCTTTCGATCATCCCTATCTCTCCGGCCTTCTCGGCGACGAGGCAGTCGCCGCCGAGTTTTCAACTTCCGCCGACATTCACGCCATGTTGTCCTTCGAAGCGGCGCTCGCGCGCGCCGAAGCGATCCACGGCGTGATCCCGGAAAGTGCTGCCGACCGTATCACCGAGGCCTGTCGCGGATTTTCTCCCGACGTGGCAGCGCTAAGACGGGCGATGGCGGTCGACGGCGTTGTTGTTCCCGAGCTCGTGCGGCAATTGCGGGCCGCGGTCGGCGGCGAGGCGGCTGCGCACGTGCATTTTGGTGCGACCAGCCAGGATGTCATCGATACCAGCCTGATGTTGCGTATGAAGGCCGTTGCCGAGCTTTTCGCCACCCGCCTCGGCGACGTCGTGTCGGTGCTGGAGGAATGCGACGATCAATGGGGCGAGCGAGAGCTGATGGGCCGCACGCGGATGCAGCCGGCGATACCGATCACTGTGTCGGATCGGTTGCGGACCTGGATCGAACCGTTGCTCGATCACAAGGATCGGCTGGAGGCGATGGAGCGCGACCTCTTTGCCGTCCAGTTCGGCGGCGCGGCGGGTACGCTCGACAAGCTGAAGGACAAGGCGGACGATGTGCGCGCGACGCTCGCCGAGGAATTGGCACTTGCCGACTTTCCGCAATGGCACAGCCAGCGTTCGGAAGTTGCCGATTTCGCCAATGCGCTGTCGCTGGTCACCGGTAGCCTCGGCAAGTTCGGGCAGGACGTAGCCCTGATGGCTCAGCAGGGCGATGAAATCGAACTGGCCGGCGGTGGCGGATCCTCCGCGATGCCGCACAAGCAGAACCCGGTAGCAGCAGAAGTTCTGGTGGCGCTTGCCCGCTTCAACGCGACCCAGCTTTCCGGCGTCCATCATGCGCTGGTGCATGAGCAGGAGCGCTCCGGCGCCGCCTGGACGCTCGAATGGCTGATCATGCCGCAGATGGCTGGCGCGACCGCGGCGGCTTTGCGTCTGGCTGCCGAACTTGCCGGCAATATCAGACGGCTTGGCTCTGCCTGAGGCTAGCCCTTGTTGGCGGCGGCGCACTGCTTGTCCAGTCGCTTGAGGAAAACAGTGATCTCGCGCGCGACCTGCAGGTCGCCCTTTTTTTCGGCGACGGCGCGTCCCTCGTTCCAGATGTGCTGCGCTTCTTCGATGCGGCTGAGTTTCAGCATCGCGGCGCCGCGCAACTTCCAGGCGGCCGAATAGGTGGGGTCGAGCTCGATCGCGCGCTGCAGGTGGACGAGTGCGGTCTCTGCATCCGCCTCCTGAAGACAGATGCTGCCGAGCGTGAAGCGCAGAAGCGCGTCGTCACGACCGTCGTCGAGAAGTTTTTCAAGCACCTGTCGCATGGTCGCTCCCTTACGAATGTTCGTTCGCGCGGCTCAGATCGTCGGGCACGCGGCACCGGATGGCAATGGGCGCCCACCGGATGGTGCGGCAAAGGCTGTCGATCTGTCGAGGACCTGATATTGCCGCTCACTCCACAGAAGGGGCTCGGCATAGCCGGAGGTTTCGGTGGCGATGATAGTTCCGACAAAGAGGCGGTGATCGCCCACGAGGATGGAGGCACTGAGCACGCAGTCCAGTCCTGCCGCAGCCCCGAGCAGACGCGGCCGGCCGGAAGGCCAGTCGGCCCAGACGCCGACGAGATAGCGGCTTGCCGCCGCGACCCGGCCGGCAAAGGCATCGGCAACAAGCTCCTGCCCTTGGGCGAGCATCGCCAGCGAGAAGCCATCCTGTTTCGTGATCGCCCCGGCGAGCGCGCTGTCAGCCTTGATCGAGACGACGATCGACGGCGGGTTTGCTGACAGCGAGAAGACGGCGGTTGCCGTACGACCCAGGCATTCGCAACCGCTGCCGGAACTGACGACGCAGACTGTTGATGCCAGCCGCGCCATCGTGTCGGCGAACTGGGATCTGGTGACGGCTCGCTCGGTGTGAGCTGCGAGATCGACAGTGACGGTTTGGGGCATGGGGTGCATTCCGGCTGGGATGGGGCGCGGCGCCACTGAAGCGGCGCCGCGGCGGGCATGGTTAGGCGGACTTCAGTACGGCCTCGGCGAACTCGTAGTTCGCCAGGCGGTCGAGGAAGTTGCTGACATAGTCGGGACGGCGATTGCGGAAGTCGATGTAGTAGCTGTGCTCCCAGACATCGAGGCCGAGCAGCGCCTTGCCCTCGTTGGTAGCGATCGGGTTCGAGCCGTTGGCGGTCTTCGTCACCTTAAGCTTGCCGCCGGCATCAAGCACGAGCCAGGCCCAGCCGGAACCGAACTGGCTGGTCGCCGCCGCCTTGAAGGCGTCCTTGAAGGCGGCAACGCTGCCGAAGTCTTCGACGATCTTCTTTTCAAGGCTGTCCGGGATGCGGCCGCCCTTGGGGGAGAGGTTGTTCCAGAACAGGATGTGGTTCCAGTGCTGGCCGGCATTGTTGAAGACCGGTGCCAGTTCAGGCTTGCCGTTCACACGACGAATGATGTCTTCGAGCGAAAGACCGGCAAGCGTCGGGTCCTTTTCGACGAAGCCGTTGAGCGCGGTCACGTAGGCCTGGTGGTGCTTGCCGTGGTGAAATTCCAGCGTCTCGGCGCTCATGCCACCTTCGGCGAGCGCATCGATGGAAAATGGAAGGGAGGGCAGTTCGAAGGCCATGGTTGAAATCCTCTTCAGCTGGATGAAACGCAGCGGCTGTCTTGTGCGAAAACCATCCGGCGTGTATTTAACAAGACAATTCTTTGTAAATCTCCGGTCGATAATATGTCAAGCGATCACTTGTTAAATCCAGATCAGAGCCAGGGGCGGTCGCCAGCCGAGCGCATCCTCCTGACGCTGAAGCTGCATGGGCCGCAGACGGCGGCAGCGCTTGGCAAGCGCCTGGCGATTTCCGGTGAGGCGGCCCGCCAGCAACTCGTGCGCCTTGCGGAGGAGGGCTTCGTCAATGCCTGGTCGGAGGCGCGCGGCGTGGGCCGTCCTTCGCAATACTTTGGACTGACCGCTTCGGGCCACGCGGAGTTTCCCGATACTCACGCGGAGCTGACCGTTCAGTTGCTGCACACCATCCGCCAGACGCTCGGGGATGCGGCCATCGATCGCATCATCGCGGCGCGCGAGGAAGAGACGCGAACCGGTTATCGCGCGGCGCTCGACGGGGCCGAAAGCCTGCAGGAGCGGGTGGAGAAGCTCGTGCGCCTGCGGACGGCCGAAGGCTATATGGCGGGCTACGAAGAGGCGGGCGAGGGCACCTTTCTCTTTGTCGAAAACCATTGTCCGATCTGCGCTGCCGCGGCCAGCTGCCAGGGCTTTTGCCGGGCGGAGCTCAACGTTTTCCGTGATATTCTGGGTGAGGATGTTGCGGTCGAACGCACCGAACATATTCTCGCCGGCGCGCGCCGGTGTGCCTATGTCATTGCTCCGGTGCCGAATGCAGGTGCCGCCTGATGGTGTTGGTCTCGGCGGTGACGCCCAGTTTGCTGTTCTCAAGCCTCGCGCATTATAGCGCGACGATCAGGATGAGACGGCATGTGCTTCTCCTCCTTTGTCGCGAAAGCCGCTTACGCTTCCGCCTTCTGGTTAATTAATAGGTCGCGATCGCCGTCAGAGCGAGATTGATGGCCTCCTCTTCGTCGAGCGCCGTCTGCAAAAGGCCAGCAGCCGCGTTATTGCCCAGTTCAAGCGCCCATCTGCTGCCGAGGGATCACCCGGATAGAGCACTCGCTGTAGCAATCCTGTTTTGTCTTTTTCGAGTTGGACATGGCACCGTACGCAGACACCAAGCCGCGACCACAGGAGTCTGAGCGATGAGCGACGACTTTGACGAAAACGCAATGCGATATCCGACATCTTGGCCTTCAGAGGTGTATCCATTGGCTCGCCGCCAGCCCGACCCATTGACGAATTGACGTGCTACCTGTCTGGGCTCTGCTGTTGCGCCTAGGGTGACGGGCAGGCGGCGCCGGTATCCACCCACGCCTGGATAAGCTTGCCAAATTCGTCCTGTGTGCCGGGAACCGGCTCGCGGCCTTCGCCCGGTTGCCACCCCCATCCAACCAGCTCGTCATGCGCCATGTGCTCGACCATTTCCGCCATGGTTTTCTCACCGTTGCGTTTCGGGTCCTTCAATTGTTCGCAGATCTGCCCAAGGGTCTTGCCCTCCCAGGCCATCTCGATCGGGGCGAGATGCCAGGCAGGATTGCCGGGGATGCTTTTCAGTGTATCTGCCTGCCCGACCACCGGTGTATTCTGTTCGCTGTGGCAGGTGTTGCACTGCATGCCGACCAGGCCCATGCCGGCATCGCCCCGGAAGACTGGTGGCTGGTGCGGGTGCATGGACATGCCCTGCAGCGGTCGCTCCGTTGCTGGATGACAGTTGACGCACCGTGGATGCTGAATCACCTTGCCGGCCTCTTCAAAAAGGGCGACGGAACGCGCCCGCGTGTCGGGTATCGACTGAAAAGACTCAGCCGGACGCAGAGAGCCGGCGTTCTGGGCTACGGACGCCGGCGCGAGCAGGATGCCCGCGCCGACGATAAGACAGTTCGCGACAATGCCGGTTATCAGCAGCGTGATCTTCATCTGGTGGCCCTCTCAGGACGACATGATACTGACGATGGGAAGCTGGCGCACTGGCGCGTCGGTCAGCTTTCGCCACGCGTTGGCAACCGCCGGGCCGATGGGTGGTACGCCGGGTTCGCCCACCCCCGTCGGTTTTTCCGCCGACCTGATGATTTCCACCGAGACGTCGGGCATCTCGTTGATGCGGATCGACCGATAGTCGTGGAAGTTCGACTGCATGATCTGGCCACCCTTGCCA
This sequence comes from Sinorhizobium sp. A49, assembly GCF_002002725.1. Lineage (GTDB taxonomy): Bacteria > Pseudomonadota > Alphaproteobacteria > Rhizobiales > Rhizobiaceae > Ensifer. Next base: position 94,809 of record NZ_MUNW01000034.1, on the reverse strand, counting down.
AGCGTGACGGCATCGAAAAGCACAGCACCCAGCCCATAACCGATGCCGCCTTCCATCTGCGCCTTGATGATGTTGGGATTGACGGCAACGCCGCAATCGACGGCGCACCAGACCTTGTGCACACGCGGCGCACCATCGGGGCCGACGGAGACTTCAGCGACCTGGGCGACGAACGAGCCGAAGCTCTCGACCATCGCCACGCCGCGGGCGCGTCCTTCAGTGAGCGTCGCCCCCCAATCCGACATCTCGGCGGCCTTGCGCAGGACACCGGCATGGCGTGAGGTCGCGTCGAGCAGTGCAAGTCTGCCCTCCACCGGATCCCGCCCGACGCGGGCGAGCAGCTCGTCGACGAAGGTCTCGACGGCAAAGCCGGTATGGGTATGACCGACCGACCGCCACCACAGCGGCGGGATTGGCAGCGTGACGTTGTGCGAGGTCACTTTGAGATTGGGGATCCGGTAGGGCAGGTTCGACGCGCCTTCGACCGAGGTCGAATCCAGGTCCGCCTTGGCCATGATCGATTGGCCGACAATGATCTGCTCCCATGCGGTGATCTGGCCCTTGGCGTCGATCGCGCCTCGCATCTTATGGGCGTACATCGGACGATAGAAGCCGCCTTGGATATCGTCCTCTCGTGTCCACATGTGCTTAAGCGGTCGATCGCCGCCAATGGCGGCATAGACGGAAGCCGCTTCCTGCATATAGGGCGAGCCGAATTGCGCCTTGCGGCCGAAACTGCCCCCTGCGAGCTGCGTATTCACCCGCACCTTTGTTTCGTCGAGCGACAGGATCTTTGCCGCTACCTGCTGATCGAAGCCCGGAAACTGCGCACCATTGTAGATATCGACGGAGCCGTCGGCGGCTTTGATGAACACCGCATCGAGCGGTTCCATTGGCGCATGCGCGAGGAAGGGAAAGATGATCTGGGCTTCGACGGTCTGCAGGCCCGGCTGTTGGAAGGCTTGCGCGACATCACCGTTGTTCGTCGCCTCCAAGCCCGGCTTTTCGAAGTGGCGGATGTACTCGGCCGCCAGTTCCGCCGACGAGCGGGTCTCTGCTTTGGAGAGATCCCATTCGATCCTGAGTGCATCGCGTGCCTTCAGCGCCGCGAAAGTATTTTCCCCATAGACTGCAATGCCCTGCGGGATTTGCCTGATGTCGACCACGCCCATCACTTTTCGGGCGTCCGTGTCATCGAAGGAATTGACGACGGCGCCAAAATGCTTGGGGTGGGCGACCACGGCGGTGAGCAGGCCATCAGGCATGATGTCCAGCGTGAAGATTGCCGCGCCATTGATCTTTTCACGGGTATCGAGCTTCGGCAGATCTGTTCCGATCAGCACGAAATCCTTGGGATCCTTCAGTTTCGGCTCCGCTGGCGCGGTCTGTCTCGCTGCCTTGTCGGCGAAGGCGCCGAAACCGCTTTCCTTGCCGGAGCCTGTATGTTTGATCCGCCCCTTCTCGACGGTGATTTCCGCGGCAGGGACACTCCATTCCTGCGCCGCTGCGGCGACGAGCATGGCACGCGCGGTAGCACCCGCCTTGCGCATCTGCTCGTAGGCGTTGGCAATTGAACTGGACCCGCCGGTGCCCTGCAGGCCGAAGGCGAGGTTGGCGTAGATCTTGTTGTCGGTCGGCGAATGGACCGCACGCATCTGGCTCCAGTCGGCGTCGAGCTCCTCGGCGACGAGCGTCGCAAGCCCCGTGAAGGGACCTTGGCCAAACTCGATATGTTTGGACAGTACTGTGACGGTGTCGTCCGTGCCGATCTTGACGAAAGCGTTCATCGGCTTGAGGTCGGCTGCGCCACCGGCTGGAACGCCTGTCGGCGCAGCTGAAAGGAATTTAGGCGCGATAGCCACGCCGATGACGAGCCCGGCGCCAGCGAGGAAGGTGCGGCGGGTGGTGGTAATATCGTGAACGGTCATTGCTCAACCCTCCATCGAATTGGCGGCATTGTGGATCGCCGCGCGGATGCGATGGTAGGTGGCGCACCGACAGAGATTGCCGGTCATGGCACCATCGATCTCGTCGTCGGTGGGTTTGGGCAGCATCTGCAGGAGCGCCACGGCCGACATGATCTGCCCGGATTGACAGTAACCGCATTGTGGGACATCGAGCCCGGCCCACGCCGTCTGGACCGCCTCGGCCTCCTTTCCGGAAATGCCTTCGATCGTGACCACATCCGAGCCGTCGATCATGGCAATTGGCGTGATACAGGACCGCCGGGGCATGCCATCGAGATGGACAGTGCAAGCCCCGCATTGCGCTACGCCGCACCCGTATTTCGTGCCCGTGAGTTTTTCGAGATCGCGGATCACCCAGAGCAGAGGCGTATCGGGATCGCCATCGAAGGTGCGTTCTTTTCCGTTGAGCGTAAAAGTCACCATGTCCATGCGTCCTTCAAACGGAGCCGAGTGGAGGCCGGCTCTTGTTCAGAAAATGGTGGCCGGGCTCGCAAACGTCCGAGACGGGCCAATAAGGTGATGCAGGCAGACAACTGCCATGTCGTCGGCGGATCAATTCAAATGCGCGTGATGTGGACTGAAGGAGGTGCCCGGCTCCCCCAGAACATTGCTCCAACACCAACGAGGCCAGTTTGTTCCTCGACTTTGAAACCGGACCGGAACTGAATCCTCCAAAGCTGGCCGGGCGCTTGCACCGATAGCTTCACCTGGAGTGCGACGCTACACGCGCTACGGTCTGTTACAGTAACCTACTGGCGCCAAGATCTCATCAAAGTACACTTGCGATCGGTAGCGCGTTGGCACTTTTGGGAGGAACATCATGAGCAGAATTGCGATACATCCCGCCGTCGACAACGGTTTCAAGGCCGGCGGCACGTCGTTCTCAGGCGGGACCCTTGTCTGCAGTTGCAGCAGTCCGGTCAGGGTGAGGGTAAACAGCGATATCGCCCATAATCATGCATGTGGCTGCACGAAATGCTGGAAACCGAAAGGTGCCGTGTTCTCTGTTGTCGCCGTTGCTCCGACGGACAAGATCGAAGTGTTGGAAAACGGTGAGAAGCTTACGGTCATCGATCCTTCGGCCCTCATTCAACGGCATGCTTGCAAGGAATGCGGCGTACATATGTACGGACCGGTCGAACGGGAGCATGCCTTCAAGGGGCTATCATTCCTTCACCCCGAGAGGTTTGCGGAGGATGGTTGGGCAGGGCCTGGGTTTGCGGCTTTCGTCTCCTCGATCATCGAAAATGGCTACAATCCGGATGAGATGTCCGCCGTTCGTGCTCGTCTGAAGGAACTGGGGCTCGAACCCTATGATTGCCTGTCGCCTGGGCTTATGGATTTCCTCGCCACATGGACCGCCAAGAAGAACGGCGTTCTCGCGCAGTGACGAACGCCTGTCGAGTGGCCCGCCGTCACGAAAGGCGACGGCGGGTATCTGTGGTGACCTATGGACCTGTCAGTATTCCGCTGAAGGTGAAGCAACCTAAGACCTAAGCGACCAGGTAGTGCTGCTGCCCACACAACGACACCTGCGGACCGTGGAGCCGCCAAGGTTCTGCCTTCGGCTTTCAGCTAACCAGGCAGTTCGCTCAGCTTGGCGATTTCCAAGGCTAGTGGCCTGATCATATCGTCACCGCAACAACCGCGACGCAATCTCCTGGCTTGACGAGGCCAGGGAAGTGCCGGGCGCACAGAATACCGTCCCTCTTCGTGCAGACATCTTTCGGCACGGCACCGGTCTTGCCGATCGGGTGGATGCGGGCCACGGCCTGGCCGGTAACAACGCTCTCGCCCATGTCGACCAGGGGTTCGATCAGCCCGGCATCCTCGGCAAAGGAGAAGCAGTTGCCGTCGGGCATATCGAGCCATTGCGTCCGGGTTACGGATGCTGTGCTCGGTCCTTTCAGGATGCCCGCCTTGCGCAGCACGTTGGACACGCCCTGCTTGGCAATCCCGGCGCTTTTGGCGGTCGCCGTGCCGCCGCCGCCGAGTTCCGTCGTGATGAAGATCTTGCCCATATCCTCTGCCGCGGTGTCGTACATGCCGACCGCATCGATCTCAAGCATCTTCATCGAGTAGGGCGCGCAAAATGCGTCGACGAGTTCGAACGAACGGGCTTCCTGACGCTTGTCGGGCAGGATATGCGCCGCGCAGAATGGCAGGAAATCGAGCGTTTTTCCACCGGAATGGAAATCCATGACGATATCTGCGAGCGGCAGGAGTTCGCGCTGGAAGTAGTCGGCGATCTTTTCAGTCACCGTGCCGTCGGGCTTTCCAGGGAAACTGCGGTTCATGTTACCGCGGTCGATCGGTGAAGTACGTGTTGCCGAAACGAAGGCCGGATAATTCATCGCGGGTATAATGATCACCCGACCTGCAACGTCCTCGGCCGTCAGCGTGCGAGCAAGATCGAAGAGGGCGATCGGTCCCTCATATTCGTCGCCGTGATTGCCGCCGGTCAGAAGGGCCGTCGGCCCTTCGCCGTTCTTGATGACGGTAACGGGGATCATCACCGAACCCCAGGCGGAATCGTCGCGGCTGTAGGGCAGCCGCAGGAAACCATGCTGGACGCCGTCCACTGAAAAGTCCACCGTCGGTGAAATCGCGGACGGACGAAGCGCTGAAACCGTCATGGTCAGTCCTTCACGAAAAGCTTGCGCGGCACGTTGGCAAGGCATTCGACCCCGGTCTCGGTGATCAGGATGCTCTCGGTCGTCTCGAAGCCCATGTCCTCAAGCCACAGGCCAGTCATGAAGTGGAAGGTCATACCGGGTGTAAGCTCGGTGCGGTCGCCGGGGCGCAGACTCATGGTGCGCTCGCCCCAATCCGGTGGGTAGGACATACCGATCGAGTAACCCGTGCGGTTGTCCTTGACGATGCCGTACTTCTTCAGCACGGCAAAGAACGCCTGAGCAATATCCTCGCAGGTGTTACCCGGTTTCGCCTGGGCAAGACCCGCCTCCATGCCCTCGAGCGTCGCCTTCTCCGCATCCAGAAACGCCTGGGTCGGCTTGCCGAGGAAGACCGTGCGTGACAGCGGCAGATGGTAGCGGTTGTAGCAGCCGGCGATCTCGAAGAAGGTGCCTTCACCCGATTTCATCGGACGGTCGTCCCAGGTCAGATGCGGTGCCGATGCCTCGACGCCGGAAGGGAGCAAAGGCACGATGGCCGGGTAGTCGCCGCCGATGCCGTCGACGCCGCGCGTGCCCGCATCATAGATTTCGGCGACGAGATCGCATTTGCGCATCCCGACCTCGATCTTGTCGAAGATGCGTTGATGCATGCCCTCGACGATGCGCGCAGCGTTGCGCATGTAGGCGATTTCCGCCGGGCTCTTGACTGCGCGCTGCCAGTTGACCAGTGCCGTCGTGTCGACGAATCGAGCATTGGGCAGGTGTTTCTGCAAGGCGGCATAGGCGGCGGCCGAGAACCAGTAATTGTCCATCTCGACGCCGATGGTAAGCTTGTCGAGGCCGCGCTCGGCAAGCTTTGCTGCGAGATAGTCCATCGGATGGCGTTCGGTTGATTGCACGTAGTGATCGGGATAGCCGATGATGCTCTCGTGGGCGAGATAGGCCGTGAACTTCGCGCCGTTTGCGTCCTGTCCGCGTCCGTACCAGATCGGCTCGCCCGTCGGCGGCACCACGACGGCCTGATGCACGTAGAACGACCAGCCGTCATAGCCGGTGAGCCAGGCCATGTTGGTCGGATCGCTGACGATGAGCAGGTCGACACCCTTATCCTCCATGGCCTTGCGCGTCTTTGTGAGGCGCGCCTCGTACTCCCCAAGGGAAAATTTGAGGTTGGGTTTGGTCATGTCTCTCCCTCATTCTCCGGTCTTGCCGGTCTCAGCTTGCAAATGTCGCGCCCTTGCCGCGCTCTTGCGCGCGGGCAAAGGCAAGCGTGGCGATGGCGGTGTCTTGGATGCCTGTACCGGTCAGGTCGACGATGGTGCGCTGGTCGGCAGCGGTGCGCCCCGGGCGCTGGCCGGCGATGATCTGGCCGAGTTCGGCAAAGTCGGCTTCCGCTGCGATGCGGCTTGCCTTGATGGCGTGGTGCAGTTCGCCGAGCCGTCGTGTCTGTGCCAGGCTATCGGCGACATAGAGCGAGGCCTCCGCAATCGCTGCCGGTTCGATCTCGTTCTTGTGTTCGGCGTCCGAGCCCATGGCAGTCACATGCTGGCCTGGCCTCAGCCACGCGGCCTTGAGGATGGGGCTTTCTGTCGGTGTGGTCGTGACGATGATATCGGCACCTGCTGAGGCCTTTTCCGGATCACTTTCCGCCCTGACGGGAATGCCGAGCCTCCCCGTTAACGTGCGGGCGGCAAGCTTTGCCTTTTTACCGTCGCGCGCCCAGATCCGCGCTTCCCGGATCGGGCGCACCAGGCAGAGCGCCTCAAGCTGAAGTGCCGCCTGCATGCCCGCGCCGAAAATGGCGGCGACAGAGGCATCCGCACGCGAGACATGCCTTGCGGCAACTGCGCCCGCAGCCGCGGTGCGCACGTCGGTCAGATAGCCATTGTCCAGCAACAGCGCCTGGACGACGCCTGTTGTTGCCGACAAAAGCACCATCATGCCGTTGGTGCTCGGCAGGCCGAGCTTGGGGTTGTCGAAGAAGCCGGGGCTGATCTTGATCGCGAAACCGTCGAGCCCAGGCACATAGGCGGTCTTCACATCGACTTCGCCGCGATGTTCCGGGATGTCCAGGCGCAGGATCGGCGGCATCACCACGGCCTTGGTGGCGAGTGCACAAAAGGCGTTCTCGATGCAGTCGACGGCGGCAAGGTCGAGCGGCACGACCGCCCGCAGATCTGCCTCGGTCAGAATTGTCATGCGCGTCATGCCGCGTCCTCCCGCAACAGATCTGTCTCGCAATTGACGACACGCTGGTGCAGTTCCATGTCGACGTTGCGGCCCGAAAGGATGAGTGCAACCGGTCGACCGGCCGGGTCGATCTTGCCGGCAAGCAAGGCGGCGATGCCGACGGCGCCGGCGCCCTCGACGATCTCGCGCTCCTGCGCATAGGCGTGCCGCATTCCCGCTGCGATCTCCGCTTCCGAAAGCAAGACGACATCGTCGAGCAGCGCGTTGCACATGGCAAAAGTCACACGGTTGACAAGGCCGATGCCGCCGCCGAGCGAGTCAGCAAGACTTGGCATTTCGGCAATCTCGACGGGGCGGCCTACATCGAGGCTCGCCTTCATCGCTGCACCGCGCTCCATGGTGAGGCCGATGACCCTGATGTCCGGCCGCCGTGATTTCACTGCCAGAGCCACGCCAGAGGCGAGACCGCCGCCCGATAGCGGAACGAGCACCATCCCGACATCCGGCATGTCATCGACGATTTCGAGGCCGAGAGTGCCCTGGCCGGCGACGATGGCCGGATTGTCGAACGGCGGCACCATCACAAGCCCATCCTGCTCGACGAGCCTTTCGACTTCACGCTGGGCGTCATCCTGCGAGGCGCCCGTGATATGCACCCTGGCGCCAAGTCGGCGAATTTCGGCAAGCTTGTTTTCGGGGACGAGGCGCGACATGCAGATTGTCGCGACGGTGCCTTCGGCTTTCGCAGCGTAGGCCAGAGCCCGCCCGTGGTTGCCCGTCGAGGCGGCAACGACACCGCGCTTGCGCTCGGCCGGCGACAGCGACAGGAGCGCATTGCAGGCACCGCGCAACTTGAAGCTTCCGGTTGTCTGGTGATGTTCAAGCTTGAGGCCAATCGGCACATCCAGGAGTTCGGAGAGGGATGGAGAGAGGGCGAACGGTGTCTTCAGCATATGGGCCGAAATTCGCTGCGCGGCAGCTTCGATGTCGCCGTAGACCACGGGCAAGGAAGATCCAGACATGCTCACGCTCCAGCCAACGGCAGCGTCATCAGCTGGCCGAATTGAGCATAATGGTTGTGGTCGCCACAAAGACGCAGGCATGCCCAGGCGGTTGCCAAATTGCTGGTGACGACAGGCTTGCCGATCGCGTCCTCGATCCGTGCAGCGACGGAGGCGGCGCGCACCGCCGTGCAGGATATGAACAGCGCATCAGAACCCGGTGCCACGGCCTCACGCGCAAACGCGATGAGTTCGTCAAGGCCGACACGTGCCATCTCCCGGTCGTCGGTCAGGCCAAGGCAGGCGAACCGGTCGATCGAAAAACCGCTTTCGGCAAAATAGTCCGCCATCGGGCGGCTGGTCTCGAGCGTGTAGGGTGTCAGAACCGAGATGCGGGCAGCGCCAAGGGTGCGAAGCCCCTCGACGGCTGCGGCCGTCGGGGTGACGACCGGTACATCCGGCTTTGCCGCACGGATCGCCGCCGTCACCTGATCGTCGCCGATGACGACGGAGGCGGACGTGCACGAATACATCACGACATCGAGCTCTTCATCAGGAAGGATCAGGCCAGCGGCAGTCGTCAGCTGTGGCTGCATCGCGCGCAGGTTCTCGGGCGTGACGGGATTGGCATAGGGAATGCGCGCGACATAGACGCCGATGCGCTCGCTTGCGACCATGCGCCGGAAGTCCGGCTCGGTCGTGTGGTCGGTGGCAAGGATGATCAGTCCGACGCGTTTTTCGAGCGGGCGCTCGTCGAGCCTCGGTCGACGAGAGGCGAGCGAAAGCGAGAACGTCTTTTCCATCAGCGCTCCTCCACGCGGCTGTAGCGTTCTTCCAGCCATCGCAAAAACACGACGGAAATCAGGCTCATGATCAGGAAGAACACGCCGACCAGGGTCATCGGCTCGATATAGCGGTAGTTGCTGTTGGCGATGCTTTTCGCCTGGTTCATCAGTTCGAGAACGGTGATGGCCGACAGAAGCGGCGTCTCCTTGAACATGGCGATCAGGTAGTTCGCGAGTGCGGGGATCATTGGCGGGATCGCCTGGGGCAGGATCACGTGCAGCCAGGTCTGGCGCAGGGTCAGGTTGGTGGCCCGGGCTGCTTCCCATTGGCCGCGCGGAACGTTCTCGATGCCGGCGCGATAGACCTCGGCCGTGTAGGTGCCGTAGTGAATGCCGAGCCCGATGACGCCGGCGACCAGGGCCGGTAGGCTGATGCCGATATCGGGAAGCACGTAGAAGATGAAATAGAGTTGCACGAGCAGCGGCGTACCGCGAATGAACTCGACGAGGAAGCCGACGACGCGGGCGATCGGCTTTGGTGCCGAAAGCCTCAGGATCGCAAAGAGAAGGCCGACGACCGCGGCGACGACGGCTCCGAGAACCGTGGCCAGAAGCGTGATCTTCAGTCCCTCGAGGAGGGTGGGCATGATCTGCCAGACGAAATTCCAGTCCCATTCCATCGCTCAGCCCCTCACGCCGTCAAGGCCGCGCGTCATGCGCCGTTCGAGCCACCGCATGCTGCGCGATATGACCCAGGACATCAGGAAGTAGAGAACGAGGATCACTGTGAAAGGGATTAGCGTGTTGCCAGTCTGGGCACGCACGACCTGGGCCTGAAATGTCATGTCGGTCAGCGAGATCAATGAGACGACGGCCGTGCCTTTCAGGAGTTCGATGGCGTTGTTGCAGAATGTCGGCAACATCAGCGGCAAGGCCTGGGGCAGGATGATGTGGCGCATGGACTGGTAGCGCGTCAGGTTGAGCGCAATGCAGGCCTCGCGCTGCTCGCGGCCGATCGCCTTAACCGCGCCGCGCACCACCTCGGCCCCATAGGCCCCGACATTGAGGCCGAGCGCCAGGACACCAGCCTGCAGTGGCGTCAACGTGATGCCGGCAAAGGGCAGGACGAAATAGACCCAGAAGAGTTGCACGAAGATCGAGGTGCCGCGAAAGAACTCGATATAGGTGGTCGCCAGCGCTCGCACCGCGAACGAGCGGCTAACGCGCGCAAGGCCCGCGGTAAAGGCCATTACGACAGCCAATGCCGAGCCCAGTACCGTCAGCTGCAGCGTCACCAGCGCGCCCTGCAATATCAGCCCTATGTAGCCGGACCAGTCGATCATCGTTGCCTACATTCCAATCATCGTCAGCCATTGGGACCGGCTCCCCGCGTCGCGAGTGCGCAAGAGGGAGCCGGAGCGCGTTACTTGGCGGCGCAGAGCTTTTCGCGGGTGGTCGACATGGCGGCCTTTGCGGAAAAGCCATAGGGCTCGATGATCTTGGCGAACTCGCCGGATTCCTTCAGCTTGGCCAACTCGACGTCGAAGGCGTCCCGCAGCGCTTCGTCGCCTTTCTTAAAGGCGGCGCCGTCACAATAGACCGGCGCGCCTTCGACCGGGGCGACAACCTCAAGGTTCGGATCATTCGCCTTCGACATCAGGTCGTTGATCGAGAGCACAGGCAGGGAATAGACATCGATGCGGCCGTCCTGCAGCATTTTCAGTCCGCTCTGGCCGTCGGGCACGACGATAACGCGATCGCGGGGAACGCCCGCTTCGAGCGCTAGTTTCTCTTCGGTGCCGCCACCCGGCGCACCGATCTTGACGTCGGGGTTGTCGGCAATGTCCTTGTAGCTCATCAGCTTCAACGGATTGCCTTTCTTCAGCGCGAAGGCTTCCGCGTCGCAGAGCACCGGCTCGGAATAGGCGACCGCCGCACAGCGTTCCGGCTTCATGAAGAGGCCGGCAGTGATGGCATCATGCCGTCCGGCCTGAAGGCCCGGGATCATCGCACCGTATTCGGAGATCGACGCGGCGACATCGGCGACGCCGAGACGCTTGAAGATTTCGCGGGCGACATCAGGGGCGGCTCCCGACACCTTGCCGTCGGCGCCGACGGCGGTGAACGGCGGTTCGTTGGCAATCGCGATGCGGGCAAAACCCTGATCCTTCAGTTGCTGCAGCTTGTCGTCATCGGCAATCGCCGGTGCAGCAGAAAGGATAGCCATCAACGTCGAAACGCTTGCGGCCATTGACATGAAATGCGTGATTTTCATCGGTATCGGCTCCTCTGGCTGTTCTTCATCTTTTTGGTTGGGGCACATCCCGGCGCGAACGCTCAGACGCGGTGCCCTGCCGCGATTATCTTGCGCAGGAACACTTGCGTGCGCTCCTGCTTGGGATGACGGAAGATGTCGTCCGGCTTGCCTTCCTCGACGATCCGGCCACGGTCGAAGAAGAGGATCCGGTCGGCGAAATCATGGGCAAAACCCATCTCATGCGTCACGAGAAGCATCGTCATGTCGGTCTCCGACGCGAGCTTGCGCATGACGTTCAGGACTTCCTCGACCAGTTCGGGATCGAGGGCGGAGGTGACTTCGTCAAACAGCATGATCTTCGGCGACAGCGCGAGTGCGCGGGCGATTGCCACCCGTTGCTTCTGTCCGCCGGACAGCTGCGCCGGCATGCTTTTCGCCTTGTCGGCCATGCCGACCATGTCGAGAAGCTCCATCGCCCGCTTTTCCGCGGCCGCCCTTGCCATGCCCTTGGTCAGCATCGGAGCGAGCGTGACATTGTCGAGAACGCATTTGTGGGGAAACAGGTTGAAGTGCTGGAAGACCATGCCAATCTTTTCGCGCATCCGCTGGAGATAGCGCTCGTCGGCGGCGACAAGCCCGCCATTTCCCGGCATGTGATAGAGCTGTGCTCCATCAACCTCGATATGGCCGCCGCTGATCGTCTCCAGCGTCATCAGAATGCGCAGGATCGTCGTCTTGCCGGACCCCGACGGCCCGATGAGCGCGAGCTTCTCGCCCGGCATGACCTGCATCGACAGTCCGTCGAGCACGGTCAACGGACCGTAGCGCTTGATGATGTTGTCGATGCGGATGATGGGATCGGGCATTCACGTCTTTCCCTTGGTGGGGACCGGTGATGCCCTAACGATGATCGCCCATCCAAATCATGTCAATTGGAATAATAATATCATGACAATTATTCCGATTCCGCTCATGAAATAGGCGGCAGCCTCAAATCGCGAGCAGCAGAGCTTCGGGATTTCCAAGCGCCAGAGAGGCGACGATCCCGAGCCCCTGGCGCAATTCCTGTTCGCTCGTCGAGCCGAGGGAGATGCGCACGGCCGGCCGCCAGCCGAGATCGGATGTGCGGAAAGAGGATCCCGGTGCGATTGCGACGCCCCGCAACCGCGCCTGCGAGACGAAGTCTTCCTCGGTGTGTCCATCCGGCAAAGGCAGCCAGATGTGCAGGCTTTGGGGATGCGAGCGATAGTCGAGAGTGCCGAGTGCGTCGGCGGCGATTGCATGGCGCACAGCCAGCGCCCGACGCTGCCACTCGACCAGTTCCAATGCGGTTCCATCGCTGACCCAATGTGTGGCGATCTCGGCGATTGCCGGGGTCGCCATCCAGTTGGAGACCAGATGCCGGTTGGCAACCGCCGCCACGTAGCGATCGGGTGACGCGAGATAGCCGATGCGCAGGCCAGGCACAGTGATCTTGGTGAAACTGGTGATGTAGAGCGTGCGCTCCGGCGCGAACGCTGCCACCGGCTTCAGCCCGGCATCGACGAGTGGACCGAGAATGTCGTTTTCGATGATCGCGATGTCGTGCCGGCGGGCAACCTCGGCAAGGGCTGCGCGCCGCGCCTCGCTCATCAGCGTCGCCGTCGGATTGATGACCGACGGCTGCAGGAAGATCGCACGAATGACACCCTTGCGGCACGCCTCGTCCAGCGCTTCCGGGATCATGCCGTCCTGATCGATGGGCAGGCCCTCGAGATGGATACCGAGATAGGTCGACAGCGGCACCAGCGTGTGGTGGCTGACCGCCTCGGTCGCGATCGTCGAGCCGGGAGGCGCGACGCTCATCAGCGCCACCGTCATGGCGGAAGTCGCACCGTTGGTGAGACTGATATTGAGCGGTGAAATCTGGAGGCCACAACGCGCAAGCCATCCGGCCGCGACGCTACGGTGGCGCGGGAACACCATGTTGGGGCGGAAGGAAAGCGCCGAGCTGGAAGGCAGGTTCTCCGCAAGCCAGCCGAATGCGCTGCGCATCTTCTGAAGATGCAGTTGTTCGCAGACCGGCTTGAGGATCGACAGGTCGATCAGTTCGCCAAGACGCTCCGGCAGATAGGGTGGCTCCGGCTCCTTCGCCTGGGTTTGCACGAAGCTGCCGCGCCCGATTTCGCCCGACACCAGCCCCCGACGGATAAGCTCGTCATAGGCACGGCTGACCGTTTGAACCGAAAGAGCGAGCTCGTCGGCGAGATGACGATGGGTCGGGAGGCGCTGCCCGTTCGAAAGCTTGCCTTCCTGGATGGCGCGTGCGAACTGCTCGGCCAACGAGAGGTAGGCCGGGCGGCGGAGCTGGGCAGGGTCGGGGCGCCAATTTGTCATGATTTTACACTGCTGAAAATCAGGTCAATTGACAACGCTAAAATCAGCACTCAATCTCTTTTTCCGGATTTGACATGAAACAGCACACGCGAAAGCCAGCCGAAATGAAACTCGACGCCATCGACCTGCGCATCCTTGAGGCGGTCCAGGAGGACGGGCGCATCACCAAGCTGGCGCTCGCTGAAAAGGCAGGGCTTTCCCCGACCCCCTGCTGGATGCGGCTTCGCAAACTGGAGAAGGCCGGCATCATCACCGGCTATCATGCCCGCGTTGCGGGGCGCCGCGTGGCGCCGGTGGCGAGCGTTATGATGGAGGTGACGCTCGGCAATCACCGGCAGACCGATTTCGAACGCTTCGAGCGCGCCGTCGCAGCCATTCCCGAGATCACCGCCTGCTGGTCGGTCGGCGGCGGCGTTGACTATATCTTGAAGATCGTCGCTGCCGACATCGACGCCTACCAGCGGCTGGTGGACGGCCTTCTCGATCGCGAGCTCGGCATCGAGCGCTACTTCACCTACATCGTGACGAAGACGATCAAGGAAGAAACCGTTCTGCCACTTGCCGCATTGCTTCCCGCGTCGCTCTAGACCATCTCTCTGCGTTCACGCGCAAAATCAGACAAATTCTCTCTCGGCAATGTGCTGAACAGACAATCTCTCGCGCGCTTGCTGTCACCATCTCCGCAACACATGCCGAGGAGATGCCGATGACCGCCGTTTTCGCCCGCACGCCGTTTCACGACACCCTGAACCAATTGAAAGATCGCCATCTGCTGCGTGAGCTTGCCTATGTCGGCGGACGCTGGACCTCTTCGCGCCACGGCAAGAGCTTTGCGATCACCGATCCGGCTACGGGAGGTTCGCTCGCCTGGGTGGCCTCGCTCGACGGCGATGAAACGACAGCCGCCATCGATGCTGCAGACCGGGCATTTGCCGGCTGGCGTGATCTTCCTCCCCATCACCGTGCCGCGATGTTGTGCAGATGGGGTGAGCAGATGATCGCCGCCAGGGATGATCTCGCCTTGATCATGGCGCTGGAGCAGGGAAAGCCGATTGCCGAAGCACGTGGCGAGATCGACTACGCTGCGTCCTTCCTCGAGTGGTATGCCGAAGAAGGCAAGCGGATGAATGCCGAAAGCGTCACCAGCCACCTTGCGGGCGCCGAGATGGTCGTTCGGCGGGAAGCGCTCGGCGTCGTCGGCATCGTCACTCCCTGGAACTTCCCTTCGGCGATGGTAACGCGAAAGGCGGCCGCGGCCCTTGCGGCCGGTTGCACGGTGGTCGCCCACCCTTCCTCGGAAACGCCGCTCTCGGCGCTGGCTCTCGCCGTGCTCGCGGAGCGGGCCGGCATTCCGGCCGGCGTCTTCAACGTCGTTACCGGCAATGCATCGACGATCGTCGGACAGATGTGCGCCGACAAACGGGTGCGTGCCATGAGCTTTACCGGTTCGACCGAGATCGGTCGCCTGATCGCCGGGCAGTGCGCCCCGACGATGAAGCGGCTTGTCATGGAGCTGGGCGGTCATGCCCCCTTAATCGTTTTCGCCGACGCGGACATCGAAAAGGCCGCCGATATCGCGGTCAGCGCCAAGTTTGCGACCTCCGGCCAAGACTGCCTGGCCGCCAATCGCATCTATGTCGAGCGCCCGATCGTCGGGGCCTTCAACGCCGCCTTTGCGGCGCGCATCGCCGCTCTGAAGGTCGGTTCAGGGCTCAGCGCCGGCGTCGACATCGGTCCGCTGATGCATGAGCGCGCGGTCGCCAAGGTGGAGGAGCATGTCGCCGACGCCTTGAAGCGAGGGGCGACGCTTGTGTCCGGCGGGAAGCGGCATGATGCGGGGGCGCTGTTTTATGAGCCTACTCTTCTGACGGATGTCCCGGATGATGCCCTGATCATGCAGGAAGAGACCTTCGGGCCCGTTGCGGCGGTAACTGCATTCGACAGCGAGACGGAGGTGATCGCCCGGGCCAATGACACCGAATACGGTCTGGTCGCCTATGTGGTGACGGAAAATGGCAAGCGGCAATGGCGCCTGGGTCGCGCCCTGCAATTCGGCATGGTGGCGATCAACCGTGTGAAGATCACCGGCGGCCCCGTTCCGTTCGGCGGCTGGAAACAATCGGGTCTCGGCCGCGAGGGCTCCAGGCACGGGCTCGAGGCTTTCACCGAGCTCAAATACCTCTGCATCGACACCGCCGCCTGATGCCGAAGGCGCGAGATCCATTCAAGACGACAGCATAAGGACAAAAGAAAATGCTCGACCGCAACAACGAACTGACCGCCTGGGATCGTGACCATTTTTTCCACCCATCGACCCATATGGGCATGCATGCGCGCGGCGAAACACCGACGCGGGTCATCGCCGGCGGCGAGGGCGTCTACATTACGGATGTGAACGGTCGGACCAGCCTCGACGCCTTTGCCGGTCTCTACTGCGTCAATGTTGGCTACGGTCGCCAGAAGATCGCCGATGCCATCGCCGAGCAGGCGAAGAACCTTGCCTATTACCACGCCTATGTCGGGCACGGCACAGAAGCATCGATCACCCTGTCGAAGATGATCATCGATCGCGCGCCTGAGGGCATGTCGCGGGTCTATTTCGGTCTCTCCGGCTCCGACGCCAACGAAACCAACATCAAGCTGATCTGGTACTATAACAACATTCTCGGCCGGCCGGAAAAGAAGAAGATCATCTCGCGCTGGCGCGGCTATCACGGTTCCGGCGTGATGACTGGATCGCTGACCGGCCTTGCGCTGTTTCACAACGCCTTCGACCTGCCGCGCGCGCCGATCCTGCACACGGAGGCACCCTATTATTTCCGCCGGCCGGACCGCTCGATGGACGAGGAGCAGTTTTCGCAATATTGCGCCGACAAGCTGGAAGAAATGATCCTTGCCGAAGGTCCTGAAACGATCGCCGCTTTCATCGGCGAACCGATCCTCGGCACCGGCGGCATCGTGCCGCCGCCCAAGGGCTACTGGCAGAAAATCCAGGCCGTGCTCGACAGATACGATATCCTGCTCATCGCCGACGAGGTGGTCACCGGCTTCGGCCGCCTCGGCACGATGTTCGGTTCCGATCACTATGGCATGAAGCCGGATCTTATCACCATCGCCAAGGGACTCACCTCCGCCTATGCGCCGCTTTCCGGGACGATCGTCTCCGACAAGGTCTGGCAGGTGCTGGTTCAGGGATCGGACGAACTGGGCGCGATCGGCCACGGCTGGACCTATTCCTCCCACCCGATCTGCGCCGCGGCTGGTATCGCCAATCTCGAGCTGATCGACGAACTTGGCTTGGTCGAGAATGCCGGTGCGACCGGCGCCTATTTCCGTGAGCAGCTTGCCGAGGCGGTCGGCGACCACGCGCATGTGGGCGAGGTTCGCGGTGACGGAATGATGGCGGCCGTCGAGTTCGTCGAAGACCGGGATGACCGCCGGTTCTTCGATGTGGGCAAGAAAATCGGCCCACAAGTGGCAGCAGCACTTGCTGAGCGCGGCGTCATTGGCCGGGCGATGCCGCAGGGCGACATTCTCGGTTTCGCGCCGCCTCTGTGCCTGACGAAGGAAGAGGCTGACGTGGTGGTGAAGGCAGCCGCTGGCGCCATCGAAGGGGTGTTCGCACGATGACCGTCATGCCCGCGATACCAAGCACGATGAGCGCGGTGCAACTCGTTGGTCACGGGGGCATCGACAAGCTCTTCTACAACACCTCCGTCCCTGTGCCGGAGCCGGCTGGCGACGAGGTACTGATAAAAGTGGCGGCCTGCGGCATGAACAATACCGACGTGTGGGTGCGCCAAGGCGCCTACGGCACGGAGGATGATGCTGCAGCGGTTTCCACCTGGCGCCGCCAGGCAAACACGCTCACCTTTCCGCGCATCCAGGGCACCGACACGGTCGGCCACATCGTCGCCGTCGGTGCGGGCATCGATCCCGCGAGGATCGGCGAACGCGTGATGGTGGACTTTTCGATCTATAACCGTGACGACGACAGTCTCGCAGACATCGACTATATCGGCCATGGCCGCGATGGCGGCTACGCGCAATACATGGCGGTGCCGGCGCAGAACGCCCATGTGGTCAATACGGACCTGACCGATATCGAGCTCGCAACATTCTGCTGTGCCTATCTGACGGCGGAACGCATGCTCGAAAGGGCCCGCCTTGCAGCCGGCGAGACCGTGCTGGTGACCGGCGCATCGGGCGGGGTCGGCAGCGCCATCATCCAACTGGCGCGCGTCCGAGGTGCGTTTCCGATCGCTATTACAGCCCAGGGCAAGGAGCAATCCGTTCTTGCCATCGGTGCGCAGGCCGTGGTGACGCGTGGCGACGGTCATCTTGTCGACGCGGTCCGCAAGGCCGCGAAAGGCAGGCCGATCGATGTGGTCGCCGATCTCGTCGCCGGCCCGCTCTTCAATGATCTGCTGAAAGTGCTCAGACCCGAGGGCCGCTACACGACGGCCGGTGCGATTGGCGGCCCGGTCGTTCAGCTCGATCTGCGCACCTTGTATCTGAAACAACTCGAACTGCATGGTTCAAGTCAGGGCAGCCGGGCGGACTTCCGGCGTCTCGTCGGCTATATCGAGGAAAAACGCATCCGGCCGCTGGTTGCGGGCGTCTATCCGCTTTCCGATTTCCACCGCGCGCAGAGGGATTTCATGGCCAAGGGCTTCGTCGGCAATCTGGTCGTCGTTCCGGATTGAGGCGCGAGCCGACTGTTCGCCAGACCTCCATTTGGCAGTTCTGCGGTCTATGCCACGCAATCCGAAACTGCTCGCGACCCGTTCCACATCGATCCTGTCACGGCAGAAGCGCCAGCAGAGACGGAACGCTAAATGGCTTCTTGAAAGCACAATCATTTTTCCAAGGCTTTGACTGGAAGAAGCAATACCCGGCACTAACTGCGGCGATGCTGCACCGCGATTCGTGAGCCACCGTTCAATTGTACGCACACTCATGCCGACCTGTGGCGCAATCTGCCTCGCCGAGGTGATCCCCGCATCACGCAGGCGCATCACCTCCTCATACAGATCACGACGTTGCAGCTTTCGTTGGTGCCGCAAGAGTTGCAGCGATGTTGGCTTCTGCGATGGGTGTTCGGGGAGCTCATGATCTCCTGTGGCGATCTCATTCATCGCGGCGACGCCGGCAAGACGGACTGCTTTGCGATGACGACCAACCGCCAGACGAAGAGCCTCACCCAAATTCGCAAGAAGATGCCATCGATCCGCAATCTGAGCGGCATCAGGGGCGCCGCGTCGTGCCCCTTCTGCATAAACGCCAGCACGGTCGCGGGCGATGATTTCTACGCCAGGATGCCGGGCAAGCCATTCGGCTACAACATCAGCATTTCGTTCGGGAAGCAGATCAAGAACGCGGTTGCGTTCCAGATCGCAGACAATCGTGCCGTAACGCTGGCCCTTGCGCCAGGCCCAATCGTCGATACCAACGATCCGAGGGGCAGGATAGGATTCGTGCTCCGACGAGCTCACCATTCGCAGAAGTGTATCGCCGCTCACAGGAATGGTCAGCCTTTGCGATAAGCGACCGCCGGGCTCGCCTCCTGCCGTAAGTCCGACCGCTGTTTGCGCCGCTCTGAGGCGGTTGGTTCGACGGGCCTTGGCCGAAACCAACCCCGGAAATCGTTCGGTGAAGATACGCGTTACGCATTGTCTATCGACACAACGAAAACGCCTGGCTCGAAGTCGGATCGCCGCAGCTTGATCCTGGAAAGGCAGATCGGCAAGCCGGCGCAGGCAATGACTGTGAACGCGCCCGCTGGATCGGTCGCAAGTGGGGCAATTTGCCGAGGTCGAAATCGACCGGGCCGAAATAACGACTGCCCCACATTGGCGCACGACCTCCACGACCTCGAAATTCTCTGGAAGCAACGACTTGAAAAAGTGAAGCACGAGCAAATCACTGCATAGACTACGATTCCGAATCTATGACCGTGTTCGCGCCGCACGTGAATCCCCCTGCACCAAATATGCGGAAGAACCCCAGATTGTCGCCGCGCATCGCGCATATCCGGAAACGCCGGAAGCGGGTTTCTGTCAGCAAACCGTAAAAACAAAGAGTTGGCTGGCGTCGGCAGTCCGCTGAATGTGGAAGCGATACCGCCGCGCCTGGCGCAAAATGCGATGCCCGGGCTCCCTTGATACTCAGCGCCCGATGCTTGTCTAACCCAATGCATTATACGGAAGCGGGCCGAATGCGAACCGCATCCGGCCCGCTTCCGTATCAGCTCTCAGCGCGCGCCCATGCGCAACGCGCCGTCGAGGCGGATGACTTCGCCGTTCAGCATCCGGTTTTCGCAGATATGTTGGACAAGGGCTGCAAACTCCTCCGGTTTGCCGAGGCGCTGGGGGAAGGGGACACTTTTTCCGAGCGAATCCTGGACCTCCTGCGGCATGCCGGCCATCATCGGCGTTTCAAAAATGCCCGGTGCGATCGCGACGACGCGGATGCCATGGCGCGCCAGTTCGCGGGCAATCGGCAGCGTCATGGCGACCACGCCGCCCTTCGAGGCGGAATAGGCGGCCTGGCCGACCTGTCCGTCGAAGGCGGCGACAGAGGCGGTGTTGATGATGACGCCGCGTTCGCCGTCGTCGCCAGGCGCTTCCTTTTCCATCGCTGCTGCCGCGAGACGGACCATGTTGAATGTGCCGATAAGATTGATGCCGACCGCTCGCGCGAAACTGTCGAGGCGGTGAGGGCCTTCGCGGCCGAGTATTTTTTCGCCCGGCGCGATGCCGGCGCAGTTCACCAGCCCGTGAAGGTGTCCAAACGTATTGACAGCCGCGGAAACTGCGGCAGCGCCATCGGCCTCGCTGGTGACGTCGGTCCTGACGAAAAGGGCGTTGCTTCCGAGCCGATCGGCCATTGCTCGCCCGGCGTCTTCGTTGATATCGGCGAGCACCACGCGCGCGCCCTTGCCGTGCAAGAGGCTGGCAACACCGGCGCCAAGGCCCGATCCGCCGCCGGTCACAATGAAGACTTTTCCGTCGATCAGCATTCCAGAACTCCTCCCATATCGATCTCCACCGTAAGCTGGCACTTGACGCCAAAGACCAACGTACGGAACTCACGCCCCATCAGGCGTGACGGCGCGACGTTAGCGCCTTTGAAACGCGGCGGAAATCGGCCGGAGTGATTTTTGATCTTGCGGCTGCGGATAAAATGGTCCGGCCGTCTTCCGTCTTCCGTCTTCCGTCTTCCGTCTTCCGTCGTCAGGCGAAGTCCGCGTTGCCGCGCACACAGGGTGCGGCGGCGTTGGGGACTGGCCAAAACCACTGCAATGGCTTAAAGCAGCCCCGCATCCGGTCGCAGCCCACCCGGTCAAAACAAGGGACCCACATTCATGAGAACTATCGTCATCTGCTCCGGCGGATTGGACTCCGTTTCGCTCGCCCATAGAATAGCGGCAGAACAGGAGCTCGTCGGCCTGCTTTCCTTCGACTACGGCCAGCGCCATCGCAAGGAGCTTGACTTCGCCGCTGCCTGCGCCCGCCGGCTTGGCGTTCCACATGAGATCATCGATATCACCGGTGTCGGCCGGCACCTGACCGGATCGGCATTGACCGACGATATCGACGTGCCCGACGGCCACTATGCCGAGGAGACGATGAAGGCGACGGTCGTGCCGAACCGCAACGCCATCATGCTGGCGATCGCCTTCGGGCTTGCCTCTGCGCAGAAGGCCGACGCCGTTGCGGTTGCCGTCCATGGCGGCGACCACTTCATCTATCCCGATTGTCGGCCGGGCTTCATCGATGCATTCCAGAAGATGCAGGACGAAGCGCTCGACGGCTATGGCGCCGTCAGGCTTTACGCCCCCTATGTCGATGTTCCCAAGGCAGCGATCGTTACGGATGGCGCCAGGCACGGCACGCCCTTCGGCGAGACCTGGTCCTGCTACAAGGGCGGTGATCACCATTGCGGGCGTTGCGGCACCTGTGTCGAGCGACGCGAGGCCTTTCATCTGGCTGGCGTCGACGACCCGACCGAATATGCCGATCCGGACTTTTGGCAGGCCGCCATCAGCCGCTTCTCGGCAGAGGAGGTCCGCTGATGTACCGCATCACCAAGGAGTTTCATTTCTCCGCCTCGCACCAGCTGAGCCATCTGCCCGCCGATCACCAATGCGCACGGCTGCACGGACACAACTACATCGTCGAGGTCGAGCTTGCTGCCAACGAACTCGACGAAAATGGCTTCGTGCGGGACTATCATGATCTGGCACCGCTCAAGCGCTACATCGATGGCAGTTTCGACCATCGCCATTTGAACGATGTACTTGGCCATGACCGCGTAACGTCCGAATGCCTTGCCCGGCATTTCTATGACTGGTGCAAGGAGCGGCTGCCGGAAACGTCGGCCGTTCGCGTCAGCGAGACACCGAAGACCTGGGCGGAATACCGGCCATGACCGGTGCCGCTATCCGCGTCAGCGAGATCTTCGGGCCGACGATACAGGGAGAGGGTGTGCTGATCGGCCAGCCGACGGTGTTCGTGCGCACCGGCGGCTGCGACTACCGCTGCTCCTGGTGCGATACGCTGCACGCGGTCGACAGCGAATACCGCGAAGAGTGGCTGCCGATGTCGGTCGACGACGTCTGGAGCGAGGTCAAGCTGCTCTCCGGCGGCGTGCCGCTCACCGTCTCGCTTTCCGGCGGAAACCCCGCCATCCAGCCGCTCGGCCCGCTGATCGATCGCGGCCACAGCGAGGGCTATCGTTTTGCATTGGAGACGCAGGGCAGCGTCGCCAGGGACTGGTTCGCCAGCCTCGACGTGCTGGTCCTCAGCCCGAAGCCGCCATCGAGCGGGATGGAAACCGACGTCGCAAGACTGGACGACTGTCTTTCGATAGCCGCCGGCGGGCCGATGACGGTGCTGAAGATCGTCGTCTTCGACGATCGGGACTATGCCTATGCCAAGGACATCGCCCGGAGATACCCGGCATGGCCCGTCTACCTGCAGCCGGGAAACCACACGCCACCACCGCCGGAAGACGACAGCGCGACAGTGGACATCGACGGCATCATGAACCGAATGCTCTGGCTGGTCGACAAGGTAACCGGCGACAAATGGTTCGATGCGCGGGTGTTGCCGCAGTTGCATGTCCTGTTGTGGGGTAATCGCCGCGGCGTTTGAATATGGGGAGCGTGGTTGTTTACGCGCCGCGCCCTCTGCTCACTTGCGACAGCATGCGGGGAGGCACTGTTCACGCTTACTGCTCGATCGGACAGATTGGTATCCGCGGCGCGTCGACGAAGGGGCGCGGCCCATGTCAAAGCCAGGACCGGCCGGGCGCATTCCCGTCGTTGCATCAACGGATTCCTATCCGGGTTGGCGGGTCGCGGCTTCTACCAATTCGTAAACCTCCACCGCTTCCATCCGTCCCTTCACTTTCATCAGCCCGAGCGAGCGGAACGCGAATTGATCCGCAACGACCTGCTGGATTGCGGCGCTTGCAAGGATGGTCGTGCCGAACTCCTTGTTCAGACCCTCCAACCTCGACGCGACGTTGATCGTATCGCCCATGGCTGTGTATTGCTGACGCGCGATTGCACCGAAACTGCCGACGACAGCCTGCCCGGTGTGCAAACCGAACCGGGTTCGCAATTCGGGCCGGCCGATTTTCCGGCTATCCTCATTCAATTCATCGACTGCGACGCTCATGGCGAGCGCGCAGCGACAGCCGGACGCGACGTGATCAGCCTCTCTGATGGGGGCATTCCACATGACGAAAATGGAATCGCCGAGATATTGGACGACTGTGCCGCGATGGCGCTCGGCAATCTGGTTTAACAGTTCGAAGTAGGCGGACAAGATCTCGACAACGTCTTCGGGCGGGTGCTGTTCGGAAATCGTGGTGAAGTCGCGTATGTCTGTGAACAGGACTGTTACGTCCTGCCGTGCCGCCTTCGTCGACGTATCAGAGGGGTCGACAATCCGTCGGACCACCTCCCGGGGAACGTAAAGGGCAAATTGCGCGATGGCGCGCCGCGAGGCGGCCAGCGCTCCCGAGAGCGTATTGATTTCAGTGATCCAGGAAGGCGGTGTGCCCTTTCCGGCGAAGTCCAGATCGCCAATTCTTCGCGCTTCGTCCGCAAGCTGATAGAGAGAGGCACTGATCAGGCGCGAGAGAACAATCGACGCACCGACGCCTGCGGCTACAAAGATCGCGGCCATCAGCACATTGCGCACGAGTTCTTTGTTTGCCTGGCTCACAAGATCGTCGAACGGCACCACGACTGCGACGGAGGTGCCTTTGAACAGGTCCGAGAAGGTGACCGGAGCGATCTCGACAAGATAGGGCTCACCGTCGAGATCGAACCGAGCGAGGTCCCCGTTCGTGAGCTTGACGTCCCGACGGAGCCGGATCACCGTGTCGACAGTTCTGTCCAAGGCTTTGGCTGCTCCATCGTCAGCCTCGCCGCGCTGCGTCCACAGACCCAGTATCCTGCTCATCATCGCCGGGTCCGAATGTGCCACAAGCCCGTCTTGTTCATCGAGGATGTAGCTGCGGGCACGCGGCGATATCGCGCGCGCGTCGAGCAGTCGGCTGACGGTCTCGAGGTGAACATTCACGCCGACCGCGATCTGTACGTTGTCTTTCATCGGTGCTGCGATCGTGAGGGTCGGCATCTTCAATGTGCCGCTGACGAAGGGGCCGACCGAGACAGGTTTCTGATGCTCCAGAACCGAGCGATACCATGGGCGCTGTCGCGGATCGAATGTCGTTCTCTCGGATCGGCGTTCGTCGATGAGTTTGCCTTCGGCATCGAGGAACCTCATGATCTCGATGTTTCCAGCATTTTCATGCACCACAATTCTGATCGCAAACGCTGTGCCGTCAGGCGCTGAAAGTGACGTTCGGACATGCGGATTTGCCGCGTTGATTGCCTGTATGTAGGACCCGTCGGGATAGCCGGCCAACATGCTTGTTGCATTTGGCACGTTTCGAAGAACTTCGAGGAAGAATGCCTGCTTTTCCTCCAGCTCGTGGGGTGGACGAGAGACGATGTGTTGCAAGGTGGAGGCGACGGCGACGGCCTCGTATCCTCCCGCCAACGCATATTTGTACCCCTCGACCAGACGCAGACTCATCTGCCGCATCTGCTTTTCGCCCGCAACGATTGCCGCTTCGCGTCCATGACTGAACGCCATCCAGATCAGCGGAATAGAGATGCAGAGCAGCAACGTCGCAACCAGGACGCTGAGATGCAATCTTAGAGGCTTCGACCAGCGCACGTGATGTCCCTCTGAGATCCAAGAGCTCGCGAAATGTACCGCTACTGGAACGCCGCGACCACTCTCGCGGGTGGATATAGGACGATGGACTATGCGGAGCGCAATAGGAGGAGCGTGCCAACTTTCCGATTAGCGGTTGTAGAGCCCGGTTTCGGGATTGAGAGGCTGCCAACCCTGCAGATCTTTCGCCGACGTCAAGGCAGCCGCCGGTCGGCATTGAGGGTGCTCTGGGTGCTCTGATCCCCGTTTTCGCCGGTGTCACTGGTGTCGGCCGGTCATCGGCTTTGCGCCGGAACGGACGCAGGATCATCCCATCCGCAATTTCGAACTCAGGAAAGTGAGGGATGTCGACTTCAGGATCGGGCTTGGGGCCGCCTCGGTCCAGGGGCGGTCCACCGGCTGCCCGGGACGACATCATCGATATCGCGAGGTTGCCTGTGAGGCAGGGAAAGGGGGCGGTCGATGGCTTGTTCGCTTTTGGGTGCGAACTCTCGATCAGGCGGAGCGGGTTGCCTGGGGCAAACCGTCCCGGTTCCGCCTTTGCGGCGGCACTATTCGGAACCTCCTGCGTAGACCCACTTTACCGGTCTAGCCGCGCGTTTTGGGTGTCTGCTATTGACGCAACGGCTTGTTTTCACCGGGCGCCATCCATTTGCCTCTGCCTGCTCAGCCCGGCTTCGCGCACGATGTCGGCGATCCGAGTGAACTGCGCCGACAATGGATTGGTCTTTCGCCATACCATCCCGATCGTTCGGGTGGGGCGGGGGCCGGCAAGCCGGGACACGCCAACCGAAGAGGATCGCGTTTCGGTCTCGATGGCCATCTCGGGAATAAGCGTCACACCTATGCCCGCACCCACCATCTGAACGAGGGTCGAAAGCGAACTGCCTTCCATCACGTCGTGCGTCGATGCCGCGGTGATGTTGCAGACGGACAGGGCCTGGTCCCGGAAGCAATGCCCCTCTTCCAGCAGCAACAGGCGCATCTCGTGAAGCCTTTCCGAAGCCGGCACCGGCTTTTCCGCATCCTCTAGCGGCCGCACCAGCACGAATTCCTCGTCAAAGAGCGGGATTTCCTCCAGCGCAGGTTCCGAAATCGGCAGCGCAACGATGGCGATATCCAGTTTCGCCTCCGCCAGGTCCTCGATCAATCTGCCTGTGATCGCCTCGCGTGGCCGCGGATCGAGCCCCGGATAGAGCTGCGCGAGCGATTTGATGATGCTTGGTAGCAGATAGGGCGCGACCGTTGGAATGATGCCGAGGCGAAGACGGCCGGCAAGCGGCCCATGGGCCGCCCTTCCGAGGTCTCCCAGTTCGTCGACAGCGCGCAGGATAGCGCGGGCACGGCCAACGAACTCCTCGCCGAGGCTTGTCAGCCGTATGCGGCGCCCACCTCTCTCCACGAGCGGCGCACCGAGCAGTTCCTCCAGTTCCCTTATCTGCACGGAGAGCGCGGGCTGCGAGATGGCGCAGCTTTCCGCAGCGCGGCCGAAATGGCCGATGCGGGCAAGGGCTTCGAAATAGCGGAGATGCTTCATGGTCAGGCCGTTCATAACCTCAGCATATCGGAGCCTTTAGAATATACAATTGGAGTTTATCGAATAGGCTTGTTACTCATTGGCCACTTGGAAGACACCGACCGGTGGCGCTGACCAAAGAAGTGCGCCCGCGAAGTCCTTCCTGTGGCCGTAGATTGAAGAAAACCCGTTGGAGGACCAAAATGGATACGAAGACAACCCAGACCGGCAAGTGTCCGGTCATGCACGGCGGTGCCACCGCTCTCGGCAACTCCGTCATGGAATGGTGGCCCAACGCGCTCAACCTCGACATCCTGCACCAGCACGACAGCAAGACCAATCCGCTCGGCAAGGGGTTCAACTATCGCGAAGAACTCAAGAAGCTTGATGTGCAAGCGCTGAAGGCGGACCTGCGCGCCCTGATGACGGACAGCCAGGAATGGTGGCCGGCTGACTGGGGTAGCTATGTCGGCATGATGGCGCGCGTCACGTGGCACGCAGCTGGCTCTTACCGCGCCGCTGACGGCCGCGGCGGTGCCAACACCGGCAACCAGCGCTTCGCCCCGCTCAATTCCTGGCCGGACAATGTCAACACCGACAAGGGTCGCCGCCTGCTTTGGCCGATCAAGAAGAAATACGGCAACAAGATCTCCTGGGCCGACCTGATCGCGCTTGCCGGCACCATCGCCTACGACGTCGCTGGTCTGAAGACCTTCGGCTTCGCCTTCGGCCGCGAGGACATCTGGGCGCCGGAAAAGGACGTCTATTGGGGCAATGAGAAGCAGTGGCTCGCCCCGAGCGACGGCCGCTACGGCGATGTCGCCAAGCCCGAGACGCTGGAAAACCCGCTTGCCGCCGTGCAGATGGGTCTCATCTACGTCAACCCGGAAGGCGTGAACGGCAGGTCCGATCCGCTGGCGACCGCGGCACAGATGCGCGAGACCTTCGCGCGCATGGGCATGGACGATGAGGAAACCGTAGCCCTTACCGCCGGCGGCCACACCATCGGCAAGTCCCATGGCAATGGCAACCCGGCTGACCTCAGCGCCGATCCGGAAGCCGCAGGCCCCGAATTCCAGGGCCTCGGCTGGGTCAACACCAAGGGTCGCGGCATCGGCCGCAACACGGTCGTCTCTGGCATCGAGGGCGCCTGGACTGCCGAGCCGACAAAGTGGGACAACGGCTTCTTCGAGATGCTGTTCAAGCACGAATGGACGCTGACGCACAGCCCGGCGGGAGCGTCTCAGTGGGCACCGATCACGATCGCCGAGGAAGACAAGCCAGTCGACGTCGAGGACCCCTCGATCCGCACCATTCCGATGATGACCGATGCGGATATGGCGTTGAAGGTGGACCCGATCTACCGCGAAATCTCGCTGCGCTTCAGCAACGACTTCGCGGCCTTCTCTGATGCCTTCGCCCGCGCCTGGTTCAAGCTGACGCACCGCGACATGGGGCCGAAGTCCCGTTACCTCGGCCCTGATGTGCCCGCCGAAGATCTCGTCTGGCAGGATCCGATCCCGGCCGGCCGCAAGGACTACGACATCGGCGGCGTCAAGGCGAAGATCGCGGCATCCGGTCTTTCCGTCTCGGATCTGGTTGCCACGGCATGGGATAGCGCCCGCACCTTCCGCGGCTCGGATTACCGCGGCGGCGCCAACGGCGCCCGTATCCGCCTTGCCCCGCAAAAGGACTGGGAGGGCAATGAGCCGGCGCGTCTGGCCCGTGTTCTTGCCGTGCTGGAGCCGATCGCTACGGCATCGGGCGCCAGCCTTGCTGACGTTATCGTGCTTGCCGGCAACTACGGCGTCGAGCAGGCGGTAAAGGCGGCAGGCTTCGAGATCGAGGTGCCGTTTGCCGCAGGGCGCGGCGATGCGACCGCCGAGCAGACGGACGTGGACGGCTTCGCCCCGCTCGAACCGCTCGCCGACGGCTTCCGCAACTGGCAGAAGACGGACTATGTGGTGAGTGCGGAAGAGCTGCTGCTCGATCGCGCCCAGCTCATGGGACTGACTGCGCCCGAGATGACAGCACTCGTCGGTGGCCTCCGCGTTATCGGCACGAACCATGCCGGTACAGCGCACGGCGTCTTCACGAGCCACGTCGGCGCGTTGACGACGGACTTCTTCGCCACGCTGACCGACATGGGCTATTCCTGGGTTCCGACCGGCAACAACCTGTACGAAATCCGCGACCGCAAGACCGGCGCGACCAAGTACACGGCGACCCGCGCCGACCTCGTCTTCGGCTCGAACTCCGTTCTTCGGGCCTATGCGGAGGTCTATGCCCAGGACGACAACAAGGAGAAGTTCGTCAGGGACTTCGTGGCGGCCTGGACCAAGGTCATGAACGCCGATCGTTTCGATCTGGTTGCTTGATCCCTGGGGCTTCCCAGTCAACGCCTTCCCCCGTCAACCGGGGGGAGGCTCTCTGTCGGCTCGCTGGAAGACGAGGCCAATGTCGCTGACCTCGCCGCAAGCACGGACGGCCGGATGGTGTCGTTTAGGGCATTTCCGTCAGGAAATGCGTAAGAACAAGGAGATAGAGCGTTTCAGCGATTCCACCTCGGTCGGAAACGCCCCAGGCACTGGCTCATAACTTCGCGAAAGCCACGCCTCTCCAGCCCCAGCCGGCTCGATGAGCGGCGTCAATCAGGGGCGTCTTTATTTCGGTGGTATTGAAGCGATATTCGTAAACCTTGCCGTAGGACAAATCTTCCTTGAAGGCGAAAGCCATGTCGAAGCTTTTTTCCCACTTTCGACCGCGAAACGCACCAGCGCTCACCGTTAGCGTGGGCACGCCGGCGCGCCATTCGACAGACCATTCCTGATCGACAGCGCGAACTTCGCAATTGGCAGCATCGAATTTCATCAGCACCTTGAACACCCTTTGCAGCCCGGCCTTGGCAAACAGTTCGTACCAGCGGGCATCAACGATCTTCCATTCGGCGACGAGATCAACACCTTCCGGCTTGCCGTCACGAATGATGAACGGCGCAGTCTTTCTGTTGATGGCGAGAAGATCGTTACGAAGCGCTGCCGTCGATTGGCGGTCCACGCCATTCGGCGCCGGTTTATATCCCATCAGCCAGTCGAACAACTTCACGGCAGGTTCCTCAATCAGAGTACGGTGAACAATCTCTACAGCGAGACACATTAACAATCGGGATCATGTCCGATCGGGTTCAACTGTTTGCCAGGCTAGCTGTAAGAACAGATGATGCAGGGACTTCGACCTCTCGGCCGAGGTGGTGCGCTCGGTTGCCGACAAAGCGGTGACGAAAATCAGGATCGGAACAGTCTATCCGGCGACGATTGGCGTGCCGCCGGCGTTCCTGGCGCGCATCGGCTGCAAGTGTGAAATCGAACTGCTTATTATGTTTGGAATGCCTGCGATCGACTTATGCGGCAGTTCCGATGCAGGAGATTTCCGGGGGCGGCCGCGCAGAAAGTCAGTGACCTTTGCGCCGCGCTTTCATTTTTACTTGTCGTTGCGCCCAACGGCGCTCCTGGTCCTCTTCAGTTCGCCATTTGGCGTGTGAACGCCGTTCCATTTTATGGACGGCTAGAGCTTCTTGCATCGCGTCCTGCGCCTTTGTGCTGAAACCGATGCACTGGGCTTCGGTGGCCGCAATCCGCTTTTTTCGCTTGGGGTTGACCTTCGTCGTGGAGCGCTTGGCGCTTTTGGCGTCGTGAGAGTGAAACCGCAATCGGGGAAACTCAAGGTCTACCCACTCAAGCATTTCCGCGTTTGTCGGCTCCGCTCCGAAGCAATAACGGGCGACCTCAACGGAGCCTTTCGTATGGCGTTCGATTTCGGCCACCCAAAACTGACCATCGAAAAATATGGATGTGATTGTTCTTGAACTCACTTGGCAACCCTCTAGACACGCGCCATCGCGCGTCGAGGGTTGAGCCAGCCGTGGCACAACAGAGCCCAATCAAAGGGCGTCCGGGCTCACCTCAACCGGACCGTCTTTTTCCGACCTGTTTCCGATATCCCAAACGAACTCTCATGTCAGCCGGAAAAGTTAGTTGAGGTTCAGGACGTCCAACCGAGCAGATTTCGACTGCTCTGAGCATTGGGGTTTCGGTTCCAGCCGAAGGGGAACTACCGTCGCAAAATGAAGACGTTTGCGAACGAGTATCTCGACATTTCATGGGTGTGGATCAGGGAAGCCGTGCCGCTCCGAGAGCGCAGCCAAGATCTTGTCCTTTTCTGCAACGAAGGCGCGGCCCCGATAGGTTCCTGTCTGATGGACGTAACTTTCTCCGTCCGCCAGCACCAACAACGGGAGGGACTGATTTTCCTCTCCCACGAGGTCGGTGACAGGAATTCTTGGCCGAGGCCATGCAACTCTCTCTACGTCGAGCCGTTGCGCCAATGCCGGGAACGAGGCCAACACTCCTTCCATCAGTGCGCAATGCCAGCAGTAAAAGCGCTGACCCGGATAGGCAGGGTCTTCAAAATCGGGGCGTAATAGAAAAAGCTTGTCGCGGTTCATCTTGAGGTTTCCGATCTCACCATGCCGCTTGAATATCGTAATCTGATTAAATAGTCAGAAGTTTAGATGACGTCCCAGGGAGTGGTGTAGCAGGGTGGCGATGGTCACCAGTGTTTTGCGATAGGGCCGGGTTGTTGACGGCCAACCTGATGGAAAGACTGCCGATGACCGGCGCCGGTTCTTCTGTCGTACGCGACGATCTCCGTCTCGGCACGGCTCAAACGGCAAAGGCAGGGTTTTAAACCGCAGGCAGCAGTGGGGGAGTAGCCCCTTGGGTTCGGCGGTGTCGGGCAACATCTGCTGTGTTTTGGTCTTAACTCTAAGTCACTGTTTTCGCGAGCTTAGCGCCACAGCGACATCTTTCAGCAACAATTTCGGACCCTGGGCACCGGTGGTGGTACCAAAGTCAAACGCGCGCTCCAGATTTCATCTGGTAAAGAGTGGAAACATAACTGTTGAATTATGATTTACACCCCATATTTCATTTTTGCATCACCGTTTCGCATGGCAAACTGACAAGCATCAAATTCGGATAGCTTTGCGATGACGGTGCCGGAACGGGAGTGGACGGTGCCACAGGGAGGAAACATGAAACGGACGATACTAGCTGCGCTTGCGACTTTGGCGATGAGTGGTGCTGCCTATGCCGACACGATCAAGATCGGTGTCGTCGGACCTTTTTCCGGTCCCTTCGCGCTGCAGGGCAAGAACTTCAAGGCCGGCATCGATGCCTATATGGCGGTGAACGGCAGCAAGATCGGCGACGATGATATCGAGATCATCTATCGCGACGTGCCGCAGGCCGACCCGGCGCAATCGAAGGCGCTGGCACAGGAACTGGTCGTCAAGGAAGGCGTACAATATCTCGCCGGCTTCTATTTCACGCCGGACGCCATGGCCGTCACGCCCCTCTTGGAACAGGCGAACGTTCCCCTGGTGATCATGAATGCGGCGACGTCGGCGATCGTGACCAAGAGCCCGCTGGTTGTGCGGACCTCCTTCACCACCTGGCAGACATCGACGCCGATCGCAAAGGTGGCGAAGGATGCCGGCGTTTCCAAGGTCATCTCGGTGGTCAGCGATTACGGTCCGGGTGTCGATGCGGAAAATGCCTTCAAGGCCGGCTTCGAGTCTGCCGGCGGTCAGGTCGTCGAGGCGATCCGCATGCCGCTTGCCACCAATGATTTCTCGCCGATCATGCAGCGGATCAAGGATTCAGGCGCTGAAGGCGTCTTCGCCTTTCTGCCGTCGGGTCCGACCACGCTCGGGTTCGTCAAGGCCTACAACGAAAACGGCCTGAAGAGCGGCGGCATCAAGTTCTTTGCACCGGGCGATCTGACGCAGGAGTCCGATCTGCCCGCACTCGGCGAGGCGGCTCTCGGCATCCAGACGACATTCCACTACGCGGTGTCGCACGACAGTCCGGAGAACAAGGCGTTCGTCGAGGCAGCGTCGAAGGCCATCGGCAATCCTGCCGAACTCTCTTTCCCGTCGGTCGGGGCCTATGACGGCATGCATGTCATCTACAAGATGATCGAGGCGACGGGCGGCGAGCAGGACGCGCAGAAGGCGGTCGACGCGGTCAAGGGACTTTCCTGGACCAGCCCGAGGGGGCCTGTAACCATCGATCCCGAATCGCGGCACATCACGCAGAACATCTATTTGCGCGAAGTCGCCAAGGCCGATGACGGCACCTACTACAACAAGGAGGTTCAAACCTTCGAGAAGCAGGGTGACCCCGGTCTCGCAGCGCTGAAGTAGATGCTTTGGCTGCGCGGGCGAGAGGTCAACTCGTCCGCGGGGCCTCTAAAACAACGGCCGCCGGCGAGCCGAGCGGACCGCACGCGCCGAACATTTTCAGGAAAAGTGCAGAGCGGTTTTCGGCGAGAAAGTGCGCTAAGACTGAGGTGCATTTCCAGAAGAAGTGCGCAGCGGTTACCCGTCATCCGGGCACATCGTGACGCGGGTGCCATCCGGAGAGTAATGGGAGCGCTTCGGTGCCTCCGTTAAAGGGGGGAGGCGAACCTGGACCGGGCAGATGCTTGCTGGCGCCGTCTCCTCTTGTCCCGCCAGTCTGCCGACAGTGACAACGAAAGGCATTGGGTAGTTCCATGCAAACAGTCCTCAGCATCGCGATCGATGCCCTTGCCTACGGCATGGTGCTCTTCGTCATTTCCATCGGGCTTTCCGTGACCATGGGGCTGATGCGCGTTGTCAACCTTGCCCATGGCGCCTTCGCCATGATTGGCGGTTACATAGCCTCCTATGCGGCGCGTGATCTCGGGCTCGCCTATGGTTTTGCCATCGTGCTTGCCGTCTTCGGCACGATCCTGATCGCCATTCCGATCGAGCGCCTGCTTTACCGCCGGATCTATGGCGCCCCGGAGTTGACCCAGGTGCTGATGACCATCGGCATCACATTCTGCATCATCGGCATCGCCAACTATGTCTTCGGCCCGACGCTGAAGACCGTGCCGCTGCCGGCACAACTGCAGGGCTCGGTCGATCTCGGCTTCCGGGCGATTGCCACACATCGGCTGTTTGCGATCCTTTGCGGCCTCGCCGTGGCAGTTGCGCTTTGGTACACGATCGAGCGAACCGCCTTCGGCGTGAAGCTGCGCGCATCGGTCGACAATGCGGCGATGGCCGCAGCTCTCGGCGTGCGCACGGAGATCGTCTACGCCGTGAGTTTCGCGGTCGCCGTCGGCCTTGCCGCCTTCGGCGGGGTGGTCGGAGCCGAGTTGCTGCCGGTCGAGCCCTATTATGCGCTGCGCTACATGGTGACGTTCCTGGTCGTCGTGTCGGTCGGCGGCGCCGGCTCGATCCCCGGCGCGCTCCTTGCCTGCCTGCTGCTCGGCGGCATCGATACGACCGGCCGCTACCTGATGCCCGAATTCGGCGAATTCTTCTTCTATCTGGCCGTCATCGCGATCATCTGCGTCTTTCCGCGCGGACTTGCCGGGAGAGCCAAGGGATGAGCATGACCACCACCAACGACCTTATCGCGGAAACGCAAGGCAAGCGCCGCTTCGGCGCTAGCGACCTGATCGGCCTTGGCGTCATATTGGCGCTCGCCGTTGTCGGCTACTTCCTGTTTCCCACCAATCTGGCGCTGCTGACGCGCATCATTGCCATTGCACTTCTGGTGCTCTCACTCGATCTCGTCACCGGCTATTGCGGGGTCGCGACGTTGGGGCATGCGGCGCTTTTCGGCGCCGGCGCCTATGCTGCGGGTATTGTCTCGGCGCATTACGGCATCAACGATCCCTTCGCGATGCTCGCCTTCGGTATCGCCGCCGGCGCCGTTGCCGGCCTCATTTGCGGCGCAGTGATCCTGCGAGCGCATGGCCTGCCGCAACTGGTGTTGTCGATCGCGCTCATCCACCTGTTTCATGAGTTCGCCAACAAGGCCTCGTCCTGGACCGGCGGCAGCGATGGTCTGTCCGGTATCGCCCCGAGCGCGCTCTTCGGTCTCTACGAGTTCGACCTGTGGGGCCGCACGGCATACGTCTTCGGCGTCGTGCTTCTGGTGCTCGTTTTCTTCGTCCTGCGGCTGATCGTGCGCTCGCCGTTCGGCATGCTGTGCCGGGCGATCAAGGAGGATCCGATCCGCATTCGCTCGATGGGCGCATCGCCCAAGGCCGCGCTGATGAAGATGTATGTCATCTCCGGTGCCGTCGCCGGTGTCGGCGGGGCGCTCAACGCGATTTCGACGCAGGTGGTCGGCCTCGACAGCCTGTCCTTCACCATGTCGGCCGAAAGCCTTGTCATGCTCGTGCTCGGTGGAACCGGCTCGCTCTTCGGCGCGCTCACCGGCACCATCGTCTTCATGTTCTTCGAGGACGTGGTTTCCGCCGCCAACCCGTTCCACTGGTTGACGATGGTCGGTGCGCTTTTGATTGCAGTCGTCCTCTTCGCGCCGAAGGGGCTTTATGGAACGGCCGCCGCCTTCGTCGCCCGCCGCCGGGAGGCAAAGTGATGCAGCCGATCTTCGAAGTTCGCAACCTTAAGCGCGCCTTTGGCGGGCTTGCCGTCACCAACGACGTCAGCCTCAGCATGGCGCCGGGCGACCGCGTGGCGCTGATCGGCCCGAACGGTGCCGGCAAGACGACATTCGTCAATCTGGTCACCGGCAATCTGGCGCCTGATTCCGGAGAGGTTCGGCTTAACGGTGAGACCGTCACCAGCATCGATGCCATCGGCCGGGTGAGAAGGGGGCTCGTGCGCTCCTTCCAGGTTACGCGCCTGTTTCTCGACATGACGCCTGCCGAGCATGTGGCGCTTGCCGTGCTGCAACGCGACGGCCGCTCGGGCCGCCTGTTCGGCAACTTCCTCGCCATGCCCGATGTAATGGACGAGGTCGGGCAACTGCTCGGCAAACTCGGACTTCGCGATCTGATGCATCGCAAGGTCAGCGAGATCGCCTATGGCCAGCAGCGCCTGCTTGAAATCGCGGTGGCGCTTGCCTTGAAGCCTAAGGTCCTTCTGCTCGATGAGCCGGCCGCCGGCGTGCCGCAGAGCGATACTGGGCGTATCGAGCAGGCGCTTGCCGACCTGCCGGCCGATCTCGCGGTCCTGATGATCGAGCATGACATGGATCTGGTCTTCCGCTTTGCCAAGCGCGTGATCGTGCTTGCCGCCGGCGCCATCATTTTCGACGGCTCGCCGTCTGACGTCACCCAGGATCCACGGGTGCGAGAAGCCTATCTGGGGAGCTACGCCAATGCCAGCCACGCCGCTTGAGGTGGAAAACCTGTCGGCCGGGTATGGGCCGACGCGGGTGCTCGAAGACATCTCGTTCTCGGTTCCATCCGGTGCGCGCCTTGCCGTTCTCGGACGCAACGGCATGGGCAAGACGACGCTGCTTGCAACACTTGCCGGCCAGACGAAACGCTACGACGGGCGCATTCGCATGGGCGATACGGATGTGACGGCCCTGCCGAGTGCCTCGCGCGCCCGCAAGGGCCTGGGGTTCGTGCCGCAGGCGCGTTGCGTTTTTCCGACGCTGACGGTCGAGGAGAACCTGTTCGTCGGTCTCAAGGACCGGCCGAAGGCGGCGCTGCAGGAAGCCTATGACATGTTTCCCCGGCTGTTCGAGAGGCGGCGCAACCTCGGCAGCCAGCTTTCCGGCGGCGAACAGCAGATGCTGTCGACGGCGCGCTCGATCCTCGGTCGTCCTTCCGTCCTGCTGCTGGATGAGCCGCTCGAGGGGCTTGCACCGGTGATCTGCGAGGAACTGATGAAGGCCTTTGCCGAGCTCGCCAAGACCGGCGATATGACGATCGTTCTCGTCGAGCAGCGCATCCAGAGTGCGCTCGATTTTGCCGATCAGGTCATCGTGCTGGAACGCGGACGTGTTGCCTGGGCAGGCACGCCACAGGCGCTTTCAGGTGACCACGATGCAGTCGAGCGATTGCTCGGTGTCGGCGGGCTTCACTGAGCCAGCAGCGCCAAATCTGTCGTCAGGATCGGACCCGCGCCAAAACGGCGGGACGGGGCGTTATGAAGGCGTAGAAGATCCTGCCATGCGTCGACCGCATCGGCGCACCCGCCATAGGCGTTGGCGCGATGCGGCGCTCAGGTCAGGATAGATCGGCAACGGTGCGCTGTTGCCGCTAAACCGACGCCCGCACGCGCTCCCAGGCGTTCATCAGGTGCCGCCCCAGCACTTCGGAAAGCTTGGCCTTGTCGCGCGCTTCGAGCGCGACGATCATTTCGTCGTGTTCGGCAACGGCAGCCGCCCATTTTTCCGGGCCCTCATGGCCGATGAAGCGGATCCGCTTCAGCCTTGTCTGCAGGACGCCGTGCATGTCGGCGAGCGCCGCATTTTCGGCGAGCTGGACGATCGCCGAATGAATCTGCTGGTTTAGCTTGTAGTATTGCAGCCGGTCGCCAACCTTGTAGCGGCGGACCATTTCGTCATGCAGAGCGCGGATTTCGGCAATGGCGGCATCGCTTGCCGCTTCGCAGGCGAGCTTACCCGCAAGCTCCTCCAGCGTCTGCAGCACGGTCAGCATGTCATGCACGTCCTTGGCGCTGAAGCGCTTCACGACGGCGCCACGGCTGGGCACGAGCTCGACGAGGCCCTCGCTCGCCAGGTACTTGATCGCCTCGCGAAGGGGCGTGCGTGAGACGCCGAGCTGCTCGCCGAGTTGGCCTTCATGCAGCCGTGTGCCTGGCGACAGGTCACCTTCGATGATCATGTCGCGCAGGTGGCTGACAAGCGTGTCGTGCAGAGCCGTTCGCCTGATCGGGCCGGGGCCGCCGTCGGCGCGTCGCTCCAGTGGTGTGATTTCGTTCATCATTTCGCTTCTGCGCTTGGCGGCCGCGTGTCGGCCGTCCGTTCCCCGTGCGTGCCGATTGAATCAGCACTGTCTGATTGAAGCATGGAGGCAGGGCCTGTCGCCGTCAACAGAAAATGCTGCATACAGAATACAAAAGACTTGATGCAGAATTTTGAATAACGTATGACAGAAAACGAAAAGCATGAAGTGGAGGACATCTCACATGACGACCAATGGTGCTGCCGCTAACGGCGCGCGTCCTGTCATCGCGCTTGCCATGGGCGATCCCGCCGGCATCAGCCCCGAGCTGACCGCACGGCTGCTGGCCCTTCCCGAAATCAAAGAGGCCGCACACATCATCACGATCGGCGATCGCCGCATTCTGGATGAGGGTGCCAAGGCTGCCGGCTTGACGCTCGATCTCGAGCCCTCGACGCTTGCGGATCTCGACAAGGCCGGAACTGATCGTCACGTCTTCGTCGATCTCGGTCATCTTGATCCCGCAGATGTCGATCGCGGCGAGGCGACGCTTGCCGGTGGCACGTTCGCCACGCGCAACTTCCGCACGGCGCTGGAGCTTGCCCATGCCGGCAAGGCTGAAGCGGTCTGCTTCACGCCCTTCAACAAGAAGGCCATGCGCTTTGCCTATCCGGGCTACGACGACGAAATCCGCTTCGTCGCAGACGTGCTCGGCTTCACGGGCAAGGTTCGCGAGTTCAACGTCCTCGAGAAGGTCTGGAATGCGCGCGTCACCTCGCACATCCCGCTCAAGGAAGTTGCCGACAACCTTTCGATTGAGGGCATCATCGCCGAACTCGAATTGACTCGGGCTTGCCTCAAGGAGGCTGGTTACGAAGAGGCAAAGATTGCGGTTGCCGGGCTTAACCCGCATGCCGGCGATGGCGGCAGCTTCGGCATGGAAGAGATCGACATCATCGAGCCGGCAGTCGAGAAGGCCAAGGCGCTCGGCTTCAATGTCGATGGGCCGTTCCCGGCAGACACCGTTTTTGGTCGTGCGCTGAAGGAAGGCTACAATGCCGTTCTGACCATGTACCACGACCAGGGCCAGATCGCGATGAAGCTCATGGGCTTCGACAAGGGCGTCACGATGATGGGCGGCCTGCCTTTCGCGCTCTGCACCCCCGCACACGGCACCGCTTACGACATCGCCGGCAAGGGCATCGCAGATGTCGGTGCCAGCCGCGAGGCGGTTTTGCTCGCAGTTCGCATGGCGAAGAAAAAGGCTGCCCTTTCGGCTGCGGCCTGAATTCGCGCGCTTTCAAGCACTACCGGCGCAGGAGGAGGTCTTGCGCCGCATCTCACTCAACGGGAGGATTAGACATGAAGAAATCCGTTTCACTCGCATGCATCATGGCAGCCGCATTCGGCGTTGCCGCTCCGGCATCGGCCTTCGAGCCCGACCGTCCGGTTGAATTCGTCGTCACGGCTGGCCCGGGCGGCGGCACGGACATCTTCGCCCGCACGATCCAGGCGATCATCGGCAAGTACGAACTGATGAAGGCGCCTGTTGTCGTCACCAACAAGGGCAGCGCCGGCGGCGCCGAAGGTTTCGTCTATACGGCGACCAACAAGGGCGACGCCTACAAGCTCGCATTCGGCACCAACAATGCCTACCTGCTGCCGGTCCGCGCCAAGGTGCCTTACAAGGCCGAGGACCTGACGCCGGTTGCAGCGCTTGCTTCCGACGAATTCATTCTCTGGGTCAACGGCAAGGCATCTTACGCAACGGCTGCCGACTTTGCTGCCAAGGCCAAGGAAGGCGGCTTGAAGATCGGCGGAAGCCAGTCGAAGGACGTCGACCAGATCCTCACCTCGATGATCAACGACGCGACTGGCGCGACCATCAACTACATCCCGTTCAAGAGCGGCGGCGAAGCGGCTGTCCAGCTCGCCGGCGAGCACCTTGATGCCAACGTCAACAACCCGAGCGAAAACCTCGGCCAGTGGCAGGCCGGCATGGTCAAGCCGCTTTGCGTCTTCAAGAGCGTCAAGCTGACGAACGAAGCCAAGGTCGCCGGCGACAAGGGCTGGAGCGATATCCCGACCTGCAAGGAAACGGGCATTGCCATCGACAACTACTCCATGCCGCGCACCGTCTGGCTGCCGGCTGGCGTTGAGCCGGATGCCGTCAAGTTCTACGCGGACCTGATGCGCAAGGTTTCCGAAACCCCGGAATGGGCGAAGTATCTTGCCGATACTTCGCAGTCTCCCGCTTACATCGCTGGTGACGACTTCAAGGCCGCCATCGAGATGGACGGCGCCGCAGTCGGCGAAGTTCTGAAGCGCGAAGGCTGGCTCGCCAACTAAAACTGGCGATATATCGGGACGGGCGCTTCTGCAGCGCCGTGCGTCGAGTCTGACGCTTGGAGGACGCTTGAGAGCGCCCGTCAACCGGTTTGAAAGGTCACGATCATGAGTGAGAACAGTGCGAATGGGCTCTCCCGCTTCGCGGTGGAGCTTGGCGTAGCCGCGTTGACGGGTATCTTTGGGGCTGCCGTCTGCTATGGCGCCTCCGATGTCGGCGCCGGATGGAGCGATTTCGGCCCGGAGGCCGGCTATTTTCCCTTCTACATCGGCGTTCTGATCATTCTGGGAAGTGTTGCGAACGCGATCGGCGCATTCGTGAAGCACCGCGGCATGGGCGATATCTTCATCGACGGTGCGCGCGCGCGCGTCGTTGCCTCGTTCTTCCTGCCGCTCGTCGCCTTTGCCGGCGTCTCCGCCTGGCTTGGCCTCTATGTCGGCACGGCGCTCTACATCGCCGGCGCGATGCTCTTCCAGGGGCGCTACAGGTGGTGGATCGCGCTGCCGGCGGGCGTTGGCGTTTCGCTCTTCTTCTTCATCGTATTCGAGATGGGCTTCAAGGTTCCGCTGTTGAAGGGACCGATCGAGGCTTGGTTCGGGATCTACTGATCCCGACCCCTTAAAAGTTTCCCCGGGAGGAATGACATGGAAAATATCGGTCTCCTGATCGATGGCTTCGGCCACATCCTCAGCTGGAATCACATCCTGCTGATGATGGTCGGCGTCACGCTCGGCATTCTCGTCGGCGTTCTGCCGGGCCTCGGTGCGCCGAACGGCGTCTCGCTCCTGTTGCCGCTGACCTTCTCCATGGATCCGATCTCCGCGATCATCCTGCTCTCCTGCATGTACTGGGGGGCGCTGTTCGGCGGTTCGACGACGTCCATTCTGTTCAATATCCCGGGCGAGCCTTCGTCGGTGGCAACCACCTTCGACGGCTATCCGATGGCAAAGGCAGGCCAGGCAAGCCGCGCGTTGACGCTGGCCTTCGTTTCGGCCGGTATCGGCGCTCTTGCGGGCGTCGTCATGATCACGCTGTTGTCGGGCTGGGTCGCGAACTTCGCGCTGCGCTTCTCGTCGCCTGAGTATTTCGCGGTCTACTTCCTCGCCTTTGCAAGCTTCATTTCGATGGGCGCGCAATCCCCATTCAAGACGCTCGTGTCGATGATGGTTGGTTTTGCGCTCGCATCCGTCGGCATGGACACGATCTCCGGCGATCTGCGCCTGACCTTCGATATCCCCACGCTGATCAAGGGCGTCAGCTTCCTGATTGCGGTCATGGGTCTCTTCGGCATCGGCGAACTCCTGTTGACGACGGAAGAGGGGCTGCGTTTCGAAGGCATCAAGGCGCGCGTCAGGCTCGCCGAAATCGGCCGCACCCTGGTCGAGATCCCGCGCTACTGGCTGACGATCGCGCGTTCGACCATCATCGGGATCTGGATGGGCATCACGCCGGCTGGCCCGACGGCGGCCTCCTTTATGAGCTACGGCGTTGCCCGCCGTTCGGCCCGCGACAAGTCGAAATTCGGCAAGGGTGATCCGCGTGGCATCGTCGCGCCCGAGACCGCCGACCACTCGGCCGGCACCTCCGCACTGCTGCCGATGCTGGCGCTCGGCGTTCCCGGCTCGGCGACGGCTGCCGTGATGATGGGCGGCCTAATGATCTGGGGCCTCACTCCCGGCCCGATGCTGTTCACCGACCGGCCGGACTTCGTCTGGGGCCTGATCGCCTCGATGTATCTCGGCAATGTAGTTGCCGTCATCCTGGTGCTTGCCACCGTGCCGCTCTACGCCTCGATCCTGCGCGTGCCGTTCTCGATCATCGGCCCGATTATCGTCGCCGTCATCTTTTCCGGCGCCTATCAGGTGGCAAATTCGGTCTCCGACATCTTCATGGTCATCGGCTTCGGTGTGCTCGGTTACGTCTTCAAGAAGCTCGATTACCCGCTGGCGCCGCTGGTTCTGGCCATGGTGCTCGGCGACAAGGCCGAGGACGCGTTCCGCCAGTCGATGCTTCTGTCGAGCGGCTCGCTCAACATCTTCTGGTCGAACGCGCTGGTTTCGTCTCTGATGGCGCTTGGCCTGGCAATGCTGCTGTCGCCTGTCGTCTTCGGACTGATCGGCCTGGTTCGCAAGCGCAAGGGCGATGATGCATCGCGTGGCGATGAGACATCGCAGGGCGGCGGTAGCGCGGCGGCTTGACGGAGCCGCCGCACCAAACTTCAAAGACTCGGGGGAAACGCCATGGCAAATGCGCCACGCAAATGGAACCGTGACACCTGGCCGATCGCGGCTGCCATGATCCAGTATCCGAACATCCTTGCGGATGGTCGCTCGGTCCAGGACCAGTCGGTCGAGGAATGGGCGCTGACGCTCGATGACGTCGTCGATGCCGGCTTTACCGAGCTCGATCCCACCGACAGCTGGATCCGACTTGCGGATCTGCCGGCGGCAAGGCTCGAAAGCTTCGTCAAGCTGACGCGCGATCGCGGCCTGACGATGCCGGGCATCTCCACCGCGCGCCGCAGTGTCATCGATCCCGTTCATGGCGACGACTATCTGGCCTACGGCCACCGGGTGATCGATACGGCGGCGGCGATCGGAGCGGGCTCCGTTTCCTTCGGCTTCTTCGGTCCGTTGACCGATGCGCAGAAGAAGGCGCTGTGGTTCTGGACCGTCGATGGCGTCAAGAACCCCGATGATGCCGCCATCTGGCAGAAGGGCGTGTCGCGTATCCGCGAGCTTGGCCGCCACGCAGAGGAACTCGGCATCGAGCTGGCGCTGGAAATGTACGAGGACACCTATATCGGTTCGGCCGACAGCGCCGTGCGCTTCGTCACTGACGTCGGCCTTGGGAATGTCGGCATCAATGCCGACCTCGGCAACCTGATCCGCCTGCATCGTCCGGTCGAGCACTGGCAGGAGATGATGGCGAAGGTTGCACCCTTTGCCAAATACTGGCACGTCAAGAATTACAACCGCACCGAGGACGAAACGTCGGGACTGATCGTGACCCATCCGGCCCCGCTGGAGTTCGGCGTGATCAACTACCGGACCGCCATTCGTTTGGCGCTTTCACACGGGTTCCAAAGCCCGTTCCTCTGCGAGCATTATGGTGGCGATGGCCTCTCCGTCAGCGCTACCAACCGGGATTATCTGAGGCGTATTCTGCCTCGCGACTAAGGGAATAAGTAGCGATGACCACGATCTTTGACGCACCGGAAGATTTCGCCGTAACCGCGCTCGCCGGCTTCAGCTCCATCTATGCCCGCAATGTCCGCCTGGTGAAGGGCGGCGTCGTTCGCTCGACCAAGGTGCCGAAGGGCAAGGTCGCGGTCGTCATCGGTG
Organism: Sinorhizobium sp. A49; assembly: GCF_002002725.1. GTDB lineage: Bacteria > Pseudomonadota > Alphaproteobacteria > Rhizobiales > Rhizobiaceae > Ensifer. The sequence goes on along the minus strand of NZ_MUNW01000034.1, from coordinate 52,362 downwards.
GCGGCTCCGGCCACTATCCGGCCTTTGCCGGCTATGTCGGCCCGGGATTGGCGGATGCGGCCGTGGCCGGCGACGTCTTTGCTTCGCCGTCGACCGCTGCCGTAGCGCGCGTCTGCCGCCTTGCCGACCAGGGTGGCGGCGTGCTGCTCGGTTTCGGTAATTACGCCGGTGACGTGCTGAATTTCGGCGTTGCCGCGGAACGACTTCGCGCCGAAGGCATCGACGTGCGCATCGTGCCGGTGACCGATGACGTTGCCAGCGCTGCTGTTGACATCGCCGCCAAGCGCCGCGGCATTGCCGGTGATCTCGTGGTCTTCAAGATCGCAGGTGCTGCCGCCGAAGCCGGGCTGTCGCTTGACGAGGTCGAGCGCATCAGCCGTCTTGCTAATGATCGCACCGTCTCGTTCGGTGTCGCTTTCGGCGGCTGCACGCTGCCGGGCGCGAACCATCCACTCTTCACCGTGCCGAAGGGCGAAATGGCGCTTGGTCTCGGCATCCACGGCGAACCGGGTATCAGCGAAGAAAAGATCGTCTCTGCGACCGAGCTTGCGAACCTGCTTGTCGGCAAGCTGCTCGCAGAACGCCCGGCCGGGACCAAGAAGGTGGCGCCAGTGCTGAACGGCCTGGGCTCGACCAAGTACGAAGAGCTGTTCGTTCTCTGGGTCGCCGTCGAAAAGGAATTGAAGGCCGCTGGCCTCGAGATCGTCGATCCGGAATGCGGCGAGTTCGTCACCAGTCTCGACATGCAGGGGTGCTCGCTGTCGTTGCTCTGGCTCGACGAAGAGCTGGAAATCTACTGGCGCGCGCCTTGCGATGCTCCGGTGCTGCGCAAGGGCACGATCATCAACGCCGAGCCGGCGACCGACGTCATTTCCGACGAGGACGGCCCGGCGACCTTCGGGCCTGCATCGCAGGCGTCGAAGGAAAGCGGCAAGTGCATTGCCCGGCTGATCGGCAAGGTCGCCGATGCCCTGAAGGAGGCCGAAGACGAACTCGGCCGTATCGACGCCTTTGCCGGCGACGGCGACCACGGCCAGGGCATGCGCCGCGGTTCGGCGGCGGCTGAGGAAGCTGCAAACGTGGCTGTCGCAGGCGGCGCCGGCGCGGCCAGCGTGTTGGCGGCTGCGGGCGATGCATGGGCCGATCGCGCGGGCGGCACATCCGGTGCGATCTGGGGCCTGCTTCTTCGCTCCTGGAGCAATGCGTTTTCCGATGATGACAAGCCGTCGGATGCGGCGATCGTCGAAGGTGCGCGCCTTGCGCTCGAAGGCGTCACCCGTCTCGGACGCGCTCGCGTCGGCGACAAGACGCTGGTCGATGCGCTCGTTCCGTTCGTCGACACGCTGGAGCGGGAATTCGCAATTCACAAGTCACTGAACGCGGCTTGGGAGATTGCGGCCAAAGCTGCCACTGATGCGGCCGATGCCACCTCCGGCCTGACGCCGAAACTCGGCCGGGCACGGCCGCTTGCGGAAAAGAGCATCGGCCATCCGGATGCAGGCGCCGTTTCACTGGCGCTGACCGCCCGTGTCGCCGCCGGCTTTCTGAAGGAAGCCGTTGACGCCTGAAGAAGCCGTCCGGTCCATTCCTCGCAAATAGGGCGCGGGTCCTCCCAACCGCGCCCTTTTTGTTGTCTTGCGCGCTGCTACGCAGGCAGCTCAGACACAAGCGATGTGCCGGCAGAACCTTGACTGAGATTTGATCATCAATGGCGGGTGGTGATGCCTGTAGCTGCCGACCAGAATGGTGTTCACCATGATTGGGCGCGGGAGACGAAAAACTGGCTTACCAAGAACCATCCGCTTCGCGAAGATAGCGGCCAGCGACCCATCCCTTGACGCCTCTGCGGTTTTCGACCTGACACCACCTTGTGCCGCCGTTGATAGCGCAACCTCGATTGCGCAGGATCTCGCCGTTGCGGGCCGTATCCAGGATGCGATCGCGCGCCGATGGCGCGGCGCGCAGGTTCAGCACGTCGCCAGCCGGAACCTCGCTGACGCGCCAGGTATCGGGGCCGCCTGCCAGACCGTCGGCAAAATCCGGGGGTGTAGCGGCTGCCTGACCGGTAGCTTCGGCCGACACCGTCAACGTGTATCGGGCGAGTTCGTTGCGGCGTGCCGCGTTGCGCATCAAGTAGACGTCAATCACGTGTTTGCCCGATACCTCCGCGACAAAGCTCGTGCTCCCACCGGAAACCGACCCGTTGAACAGCGCTGAATCTGCACCGGGTGCGATAACGTTGAAGTAGTTGCTCCGATTGCTGGTATCGAGCTGTATGCTGACGCGCTGCCCACGTTTCACATCGATAGCGTATCGGACGGATTCACGCCCCGTGATCGAGCCTTTGATGCTCGCCGAGGAGGCTCCACGCAGGAAGCGGATCGTTTCCGTTCGGATATCCTGAGCCAGCGCGACCGAAAATACCACTGACATCACGAGAGAAACAAAAGCAGTTAGAACCAGACGCATGGTCACTCCTTGCCCGTGACTAGAGATCTAAGACCTGACAGACACTGCCGTTCGTGCCTTGAGTTGTACTTAGTAAATTGAGCGCGTGCAACGCGATTGGGGTGCCGTCCTGCGCAAGCTCTACACGTGGTTTGCCCTTAAGTCATAGCGTTCGGTGACCTCGTTCACTATGCGCCACAGGTGCCAAGCTCTCCTAAACGATCTGCGTTTTGACCTCATCCAGCCAACGACGGTCCACCCCCTGTCGCTCATCGATGGATGGCGATCACAGATCACGGCTAGCAGGCAATTTGGGGGTGGTGCAGCGGCTCTGTTCAGGTGTAGCGCACCAGAAATTCCTCAGCGGTCAGCTCGCGGAAATCATCGAGGGCCTTGCGTAGGCGCAGATGGTCCCAATCCCACCAGGCAAGGCTATCCATGCGCTCGCCGATGCCGGCGTTGAAGCGATCGCGGATGAGCCTGGCCGGGACGCCTCCGACGATCGTGTAGGGCGCTACGTCCTTGGAGACGACGGCGCCCGCACCGATCACCGCACCGTTGCCGACATTGACGCCGGGCAGCAGCGTTGCGCCGTGACCGATCCAGACATCATGGCCGATGGTGACCCGGTTCGACCGGCGCCAGGCGAAGAGGTCGTGGTCGACGTCGGTATCGTCCCAATAGTTTGGCGCGCGGTAGGTGAAGTGGTGCAGGGTCGCGCGCCAGGTCGGGTGATTGGTGGCGTTGATGCGCACGGCGGCGGCGATATTGACGAATTTGCCGATGGTCGCGCACCAGATCGAGCCGTCCTGCATGATGTAGGAATAGTCGCCGAACTCGACCTCTTCCAGGCGCGAGCGTTCCTGGATTTCGGTGTAGCGGCCGAGCGTTGAGTTGTTGACGCTAGCCGTCGGGTGGACGAAGGGCTCGAGCCCCAGTTTCTGGCTCATGCGGCAGCCTTTCTGGGTGAGAAGGCCGACACGTCGAGAATGCGGTCGGCAACTGCGTCACGCACCTCCTCATCGTGGAAGATGCCGATCAGCGCCGTGCCCTTCGCCTTCTTTTCGGCGATCATCTCGACGACGACCGCACGGTTTTTCGCGTCGAGGGACGCCGTCGGCTCGTCGAGGAGCAGGATCCTGTGATCGGTGATGAAGCCGCGGGCGATGTTCACGCGCTGCTGCTCGCCGCCGGAGAAAGTTGCCGGCGGCAGCGACCACAGCGCCGTGGGCAGGTTGAGCTTCGTCAGAAGCTCGGCAGCGCGGGCGCGGGCATCTTCGATTGCGACGCCGCGCGCCTGAAGCGGCTCGGCAACGATGTCGAGTGCCGAGACACGCGGTACGACGCGCAGGAACTGGCTGACATAGCCGAGCGTTGCGCGCCGGACCTCAAGCACGGTGCGCGGTTCGGCGGTGGCAAGGTTTACCAGCTTGCCGTCGTGCTCCATCAAGATCTGGCCTTCATCGACGCCGTAATTGCCGTAGAGCATTTTCAGGATCGAACTTTTGCCGACGCCCGAAGGGCCGCCGAGTACGACGCATTCGCCGGCTTTGACCGAGAAGGAGACGTTGGCGACGACGGGCAGACGGATGCCGTCGCGCAGGTGCATGGTGAAGCTCTTTGCGACTTCAGAAACTACAAGGGGTGTGGCCATGGTTCTTACTTTCCCTTCCGCATGATCTGGACCGAAAACCGATTTTCACTTTTCGGGATCATGCGTCAGACCTGCAGGATGGAGGAGACGAGGAGCTGGGTATAAGGCTCGCGCGGGTCGTCGAGCACGCGGTCCGTCAGGCCCTGTTCGATGACTGCGCCATCCTTCATCACCATCATGCGGTGCGACAGCAGTCGTGCGACGGCGAGGTCGTGTGTCACGATGATGGCCGCAAGCCCGAGGTCGTGCACCAGACCGCGCACCAGATCGAGCAGGCGCGCCTGGACCGAAACGTCGAGGCCGCCTGTCGGTTCGTCCATGAAGACGAGGCGAGGATTGGTGACGAGGTTGCGGGCGATCTGCAGGCGCTGGCGCATGCCGCCGGAAAAGGCACGGGGCTGGTCGTCGATGCGGTCGATGCCGATCTCGACGCGCTCCAGCCAGTCGCTGGCGGCCGCACGGATGTTGCCGTAGTGCCGGTCGCCGACCGCCATCAGCCGCTCGCCGACATTGGCGCCGGCCGAAACGGTCATTCGGAGACCATCGGCCGGGTTCTGGTGGACGAAGCCCCAGTCGGTGCGCATCAGGAAGCGCCGCTCGGCCTCGCCCATGCGGGCGAGATCGCGGTACTGGCCGTCGCGCATATGATATTCGACGATGCCCGATGTCGGCATCAGCCGGGTCGAAAGGCAGGAGAGCAGCGTCGTCTTGCCCGAGCCGGATTCGCCGACGATCGCCAGCACTTCGCCAGGGAAAAGGTCGAAAGAGACATTCCGGCATCCGATGCGGCTGCCGTAGAATTTCGAGACGTCGTTGACTTTCAGAAGCGGTACGGCACTCATTCTGCAGCTTCCTTTCGGGCGAGCATGTGTCCGGCATGGCCGCAGTCGCGGCGGTCTTCGCAATGGTCGGTGTCCGAGCAGACGAACATGCGCCCGCCCTTGTCGTCGAGCACCACTTCGTCGAGATAGACATTCTCGGCGCCGCAGAGCGCGCAGGGCTTGTCGAACTTCTGCACTTCGAAGGGATGATCCTCAAAGTCGAGGCTGACGACCTCGGTATAGGGCGGAACCGCATAGATGCGCTTTTCACGGCCGGCGCCGAAAAGCTGCAGCGCTTCCGACATGTGCATTTTCGGATTGTCGAACTTCGGCGTCGGCGACGGATCCATAACGTAACGCCCCTCGACCTTGACCGGATAGGCATAGGTGGTGGCGATATGGCCGTTGCGGGCGATATCTTCGTAGAGCTTTACATGCATCAACCCGTATTCCTCGAGCGCATGCATCTTGCGGGTCTCGGTCTCGCGCGGTTCGAGGAAACGTAGGGGTTCCGGGATCGGTACCTGGTAGACCAGCGTCTGGCCTTCGCGCAGGCCTTCCTCGGGAATGCGGTGGCGCGTCTGGATGATGGTCGCTTCCTTGGTCTTGGTGGTCACCGCGACATCGGCGACCTTCTGGAAGAAGGCGCGGATCGACACGGCATTGGTGGTGTCGTCGGCACCCTGGTCGATGACCTTCAGCACGTCCTTCGGCCCGAGGATCGAGGCCGTGACCTGGACGCCACCGGTGCCCCAGCCATAGGGCATCGGCATCTCGCGCGAGGCAAAGGGGACCTGGTAGCCGGGAATGGCGATCGCCTTCAGGATGGCGCGGCGGATCATCCGCTTGGTCTGCTCATCCAGATAGGCAAAGTTGTAGGTGGCGAGGTCGGTCATTCGGCGGCCTCCTTCATGCCGTCCTGGCTGCCGGCGCGGGCAGCGTCATAGTCACGGCGCATGCGCCGGACGAGATCGAGTTCAGCCTGGAAGTCGACGTAATGCGGCAGCTTCAGATGCTCGACGAAGCCCGTCGCCTGCACGTTGTCCGCGTGCGAGATCACGAATTCCTGATCCTGTGCCGGCGCGACGATGTCTTCGCTGAATTCGTCGGTGCGCAGCGCGCGATCGACGAGCGACATAGACATGGCCTTGCGCTCGCTCTGGCCGAAGACGAGGCCGTAGCCGCGGGTGAACTGCGGCGGCTGCTTGGCCGAGCCCATGAACTGGTTGACCATCTGGCATTCGGTCACTCGAACGACGCCGAGGGAGACGGCAAAGCCAAGCTCGGGCAGGTCTAGTTCGACCTCCACTTCACCGATGCGCACTTCGCCGACGAAGGGGTGGGTGCGGCCATAGCCGCGTTGGGTCGAGTAGGCGAGGGCCAGCAGAAAGCCCTCGTCGCCGCGCGCTAAGGCCTGCAGGCGCAGGTCGCGGGCCATTGGAAACTCCATCGGCTCGCGGGTGAGGTCGCCCATGACGTGGCCCTCGGGCATGTGGCCGTCGCCCTCGATCAAGCCTTCGCCGTCGAGAATATCGGAGACGCGCATCACATGCTCGCCCGGTTCCTTGACGGCGGGCTCGGCGACTGCGCCGTCTTCGATCAAGGAGGGGTCGAGCAGGCGATGGGTATAGTCGAAGGTCGGGCCAAGCAATTGGCCGCCCGGCAGGTCCTTGTAGGTGGCCGAGACGCGGCGCTCGACCTTCATGGTCGCGGTATCGACCGGTTCCGAATAGCCGAAGCGCGGCAGGGTCGTGCGGTAGGCACGCAGGATGAAGATCGCCTCGATCATGTCGCCGCGCGCCTGGCGCACGGCAAGCGCCGCGAGTTCCCTGTCGTAGAGCGAGGCCTCGGCCATGACGCGATCGACGGCAAGGCCAAGCTGTTCGACCACCTGCTGGATGGTGATCGACGGCAACGTGCGGTCGCCGCGACGGCGATCAGCAAGGAGGCGGTGGGCGTTGGCAATGGCGGCCTCGCCGCCCTTTACTGCAACATACATGGATTAAGCCTCCTGTCGGACAAGTCGGGTGGTGCGCGGCAGGCAGAGAACGCTGTCGCCCGCCGTCAACACGAGGTCGATGCCGCGCGGGAAAATCGCGCGGTTGGCGCTCCAGAAATCGAGGAAGACTTCAGGCAGGCCACGCACGGCGATGGTGATGTCGTCCTTGATGCCCGGTCCGCGAGCGTTGAGGGGTTCTCCACCGGAGAGCGCTTCGATCTCGATCACGAGCGTCGTAGAGCGATCCGGATATTCCTGTGTGCCGAGCGAAAACTGGTCGAAGCCGGGCACCGGTGCGCCCTTCTCGACAAAGGCAAAGCGGGCATCCGTCTTGCTGTTTGTGACCGGTGCACCGGTATGAAACGCGATCCATTGCGTTACTGCGGATTTGGCAAGAGCCGGCGTCAGCCAGACGGGCGTGTCGTGATCGCAGAGCGTCAGCGCCACGGCGCCGGCGCCAGCCCCCATCGGTGCGGGCGGCACGCTCGATGCCTCAAGACGGATGATCTGCCCCGGGCGAGCAAAGCCGTCCATCAGGCTCTTGAAGATCGACTGGGCGGAAAATACGGGATCGGCGAAGGCGCCTGCGAAGATTTGCGATTGGCTGGCCATCAGTCGTCTCCGCGAACCATGGTGAAAAAGTCGACGCGCGTGGCTGCGGTCTCCTCGGCCGTACGGCGGTCCTCCGCCTCGATGCGCGAAGCGATCGTCCGATGAAGCGCCTCGACAGCCGAGCGGTCGGCATCCCGCTGGAAGAGGGCATCGAAGATCGCCGCGAGGCGGGCGCGCTGCTTGTCGGTGCCAAGCAGTTGCCCATGGCCGATTTCGCCGGTCGAAAGCCGGATCGTCGCGCGCGAAACGGTTGCCTCGCCGAGGTTGAAGGCATCGCCGCCGCCGCCGATGCGGCCGCGCACCATGACGAGGCCCGTCTCCGGTCCGCGAACGGGCGAAACATCCGGCTTTTCGGCAAGGGCTGCCCAGGCTGCGTTGAGTTCTTCAAAAGACGCGCGGGCGAGGAGCCGCATGCCTTCCTTGCGCGCCATGTCCGGCGGAATTTCCTGTTTCAGCTTCGCATCCATCACTTTCACCTCAAATGTCTATTGATCTAGACAAGTGTACATCTTATACCTTTCCTTAGCGGCCGCAAATGACAGGCTTGTGACATGGCACTTCGAAGCGTGCGCAATTCGAGAAGAGGGCAATGCGGAAAGTGGTTGAACGACAGACAGGCGTCGCGCTCTGGCGGCAGATCGCAGACAGGATCCGGCTGGCGATCAGCAATGGCGATTACGATGCCGCCGGCATGGTGCCGCCCGAAACGGTGCTTGCCGGCGAGTTCGGCGTCAACAGGCACACGGTCAGAAGCGCGCTCGCAGCGCTTGCCGATGAGGGCTTGGTGCGTCGCGTCCAGGGACGCGGCACGATGATCGAGCGAAAGGAGCGGGTGAGCTATCCGATCTCCCGCCGCACCCGCTTCTCGCAAGGGCTCGGACGGCAGGTAAAGGAGATCGGCACCCGCCTGCTCGGTCATGCCGAACTGAAGGCATTCGGCGAGATCGCTACGTCGTTGGGCATCGCGCCCGGAGACCCGGTTATCGAACTGCGCACCGTCAGCAGTGGCGACGGCAGGCCGTTGTCGGTTTCGTCAAGCTATTATCCCGCCGCGCGGTTTCCGCGGATGGCGCAAGAGTTCGAGCAACTGCATTCGGTGACCAAGGCGTTTGCCGCGCATGGGCTCGACGATTATGTGCGCGTATCGACCGAAATCGTCGCCCGCCATGCCGACGGAGACGAGCTTTCGATGTTGAAACTCTCGGCGGGCGCGATTGTGCTGGAGACACACTCGATCAATGCAGATCTCGATGGCAAGCCGGTCGAGTATTCCCGCAGCTGTTTTGCCGCGGACCGGATGAAGCTCAAGATCGAAACGTAAGTCGCTCGCGGCAACAGCGGCCGAACTCTCCGGGGCGCTTTGCCGCCGAGGTTATGGAGTTAACGATCCAGACATGCGATTGCACGAGAGGTCGGGCCGTAAGCTCAGGAGATGGTCGACGCAATCCGCTACAGGAAGGCATTTCCACTTCTGAGGAAATAAGGCGGGACGCCGCATTTCCGGCGCGTTTTTGACGCATCACCTAAGCTTGCATCAGGAACCGCGCATTGGGAATTCTCCAGGGAGAATGGAAATGGCGACGTGGCGACCCGATCCTTCCTTCTATCCATCACCACGCATGGCGGCCAAGGCTCCAAAGGAGACCTTAGCCTATGTCGCAGCGTTCGATCCCGAGCGAGCGAGGCCCGATGCCATCGCCGTCGTCGATGTCGACCCGACGTCTCCGCGCTACTCGCAAATCGTCGGGCAGGTCGACATGCCGAATGTCGGTGATGAGCTGCACCATTTCGGCTGGAATGCCTGCTCCTCCTGTTTTTGTCCCAACGCCCCACACCCGCATGTCGAGCGTCGCTATCTGATCGTGCCCGGTTTGAGATCGTCGCGGCTCCACATCATCGATACCAAGCCGGATCCCCGCAATCCGAAGATCGTGCGGGTGATCGAGCCTGAGGAAGTTGCCGAAAGGGCGAACTACTCGCGGCTTCACACCACGCATTGCGGCCCGGAGGGCATTTACGTCAACGCGCTCGCGGACCGTGACGGCAATGCACCGGGCGGTATCTTCCTTCTCGATCACCAGAGTTTCGACGTGCTCGGTCAATGGGAAATGGATCGCGGACCGCAAAAACTTGCCTATGATTTCTGGTGGCATCTCGGCCACGACACGATGATCACGAGCGAATGGGGAACGCCGGATACCTTCGAGAACGGACTGGTTCCCGAGGTTCTGCTCGGTTCGAAATACGGTCGCCGACTGCATTTCTGGGACCTGCACAAGCGCAAGCACCTGCAGGAGATTGATTTTGGGGAGGAGCACCAGCTCGTCTTTGAACTCCGCCCCGCCCACGATCCGACCAAGGCCTACGGCTTCGTCGGCTGCGTCATCAGCCTCAAGGATCTCTCCGCGTCGATCTGGACCTGGTATCGCGACAAAGACCGATGGGCGGTCAAGAAGGTGATCGAGATCCCGGCGGAGCCCGCCGATCCGGATCTGCTGCCGCCCGTGCTCAAGGGCTTCAGTGCGGTCGCACCGCTCGTCACGGACATCGACCTGTCGATGGACGATCGCTTTCTCTATGTTTCCTGCTGGGGAACCGGCGACATGATCCAGTATGACGTTTCCGATCCCTTTAGCCCGAAGGAGACGGGTAGGGTGCGGATCGGTGGAATCGTGTCGCGCGCCACCCATGCGAAGGCCCCGAACGGCGCGTTGAACGGCGGCCCACAGATGGTGGAGATCAGCCGGGATGGCAAGCGGGTCTATTTTACCAACTCGCTCTACGGGGCGATCGATCCGCAGTTTTACCCCGAAGGCATCGACGGCTGGATGGTCAAGCTCGATGTTGCTGACGGCGGTGGGATAGCATTCGACGAGAATTTTTTCGTCGACTGGCCCAAAGGCCATCGCCCGCATCAGGTTCGTCTCGAAGGCGGGGACTGCTCGTCCGATTCCTACTGCTATCCTTAAGGAGGGTGCGGCCGTGCAACCCTACCTGGGCGAATGACGACCTTCTGGCCTTGGCTTTCGCTTGTGGGCCTTGGCGCCTTTCACGGCGTCAATCCGGCAATGGGCTGGCTCTTCGCCGTGGCGCTCGGGCTTCACCGCCAGAGCAGGCGAGCCGTCTGGCTGTCCCTCATTCCCATTGCCATCGGCCATGCCATTTCCATCGCGACTGTCCTTGCCGTCTTCGTCGCTTTCGGCACCGCTCTGGATCCGAACAGCTTCAGGGTTGCCGCGGCCATGCTCATTCTCGGCGTCGCCGGCTACAGCGCGCTTTATGGCCGCCGCCACCGCGTCCGGATCGGCATGCAAACCGGTATGGCCGGCCTTGCGCTCTGGTCCTTTCTTATGGCGACGAGCCACGGGGCGGGCCTGATGCTGGTGCCGGCGGTCCTCAGTCTCTGCCTGGCGGATCGCGGGGGCGAACTCGCGATCGCCAGTTCGTTGCCGCTCTCGCTGGCCGCCCTGGCGGTTCATAGCGGCGTCATGCTCGCGGTCATCGCGGCGGTGGCGCTCGCTGTCTTCGAGTGGCTTGGCCTTGCGGCTCTGCGCTCGGCGTGGATCAATTTCGATCGCATCTGGACACTGGCGCTCGGCGCGACCGGCATCGCGCTTCTCGTTCAATAAGCAACCCATCCCACTCTTCGGTTGGAGCGGAATGAGGAGATCAAATGTTGCGCCGCTTGCCCTCGATCAGGTCGAGCACGGCGCGCGCGGCGTCGAGCACGTTGGTGCCGGGACCGAAGACGGCCGAGACGCCGTTGTCCATCAGGTACTCATAGTCCTGCCGTGGGATGACGCCGCCGCAAATGACGATGACATCCTCACCGCCGCGCTTTTTCAGCGCCTCGGCAAGTTGCGGCATCAGCGTCTTGTGGCCGGCGGCGAGCGACGATACGCCGATGACGTTGACTTTGCTGGCCACCGCCATGTCGGCCGCCTCTTCAGGTGTCTGGAACAGGGGGCCGGCCAGAACGTCGAAGCCTATATCGCCGAAGGCCGAGGCGATCACCTTGGCGCCGCGGTCGTGACCATCCTGGCCGAGCTTCGCCACCATGATCTTCGGCTTGCGGCCGAGCTTGTCCGAGACTTCGCCGAGCCGTTCGGTGAGCACAGCCAATTCCGGCTCGCCCTCATAGGCCTTGCCATAGATCTTGCTCACCACCTTGGGCGTTGCCGCATGGTCGCCGAAGGCTTCGCGCATCGCGTCGGAAATCTCGCCGACGGTCGCCCGGGCCCGGGCTGCTTCTACTGCTGCCGCCAGCAGGTTGCCTTCGCCGCTACGCGCAAGTTCCGTAATCGTCGCCAGCGCCTTTGCCACATCCTGCGAGTTGCGCCGCCGCTTGGTCTCTTCGATCCGGCGGATCTGGGCTGCACGCACAGCGGTGTTGTCGATCTCCAGGATGTCGATCGGCTCCTCGTTGTCGAGGCGGTACTTGTTGACGCCGACGATCACTTCCTCGCCCTTGTCGACGGCCGCCTGGCGACGGGTGGCCGCCTCTTCGATCAGCCGTTTCGGCAGACCGGCATTGACCGCCTCGGTCATGCCGCCCATCTCCTCGATCTCCTCGATCAGCGCCCAAGCTTTTTCGGCCAGCTCATTGGTGAGGCTCTCGACATAATAGGAACCGGCGAGCGGATCGACCACCTTGGTCACGCCCGTCTCATGCTGGAGAATCAGCTGCGTGTTGCGGGCGATGCGCGCCGAAAACTCGGTCGGCAGCGCGATCGCCTCATCGAACGAATTCGTGTGCAGCGACTGGGTGCCGCCAAGCGCCGCCGACATTGCCTCGAAGGCGGTGCGGATGATGTTGTTATAGGGATCCTGCTCCTGCAGCGAGACGCCCGAAGTCTGGCAATGGGTGCGCAGCATCAGCGACGACGGCTTCTTCGGCTCGAACTCCGTCATGATCCGCGTCCACAGCAGCCGGGCTGCGCGAAGCTTGGCGGCTTCCATGAAGAAGTTCATGCCGATTGCGAAGAAGAAGGAGAGGCGACCGGCGAACTCGTCGACATCAAGCCCTTTGGCAAGTGCTGCGCGCACATATTCGCGGCCGTCGGCCAGCGTGAAGGCGAGCTCCTGTACCAGCGTCGCACCGGCCTCCTGCATGTGGTAGCCGGAGATCGAGATCGAGTTGAACTTCGGCATCTCCTTGGCCGTGTACTCGATGATGTCGGCGACAAGGCGCATCGAGGGTTCCGGCGGGTAGATATAGGTGTTGCGGACCATGAACTCCTTGAGGATGTCGTTCTGGATGGTCCCGGACAGCTTATCGCGCGAAACGCCCTGTTCTTCGCCGGCGACGATGAAGGAGGCGAGGATCGGGATAACAGCGCCGTTCATGGTCATCGACACCGACATGTCTTCAAGCGGAATACCGTCGAACAGGATCTTCATGTCCTCGACGCTGTCGATCGCCACACCGGCCTTGCCGACGTCGCCCTCGACGCGGGGATGATCGCTGTCGTAGCCGCGGTGGGTGGCAAGGTCGAAGGCGACCGAAAGGCCCTTCTGACCGGCAGCGAGGTTCTTGCGATAAAAGGCGTTGGAGGCTTCTGCCGTCGAGAATCCGGCATATTGCCGGATCGTCCAAGGGCGGCCGGCATACATGGTCGCACGAGGCCCGCGCAGAAATGGGGCAAAACCCGGCAAGGAGCCGACATGGTCTATGCCTTGCAGGTCGTCGGCGGTGTAGAGCGGCTTGACGGCGATGCCTTCAGGCGTCTGCCAGGTCAGGCTTTCGGGCGCGGCCTTCAGTTCACGCTCGGCGAGCGCTTCCCAGTCCTTGATGGTCTTCTCGGTCATAGACATGCTCCACATACAGCTTGGTTTGGCCAGCCCCTCATCCCCCTGTCGGGACCTTCTCCCCGTTGAAACGGGGAGAAGAGGGGCGTGGCTCGCCTGGCGGTCGTCTTCCCTCTCCCCGCGAGCGGGGAGAGGGTTAGGGTGAGGGGCCATGCTGCGACAGCGCCGTCGGCGGCCATCATTCGAATTCCATGATCAGTTCGTCGACAGCAAGGCTTGCGCCGGCGGCAACGGCGACACGCTTGACGGTCGCGCGTTTTTCCGCGCGCAGAATGTTTTCCATCTTCATCGCCTCGACGATCGCCAGCGACTGGCCCGCCTCCACCGTGTCCCCGGCCTTGACCGAGACCGAGGTGATGACGCCGGGCATCGGGCAAAGCAGCATCTTCGATGTATCCGGCGGCAGCTTCTTCGGCATCAGCTTGGCGAGCTCGGCGACGCGCGGGCTCCTCACTCGGGCGATCACGTCGATGCCGCGCCAGCGCAGTCGGATCGCGGTTCCCGTCAGGTCCACTTTCACGCTCATTGGCTGATTGTCGATGTTGAAGGTGGCGAGCGTGCGGCCCGGCGTCCAGTCGCCGGCGATCGAGGCGGACGTGCCATCCTCGAAGCGGACATAGGCGCCGTCGGCCGAAGCACCCGAGGTCAGCGGAAAGTCCATGTCGGCAAGATTGACCACCCAGTCGTTGCCGACGATCCGGCGGTGATTGCCGATGGTGCCGGAAATCTGGCTGGCGCGTTCCTGCTGTACCTGGTTGATGGAGACGGCGATCGCCGCCAGTTTGCGCGCCGACGCATCATCAGGCGTGACGCCATGAAAGCCGTCGGCAAATTCCTCGGCGATATAGGCGGTCGTCAGCCGGCCATCGCGAAAACGCTGCTGCTGCATCACGGCAGACAGGAACGGCAGGTTATGGCCGATGCCTTCGACCTCGAACCGGTCGAGTGCCTCTGCCATGGCCTCCACGGCCGTCAGGCGGTCAGGACCCCAGGTGCAGAGCTTGGCGATCATCGGATCGTAGTACATCGAGATTTCGCCGCCCTCGAAGACACCGGTGTCGTTACGCGTGACCGTGCCGTCGTTTGCACCTTCCGCCGGCGGCCGATAGCGGGTCAGCCGGCCGATCGACGGCAGGAAGTTGCGATAGGGATCTTCGGCATAAAGGCGGCTCTCGATCGCCCAGCCATTAAGTTTGATGTCCGCCTGGCCGAAGGAGAGCCTTTCGCCGGCGGCAACACGGATCATCTGCTCGACGAGGTCAAGGCCGGTTACGAGCTCGGTGACCGGGTGTTCCACCTGCAGGCGGGTGTTCATTTCCAGGAAATAGAAGTTGCGGTTGCCATCGACGATGAACTCGACGGTGCCGGCCGAGTGATAGCCGACGGCCTTCGACAGTGCCACGGCCTGTTCGCCCATGGCCTTGCGGGTGGCGGCATCCAGGAACGGCGAGGGGGCTTCCTCGATGACCTTCTGGTTGCGGCGCTGGATCGAGCATTCGCGCTCGCCGAGATAGAGGGTGTTGCCGTGTTTGTCGCCAAGCACCTGGATTTCGATGTGGCGCGGTTCGGTCACGAATTTTTCGATGAAGATCCGGTCGTCGCCGAACGAGTTCTTGGCCTCGTTCTTGGAGGACTGGAAGCCCTCGCGCGCCTCCTGGTCGTTCCAGGCGATGCGCATGCCCTTGCCGCCGCCGCCGGCAGACGCCTTGATCATCACGGGATAGCCGATCGATCCTGAAATTTTGACGGCTTCGTCGGCATCGGCGATCAGGTCCATGTGGCCGGGCACGGTGGAGACGCCGGCTTCGGCTGCAAGCTTCTTCGAGGTGATCTTGTCGCCCATCGCCTGGATGGCGCCAACAGGCGGACCGATGAAGGCAACGCCTTCCTTCTCCAGCGCTTGCGCGAAGGCTGCATTCTCCGACAGGAAGCCGTAGCCGGGATGGACCGCATCGGCACCGGTCTTGCGGATCGCCTCGATGATCCTGTCGATGACGATATAGGACTGCGCCGAGGGCGAGGGGCCGATATGAACCGCTTCGTCGGCCATGCGCACATGCATGGCATCGCGATCGGCGTCGGAATAGACGGCGACGGTGGCAATGCCGAGCTTCTTCGCTGTCTTGATGACGCGGCAGGCGATTTCGCCACGGTTGGCGATGAGGATCTTCTTGAACATGCGTATCTCTTTCAAATCCTGGGTGTCGCGTCAGCGTTTGAATTTGCGCCGATAGGGCAGGAGCGCGATGGACGATGCCGCAACGGCGCCGCCGAAGAGCAGCGCGAAGGGTACGACGACCATGGCCGTGGCGAGGATGGGGCTGGTGGAGCGGGCGATGTGGGTGCCGACCGCGCCGATGTTGAGCCAGATCAGGACACCTGCGACGGTTGCCCCTGTCGCCATGCCGTAGAGCGCGTTGACGCCCATGTAGCGCAGCATCTCCCGATGGTCGCGGCGGGCCTCCTCCGGCGTCATGATGCGTTCGCGTTCCGGCTCCATGCTTGCCTCCATCATAGGGGGATCGTGTCGTGCTTGCGCCAGCGCAGATCGACCTGCTTGTTGCGAAGCGAGGCAAACGCGCGGGCGATGCGGCGGCGCGACGAATGCGGCATGATCACTTCGTCGATGAAGCCGCGTTCGGCGGCGACAAACGGATTGGCGAAACGCTCCTCGTATTCCTTCGTGCGCGCCGCGATCTTGTCGGCATCGCCGAGTTCGGAGCGATAGAGGATCTCGGTCGCGCCCTTGGCGCCCATGACGGCGATTTCTGCGGTTGGCCAGGCGTAGTTGACGTCGGCGCCGATATGCTTGGAGGCCATGACGTCATAGGCGCCGCCATAGGCCTTTCGCGTGATCAGCGTCACCATCGGTACGGTTGCCTGGCTATAGGCGAAAAGCAGCTTGGCGCCGTGCTTGATGACGCCTCCATATTCCTGGGCCGTTCCGGGCAGGAAGCCGGGCACGTCGACAAGCGTCAGGATCGGGATCGAGAAGGCATCGCAGAAGCGTACGAAGCGGGCGGCCTTGCGCGAACTGTCGATATCGAGGCAGCCGGCAAGCACCATCGGCTGGTTGGCGACGACGCCGACGGTCTGGCCTTCCATGCGGATGAAGCCGGTGATGATGTTGCGCGCAAAGCTCTGCTGCAGCTCGAAGAAGTCGCCCTCGTCGGCAAGCGCGAGGATCAGCTCTTTCATGTCGTAGGGTTTTGCCGCGCTGTCGGGGATCAGGCTGTCCAGGCGACGTTCCAAGCGCGAGGGATCATCGTGAAATGGCCGGACCGGCGGCTTTTCGCGGTTGTTGAGCGGCAGGAAATCGAACAGCAGGCGCACATGCTCCAGCGTCTCGATGTCGTTTTCATAGGCCGCATCGGCGACGGAAGACTTTTTCGTGTGCGTGCCTGCACCGCCGAGCTCTTCGGCGGTGACGATCTCGTTGGTGACGGTCTTCACCACATCGGGGCCGGTGACGAACATGTAGGAACTGTCGCGCACCATGAAGATGAAGTCGGTCATGGCTGGCGAATAGACGGCGCCGCCGGCACAGGGTCCCATGATCACCGAGATCTGCGGGATGACGCCGGATGCCTCGGCATTGCGGCGAAAGACTTCGGCGTAACCGGCAAGCGAAGCGACGCCTTCTTGTATGCGGGCGCCGCCTGAATCGTTGAGGCCGATCACCGGCGCGCCGTTCCTGACCGCCATGTCCATGATCTTGCAGATCTTCTGCGCGTGGGTTTCCGACAGCGAGCCACCGAGCACGGTGAAGTCCTGGGAAAACACATAGACCTGCCGACCGTTGATCGTGCCCCAGCCGGTGACGACGCCGTCGCCGGCGACCTTCTGGCTGTCCATGCCGAAGTCGACGCAGCGATGCGTGACATACATGTCGTATTCTTCAAAGGAATCGTCATCGAGCAGAACCTCGATGCGCTCGCGCGCCGTCAGCTTGCCTTTGCCGTGCTGGGCGTCGATGCGGCGCTGGCCGCCGCCGGCCCTTGCCTCGGCCCGGCGAGCTTCGACCTGTTCGAGTATGGCGCGCATAATTCCCTCCCGGTTTTTCCGTGATTGTGCAGAGGCGTTTGTCGCTTCGCAATAGCCTCGAAGGGCGGATGGTAAAACGCCCGTTCATGTGCAAATGTGAAATAGAGAATATTGCGAAATGTAAATTGCAAAGTTGCGAACATGGCGATCGGCAAACTCTATATCGGCCGCAAGGTCCGGGAAGTCAGGGATGCGAACAAAGCGACGCAGGGGCAGTTTGCCGAGCGCATCGGCATCTCCACCAGCTACCTCAACCAGATCGAGAACAACCAGCGGCCAGTGTCGGCTTCGGTGCTGCTGGCGCTCGCCGAAAAGTTCCAGATCGACATCGCTGAATTGTCGACCGGCGAGGGTGACAGGCTGTTGTCAGCCCTATCGGAGGCGCTCAGCGACCCGCTGTTTGAGACCTATTCGCCGAGCCTGCAGGAACTGAAGCTGATCACCCAGAATGCGCCGGGGCTGGCGCATGCGCTGATCAGCTGTCATCAGGCCTATCGTCGCAACAGCGAGCAGCTCGCCAGCATCGACGATACCATCGGCCGTGGCGGGCCTTCGGTGGAGACGACGCCCTATGAGGAGGTCCGCGACTTCTTTCATTTCGTCGACAACTACATCCATGACATCGATGTTCTCGCCGAGCGACTTGCCGGTGAGCTCGGGCTTGGCGAAGGCGACAATCATGCAGCCCTTGTCGCCTATCTCGAACAGCGCCACGGCGTACGCGTCTTGCGGGGTACGGCAGGCGACGAAGCGATCCGGCGCTATGACCCGCGCGCGCGCCTGTTGACGCTCAACCCTTACGCACCGGCGGCGACCCGCGACTTCCAGGTCGCGCTTCAGATCGCTCAGCTCTATGCCCGCGAAGAGATCGACCGCGTGGCGGGTGGCGTCGGTTTCCGCACAGAGGAAGCCTACGAGATCTGTCGCATCGGGCTGCAGAACTATTTCGCCGGGGCGCTGATCTTGCCCTACCAGGCCTTTCACAAGGCGGCGCGGGAACTCCGGCACGACATCGAACTGCTGGCGGCGCGTTTCGGCTCGTCGCTCGAGCAGGTCTGCCACCGCCTGTCGACGCTGCAACGCCCGGGACAGAAGGGTGTTCCGATCTTCTTTGCCCGCATCGATCGGGCCGGCAACATCACCAAACGCCATAGTGCGGCGAAGCTGCAGTTTGCCCGCTTCGGTGCCGCCTGTCCGCTCTGGAACGTGCATCAGGCCTTCGAGACGCCCGGCCGCATCATTCGCCAGCTTGCCGAGACGCCGGACGGCGTGCGCTATCTCTGCCTTGCGACGCAGATCACCAAGGGCGGCGGCGGTTTCCGCGCAGCACAGCCGCGTTATGCCTTGGCGCTCGGCTGCGAAATTTCCTACGCCGACGCCTTCGTTTACGCCGACGATCTCGATCTCGGCAACCGCGCGGCGTTCGATCCGATCGGCATTTCCTGCCGGATCTGCGAGCGGACGAAATGCGCCAGCCGGGCCGTGCCTCCCTTGAAGCGGAAGCTGATCGTCGACCATGACTTGCGCGGCGCTCTGCCGTATCGTCTGAGCGAGAGCTGATGGACTTTGGCAGGGTTCTGTTCGTTTTTGAACAGAACCTGTGAGAATTTGCACCTGTGCCTGTACGGAATTTGGTGTAACTAGCCCCAATCGGCTACAGCGCCGCGCATCTAAGGCGCGCAAAGGTCGCTGTAGCACTTTGAGTTGCTGCATGTTTTTCTCCTTTAATCGGCTACGATTAAAGGAAACATGCAGCGGGTATGCGGTCAGGGAGGACATGCATATGGATTTTCGCCTGTCAGAGGAACAGGAAGCCATCCGCCAGATGGCGCTCGATTTTGCGCGCGACGAACTGGCGCCGAATGCCATCGAGTGGGACCAGGAAAAACACTTTCCTGTCGACAAGCTTCAGGCAGCAGCGGCGCTCGGCATGGCCGGCATCTATATCCGCGACGATGTCGGCGGCACGGGCCTGACACGGCTCGACGCCGCGATCATCATCGAGGCCTTAGCAACCGGCTGCCCGGCGGTCGCCTCCTTCGTTTCCATTCACAACATGTGCTCCGGCATGATCGACCGCTACGGCACAGACGAGCAGCGCCATCGGCTGCTGCCGAAGCTGCTGACTATGGAGACGCTGGCGAGCTATTGCCTGACGGAGCCCGGATCCGGTTCGGATGCGGCAGCGCTCAAGACAAAGGCGGTCAAGGACGGCGACAGCTATGTGCTGACTGGCCAGAAGCAGTTCATCTCCGGCGCCGGCGTCTCCGGCCTCTATGTGATCATGGCACGAACCGGCGAAGATGGCCCGAAGGGCATTTCGACCTTCGTGGTCGAAAAGGACGCGCCCGGCCTCACCTTCGGAGCCAACGAGAAGAAGATGGGTTGGCACGTGCAGCCGACCCGCGCGGTGATGCTCGATGGCGTGCGCGTTTCCGCTGAAAATCGCCTTGGCGGTGAGGGCGACGGCTTCAAGATCGCTATGGGCGGGCTGGACGGAGGGCGGTTGAACATCGCCGCTGCATCGCTGGGCGGTGCGCAGGCTGCCTTCGATAAGGCGCTTGCCTATGTCCAGGAGCGTCGCGCCTTCGGCAAGGCGATCGGCGAATTCCAGGCGCTGCAGTTTCGTCTCGCCGACATGGCGACCGATCTCGAGATCGCCCGTACCTTCCTCTGGCGCGCCGCTTCGGCGCTCGATGCCGGCGACCCGGAAGCCACGAAGCTCTGCGCCATGGCCAAACGCTTTGTCACCGATCGCTGCTTCGCCATCGCCAACGACGCGCTGCAACTGCATGGCGGTTACGGCTATCTCGCCGACTACGGCGTCGAGAAGATTGTCAGGGACCTGAGGGTGCACCAGATACTTGAGGGCACAAACGAGATCATGCGGCTGATCGTTGCACGCTCGCTCATCGGCCGGAAATAATCGGAAGGGTTTTTCATGGAAATGCAGGCGGCAGCACCTGAGGTCATCGTCGAGCGCCAGGGCGCCATCGGGCGCCTCCGGCTCAATCGCACCAGAGCGCTGAACAGCCTCAACGTTCCGATGATCCGGCTGATCGCCGAGGCGCTGACCGAGTTTGAGAGCGATCCTTCGGTTGCTGCCGTGATGGTGACGGGCGAAGGCGAACGCGGGCTTTGCGCCGGCGGCGATATCCGCATGATCTATGAAAGCGGACGCGAGCGACCGGCCGAAGGCGCGCAGTTCTGGCGCGAGGAGTTTATCGTCAACAGCCGGATTTCGGCTTATCCCAAGCCCTATATCGCCATCATGGACGGCATCGTCATGGGTGGCGGCGTCGGCATCTCGGCGCATGGCAGCCACCGGATCGTCACCGAGCGCACCCGGCTCGCCATGCCGGAAACCGGCATCGGCTATTTCCCGGATGTCGGCGCCACCTGGCTTTTGCCGCAGGCGCCCGGCGAGTTCGGCACCTATCTCGGCCTGACCGGCCGCGATATCGCCGCCGTCGATGCGATCCATGCGCGGCTTGCCGACCATTATGTGCCAAGCGCCAAGCTGGGTGGCCTGTTCTCCGCCCTTGCCGCGCTGCCGCCTTCAGCCAAGGTGGTGGATGTCGAAGCCGCAATCCGAAGCGTTTCCGGGGAGGCGCCGGGCTCGTCGCTGGCACCGCATCTGAAAGCAATCGACCGATGCTTCGCCTTCGACACGGTCGAGGAGATTCTTGCTGCGCTGGAGGCAGAAGACAGCGACTTTGGCTGGGAAACGCTGGCGCTGCTTCGCTCACGTTCGGCCTTGAGCATGAAGCTGACGCTCGATCTCCTGCGCGCCGGTCGCAAAAGCGCCTCGCTCAACGATTGCCTCGAGCGCGAGTATTCGGCGACACTCGGCATGCTTGCCAATCCGGATTTCTATGAGGGCGTGCGTGCCGCCGTCATCGACAAGGACCGCAACCCGAAATGGTCTGTGGGGCTGTCTGATGTGACCGACGAGATGCGCGCGCGCTTTGCCAACCGGGATCACCTGCCACTGTTTGTCGCCTGAGGGAGCAAGCCGCCCCGATCGGCGTCGGTCGAACTGCATTTCAGGAGGAGTGAATATGACGAAGATCGCCTTTATCGGGCTTGGCAACATGGGCGGCCCGATGGCGGCCAATCTGGTGAAGGCCGGCCACGCGGTAACCGGCTTCGACCTGTCGGAGGCATCGCGCAATGCAGCGGCCAAGACGGGTGTTTCGGTTGCAGGCTCGATCGCGCATGCTGCGCGCGAGGCGGAATGCGTCATCACCATGCTGCCTGCCGGCGCCCACGTGCTCTATGTCTGGGATGAACTGCTTGGCTTCGTCGATCCCGGCACCTTGCTGATCGACAGCTCGACAATTGATGTCGATAGCGCCCGCAAGGCGCATGCGTTGGCCGAAAAGGCCGACTGCCGTTCACTGGATGCGCCCGTCTCGGGCGGCACAGGCGGCGCTGCCGCCGGCACGCTGACCTTCATGGTTGGCGGTGCCGACGATGCCTTTGCCCGCGGCAAGCCGCTGCTCGACGCCATGGGCAAGAAAATCGTTCATTGCGGCGACGTCGGTGCGGGCCAGGCGGCAAAGATTTGCAACAACATGATCCTCGGCATTTCCATGGCCGGTGTCTGCGAAGCCTTTGTTTTGGCCGAGCGCCTCGGTCTGTCGCACCAGGCGTTGTTCGACGTGGCCTCGACCTCGTCTGGTCAATGCTGGTCGCTGACGACCTATTGCCCGGTGCCGGGACCGGTGCCGACATCGCCGGCCAACAACGACTACAAGCCGGGGTTCGCCGCCAGCCTGATGTTGAAGGACCTGAAGCTGTCGCAACAGGCGGCCAGCACCAGCGGTGCCTCGACGCCCATGGGCGCCCAGGCGGCGCAGCTTTACTCCATGTTTGAAAAGCTCGGCCACGGCGGGGAGGATTTTTCCGCGCTCATTCATCTGCTGCGCGGCAACGACGAGGCAAAGGCCGGCTGATCAGGCTTTACAGACTTACGGCGTCGATCAGAACCGACGCCGTAAGTCTTCTCAATCATTAGCGTTGACGTTTAAACCGTCGCCTTGAGCTTGTTGCTGATGTAGCGAAACTCCTGCGTCTTGCCTTCGTAACCGTAGGCGGCGGCGGAGACTTCATGCACGAGGATGTAGCTTTCCGAATGCACGTTGCCGAGCAACTGTTGGAAGCCGGCAAAGACGGCCTCGAGATAGCTTGCCATCTCCTGCTTGGTGTTGGTGCCGTCCACCACCTTGATATCGAGCCAGAAGCTGTTGGCGCCCTGGTCTGCGAGTGAGCGGCCACCAGCGAACCAGTGTGCCGGATCGGCGTAGTTGACGATGATGGCAGTAATCGTTGGGTCCTTGTGCAGATGCTTGGCGGTCAGGTCGCTCACGGCGGCGGCAATGCGCTGGGACAGGGCAGGGTCGGCCTTGCCGGTGACGGTGACGTTGATGATGGGCATGATGGGCTCCGTGAGGTGCGGGTTGGTATTGAGGCCAATGTCGCATCGTTATTGATCAATAAAAATCGAATTGTTTTGCATTTATAATTCGATTATCGTGAAGTTATGCAGACGCTTGACCCCGACCTGTTGCGCACGTTCCTTGCCTTTGCCGAAAGCGGATCGCTCACGCATGCCGCCACTGTGGTCGGGCGCACCCCGTCGGCGGTGACAGCCCAGATGCAGCGGCTGGAAGCCGTGATCGGGGAAGAACTGCTGGCTCCCTCCGGTCGTGGTCGCGTGCTGACGGCCGCCGGTGAAGACGTGGTCGTGCAGGCTCGCAAGATCCTCGACGCCCATCGCGATGCCTGGCTCAGCCTCAAGGGCGCGCGCACCGACGGTCGCGTTTCGCTCGGCTGCACCCAGGATTTCGCCGACAGCACGTTGCCGTCGCTGCTGCAGCAATTTGCGCGTGCCCATCCGCGCGTGCGGCTGGACCTGCGCGTGGGCCGCTCGAAGGAACTGGTGAGCCAATATGACCAGGGGGCAGTGGACGTGATGATCGTCATGCGGCAAGGCGGGGCGGTCGACGAAGCGGCGGTGCTGAGCGAACCGATGGTCTGGCTCTGCGCGTCGCCCGATGTCATGCCCGTCGATGAACATTTGCCGCTTGCCGTCCTTGATCCACCTTGCGGCTTCCGTTCAGCGGCGATCGATGCGCTGGAAGTGAGTGATCGGCCCTACCGGATCGCGGCGACAAGCCCGAGCCTCTCCGGGCTGCGCGCCGCGGTGCGCGCTGGCATCGCGGTGACAGCACGAACCACGCGCTTTGTCGGAGACGGTGTGGCGATCGCGCCTGAGAGGTTGGCGCTTCCCGCCTTGCCGGACGCGGAATTCAGCCTGCGTCTCAAGCGGAATGCCGAAAAGGCCGTTGCCACGCTCGCGGACCTGCTTGCCGATGGGCTTTCAAAAACGGTCGCTATGCCCTGACCGCCTATGCCGGCGCTATCCCCTACATCTGAACGGTCATGCCGCCATCGACCGTCAAGGTGATTCCGTTGACGAAGCTTGAGGCAGGCGAGGCAAGGAAGACCGCCGCAGGGGCTATCTCTTCCGGCCGCCCCCAGCGTTTCAATGGGATGCGGGCATCGACGAATTGCTGCAACACCGGATCGGCTGCAAGTGCCGCGTTGGTTTCCGTTGCGAACCAGCCCGGAGCGATGGCATTGACCGTCAGGCTGTCGGAGCCGAGCTCGACCGCAAGCGATCGGGTCAATGCGCCCAGTCCGCCTTTAGCCGCGGTGTAGGCCGGGTCGCCGGCGCGAGCGGCAAAGGCGGCGATTGAGGTGACGAAGATCAGCCGTCCGGCGTTCGATCGTCGGAGATAAGGCAGCGCTGCCCTGGCCATTCCGTAAGCGGCCGTGAGATCGGTGTTGATGAGGGCGGCAAAGCCGGCGGCATCCATGTCGTCGGTACCGCGCCGGTCGCGCTCGCCAACGGCGTGGATTAGAATATCCAGTCTCCCGGTGCTGCGTGTCGCCGCGGCCAGGATCTCGGCTGCATCGGTGACGACATCGCCCGGCGCCACCTCAAGCGTGATGCCTTCGCTCCCGACCTGGTCGCCGGCTGCCTCCAGCGCCGACCGATCGCGGCCGTTGATCGCCACCGACGCGCCGGCCTTGGCGAGCGCCTTTGCCATCTCCAGGCCAAGTCCACGGCCGCCGCCGGTAACCAGTGCGGTTCTTCCCGTTAGATCGAACATTGATCGCCTCATCACGCCTGTGTGCAGGATTTTGGCCGGATGGGAAAGAGGCGACATGCCTCTACAGGGCTCGCGGCAGCGATGGGGCCGTCGACAACGACGGCCTAACGCCTATTCAGCTCGTCCCGAGCATGATTTTTGACTGGCCGTCGAGAATAGCACTGTAGCGAATTCTGTCGTCCCTGCCATTGGCGGTGAGCACGCGTTCGGCGAGGGAAATCCAGGTCTTCAGATCCTCCTGGCCAAGCCAGTGGATCGACAGGCAGTCGCCGCGTTCGAACTCGTCCAGGCCGGCCGGTTCGCCGTCGCATTCATCCGTATCGGCGCGCCATAGCCATTGCATGCGCCGTATGCTCAGATGAGGAGCGTCGATCGCCCGCTCCAGCATCAGATCGCGCAGACCCTCGTCGTCGAGCAGTTCGGCAAGCATCAGCAGCCAGGCGATTTCGACCGGATCGAGGCGACCAAGTTCCGGGTCGGACTGACCCTGCGCATTGCCTCTGCGGCTGAGCCAGATTGCCGCCTGTGCCAGATCACCCTCGAGAAGCGAAATGACACCCAGCAGGAGCCAGGGCTCCGCAACATGGCCGATCCAGGTCGTCAGGTCGTTGAGGGCCGCCTTGGATGCCGTAAGGTCACCACCCGAAAGGATCGCGTCGCGCGCCGACCGCAGCACGGCGGACATCGGGCTGTCGAAGAGGACAGCGTCGGCAATCGACGGCGTACCGGTGGTCGCCCGGACGTTTTCGAACGGCCCGAATTTGCCTTGCTGCTGCACAACTTCGCCTGGTTGCAGGCTGAGGCGGCATTCGAACCAGTCGAGCATATGCGTCCACGATTGTCGCGTGTAGCGGCTGTGGACGAGGTCGTGGCCCTGCTTGCAGATATAGGAGTAGAGATCGGGACTGCGGGAGATCGCATTTATCTTGATAAAGAGCTCGCGGCCGGAGCCGAGCACACAATTCTCAAGATCGACGAAACCGTATTCCTTCAAGGGCTCCGATTCCGGCGCGACGAGGATGGCGCCGGATGCCGGAATCTCCAGATGTTTGCGAACGACGTAGTCCATCCGCGTGGTATCGGCGATAGAGAAATAGCTTTGCGAAATCAGTTGCGAGTATTTCTCGTCACGAACCTCGAAGGGGGATTGGTAGTTCTTGTCATAGCCCGGATGCGTATAGACCAGTGTCGGGAACAGGCGTTGGATCTCTTCCGTCACTCGTGCCCGCCAGGGGTAGAAGGTCGGAAAAAGATGCCCGCTGAAAACCGTGACAGGGATGATCTTGTCGAGTTTATAGTCCTGGAATACCGTCGGATCGATGAACTTCGGCAGTATGAATGAGGCGATCCGCGATAGTTCCGGCATATGCTGGATTTGTTCGTTGCCGGTGCAGAAGACCGTGTCGATGCTGTAGCTATCGAGCATCTGCAAGATCAGCGGCCGCATCGGGTCGTGCGGGTCGCAGTTGAGATACAGCGCACGCGGTACCTGAGGATGCGCTTTTGCGTTCGCGATGTTCAACCGGCGAGGGCGACCCCAATGGACGGAATCGAAGATCAGAAAATCGGGTTTTAGCTGCTCGTAAACTTCGGCAAAGTCGAAATCCTGCTCGATGACGCTGACGTCGCAATGCAACGAGAGCGCATGCACCCATTCATCGACCACATTCGCAAGCATAGGCGCGGTATCCGGGTTCGGTCGCGGTCGCACGCAAAGAACCTTGCGGCGCGGTGCTGTCTCAGCCATGGTTACTCTCCGTCGAAAAAAGCAAGGACAGCGTCGATGACGCGTTGCTGCTGATCCGCGCGCATGCCGGCGAACATCGGCAGCGACAGACCCTGTGATGCAAATTCTTCGGCGACCGGGAAGTTTGACTGCCCAGCAGCGATTTCAAGCAGGCACGGTTGCCGGTGGAGTGGGATCGGGTAATGCAAACCCGTCTGGATGCCGTGTCCGTCGAGATAGGCCTTCAGTTCGTCGCGGCGTTCCGTACGCACCACATAAAGGTGATAGACGTGGTCGCCGTGAACGATCTCGGGCAGTTGCAACGACGTTGCCGCCAGAGCGCTCTTGTAACGTGTCGCGATAGCGCGCCGTTGATCCGTCCAGTCGTCGAGGTGTCCAAGCTTGTGGCCAAGGACAAGCGCCTGGATGCCATCCATACGGTAGTTGTAGCCAATGCGTTCGTGCAGGTAACGCTGTGATTGGCCGTGATCCCGGAGTGCCCGCAGCGCCTTGGCGTGCTCGTCGTCATTGGTGACGATAAGGCCGCCTTCGCCAGCGCCACCGAGGTTTTTACCCGGATAGAAGCTGAAACAACCGAGGTCGCCGATCGTTCCGAGACTGCGGCCGCCGTGGCGTCCGCCGATCGCCTGGGCGACATCCTCGATGACCGTCAAGCTGTGACGACGGGCAAACTCCATGGTCGCTGACATATCGGCAGGCTGCCCGTAGAGATGCACCGGGATGATGGCTTTGACGCCATCGTCGAGCCGGCGTTCGGCATCGGCCAGATCGATGGTGCCAGTAGCCGCTTCCACATCGCAGAAGATCGGGATCGCACCTTCGTAGAGAAGACCCCATACCGTGCCGATGAAGGTGTGTGCAGGCACGAGCACCTTGTCTCCGCGGCGAATTCCGGCGGCAATGACGGCCAGGTGCAGGGCTGCACTACCGCTGCTGACGGCCACGGCATGTCGTGCACCCAGATAGTCGGCAATGCGTTTTTCGAATTCCGTGGCCCATGGCCCCAGGCAAAAGGCATTTGCCTCGAACAGCCGCTCGACGTCGGGCATGACGTCGGCACGGATCTGGTTCCACTGGATCGAGAGATCGACGAAAGGTACTGTGGCGTGCGCGTTCATGCGGGTGTCCGTTGCGAAGGAGAAGTTGAACCGACGATGCGGGCGGGGTTGCCGGCGACGATAGCGTGATCGGGCACGCTGCGGGTCACGACGGCACCAGCGGCTACCAATGCGTGTTGACCGATGACGAGATCCGGCAGGATCGTTGCGTTGCTGCCGATCGAGGCACCTTTGGAAACACGCGTCGGCAGGCATGTCCAATCGGCTGCCGATTGCAGGCTGCCGTCTTCATTGATTGCTCGCGGGTATCGGTCGTTGGTGAACATTACGCCGTGCCCGACGAAGACGCCGTCTTCGATCGTGACGCCAGAGCAAATAAAGCAATGCGACTGGATCTTGCAGTTCGCGCCGATCTCGACGTCCGATTGGATCTCGACGAAAGTGCCGATACGTGTGCCATCACCGATCGTGCAGCCGTAGAGATTGGCAAGATCCGGATGATAGATGATGACGTTCTCACCCAGGACAACAGTGTCGGCGATCGGCATCAATTTAATCCTTGTGCCGAAAGCGACGTCTTCAGACCTTCGACGACGGTCGTCTGCTCGTCTTCTGTCATGCCGTTGAACAGCGGAAGAATGAGATGGGTGCGGCTAACCTTCTCCGACCGTTCCAATCCGCCGTTCCGGGCATTTTTCCAAGGCTTTTCAAGATGGCTCGACATGATGGCGCGGCGGGTGGCGATGCCCTTGTCCAGCATGGATTGCATGACGCCGTCCCGATCCGCGGCCTCAGGCAGGCCGACACAGTAGCTCTGCCAGTTTGAACGTGCCCAGCTGGGTTCGGCCGGCACGGCAACGCCGTCAATTTCGCTCATTCTCTCTGCGTAGCCTCGTGCCAGTGCACGACGTTCGGCCACAATGCTGTCCAGTCGTTTCAGTTGCTCGCGCCCGACCGCCGCCTGCATGTCGGTCATCCGGTAGTTGAAGCCGGATTCGTCGTAGGTTTCGGTCACGACGCGGTTGGACTTGTGGCGTGTTAGATCCGAAACACTCATGCCGTGCTGGCGGAGCAGCCGGCAGCGTGCGTCGATTTCCGGGTCGTTCGTCGTGATCATCCCGCCTTCGCCCGTGGTTAGGATCTTGCGCGGATGGAACGAGAAGCAGGCGACATCGGAGAACGTGCCGCCGAGCTTGGTCCAGGTGCCTTTGGCCTGGATTTCCGCCCCGCTTGCGCAGGCTGCATCTTCAACCACCCGCAGGCCGTGGGCTCGGGCAACTTCGCATATTGCCGGAAGGTCGCAGGGCATGCCGATCTGATCGACGCACAGGACCGCTTTGGTACGCGGGGTGATGAGAGCGGCGATTGCGTTCGGATCGATGTTGAAACCGTCAGGGCCGATATCGGCAAACACCGGCGTCGCACCACACATGTGAATGGAGTTGGCCGTGGCAATGAAGCTATGGCTGACCGTGATGACTTCGTCTCCGGGTCCGACACCAACTGCGAGCAACGCCAGATGCAGGGCTGTCGTGCAGTTCGATACGGCGCAGGCATGGGACGCACCGGTCATCGCCGCAAATTCGCCTTCGAAAGCAAGAACCTGCGGACCCTGCGTCAACCAACCGGAGGCGATGACCGCGGCAACGGCGTCGGCTTCAGCCTGGCCGACAAGAGGGCGCATCAAGGGGATCATTGCGCTGCCTCCATCGAGAGCGCGCGTTCCTGCTGCCACCAGACGACCAGATCGGAAAGCCCCTGCTCGAGGCTGATCGTCGCCTCGAAACCCAGGTGTTCTTTTGCCTTGGTCGGATCGGCGAGGCGCCGCTCGACCGGATTGACGCTTCGCGCCGGCATGTATTCGATCGAAAGGTCCGGCCGCCCCATCGTCTTCAGCAGCGCATCGGCAAGTTGCTTGAGAGACACTTCCTCGCCCGAGGCAACGTTGTAGACCTCATCGGATGCAGGCGAGAGCGCCGCTGCGATATTGGCGCGGGCAATGTCGCGGACATCGATGAAGTCCATCGTCTGCAGACCGTCGCCGAAGATGATCGGTGCCTGTCCGGCGGCGATACGCTCCATCCAGCGGATCAGCACCTCGGTGTAGCGACCATGGATATCCATGCGCGTGCCGTAGACGTTGAAATAGCGTAGGGCGCAGTAGTTGAGGCCAAACATGTCGTTGAACGAGCGAAGTAGGCTTTCGTTGAGCAACTTGAGCCCGCCGTAGAGCGTCCGGTCGGCATAGGGCGCAGCGGCTTCGGTTGTCGGAAACTCCGGTGCAAGCCCGTAGATCGAGGCCGAAGAAGCGGCGATGAGCTTTTCGACGCGGTGCTTTACACAGGATTCGATAAGATCAAATGTCGATTGCCCCATCACTTCGAAGGCATGGCGCGGTTCGGCAGCGCAATGGGTGATGCGCAGTGCCGCCTGATGGAAAACGACGTCGCTGTTGCCGATCAAGCCGTCGAGCAGGTCACGATCGCGAATGTCTGCGTTGATCACGTCAAGGCGATCAGGGTGGGCAACGGATGCAAGATTGGCGAGCCTACCGCGCACCATGTTGTCGATAACGACGACCTTTGCGACGTCCTGCTGCATCAACTGTTCGACGATATGCGAGCCAACGAAGCCGGCACCTCCAGTGACCAGGATGCGCTTGCCCTTCAGGGCGTTGACGGTCTCGGACGATGATGTGTTTTGCATTGGATTATTCCGCGGCTACTGCGTTGATGGAGGCGGGCATGAACCCGCGGACGCGACGAAGGCTGAGATCAAGCGCGGCTTGCGCGCGCTCCAGGGTCCGCACGACGCGAAGGCCAAGGCGCCCATCTGTCTTGCAGGTGACTTGTTTCGTAATGGATTGCCGGAAGTGCTCGACGACATCGACAAGCGGCTCGGACGTTGCAAGTCGGGGCGAAGAAACGGATCCTATCCGGTAATTCGGCAGGATGAGATCCCGTTCCTGCTTCGAATGGAAGGTGATGCCGGAATCGTAGATTTTCAGCGGTTCGTCGCGGTTAAGATCGTCCCAGACGACCATCTGTTCGCTGCCGCCGATAGCCACCCGGCGAAGCTTTACCGGCGACATCCAGCTCAGATTGAGATGAGCCACCATCGAATTGGGATAGTGCAGCGTCAGATAGCTGATGTCAGGCGAACCCTCATTGACGTGGCAATACCCGCTGGCCTCGACATCGACAGGTTCGATGCCGAAGAGGAAGTCGAGGATCGACAGATCGTGCGGGGCCAGATCCCAGAGAACATTCACATCTGGCTGGAAGAGCCCAAGATTGATGCGCTGCGAGTCGAAATAGGAAACGTGGCCGAGCGCGCCGGAGTGGACGAGATCCGCCAGCTTCAGCACGGCCGGGTGAAACAGGAAGGTGTGGTCGACCATCAGGGTCAGCCCGTAAGCCTCGGCCCGTGCAACGAGGTCGCTCGCCTCGGCGCTGGACGCGCACATCGGCTTTTCGACCATGACGTGCTTGCGAGCCTCAAGGGCTGCGCGCGCCAGGTCGTAGTGCGACGATACCGGTGTCGCGATGACGACGGCGTCGATCGTCGGATCGGCCATGACGGCGCTAGCGTCGGCGTGGACCATGATCCGTGGATGCGACTGGCGCAGCTTTTCTGCGAGGTCCGGTTTCAGATCGACGACGGCGGCGAGTTCAATGCCGGGGTTGCTTGATAGCACCCGAAAAAGATTTCGTCCCCAATACCCCATCCCGCACAATGCGACCCTGATCATGCTGATTCCTCTCAAGCAACCGCGTAGGTTCATATTGCGAGGAAAGCTTGCTTGGGCCTGACGTGGAAGTTAGCATTTGCGGTGTTGCAGCGTCACATCTGGCGCGCAGCAATGGGGTGGGGACCTTCGATCTGCGCGGTCAGGAGAATGGCATGGTGCGATCAGAGGATGCCTGAAGGCGAACGCAGGTTTGGAGGCGCTGCCCGCGCGCCGCTTGATCGAGGCCAGCGCGCAGGTGTCTTGCGGCAGGACCGTCTGGGGAATGCTCAGCTCTTTTGGGCTGCCAACTGTGCCTCGAGTGCGGCAACCCGGTCTTCCAGTTTTTTTAAAGAACGAGGACCGCTCAGTACTTCGTCATCGGCAAGGTCGCGGTCCACGAAGGTAAGGGGCGAAATAATCACCCTGTCTCCTATCGTGACGCCTGGTGCAACGACGGACGGGCCGGCTATGAAGCAGTTGCTGCCGATGCGGGTGCGCCGGTAGGCAATTTTGTCGCGGGAGGATCCTGTTTCACCGCTGGTGGCCTGCCGATGACTGGTATGGCTCCAGACCATCACGCCGAGACCAATTTGGGTGTTGTCGCCAATTTCCAAGCCGCCCTGGGCATCAAGCACAGCGCCTTCCCCAATCCAAACATTTTCCCCGCATTCGAGCTTTTCAGGAGCCAGGATCTTTGCCCGTTCGCGGATTCGGCATCCATCGGGCAGCCCGAGAAACTGCGCGCGTTCGCGATCCGTCATCAGTTCTGTCGCGTGGTAGTTCAGTATTTGCGCCCGAAGCCGTGCGTCGTCGCTGCTGAACACATCCACACCGGATGGGGCCCGTCTTGGCGCTGGTGCCATGAGGGGCAGCAGTTGCTCGAGCAGGGCACGGGATGGCTCGTCTCGCAATTGTGGAATCGAGCGGAGAAGGTCTTCCACTGGCCTGCTGAGCAAGGCGGCAAGGTCTTCGAGGACTTGGTTCGGCATCGTGGCTTTCGCGGCATTTCATGTTGGAGTCGGCAAAAGCATTGATATCGCATGTGAGCGCTCTGCCAAACGATTTGACGAGACACCTCACGAAAACTTCTCGGGTATGCAGCGAAGACCTAAAGGCGTTGGCACTTCAGCGATCGGAAGCGCCATCTGACGCTGCCGTGTTGGATGGCGCTCTGGGCGTGTGCGTCTCGATCGACCGCGGCACCGGCCGCCCTGACGGCGGCCGGTCGTTGCGGGTCTGACTTATTTCATCGTGTAGACGTCGACCGTGAAGTACTTGTCGTTGATCTTCTTGTAGGTACCGTCGGCGCGAATTTCGTCGAGCGCCTTGTTGAGCTTTTCGCGCAGCGCATTATCGTCCTGGCGCACGGCGATGCCGACGCCGTCGCCGACGAACTTCTTGTCAGTGATCGGCTCGCCGATGATTTCGCAGCAGGCCTTGCCGTCGTCGTTCTTCGTCACCCAATCCAGAAGCGGCAGCATGTCGCCGACCTGAAGATCGAGGCGACCGTTGACCATATCGAGATTGGCTTCGTCTTGCGTCGGGTAGAGCTTGATGTCCGCGTCCGGGTAGGCAGCGGCGATGAAGTCGGCCTGCGTGGTGCCCGACTGCGCGCCGATCACCTTGCCTTTGAGGGCCTCGTTGGTGAACGTGGTGATCCCAGCGCCCTTTGGCGCAACATGCGTCATCGCCGCGAGATAGTAGGGATTGGTGAAGGCGACCTGCTTCTTGCGATCCTCGGTGATGAACATCGAGGCGATGATGAGGTCGTATTTCTTGGCGAGAAGACCGGGGATGATGCCGTCCCAATCCTGCGCGACAACCTCGCACTCCGCTTTCATGCGTTCGCAAAGGGCCAGCCCGATGTCGACGTCGAAGCCGCCGATCTTGCCGGCCGAATCGATGAAGTTGAAAGGTGGATAGGCGCCTTCTGTGCCGATCTTGATCTTGTCGGCCGCACTCGCCGAACTTGCCGTTGCCATGACAGCCAGCACGATCGCTGCAATCTGTTTTTTCATCGTCGTTCCCCTTGTTGGCGCATCTTTCTTGATGCTTCCGGAGAACACTACGTCCGCTCTGGCTATAAGCGAAATAGATAGGCGCGATAATCGGTATTGTTTCGATTGATCGTGATCGCTGTCACGTGATCACTTGTAGCGTCCGTGGCGCTGCAGCACTTCGATCTTGTAGCCATCAGGATCGGTGATGAAGAAGAACCGCGCCAGAAGCGCACCGTCGCGATTGAACTCGACGATCTTGTTGGGGCCAAGGCCAGCCTCGGTCATCCGCTTGTGTTCGTCGTCGAGATCGCTCACCGACAAGGCGAGGTGGCCGTAGCCGTCGCCGAGCTGATAGGGCTCAGTGCGATCCTTGTTGATTGTCAACTCGAGCTCGAATTCGCTGTCTTCGTTGCTGAGATAGACCAGGGTGAAGGTATCGAAGTCGAGCCGTTCGGCAATGGAAAGCCCGAATGCCACTCTGTAGAAGTCGAGCGACTTCTGTTCGTCGAGCACCCGGATCATCGAATGGATTGCCTTGGCCAAGTGAGCCCCCTTCAGCGTTGAGACGGCCACGAGGTATCAGAGTACGAAGGAGGTTGGAACCCTTCCTAAGATTTTCCGATCGTCCGCCGGCTAGATGTTTCGGCTCTGCCTCTTCAACTGCTGCTCGCGGAAGAAGATAAAGAGGCCCGAGGCAACGATCAATCCGGCACCGATGATGACGGTCGGGCGCGGCATATCGCCGAAGAAGAACCAGCCGAAGACGACGGCCCAGAGCAGCAGCGTGTATTGCAGCGGCACCACTGTGGCCGCATCGGCAAGCTTCAGAGCGCGGTTGACCAGGATGTGCGCGAGCATCGCAACGATGCCAAGCATGCCGAGCTGAAGGATGGCCTCGCCGTCAACGGGAGCCCATCCGGCCGGGTTGGCGGCAACGCCGACGAGCGAAAAGACAAGCGCACCGATCACCTGCCAGAAGACCAGCGTCGTATCGGGGGTCGAGCGCAAGGTGCGGCCAAGCATCAGCGCGAATGCAAATGCCGCACTGCCGACAAGGGCAATCAGCGCCGGCAGGCTGAACGTGTCCTTCGACGGCTCGAGCGCAATGACGACGCCGGCAAAGCCGATGAGGATCGCCGTCCAGCGCCTCCAGCCAACCTTCTCACCGAGCAGGAACGGCGAGGCGGCGGCAACGTAGATCGGCGCTGCCAGCCAATAGGTCATCGTGTCGGCAAGCGGCATGTAGGCGACGGCGAAATAGAAGGCCGATGCGTCCACGGCAAAAAGCAGCGAGCGCAGCGCCTGGAGCCACGGCCGCTCGACCTGCAACATAGAGCGCAGGCCGCGCTTGAGGATGAACGGCGAAAGCACGAGCAATGCTGCGATGCTGCGGATGACCATCAACTGGCTGACGGAATAGGTTGCCACCAGCCATTTGCCCATGACGTCGTTGAGCGAAAACATCAGCATGCCGAGAAGCATGATGATGACACCCGTCCGAGCGGCGTTCGGCGCGGTGGCGGAGGTGGCTATGATGGTCATGGGAGTGGCTTTCAAACGTGTTCCCCGTGCCTTTTGCACATTCCAGCGCGCCGATCCATCGCGCTCTGCGTATGGGACCATAAGTTTTGCGAATGATTACGGGCCGAGCCGCCGCGATCTGCTATCGGGATTTCGATCGGGGAGTGCCAGATCGGCACGGCAGAGACAGCGTTGCCTCTTGACGTAACGTGCGGCGCTGCTAGTTAAGAGACAATCTCGCCGTCCAGACATCGGACCGCGGGATGAACACTGGTGCCGGGCCCCTCTGGCGAGAGTTTTTACGGCGCTCTCGTGATGTCGGTACCGCCAGCAAATGAGCCGGCGGATTAGCTACCATGAAAACTGATCTCATGCCTAACGCATGTGCCCTTTCGGCCGTGCGTGTTTTCGTTTCCAAACCCCACTTCTTCTCCGAACCGGGCGTCGTGCGCTCGAAGGAGGCCCGTCGATGACGCAGCCTCACACGCACGCAAGCTCGCTCGGCTATTTCAAGTGGGCCTTCATCGTCACCGTGGTCGGCCTGGTGCTCGGCGCCTGGCTCGGCTGGCAGTCGACCGGTACAATCGGCGGCATGGCGACCGTCTTTTTCATCTGCACCGTGTTGGCGGTTCTCGAAATCTCGTTGTCATTCGACAATGCGATCGTCAATGCCAACAAGCTGAAGGACATGACCCCGGAATGGCAGCACCGCTTCCTGACCTGGGGCATCATCATCGCCGTCTTCGGCATGCGCATCGTCTTCCCGCTGCTCATCGTCGTTATCGCGGCAAGCATCGGCCCGATCGACGCGATCATGCTGGCAGCGACCAAGCCTGAGGAATATGCCCGCATCATGAACGATGCGCATCTGCCAATCGCAGCCTTCGGCGGCACCTTCCTGATGATGGTCGGCCTCACCTACTTCTTCGACCATGAGAAGGATGTGCACTGGATCGCCTGGGTCGAAAGCAAGATGGCGCGCTTCGCCACGATCAAGGGCATCGAAATTGCCTTCGTGCTCGCGCTCATCCTTGGCTTCTCCAGGCTGCTCGATCCCGCCGAGGCGCATACCTTCGTCTATTCGGGCATCTATGGCCTGCTGACCTTCCTCGCCGTCGAGGTGATCGGCGGACTGCTCGACGCGTCGCAGCAGACGCTGGACGCGGCGGCAAAGGGCGGCTTCGGTGCCTTCCTTTACCTCGAAGTTCTTGATGCGAGCTTCTCGTTCGATGGCGTCATCGGCGCCTTCGCCCTGACGCAGAACCTCTTCGTCATCGCCATCGGCCTTGGCATCGGCGCGATGTACGTGCGCTCGATGACGATCATGCTGGTGGAGAAGGGTACACTCAGCGAGTACCGCTACCTGGAGCACGGCGCGTTCTACGCGATCCTGATCCTCTCGGTGGTGATGTACTTCCAGACGCTGGTGCACATCCCCGAAGTGATCACCGGCCTTGGCGGCGCTGCCCTGATCGGTATCTCGCTATGGTCGTCGATCCGCTACAACAAGCGGGAGCGTCAGGCCGAGCTCAACGGCGAAGTCAGCCATGGTCAGGCGCGCGTCGAGGCGTAAGCTGCTTCGACCCTAGCGCTCTCAAAAAGGGCCCCGGTGCAAAAGTGCGCCGGGGCCTTTTGCTTTGCGCTACCGCAACCGCACTTGCTGAGATTGCCAAACAGTCGCTATCCGGAGATAACCGTTTGATGATTTCAAGTGATCTGACGCGGGTCTTGGAAGAGGTATACCGAGCGGGCGCCCATCGGGTGCCGGCCGACGATATCGAATGGCCGCAGGAGCTTCACGCGGCAGTCTTTCGCGCCTTGAACATGCAATACATCACAAGACGAGAGATTGACGGTAGCGTTCGCTTTTCACTGACGCAGGCCGGATACCGGGCCATTGATGCGGAGGTGCCATGGGGGCGCATTCTGCGGCAGCGCATGCGCGACTTTGTCCGCGCGGCCACAGGGCGCTAGCAAGCCCAGATGCAAAAGAATGACGGCCCGTCATCTCGCGATGTCGAGCCGTCTCATCCTTGGGAGGATAAAGCGCCCTGTCGCGATGACGGGCGCTGGAAATCTCTGTTAGTTGCGCTCTGCACCCGGGAAGTTGGCCGGGTCGATGCCGAGGGTGCGCAGGTCGCTTGCCTTCGGGCGGCGGTGGCCCTCGACAGCAGCTGCAGCAGCGCTAGCGGCGCCGAGAACTGCGAATGCGCGGCCGATGAAACCCTTGCGGTAAGTTGTGGTAGCCATCTCTTTGCTCGCTTTCGTTTTCTCTCTGATGAGCAAAAGATGGGGTTTGCCGGGTCTTTTTGCAATGCACAATTGGACACTCCAGCCATGCAACGGAAGCAGGCCCGGCCGACTGTCCATCGACCGGGCCTGCTGTTTGAGCCTTGGGAGGCTCCTGCAGAATTCCCCCAAACCGGAAACGATTTAAGGAAGATCATGCAGAAGGTCGGAGCGTTGCCGCGCCGGCCCTGAACAGGCGCGACGCAGCAGGGCTGTTTAGTCTTCGTTGGCCGCGAGCTGCGCCAGCACTTCGCCACGTCCGCGGGCCCTGAGGATCAGCGGGATGATCAGGGCTGCGGCAGCAATGACCAGCAGCACGGCGGCGATCGGCGAAGTGAAGAGCACGCTGACGTCACCCTGGCTGATGGCCAGCGCCCGGCGGAGCTGCTGCTCGGCGAGCGGCCCGAGGATCAGGCCGACGACGACAGGCGCAATCGGGTAACCGAACACACGCATGGCATAGCCGAGCAGACCGAAGGCGAGCAGCATGCCGAGTTCGTAGACCGACGGGTTGGCGCCGATGGTGCCGAGCGTCGCAAACATCAGAATGCCGGCATAAAGCCATGGCTTCGGAATGGTCAGCAGCTTCACCCACAGGCCGATCAGCGGCAGGTTCAGGACCAGCAGCATGAAGTTGGCGATCAGGAGGCTGGCGATCAGACCCCAGACGAGCTGCGGGTTTGTCGCAAACAACAGCGGGCCGGGCTGCAAGCCATACTGCTGGAAGCCGGCAAGCATGATCGCGGCGGTCGCCGTCGTCGGCAGGCCGAGCGTCAGGAGCGGAACGAGCGTACCGGCAGCCGATGCATTGTTGGCAGCTTCCGGTCCAGCGACGCCTTCGATGGCGCCATGGCCGAATTCTTCTGGATGTTTTGCCAGGCGCTTTTCCGCCGCATAGGACAGGAAGGTGCCGATCTCGGCGCCGCCGGCCGGCATCGCGCCGATCGGGAAGCCGATGAACGTGCCGCGAAGCCAGGGCTTCCACGAGCGCGCCCAATCGAGCTTGCTCATCCAGATCGAACCACGCACGGCCTCGACCTTGTCAGGACCCTTTTCGCCCTGGGCGGCGATGAACAGGGTCTCGCCGATCGCGAACATCGCCACGGCGAGCGTGGTGACCTCGATGCCGTCGAGCAGTTCCGGGACACCGAAGGAGAGGCGCGCCTGGCCGGTCAGCTGGTCGATGCCGACGACGGAAAGCGCCAGGCCGACGAAGAGGGCGGTCAACCCGCGAAGGGTGCTGTCGCCGAACGCCGAAGACACGGTGACGAAGGCGAGGACCATCAGCGCGAAATATTCGCGTGGACCGAAGACCAGCGCCAGCTTGACGATATAGGGCGCGATGAAGGCAAGGCCGAGTGTGGCGATCAGGCCGGCAACGAAGGAGCCGATGGCGGCGGTGGCAAGGGCGGGTCCGCCCCGTCCGGCGCGCGCCATCTTGTTGCCTTCGAGGGCGGTGACGATCGAGGCACTTTCGCCCGGTGTATTGAGCAGGATCGACGTGGTCGAGCCGCCATACATGCCGCCGTAATAGATACCGGCAAACATGATCAGAGAACCGGCCGGATCGAGCTGGTAGGTGACGGGCAGAAGAAGGGCCACGGTCAAAGCCGGGCCGATGCCAGGGAGAACGCCGACGGCGGTCCCGAGCGTCACGCCGATCAGCGCGTAGAGCAGGTTCATCGGTTGGGCAGCAACCCACAGTCCCTGCAGCAGGAAATCAAAAGTAGCCATGGTCGACGGCCCTCTTAGAAGAACAGGCGTTCAAGCGGCCCTGCGGGCAGCGACAACTGCAGGAGCTTGGCGAAAATCACCCAGACGGCAAAACAGAGCGCGATGCCGACTGGCAAGGAGAACCAGAGTTTGCGCTTGCCGAAGCCGCGTGCGGTGAGCGCAAAGAGAATGCCGGTGGCGATCGAAAAGCCTGCGACGTTCAAGAGCAGCATCTGCGCTGCAAGCCCGGCGACGATCCAGATGACCGGCGAGATTTCCTGGCGCTCGCGCTCGGGGAAATCGTTGCGGAATGCCGCAAAGACGGTCCAGACGGCAAGGCCCGCGAGACAGCAGGCGATGGCATAGGGGACTGTCGTCGGTCCGACCTGGGAGTAGCCGGCAGCGCCCGAAAGGCGTGACACGTCCCAGAAGATGAGGCCAGCGATGGCGGCGAGCACGGCCGCGATGAAGAGCGCCGCCCGATCCGGGCGACGCGTTGTGGTTGAAGGGTTGAGCCCCTTGGTCATTTCACCAGTCCAATGTCCTTGAGGACGCCTTCGGTTGCCGCAACGTCCTTGTCGAGCTGGGCGGCGAAAGCGTCGCCAGAGAGGTAGCTGTCCTGCCAGCCCTTGGTCTTCAGGACTTCCTGCCAGCCGGCCGACTTGGCGAGCTTTTCGACGTCAGCCGAAACGGCTGCCTTCTGCTCGTCGGTCAGGCCCGGAGCGGCTGCAACCATGCGCCAGTTTTCTACGACGACATCGAGGCCGGATTCCTTCAGCGTCGGTGCGTCGATGCCGGGCAGGCGCTCGCCGCTCGAAACTGCGATCAGGCGCAGCGTGCCGGCCTTGACCTGGGCTTCGAACTCGCCGTAACCGGAGATGCCGGCCGTGACCTGGCTGCCGAGGATGGCTGCAAGGGCTTCGCCGCCGCCGGAATAGGCGATGTAGTTGATCTTGGTCGGGTCGACACCAGCTGCCTTGGCGATCAGGCCAACGGCGATGTGGTCGGTACCGCCGGCAGAGCCGCCAGCCCAGGAAACGGCGCCCGGATCTTTCTTGAGGGCTTCGACGAGGTCGGCCATCGTCTTGATCTCGGAAGCGGCCGGAACGACGATCGCTTCATACTCGCCGGTGAGGCGCGCAATCGGTGTGACGTCCTTCAGGGTAACCGGCGACTTGTTGGTCAGGATCGCACCGACCATGACGTAACCGCCGACGATGAGCGCGTTCGGGTTGCCCTTCTGCTGGCTTGCGAACTGGGCGAGACCGATGGTGCCGCCGGCGCCCGGTACGTTCTGAACCTGAACGTTGCCGGAAATGCCTTCCTGCTGCATGACGGTCTGGAGCGAGCGAGCGGTCTGGTCCCAGCCGCCGCCCGGATTTGCCGGAGCGATGATGGTGTAGTCAGCCGCATAGGCCGGCAATGCCATAGCGCCGGCGAGAATGGATGCCAGGAAAAAGTGTTTCAAGGTCAGTCCTCCATGAGGCGCGATTTTCCACGCGCACGTTGTTTCTGCGTGCGAACGGGAAGACGCGACGGTGCCCAAAGGACCCTTGTCGCTGACCGGATTGGTGGCTTCCTCCCAGTGCGCAACCGGCAGGCCCGCCTCCACGGGGCTCCGGTGACTGCTAAGCCATCATAGAAAGCTGACATTAAGCTGACATCAAGCCCTCAATGCGGAAATGAAGCGCAGTGTTTACGAAATCTTAGGCGGTTCTTGCCGCATTGCTGCGCGATTGGACTGATATCGGGAAGGAGCCCCTGCAGTTTCCGGTGGGTGCGCGAATCGCGAACGTTCTCTTTTCAATAGCCTTGTGTTGCCTTGAATATGCCGACGAAAACATTCAGATACTTCAGTCGGGATTTTCGGGAGAAAGCCATGGCGCTTTATATTCGGGACGAGGCAGCCGCCCATCTCGCATCCGAACTCCAGAAGATGTCAAAGGCTCCTAACGAGACAGAGACTGTTCGGTGCACCTTGCAGCATGAGATCGATAGTATCCGGAAAGAACCGCTGTTGCGCGAGCGCGTCGCGAGAATACAACACAGGCTCAGCGCGCATATGGGGTCGCGCAAACCCGATTTTGACATGAAGCACTTCACCGACGAGATGTGAGAACTCTGGTGTTTTGGGGACGCCTCTGTGACGGTGAAAGAGCAGTTGGCTCGACCAAACTGGCTTCGCTATCCGCCAGGGGCGCTGGCTTTGATCCAGTTGCGGACCAAGTATTCGCCAAACAGAGGTACCGTAAAATCGATGTCCCCATAAGAAGGGCTATAGATCATGCCTTTTTTAATGATGCTCGCCCGCATTGGTCCAAGCTTATTCGGCGGTTCTTTCATCATCTCTGCAACGTCTCCTGACTTATAGGGACCGTCGCCGAGTTTCGCCATAGCGCAAACGTACTCGCGTTCGCGCGGCGTCAACCGGTCGAATCGCACCCGAAAGAAGCCGTCGTCGAGCCTTTGCAAGGCCTTTTGCGAAGATTGATCAACGTCTACCACATCTATCGGTGAGCGATCTGCCGTATCCCACGCCTGATAGCCCCATTCTTGAAGGAAGTAGGGATAACCACGCGTCTTCCCGACAATGGCATGCAGCGCATCTAGTTCTATCTGCTCACCTTCTTCCTCAATTGGATTCCTGATGGCAAGCTCAGCCGATTTCTGGTCCAGGGCACCCACCGAGCGGTAGGAGAACAGCCGCTCAGCATAAGATTTGGCATCACCGGAAAGGGCCGCCACCTGGGGTAGGCCGGCCCCGAAGAACAAGACGGGGAGGCCCTTTTGATTTACCCGATGGATGGCAACGATCAATGCAGCGTAGTCCTGATCGCCAATATATTGAATCTCGTCGATCAGGAGAGTCCATCCGCGCCCTGCTGCTTTCGCTGCCTCACCGACTTTGACGAATAGCTCCGCTAGATCGTATTCAATGTTTCCACTGTCCGCAGTTCCAGTTTCGGGGTCCACCGACAGCGCGAAATCTCCAATCTCCACTTTGAACACCGAGGCAAACCCGCGTAGCGCTCGCATCGCATTAAAAGTTGAAATTCTTGCCTGCTCAACTACGCTGAGCTTGTGG
Source organism: Sinorhizobium sp. A49 (assembly GCF_002002725.1). GTDB lineage: Bacteria > Pseudomonadota > Alphaproteobacteria > Rhizobiales > Rhizobiaceae > Ensifer. The sequence continues at coordinate 10,652 of NZ_MUNW01000034.1, read as the reverse complement.
AGAACCTGGTGTATGCGAGGATAGATGAGGGTTGGGAGTGGCACTCCTTCCGGAGCTGCAATTATGGACGTCAAATGTCCATGTTCCTCGGCAATTTGTTCAATCTTGTTTAGCAAGACAGTCTTTCCGACGCCCCGAAGCCCAAGCAAGATTTGGGATAGGGTCGGCTTGCCGCGAATGACTCGCTGTACCGCGATTTTGGCGTCATCGAGAATTCTGTCACGTCCGGCAAGCTCCGGCGGTTGCGATCCAGCACCGGGAGCGAAGGGGTTCCGAACTTTATCCATGAAATATACCTACCTATAGCAAGTTATAGCGCATGAAGCTTATAACTGGTTAGAACACAATATAAGTGCTTAACCGATTTGCCAAAGCCAAACTGCCATCGTTCATGTGGTGGCGAGGTGGTGCTCAGATACTGGGGTCTCTAAGCGCTCTGGCTCTTGTTCGCGTGCGGCGATGCGGTTATATGACTACTGTAGTCATTGGTTCGAGGGCGACATGAAAGAGATTCAGCTCAAGGATGCGAAGGCAACGCTATCTGCTGTTGTCGATCAGGCGGTCCGCGGCAATCCCGCAATCATCACCCGGCACGGAAAAAAGGAAGTCGTCGTACTTTCGTTCGAGGAGTATGAGAAGCTGAAAAACGTTCCGAGTTTCGGACGGCTCCTCGCTTCTTATCCTGGTGACGAGGACGATATCCCGCCGCGCGGCAACAAGCCGAGTCGGATGATTGATCTCTGATGTTTCTGGTTGATACGAACGTGATATCTGCGCTTGCCCCGTCCAAACGTCAAAGTTCCGGGCAGCTTGTCGAATGGCTCGATAAGGCTAGTTCGCAGCTGTTCCTGTCTGTTATCTCGGCGACTGAGGTTAAATCTGGGATTGCCAAGGCGGAACGAGAAGGCGCGACCACCAAGGCGCGGCGGCTAAAGGATTGGTGGGAAAGCATAGAGTATCTGTATGCGCAGAAGCTGTTGCCGTTCGATCTGCGATGCGCGCACGCAGCTGGGCAAATTCTAGATGATGCTCGCGCCCATCAGCCGGGCTTCGAAGATATTGCGATAGCTGCCACGGCCCAAGTGCATGGCCTGACTGTTTTGACACGCAATCTGCGTCATTTTGCACCGTTGGGCGTTCCGTCACTAGATCCCTTCGAGGCACTGCCAAAGGTATAGGTAGGCTTTCTCTTACAGCCCTGCGGCTTGCCTGAATTGGCGCGGAAGCGCGCTCTGTCCGACATGAGAACAACGTGTCATTTCGCTGGAAGCCGCACCGAATGTCCAGGGGTGCCGTCGTCGACTGTTAGCCACAATCTCTCCCGGCGGGCTGCGATCCCCTGTTCGAACGGCGGCGACCAACGCAAGACTACCCATGGTCATCAGGCCCATTTGAGAGATCCGAGGGCGGACGGAGCAACGAGACAGAGTTCCCCCAGTCGATCGTGGAATTAGTGAAGCCGCAGAACCTCGTTCCAGCGGGCAATGAGCCGCGACCGCTTGACCTGATCGAGATAGACCATCAAACCCGGGCTGACGGGCACGGGGCGCAATTGCGCGCCAAGCATTTCCTGCATGGTGTTGGCAGTATTCTCACCCGCGACATCGGGGCTGACGGCAGGGATCTGCAATTGCCGCGCCATGATCGTCTGGCCTTCCTTGGACATGAAGAACTCCAGATAGCGGCGACCGAGGTCGGGGGAGGCGGAGGCCTGCGGCACGAGACCGATGCGCGACATTACGACGGTATAGTCCTTGGGCAGCACGATGCCGACATCCGGGTGCCGTTTTGCCCAATCGGCAGCATAGGAGCCGAGGATGTTGTAGCCGAGCACGAACCGCCCGTCGGCGACACGCTCCAGAATGGCCTGGCTGGTCGAATAGAGTTTGACGCCGGCGGCTCCCATCGCCTGGATGACATCCCAGATGTCGCCGAACTGTTCCTGGTCGCGCGACATGAAGAGAAAGCCGACGCCCGAACGCTCGATGTCATAGGTGCCGATCCGACCGAACACGTCGGCGCCCTGGCGCTTCAGGTATTCGACGAATTCGGCGCGGGTCGAAGGCGGTGCTTCCCTGGTAAAGCTCGGCTTGTGGTAGACGAAGACAGCCGGCTCGAAGGTGAGCGCATAGGCCGTGTTGCGCCAGTTTGCCCAGGCCGGCCAGCGACCGCTCATCGGCATGTCGCTGCGCTGGGCGTAGCCGTCGTTGCTGAGCTTGACTTGCAGATCCATTGCGGACGAGAAGGCGAAGTCCGCAGTCTTCAGTCCCGCGTCGGTTTCCTTGACGATACGGTCGTAGATCTCACCCGTCAGCATGTCCTCATAGCGCACGGCAACATCCGGGTTGGCTTGTTGAAAGCCGAGGATCATGGGTTTGGCGAGTGGCTCGTCGAGCGAGGAATAGACGACCAGCGTCCGGGCATCTGAGGCGCCGGAGAGCGCCGGGAAAATGACCGGTGCGGCCAGAAGCAGCCGGGGACAGAGAACGAAAAAGAGAAAAGAAATCAAGTACCGCATAAATCCACAATGCCTCAGCGCGCCACCGTTCACAAGCAAGCCGACGGCGGATAGAGTTGAGCGGGGAGTAAAGACAATTGCGCATATTGCTTGTTGAAGACAATCAGGTCCTGGCCGAGGGCCTGTCGGCCATCCTGCGCGGTAGCGGCTATGCCGTCGATGTCGTCAGCGATGGCGCATCGGCTCACGCGGTTGCCGCCGCCGAGACGTTTGATCTGGTGATCCTTGACCTGAACCTGCCAGAGATGGACGGGCTCGATGTCTTGAGGGCGATGCGTGCCCGGCAGAACAGCGCCGCCGTCTTGATCCTGACGGCACGAGGCACGCCGGAGGAGCGCGTGAAGGGCCTCGATCTCGGCGCCGACGATTACATGATCAAGCCGTTCGATATCGGCGAGTTCGAAGCGCGCGTGCGCGTGCTGCTGCGCCGGCAGGCGGGGTTGCGGGCATCGACGGTCAGCTACGGCAATGTGTCGCTCGATCTCAATGCGCGCAGCTTTTCGTCCGGCGGCATACCGATCGAAATCCCGGCTCGGGAGCTCGGTCTGCTCGAACTCCTGTTCATGCGGGCCGGCAAGGTCGTCGCCAAGGAGGCGATCATGCAGTCTCTGACCGGTTTCGACGACGACCTGAGCCCGAACGCGATCGAGCAATATGTCAGCCGCCTGAGGAAACGGCTTGCGCCCCATGGTCTGACGGTCAGGACCGCACGTGGTATCGGCTATTATCTTGACAAGACGGCTGGCCCCGAATGATGCGGGCGGCGGTCTATTCCCTCCGCCGAAGGCTGCTTGGCTGGTTGCTGTTGTCGACCGCCGTCATCGGCGTTATCGCGCTCACAGATACCTATCGCGAAGCCGTGACGACGGCCAATGTCGTGTCGGACCGCGTTCTTGCCGGGTCGGCGCTTGCGATCGCCGAGCGCGTGGTCGTTGCCGAGGATGGATCGCTCGAGGTCGACATTCCCTATGTCGCGCTGGAAATGCTGACATCGGCAGCGCAGGACCGGGTTTTCTACCGCGTCGACGGACCACCAGGGCAATTCATCACTGGCTACCAGACCTTGCCTTCCCTGGACGAGGTGCCCGGCAGTTCGACGACATTTGCCGACTCGTCCTTCCGCGGCGAGCCCATCCGCATCGCGGCCCTTCGCCGCTCCGCCTCGACCGGCATCAACTCGGTTCCCTTCGTCGTGACCGTTGCCGAAACGACGATCGCGCGGCGGCAACTGACGCAGACGATCCTCGTTCGCTCGGCCTTGCGCCTCGGTTTGATGATTGCCGGCGCCGCCGTCATCGTCTGGATCGCGGTTACCTTCTCGCTGAGGCCGCTCTATCGCCTGGGCGACGCCATCGCCGAGCGCAGCCCCGACGATCTGCATCCGATCGGCGAGCGGGTGCCGAACGAAGTCCAAGGATTGGTCGATACGGTCAACTCGTTCATGGGGCGGCTGCAGTCGGCGCTCGATGCGCTGCGCAATTTCACCGGCAATGCCAGTCATCAATTGCGCACGCCGCTCGCGATCATCCGCACGCAGCTTGCCTTGGCGCTGCGGGCGGGCTCGATCGAGGATACGAAAGTAGCGGTGAAGAAAGCCGACGAAGCCGTGGCGAACGCCGAGCGCATTCTGGCGCAACTGCTGCTGATGGCGAAGATCGATGCTGCCGGCAAGGACGAGGCGCGCAAGCTTGAGCGAATAGATCTGGTCGAGCTGACGCGGGACATCACCGGCGAACATGTGCCGGCCGCCGGAGACGCCGGCATCGATCTCGGGTTCGACGGTGAGGGTGAGGCCTTCGTACGCGTCGAGCCCTTGCTATTGGGCGAGATGCTGAAGAATCTCATCGGCAACGCGCTTCTTTATGCCGGGCGCGGTGCGGAGGTGACCACCCGTGTCAGCGAGAAGGACGGTTTCGTCTGCCTGGAGGTCGAAGACAACGGGCCGGGGATCAGGCCGGAACTGCGCGAGAGCGTGCTCAGACGGTTTCAGCGCGGCGCCAGCGAAGCGCCGGGAACGGGGCTCGGCCTGCCGATCGTCGAGGAAATCGCCGCTCTATATGGCGCAAGGACGAGCCTTGGCGACGGAGCAGGTGGACGGGGGCTTAAGGTTGCCATCCTGTTTCCGGCCGCATGAGCAAGGAGCCGGTCAGTCCTCATCCAGCGCCAACAGATCAGACAGGCCGGACAAGGACTGGAATAGCGCTTTAGCGGCTGCGCTGGCCGAAGAGGGAAGCTGTTTCGCGGGTCTGGACCCGAAGCATCGCGTTCCAAAGCTGAAGAACGAAACGCGGCTGGAACTGGCTCGCAAGCTTACGCTGCGACAACATGATAAATCTCCGATAGTTTTGGATGACGGACATGTAGTCGATCGCGGATTGAATTGCCAGAGCGGTGACGCCGTGGCAGCCCTGCGCGCCAAGCATATGTGGAGACATCGCCGACGGCGTTAAGCTCTTGATGTGGGCAATTAGAAGCCGAGATAATTTCCATCCCGCGAGCTGGTTGGCTGACCGCAGGACTGGTCCTCGTTGAGAGATCAGCGTTGTTCCTGATTTCTTTCAGGCGGCGTGGACGACGTGACTGCAACCGTGCTCAGGCCAAAAATTTCCTTGTAGTTAGGTCGACGTGCGCGAAGGTAGAGCCTGGCGCTTTACTGTTTGGGCTCCAGCACGAAGTTTCTCTGTCGGCCGTATGTTTCGGCCAAGCGATAGCCCATCAACCGGTACCAGCGGTCAACCTTTGGATGCGTGATCCAACACATTGACAGCATCGGCAGGTTTCCCAACTCGCACTGTAGTGTCCTCATGTATTTCCGTCCGAACCTCGTGGAGGGAACCTCAGGCGCAAAAAAATCTTCCGCGCCAATGAAGTAGACGCGGATTCGAAGGCTGCCGAGCACCTCTCTCCTTTGCCAGCTGATCAGCCCGGTAACCTCATCGTCTTTTACGAACAGAGCGCGGATGTCGCCGATCTTCTGGCGTGTGCGAAAATTCTTCTCCGCGTCTCCCAGGCTCGATCCAGCGCCCTCGAGGTCCTCGATACATCTTTGCGCGGGCGCGGCGAATATCTTGTCAAGATCCGAAATCGTCGCAACTCGCGCGTACATTGACGCTGTTCCTTGTGGTTTGACGACACCATACCATGAAACTCGATTAGGTTCACCGGCCCGCGCCCCGAAACGGGGACCGTTCTCTCTTTGCCGAAGGCACGGACCGTCAGTGCATCCGGCACTTCGCAAACAAGTCACGCGACCTATTCTTCTGAAAGCGTTGGGTGTTTCGCACAAACGCGAAAGAGCGCGTGATACGCGAAGTCTTTTGCGCTCAACCGTAATGCTGTAAGAGTACGGCAATCGACCTAAGAGGGAATCATCAGGGAGCACAACGAATGGAATTTCTGACGCTTCAAAATTTTGCAGGTTGCGTTGGTCAGGCCTTCGATCTGTCTCTGGGCGAAAGTACCGTGCCACTGACCTTGGCGGAAGCCACTCCGGGAGGACCGCAGATCATGCCTGGCATGAGGCGCGCTCCATTTTCCCTGTTGTTCCGCAGTCATTCGGCAATAGTCCTGCCGCAGCAGATCTATCGCGTGAAGAATGTGTCACTCGGCGCGTTGGAAATTTTCCTCGTGCCGGTCGCCCGCGATAAGCAGGGTATCGTCTACCAAGCTGTCTTCAATTGATTGCGGGTCAGCGCGGCGCCACGTTGGAGACAATACTGCAAGGCCATTCCATCCGGATATGCGAGCTGCCACCCTCCACATCACGAAAGCCAAGTCGGCGATAAAGCGCCTGTGCTGCTAAATTGTGGTGCTCGACATGCAGCATCAGTGACTGGACGTCTGATCTGGTCATCTCACGCTGAATGGCAGACAGGAGAGAGCTTCCTCTGCCCTGGCTGCGCCACTCCGGCGCCAGGCCGATATCGACGATAAGCCACTTTTCTCGGCCAAAATTCAGGTAAAGGCGACCGATCGGCATTCCGTCGAGTTCGATAATGAGGAATTCGGCCTCGGGGAAAGCCGCCATGTAGTGGCGGTGTTGAAAAATAAACTGCTGCTCCAGAAAGGCGTGCTTCTGCTCCACCGGCCATCGCACCCCCGCCAGCTCGTCCATCCGAAAAGATCGGTAAAGCCGCTGGAGAAACGGCATGTCATCAGACGTGGCATGGCGTAAGCCCATATCTGCCACTGTCAACCGGGGTGGATTGCAGCGTGTCGGAAATCCTGTCGCGGCAATGTCGAGTGGCGACATCACCCGAACGTCGGGTAGTTGCCGTAGAGGGCGATGCAGAAGTTCACGGCAAGATAAGGCTGCCTGTTTTCATGCGGCAGGTTGTTTCCCGCCAAGCCTATCATGTTTGACGCGAATTGCGCGTTCGGTTGAGCGTCCTTTGTGGTGACCGAGCTCTCTGTGGGCAGGGTCAACGCGTTTCCGGCAGAAGGTGCGCTTGCCCGTTTTGCCGTGTCGGTCTGGTTGTAGATCGTGAACCCGTGCGAATGCGCCGGCATTTCAGAATTGCTTAGCGTGACGTTGTTTCCGCCCACAACCTCGCCGATCGTGCGTTGCGAAAGGCCCGGTGCCATGCCCTGACTGAAGGCGGCACGGCCGGTAAAGTTTGGCAGCTGGAAAGTGGTACTGCCATTGCCGCCGTAAGATACGCCCAGCAACGAGAACAAAGCCGTGTTCTGCTGAATTGCGAGCGTCGCGCCATTACAAAGCGCCCAATTGTGGGGCGCGAAATTGAAGCCGAATAGCTGGATTTCACCAATGAAAGGCTCTGACATTTCTATTCCCTTATCGTGCAATGGGGGGCTGCATCAGCTTTGCGACGGAAAGACGCCGTAAAGCGAGATGCAGAATTGCACCGTCAACGTCGGCATCATGTTGTCGTGGGGTTGGGTTTGGCCGGTCGGCCCGGTCGAGTTCGGGGACGTATTGAACCCATTAAGGCCAGTGACATCAGTGGCATACATCGTGTTGCTCGAGAGTGCGCCGAGTTCGGCGTTCGTTCCGATCGCCGTCGCGCTGGCTGCTGTCGTCGTTGCAAACATCGGATGGTTGTGCGGCGGCAGCTGGGTCCCGAGAAGCGTCACGGTTTCGGAGCCGCCAAGTTGGCCGGGTAAGCGCGTGCTCAGGCCTTGCCCGGTGCCCTGATGCAGGGGCACGCGACCGCGAAGGTCGGGCACGCCGAACGTATTCTGGCCGTCGCCGCCATAGGTGGTGCCAAGCAGCATGTACAGTGTGTCATATTCCGCGATTGACAGCAGCGAACCATCGCAGGCCTGCCAGCCGGTCGGCACGCGGGAAAAGCCGAACATCCGAATTTCCCCGATATAGGGATTGCTCATTAGTTATCCTCCGGCGGCTGGGTTCAATTGCGGGGCGGGTAGACGCCCTGTAGCGCAATGCAGAAACTGATGACGTTGAATGGCTGCATATTGGAGTGCGGCTGTCCGCCGCCCGCCGCCGCGACGCTCTGGGGCGCCAGCACAACCTGCGCTTCGCCTGATGGCGCATAGATCGGCAGGGAGGTGGTGCCGTAAAGCGTGTTCGTCGGGTTGCGCTGATTGGCCTCCGCAGTCGTCCCGTTGCCCTGATGTTGGTGGGCAGGAATCTGCTGCTGAGTGAGCGTCACAGCTTCAATGCCACCGACCTCTCCGATGTCATAGGGTGTCGGGTTCCAGCTGGGGTCGGCGGACGGACCGGCCGCCGCAGGCGTTCGCCCCTGCAGATTCGGCAGGGCAAAGGTGGTCGAGCCGTTGCCGCCGTAGTACGTCCCCAACAAGGAGAACAGGGCCTGGTTCTGATTGATCCCCAAAATCTGGCCGTTGCACAGTGCAAAACCGCGCGGCGCAAAGCCGAACCCGCTCATCATGATCTGCCCCACAAAAGGTTCGCTCATGGTTGCCCCCATCCCGATAAAATTCGACGACTCTGGATTTATCCTGCGGCGCACTCTCTCTTATAACGAGCATTTTGGGAAGGCCGGTTTGACAAACTTTTTGAACGAGTTTCTCGCCAAAGTGGCACGATGCTGGGTTGTGTGACTCAAAAATACATGTCAATCAGTGGGCGAGGCGGTAAACGGACTGATCGTGACGATGGACTTCCGTCCATGTGACGTGCCGTGCGCACAAGGGCGAAACAATGGCACAGAAATCGTTTGGTTGGGCAAACCTGGTGCGCGGGTATCGCACGAGCGTGGCCTACGTTCTTGCTTTGCTGGCGTTCGCTTGCCTGGCGACTCTGTGGCCGATCTCAGCGGCTCAGGCGGCCTGTAGTTCGCCGCAGACTGCCACGATAACGTCAGGCGGCACTGCGACGTTCAACTGCGCCGTTTTCGGCTTTGAAGGTCCTGCTGACACCTCCCCGTCCCACGGCAGTCTGACATTCGGCACGCCGCAGAACGTGTATCTTCTCACATATATCAATAACGGCGACGGAGCTACGTCGGACACTTTCGTCGTCCAGGACGACTTCAGCATTCCCATTACCTTCAACATTACGATCAATCCGTCGACCTCCCCGCTGACGGTCACGCCCTCGAGCCTTGCCACGCCGGTGATCGGCACGTCCTATAACCAGGCACTCAGCACGAGTGGCGGAACCGGCCCCTATTCCTATTCGCTCGTCGCCGGCAGCAATCTGCCGCCCGGCCTTTCCCTTTCCTCCTCCGGTGTCATCTCCGGCACGCCGACCGGCTCGGGTCCCTACAATTTTACCGTCCGTGTTGTCGATTCGACGACGCCGACGGCCAATACGCTCGATAAAGCCTACAGCGTCCTCATCGCCCCGCCTGCCATCGACGTAACACCGGATACTCCGCCGCACGGCGGTGTCGGTACGGCCTATAGCGTCCAGTTCTCTGCAAGCGGAGGCACCCCGGGCTACACCTATACCCGCGACAGCGGCAGCCTGCCCGCCGGGCTTACGCTCTCGGCCAGCGGGCTCCTGTCCGGCACGCCATCGGCGGTTGGCAGTTCGACCTTCAACCTGAAGGTCCAGGACAGCACCACCATCTCGACCGGCGGGGTGCACTTCATCACGCAGAACGTTACCGTCACCGTCAATGCCTTCCCGCCGGTTTCGCTGACGCCGGCAAGCGGCACGGCGCTTTCGGCCGGCGTGGTGGGAACCTCCTATTCCAACGCATCGATCTCGGCGAGCGGGGGGTCTGGTACAATCACCTACGCGGTCACCGCCGGCGCACTGCCGGCAGGCCTCGGCATCAATGGATCGACTGGCGCGATCACCGGCACGCCCACAGTGGGCGCGATTGGAACCGCGAATTTCACTGTGACGGCGACGGCTGCAACTTCCGGTTCGGCTTCGGCCAGCTACTCGATAACGGTGTCAGCTCCACCGGTGGTGCTGACGCCGGCGAGCGGCGCTTTGACCGGCGGTACCGTGGGGGTGTCCTACTCTAACACCTCGATCTCGGCGAGCGGCGGTGTCGGGACGATCACTTATGCGATAACGTCGGGCTCGCTGCCGGCGGGTCTTTCCATGAATACATCGACCGGTGCGATCAGCGGGACGCCGACGGCGGGTGGGTTCGGCACGGCGAACTTCACGGTGATGGCGACGGCCGCGACAACGGGCTCGGCTTCGGCGAGCTACTCGCTCGCGATCGCAGCACCACCGGTGGTGCTGACGCCGGCGAGCGGCGCCTTGGTGGGCGGCACGGTTGGCGCGATCTATCCTGGTGCGTCAATCTCGGCGAGCGGCGGACTCGGAACGATCAGCTACGCGGTCACATCGGGTGCTCTTCCTGCAGGCCTCACCCTGAATGCATCGACCGGTTCGATCAGTGGTACGCCGACGGCCGGCGGGTTCGGCACGTCCAATTTCACAGTGACGGCGACAGGCGCAACCGCGGGCTCGGCTTCGGCCAGCTATTCGATCACGGTGGCCGCGACGCCGGTGGTGCTGATACCGACAGACGGAACAACGCTTACGGCAGGAACGGTTGGGGTTGCCTATTCAGACGCATCTATTTCGGCGACCGGAGGCGCGGGCCCAATCTCCTATTCGGTGACCGCTGGCGCGCTGCCGGCGGGCGTCACCCTGAATGCATCGACCGGGGCAATCAGCGGCACGCCGACAGCGGGTGCATTCGGCACGGCGAACTTC
>NZ_MUNW01000052.1 GCF_002002725.1 Sinorhizobium sp. A49 | reverse complement strand
GCGCACATGATCGAGGAAGACCGAGGCGGCATGCGCGGCGCTGGTCGTCACCACCTGTGCATCCTCCGGACGCTCGATGTTGAGCTTGACGCGAAACGAGGTGATCTCTTCCTCGCCGCTGCCCTTGATGAAAATGAAGATCGACGAGGTCTTGTCGACGCCGGGGCGTGGGAAGGACACGAGCGAGGAACATTCCCATTGGCCGCGTTCGCCGGCGCTCGATTTCCATTCGAGTTCGCGGAACCCTGCCTCGCGCAGTTCGTCGCAGAGCGCGCGCGGATCGCTGCGCAGCACTCGCAGGAACTGCTGCTCCGGCGTGTGGAGATCCTGGAACGTCCAGACCGGCAGGGCGATGCGCGGCGGCTGTCGCTTGACCTGCGCGGGCGGCTCCGGGGGCTTTTCCTTATCGAGAAACGTGGTTGGAAGATCGAGTGCCCTGAGCAATTGTTTCAGGTTTCGCTGTTCGTTGGCGAGCAGAACGGTCGCCACGATCGCCGTGACGATCACAGCAAAGGCAACGACAAAGAAGACCAGGCCAGTACGGCTCGGCTGTTTCGGCGGTGTTGTCGTCCCGATCCGTCCGCTGCTCATGTCGACTTTCCGAGTGCGGCGTGCAGGCGCAGCACCTCGTCCCTCGATGGGCGGTTGCGGGGTAGGCCGAGATAATAGCCATAGCCGGTGGCAAGCGTCTTGCTGCCGAGCACCACGAGCCTGCCGTCGTCGATGTGTTCGCGCAGCAGTCCGAGGCTCCCGAGTGCGACGCCGTCGCCGCGAAGGGCGGCATCGACGGCCATGACATAGGTCGAAAACGTATATCGGGGCCGCAGCCTGGAGCCTCGCGGGGCGGCACCGGTGCGCTCGAACCATTGTTGGAAGGAGATCCAGTTGGCGTTGAAGCGGTCGTAGTCGATGAGATCGAGCGCTGCGAACGCCTGCGGCGTTAGCGTTTCCGCATCGAGCCCGCGCGAGGCGAGATAGTCCGGTGATGCGACCGGCGCCAGTTCCTCCGCCATCAGCGGCGTCAGGTGCCAGCGCGGATGATCGCCGGTGGAATAGAGGATGACGAGATCGTTGTTTTCAGATGCCAGCTCCGAGGGGCTGTCGGAGGTCAACAGCCGGATGGAAATCCCAGGGTTCTCCTTGCCGAACTCGCGCAGCCTCGTGCCGAGCCAGAGGTGGGAGACCGAGCCGCTTGCGGCAATCGAGATCGCCTGACCGGTCGCGCCACGGAAAGGCTCCAGGCTTTCCTCGAGATAATCGAGCGAGGCCCGCACGCGCTGAAACAGCCGCTCGCCCTGCGGCGTCAATTCCAGGTTCTTGCCGCGGCGGCTGAAAAGCGGGCTGCCGAGGTGATCTTCGAGGGTCTTGATGCGCCGGCTGACGGCGGCCTGGGTGATGTTGAGCTCGCGACCGGCACGGGAAAAATTCATATGCCGGCTGGCCGCGTCGAAAACGCGAAAAGCCTCCAGCGGTATGCGGTCGAGCAGCCGGTGTTCCATGATCTCAGGTTATCAAAAAGGCCGAAAATTGCGTGGATTTGAAAATATCAGATTGTGATGCAGGGTAAAGCGATCATCCCGCGGCGACAGGAAGACGATTTTGGCCTTTTCCACTTCCTTCATTCCCGAAATCCGGCTGGCAGACAATATCCATACGACCATTGGTGCTGCCGCGAAAGCACAGGGAGCCGCCACCGCGACCCTCGTCATCGACGGCTTTCTCGCCCAGACCGGTCTCGCAGGCCGGATCGCCGACAACCTCGCCCAAGAGGGCGTCACCGCGCGTGTCTTTTCCGAGTTTGCCGGCGAGCCCAAGCTGGCGCATGTCCGTGCAGCGAGCGTTGCGGCCACGGGTTCGGATCTCGTGATCGGCGTCGGTGGCGGTTCGGCGCTGGATATTGCCAAGATCGCCGCCTGCTGTGCGGCCTCCGGCGCGGACCCGATGCACTATGCGCTTGCCGCCAATCCGCTGCCGAAGACACCCTTGAAGAAAATCATGATGCCGACGACGGCGGGAACCGGTTCCGAGACGTCGGCGACCAACATCTTTGCCGGGCCCGAGGGCAAGAAGCTCTGGATCTGGGGGGCGGAAACCAAGGCTGATCTGGTGTTGCTCGATCCTATCCTGACGACGACGTTGCCGGCGCATCTGACCGCCTGGTGCGGCCTCGATGCCTTCATTCACGCCTTCGAGGCGGCGACCAACCGCAACACCCATCGCGGCGCGCAGTTCTACGCGCATGAGGCCTTGCGCCTGTTGACGGCGTCGCTGGAAACGGCGGTCCGCGATCCCGGCAATCTGCAAGCCCGCGCCGATGTGTTGCTCGGCTCCTGCTATGCCGGCATCGCCATCGACAATTGCGGCACGGCCGTCGCCCACAATATCAGCCATGCGCTCGCGGGACTGGCGCCGGTCCATCACGGGCTTGCCACCGCGCTCGGTTTCGAGGCGACGCTCGGCTGGCTCGTCGATGCCGATACGGCGGACCTCAACGCCGCTGCGAGAGCGTGTGGCTTGCGACGTGCCAGCGGCCTGCCGGACTTCGTTTCGCGCCTGATGGATCGCTGTGGCCTTGTCAGGGCACTTCCTGCGGCGTTCGGGGCGTTTGGCTCCGCGGATCTGGCGGCGGAAATGAGGGCGCCAGAAAACCAGCCGATGCGGCGCTCGACGATCCGCCCGATCGACGATGCCGATATCGACCGTTGTGCAGCCAGCATCATGGCTCTGCCAAAGACATTGTGAGCGAAGGGCGACACGAGATGAGCAAGGCCTATACGCGAGACTATTGGGAAGAGGTGCTGACGGCGTTAGAACCGGAGGGTCGACATTTCATCGACGGGGAGCATCGCGCCGCGGCCACCGGCGAAACGTTCACCCGCCCCCGGCCGATGGACGGTAAGCCGGGCCCTACAGTCTCGCGCGGTCGTGCCGCCGATATCGATGCGGCGGTCAAGAGCGCGCGGACCGCGTTCGAAAGCGGCGTCTGGCGTAAGAAAGAGCCGCTCGAAAAAAAGAAGATCATGCTCAAATGGGCCGATCTCATCCGCACCCATGGCGAGGAGCTCGCCATGCTGGAGACGCTTGATGTCGGCAAGCCGATCATGGCGTCGCTCAATGTCGACGTCCGGCTCTGCGCTGACGGCATCCAGTTCTATGGCGAGATGATCGACAAGCTCTATGACGAGATCGCACCGACCGGGCCGAATGCCCGGGCGCTGGTGCGCAAGGTGCCGCTCGGCGTCATCGGCGTGATCACGCCCTGGAACTACCCGATGATCATCGATGCCTGGAAGCTCGGGCCGGCAATTGCGGCCGGCAATTCCGTGGTGCTGAAACCGGCCGAGCAATCCTCGCTGACCGCCATTCGCCTTGCAAGCCTTGCCGTCGAAGCTGGCTTACCAGCCGGTGTCTTCAACGTCGTGACCGGCTACGGCGAGGAGACCGGAAAACCGCTGGCGCTGCATATGGATGTCGACATGATCGCCTTTACCGGCTCGACCGAGGTCGGGAAGCTGATCATGGGCTATGCGGCGCAATCGAACGTCAAGCGGGTGGCGCTGGAGCTTGGCGGCAAGTCGCCGCTGGTTGTCTTCGAGGATGCCGATCTTGATGCCGCGGCTTCGGCTGTTGCCTGGGGCTGCTTCTACAATTCCGGCGAGACCTGCCATGCCTCGACCCGGTTGATCGTGCAGCGCTCGGTCCGGGATGTACTGATTGCAAAGATCGAGGCGGTGACGAAGAGCGACATCGCGCTCGGGCACCCGCTCGAGCCGGCAACCCAGATCGGAGCGCTGATCGAAGAAGCGCATATGGACAAGGTGCTGGCGCTGATCGCGGCCGGCGAGAAGGAAGGCGCGCGCCGCGCCTTCGGGGCCGAGCGGGTGATGACCGAGACCGGCGGCTTTTACGTTTCACCCGGCGTGTTCGTCGACATGACCAACGACATGAGCCTGGCGCGCCAGGAAATCTTCGGCCCGGTGTTGGCCGCCATCGCCTTCGATACGGAGGAGGAGGCGTTGCGGATCGCCAACGATACGATCTACGGGCTGGCCGGCGCCGTCTTCACGAAAGACATGGACCGGGCGCACCGGTTTTCCGAGGCGATCCATGCCGGCACGGTCTGGATCAACACCTACGACATGTCGAACTTCGCCACGCCCTTCGGCGGCTTCAAGCAGTCCGGCTTCGGCCGCGACCGCTCGGTGCATGCGATCGACAAGTATTGCGACTACAAGACCATCTGGCAGCAGTTCGGCTGAGCCTTTGGGGGAGGGACCATGAGCAAGATCGTTTCCATCGAGATCAGCCACCATCGCCTGCCGCTCGACCCGCCGTTCAAGGCGAGCTGGGACGGCCGGCCGCGCCGTCAGTTCGACGCCACCATCGTGCGCGTCAGGGACGACGTGGGCCGGGAGGGTATCGGCTCCGGAGACCTGATGAAGGGTTTCGAGGGGCACGAGGACCTGTTCATCGGTGAGGATCCACGCCAGCTCGAGCGCCATTACGAGGTGCTCTCGCACATCAACTTCCATTATGGCCGCTGCTGGCCGATGGACTTGGCGCTGTGGGACCTCTCCGGCAAGATCACCGGCGAGCCGGTCTGGCGGCTGCTCGGCGGCCGGTCGGATCGTGTCCGCCTTTATGCCTCCTCGGGTGTGTTGCGCGACCCCGGCGCCATGGCGGCGCAGGCGGAAAGTTATGTCGATGAAGGCTTTCCGGCAATGAAAGTACGCTTCTCGTCGTCGGCCGGCGGCCGCGGCACCTGGCGTGACGATGTGCGGGCGCTGGAGGCGATCCGCGCCCGCGTCGGCGACCGGCTGGACCTGATGGTCGACTGCAACCAGGGTTGGCGCATGCCCTGGGACACGACGCTCTCCTGGACCTTCAAGGATGCGCTGACAGTGGCGCGCGAACTGGAGCGGCTCGGCATCTACTGGATGGAGGAGCCGCTGCACCGCTCGGATCGCAAGGGCATGCGACGGCTGTCGGACGCGACGTCGCTGCGCATCGCCGGCGGCGAAATGACCCGCGAGCTCTACGAGTTTCGAGATATCATCGAGGACCGTGCCTTCGACGTGATCCAGCCCGACGTGGCGCTGGTCGGCGGCATCACCGGTTGCCGGCGTCTCGCCTTCCAGGCGCGCGAGGCGGGCGTGATGATGACGCCGCATTCCTGGACCAACGGCATCGGCGTGCTTGCCAATGCCCACCTGACGGCCGGTGTCGGCGACGCGCCGTGGCTGGAATATCCCTACGACAATCCCGAATGGAGCGAGATGCGCCGCGATTTCCCGATGACGGCGCCGCTCAGGCACGCCGGCGGCTGGCTAGAGCTTGGCGACGCGCCGGGGCTCGGTGTCGTGCTCGATGAAGACAGGCTGAAGGCGACACGCATCGGATAGCTCGGATTGCTGCCCCGAGCGCAAACGTTGCGAACAGACGACGCTCGGCTAAAACAGGCGTCCGAGTTCTGGCGCGAGGCGTTTGTTCCACTATGTCCGACCAATCGACGATCGTTTCCACCATTGATGCGGCTCTCGTCCGGCGCCTGATCGCCGCGCAGTTCCCGCAATGGGCGGGGCTCGACGTCAGGCCGTTGATGCCGGGCGGCTGGGACAACCGGACCTTTCACCTCGGGCGGGACATGACCGTGCGCCTGCCGAGTGCCGCATCCTATGCGCTGCAGGTGGAAAAGGAGCAGTTCTGGCTGCCGAGGCTGGCGCCGCATCTGCCGCTGCCGATCCCGGCGCCCTTGGCAAAAGGCGTGCCCGGCGAGGGCTATCCATGGCCATGGTCGGTCTATCGCTGGCTGCCGGGCGAGGCGGCAACCGATGGTCGAATCGGCGACCTTACTGTCTTTGCGCAGGACCTTGCCCGTTTTCTCGTCGCCTTGCGGCAGGTGGATGCGAGCGGCGGGCCGCTGCCGGGTGCGCACAATTTCTTTCGCGGCGGTGCGCCCGCCCACTACGACGCGGAGACCCGCCGTGCGCTCGCAGCACTCCAGGGGCGGATCGACACGGATGCTGCGCGTGATGTCTGGGAGGCAGCACTTTCGGCACGCTGGACGGACGCGCCTGTCTGGTTCCATGGCGATATCAACTGGGGCAATTTGCTGGTGGAAGACGGCCGGTTGAGCGCCGTGATCGATTTCGGCACGTCGGGCATTGGCGATCCCGCCTGCGATCTCGCCATCGCCTGGACGCTTTTTCATGGGACGAGCCGAGAGGCGTTTCGCGCCGGCGTCGCGCTCGATGCCGGCACCTGGGCGCGCGGTCGCGGCTGGACTTTGTGGAAGGCGTTGATCGTCTATGCCGGTCTTCCCGGCACGAATTCAGCCGAGGCGGAAAAAAGCCGGCGCGTGATCGAAGAGGTGCTGGCCGACCACCGGGAATTTGGCTGAGCCTCGGTCGACCGAACCATTCGATCCCGCTCTATCTCAGGGTTTGTTCGGCTTGACCTTGCCGGAAATTGCCTCTAGGTCAGGCGCACGCGGGACGACCCGCGTCGATGCTTCGCCTGGGGACGGCCCCACTATCTCGGTTTGAGATAATGGAGTCGATCGCATCATGCAGCATCCTGGCCTGCGGCACGCCCGCGTGCGCTTTTCCTACCTAAACGAGCTGAACCTTTGCTTCGGGCGCAATCGTGTCCCGTCGAAAGATCGGCTTTCGCCCGCTTCCCAAACAGATTGATGCGCCCGCGGCCGCCGCCGGCGCGCCGTGGTTGCTCCGTTGCCAACGCACGAGGTTCATGATGGCCGGACCCATCGAACAATTCGAGATCAAGTCGCTCTTCCACATCGCCGAGGTCGGCGGACACGACATCAGCTTTACCAACTCGGCCGCCTTCATGGTCGTGACGGTGGCGATTGCCAGTCTTTTCCTGATGCTTTCGACGCGCAGGCGCGGCCTGGTGCCGAACCGGGCGCAGTCGGCGGCCGAGATTCTCTATGAATTCGCGTCGAAGACCTTGCGTGAAAATGCCGGCGAGCACGGCATGCGCTTCTTCCCGCTGGTGTTTTCGCTGTTCATGTTCATCCTGGTCGCCAACCTGATCGGCATGTTTCCCTATGCCTTCACGGTGACGAGCCATATCTCAGTGACCTTTGCGCTGGCGCTGCTCGTGTTCCTGACCGTGACGCTCTACGGCCTGATCAAGCACGGCTTTGGCTTTCTCCGGCTGTTCATGCCGTCGGGCGTACCGCTGGTTCTGGCGCCGATCATCATCCCGATCGAGGTCGTTTCCTACCTCTCGCGTCCGGTCAGCCACTCGGTTCGTCTTTTCGCCGTCATGCTCGCCGGCCACATCACCTTGAAGGTGTTTGCGGGCTTCGTCGTCAGCCTCAGCGGCTTCGGCGCGCTTGGCATGCTCGGCGCTGTCATGCCGCTGATGATGACGGTGGCGTTGACGGGTCTGGAACTGCTGATGTCGGTCATCCAGGCCTACATCTTCACCATGCTAACCTGCATGTATCTCAACGACGCGCTGCACCCGAGCCACTGAGATGACAGTATAGGGCCTCCCTTCCCGCGGAAGGGAGGCCCTAAGTCATTCGATCGTCGTCCGCTGCGCCTCGATGCGGGCCGCCCGGAAGGATGACCAGAGAAAAGCGGCTAGGAAGATCACGGTCATCAGCAGCACGATGGTCGGTGCCGGGGCGCTGTCGATGAAGAACGAGAGATAGACGCCGGAGAACGAGGCGACGGTTGCCACCAGCACGGCGACGATCAGCATGCTGCCCATGGTGCGGGTGATCAGGAACGCGATGGCCCCGGGGGCGATCAGCATGGCGATGGC
This sequence comes from Sinorhizobium sp. A49, assembly GCF_002002725.1. Classification (GTDB taxonomy): domain Bacteria; phylum Pseudomonadota; class Alphaproteobacteria; order Rhizobiales; family Rhizobiaceae; genus Ensifer. The sequence goes on along the minus strand of NZ_MUNW01000052.1, from coordinate 114,815 downwards.
GAGGATCAGGCCGACGGCCTTCAGCGCGCCGACGATCGTCAGCGACAGGATCGCCAGCAGCCCGTAATGCAGCCAGTTGACGCGCAGGCCGACGGCCTTGGCCTGTGCGGGGTCGAAGGCGTGCAGCAGGAAGTCCCGCCATTTCACCGCCAGGATGACGGTCGCCACCAGCGCGATCAGGCCGGTCTCGATGATGTCGGGCCAGCCGATGCCGAGCATGTCGCCGAAGAGGATATGGTCGAGATGCACGTCGCTCTGGATCTTGGTGTAGAGCACCAGGCCGAAGCCGAACATGCCGGAGAACACCACGCCCATGACCGTGTCCTGCTTGATGCGGCTGTTTTCCTTGAGGTAGCCGGTAAGCAACGCACAGGACATGCCGGCGGCAAAGGCGCCGACCGCAAGCGGCAGGCCGACGATGTAGGAAATGACGACGCCGGGGAAGACCGCATGCGAGATGGCGTCGCCCATCAGCGACCAGCCCTTGAGCACGAGGAAGCAGGAGAGCAGGGCCGTCGGGATCGCCACCAGCACCGAGATCAGCAGCGCGTTGCGCATGAACTCGAATTCGAAGACGGCAAGTAGAAGGTCGAGCGAAATCATGGCGTGACCTCCAGGGCTTCGGCGCTGCGCCTGCGGGCGGCCAGCAGTCCGTGCTTAGGAGCGAAGATGAACGCGGCGAAGAAGATCAGCGTCTGCAGCACGATGATGATGCCGCCTGTGGCCCCATCGAGGAAGTAGCTGAAATAGGCGCCGAAGAAGCTGGTGAGCGCGCCGATCGCGACGCTGATGACGATCAACCGCGGAAACCGGTCGGTGAGCAAATAGGCCGTGGCACCCGGTGTCACCACCATGGCGATGACGAGGAAGGCCCCGACCGTCTGGAGTGCGGCAACGGTGCAGGCCGAAAGCAGGGTGAAGAACAGCACCTTGAGGAAAGTCGTGGGTATGCCGATCGAGCGCGCGTGGCTCTCGTCGAAGAAGGTGACCATCAGGTCCTTCCACTTCGCCGTCAGGATGACCAGCGAAATGATGCCGATCAGCGCCAGCTGCAGGGTGTCGGCCGGGGTGATGGCGAGGATGTTGCCAAGAACGATCGTCTGGATGTTGACCGACGTCGGTGACAGCGAGACCATGAACAGGCCGAGGCCGAAGAACGAGGTGAAGATCAGCCCGATGATGGTGTCTTCCTTCAGCCGAGTGCGCTGGTTGAGAAACAGCATCGCGCCGGCCGCAAGTCCGCCGGAAAAGAAGGCGCCGAGCGAGAAGGGCAGGCCGAGCATATAGGCGCCGGCCACACCTGGGACGATCGAGTGCGAGAGTGCGTCGCCGATCAGCGACCAGCCCTTCAGCATCAGATAGGACGACAGGAAGGCGCAGACGGCGCCCACCAGGGCGCTGACCCACATGGCGTTGACCATGTAATTATAGGTGAAGGGCTCGAAGAGCGTGGCGATCATTTGCCTGCTGCCTCCGGGTCGCTCTCCGGTTTGGCTGGCTGCGACACCATCTGGCCCTTGGCGCCGTACATCACCAGCGGCCGCTCGTCGTCGGTGATGACGGAGAGTTGCCGTGGATCGGCGTCGTCATGCAGGCTGTCGCCGCCGAGCACGAAATGCCTGAGCACACCACCGAAGGCGAGTTCGAGGTTTTCGCGGGTGAAGGTCGTTTCCGTCGGACCATAGGCCAGAACGGTGTTCTTCAGGAGAACCGTGCGGTCGCAGAATTCCGGCACGCTGCCGAGATTGTGGGTCGAGACCAGCATGACGCGGCCCTCGTCGCGCAGGCCGATCAGCAGGCGGATGATGGCGTCCTCGGTCTTGACGTCGACGCCGGTAAAGGGCTCGTCGAGCAGGATGACGCGACCGTCCTGGGCAAGCGCGCGCGCCAGGAACACGCGCTTCTTCTGGCCGCCGGAGAGTTCGCCGATCTGGCGCTTGCGGAAGTCGCTCATGCCGACGCGGGCAAGGGCCGCTGCGACGGCCTCATGGTCGGCCTTCTTCGGGATGCGCAGCATGTTCATGTGGCCGTAGCGGCCCATCATCACCACGTCCTCGACCAGAACCGGAAAGTTCCAGTCGACCTCTTCTGCCTGCGGCACATAGGCGACGAGGTTCTTCTTCAGCGCCTCCTGGACGGTAAGTCCGAGGATTGAGATTTCGCCCTTGGCCAGCCGGGCAAAGCCCATGATCGCCTTGAAGAGGGTCGATTTGCCGCTGCCGTTGACGCCGACAAGGGCGGTGATCGTGCCGGTCGGGATCTCGAAGGAGGCATCGCGCAGCGCCCGGTGGCCGTTGCGATAGGTCACCGTCGCGCCGGTTACGCGGATGCCGCTGCCAATATCTCCGGTGCCGGCAGTGGGGCGGGCACCGGTCTTCACCTGAAGGTTCATTGCGAAAGGCCTTTCGCGATGGTTTCGGACGTGACGCGCAGGAGGTCGATATAGGTCGGCACCGGACCGTCCGCTTCGCTCAGGGAATCAACATAGAGCACGCCGCCGTATTTTGCGCCGGTTTCCCGCGCCACCTGCTGGGCCGGGTCGGGCGAAATCGTGCTTTCGGAGAAGACGACGGGGATGTTGTGGGCGCGGACCGCGTCGATGACCTTGCGGACCTGCTGCGGCGTGCCTTGCTGGTCGGCATTGATCGGCCAGAGGTAAAGCTCTTTCATGCCGAAGTCGCGGGTGAGGTAGCTGAAGGCGCCTTCGCTCGACACCAGCCAGCGCTTGTCTTCCGGGATCTTGCCGATCTCGGCGCGGATCGGGGCGATCGCCGCCTCGATCTTCTGCTTGTAGGCTTCGGCATTGGCCTTGTAGGTCTCGGCATTACCGGGATCGTATTTGACGAAAGCGTCGCGGATGTTGTCGACATAGATCAGTGCTGCCGAAGGCGACATCCAGGCATGCGGGTTCGGCTTGCCGCTATAGGGCCCCTCGGCGATGCCCATCGGCTCGACGCCGTCGGACACGACGACGCCCGGCACCTCATCGAAATTCTGGAAGAACTTTTCGAACCAGAGTTCGAGGTTGAGGCCGTTCCAGAGGATCAGCTTGGCATCGTGCGCCTTGAGGATGTCGCGCGGGGTCGGCTGGTAATTGTGGATCTCGGCACCGGGCTTGGTGATCGATTCGACGATTGCCGCGTCGCCCGCGACGTTCTTGGCCATGTCGGCAATCACCGTGAACGTCGTAACGGCCTTGAACTTTTCCTGCGCCAGAGCGGTGCCCGGAACGAGCGCGAAGGCTGCCAATGCGGTTGCTGCAACCAGGATCGCGCGTCTCGTCTGATCGATCATTCCATACTCCCCGATGTTGTCATGCACAGGAGTAGGGGAATGATTTGCATAAGTCAATGCAAATGAGAAGCATTCGCAACTGGCTATTTTCAAACTTGCCGGCCTTGGCTAGTGTAGCGCCATGAAACAGAACAAGAATCGCGTTGAAGAGCTGGAAGGCGTGCTTCGGGACGGCGGCGTGCGCGTGACGCGGCAGCGTGCGGCAATCCTGAAGATACTCGCGACCGCCGAAGATCACCCGGATGCGAGCGAATTGCACCGCCGCGCCAAGGAACTGGATGCCACCGTTTCTCTGTCGACCGTCTACCGGACGCTGTCGGCGCTGGAGCAACAGGGCGTCGTGCAGCGCCACGCCTTTGAAAGCGCAACCGCCCGTTTCGAGACGGCCGATGCGCCGCATCATGACCACCTGATCGACATCGATACCGGGGCCGTGATCGAGTTTCGCTCCGACAAGATCGAGCAGCTGCAGGCGGAAATCGCCGCCGAACTCGGCTACGACCTGGTTCGCCACCGGCTCGAGCTTTATTGCCGCAAGCGCAAGGACTGATCGACATCACGCCGTGACTGACGAAAGGCGCAGCGGGGCAATCGCTGCGCCTTTTTTCGTTGTCTTGAGGCTAGCCGCGGTCGGCAAGCGCGGATCCGGTCCGGCGTGCCGGAATGGTCATGGCGGCGACGCCGATGACGACGCAGGCAAGGCCGATCCAGATCGTGTCCGACAGTCTTTCGCCGAGGAAGAGAACCCCGATGCCGACGCCGACCGGTACACGCAGGTATGCCTGGGCCGTGGCGCCAACCGAGCCGAGCGTCTGGATCAGCCGGAAGTAGATGGCGAAGGCCAGCGCCGTCGAGAACACGGAAAGGCAGACGAGCGCGATCACCGACTGGGCGGAAGGGGCGAGCGTCCACGGCTGGTCGATCACCAGGCTTGCGGGGATGAGGAGCACGGCGCCGGCGAGAAGCGAGCCTGCGGCCGGAACCATCGGGTCGAGACCCCCAAAATTCTTGCCGAAGATGGCGGCGCCGGCATAGCAGACGGTCGCGAACACCACGGCAAGCTGCGGCAACAACTGGTCGCCAAGACCGCCGAACGCCTCGACGCCGATGATCAGGCTGATGCCGGCCATCCCCGCGACGACGCCCACCAGCTTTCTTGCCGATGCCGCTTCGTGGCGGGTGATCAGCGCCGTCAGCAGGAAGGCGAAGATCGGGGTGGCGGCATTGAGGATCGAGGCGACGCCGGCGTCGATCGTCTGTTCCGCCCAGGCGATCATGGTGAAGGGGAAAACGCTGTTGAGGCAGGCCTGGAACAGGAAACGCCTCCAAGTGGCCGGGTCGCGCGGCAGCTTGATGCCGCGAAAGCGAAGGACGGCGAGCAGGATGGTGCCGGCGATCAACGTGCGTGCGGCGATCAGCGTCACCGGCGGAATGGTTTCGACGCCGATCTTGATGAAGGTATAGGACGCGCCCCAGAGGGTTGCGAGCAAAGCGAGCAGCAGAAGCTCGAGCGTGAGGTTGGTCTTGGCCATCGTGGCTAATCCTTCGGGGCTTTTTTCGTTGCCCACTTTCTAGCGCGCCGAAGCCTGCCGATGCTTCGCTCGCGATCGAAGTGTCGGGGCGTCATGGATGCCCGAACGGCAAAGCCCCGGCCACCTTTCGAGGGCCGGGGCTTGATGCTGTTGAGCCGGCTCAGTGGCTGTCGGCAAGCCTTGCCGCGCTGATCGAGGCCGAACGTTCGGCGCTCAGGCCGTTGAAGAAAGCGTTGAGCACGACCGCCGAGATCGAGGCGAGCACGATGCCCGATTCGATGATCGGGTGGATCGCATGCGGCATCCACATCAGGAAGTTCGGCGCAATCAGCGGGATCAGACCGAAGCCGACCGAGACGGCAACGACGAACAGGTTGTTGCGCGACGACTTGAAGTCGACGGTCGACAGGATGCGCACGCCGGTGGCGGCCACCATGCCGAACATGACAAGCCCGGCGCCGCCGAGCACGAAGGTTGGCACTGCCTCGACCAAGGCACCCATTTTCGGGATCAGTCCGAGCACGATCATGATCGCGCCGCCCATGACGCAGACATAGCGGCTCTTCACGCCGGTGACGCCGACAAGACCGACGTTCTGCGAGAAGCTGGTGTAGGGGAAGGTGTTGAACAGGCCGCCGATCATCGTGCCGATGCCGTCGACGCGAAGGCCGGCGGTCAGCTGTTGCTGCGACACCTCCTTGTTGGTGATCTCGCCGAGCGCCAGGAACATGCCCGTCGATTCGATCATCACCACGATCATCACCAGCGACATGGTGGCAATCAGCACCGGGTCGAAGATCGGCATGCCGAAACGCAACGGCGTGACGACGGCAAACCAGCCGGCATCCGCCACCCGGTCGAAATGCATCATGCCGAGGCCGGCGGCAAAGACGCAGCCGATGACGATGCCGGTGAGCACTGCGATGTTGCTGATCAGCCCGCGGCCATAGCGCGCGACGACGAGGATGGAGATCAGCACGAAGGCGGCAAGCCCGACATGGCTCGGCTCGGCATAGATGGGGTTTGGAACCGTTGCACCGAGCACAACGCCGTCGGGCACGGCCGCGCCGCCCGTAGTGGCGAGCTTCTTGAGTTCTGCCAGCCATTCGGCGTGGGTCGGATCGACCAGCTTCGGCGCTGTCGGTCCGAAGGGATTGCCGAAGATCCAGTTGACCCCCACGCGCATCAAGGTCACGCCGATCACCAGAATGATGGTACCGGTGACGATCGGCGGGAAGAACCGCAGCAACCGTCCCATGATCGGGGCGAGCAGCAACGCGACGAGACCTGCGCCGATGATGGCGCCGAAGATCAACCGGGCGCCCTCATGCCCCGGCGTCATGGTCGCCATCGATACCATCGGGCCGACGGATGCGAAGGTAACGCCCATCATGACAGGAAGGCGGATGCCGACGCTGCGGGTGATGCCGAGCGACTGGATGATGGTAACGAGGCCGCAGACGAAAAGATCGGCCGAAATCAGGAAAGCGACATCTTGAGGGCTGAGCTGCAAGGCCCGTCCGACAATCAGTGGAACCGCGACGGCGCCGCCATACATGACAAGAACATGCTGGATCCCGAGGGTCGCAAGCTTGCCGACAGGCAGCTTCTCGTCCACCGGATGTATGCTGGATGCGTCGCTCATGGTTACTCCTCCCAACGTCGACCAGTCTGCTTCCCCGTCCTCCAACAGGGATCCCCGGTCTTTCGACAGGGAAAGGGCATCTTTGGTGCCGAGACAGAATGCCGCAAGTGCAACCCAGGAGTAAACACTTTCGGGAATTCGGGGGGAATGCGCGCCGTTAAAGGGAGTGCTGGGCAAGCGGCAAGCGACATGAGCCGATGCAACGTTGCCGCAATGCGGCGCAGGCAATGTGCACTGGCGTCGAGGCGAAGTCTAGCCTCCGCCTGGATGTCGATGGGGTTGCTGCATATGAGAATTTCGCCACTTGCTGGCATGCTTCGTCGTTTGGTCGGCGCGTTGGTCGCCGTCGTCATTGTCCTGTGGCCGTTTGCCGTCAACGCCGAGACCGAGGATTTTCCGGGACAGTGGCGACAGATGGTGTCGAATGCCGGCGCCTGCGAAACCTGCTGGCTTGCGATCAAACAGCACGGCCCCATCCTGAAAGTGTCGTCCAACAATGGATGGTTTGCCTTTGCCCATGCGGACCTGAAGACGCGTTCTGCTACCGCGACCGGCATCGGCCGCTGGAGTGAGAATGCCAGCGGCCACTATGGCGGCAAGCCGTTCGACGTCCGCTTCGTCATCGTCGACGGGCAACTCTATCTGGACATGGTCGTGCTGATGGATGACGGCACGAAACAGGCGATCCGGGCGATTTTTGACAAGGACCGGCCGGGCAAGACCGCACGCCGGGTGCTGGCGAAATCGTAGGCCCGGTTTCCCGTTAAAGCGGGCTCGACGAGCCGCCATTTGCCGGGAAGAGATTGGCAGCCATGAAATCGACGAAGACGCGCAGTTTCGGCGAGAGGTGCCGGCTCGAGGGCCAGAGGATTCGGTAGGTGCCGCAGCGGCGCAGCTGGTTTTTGAGTATCGGTACAAGTGTCCCCTCGCGCATCTGCCGCCTGACCGTGAAGTCCGGAAGACAAGCGATGCCGAGCCCCTCCTCGGCCATATGGATCAGCGGCTCCAGCGCGTTGGAGACGGCTGTTACCCGCAGGCCGACAGTGAGTGCAACGCCATCCTGCACCAGCGGCCAGGGCTCGAGTTTGCCTGTCGAGGGAAATCGGTGATGCAGGCAGTGGTGGCGTTCAAGATCTGTAGGCGTCTCCGGCACGCCATGTTTCTCGAAATAGCCGGGTGAAGCGACCAGATAGGGGTGGAACGTGCCGAGCTGACGCGTCATCAGCCGGGAATCGCCGATCTCGCCGGTCCGCACCACCGCATCGAAGCCTTCCTCGATGACGTCGACCATGCGGTCGGAGAAATCGAGATCGATCTCGACCTCCGGATAGGCGTGCATGAAAGCCGTCAGCGTCGGCATCAGCAACATGCCGGCCATCGGCAGGCTGACGCGCAGTTTGCCGCGCGGCGCCTCCTGGCTTTGCACCAGCTCGGCCTCCGCCGCTTCGATCTCGCAGAAGATCCGCCGGCAGCGTTCGAGAAACAGCGTGCCTTCCGGGGTCAGCGTGACGCTGCGGGTGCTGCGATGAAAGAGGCGAACGCGCAATCGCTCCTCAAGGCGGGCAATCGCCTTGCCAACGGCAGAGGGCGAAACGCCGAGCTGGGCTGCGGCCTCAGTAAAGCTGCGGGCATCCGCCGCCTGCACGAATGCATTGAGTGCGCCAAGGCTGTCCATTTGTCGTCCTCGCCCGTCCTTCGGAATTGTAGATATTTTTGTCCGATATCTTCGGAGCTGTAGCGCATTTTTCTTCGATTGGAAGCTCGCCATAGTCCGCCTGCCCGACGCAGCGGCTTCGTTGCGCGCAAAACCACCGTCGGCAGCAGAAGGAGAAAACATGCAACAGGCACTTGTGGCGGGTTTCCGCGGGGATCCGGAACCCAACGTCTTCATCGTCAACGTCATTCACGCCCACGAGGGCAAGCAGGAGGAGGCGTTTCGGTTGATCCAGGACGTGGTCAACCATGTGGCCGAGCGCAAGGAGGGCCTTCTCTGGAGCAATCTTGCAAAGAGCACCGACGGCAAGACGGTGGTCAACATCGAAGCGATAGCCGGCGAAGGAAACGTCGAGGAGTTCTTCGCTGATGCGGTGTTCCTCGAAAAATTCGAGGCCCTGCATTCGGTCTCGACCTGCGAGTTTCACACCTATCGCGTCGAAGATCTCGTGCTGCCCAAGCGGGCAACACTCGCAGCGTCGGCATAGGCAAGATCGCCGCCCGCCTCGGCTGGCGGCGAACGCCTTGTGCGCGCTTCCTTTCCGCCATTGCCGCTTGAGACCGACGTTCCCGTCGGGCGATACCGAGAGATAGCTCCATGCAATCCAACGACTGCGCGCTTTCACCTCCGCAGGAAACATTATCCTTGCCCGCCGCAGGCGCCCGGTTGCCGCTTTCGGCGCTGCTGGCGCTTGCTAGCGCCGGGTTCATCACCATCCTCACCGAGGCACTGCCGGCCGGGCTGCTCTCGCAAATCAACGCCGATCTCGAGGTGTCGCAGTCGCTCGTCGGGCAGATGGTGACGATTTATGCGATCGGTTCACTCGTCGCCACCATCCCGCTCGTGGCGCTGACGCGGACCTGGCGCCGGCGGCCGTTGCTGATCACGGCGATCTCCGGGTTTGCCGTCGTCAATACGGTGACCGCGCTCTCGAACGACTATGCCCTGATCATGGTCGCGCGCTTCCTTGCCGGCGTCTTTGCCGGCCTGCTCTGGGCGCTCGCCGCCGGCTATGCCGGCCGCATGGTGGCGCCGCAGCAGCAGGGGCGGGCGATCACCATCGCCATGCTCGGCGCGCCAGTGGCGCTGTCGATCGGCATCCCCGCAGGGACCTTGCTCGGAGCCATGGTCGGCTGGCGACCGACCTTCGGTCTCCTGAGCATCATGGCAGTCCTGCTCGTCGGCTGGGTCCTGTGGGCGCTTCCCGACTTTCCGGGGCAGCGTGGCGAACGACGCCTGGCGCTTTCATCGGTGTTCCGGCTGCCCGGGATCCGACCGGTACTTTTCGTGATGTTTGCCGTCGTTCTCGCCCACAACATCCTCTACACGTACATCGTGCCGTTCCTGAAGCCATCGGGCCTTGATGCTCGGGCAGACACGGTGCTGCTTGTTTTTGGCATTGCCTCGCTCGTCGTCATTCCCGTCATCGGGATGTTGGTCGACAGGCATCTGCGCCTGCTGGTGCTGGCGAGCATGATCCTGTTTGCGGCAGCATCATTGCTGCTTGCCTTCCGGGCCGATCATTCGGTCGCGATCTACATCGGAGTTATCGCCTGGGGTCTCGCCTTCGGCGGCGCAGCGACGCTGTTTCAGACCGCTTCGGCAAAGGCAGCCGGTGTGGAAGCGGATGCGGCGCAGTCGATGATCGTCACGGGCTGGAACGCGGCAATGGCAGGCGGCGGATTGGCGGGTGGCCTGTTGCTCGACAGTGCCGGCGCGACAATTTTTCCAGCTGTGCTGCTGGCTATCCTGCTTCCGGCTCTGGTGCTGGCCTGGAGTGGTCGCCATGGATTTCCGCCGCGCTCGCGCTGACGACGGTCTGCAATCATGAAAAACCGGGGCCGTTGCCGACCCCGGTGCCGCATCTCCTGATCTTCGGCCGCCCGTTTGCACGGGCGGCCGCCGTCCTGGGAGTGATTACTTCTGCCAGCTCTTGACCAGTTCGTCGTAATTGACGGTCATCGGCTTTTCTTTTTCATTCTCGATCTTCAGCTGTGGAGCGAGGTTGCCCTTGGAAACGGCATCCTTGTTCCAGTATTCGAGGTCGTGTTCCTCGGCGAGCTTCGGACCGATCTCGCCCTGGATACCGGCGCGTTCGAGGCGCTGAAGCACCTTTTCCTGCTCGGCGCACAGCGAGTCCATCGCTTCCTGCGGTGTCTTGGCGCCGGAAGAGGCGTCACCGATCGCCTGCCACCAGAGCTGAGCCAGCTTCGGATAGTCAGGAACGTTGGTGCCGGTCGGCGACCACTGCACGCGTGCCGGCGAACGATAGAACTCGATCAGGCCGCCGAGTTCCGGCGCACGCTTGGTGAAGCTCTCGTGCTGGATCGAGGATTCGCGGGTGAGCGTCAGGCCGACATGGCTCTTCTTCACGTCCACGGTCTTCGATGTCACGAACTGCGCATAGAGCCATGCGGCCTTGGCGCGGTCTTCCGGCGTCGACTTCATCAGCGTCCAGGAACCCACGTCCTGATAGCCGAGCTTCATGCCGTCCTTCCAGTAAACGCCATGCGGCGAGGGGGCCATGCGCCACTTCGGCGTGCCATCCTCGTTGACAACAGGCAGGCCCTTCTTGACGGCATCGGCGGTAAACGCCGTGTACCAGAAGATCTGCTGGGCGATGGCACCCTGGGCCGGGACCGGGCCCGATTCGGAGAAGGTCATGCCCTGGGCTTCCGGCGGCGCATAGGCCTTCAGCCAATCGAGATACTTGGCGATCGAGTAGACCGCTGCCGGGCCGTTGGTGTCACCGCCACGGGCGACGCACGAGCCGACCGGCTGGGACTTCTCGTTGACCTTGATGCCCCATTCGTCGACCGGCAGGCCGTTCGGGATGCCCTTGTCGCCGTTGCCGGCCATCGACAGCCAGGCGTCGGTGAAGCGCCAGCCGAGTGACGGGTCCTTCTTGCCGTAGTCCATGTGGCCATAGACTTTCTTGCCGTCGATCTCACGGCCGGTGAAGAATTCGGCGATGTCCTCATAGGCAGACCAGTTGACGGGAACGCCGAGGTCGTAGCCGTACTTCGCCTTGAAGTCCGCCTTGTTCTTCTCGTCGTTGAACCAGTCGTAGCGGAACCAGTAGAGGTTCGCGAACTGCTGGTCGGGAAGCTGGTAGAGCTTCTTGTCCGGCGCGGTGGTGAACGACGTGCCGATGAAGTCGGCGATGTCGAGGCCGGGATTGGTAACGTCCTTGCCTTCGTTGGCCATCCAGTCGGTGAGGTTGCGCACCTGCTGGTAGCGCCAATGGGTGCCGATGAGGTCGCTGTCGTTGACATAGGCGTCATAGATGTTCTCGCCGGACTGCATCTGCGTCTGCAGCTTTTCGACGACGTCGCCTTCACCGATCAGGTCGTGGGTGATCTTGATGCCGGTGATCGCGGTGAAGGCGGGCGCCAGCACCTTGGATTCGTATTCATGCGTGGTCAGCGTTTCGGAAACGACCTTGATGTCCATGCCGGCAAACGGCTTGGCGGCATCGACGAACCATTGCATTTCCGCTTCCTGGCCGGCGCGGTCGAGCGTGGAGAGATCGCCGACTTCCTTGTCGAGGAACTGTTTTGCCTCGTCCATGCCGGCGAATGCCGTGCCGGTAAGAGCCAGCAGCACCGCCGCTGTCGTCGTGAAAAGGTGCCGTCGCATAATTTCCTCCCTTTGGGTTTTGCGATTGCGTTCATTGCAGTGTCGGAAGGCCCTCCCGGACCTGCCATTTTGATCGCCTCAGACGTAGCGGAAGACGCCGACGGCATAGACGACGGAGAGCGCCAGCGCCCACCAGAGGTCCTGTCCGCCGCCGAGGCCGAGCCATGCGAGGTGAATGAAGGCGCTGCCGAGCAGCGAAACGAAGAGCCGGTCGCCGCGCGTCGTTTCGAACCGCAGGATACCGACGCGCGGGTTGCCGCCCGGCGAGACATATTCCCAGATGCCCATGCCAACGAGCAGCAGCGCGATGGTGATGAAGAACAGCGCCGTCGGCAGCGTCCATGCCATCCATGAGAAATTCATGACGAAGCTCCTTTAGACGCGGCCCAGGGCAAAGCCCTTGGCGATGTAGTTGCGCACGAAATAGATCACGAGCGCGCCGGGGATGATGGTGAGCACGCCTGCCGCCGCCAGCACGCCCCAGTCAAGGCCGGAGGCGGACACGGTGCGGGTCATGATGGCGGCAATCGGCTTTGCCGCCGTGGTCGTCAGCGTGCGGGCGAGCAGAAGCTCGACCCAGGAGAACATGAAGCAGAAGAAGGCCGCGACGCCGATGCCGGAGGCGATCAACGGCGTGAAGATCTTCAGGAAGAAGCGCGGGAACGAATAGCCGTCGATATAGGCGGTTTCGTCGATCTCCTTCGGCACGCCCGACATGAAGCCTTCCAGGATCCAGACCGCGAGCGGTACGTTGAACAGGCAGTGGGCAAGCGCCACGGCAATGTGCGTATCGATCAGGCCGAAGGCCGAATAGAGCTGGAAGAACGGCAGGGCGAAAACGGCCGGAGGCGCCATGCGGTTGGTCAAGAGCCAGAAGAACAGGTGCTTGTCGCCAAGGAAGCGATAACGCGAGAAGGCGTAGGCCGCCGGCAGGGCTGCTGCCACCGAGATCACCGTGTTCATGACGACATAGATGATCGAGTTGATGTAGCCCTTGTACCAGGACGGATCGGTGAAGATCACCGTATAGTTCCGCAGGGTCGGGTTCTGCGGCCACAGCGAAAACGTGCTGAGGATTTCGCTCGTCTCCTTGAAGCTCATGTTGACGAGCCAGTAGATCGGCAGCAGCAGAAACAGGATGTAGACCGTCGGGATCAGCCAGGAGAGGCGTTGCGACAGGGGTTGTGTTTTAGCGGTCATGGTTTTTCCTCCCTTCCGGCTCAGCTCTGCGCGTCGCTTGTGGTCATCACGGTGTAGAAGATCCACGAGAGCAGCAGGACGATGAGGAAGTAGATGATCGATAGGGCTGCCGCCGGACCGAGGTCGAACTGGCCGATGGCCATCTTGACGAGGTCGATCGACAGGAAGGTGGTCGAGTTGCCGGGGCCGCCGCCGGTGACGACGAAGGGCTCTGTATAGATCATGAAACTATCCATGAAGCGCAGCAGGAAGGCGATCAGCAGCACCCGCTTCATCTTCGGGAGCTGGATGTAGCGGAACACGGACCAGCGCGACGCGCCATCGATCTTGGCTGCCTGATAGTAGGCGTCGGGGATCGAGACGAGGCCGGCATAGCACAGAAGCACGACGAGGCTCGTCCAGTGCCAGACATCCATGACGATCAGCGTCACCCAGGCGTCCATGGGGTTCTGCACGTAATTGTAGTTGATCCCGAGCGCTTCCAGCGTGTGGCCGAGCAGGCCGATGTCGACGCGGCCGAAGACCTGCCAGATGGTGCCGACGACGTTCCACGGGATCAAGAGCGGTAGCGCCATCAGGACGAGGCAGACCGGCACGCCGAGGCCCTTCTTGGGCATGTTGAGCGCGATGATGATGCCGAGCGGGATTTCGATCGCAAGAATGATCGCCGAGAAGATCAGGTTGCGGGTGAGCGCATCCCAGAAGCGGTCGGAGGTCAGGACTTCGACATACCAGTCGGTGCCCGCCCAGAAGAACTCGTTGTTGCCGAAGGTGTCCTGAACCGAATAGTTGACCACCGTCATCAGCGGGATCACCGCCGAGAAGGCGACGAGCACCAGCACCGGCAGAACCATGAACCAGGCCTTGTTGTTCCAGGTCTTTTCCATGATCAGGCCTCCCCGCCGACGCGCCAGGAATCGGCGTAGATATTGATGGCTTTCTGGTCGAAGGCGATGCGTGGATCGGCCGGGATGTCGCCGTCCTCGTCGAGGATGATCGAGATCGGCTGATCGGCGAAGCGGGCGCGCACGATCTTGTGGCGGCCGATATCCTCGATCTTGGTAATCGCGACCGGCATGCCCTCGCGGCCGATCGACACGAATTCCGGGCGAATGCCGAGTTCGGTCTTGGCGCCGGACTTGAACTCGGGCCGGAAATTGAGGGCGATGGTCTCGCCGCCGATGGTCGCGGTGCTGCCGTCGATCCTCGCCGGCAGGACGTTCATGCCCGGCGAACCGATGAAGTAGCCGACGAAGGTATGGCGCGGCCGCTCGAAGAGCTCGGCGGGCGTGCCGATCTGCACGATCTGGCCGTCATACATGACGACGACCTTGTCGGCGAAGGTGAGCGCCTCGGTCTGGTCGTGGGTAACATAGACCATGGTGAAGCCGAACTGCTTGTGCAGCCGCTTGATCTGCGAGCGCAGCACCCATTTCATTTCCGGATCGATGACGGTCAGCGGCTCGTCGAACAGGATGGCGCTGACGTCGGAGCGCACCAGGCCGCGGCCAAGCGAGATCTTCTGTTTCTGGTCGGCGGTCAGCCCTTGCGCCTTTTTGCCTGCCCAACCGCCAAGGCCGATCATCTCGATGATCTCCTTGACGCGGCGGTCGACCTCGGTCTCCGGCACACGCCGGTTGCGCAAGGGGAAGGCGAGATTATCGTAGACGGTCATCGTGTCGTAGATGACCGGGAACTGGAACACCTGGGCGATGTTGCGGTCCTGGGTGGACAGATGCGTCACGTCCTTGCCGTCAAAGAGGATGCGTCCCTCGGACGGATTGATCAGGCCCGAGATGATGTTGAGCAGGGTGGTCTTGCCGCAGCCGGACGGCCCGAGCAGCGCATAGGCGCCGCCATCGTTCCATTCGTGGTGCACTTCCTTGAGCGCGTAGTCGTTTTCCGACTTCGGCTTGGCGCCATAGGCGTGGCGGATATGTTCGAGATCGATGCGTGCCATTGTCTTTCCTCCCAGCGCCTCCTCAGGCCGTTTTGCCGATCGCGCGCCCATCCGGCCCGAAGGCCATCAGGTGGCGGATATCGACGAAGACCTCGAGGGTTGCGTCCGGTTCGATGTCGTGGATGCCCGGCGCCAGCATGACCCAGCGCGCACCGGAAAAGCCGACGTGGATGAAGCTTTCGGAGCCTGCGATTTCAGAGATTGCCGTCTTGACCGTCAGCGGTGTCGCGCCGTCGAAGGGACGGTCGAACGACAGGTGGTGCGGCTGGAAGGCGACCGTGCAGGGGCCGTCCGGCAGCGCCGAAAGGTGGGCGGGAACAGACAGAACATGCTTGCCGTCAAACGTGAAGATCAGGCCCGACTTGATGAGCTCGATTGTGTTCAGCGGCGGATCGGCGAAGGTGCGTGCCGTCACCAGGTCGACCGGGCGACGGTAGACGTCGATGGTCTTGCCGAACTGGGTGATGCGGCCCTGGCTGAGCGCCGCCGTGTAGCCGCCGAGAAGCAGCGCTTCCGATGGTTCCGTGGTGGCGTAGACGAAAATCGCGCCGGAGGCCGCAAAGATCTTCGGCAGTTCCTCACGCAGTTCTTCGCGCAGCTTGTAGTCGAGGTTGGCAAGCGGTTCGTCGAGAAGCACGAGGTCGGCATTCTTGACGATGGCGCGCGCCAGCGCCGTGCGCTGCTGCTGGCCGCCGGAGAGGCTGAGCGGCGTGCGGTCGAGATAGGGCCCGAGCTTCAGAAGCTCGGCGGCCTTGCGCACTTCGCGATCGATCGTGGCTGTGTCCGAACCCTTGATGCGCATTGGCGAGGCGATGTTTTCGTAAACGGTCATCGACGGGTAGTTGATGAACTGCTGGTAGACCATCGCCACGGAGCGCTTCTGGACCCGCAGGCCGGTGACGTCGGTGCCGTCGAAGATCAGCGAACCGGAGGCAGGCTTGTCAAGGCCGGCCATCAGCCGCATCAGCGACGTCTTGCCGGAAAGGGTCGGGCCGAGCAGCACATTGAGCGTCCCCCTCTGCAGCACAAGATCGGTCGGGTAGATATGTGTCTCCCCACCCACGACCTTGGATATCTTCTTCATTTCAAGCATTGAATTCTCCGGTGTTCCACCCAGCCATCGGCATTCCAGTATGCGGGGTCCTCAGGCGGCGGCGTTCGCCGCGCCCCGCATGTATTCCTCCAATGCTGCCGCCTCGCCGGGCGTCAGCTTCAATCCCAGTTTGGTGCGCCGCCACAGCACGTCCTCGGCGTGCCGGGCCCACTCCTCGTTGATCAGCCACTTCACTTCCGCCTCGTAGAGGTCGGCGCCGAAACGGCGGCCAAGGCCAGCCTCGTTCGCTACCGATCCGAGCAGCGCCGCGGCGCGCGTGCCGTAGAGGCGGATCAGCCGGCGCACATGGCCTGCGGCAAGGAAGGGATATTTCTTGTGAAGCTTGGCGACCTCGTCGGCATAGGCTGTTGCCGGGAAATCCCCGCCCGGCAGGCTCGAGCCGGCCGTCCACTTGGCGCCCTTGACGCCGATGGCCTCGCCGATCTTTTCGAGCGCGGATTCGCTCAGGCGACGATAGGTCGTCAGCTTGCCGCCGAAGACGTTCAACAGCGGTGCTGTCGTCCTGTCGCCCTCGACGCGAAGAACGTAATCGCGCGTTGCTTCCTGCGCCTTGCTGGCACCGTCGTCGAACAGCGGCCGGACGGCGGAATAGGTCCAGACGATGTCGTCCTTCTCCACCGGCTCGAGGAAATACTCGCTTGCCGCCTTGCAGAGATAGTCGACCTCGGCGTCACTGATACGGACGTCGGCCGGGTTGTCGGTATAGTCGCGATCGGTGGTGCCGATCAGCGTGAAATCGTCCTCGTAGGGGATGGCGAACATGATCCGGCCATCCGGATTCTGGAAGAAGTAGGCGCGCGGGTCGCTGAACTTCTTGCGCACGACAATGTGGCTGCCCTGGACGAGGCGCACGTTGTGGACGTCGTTCTTGCCCAGCGCGCCTGAAAGCACCGCATCGACCCACGGGCCTGCGGCATTGACCAGCATGCGCGCCCGCGTCTGTCGGCGCTCGCCGGTTTGGGTATCTTCGGTTTCGATCGTCCATGTGCCGTTGTCGCGCTTGGCCGAGATCACACGGGTGCGCGCCATGATCCTCGCGCCGCGGTTCGCCGCATCGCGGGCGTTGAGCACAACCAGACGGGCGTCGTTGACCCAGCCGTCGGAGTATTCGAATGCCTTGGTGAACAGCCGCTTCAACGGTTTGCCGGCCGGGTCGCGGGTCATGTCGAGCGTCGCCGTCGCCGGCAGCAGCTTGCGGCCGCCGATATGGTCGTAAAGAAACAGGCCGAGGCGGATGAGCCAGGCCGGGCGCGGGCCGCCTTTATGGTAGGGCAGAACGAAGCGCATCGGCCAGATGACGTGCGGTGCCATCGCCCAGAGCACTTCACGCTCCATCAGCGCTTCGCGCACCAGGCGAAACTCATAATGTTCGAGATAGCGCAGGCCGCCGTGGATGAGCTTGGTCGATCCCGACGACGTGCCGGAGGCAAAGTCGTTCATCTCGGCAAGCGCAACCGAGTATCCCCGACCGACCGCATCACGCGCGATGCCGCATCCGTTGATGCCGCCGCCGATAACGAAGACGTCGAAGA
The DNA here is from genome assembly GCF_002002725.1 of Sinorhizobium sp. A49. Classification (GTDB taxonomy): domain Bacteria; phylum Pseudomonadota; class Alphaproteobacteria; order Rhizobiales; family Rhizobiaceae; genus Ensifer. Next base: position 97,185 of record NZ_MUNW01000052.1, on the reverse strand, counting down.
TTGCCTGCTCTGCCACTGCTTTTCCCCTCCCACATTTCGCAATGCACAAATTGGTGCAATCGCGAAAGCGAAATCAGTTAAAGCGAAAACATATCGAATGTCAAACGAATGTTGGGCGAATCTCAGGATCGTCTAAAAAAGCGCTTTTCAGGCCTCTGTTTCGATCAGGCGAACGTCCTGTTCGGCGCAGATTTTCCGCACGTTATCAATAAGACAGCGATCGGTGATGAAGGTCTGGACCTGGGAGATGTGGCCGATGCGAACCGGCGCCGTTCTTTCGAATTTTGTCGAATCGGAAACAAGGATGACATGGCGGGCATTGGCGATGATTGCCTGGGCGACTTTCACTTCGCGAAAATCGAAATCGAGCAGTGCGCCGTCATGGTCGATGGCCGAGGCGCCGATGACGGCGAAGTCCACCTTGAACTGCTTGATGAAGTCGACCGCCGCTTCGCCGACGATGCCGCCGTCGGAGCCGCGAACGACCCCACCGGTGATGACCACCTCGATCGACGGGAAGACGCGCAAGTGGTTGGCGACATTGATATTGTTGGTGATGACCATCAATTCCTTGTGGTCGAGAAGCGCTTCGCCGACCGCTTCCGTCGTGGTGCCGATATTGATGAACAGAGAGGCGTTGTCGGGGATGAGGGCTGCGGCGGCCCTGCCGATCGCCTGCTTCTCCGGTGCGGCGATCTGCCGGCGGGCATCGTATTTGACGTTTTCCTTGCCGCTCGGGAAGATCGCGCCGCCGTGAATCCGGTTGAGGATCTTGGCGTCGCAGAGGTCGTTCAGGTCCTTGCGGATGGTCTGCGGCGTCACCGAAAAGCGCTGCGCCAGCTCCTCGACGAGCACGCGTCCTTCGTTCTTCGCCAGTTCCAGGATCTCCGCCTGCCGCCCCGTCAAATACATTCCGAAACCTCCCCGTTTTCGTTTTTTTTCATAATATGCAAAAACGAAAGCTGTGCAATTTCAGAAATCGGCGTTTGTCGCGATTCTGCTTTCGTCGGCGCATGTGAATTGCGCGCGTTGCAATCACCCCGGCGATAGGCGACTTTGGCAATAACGGGAAGAGGGAAAAGACATGTTTCATCCGGCCTTGTTCAAAGGCATGACTGTGGTGGTGACCGGCGGTGGACGCGGCATCGGCCTTGAAGTGGCGCGGCAGTTTCTCGATTGCGGCGCGCATGTGTTCGTCCATGCCGGGAGGGCGATCGGCGACCTTCCGGATTTCCTGGAGACGGCCGCGACCGAGGGGCGGGCGCATGTGGCGGCAGCCGATTTCCTGGCAGAGGGTGGCGTCGAGGCACTGGCGGATGCTGTCCGCAGCCGTTTCGACAGCATCGATATCCTCGTCAACAACGCCGGCACGATGGTTGGCCGTTTTCCGGCGGCGGAGTTGACGGACGAGCAGTATCGCACCGTCGTTCAGCTCAACCAGACCTCGGTGGTCGAGATGACGCGGGCGCTGCTGCCGCACTTACGCAAGGGCACGCATCCGGCAATCGTCAACACCGTGTCGATTTCGGCCCTGACCGGCGGCAGCGCCGGCTCGTCGATCTATTCGGCGACCAAGGCGTTCGTCTCCACCTATTCCAAGGCGCTGGCGCGGGAACTGGCACCGGAGGGCATCCGGGTCAATTGCGTTTCACCCGGTACCATCACCACCGAGTTCCACGAACGCTACTCGTCACCGGAAAAACTGGAAGCAACGCGCAAGACGATCCCGATCGGCAGGCTCGGAACGGCTGAGGACTGCGCGCCGGCCTACCTCTTCCTCGCCTCCCATGCGCTTTCCGGCTATATCACCGGGCAGGTGCTGGAGGTCAATGGCGGCCAGTTGATCACGTGAGTGTGGGGCAACACCGTGTTTGCATTTCAGCATCGGCCCCTCATCCGCCTGCCGGCACCTTCTCACCGCATGCGGGGCGAAGGGACGTGCCGCACGCTCCGATGACTTCTCCAGGTCTGCGGAGTTCAGGATCTTGCGGTCACGCTGACATTCTTTGGCCGGGATTGCTCTTCGGTAGGGATTGGGGCGCGTCCCCTCTCGCCGCGGCGGGGAGAGCGCTAGGGTGAGGGGCAAAGCCAAAAACTCCGAAGGTTCGGAATGATCGACAAGCTGGAAATGTTCCTGGTGCTTGCCCGCGAAAAACACTTCGGCCGGGCAGCGCTCGAATGCGGCGTGACGCAGCCGACGCTGTCGGCGGCCATCCGCCAGCTCGAAGGCCAGCTCGGCGTCATGCTCGTCAGCCGCGGCTCGCGCTTTCAGGGGCTGACACCGGAAGGCCAACGGGTGCTCGAATGGGCCCGTCGCATCGTCGGCGATGCCCGCACCATGCGCGAGGAAATGCGCACGGCGCGCAAAGGTCTCTCAGGGCACATCAGGCTGGCGGCCATTCCGACGACACTTGCCATGGTGCCGATGATCACCGCGCCCTTTCAGGAAAAGCATCCTGACGTCACGTTCTCGGTGCTGTCGACCACGTCGCTGCAGATCCTGGCGCTGCTCGAAAACCTCGAGATCGACGCTGGCCTCACCTATCTGGAGAACGAACCGCTCGGGCGCGTGACCAGCGTGCCGCTGCAGATCGAGCGCTATCACCTCGTAACGGCTGCGGGAACGCCGCTTTCCGATCGCGAAACCGTGACGTGGAAGGAGGTTAGCGACATTCGGCTTTGTCTATTGACCGCCGATATGCAGAACCGACGGATCATCAACCAGCATTTCTCCGAGGCTGGCGTCGTCGCTCAGCCGACGCTCGAATCGAATTCGATGATCGTGCTTTTCTCCCATGTGCGCACCGGTCGCTGGGCAAGCATCATGCCGTTCAACGTCGCGAAATCATTCGGTTTTCACGAAGATATCAGGATGATCCCGATCGTCGAACCGGACGCCCATCACACTGTTGGTCTGGTTGCGACGCATCGTGAACCGTTCACGCCGCTTGTGTCGGCGCTATTGCATGAAGCGCGCATTCTCGGTGAGCGAAATCAGGTTCAATAGATTTTTTCTATCAACCAACGGAACAGCCTTATTGACCCGTCCGATGAGAAGCGCGAAGCTTTTCCTTCATGGGCAGGCGCGTGGAGGAAACGGCCTTCCCAGGCGATGCCAATTGGAGCTGGGCGCGATCCGCATGAGGGGCGCTGCAGCCGCGAGCCGGGAGGGCTCCCCGAGTGAATATTCACCAGCCGCGTGGAGATGTGTCCGGGCGCACGCTTGCGATCATCGAGGAATTGAAGGGGCTCGAAGGGCCGCTGCTGCCGATCTTTCATGAGATCCAGCACGAATTCGGTTATGTGCCGCAGGACTGTCTGCCTGTGATCGCGAGAGAGCTCAACCTGTCGCGCGCCGAGGTCTATGGCGTCTTTTCCTTCTACCATGACTTTCGCGAACACCCGGCCGGGCGCCATGTGCTGAAGCTTTGTCGCGCCGAAGCGTGCCAGTCGATGGGTGGCGATCAGCTGGCTGAGCGCGCCAAGCACCTGCTCGGCATCGACTTCCATGAGACGACACCCGACGGCGCGGTGACGCTCGAGCCGGTCTACTGTCTCGGGCTCTGTTCCTGCGCACCCTCCGCGATGTTCGACGGAGAGGTGCATGCCCGGGTCGACGCCGGCGATCTCGACGCTCTTGTTGCGGAGGCGCGCCGATGACGACGAAGATCTACATTCCCCGGGATGCAGCCGCGCTGGCGCTCGGCGCCGACAAGGTGGCGAAAGCGATGGAGGAAGCGGTCGTCGCGCGCGGCCTCGACGTTGCCATCGTGCGCAACGGTTCCCGTGGCCTGCACTGGCTGGAGCCGCTGGTCGAAGTGGAAACACCGGAGGGCCGCGTCGCCTATGGACCGGTGAAGGCTCGCGATGTCGTCTCTCTCATCGATGCCGGGCTGGTTTCCGGCGGCGATCATGCGCTCTGTCTCGGGAAGACCGAGGATATTCCGTTCCTGAAGCAACAGACGCGGCTGACCTTTGAGCGCTGTGGCGTCATCGACCCGCTGTCGCTCGACGACTACCGCTCGCATGGCGGTCTTCGAGGACTTGCTAATGCCATCGCCATGGAGCCGATGTCGATCGTTACCCAGGTGACGGAAAGCGGTCTTCGCGGCCGTGGCGGCGCCGGCTTTCCGACCGGCATCAAGTGGAAGACGGTGCTGGAAGCGGCGGGCGAGCGCAAGTACATCGTCTGCAACGCCGACGAGGGCGACAGCGGTACCTTTGCCGACCGGATGATCATGGAGGGCGATCCCTTCGTGCTGATCGAGGGCATGGCAATCGCCGGCATCGCGACCGGTGCGACCAAGGGCTTCATCTACACGCGCTCCGAATATCCGCACGCGATTGCCACGATGGCGCAAGCGATCGAGATCGCGCGACGAGCAGGTGTGCTCGGACCATCGGTGCTCGGCTCCGGCAGGGCGTTCGACATGGAGGTGCGCACCGGCGCCGGCGCCTATGTCTGCGGCGAGGAAACGGCGCTCTTGAACAGCCTTGAGGGCAAGCGCGGCATCGTGCGGGCGAAGCCGCCGCTTCCCGCCCACAAGGGCCTGTTCGACTGTCCGACCGTGATCAACAATGTGATCTCGCTCGCCTCGGTCCCGATCATCATGGACAAGGGGGCTGCCTTCTACCGCGACTTCGGCATGGGCCGCTCGCGTGGCACGATCCCGATTCAGATCGCCGGCAACGTCAAGCACGGAGGCCTGTTCGAAACTGCGTTCGGCCTGGCGCTCGGCGAGATCATCGATCATATCGGCGGCGGGACGGCTAGCGGCCGGCCGGTCAAGGCCGTACAGGTTGGCGGTCCGCTCGGGGCCTATTTCCCGCGGGCGCTGTTCGACACACCATTCGACTACGAGGCCTTTGCCGCCAGGGACGGGCTGATCGGCCATGCCGGCATCGTCGTCTTCGACGATACCGCCGACATGCTGAAGCAGGCGCGTTTCGCCATGGAGTTCTGTGCCATCGAGAGCTGCGGCAAGTGCACGCCCTGTCGCATCGGCTCGACCCGCGGCGTCGAGGTGGCCGACAAGATCGCGGCCGGCATCGAGCCGGAGAAGAACCGCGAACTGCTCTCCGATCTCTGCAACACGATGAAGTTCGGATCGCTCTGCGCGCTCGGCGGGTTCACGCCCTATCCCGTCGTCAGCGCGATGACGCATTTTCCGGATGATTTCAAACCGGCTCCGGTTGCGGAGGCTGCGGAATGATCAACCCTAACCGTCTGAATTTGCCCCTCACCCTAACCCTCTCCCCGCTGGCGGGGAGAGGGGACGAGGCTCACCTGGTCTCAGAGGCCAGGGGAAAGGGTGCGGCATTTCCCTTCTCCCCGCCTGCGGGGAGAAGGTGGCGGCAGCCGGATGAGGGGCGGATGCCCGCATCACCGGTGGTAATAGCAGGCGCCAACGCCGCGCCCTTGAACGTATCTTCCAAGGAGGCCCGACATGTCTCTCATTCATGAAATCGACTATGGCACCCCGGCCTCCCGCTCCGAAACCATGGTGACGCTGACCATCGACGGCCGCGAAGTCACCGTGCCCGAGGGAACCTCGATCATGCGCGCGGCGATGGATGCCGGCATCGAGGTGCCGAAGCTCTGCGCCTCCGACATGATGGACGCCTTCGGATCCTGCCGGCTCTGTCTGGTCGAGATCAAGGGCCGGGGCGGCATGCCGGCCTCCTGCACCACGCCGGTGGCGCCGGGGCTCGAAGTCTCGACCCAGACACCGCGGCTGAAGGACGTTCGCCGCGGGGTGATGGAACTCTATATTTCCGACCACCCGCTCGACTGTCTGACCTGTGCGGCCAATGGCGACTGCGAACTGCAGGACATGGCCGGCGCTGTCGGTCTTCGCGACGTTCGCTACGGCTATGAAGGCGACAATCACGTCAAGGCACGCAACAATGGCGACATCAACGCCAAGTGGCTGCCGAAGGACGAATCCAATCCCTACTTCACCTATGATCCGGCGAAATGCATCGTCTGTTCGCGCTGCGTGCGTGCCTGCGAGGAAGTGCAGGGTACGTTCGCGCTGACGATCGGCGGCCGTGGTTTCGACAGTCGCGTTTCCGCCGGCATGGCGGAAGACTTCATGTCGTCGGAATGCGTCTCCTGCGGCGCCTGCGTGCAGGCCTGCCCGACGGCGACGCTCACTGAAAAATCTGTCATCGAGATCGGCCAGCCGGAGCATTCCGTCGTCACCACCTGCGCCTATTGCGGCGTCGGCTGCTCGTTCAAGGCGGAAATGCGCGGCGAGGAACTGGTGCGCATGGTGCCCTGGAAGGACGGCCAGGCGAACCGCGGCCATTCCTGCGTCAAGGGCCGGTTTGCCTATGGCTACTCGACCCACAAGGATCGCATCCTCAACCCGATGATCCGCGAAAAAATCTCCGATCCCTGGCGCGAAGTGACGTGGGAGGAGGCCTATGCGCATGTGGCCGCCGAGTTCCGGCGGATCCAGTACCAGTATGGCCGTGATTCCGTCGGCGGAATCACCTCGTCGCGCTGCACCAATGAAGAGACCTATCTGGTGCAGAAGCTGGTGCGCGCCGGCTTCCGCAACAACAATGTCGATACCTGCGCCCGCGTCTGCCATTCACCGACCGGCTACGGGCTCGGCCAGGCCTTTGGCACGTCGGCCGGCACGCAGAATTTCGATAGCGTCGAGTTCACCGACGTCGCCGTTATTATCGGCGCCAACCCGACCGATGGCCATCCGGTCTTCGCTTCGCGGCTGAAGAAGCGGCTGCGTGAGGGTGCCAAGCTGATTGTCATCGATCCGCGCCGCACCGATATCGTGCGCTCGCCGCATATCGAAGCATCCTATCACCTGCCTCTGCAGCCCGGCACCAACGTCGCAATTCTGACGTCACTGGCGCATGTCATCGTCACGGAAGGGCTCGCCAACGAGGCGTTTATTCGCGAGCGCTGCGACTGGTCGGAATACGAGGACTGGGCGAGCTTCGTTGCCGAGCCCTATCACAGCCCCGAGGCGACCGAAGCCTATACCGGCGTTCCCGCCGATCTCGTGCGCGGTGCCGCACGGCTCTTTGCCACCGGCGGCAATGGCGCGATCTATTACGGTCTTGGCGTCACCGAGCACAGCCAGGGCTCGACCACGGTGATGGCGATCGCCAACCTTGCCATGGTCACCGGCAATATCGGCCGGCCGGGCGTCGGCGTGAACCCGCTGCGCGGCCAGAACAATGTGCAGGGCTCCTGCGACATGGGCTCGTTCCCGCACGAACTGCCGGGATACCGCCACGTCTCCGACGATGCGACGCGCGAGACCTTCGAGAAGCTCTGGGGTGTCGAGATCTCCAACGAGCCGGGCCTGCGCATCCCAAACATGCTGGACGCCGCCGTCGACGGCACCTTCAAGGGCATCTACATCCAGGGTGAGGACATCCTGCAATCGGACCCCGACACCAAGCACGTGGCCAACGGCCTTGCGGCAATGGAATGCGTCGTGGTGCACGACCTCTTCCTCAACGAGACCGCCAACTACGCCCACGTCTTCCTGCCGGGCTCGACCTTCCTCGAAAAGGACGGAACCTTCACAAATGCCGAACGCCGCATCAACCGTGTGCGCAAGGTGATGACGCCGAAGAACGGCTATGCCGACTGGGAGGTGACGCAGAAACTCGCGCAGGCGATGGGCATGAACTGGAACTACCGCCATCCCTCCGAAATCATGGACGAGATCGCCGCGACCACGCCGAGCTTTGCGCTGGTTTCCTACGACTATCTGGAAAAGATGGGCTCGGTACAGTGGCCCTGCAACGAGAAGCATCCCGAGGGATCGCCGATCATGCATGTCGACGGCTTCGTGCGCGGAAAGGGCAAGTTCATCCGCACCGAATATGTGGCGACCGACGAGCGCACCGGTCCGCGCTTCCCGCTGTTGCTCACCACCGGCCGCATTCTCAGCCAGTACAATGTCGGCGCCCAGACGCGGCGCACCGACAATGTCGTCTGGCATGCGGAGGACCGGCTGGAAATCCACCCGCACGACGCGGAACAGCGCGGCATCCGCGATGGCGACTGGATCAGGCTTGCCAGCCGCGCCGGCGAGACGACGTTGCGCTCGCTGATCACCGACCGCGTGGCGCCGGGTGTCGTCTACACCACCTTCCACCACCCGACGACGCAGGCGAACGTCATCACCACCGACTTCTCCGACTGGGCGACCAACTGCCCGGAATACAAGGTGACGGCGGTTCAGGTGATGCCGTCCAACGGGCCATCGGACTGGCAGCAGGATTATGACGAGCAGGCGCGGCAGTCGCGCCGGATCGCCGGCAAGCTGGAGGCTGCGGAGTAGTCTTCATGTCCGGGCCATCCATGCCGAAGTTCCAGATATCGAAGACCGTGCCGGAAGCCGCCCGTCGCAACGGGGCCTTAAGGGAAGGCTCCCGCGTGGTGCCGGAGGAGACGCCGGTGGCCTTCACCTTCGGCGGCTCGACCCATGCGGTAATGATGGCGACACCGGGCGATCTCGAGGATTTCGCCGTCGGCTTCAGTCTGACCGAGGGTATCGTCACCGAACCCGTCCAGATCGAAGCGGTCGAGGCGATCGCCGACGAAGTGGCCGGTAATCTCGGCATCGACCTGCAGATCACGCTGAAGGACAAACAGAACGATATGCTGCGCCTGCGCCGCCGCCATATGGCGGGGCCTGTCGGCTGCGGCCTCTGCGGCATCGAATCGATCGAGCAAGCGGTGCGGCCGACACCGGATGTTTCTGCGTCGACGCTTCGTCTGTCGGAGGAAGACGTGGTCAAGGCGGTCGCGCTCTTGAACGGCCAGCAGCCGCTGCATTTCGAAACGCGCGCCGTGCATGGCGCCGCGTTCTATGTGCCGGGCAGGGGATTGATCGCCGTGCGCGAGGACGTCGGCCGCCACAATGCGCTGGACAAACTCGTCGGCGCGGCGGCGCGTGCCGGCTTCCGCGGATGCGACGGTGCCGTGGTCGTCACCAGCCGCGTTTCCGTCGAGATGGTGCAGAAGACGGCAATTGTCGGCAGTCCCGTCATCATCGCGATATCGGCGCCGACCGCACTTGCCATTCGCACGGCCGAGGCCGCAGGCATGACGCTGATCGCGCTGGTGCGCGGCGACGAATTCGAGATCTTCACCCATGCCGAACGCATCAAGTCCGGAGCCGTCGCCGATGTCGCATGACACCAATGCCAAGCTGATCTACATGGCAAACCAGATCGCCACCTTCTTCAAGAGCCAGCCGCAGGACGAGGCCGCCCAGGGCGTTGCGACGCATATCAACAAGTATTGGGAGCCGCGCATGCGGCGGCAGCTGTTCCAGCATATCGATGGCGGCGGTGAGGGCTTGAACCCGCTGGTGCTCGAAGCGGCTTCGAAGATCAAGCGCCCGCAGGCGGCTTGAGGGCGGCGGCGATTACCGCCGCGGCGGAACGGCTGCACATTGATTGCCTGTCCTGACCAGGCAGAATCCTCTGAGACTGGCAGAAACGGGCGCTCCGGCGTTCTGCGGAAACGAGCTGACGGATGTTGCTGCCGAGGCATGGCCGCGCCGACAAGCGGCTCAGGTGGCGACCCTCTGAAAATCCCTATTCCCGGAGCCGGGGGCATGGATCGGCAACCGTGATGCGGTGGCGATGCCGTCCTGGAAAAAGATTTGAGGGAAGGCGGCGACCGGTCGCCGCCTTCCCCTATTCCTGAGCGCGGGGTGCAGGGATTGCGCTCAGAAATTCTGCCAGCCGTCGTTTGATGGTGCGGCGGCTAAGGCTTGTCTTTGTCCGCCGCGCAGGGTGCGGGCGGGTGTGTGCATGCGCGTTGTCTGCTGGCGATCCTCGCCGTAGCGCGGCATCTCGATTTGCGCCGTCTCCTGGCCGATCTGGAACTGCCTGAGCAGGGCATGGAGAGCTTCGGCCTCCCGCGACATGTTGTGGCTTGCAGCGGTGCTTTCTTCCACCATGGCGGCATTCTGCTGGGTTGCCTGATCCATGGAGTTGACCGCCTGGTTGATTTCCTTCAACCCCGTCGATTGCTCGCGTGCGGCCTCGACGATGGCCGAGACGTTGAGGTTGATCTCCTGGACCTGGACCAGGATTTCCTCAAGTGCTGCCCCCGTCTGCCCGACAAGCGATACGCCGTTCTTGACGTGGTCGCTGGAGGTGGTGATCAGCGCCTTGATCTCCTTTGCGGCCTGGGCCGAGCGTTGGGCAAGCTCGCGTACTTCCTGGGCGACGACGGCGAAACCCTTGCCGGCTTCACCGGCACGCGCCGCTTCGACGCCGGCATTCAGCGCCAGGAGGTTGGTCTGGAAGGCAATGTCGTCGATGACACCGATGATGTTGGAGATCTCGCGTGAGGATTGCTCGATCTGACCCATCGCACCGATGGCGCTTTTGACGACGCTGCCGGAGCGCTCGGCTCCCGCCTTGGTCTTGGCGACCAGCCCGCCGGCCTCCTCGGCGCGGCGGCTGGAGTCCGCAACTGTCGTGGTGATCTCATCGAGCGCGGCTGCGGTTTCCTCCACCGAGGCGGCCTGCTGCTCCGTGCGTTTGGAAAGATCGTCTGCGGCCGAGCGGATTTCGCGCGCTCCGGAGGCGATGGCGTTGGCATTGTCGCCAACGGTCCGCATGGCCCGACAGAGCCGATCGATCGCGCCGTTGAAGTCGGTGCGCACCGCTTCCATGCTGGGAACGAAGGGCGTCGGCAGGCTGTGGGTGAGATCGCCTTCCGCAAGCGCCTGAAGGCCGACGCCGAGCGCCTTGATCGCGCCCATGCGTTCGCTGACATCGGTTGCGAACTTGACGACCTTGTAGACCTTGCCGTTCGTGTCGCGGATCGGATTGTAGGCCGCCTGGATCCATATTTCCTTGCCGCCCTTGCCGTAGCGCACGAATTCGTTGGAGATGAACTCGCCGGCGGCCAGCTTCTTCCAGAACTCGGCATAGTCAGCGCCTTGCACGTAGGTCGGATCGCAGAACATGCTGTGATGCCTGCCCTGAATTTCCTTCAGGCTGTAGCCGAGCGCGTTGCAGAAGTTCTCGTTGGCGGTGACGATCTCGCCCGAAGGGGTGAATTCGATCACTGCCTGCGATTTCGAGATGGCATCGAGCTTGCCGCCATCCTCATTCGCCTTGATCTTGGCGGCAGTGATGTCGCTTGCTAACTTTACGACCTTGTAGGGCTTTCCGTTGTGAAAGACCGGATTGTAGGTCGCCTGGATCCAGATTTCGCGGCCGCCCTTGGCCAGGCGCTTGTAGGCATTGGCGTCAAATTCGCCACGTCCAAGCCGGGCCCAGAAATCGCGATATTCCTGCGTCTGCACATAATCCGGTGCGCAGAACATGCGGTGGTGCTGGCCGACGATCTCCTGCAGGGTGTAGCCCAGTGCCTGGCAGAAGTTTTCGTTGGCCGTCAGAATTTTTCCCGTGAGATCGAACTGGATCATTGCCTGCGACTTTGACAGCGCGGCGACGATCTGGCGCGAATCCAGGCTCCGTCCGAAAGAGAACATGATTACCCTCTGATTTGGTTCTTGTTGTTTCAAGCGGAAAGCCGGGACTCGTTGCTTGCGGTGTCGACAGGGCGTGCGGGGCCGAAAGCGGCGCAGGCTCCGGGGACAAGGACAAATGCCGGCATGCCGAAAATTGTCTGGTCCGTCGTCCGCCGGCCCTAAAAAGGGTCAGCGTTTTCTTGCTTTGAGGGGAGTTCGAACTCGTGGGCGTTCATGCCCATGACGTCTTGCTTATGCAATCTACGTTAGTATCAGGATTATTAAGCAGTTGTTAAAATAGCAATTATCAGTTTTGAGTTGTGAAAACTCGCATGCTGTTTCTAGGTTGAATTAGCAGCTTATCGTTTACGAATCGCCCGCGGCGCTTTGAGCCCGGACCAAGCGGACAAAAAAAGCCGCCTTGCCCAGCGGCAAAGCGGCTCCGATACGGTGACCTGCCTCGTTGTTTAGGCGGCCATTTCCTCGACTTCGCGTTCCTTGAACATGCGCGCGAGGTTGAGGAAGCAGATCATGCCATTCTCGTTGGCGATGATGCCCTCGGCAAAGCTCTTGTCGAAGGAGGCGGTGACTTCCGGAACCGGTTGCACCTGGTTGCCCTGGACGGTGAGGATGTCGGAAACGCGATCGACCACCAGGCCGATCACCATGTTGTGGACTTCCGCAACGACGATGGCGCTGCGCTCATTGGCCGTGGTCGATTTCATGCCGAGCTTGTGGGCAAGGTCGATGATCGGGATCACGGTGCCGCGCAGGTTCATCACGCCGATGACCTCGGGCGGCGAATGCGGGATGGGGGTGGAGGGCGCCCAGCCGCGGATCTCGCGGATCGTGGTGGTCTTGACGCAGAATTCCTGATCGTGGAGGCGGAACGCGATGATTTCCAGCGTCTCGCCGTCGAAACCAGCCGTCCTGAGTGTGCTTGTCATCGAAGGTCCTTCCAGCTTTCCGGTCGACGCCGCCAAGGGCGCGACACCGCCAAACTCGTTACATCTCCGTGCGGTGCGGTCGCGGCTGGCGCGGCCATTGAGCCGATGGGGAGCGTTTTCAAAAGTCCGCCGACGACATCCGGCGGGGCGCAGCTGCATCATGCGCGGAGGAACCGCTTTGCGCTTTGGGAAGGGACTATAGGCCGGGATTCGTTAAGACTTGCTTTTGCAAGTGCTAATACCACTTGCGCCCCGGTCGATGCCGGGGCGCAAGGGAAAATTCAACGGTGGCTGAAAGTCAGGCCGAGGCGAGAACCTTGGCGAACTGTTCCACGGCCCAGTCGACCTGTTCCGCGGTGATGACCAGTGGCGGCGCGATGCGGATCGTGTCGCCGTGGGTGTCCTTGGCAAGGATGCCGAGCTGCTTCAGCGCTTCGCAATATTTACGGGCGCCACCGGCTTCCGGCACCAGCTCGACCGCCAGCATCAGGCCGCGGCCGCGCACTTCCTTGATGATGTTCGACCGGATGTCGGTCAAGCCCTTCTGGAAGCGGTCGCCCATGCGCGCCGAGTTCTCGATCATGCCTTCTTCGGTCAGGGCTTTGAGCGCCGCGCGGGCAATGGCGCAGGCGAGCGGATTGCCGCCGAAGGTCGAGCCATGCTGGCCGGGCTTCAGGACGCCCAAGACTTCAGAGTTCGAAAGCACGGCCGAGACAGGATAGAAGCCGCCCGAAAGCGCCTTGCCGATCAGCGTCACGTCGGCTTCGATGCCCTCGTGTTCTTCGGCAAGCAGCTTGCCGGTGCGGCCGAGGCCCGTCTGGATCTCGTCGAGGATCAGCGTGATGCCGTGCCTGGTGCAGAGCTCGCGTACCGCCGGGAAGTAGCCCGGGGTCGGAACCAGCACGCCGGCTTCCCCCTGGATCGGCTCGACCAGGAAGGCGACGGTGTTTTCGGTGATCGCGGCGCGGAAGGCGTCGATGTCGCCGAAGGGCACGACCTTGAAGCCGGGCGCAAACGGGCCGAAGCCGGTGCGCGCGTCCGGATCGGTCGAGAAGCCGACGATACCCATGGTGCGGCCATGGAAATTGTTGGAGCAGACGATGATCTCGGCCTTGTTTTCAGCGACGCCCTTGACCTCGTAGCCCCACTTGCGCACGGCCTTGACGGCGGTCTCGACGGCTTCTGCGCCCGAATTCATCGGCAGCACCTTGTGCGAACCGGTGAGTGCCGCGATCTCTTCATAGAAATGCGCGAGCTGGTCGTTGCGGAAGGCGCGGGAGGTGAGCGTCAGCTTCTGCGCCTGCTCCATCATCGCCTGGAAGATCTTCGGGTGGCAGTGGCCCTGGTTGACGGCGGAATAGGCCGACAGGCAGTCGAGGTAGCGATTGCCTTCCATGTCCCAGACATAGACGCCTTCGCCACGCGAAAGCACGACATCGAGGGGCTTGTAGTTGTGTGCGCCGAGCCGGTATTCGGTTTCGATCAGGTCTGCCGTGGTATTCATCCGTCGTCCTCCGTTATTTTTCTACAGCGCCGCGCGTCTAATCAGACGCGCAAAGGTCGCTGTAGCACTTTGATTTTCTGCATAATTTTCCCTTTAAACGATTTCGTTTCAAGGAATTATGCAGGGGCTCAGGCGCTGCGGGTCGGGCGGTCAAGGACACGGCGGCCGAAAAGGCTCGCGGTCAGCTCGACCAGGACACGCGCGCTCTTGCCGCGATCGTCGAGGAAGGGGTTCAGTTCGACGACGTCGAGGGAGGAGACGAGATCGCTTTCCCAGAGCATTTCCATGATCAGGTGGGCTTCGCGGAAGGTGGCGCCGCCCGGAACGGTGGTGCCGACACCCGGTGCCAGCTCGGGATCCATGAAGTCGACGTCGAGACTGACATGCAGGAGGCCGTTGGCCGAGCGGACTTCATCGAGAATATGACGCATGATGTGCGCCATGCCGAGTTCGTCGACCGCGCGCATGTCGTAGACGCGCACGCCGTGTTCGGCGATCTCTTCGCGCTCGCGGTCATCGACCGAGCGGATGCCGACCTGGAAGACCTTGGTCGGATCGACCATCGGCCGGTCTGCCGGCAGGATCGGGGTGAATTCAGCCTGGCCGCAGAAGAAGGCGACCGGCATGCCGTGCATGTTGCCGGACGGCGACGTTGCCGGAGAGTTGAAGTCGGCATGGGCATCGAGCCAGAGCACGAACAGTGGGCGGCCGACTTCGGCGGCGTAACGCGCCATGCCGGAAACGCTACCCATCGACAGCGCGTGGTCGCCACCCAGAATGATCGGGAAATGGCCCTTGCGAACGGTGTCGTGAACCGAGTCGTGCAGCGCGCGGGCGAAGGCGGCGACGATCTGCAGGTTGTTGGCGCCAGCGTGGTTGGCGAGGTCGCGCGCCGGCAGCGGCTTGACGTCGCCCTCGTCGTAGACCGTGTGGCCGAGCTCGCGCAGAACGGTGTCGATACCGGCGATGCGAAGCGCCGTCGGCCCCATGGCTGCGCCGCGCCGTCCAGAACCTTCTTCGATGGGTGCGCCGATCAGCGTGATGGTGGTCATATCCGCCCGTTCCTTCCTGGTGATTCCGTGAGTTGCGCGGATTATCGTCAAAACGCGTGACAGCAAAAAGATGGAAAACTGTCGATTGGAGAGATAAGATCGACAGATTGCTAAGTCCGATTTTACAAAGTGAGAGCTATGGACGACCTTGACCAGGCGCTGATCAGCGCCTTGCGCCAGAATGCCCGCATGCCGGTTTCGACCCTTTCGGCACGCACCGGGGTCTCGCGCGCAACCGTTGCAGCCCGCATCGACCGGCTGGTCGCCAACGGCACGATCGCCGCCTTTACCATTCGCACCGGATCGGAAATTCCGGCCTCCGGGGTGCGCGCCGTGGTGATGATCGAGGTCCACGGCAAGATGGCCGACCGGGTTGCCGAGCAGTTGCGCGGCCTGCCGCAGGTCAGGGCGCTGCACAGCACCAACGGCCGCTGGGACTTCATCGCCGAACTCGAGGATCGGGATCTGGTGTCGTTCGACGAGACCCTGAGACGGATCCGGTTGATCGACGGTATCACCGTGTCGGAGACGAACATCCTGCTGAAAACGAGCAAGCTGACGGGCGCATTTTAGCGCCTTCGGTCCACCCTGGGAGGGTGTGAAAAACGTCGCTACAACGCAATTGTTCTTGATTTGTTCTCGTGGTTGTCTATGATGTGCGCCTCACCCGAGATTGGAGGATGTCATGGTCATCAATGGCGGCAGGCTGGCCGATCGGCAGATCTGTGTGAAGCTTTTTGTCAGGCATGGCGATGAAGACCGTGCCATTGCTTTTTATCGTGACGTGTTGGGCGCCGAACTGGTGCAGCGGCATGAATGGCCGAGCGGGATTTTGACCAGCGCCGACCTCAGGATCGGCGAATCCGTCTTCCGGATCGCCGGCGCCAATCCGCGCCGGGACGCCGAGCCGAAGCTTGGTGGGCCAAGGTCGCCGCACGCGCTTGGCACGACGGCTGTCATTCTCGAGCTGCATGTCAAGGACGTCGACCGGGTCATGGGTCGGGCGATCGGAGCGGGCGCAGCGCTTAGAAACCCGGCCGAGACACTGTCGACCGGAGACCGCGTCGGTGCCTTCATCGATCCGTTTGGCCACATCTGGGCTTTGTTCAACGCCCTTGAAGATATCGACCTTATGGATGCGGATATCGTCGATCTGAACCTTGAGGCCCGCGACGCCGCGTAGGCGGCGCGGGCCATCTTTGCCTCGCGCGCTCAGAAGAACTCGTCGAGCAGGCAGTAGAAGTCGAGTCTATCGGGATCGGCGCGACGGACGCCGTAGAGATCGAGAAACGGCTGGACCCATTCCTCCCCGAGATTGTAGGCAATGCTGCGGCAGGTCAGCGCCAGATCCTGGTAGGGATCGGCAACGCCGAGACGACTGCAATCGATGAAGCCGGCGAAGCGACCATCCCTGACGATGATGTTCGGCAGGCAGGCGTCGCCATGGGTGACGACGAGTTTTTCTTCCTGCGGGATTTTGGCCTGAAGCTCGACGAACAGTTCTTCAGCGGTCTTGCCGAGCCGCTCCTTATCGAAATCGGTCACATCGATCAGATCCGCCTCCGCGCGCAGCCTGGCGATCGCAACGCGTGCGTCGACCCGATGGTCGAAGGGGCACGCCTCGACGTCAAGCGCATGCATGCGACGCACCGCTTCGGCAAGCAGGACCACCTGTTCTGACGCAGCAAGAGAGCTTGAGGCGAGGTCTACGCCGTCGACCGCCTCCATCAGCAGCCAGTTCCGGCGAGCGTACTCGTCGCGGGCGATGACGCGCGGGCAAGGCATCCCCTGCTTGCCCAGCCATTCGAGGCGCTCGGCTTCATCGACAAGCTCGTCGAAGGGGCCAGACGGCTCGACCTTCAGAACCAGAGGAGTGCGAGCTTCGGCGTCGAACAGGAAGACGCTCGATGCCGACTGACCAAGACTGTCCTTTCGCCAGGAATAGCCTTTGAGCAGCGGTGCGAAACCAGGCGGAAGATCGATATCGGGAAACTGAAGAGACAAGAAACACCTGAATATATGCGTTGTGCTGAAAATGCAGACGACAGATCTGCGCGTCCTCTCTGACGTACAGGGCTCTCCGTAGCACCATGAAACTCTACATGTTTTCAACGCTAAACCGGATACGGCTCAAGGCATGAAAACATGCAACAGCGGCGGGAGGGCATGTAGGGACGGCATTGTGCAAAATCCATGTCGGCCTGGCCGGAATGCTTTCGTTCTTGGCGCAATCTCGATGCAATCCGCACAAAATACCGCTTGAGCCGAACCTAAGGTCATAGCTTAGAAGACGATTTCAGGAGACTTTCATGAGCGACAAGCGAAACCATGACCACCTTCTGACCGCTGCCGAATGCGCCGAACGTCTCGGCCTGACGGTCAGGGCGCTGCGCGTCTATGAAGACCGGGGCCTGATCGCGCCGCGCCGGACGGAAAAGAACTGGCGGCTCTATGGCGGCGCGGAAATCGCCCGGTTGACCGAGATCCTCGCCCTGAAGCGTCTCGGCCTCAGCCTGACGCGGATCACCATCCTGCTTGCCGGCACCGCGCCGGATCTCGGCCAGACGCTGACGATCCAGCAATCGGCGCTCGTCGATCTGCGCGACCGGGTCGAACACAGCCTGTCGCTGATCGGCGCTGCGCTGCAGAAGATATCGAGCGGCCAGGCCGTCTCGATCAGCGAACTCATCACGCTTGCCAAGGAGACCAGGATGACCGACCTATCGCCGGATACCGTCGCATGGCGACGCTACGAGCAGGCGCGACCGCGAACGGAAGTTCGCTTCGATCCGCAAAGACATGACGGACTGGTTGGCGACTTTCAGTTCGAGACCGGCGACGTGCTCAGCATCACCCGCCGCGAGGGTGGACTGATGGCGCAGTTGACCGGACAGAGCGCGATTGAAATCTACCCGGAAGCGGACGACCTGTTCTTCTATCGGGTCGTCCAGGCACAGCTTTCCTTCATCCGTAACGACCGGGGTGACGTGGAAAGCGTGGTCCTGCACCAGGGCGGCTACGAACAACCGGCGAAGCGCATCGACGAGAGAAAGGCGCGTGCCGTTGCCGACGACCTGGAGAAACGGGTGAAGGACAAGATTCCGTTTCCCGACAGCGAGGCATTGCTTCGCCGCGTCATTGCCGAGCATCAGCGCGGCGAGCCCGACTACGACGCAATGATGCCGGCACTTGCAGCAGTCGCGCATGAACAGGCACCGATCGTCAAGGCAGAACTCGACCGTCTGGGGGCGTTGCGGAGCGTGGCGTTCAAGGGCGTGCTGCAGGAGGGTTCCGACGTCTATGACGTGCGGTTCGAAAAAGGAACGCTCGAATGCGGCCTGACGCTCGCCCCCGATGGCAAGCTCAGCGGTATCTACTTTCGCCCTGGGCTCTGACGCTCGATCGGCAGCCTCGCCGCCCGACGACGAATGGCGCCAATGAACAAACCCGCGGATCGAAACGATCCGCGGGTTTGTTCATTGGCGGTGAAAGTAGGCGCAGCTACAGCCGAGGCGACGTCGGTCACCTGCCGCCTCAGTATTCCTTTTCGAAGAAGATACCGCCTGATGCCGAACCATCGCCAGCGGCCGAGCCCTTGAGCTTGACGCCCTTGCCGACATCGAGATTGATCACGGCCTTGCTGGAGCCCGAGTCCGAGCCCTGCTGCAGTTCGATGTAAGTGCGGTCGTTGAGATACTTGCCGGCCCGCACAGAGGCGCCGCCGTTCTCGTCGGTGGTCACGTCGAGATCGTCGACGCCGAGCTTGTTGCGCAGGCCATCGAGCAGGGAGGTCGAGCCGCCACCGGCCAGCTGGCTGACGGCGGAGGCCAGCTGGGCGATCTGGAAGGCCGAAAGATTGGAGAGCGAGCGGTTGAAGATCAGCTGCGCCAATATTTCATCCTGCGGCAGGGCCGGCGACGACGAGAAGGTGATCTGCGGATTGTTGGCAAAGCCGGCGACATTGACGGTGATGGTCGTCGCGCCCGAGGTCGAGGTCGCCTTGAGATCGAGTGTCGGGATCAGGTCGCCACCGAAACCGATGGTGCCGTCGGTAAAAGTCAGGCGCTTGCCGAGGATTTCCAGGCGGCCGCGGCGCATCTCGAAACCGCCTGAGATCGTCGGCTGCACGGCTGTCCCGCGGATGGTCAGATCGCCTCCGAGTTCGGCATCAATGCCGCGCCCGCGCACGAAGACCTGGTTGGCGGTTACACCAAGGTTGAAGGCAATGACGCCGCTGGCATTGGCGCCTGCAGGCCTCTCGTCCCTGCGCAGGTCCCTCGCCATCTGCTTCACCTTGGGCGGTGCATTCCTGTGTTTGATATCTATCGCCGACAGCGAGGTCGGCAGTTTCTCCGGGATGGTTATCGCCGCCCTGCGGATCGTTACCCTGCCGCCGAGCGTCGGCGTGGCGACCAGCGGACCCGTCAAGGTCATCTCGCCGGCGAGCTGGGCGTTGAACAGCGTGCCGTCAACATAGCTGGCGTTGTTGAGCCTGATCGTCAGGTTGGCCGGGAAGCCGGAACCGGCAACGGTGCCGACCGTGCCGGTGACCTCGACCGAGCCGCCGCTTGCAAGGTTGGCGGAAAGCCTTGTGATCGTCGCCTGCCTGCCGTCGAGCGCCACGTTGGCCGTCAGGTTGTTGAGTGCGAGGTTGCGCCGGACGTCGACGAGGCGCCCGCCTGATGTGGTGATCGTGCCGGCGATCTGCGGCGCCTTGGCCGACCCTGATATCGTGAGATTGACGGCGGCCTGGCCGGTGAGCGTGAAGCCCTGCTCGGCCATCAGATTGGCGATCAGCGCGAAGGGCACATTGCCGTTGAACCTCATCGATATCGGCATGTTGCCGCCGATATCGACATTGCCGCCACCCCTGAAAGAGAGACCGCCGGCGCCCGACAGCGTCGTGTCGAGTGTCACGCGGTTGTTGGCAAACCTGCCGTCGGCTGAAATGTCGAAGGCGCCGACGCCGGCGCTGCGCGCCGCCGAAAGCGAAGCGCCGGACCATTTGAGGTTATAGGCGACGAGCGGTGCTGCTGCCGTTCCGTCGACGTCGACGGTGCCGGCGATGGTGCCTTCCGCGCCGAGATTAGGGGCAAAAGCGTTGACGAGCGCAGCCGGAAGCGCGTTGAGCTTCGCGGTGATATCCAGCTTTTCACCGGCGGTGCCGCTTACCGCGATCGTGCCCCTCGATGCCTGGACCGTCAGAGCATTCAGGCGCACGGTGCCCTTCTCTATCACGATCACGGTGGGTGCCGCGAGCTTCAGCGCAATCTGCCTCGGTGTTGCGTAGAAGGAGGAAAGACGGATTTCCGTGCGGCCGTTCGAACTCGTCAGATCGCCCTTGGCCGTCAGCGGTCCGCCGTCATATCTGCCGTCGATGGCAAAGCCGGTCTTGCCCGCCTGCTGGGTGAAGTCGAGGCTCAAGCCGGAAACCCGGTTGGGCCCTTGCGCAATCGTTTCCGCACGCACACTGCCCTTGATCGCCAGCGCCGACAGATCGGCAATGGTAATGTCGGCCGTCGGCTTGGCGATCGTCAGATCGTCGCGCTTGATGCCGCTGCCGCCGGCCTTGAGCACGATCGAGGTGATGCCGTTGGTCGTCTTGATCGCGGCCGAGCCGGCGAGGTCGCCGGACGCCTTCTGGCCGGCCATGGCGGCAAGCAGCCCAAGGTCCGGAAGCTTGAAATCGACGGTGCCGTCGGGCTTGAAGTCGGGCGTGAAGCTGATGGTGCCGTTGAGCGTGTTCTCGCCGATCCTGGCTTCGAGCACCGGGATCGATGTGCGACCGTCTTTCGATACGACGTCGGCGCGTACGTCGATCGGCTGGCCGTCGAGCGCACCGGTTGCCGTCAGCTTGGCCTGCGGGCTGCTCTGGTTCGCGGTGGCGTCGGCCTTGATCGTCAGGTCGCTCAGCGTGCGACCGGCGAGTGTCGCGCCGCTCGAGGTCAGTTCCGCCTTGATGCCGAGTTCTGAAAGCGGTCCGGTCACGGCGGCGGTGAAGTCGGCCTTGCCTTTGGCATCGGCAAGAAGCTTGCCGAGATCCGGCAGGACGCCCTTGAGATCCGCCGTCAGGTTGCCGCCGGCGAGCGCCACGGAACCGGCAGCTTCGATCGTCCCTGATTTGAGATCGATGTTCTCGATGGTGACGCTGCCGTCGGCGCCGGTCTTGAGGCTGCCGGCAAGCGCAATGGTGCCGTCGAATTTCGCCGCGGCTGCCGGCGGCAGGGCGCTCGGCACCGCGAAGAGCTTGAAGGTGGCAGCGACCGTGTTGGTTTCACGGGAGAATGCGCCCTCGACCGTGCCGCCGATGCCGGGGCTTTCGATCGTCACCGGGTTGAAGGCGATGCTGTCCGTGGCAACCACGATGTCGCCGACAATCTTCATCGGTGCCTGGACCAGGCGTGCGAGATCGGCATTGTCGAAGCCCGCCTGGCCGACCTCGACGGTCGTCTTGATCGGGCCTGACTGTGTCGCGAGGTTGAAGCCGTCGCTTTGGGCCGAAAGCTTGACCGCGCCGAGTGCCACATCCGGCAGTGCGACGGAGGCGACATCGGCTGCGATGTCAAGGATGGCCGACTGGGCATCGCCGATCAGCGACAGGTTGACGGTGTTGATCAGGGCGCGAGCTTCGCCCTTTTCCAGCGGCCAGCGGAAATCGATCGCGCCGTTGGTGCCGGCAAGGTTGGCCTGCAGATTGTTGTCGCCCTGGCTGTTGAACGTGCCCGACGCGTTGAGTGCGAGCGCGCCAGTCGAGATGGTGCCCTTGTCGACGCGCACCATGCCTTTGCCGTCGAAGGCGGTGGCAAGATCGATGCTGGTGCTGCCCTCGAACATCGGCCGAAGTGCCGGCGGCATCAGCGAACTGAAGCCGCCGCCACCGGCGAGCGTCAGCGTGTGCATGCCGTCCGTCGACAGGACATGGCGGCCGTCGAGCTTGAGGATCTCAATGCCGTCGAGTGCTGCCGTTCCGGTTCCGGCCCAATCCGAAAGGGGACCTTCGCCTGTGACCGTTATGTTGACAGCGGGTTCGTTCGGCAGACGCAGGAGCCTGGCCAGGACGCCGTTGGCGGGCTCGTTGACCGTTGCTTCCAGTTTCAACTCGTTGCCGGCCGGATTGAAGACGATATCGGCGATGGCGCGGGCTTCGGGCCGGTCGCGCTGCGCCGCGGTGACCGCCAGTGCGATGCTTTCGTTCGTGGCGTCGACCTTGCCGCTCGCGGTCAGGAACTGGTCCTCGCCGGCAATCGCCTTGCCGATGACGATTTCCTTGAGGTCAATCGCGTCGATCTTGATGTCGACAGGCAGCGCGAAGGTCGAGCGCACTTCCTTGGTTTCCGTCGAAGGCACGGGCAGGCGCTCGACGCGGATGGAGCCGGCCGAGAGCGCTGCGGCGTCGAAACGGAAGGAGAGGAGGGCCGCGGGCGACCAGTTGAGCGAGAGGTCTCGAACCTCCGCGTAAATGCCCTCGCCGTCGAACAGCGTCACGCTGCCGGCGGTGAACTTCCCTGTTAACAGCGGGCTCGGGTCGGCGATCCGCACGATCTGGTCGGGAGTGGCCGCATACTTTTCAATCGCCCAGGCGACAAGACGGGCGCCGGGTGTCGTGAAGCCGACGAAGGCGACGAGGAGAAGAGCTGCGACCGCGAGAGCGCCAAGCACGTAAAGGCCATAGCGCAGCGTCGCGCGAAGAAAGCGGACGACCTGATTCATGAACTACCCATAACGCAACTTGCGTCGCTACGGAATCTTTGCCGGCGGAAACTCCGGGCGATCAGGCTAAATTTACCGCCCACGCATAGAAATCGGTCGAAACCGTCTGGAATCAGAAGGACTGGCCGATACCGGCATAGATGCCGTAGGTCGTGCCGCCGGGATATTTGTTGAGCGGCATGGCCACATCGAGACGGATCGGCCCGAACGGCGTCTGGTAACGAAGGCCGATGCCGGCGCCGGCGCGAATATCTGAGAAGTCGGGCGTGGTGCTCGCCGATACCGTGCCGGCATCGATGAAGGGAACGATGCCGATCGTGTCGGTGATGGCAATGCGTGCCTCCAGCGAAGCGTTGACATAGGAGCGTCCGCCGGTCAGGTCGTTGCTGGCATTGCGCGGGCTGATCTCCTGATAGGAATAGCCGCGCACAGAGCCGCCGCCGCCGAGATAGAAACGGCGGTTGGCGGGAATGTCGGCCAGGCCGTCGCCGCCGACCAGAACGCCCGCACCGATCTTGCCGGCGAGAACGAACCGCTTCTCGTCACCGAGCGCGTGATAACCCGATGCCGACGCCTCGAAGGACGAGAAGAAGGTCTGGCCCTTGATCTCGTAGCTCGGCTTGGCGTTGATCAGCGCGCGGTAGCCCTCGGTTGCGTTCAGCTTGTCGTCGCGGGTGTCGCGCACATATTCCAGCGGAATGGCGGCCGTCAGGTAGGAGTTCGAACCGAAGGCGTCATCGACATCCGCCCAGCTGAGTTCCCCGCCACCCGAGACCGTGTCGGTCGGCGACAGTTCGAATGTCGCCCCGGCCGCACCGGTCAGGATCTTGGCGCGATAGGCATCCGGATCCTGGATATTGGCCTTGAGGCTGGCGGTGAAGGTCGAGGCCGGGCCGAAGGCGCCGGGCTTGGCAAACAGGATACCGGCGGAATAGTCGAGCTTGTCGAGCTCCTGGGTCTCGCCGATACGGTCGATCGAGCCCTCGATCCGCAGCGATTCCGCTCGGCCGAAGAGGTTGCGGTGCCCCCAATAGCCGGAAAGCCCGAGGCCATCCGTGGTCGAGACCTGAGCGCCGAAGCCGAAATAGCGGTGCTTGCCTTCGGACACCTCGATCTTCATCGGGATCGAGCCATCGGGCGAAAGCGTGCCGGCCTCCTTGATCGTGACGCTGGAGAACACACCGAGCTGGCGCAGCCGCTCGGAGGCCCTGCGGATGTCCTCGGGCGAATAGGGGCGGCCTTCGTTGAGCCGCGAATAGTCGCGCACGAAGCCTGGATCGACGGTCTTGGTTCCGGAAACGCTGACCTCGCCAACGGGTGCGACCGGCCCGCCTTCCGCTGATATCACCACATCGACGGTCGAATCCGCGTGATCGGCAACGACGCTGCGCTCGGTCAGCTTGGCAAACGGCCGTCCCTGTTCGCGCAGATCGTTGACGACCTTTTCGCCGGCCTTGATGATCCTCGTCGAATCCGCCCTTGTTCCGAGCGCGAGATCGTAGTCGGCGGGATTGAGACCGGCGGCATCACCTTCGAACTTGACCGAACCGAGCGAAAACACCGGGCCCGGTTTAACGGTCACTGTGACGGGTACGGGCTGGCCGTTGGGGAAGGAGGGATCGGGCGGCAGGCTGTCAAGGTTCTGGCCGTTGATCCGGATCGCCACGGTGCCGCCGTAGCGCGCCTTCTCGTAGAGTGCGGCGAGCAGGCGGTCGCGGTCGTCGCGGGCGCGGATCGCAAGGCCAAGGTCGCCGGAAACCGGTTTTTCCTGGCCCTGGACCAACTGCGAGCTGTTCTCCAGCGCCTCTTTCAGTTCCTTGTCATCGGTGCCGGGGTCGAAGGTGAGGGTGTAATTCACGGGGTCGATGACCTGCGCCTCGTCCTCGTCGCCCTCGAAGAACTTCATGCCGAAGATCTTGAACGCGTAGGCTTTGCTCGCGGACATGGGGCCAAGCGCGCACGAGGCGGCAACTGCGAGCGCAGTCGCTGCCTTCCAGTACGCAATACTCGACCGTGGTGGGGACATTCGCTTCCGCATCCCGTCTTAAGGCGACCCAATACAAACTGCCTTCAATATGCGGCGGGGTCACTATCGCATGCCTAAGGTTTTCCATCTGTTAACGATGACTGCGCTCCGCATCCACCCCTGAGGCCCAGATTCCGGGTCGATTTCGCTGAGAAAGACCCGGAATGTTGTCAGCGCAGCACAAAAACCAAGTGCCGTAGCCGAGATGGCGGTTGCCGTGGACGTCTGCCGGGCGATGTTTGCCGGGCATCGGATGGTCGCATCGAGGCAACGCGGCAGGGTCAAGCCGGTTCGGGCAATGCCCGTAACCTGGGAACCTGCGAGGCGATGATGACAAGAAACTGGACGAGGAAACCCACTGTTGCGACGGCCAGGCAAGCCTTGACACCATAGTGGGTGGCGACGATGGCGCCGAGCGCTGCGCCAACCGGCCTCGCGCCGAATGTCGCCGTGGTGATGAAGGCCGAAACTCGACCCAGCATGGCGTTCGGGGTGATGGCCTGCCTAAGCGTCAACGTGGCGATCGACCAGAGAACCGGTCCCGCACCGAACAGAAAGAAGCTCAGCCCCGCAAGCGCGCCATGGGGGAACCAGATCGTCAGCAGCATGACGACGGCTGCGAGCAGACCGCCAAGCGGACCGAGCGCGATCATGACGCCGAAGGGAATGCGGCGCGCAATGGCGGGGGCAGCATAGGCGCCGATCATCATGCCGGCTCCATAGATGCCGAGCGTCACGCCGACACCGGTTGCCGTCAATCCGAGTGTGCGGACGGCGTAGGCGACATAGACCGCCTGCAGCACGAACCAGGATGTGTTGAAGACGATGGCCGTGACGAGGATCGGCCGGAGCAGCGCATGGCCGGCAAGGAACCGCGCGCCTTCGACCAGGTCGTGAAGCAGGTTACGCTGGGAGCGTGCCGTCTGTTCCTGTTCCCTGAGGCCGGCGAGCAGGACGACGGCGAGAAGGGAAAGCGTGGTCGCCGCGACATAGGCGAGCGACGCACCGGTCCAGGCAACGATCGCCCCGCCGATCGCGGGTCCGCCGGAATAGGCGAGGCTGCGGGCAAGCTCCAGCCAGCGATTGGCATCGGCAAGCTGCGCGCGCGGGACGATCGCGGGGATCAGCGCCGGTGCGGCGACATTGTAGCAAACTGTTCCGATCGCCCCGACGAAGCCCATGATCGCCAGAAGCGGCAGGGTGAGCAGGCCGCTTGCCATCAAAACCAGGGTGGCGACCAGCGACAGGGCGCGCAACACTTCGGAGAAGACCATGAGGGTTCGCCGCGAGGCGCGATCGACGAGCAGGCCGGCCGGAATGGATAGCAGCAGAAACGGCAGCGTCTGGCCCATCTGCAGCCAGCCGGTTTCGGCGGGGCCGGCCGAAAGCAGAAGGACGGCGGCAAGCGGTGCTGCCGCCAAGGCGATTTGCTCGGAGAATTGGGCAAATAGGTTGGACCAACCGATGCGTTTGAACGCGGAGGGCAGGGCGGCGGCTGGCGGCTTGGGCATGGAGAGGTCCTCGATTGGTGTGGTTCGAGGTACCTGACAGAGTTGTGTTGCCGCCGGCCACCCGGTTCCTGCGCCACCGCGTTCGATGGGGTTACCGGGCGTGACTGCTGTCGGCAGATCGATGACAGGGGCAGAAAACGAAAAACCCCTCACGGTGGGAGCCATGAGGGGTGATGTTTCGCCCTGACTGTCATTCGACGTCGGACATCTTGTCGATACGATCGACCGTGCCTGCGGCTTAGCGCGGGCAGGAATCGATGTAGCGGCGGCCGTAGCGGTCGCGGTAGTAGCACTGGCCCGGCTGTTCGGTGACATTGCCGATGACCGCGCCGGAGACGCCGCCGATGGCAGCGCCGACAGCTGCACCACGGACGTCGCCAGTGATCGCGCCGCCGATGATCGCACCCGAGACGGCGCCGATGCCGGCACCCTTTTCAGTCTGGGTGCAGCTCGCAACCGACAAGGCAACCAGCACAAGTGCGATGGCTTTCTTCATTGTTCTCTCCGATCTCTACGGATCTCAGCCTGTCGCTTCGTCCGTCCCTTGAGTGATTGGCAAAAAGACGGCTGTCTTTCTCCACCTGAACTTGCAATTGCAGAAAATAAACCGGCCGCTGTGAAAGTCTACAGAAGGTCCGGCGAATTCTCTTCGCCGCCAACATAATGATATCGTTCCTGAACGGGACATGAAGGCCTCATTCCGGCAAGCGCAACCATCACGCAAATTTTTTATCGTGGCCGGCCTTCGGGCGGTTGCGACATTCCAAAAAAAGACAATGATACAGACAAGCCACGGGGACGCGGAGGAGCGAGCCACGAGGCGAAGGGCATCGATAGCAGTTGGCGCGTTTCTAGAAGTCGCGTGAACAGATCATCACCCGGCTTTCCGCGCTCGTGTTGGCATTGACCCACCCGGAGGAGCGAAATGGCGAAGATTACAATGACGGTCAACGGCCGTCAGGTGAGCGGTCAGTGCGATGACCGAACGCTACTGGTGCATTTCATTCGCGAGAACCTTGGACTGACCGGCACTCATGTCGGCTGCGACACGTCGCAATGTGGCGCCTGCGTCGTCCATATGGACGGACGGTCGATGAAGAGCTGTTCCACCCTCGCCGCGCAGGCGGCGGGCTCGGACATCACCACCATCGAAGGATTGGCCGCAAACGGCGAGCTGCATCCGGTGCAGGCAGCCTTCAAGGCCAATCATGGCCTGCAATGCGGTTTCTGCACTCCGGGCATGGTGATGACGGCCGTCGACATGATCCGCCGGCATAGCGGGCACCTCGACGAGGCGACTGTTCGCGCCGAGCTCGAAGGCAATATCTGTCGGTGTACTGGCTACCACAACATCGTCAAGTCGATCCTGGCGGCTGCCGCCGAAATGGGCGGTGCCCGCGTCGCTGCCGAATGACATCCGGCTCGCGGCGATGACTTCTCGCCGCGATCACATTTCACCGCAGGACTTTCGCTGGATATCTCGGGAGGAGATCGGCAATGGGCGTTGAAGGTATTGGCGCGCGGGTGGCGCGCAAGGAAGACAAAAGGTTCCTGACCGGCAAGGGGCGCTATACCGACGACATGTCGGTGCCGGGCATGAAATATGCGATCTTCGTGCGCAGCCCCTATGCGCATGCGAAGATCAGGTCGATCGACGCTACGGCGGCCAAGGCCATGCCCGGGGTGGTCGGCGTGCTCGACGGCAAGCAACTGCTCGCCGACGGAATCGGCAATCTCATCTGCGGCTGGATGATCCATTCCAAGGACGGATCGCCGATGAAGATGGGCGCCTGGCGGCCGCTTGCGCATGAGACAGTGCGGTATGTGGGTGATGCCGTCGCCATCGTCGTTGCCGACAGCATTGCTGAGGCGAAGGATGCGGCGGAAGCTGTCGTCGTCGACTACCAGGAACTGCCCGTTGTCACCGATGCGACGAAGGCGCTGGAGCAGGGTCAGCCGCAGCTGCACCCGGAGGCGCCAAACAATCTGATCTTCGACTGGCAGATCGGCGATCCCGCCGCCACCGACAAGGCGATCGCGGCGGCGGCGCACGTGACCGAGATCACCATTCACAACAACCGCCTGTCGCCGAACCCGATGGAGCCGCGCGCCACGCTCGGGATCTATGACGGCGGCGACGAGCACTATACCTGCTACACCACCAGCCAGAATCCGCATGTGGCGCGGCTGGTGATGAGCGCCTTCTACAATGTCGCGCCTGAGAACAAGCTGCGGGTGATTGCGCCCGATGTCGGCGGCGGCTTCGGCTCTAAGATCTACATCTATCCCGAAGAGATCGTCTGTCTCTGGGCCTCCAAGCGCACCGGTGTGCCGGTGAAATGGACGTCCGACCGGACGGAGGCTTTCCTCACCGACGCGCATGGCCGCGATCACCTTTCTAAGGTGAAGATGGCGTTCGATGCCAACAACCGGATCATCGGGCTGAAGGTCGACACGGTCGCCAATCTCGGCGCCTACATGTCGCTGTTCTCCTCGGCGGTGCCGACCTATCTCTATGCGACGCTGCTGTCGGGCCAGTACGACATCCCGGCGATCCACGCCAATGTGCGCACGGTCTACACCAACACCGCCCCGGTCGACGCCTATCGCGGCGCCGGCCGGCCGGAAGCGACCTATCTCTTGGAACGCACCATGGAGACGGCGGCGCGCGAACTCGGGGTCTCGCCGGCGGAACTCCGACGGATCAATTTCATCCGCAGCTTCCCGCACCAGACGCCCGTCATCATGAACTACGATGCCGGCGACTATGACGCTTCGCTCGATGCGGCGATGCAAGCCTCCGACTGGAACGGCTTTGCCGCCCGCAAGGCGGAAGCGGCCAGGCGCGGCATGAAACGCGGCATCGGCATGAGCTGCTACATCGAGGCCTGCGGCATCGCGCCGTCGGCGGCGGTCGGTTCGCTCGGCGCCGGCGTGGGCTTGTGGGAATCGGCCGAGGTCCGGGTCAATGCCGTCGGCACGATTGAGGTGTTGACCGGCTCGCACAGCCATGGGCAGGGGCATGAAACCACCTTCGCCCAGCTGGTCGCCGACCGCTTTGGCGTGCCGATCGACAGCGTCAACATCGTGCACGGCGATACCGACAAGGTGCAGATGGGCATGGGCACCTACGGTTCGCGTTCCGGCGCCGTCGGCATGTCGGCGGTCGTCAAGGCGCTCGACAAGGTCGAAGCCAAGGCGAAGAAGATCGCCGCCCACCTGATGGAGGCGGACGAAAGCGACATCGTGATCGAGAACGGCGAGCTGAAAGTCGCCGGTACCGACAAGACGGTGCCGTGGTTCCAGATGGCGCTGGCCGCCTATACCGCCCACAACCTGCCGCCGGGCATGGAGCCGGGGCTGAAGGAGGGCGCCTTCTACGATCCGGCCAACTTTACCTTCCCGGCCGGCTGCTACATCTGCGAAGTGGAGGTCGATCCGGAGACCGGCGTGACGAAGATCATCCAGTTCGTCGCGGCCGACGATTTCGGCAACATCATCAACCCGATGATCGTCGAGGGGCAGGTGCATGGCGGCCTGGCGCAGGGCATCGGCCAGGCACTGCTCGAGAACGTTCACTACGATCCGGAAAACGGCCAGCTGCTGACAGCGAGCTACATGGACTATGCCATGCCGCGCGCCGACGACCTGCCGTCGTTCAAGGTCTCGACCTCGAACACGCCCTGCCCGAACAATCCGCTCGGGATCAAGGGCTGCGGCGAGGCCGGCGCCATCGGCTCGCCGCCGGCGTTGATCAACGCCATCACCGATGCCATCGGCAACAACCGGCTGACGATGCCGGCGACGCCGCAAAAGGTGTGGGCTGCCGCCCATGCCGCAAACTGAAGGGAGGACGCGTCATGTACGAGACCCACTATCACCGGGCGTCCTCCATTCAGGATGCCGTCAAGCTCCGGCAGGCTGCAGGGGAGGGCAAGTATCTCTCCGGCGGGATGACGCTGATACCGACGATGAAGCAGCGGCTTGCCGCACCGACCGATCTGGTCGATGTCAGGCAGGTCCCGGAAATGAAGGGCATCGGGGTGTCCGGGAGAACCGTGAGGATCGGAGCGGCGACGACGCATTTCGAGGTGGCGTCCTCGGCCGAACTCGCAGCCGTCTGTCCGGCGATCTCAGGGCTTGCCAGCCATATCGGCGACCCGCATGTGCGCCACATGGGCACGATCGGCGGCTCGATCGCCAATAACGATCCGGCAGCCGACTACCCCTCGGCGATGTTGGCGCTCGATGCGACCATCATCACCGACCGGCGGGAAATTGCTGCCGGCGATTTCTTCACCGGCCTTTTCGAGACGGCGCTTGAAGACGGCGAGCTGGTAACCGCTATCACCTTCGAAGCGCCCGCGAAGGCCGGTTACCAGAAGTTCGCCAACCCGGCCTCGCGCTACGCCATGACCGGCGTCTTCGTGGTGCGGCGGGACAACGGAGATGTCCGCGTCGCGGTGACCGGGGCCGGGTCGAACGGTGTCTTTCGGCACAAGGGCATGGAGGCAGCGCTTTCCGCCAATTGGTCACCGGACGCACTGGTCAATGTGACGGTCGATGCGTCCGACCTGCTGTCTGATATCCATGCGGATGCCAGCTATCGCGCCAATCTGGTGAAGGTGATGGCAAAACGCGCGATGGCGGCGGCATGAGCGGATTGAACCCGTTCTGATGTGACAAAAAGGGCGGTTTTGGCCGCCCTTTTTCCGTCCAAGCTTGACTTCGATCAAGCTTGGAGGGATTTACATGCGCTAAGGCTTTCTTTGGAACGGTTCAAAACTAGAGGCCTTTTGCCGCAGGCGGCGGGCGCGTTGCATTGCGGGGTTGACCCCTGGTCGCTTTGAATCAAAAAAAGCGGCAGGGCACTGGAGAAGATGATGGACTTCGAGAATTTCTTTAAAACCGAACTGGACGGGCTGCATCAGGAAGGTCGCTACCGGGTTTTCGCCGATATCGCTCGCCATCGCGGCAACTTCCCGAAGGCCGCGCGCCACACGGCTGAAGGTATCCAGGAAGTCACCGTCTGGTGTTCCAACGACTATCTCGGCATGGGCCAGCATTCCATCGTCACTGAGGCGATGAAGCGCGCCATCGACGAATGCGGCGCCGGTGCCGGCGGCACCCGCAACATCTCCGGAACCAACCACTACCATGTGCTGCTCGAGCGCGAGCTCGCAGATCTGCATGGCAAGGAATCGGCGCTTCTGTTCACCTCGGGTTACGTGTCCAACTGGGCAGCACTCGGAACCCTCTGTTCGAAGATTCCCGGTGTCATCGTCTTCTCAGACGCCGGGAATCACGCTTCGATGATCGAGGGGATCCGTCATTCCAAGTGCGAACGCGTCATCTTCAAGCACAATTCGGTTGCGGACCTCGAAGCGAAGCTCGCCGCCGCCGACCCGCGCGCGCCGAAGATCATCGCGTTTGAGTCCGTCTACTCGATGGACGGCGACATTGCCCCGATCAAGGAATTCTGCGATCTCGCCGACAAATACGGCGCCATGACTTATCTCGACGAAGTGCACGCCGTCGGCATGTACGGCCCGCGCGGTGGCGGCATTGCCGAGCGCGAAGGCCTGATGGATCGCCTGACCGTCATCGAGGGCACGCTTGGCAAGGCCTTTGGCGTCATGGGTGGCTACATCACAGGCTCGACCGCACTTTGCGATTTCATCCGCTCGTTTGCATCAGGCTTCATCTTCACGACGGCGCTGCCGCCGACGCTGGCGGCCGGTGCTCTCGCCTCCATCCGTCATCTGAAGGAAAGCCAGCTCGAACGCTTCGCCCATCAGGAGCGCGTGCGCCGCTTGCGTTCGCTGCTCGACCAGCGCGGCATTCCGCATATGCCGAACCCGAGCCATATCGTTCCGGTCATGGTCGGCGACGCCGCCAAGTGCAAGTGGATTTCCGACCTGCTGCTCGACCATTTCGGCGTCTATGTGCAGCCGATCAATTATCCGACGGTGCCGAAGAAGACCGAGCGCCTGCGTATCACCCCGACGCCGCTGCATTCGGATGCCGATATCGACCATCTGGTCGGCGCGCTGCATTCGCTGTGGTCGCGCTGTGCGCTGGCACGGGCTGTCGCGTAAGGTTCGGCTCACCTAATCTTCGAGGGATTGCCCCTTACCCTAACCCTCTCCCCGCTTGCGGGGAGAGGGGACGAGGACAAAAGCTGGCACGTCACTGGATGCACGCCGTTAAAGGGAAACGTTGCGAACGTTCGTTCGCGGCTTGAGCGGTGCCGCGCATTTCCTTCGCCCCGCCGGCGGGAAAGGTGGCCGGCAGGCCCCATGAGGGGCGGCAGCGCCCGATCAACAAGCTATTGCAGCAGCCCGGCAGCCAGTTGCCGGGCTTTTTCGTCGGCGGCAAAGACATCGTCCATGGTGACGGCCGCGGGCAGGTCCGACAGCTTGTCCATGACGGTTTCGACGATTTCGGCCATGGCCAGGAACCCGATCTCTCCCGCGATAAAAGCTTCCAGCGCCGTCTCCTTGGCGCCATTCAGCACGGCACCCTGCACGCCGCCCTCTTCCATGGCGCGGCGCGCCAGGCGGATCGCCGGAAACCTGATTTCATCGGGCGCTTCGAAGTCGAGGCGCGACAGTTTGGCGAAGTCGAGCCTTTCGATCGGCAGGTCGCAGCGGCTGGGATAGGAGAGCGCGTAGCCGATGGCGGTGCGCATGTCGGGGCAGCCGAGCTGTGCCAGCACCGAGCCGTCGGTGTAGCCGACCATCGAGTGGATGACCGACTGCGGATGCACGATCACCTCGATCTGCTCCGGCTTCAACCCGAACAGATGTTTCGCCTCGATCATCTCCAGTGCCTTGTTGAACATCGAGGCGCTGTCGATCGAGATTTTTAGACCCATCGACCAGTTCGGGTGAGCGCGGGCGACATCGGCGGTGACGTGGCGCATCTCGTCGAGTGTCTTGGTGCGGAACGGGCCGCCGGAGGCCGTGAGAATGATGCGCTCGATGGCATGGCGCTGATGTTCTTCCAGCACCTGGAAGATGGCGTTGTGCTCGCTATCGACCGGCAATAGCCGGCCTCCACCCTGCTTGACCGCCTCGATGAACAGGCTGCCGGCGGAAACCAGGCATTCCTTGTTGGCAAGCGCAATGTCGGCGCCGCGGCTTGCGGCGGCGAGCGTCGGGGCGAGCCCGGCATTGCCGACGATGGCCGCCATCACCCAGCCGGCATCGCGCTCAGCCGCCTCGATCAGGCCGCTTTTGCCGGATGCGACTGCGATACCGGTGCCGGCAAGCGCTGTCTTGAGGCTGGCGTAATGGCTGTCGTCGGCGGTGACGGCAAGTTCGGCGCCGTGGGCGATCGCCTGCTGCGCCAGCAGCGGAATGTTTCCGTTGCCGGTGAGGGCGACGATCTCGAAACTATCGCGACCACCCAGGTGCTCGACGACATCGAGCGTGTTTGTGCCGATGGAGCCGGTCGAGCCCAGGATCGTCAGTCGGCGCTTCGCGTTTTCGCGGGATGCCATGCCAATTCCCATATTCTTGTTCGCTGTTCCAGCGGGGGCGTTCGGTGCCCGACCGGGCGTCAGACGCCGCTTCTACGATGGAAGTCGCGTTTTGATTTTGCCGAAACCCGATGCCGGTCTTCAGGGTATGCGCTAGGCTCTACAGGCGAAATCGACGTGCAACAAGGGCGCGGCCTTCAATCCGACGTGTGATCGGGCTAAGAATCGGATCACGAGTCGAAGCGCCAAGGAGTTCCCGATGCTGAAAGTCGCCACCGCCCTTTCCTGCGCCTGCGTGCTGATCGAAATGGCCTCGATGCAGACGGTCGCTGCCGAAAACGTGCCGCAGGCGCTCGTCGGCACCTGGCTTGCCGAGGATATCGCCGGCCGCGGCGTCATCGACAATCTGCAGTCGACGCTGGAGATCCGCGACGACGGCACCTATGGCGGCATGGCCGGCTGCAATCACTTTACCGGAACCTTCAGCCTTGCCGGCGCGAAGATCACCTTCGGTCCGGCGGCTGCGACCCGCAAGATGTGCGTGCCGGCGGTGATGGACCAGGAACGCAAGTTCCTGGATGCGTTGCGCAGCGAGCTGTCCTGGGATGTCGAAGGCTCGAAGTTGATCCTGGGCAAATCGGCCGGTGCGCCGGCGCTGACGCTTGCGTCCATGGCGGCAGGCGGATCGGGCGGCGTCGATATCGCGATTTCCGTGCCGGGCGCCGAAACGGTCGACCGCCAGCAGGTGCGCTATGACTGCGGCGGCCAGGCGGTTGACGCCGAATACATCAATGCCGGCCCGGTCTCCCTGGTGACTTTCACCATCGACGGCAACTTCACCGTCGCGTCCAACGTGATTGCCGCATCGGGCGCCAAATATGTCGGCGGCCAGTATATCTGGTGGACGAAGGGTGATGAGGTGACCTTCTACGACGCGACCAAGGGCGACAACGACGCCGGGATCGTCTGCAAGGTGGCGAGCTGACATTGGCGCCGTGGCGCTTCAGGCCGGAGGTGGATCTTGGAGAGTATCGTTGCGGCCGTTGTAGCAACTGACAACCAGCATGTGCTGACCCCTGATTTCACGTCGGCCAAGGCCTCCGATCCGCGCCTCGATCCAATAAGTCCTTGCCACGACTGGAACTTTTCTCCCTGCTCCGTCGTTATCACTCAGACGACTTCGCGTCGCCTTACAAAGGGAGTTTGTCTATGGGGCTTCTCATCAGCATTCTGATCACGTTCCTGGTTATCGTGCTCGTGCTTTATCTGGTCCAGCGCCTGCCGCTCGACGGCCGGGCGAAACAGATCGTGCAGGCGATCGTGCTCGTCATCGGCATCATCTCGCTGCTAAAGTATCTGGCCGTCTTCTGACGCAGCCACGCACGTCAATCCGCTAGAACGGTTTGATAAGGCCGCCGGCTCCATCCCAGGAACGGCGGCTTTTTCATGCACGGTTCGGATTGATGCTGACAGAAACTGACAGTGGAATCCCTTAGCCTGCGATCATCGAACAATGGAGATGATCAAAGATGCTGAGCCCCAACCTCATTCTGCTGTACGTGGAAGATCCCGAAAAGAGCGCCGCCTTCTACACGAGACTGCTTGGCCGCGAGCCGGTTGCAGCCTTTCCGAGCTATGTCGCCTACACCCTGGAAAACGGCCTGACCTTCAGTCTCTGGTCAACCAGCGCTGCGAACTTCGTGTCCTCCGGCTCAGGCCACCGGATGGAGATCGCCTTCATGGTCAAGGACGACGCGGAGGTCGAGCGGCTGTATGCGGAATGGCGCGAGGCCGAAATCCCGATCGAGCAGGAGCTGATGACTGCCGTCTTCGGCGGCACCTTCGTCGCGCTCGATCCGGATGGCCACCGCCTTCGCGTCTGCGTTCCGGACAAGTGACGGCGTGATTTCGGAGCAGGTTTTCTAAACCTGCACGAAATGTTCAGCCGAAATCTGGCGGTATTCCCGGGCGGAGACGACGTAATCGGGCGCCCGCATCGGGCTCTTGATCTCGTCGCTGGCGACATTGCGCCTGGTGTGCCGCCGGGTCGGATCGGCGATCGGCACGGCTGCCATCAGCTTGCGGGTATAGGGGTGCTGCGGGTTTTCGAAAATGTCGGCTCGCGGGCCGATCTCGACGATCTCGCCGAGATACATCACCGCGACGCGGTGGCTGACACGCTCGACCACGGCCATGTCGTGCGAGATGAACAGATAGGCAAGGCCGAGGCTCGCCTGCAGGTCGAGCAGCAGGTTGATGACCTGCGCCTTGATCGACACGTCGAGCGCCGAGACCGACTCATCGGCGACGATGACCTTCGGATCGAGCGCCAGCGCCCGGGCAATGCAGACGCGCTGGCGCTGGCCGCCGGAGAATTCATGCGGGTAGCGCGCCGCCATGTCGGCCTGCAGGCCGACGCGCTCCAAGAGGTCGGCGACCTTGTCCTTCGCCTGGCTGGCGGTGCCGAGCTTGTGCTCGAGATAGGGCTCGGCGATCGCTGCCCCTACGGTCATGCGCGGGTTGAGGCTGGCGAAGGGATCCTGGAAGATCATCTGCATCGTTCGGCGCATTTCGCGCAGGCGTCTGCGGTCCATGGCAAGCACATCCTGGCCGTTGAGCACGACCGATCCGCTCTGCGGCTCGATCAGCCGCATGATGGCGCGACCGGTCGTCGACTTGCCGCAGCCGGATTCTCCGACGAGAGACAGCGTCTCGCCCGGCTGCAGGCTGAAGGAGACGTTCTCGATCGCGTGCACGCGGCCCTGAAGCTTGCCGAGCAGGCCGGCATGAATGTCGAAGCGCTTGACGAGGTTCTTGACCTCGAGGATCGGGTGGCTCTCCGCGACCGTACTCGCGCCCTCGACCGGCGTGTCCGGCAGGCCGGTGGTGCTGTCGATGATGGGGAAGCGCAGCGGCTGCGGCTTGCCCTTCATCGATCCGAGCATCGGCACGGCCGAGAGCAGCGCGCGAGTATAGGGATGTTTGGCGCGCAGGAAGATGTCTTCCGTCCGGCCGGTTTCCACCGCCTCGCCGCGGAACATCACCACCGTGCGGTCGGCGATCTCTGCGACCACGCCCATGTCGTGGGTGATGAACAGGACAGAGGTTCCTTCCTCCTCCTGCAGCACCTTGATCAGGTCGAGGATCTGTCCCTGGATCGTCACGTCTAGTGCGGTGGTCGGCTCATCGGCGATCAGGAGCTTCGGCCGGCTGGCAAGCGCCATGGCAATCATCACGCGCTGGCGCATGCCGCCGGAGAAGCGATGCGGATACTCGTCGAAACGGGAGGCGGCCGAGGGTATCCTGACCTTGTCGAGCAGGCGAATGGTTTCAGCCTTTGCCTCCGCCTTGCTCATCGGCCGGTGGCAGAGCAGCGCCTCGGAGATCTGGTCGCCGATGGTGAACAGCGGATTGAGGCTGGTCATCGGCTCCTGGAAGATCATTGCCACGTCATTGCCGCGCACGCGGCGCATGTCGCTTTCCGGCAGGTCGAGGATGTTGCGACCGCCGAGCATGACCCGCCCCTCGGTCCGGCTCATGTCCTTCTGCAAGAGGCGCATGATTGACAGCGACGTGACACTCTTGCCCGAGCCGGATTCCCCGACGATCGCCACCGTTTCACCCGGCATGACCGAGAACGAGATGTCTCGCACCACCGGCTTCCAGGCGCCGTCGACCAGAAACGAGGTCGTCAGGTTCTCGACCGAAAGCACGGCTTTCGACGGGTCGGTGGCAGCATCGGTGCGGGTCATGTCTTCCATTCCTTGTCGTTCTGCACGGGGTGGTGGCGGTCGATCTCAGTCGGGCCAGCGCAACAGGCTGGCGAAGCGGCGGGTATTGCGCTCATGAAGCGGCGTGGCGATGATCTCGTTGGAGCTGCGCGCTTTCGTCAGCTCCTCGGAAAGGCGGTTCGCCACGATGGTTTCCTGGCCGGGATGCAGGTTGCAGGGGTCGAGATAGAAGTAGTTATGCTCGACCTCGTGATCGCGCACGATGATCGGCGGTTGTCCACGCGCCAGCGCATCGGCGAGATCCCATGCGGTGATGTGGGCTTCCTGCGGATCGATGGTGACGCGGAGACGGTCGAGCGGGTTGCCGGTCGGATCGGCTTCTATCACCGGCTTGATGCCCGGGCGCCCATCGAGCGTGTCGCGCCAGAGATGGAGATAGCCGGCCTCGCGATCGCGGATGCCCTGGTGGTCGCGCGTTTCCCAGGCAAGGAGTGCTGCCATCACGCCGAGCATGCTTTCCTTGCCCACCTTCATGCCGCGGCCGATGCCGAGGTTCTGCAGGAAGGCGTTGCGCACCAGCGTCTTTTCGCCGGCGACGATGCCCGAGGTCGGGCCGCCGAGGAACTTGTGGCCGGAATAGAGAACGATATCCGCACCCTGTTCGAGGAAGATCTTCAGATCATATTCGGATGCCGCATCGACGATGACGGGCACGCCCCTGGCATGGCAGACTTCGGCGAACTCCTTGAGGCCGACGAGGCCGTATTGCACCACATGGTGCGAAACGACGTAGACGGCGGCGGCCGTGCGCTCGTTGATGGCGCCTTCGATGTGATAGCGATAGGCCGACGTCGCCTGGCCGACGAGCACCGGCTTGCCGCCGGCAATGCGGATCGCCTGGTCGACCGGCGCGCCGTAGCTGACGACATGGCCCATCTGGATGATGACTTCGTTCTTCAGCCCCGAGGCGTCCGGCAGGCGCTCGATCGCCGCAAGATGGTTGCCGGTCATGGTGCCGGCGACGGCAAGGCTGATGCCGGCCGAGCAGGAGGCAGTGACGAAGCCGACTTCTGCGCCCGTCAGCCGGGCAATCACCGGGCTGATCTTGCGCTGCAGGTCGTTGATCTCGACGAATTGCGGCAGTATGCCTGTCATCGCGGCGATCGCTTCCGGGACCACGATCGATGCGCCAAGGCTCGTCATCGTGCCGGATACGTTGATAACGGGACGAAGGCCGAGGGCTTCGCGGATGTCGCGGTCAGGCATGGTGGTCTCCATATGATTTTCTGGCAGTCGAAACCGGTAGGCTATTCCGTTTTCGCGGAATATCTACCATAGTAATGAGATATGAGCCGGCCGTTTCGCATCGACGAACGGACCGTGATGGCGGGTGAGGCGGAAAGCCGTTGCCGCCCGCCCATCTGTTGCGAATTTCGAATTGCACGGGAGCAGACCCTTGGACAAGACGACGATTGCCGCCGAGCCCGGCGAGGACATGGAACCGACCGGCAAGACCCGCCGTTCGCGCGTGAGCGGAATGGATCGGGCATTGCAGGTGCTCGACTTCCTCTACGAGACCGGCTCGCCGAGCGGCGTTTACGCCATTGCCAAGGCAGTCGGAGCGCCGCTCTCGACGGCCTATGTCATCGTTGACGACATGGTGGAGAAGAACCTGCTTAGCCGCGATACCGACGGCCAGGTCTGGCTCGGCGACCGGCTCTACCACTACGGCCTTGCCTATGCGCGCTCGCTCGATTTCCTCGGAGTGGCGACGCGGGAGATGCACGATCTCGGCCGCGAAGTTGCCGAAACCATCCAGCTCTGCGGCCGCGACGGCGATTACATGCAGGTGCTCGCCATGGCAGACGGCCCCGGCCATTTCCAGGTGACATCGAGGGTCGGCACCCGCGTGCCGCTCAACTGGACGGCCTCCGGACGGTTGCTGGTCGGTCATCTGCCCTCCGACGAGCGGCTGGAGCTGTTCCGCCGCTGCGCCCGCACGTCGCCGACCGGTCGGGCCGATATCGATCCGGCCGCTCTGTCGGCCCAGGCGGAGGCGGCGCTTAATGCCAAACTTTCGATCCAGGCCGGTGAGTCCGACTATGCGGTCGCCTGCGTCGCCGCACCGATCCTCGACGACAAGGGCGGGTGCGTCGCGACCATCTCCATCGTTCTGCCGGAACAGAAGATCCTCGACGATCGCAACTTCTACGCCGATCACGTCAGGGTTTCCGCCGAGCGGATCGAGAAGATGATGGGCTGGCGCAGCCATTGATCCGACCTCCCCCGTGCCGTCAATCGTGAAGCGAGACGATCGCTTCGATCTCGACGGTGATGTTGCCGGGAAGCGAGCCGAAACCCACGGCCGAGCGGGCATGCTGGCCCGCCTCGCCGAAGACGTCGATCATCAGGTCCGAGCAACCGTTGATCACCCGCGGGTGATCGGCGAAATCCGGCACGGCGTTGACCATGCCGAGCAGCTTGACGACGCGCTTGACGCGGCCGAGGTCGCCCAAGGCATCATGCATCACCGCCAGCAGATTGATGCCCGTCAGCCGTGCGTGCTCGTAAGCGCTTTCGACGTCGACATCGGCACCGACCTTGCCGGCATGAAGGTGTCCGTCGACTTCGCGCGGGCCTTGTCCGGAAAGGTAGAGGATGTTGCCTTCCTGGACGTGGGTGACGAAGTTGGCGATCGGCGGCGGGGCCGGCGGCAGGTCGATGCCCAGCGCCGCGAGCCTCTGGTAAGGCGAAGCCGGCACACGGCCCTTGGTCTTATGGTCCAAACTGTTCACGCGATATCCTGCCAGTTTATATGTTCTGTGATGGTTCAACGGTAGCTGAAACCGTGGCTGTGGTCGGGGCACTCCACATGCTGCGGCTGGTATCTATTGGCCGCCACGACGTCGGTGCCCATGACGGCGTATCGTGGCTCGAATAGGCGATTGAGATGCGCTTCGGTTCCAAGCGAATCGAAGACGCGCAGTTCGGAATCGACGAGATCGAAGAGGGTGAATTCCGCGCGGGCGCCGACGGTCAAAAGTCCGTCCATCGGCAGGCGGATGACCGAGGCGGGTGCCTGGGTGACGGCCTCGACCACCTTCTCGAACGGCATGCCGACGCTCAGCAGTTTCGACATGGTGGTGCCGAGGTCCCAGACCGACTGGTTCATGCTGCGCAGATGCACGTCGGTGGAAATCGAGAAGGGCAGCAGGCCGCGGGCAATCGCGACTTCGGCAACGCGGAACGAGAAGGATGCGCCGCCATGGCCGATGTCGAGACGGATGCCTTCGCCGGCGCAGCGCTCGGCAAGTTCGAACAGGTCTTCGTCCTCGATGATGCTCGATCCGGCCTTGCCGTTGAAGCAATGGGTGACGATGTCGCCGGGGCCGAGGATTTCAAGCACTTCGTCATAGAGCGCCGGCGGTTCGCCGACATGCACCATCATCGGGATCTTCAGGATCTTGGCGATCTTCTTGCCAAGCTTGACCGGGGTTACGCCCCAGGAGCCGGTAATCACGTGGCTGGCGCGCACTTTCAGGCCGACGATATGCTCGCGGTTTTCCTGGTAGCAGGCGATGATCCGATCGATGTCGATCGAGCGGATGTCGCTGAGTTCACTGACGCGGTTGCAGGCGACGAGGCCGATGGAGCCGAGATTGAGGAAGGCCTTGATGCGCTCGCGTGCCGGCTCGATGATGTATTCGCGAAAACCATGGAAGTTGGCTTCGCCGGCCGAACCGGCATCGACGATGGTGGTGACGCCGCGCTCCATGCCGCAGAGCTGCGGCCGGACCGAGATGTCGGTGCCCCCGTGCCAGACATGGGCGTGCAGGTCGATCCAGCCGGGCGAGATCCAGCCGCCCTTGCCGTCGATGCGCTGAGCATCATCAGGCGCTGTCAGCTCGCTGCCGATGGCGGCGATGGTGCCGTCGCTGCCGACGAGGATATCGACGGTTTCGGAGGGCGCCGCCATGCCGAAGGCGACGGGCTTCACGTTGCTGATCAGCACGGGGCTGGTGCTACGGGTTGCGGTAGGCATGGATCACAGGTCCTTTCTGAGGCGGGGGTCGAGCATGTCGCGCAACCCGTCGCCAACCATCTGCAGGGACAGGACCGAAAGCACGATGGCGATGCCGGGAAACAGCGTCACCCAATCGGCCTGTCCGATATATTGCCGGCCCGAGGCGATCATCGTGCCCCAGGTCGGGATTTCGGGGCTGACGCCGACGCCGAGGAAGGAAAGCCCGGCTTCGGCGAGCATGGCATGAGCAAACAGGAACGTGCCCTGCACCAGGATCGGCGAAAGCAGGTTGCGCAGCACATGCCGAGTCATGATGTGCGGGGTCGAAATGCCGAGTGCGCGGGCCGCCTCGACATAGGGCAGCTCGCGGATCACCAGTGTCGAGGCGCGCACCACCCGCGCCAGCCGTGGCGCGTAGACGACGCTGAGCGCGATGATCACCGTCGTCAATGAGGGCCCAAGGGCTGCGACGAGCGCGATCGCGAGCAGGATATCGGGAAAGGCCATCATCGCGTCGATCAGCCGGGCGATCGGCGCATCGAGCTTCGGGAAGAAACCGGCAAGCAGTCCCATGACGACGCCGACGATGGTTGCTAGCGTGACGACGGCGGCACCGACGAGCAGCGACAGCCGGCCGGCATAGAGCGTGCGCGAAAACACGTCGCGCCCGAATTCGTCGGTGCCGAAGAACCATTGCAGGCTCGGTGGCGAAAGGCGGTTGACGATCGACAGCTTGCCCGGCGCATAGGGCGCGATCAGCGGTGCAAAGACGGCGAGCAGCACGAAGGTGATGATGACGAAGAGACCGAAGGCGACGGTCTTGCGCTTGAGCAGACGGCGCAGGAACTTGGCTCGTTCGCTCATGACAGGGGGTGATACGGTGACGGTCATCAGTAACGAACCCTTGGATCAACGAGGAGATAGAGCATGTCGATCGCGAAATTGATCAGCACGTAGAGTGCGGCGATGACGAGCAGCGCCCCCTGGATCACCGGATAGTCACGCCGGAGCACGGCCGAGACGACGAGGTTGCCTACGCCTGGAAGGCCGAAGACGGTCTCGGTGACGACGGCGCCGGAGATCAGGACTGCGGCTGTCAGGCCGATGATCGTCAGGATCGGGATGAGGGCGTTCTTCAGGGCGTGTTTCATCACCACGCGGCGCTCGCCCAGCCCTTTGGCGCGGGCGGTGCGGATGAAGTCGTCGCCGAGCACGTCGAGCATCGAGGCGCGCGTGAAGCGCAGGATCAACGCCGAGGAGACCACTCCGAGCGCAATTGCCGGCAGGGTCAGATGGTACATGCGCTCAACGAAGGTGGAGCCCGGACCGCCGTAGCCGGAAACCGGAAACCAACCGAGGCGCACGGCGAGGAACTGGATGAGGATCAGGCCGAGCCAGAAGCTCGGAATGCTGGCGGCAAGCATGGCCAGCGTGGTGGCTGCCTGGTCGACGAAGGAGCCGCGCCGGTAGGCGGCGTAGATGCCGATCGGCAGTGCAATGCCGCTGGCAATCAGGATCGAAAACAAAGTGAGGAAAAAGGTCGGCTCGGCCCGCTCGGCCAGCGCCGAGGTGACCGGCTGGTTGAGGAAGATCGACTGGCCGAGATCGCCCTGCAGCAACTGCCCGATGTAGTAGACGTATTGCAGGCCGAGCGATTGGTCGAGACCGAGCTTGGTGCGCAGTTCCGCGATGTCTTGCTGCGTCGCTTCCGGTCCGAGCATGACGGCGGCGGGATCGCCCGGTGTCACGCGCACGATGACGAAGACAATGGTGACGACAAGCGCCATGACCACGATCATGCCGAACAGGCGCTGGAGGATATAGCGTATCATGGGTGCCTCGAACTTCTTCCGCACGGGCGCCGCAAAGGCGGCGCCGGGCTATCCGGCGGGCAGCGATCCAAAACGGATGACCGCCCGCCGAAGGCTTCAAGTGGATGAAAGCTTACTTCTTGATCGAAGCGTTCCAGAAGTAGGGCCACGGCGCGGGCGAGACGCCGTCAAGCGTCTTGGTCTTGGCCGACAGGGCGTTGAAATCACCGATCTTGATGAACGGCACTTCCTCGTAGATCACCTTCTGCACGTCGGCCCAGAGTGTGACGCGTTTGCCGGCATCCGATTCGGCGTTGAAGGCATCGACGGCCTTGGCGCGGGCCGGCGTATCCCAGTTGCCGGGCGCCTTGGTCGACATCATGCCGATCAGCGCCGGCTCAGGCAGGAACGGGCTGTGGGTGATGTAGATATCCCAGAGCGTCGGGTCGGCGCGGCGCTGGGTGAGCGTCGCCCAATCCACCACCTGCAGGTCGACGGTGAAGCCCGCGAGCTTCAGATATTCGGCTGCCACCTGCGCCATCTTGTAGTGGAACTCGTACTGGCGGCTTGTCAGGATGCGCAGCGGCTCGCCCTTGTAGCCGGCGGCCTTCAACAGTTCGGCTGCCTTTTCCGGGTCGGCGACATTATAGCCACCTTCCGTGCCGGCTTCGGTGCGCCAGACATATTGCGAAGGGTATAGAGCGGCATCGAGCGCATAGAAGTCGGTGCTGCCGAAGGCGGCGGCCATCATGTCTTCCATGCTGAGCGCGGTGCGGATCGCCTTGCGCAGTTCCAGGTTCTTGGTCATGCCGTTGCCGGAGTTCAGGACGAAGACCGGCCAGCCGAAAGGCTGCAGCATGACAGGCTCGGAGGCCGAAGAGCCTTTCACGCGATCGAAGGATTCCACCGGAATGGAATCGACGTAGTCGTACTGGCCGGAGACTGCTGCCTCGACGCGGGTGTTCGGATCGGGAACCGGCACGAAGCGGATCTCGTCTGCATACTGGTGGCGCGCGCCGCCATAGCCGTTGCTCTCACCCTCGGGCGAGACATAGCCATCGTAACGCTCGAGCTGGATATACTGGTCGGCCTTGCGCTCCTTGAGCTTGTAGGGGCCGGTGCCGACGAAATCGACCATCGGCTCGGCCTGCTTTTCCGAAGGCAGCACGATCGCGGCGGAGTTGTTGAAGGCGAGCAGCGAGACCAGCGGCGCATAGGGCGTGGTGAGCGAGATCTTGACGGTGGTCGCATCGACGGCTTCGATGCCGGCGATCGTCGTTGCCGTCTGCTTGCCGCGCGAAGCCGTCTTCGTCCAGCGGTCGAGCGAGGCGACGACGTCGGTCGCATCCATGTCGGTGCCGTCATGGAACTTGACGCCGGAGCGCAGCTTGATCGTGTAGGTTTTGCCGTCGGCGCTGATATCCGGCATGGCGGCGGCCAGAAGCGGCGTCGGCTTCCAATCCTTGTCGAAGGTGTAAAGCGTCTCGAACATGTGCTGTGAGACGATGCCGACGAGGTCGGCCGTGGATGCCATCGGGTCGAGTGTCGGCGGCTCGCCGACGGTCGCGACGTTGATGACGCCGCCCTTTTCCTGCGCGAAGGCAAATGACGTGGAGGCGACGAGCGCCGTTCCCAGAAGCAGTGCAATCCTTACTGATGATTTCATCTTATGTTCCTCTCTTTTTATTGTTGCAT
Source organism: Sinorhizobium sp. A49 (assembly GCF_002002725.1). Taxonomy (GTDB): domain Bacteria; phylum Pseudomonadota; class Alphaproteobacteria; order Rhizobiales; family Rhizobiaceae; genus Ensifer. The sequence goes on along the minus strand of NZ_MUNW01000052.1, from coordinate 52,202 downwards.
AATTATGTACTACGCTACTTTATATTGGAATGATAAGATCAGGCTTACGGAGATGTCAAGCGGCGGTCACAAACCGCAGCGGAACCGACAGGTCTTGGGAGGAGCAGGTTTGCAAAGGAAAGATCGGTGGCAGGCACAGGCCCGGCCGAGCGATTGGGCGTAGCGCTGGCGCAACAGGCGCGCCCGGGGCGCAGGATCATCGTAAGATCCTGCGTCATACACTCACTGAAAAACTGTTGTCTTTCAGATCGTTATGCGCGCCCCGCCGCCTTTCGGGCGACGGGACAGGGTGGCGATTAGCGGTAGGGCGAATAGCAGGCGCGGCGCGGGCCGTTATAGGGTTGGAAGGTGTTGTCCCACGCCCTATAGGAGCGGTAGCGACTGTAGCACCAACTCGCATGGGAATTGCCGCCATAGTAGCGTCGCGGCTGGGAACTCAACAGCCCGCCGATGATGGCACCGGCGGCAAGGCCTCCGATGATCGCGCCAACATTGTCATCGTCGTCGTCATCATCCCAGTGACGATGACGATAATAGCGGCGGTCGCCCCATCTGTCGCGATCCCCGCCGCGATACCATCGGCGGTTATAATATTGCACGGTCTCGACGTTCGAGATGCCTGCCTTCACGGGTGTTACCGGCGGAAATGCCTGCGCCGGGGCTACGCTGGAGAAGGCGGTTGCCAGCGAAAGCGCGACAATTGCCAGCTTTCTCATGGGCTTCACCATTTCCTTTCATCAGAGGAAATGGATGAGGGCAGGTTTTGTGCCACGGGTACGACCGAAGCTCACGGCAACGTGACTGATGTTGTTGCAGACGTTACTCGCTGATATCTTCGAGCTTCTGGTCGAAAATGTCGAAGCCGGCGCGGCGATAGGTGTCTTGCGCCTTGGCGTGATCCCAGTCGTCCGTGTGCAGCCAGATGCGCTGGGGCGCACGATCCCAGACGGCGCGCAGTGCTGCGTCGAGAAGATACGGCCCAAGCCTTCGTCCCTGCATGTCGGGGATCAGGCCGAAATGGGTGAGCTCGATATCGGCGGTGTCGACGCGATCGAATTCGCAAAGCCCGACGGCACGACCGTCGATCCGCAGGACATAAATCGCAGTCGATGGGCTGCGCAAAAAGGCGTCGAGCGCCTCGGCAGGCATGCGCAGCCGTTGATCCCAACGTAGAGTTTCGCCGACGGCGCGATAGAGCGACAGGAATTGCTCTGCCTCCAGTCGCTCAAGCGCGAACGCTGCGTTCTCGACGGGTGAGGGCAGCGGTTCGCCGGTCGGTCGAGTGCGCATTTCCATGTAGGTGACGAGCAACTGAACCATGATCGTTTGCATCGATGTTCGGGGTGGGCCAGGCTGGACTGGGCGGCGCGCTGTGCGGCGACAAAATGATAAGGAGAATGGTGATCCCGACGCGATTCGAACGCGTGACCCCCAGATTAGGAATCTAGAGAATCAACATTCCGCGGGGTTTCGGATGTGTCCGCATTTCTCTTTATATAATTGATAAATATGGAGTTATAGTGTACCACGTTTCCGCATGTGTTCTGGTGTTCTAGCTATCGGTGGCGACCCGGTGGCGACCGAGGGCAAGAAATGAGGCGGATATGGCGACACGATTGACGCAACGAACCGTGGATGCGGCAGAACCACGTGATGCGCGCTATGTAATCTTCGACAATGCAATTGCAGGCTTCGGCCTGCGCATTTCACCGTCGGGCGAGAAATCATGGATATTCGAATATCGAGCTGACGGTGGCGGCAGACGGCAGCCCAAGAGGCGGGTGACAATTGGCCGTGTCGGCGATCTGACGCCAATCGAAGCACGCAAGGTCGCCGATACATTCCGCTCTCAAGTTAGCCGTGGCATTGACCCGCAAGCTGAGAAAGTGGCGAAAAGGCAAGCGCCTACCTTCGCGGAATTGGCGCGAATGTTTCTTGCAGAGCATGTCGAAGCGAAGCGGAAGGCGACAACTGCGGCTTGGTATACTGACCTTTTTGAGCGCGTGCTTATCCCCAGGCTTGGCGCGCTAAAGGCCGCCTCGGTTACACGCGCTGATGTTGCCAAGGTGCATTTATCGCTTAAATCGACGCCGTTTCAAGCAAACCGGGCGTTAGCTGGGATATCGTCGCTATATTCTTTCGCTGATCGGCGCGGCTTGGTTGTGGCTGATTTCAATCCAGCAAAGCGGATCGAGAAATACCGGGAGGAAGGGCGGGAGCGGTTTTTATCAGCCGATGAACTTAGCCGCTTGGGCGCCGCAATACGGCAGGCGGAAACGGACGGCATCCCCTGGGAAATTAACTCCAATGGAAACCTAAAACATGTCGCGAAGAAGAAGCAGGCAACGCCGATTGATCCCTTTGCGGCGGCAGCGCTTCGTCTCTTGATTTTTACCGGCGCGCGGCTTCGGGAAATTCTTCATTTGAAATGGCAATACGTAGATATGGAGCGCGGACTGCTGCTCTTGCCCGACTCGAAAACCGGCAAGAAGGCGATCGTTCTAAATGCGCCAGCACTTGAGGTGCTTGCCGGTCTCCCGCAACTTGGAGAATACGTGGTTGCTGGCGCAAGCGTTGCAACACAGCGCGAAAAACCGCGCGCCGATCTTAAGCGCCCTTGGGATGGTGTCCGTCGCCTAGCGGGGCTTCCGGATGTGCGGATCCACGATCTAAGGCACAATTTTGCGGCATTCGGTGCAGGCGGTGGCATGGGCTTACCAATCATCGGGAAACTACTAGGACACAGCCAACCGGCGACAACAGCGCGGTATGCGCATCTAGACAACGACCCGTTGCGCAGGGCGTCCGATGCGATTGCGGCTGGAATAGCCGCGGCTATGGGCGAAGCATCTTCCTCTGTAGGGGTCGCAAACATTGAAGATGCAAGACGTGCTCGGAGTCGTGACCAATGAGCCAGAGAAGAGTTCGGAAGAGGACGCGCGGCGGGCCGGGGAAAGGGCAAGGGCGAAAATCTATCTTGCTTGAACGACAAAAGATTGTCGTTGGGCTGTATTTTCTTCAGTTGAAGCAGCGGGCGGTTAACGCTCTTGTTAAAAGCTCAGTCTTTAAGCAATCGAGTGACGTGCTCAAGGCAGCTTCCGCGCTTCGCAACAGGACTAGCGAAGCACGCAAAGCTCGTATCCCCCACGTACTGTCCACCAAAGAAGGTGAAGACCTTCGCGACGAATACCGGGCTGCACGGGAAAAACAACTGAGGTTGCCGGAAGACACCAGGATTGTCGAAGGGATCCGCTCAATCGGCCTTGCACCACTTGTATTCCGTTTTCGTAGAAACTACGGGCGCAACAAAGTGGCTCAACAGGTCGCGCGTGAGATGGCGGATCGCTACCGAGTGCCGATAAGCGCACGCCACGTGCTGACGTGCGAAGGCAAGGTTAGGATTTGGCTAGAGAAACGCAGTCCGAAGGCGAAAATGCTTTGGTTTATTTATGCGATGTGACAAGGGCTTGATATCACTATCCAATTTTTTCTGTTCTTATTCTAAACCGTTATTTTCATATAAGTCATTGAATTTTAATATTAATATTGGCTTTTGATTTCTGTCGCAGACGAGATGGCAGCTTTCCGCACCTACTATAATCGCTCCTGTGAGCTCACAGACGTAGGAGCAACTTCCCATGAGTGTTCCCATCCCCCTTTCGCGCCGCGTGCGCTCCCGCGAGGCCGCCGCCCATCTTGGCGTTGGTCTGTCCACGCTCACCAAGTGGCGCATGAATGACACTGGTCCCGCATACATCAAATTTGGAAAAAGCGTCGTGTACGACACCGCAGAACTTGATGCCTGGGCGGAACATTTTGTCCACCGACCGTCTGGAAAACAGGGAGCTCGTGAAAAAGACGAGCCTTCCCCATGACCTTCACCCGACGTCAAACCGAGCGAGCTACTTCGAAGCCAAATCAATCTCTCATTGGGACGGCCGTGGTTTGGCTCGTGGAATTCCAGCAACTCGCGGAAAGGTTTCGATTGTGCGCATCGACCACTTTGGGGTGGCGCGAATGTTGACCGTCTGGGTTTTCATACGCGGCAAGTTCCGCTCAGCTTGGAAGGTCCATCTGCCGTATTGCGCAGGGGCATTGAAGCCCGATTGCGCAATCGTTGCGGCTGACAGTGCCATGAAACGAGACGCAACCCCGCCGGAAAGCTCGGTGCAACGGGCCGAGACGGATCGCGCGTTGCTCGACGTGGCGCATAATGATTTGGACCGGCTTTACCGGCGGAACGCTGATTTGCAAGCGAGAGTGCACGCCCAAGCCGAGCGGGAAGCCGAGCACGTGCGGACGGAGAACGGCTTGCGGGCGGTTCGCGTCGCCGCCGAGCGCGCATTGCGAAAAGGTCTCAAGGAAACGACGGATGACCGCTGCAAGCTGGCGATGCGACGGACCTTGCTTGTGCTCTATAGCCCTTCGCGACGGCCGAACGGGGGCGATGATGACGACGTCCGCGCATGATGCTATGGCCGAGTGCTCGCGCCGCGCCTGGGAGGCGAGAATTCTCTCCCAGGCGCAAGCGACAGCTCCCGATCTGATAGAGAAGATTGTAGGCGAAAGGCCTGTTATGATCGCCGCGGGCGAGCTCCGCTTTCGTCCGAATTTGAGCCTTTCCGTCAGTCTCAAACCGAAAACCTTCGGCGCTTGGTACGATTTCACAAGCCAGAAAGGCGGAGGCGTCCTGGAGTTCGTCATGCACGAGCTCGGCCGTGATCGCAATGGCGCGCTAGATTGGCTCGCCCAGGAATTGCGACAACCGCGTGACTTCGAACCGCGCTGCATGGTCATCGACGAGAAGGCCGCTCCGGATCATGATGAGCGGATAAGACGCGCCCGCGAGGCCTATATGCGGGCGCGCCAAGGCGGCGGAACGCTGGCGGAAACCTACCTCCGAAAACGCGGCTTGCCGGTTCCCGATTGCCTGTTGTCGGAACTGCGGTTCGATCCGCAATGCTATGTCGCCGGCGGTAAGCATCCGGCCTTGCTGATGCCGTTCCGCGATCCCGTCTCACTTGAGATTCGCGCCGTGCAACGGATCGCCCTAAACAGCGACGGCTCGGCCGTGCGACTGTCAAACGGGCACAAGCTGAAACGCTCGCTCGGCGTCGTCGCCGGCTCGGCAATGATGATCGGCCGCGCTGCGCCCGAGCTTTTGTTGTGCGAGGGGTTAGAAACGGGACTTGCGCTGCTGAATTCACCTTACGGCCGCGCGCGGGACGGGACGCCGCGCCCGATATGGGCGGCGAGCGGGGCGGGGTTTCTCGGGAAGATCGCGCCCGTTAATGGCGTGGCTTGCGTGATCCTCGCGGCCGATAACGACATATCCCGAACGGGCTGGATAGGGGCGGACGCCGCTCGCCGGGTATGGCTGAGGGCGGGGCGTGAGGCCTATTTGATCGAACCGCCGACGCCCGGAACCGATTTTGCGGACCTGTTTTCCTCCGGGGAGCCGGGGCGGTGACTGATGAAACCGAAAAGCCCGCCATGTCCATGGAAGGCATTGTATCGCAATTGGCGGAAGCGCTGAGCCTCGCGGCGCGCAAAAAGAAGGAGCAGCCGGGCCTGGTGAGCGTTGGGCCTGATTTCTTCGAGATTCCCAATGACGATCGGTTGCTTGTGCTGGTTGATGGCCTAGAGCCGCTCGATCCGTCAAAGGTGGCGACATCCGCCCAAGATTTCGCAGGCCTTCTTCTGCGGGCGCTCGGCGGCATTGTGCAATACGACGTGGAGCTCGGCCGCTGGCATGTGTGGAACGGCGAGACCTGGGGGCGCTGCGATAGCGGCAATTTCAGGATGCTGAAAGCGATTGCCATTGCGATATGGCGCATGGCGAAAAACTTCGTCGGCAACAAACGCAATGCTACGTGCGGGCCTGATTTCATCGGCAAGGTGGAGAAGGCAATGCGGCCGTTCGCAAAGGCCTATCCACCCTATCGCGGGCCGAAAGAGGCGGAAGCGCGACCGCGGTTTGAAGACGTGGATGGCGTTGATATTTGGGACACGCACCCGCTGTTGATCGGGATTCTGGGCGGCATGATCGATTTGGCGCGCGTTGGTGTGGACGGGTACGAAAGCGAATTGCCGAATAAGGCCGAGCAGATGACGAAACAGGTTTTGTTGAGACCGTCGCCGCGCCCGGTGCTTGTTCCTGAAAAGCGGCATTTTTCCAGCGATCCCCACGTGGACTTGTCAGAGCTCGAAGCGGCCGAGCTCGACGAGTATGAAGCGCCGCGCATGGTCTATCCGCGGGATTTCTGCCCGCTTTTTCGCGGGCTCCTGGAAACGGCGACGGATGGCGACGATGCGACCATGCGCACGGTGCAAATGTTCGCCGGATACTGCCTGAGCGGGCTGACAACGGAACACGCGTTCCTGTTTCTTTATGGCCCAGGCGGCAACGGCAAAACGCTGTTTCTCAACATTCTTGCGCGGATTCTCGGGCCTTATGCGGTGAGCTGCGACATTTCCACCTTCACGACGGGCGCGCACAGCAACGGTTTTTCAGCGGATCGCGCCCGCCTGCGTGGGTTTCACATGGTTAAGGTGTCGGAATCCGGCAAAGCGTCGGAGTTCGACCAAGCGTTTCTGAAAGCGTTGACAGGCGGCGATGAGATTGTCGCGCGCGGGCTGTATCACAATCCAACCGGGTTCAAGCCCATGGTCAAGGTTGCTTTTTGCGGTAACACGATTCCATCAATCGCGACGACGGACCGCGGGATGCGGCGGCGAATGCGGGTGATTCCGTTCAAGGGGCAACCGGCCGTCATCGATGCCGAGCTGGAGGCGAAAATCCTTGGCAATTCCATTGATCGCGACGTGCTTGGCAACGAGGCTCCCGACATTTTCCGCTGGATTCTCGACGGCTGGGAAATGTTCCGCGGCAACGGTTGCAGCCTCAATGTCTCGGAAGGCATCGAGGATGAAACGGAAAGGTACTTCTCGACGCAGAACCCGTTGCACGCTTGGGTGAGCGAGCGCTGTGAATTCGGAAAAGACTATAGGGCGAGTGAAAGCGAGCTCTATTCCAGCTACGAGGCGTTTATTGCGGAGAAAAACCGTTCTCTTTCTGAGAATTTCGCCGGTGAGCCGCCCTTGCGGCGTCATGAGTTCCTGGACCGGCTATATGGTACCTATACAGAGATCAGACGGCTCGGCCGTCGCAGCTACCGGCCACGCAAGCCCGATGGCAAGACTGGAACCCCGAGCTCTGTAGTCGTTGTCGAAGGCGTCCGTGTGCGCAGGGTTGGATGCGACGATCCTCATGAGATTTAGCGGATCAGGGGCGCACACGCACGGGGCGCATGTTGCTTCGAAATCTCATGATAGCCCAAGCCCAGGGCTCAACTTTGGCGCACTTCAATCTATCGCCCTATTTTGTGATAGGCCTTGAAGGCTGGGCGGCGTCGGCTTCGTCACTCCTTTCCTGGCGCTCGCTCGCACTTTTCTCGATACGGGCGACAACCGATTTTTCAAGCCGCCGGGAGTAGCGGCGGTTGTCGCCATGGTCGAAAAGCTCCACCTTTGGAACGAGGTAAACCATCATTTTTGCGAAAAAGCGCTTTCGCGGCCATTGGCGTTTTGCCGCGAGATTCTGCACTTGTCGGCGCTGCAAACCGAGCCGGGCGGAAATCTGTGTGAGGGTCAATGCTTCGGTGTCCACTGCCGCCTCCTGGTCGTTACTAGTCGGACGATGAGCCGCAGTTTCCACCAAATTGCGACTCTTGCCAATTTGGTTATGTAAAACTGACGCCGAATTCGAAATAATAATCTCTAGGTTAATTGCGTAGCGCATTGTAGCGCATCCGCAGCGCAGCCCTCCTTATGGCGCTATGCCACAAAGCTTGGGAGAAGGTTATGTGTATCCGTGTATATCTATTCGTCTGTGTTAGAAATAAGTTGAAAAATGAAGCTGTAGTCGATGTAGCGCGCTAGCAAAGGAAAAAACGAAAAATCTGAAAGAACCGAGTTTAAAGAGGTATTAGATCAAAGTGCGCTACATGCGCTACGGATAGAACCCAAATGAAATTCCGATGCGTCGGCGCCGCGACAAGGAAAGCGAGCATTCCGACTATCTATTTGATATTGATGAATAAAATCATATTTCTGCATTCTGCCAGCGGATCTTAGAAATCGCAGCTCGCCGATATGTGATGCGCTACAGACAGTTACCACTGGATGGGGGGGGGCCGCGGTACGGTCTCGTGCTGCGAGAAGACACTTAGGATGCAGGATTCGAGCGCCAGCGTTAGTTTTCAGTTCCTTCAGCACCGACAACTATCTGTGTGAGAATAGAGTGACAGCTTCTAATCTCGTTCCATTTTCACTTAGCTGCGAGATCATGGATACCAACAAACGGATCCCGAAATCCGCTATGGCCGACCATGGGCGTGTGTATACTTGTCGAGCTTTTCGGCAATCCTGGCCGAGTCGTGAGGGATTAGTGGATGAAAAATGACGAGTTTCGTGATTGGCTGCGTCGTCGTGGTGGAAACGTCAATAGCGTCAATACACGATCAGCGGCGGTGAGGAAGATTGAGAAGGAGATAGCAGCGCTTGGGAGTTCGCACAGCGATCTCGACGCTGCTTTTGACGATGACCAGTTTAGGCAGCTCAAAACGGCGCTTGATGATTTGCGTGTTGACGCGCGGAATGGCGGGGAACGTTTCCGTACTCTGTTTCCGAACTCAAACGATCCACTTAATCGCATTGCGAATTCCCGTGCGTGGCTCGGGCAATACGGTCAATTCAGGAGCGGGGACAGACAATCGCCGAGTATCGAGCTCGACGCTGGCGATAGCTACTGGTTTGTTGGGGGATCTGTCGGCGGCGGTACCGATGACCAAGTGCAACGGTTTTTAAAGGAAGGCACTTGGGAAATCAGCTCTCCTAAGGAGAACGAAGCCACCGCGGTGCGTGCCATGAAGGTGGGCGACCGCATTGCAATCAAAGCCGCTTTTGTTAGGCGACTAAATCTGCCATTCGACAACCGAAACCATAACGTTTCGGTGATGCGCCTCGAAGCACGCGGCGTGATCGCCGCGAATCCGGGCGATGGCGAGCGAGTAGCAGTTTCTTGGGACGAAGAGTTTGAGCCACGAGATTGGTATTTCTATACGTATCGCCCGACAATCTGGGAGATACATCCGGATCACGAGTTAGCCGACAAATTGATTGCGTTTGCTTTTTTCGACGAGCCTCAAGATATCGATTGGTTCCGTAACCACAGCTCGTGGTCCAACCTATATGGCGATAACGCTGAACCGAGCGCTTTGCGCTTCTGGATCGAGAAAACGATCGTTACCGGCCGCCCAGATAGATTGGCTGGTGAGAATGCACTAGGGCGCGCATTGTGGTCGCCGCAACGCTCCAAGGATGGCAAAAACATATACGCGAACATGCTGCAGGTGAGAGCTGGCGATGTGGTCTTTCACCTGACCGACAATGAAGCGATTTCCGGCGTATCGATAGCAGAGTCTACCGCCGATTCCAGTTTTGTCGGCTTAGAGGGCAGCGAATGGGCAGGTCAGCCCGCTTTTCGTATTGGATTAAGTAATCATGAAGTGTTGGATCCGCCCCTTCCCCGCAACTCATTTCTTGAAACCGAACCTTTTTCGTCAGAGCTGCGGGAACTCGCTGAGAGTGGTGCGAAGGGATTGTTCTACAACAGTCGCCGCGGTCTCAATCAGGGCGCTTATCTGACTGAGGCGACCCCCACGCTTCTTTCGATCTTGAATCGTGCCTACGAGGCTTTCGCAGGAAAAAGCCTACCACATGTCTCATTGGACGCGCCGGGGGAGACAGAGGAAGGCATAGCGCCATATTCCCTCGACGATGCTCTTGATGCGCTCTTCTTAAGCCGCGCGGACGCTGAGGGTATCCTACTTTTGTGGGCGGCAAAGAAGAATATCATTCTGCAAGGGCCTCCAGGTGTTGGCAAATCGTTTGCCGCGCAGAAACTGGCGTCTGCCCTAATGGGCTCCCAAGACCGCACACGGCTCGGCTTTGTCCAGTTTCACCAATCCTATTCATATGAGGATTTTGTCGAAGGGTTTCGTCCCACAGCGACTGGATTCGAGTTGCGTCCTGGGAAGTTTGTCGAGTTTTGCAGGCGGGCTGAGGCGGATCCCAACAATACCTATGTGTTTGTGATCGACGAGATCAACCGGGGAAATCTGAGCAAAATCCTTGGTGAGCTCATGCTCCTCATCGAAAGCGATAAGCGTGATCCAAAGTGGGCTATGCCCCTCGCATCCGGAAAGGTCCCGTTTCATGTGCCCACCAATGTTCATATCATGGGGCTGATGAACACGGCCGATCGCTCGCTTGCTGTGGTGGATTACGCACTTCGGCGGCGGTTTGCCTTCATCAACATTGCGCCAAACCTTGAAGCGCCTAAATTCCGGGACCAGTTAACGGGGATGGGAGTTAGACATACGCTTGTGGATATTCTTATCCACCGCATAGGCGCGCTCAATAAAGAGATTATCGAAGACGTTTCCAACCTAGGCCCAGGCTTCGCCATTGGACACAGTTTCTTTTGCGGAGGACCTATGGGGGATGAGAGTGACGACGCCTGGTACGCGCGCGTCATCAGGACGGAGATTGTTCCTTTGTTGCGCGAATATTGGTTCGACGCGCCTAGCAGAGCGGACACTTGGGAAACTCAGCTCTTGGCGCCGTTATGAGTGCTCCGCTGATCCCTATCGAGAACATCTACTATCTGTTCTGCTATGCCTGGAACCGGTTCGAGGAGGCGAAAACCATTCCAGTCGGCGGTCTAGAGAGCCCCGACCTGCCGAACTTGCTTGCGCGCGTACTACTCAACGGCGTGCGTACGATTATGCGGCGCGGTCTAGATCGCGGCTACCAATTGCAACAAGGAGAGCTTGCCACCGTTCGAGGTCGCATAGAGCTCGGACCGACGTTGCGGTTGCGGGCGCGAAACGTTCGACGATTGCAATGCGAATTCGATGAACTCAGCTACGATTTACTTCATAACCGGGTACTGAAAGCATCGCTGAAACGGCTGGCACGTGTACCTACGATCGATCGCGGATTGGCCCATGAGCTTCAGTTGCTCGCTCGCCGGATGCCCGATATAAGTGATATCCGGCTTGACCGCTCGACGTTTGCTCGAGTCCAACTCCATCGAAACAACGCCTACTATCATTTCTTGATTAAGGTGGCGGAGCTGGCATTCGAATGCCTATTGCCTGATCCGAGCGGCGGCGGCTTTGTTTTTCACGATATCCTGCGTGACGAGCGCAAGATGGCGAGGGTCTTCGAGGAATTCGTTCGAAACTTCTATAGCGCCGAGCAACGGGACTTTATCGTCGAGCCGCTCACAATTCATTGGGATGCTATCCGCCTCACCGGTAGCTCCGGGCGATTGCCCAACATGCGTGCCGACGTGTTTTTGCGTGGTAGGAAGCGATGCATAATCATCGATACGAAATACTATGCCAACGCACTTCAAGTCTACCACGGCACGGAAAGCTTCCATTCCGGAAATCTCTATCAGCTGTTTAGCTATCTCAAGAATGCAGCCGCAACCGGCTCATCATTCGCGCAAGTTGAAGGAATGCTACTCTATCCATGCGGCGGCGCTCGACTAGAGGAACGTTTCATCATTCAAGGGCATGAAGTAACGATCGCGACGCTCAATCTTTCGGCTCCCTGGCGAGATATTGAAACGCAGCTTCTTGGACTCTTGACGTTGCGCGGGAAGTTGAACGCCGCCCACACAATGCGCGAGCCGGCCGAAGCGATCGTTCGGAAAATTGACAGTTAGCGACCATATGTTTTTGGCGCCAAAAGGATACAACTGAGTGTGGCGGTCGTGCTTCGCTCCAACTGCGGACATTCGACCCCTCATCGATTTAGCCATCCACAGCGCCGCCTCAACCAGTCTCCACGCTTGCAACCCCTGAATTGACCAAACAACGCAGAATTTAGGTGCAATGTCCTGTGCGACACCTCTCGATTGAGCTAGACAGTGGTTTGAGCTGGTCTATTGCACGACCGCTGCGCAAAGATAGAGGTGGGATTTGAAGGGGCAGAGGATGAAAGTGGTTTGTGCCGGGGGCTTGACGCATGGCAACACGTGGCCACGGTTTAAGCGTTGAGGCCATCCGACATTATTGAAGGCGCGACGGTACGAGACCGGCCCAAGTTGTACGTCCTTGGCTGTTTCGACAGGCGCATCACCTTCTACTCGCAACAGGTTCGTGCATTGTCTCTGGTGCACGCTTTGCACGAGCTCGGCTATTTGCAGAACGCTCCGCAGATCGCCGTCATCGGCGCAGGTGCGGCGGGTCTCACTGCCGCTGCCGCTGCCGCGCTCGCGTCCGCGGGGCGTGTTGTTCTATTCGAAACCGCCCGAGAGTTGGTGCCGCTTCAGTCCGCGACCGCCCGTCGCAAACTCGACCCGCACATTTATGACTGGCCGCGCGATGACGCAACCGACGCGATAGCCAACCTGCCGATTCTTGATTGGGAGGCAGGTGCGTCTCGAAGCGTAAGGCAGGATGTTGTCCTCGAGTTCGAAGATATAGCTGGCCGCGTGGCCGGACGGCTTGAGAAGCGGACCGGTCACCAGGTCAAGCAAATCCGTGGGGTCGGTACGACTTATGAGATTATTTATGACCGTCTCGACAATGCCCCCGGTGGCGGACCTGCGCAGAATCTCAGCGACCGCTTTGACATGGTCTTTCTCGCGATTGGATTCGGCCTGGAACCGAGGGAGACGATCCGTGCAATAGCCGATACCAGTTACTGGTCTGACGCTGGAGTGCCGACAGCCGAGTTCGCGGCGCGGCCAACGCCACGTTTCTTCATAAGTGGCAATGGCGATGGTGGGCTAATTGATTTCGTCGCCGCCGCCTCACGCGATTTTGACCATCGAGCTATGATCCGCCTGATCGCGGAACATCCTGGCATCCAAGAGATTGCCGGCGACTTGGTCGCTATCGACGCTAGGGCGCGCGATGCCCAGACAAACGCTGTTCCTTTCGACATGTACGCGGTATATGAGGCCGAGATCCGAGAGCGCATCGAAGCCATTGGCCTTGTCGGTGAAGTAGCTCGACGTCTTCGGCCGGGGGTCCAGCTCACCCTTCAGACCGAGCATCCCGAAATTTTTACTGTGAACACGTCGGCGCTTAATAGGCTAGCTGCCTTTGCGACGATCAAGGCCTGTGAGACCTCGGACCAGTGGCGGTTCACCCACATTCATGGCCAAAACGTCACACGAGTCGAGGCATACACCCCTGATGCGGGACAGCCGGCATTCTTGCTCGACTGCGAGGGAACTCGGATTGAAGCTGACGAGGTAATCATTCGACGTGGTCCGAAACGCGCCGAGGCTAGACGGCCCTTCATCGATGTGCTGGGTGATTACGAAACTACCCACAGCGAGTGGCTCCAGCGGCACGGCGATGCCACGCTCGTGCCGACCTTGTCCAACAAAGCGCGCGCCTTTTTTGATGAACGGGCGAAGTTGGAAGACATCCCCCTGTCCCGTCGGCGTCAGCGTCAGGCGGCTGCTAATCTTCCCGTCAGTTTCCAGCTACGTGTCGTCGGCAGCGACATTCGATGGTCGGGGGCTCTTTCTAAGGAGAACATTGCCGAACCATGGGACGCCGACCGGCTCTACGAGGTGATCCTTCCAGGCGAGCCCGCTGACCTAGGACCCGTTACTAGCGCTATCCTGCGTATGGCTTGCCACGCCAGACAGGTAACGTTGCATGCCGATCCCGCCCACTGGCGTGACCATGTGCGCCGGCTAAGCGCTGATTCGCTGCACGCCGCGGGCATGAGCACACCGAGGATCGTAGGCGGAAACCCTGGTGGCGCTGCGCAAAATCCTGAGACGATCTCAGCCGTTCGCTTGGGCCGCCAGCTTCATGAATGGCTTGACCGATGGATACTCAACTGCCTGCATCAGCATCTTGCTGAGTTTCTGCGAACAGGCGCCGATCCCGGTCGCGCTGTCGGGTTGGCGATCGCACCCGACCTGAGACAAATGATGGCTGATACGTGGGACGACTGGCGCGATGCGTTCGAGGATGACCCCGCATTGCTCAACCACTTCCTGCGGCTGATGGTCTGCGCCACCGACGAGGATGACGACCTCGATGCCGCCCAGGTGCTGGTTGGTCCCAACAAGCTCCCGGCGATTATTTGTGGCACTGCCGTTTCGCTGGCAATCGCATCGTCCTGGGAGGCTACTGCACCCAACAGCACCCGGCCGGGCAATCTGCGCAGGCGGCGAGGTGGAGCAACCGAATGGACAGGTCACGGTTGCGCCGCTGACCTGATCAACGGCAAAGCCATGCCCCTGTGTGCCGGTAGCTTTATGTGGCAGACCAATTTCGTTATCCTCACTGTTCAGGGGACGATCGAATTGGCCAAGCGCGCGGAAATACCTTTTGCGCAGGTCGAGTCCGGTCAGCCTGCATTCACCGAGACCGACGGGTCGGGCCCGGTAGTGATGTGGATTAGCGCCGCGTTCAGCAATGCGGTCGAGACCGGTGCGGATGCGCTTTCGGCAACGCTGGCTGACGTAGAGAACCGGCATTTCGCCCGCCTGACGGCCGCCATACAGAAGGTGGAGGAGCCCGCATGAGCGAAGCATTATTGTCGCCTTCTTTGTGGGATTTTGCAGAGCGGCTCCGGGCTTCAGCCAAAGAGGTAGCCCTCAATGTCGAGGATCGGCCCGAGCTTGCCGGGAGCGTCTTCTGTGGCGGCGAGACATCTGCGACCACCCTAAACCCGACCGACCTGCCTCCTGAAAAGGTCGCCATCACCATCGGGCGTTACGCTATCGTGCTTGGCTTGCTGCCGGACGTTCCGACGCTCGAGGCTGTCCGGGAGACGCTCAGGCGCTACCGCAACCAGTGCGTGGTCGCGCGCTCCTATCTGAGCGCTAACCAGAGTCTCGATCTCCAGTTGATGCTGGTTGGCCCTCGCGGCAGCGAGCGGCAGAATGCATGGCGCGCGTTGGCACTGATGGTCGAGCGCGACGATCGCGTAGCGCGTAAGCTTGCTTGGCTGCGTCCGGAAGACGCGCAACTCGATGCGGAAAGCTACGATGAGTTCGTCAAGCGGTCGTTTCTCGCCCGACCCTGGGATAGTGCCGACGACTTTGAGGATGTCGCGCTTGATCAGCTGAGCGAGACAGATGTGATGAGCGAGGGGCTCCCGCGCTCTACGGCCGACGAATGGGAACGCATCGCGCTCGATGGCGACAAGACACCCGACGAAATTGTGACGGCGCTCGTGAAGGCTTGGGAACGGAGAGGCAAGGCATGAGCAACATTTATCTCTCCCGCATCCACATCCAGGACTTTCGGACGTTCGGGCGATTCGAAATCGACATACCTGCTGGTCCGGGACTGGTTCTGCTGACCGGCACTAACGGCCTGGGCAAGAGCAGTTTCTTCGATGCCATCGAATGGGGTCTGACCGGCAAGATCCGACGTTTCACGCCCTATGTCGAGAAAGGCAAGTTCCGCGAGGGCGATTACCTGACACGGCGGGGCGTGGAGCCCGGGTCGCATGGGGTTGCGCTGACGTTCTCCGACGGCAAGCCGATCGAGCGAGGCGCCGCGCGCGGAACCGCGATGCCAACGATCATCTCACAGCTCGCCAAGGCAGATCGCCCCGCGATAAGTGATCTCGGCACCTACCTCGCACTAACCCACTTTCTGGGGCAAGCCGAACGGCAGCGCTTCACCAGCCGTGACCCCTTGGATCAGTGGCAGGCCCTGAAGGGTCCGAGCGGAATTGATAGACTTGAGCGAGTTCGGTCGGGCCTGCGCGGCCGCCCCACGACCAATGCCTTCACTCGCCGGATGGATGAGGAACAGCGCGCCGTCAATGAGATCGAGAGGCAGATCGCTGATTGGCAGGGCTGGCAAGCTCGTCTCGATCGATTACGCCAGGCCGCACGGGCTGCCGGCAACCTAACGGGAGAGGAGGTCGCTCAGCGAGCAGCTGCGCTCGAAGCCGAGTTGCTCGCCTTACTAAGGGAGACGGCCCCGACGATTGCGGGAGAAACGTCGAGTCAGCGACTTACCAGGTTGGGGGATCGCATCGCTCAGATTCTTCAGACTCTCACCGACCGCGAAGCGAAGATTGTGGAACTGGCGAGTACCATCCATCAATTCACGGCAGCAACTGCCAATGCCCGAAGGGATCATCCCGTTTTGGTGCGTGCCCGGCAAAACGTCGACGACAGGCGAGCGGCTTTGGCCGCTTCTACATCCCGCGTTGACGAAACAGGTGCGGCCGTGGCGGCGCAGAATGCTGCGATCGGGACAATCGAGCAGCAAATCGCGCTCCTGGAAGCTACTCGATTGGACCTCGCCCAGCGGGTCGACTTGGCGGCCCAACTCGACTGGGCCAAGGCTGAGTTGTCGAGCCTCTCAGCCACTATCGCCGAACATCGCAGCACACTCGCTGCGGCCCAAGTCGCCATGCGTAAGCACGCAGACGCAACTGCTGAGGTCGCTCGGCTACAGAACATCACGCGGCGGGCACGGGTGCTCGTCGAATCCCATGCCACGCTCCTCGACCTCGAAGCTATTGTGTCCAAAGATGCGATCGCCCTGGCGTCAGCGCGGCAAGCCGCATCATCTGCGCGGTTGGAGCTCGAGCCTCTCCTGGAGAAGAGCAGCTCGCTCAATGGGCGCATCAACCAGGCGGTTGCGGTTCAAGCCGAGGCGGAGCGTCATGCTAGCGCGGTCAGTGCCGCGGTCGCCACAATTGCCAGCCATGTCCATGATGACGACGCCGATTGTCCGGTGTGCCGCACGCCGTTCGGACCTGGCCAGCTCAAACTCCTCGTCGAAGAAGCGGCCAGGTCTAGAGACGCCCGGCTTGCAGATGCAGCCGCCGAGATTGAGCGGCTGCGCAGTGAAGCCACGCCCCTCAATGTGCGGATCGAAGAACTCCAGTGGATTGTCGACGCGCCTTTGCTACTCGAGCGGACCTGGGAGGCCAGTCGCGAGACGGCGTCGACGACGCGGGCCGCCTTGGCTGGGGAGCTCGGCGTCGATGTCGACGACGACTTCGGCGCGTTAACAAGTTCTCGCGAGCGCCAGGCGACAACGGCTCTGGTGGAAGCAGCAGCGGCGCTAGAGCTGCTCGCCGCACCCGCGGCCGCGGCTGCAGAGCAGCGTGCCGCCATCACCGCGCAGCTCGAGGAGCTAGTTGGCAGACAGGCGCAGGCCTCTTCACACCTCAACGCCCTGCGCTCCGAGGATCAGGGCTGCGCGGAGCGGATCGCCGCACGCGGCATGGCTGGCACGTCGATTGAGAGCTTGAGCACGCGCCTCTCGACACAGAGGACGTTGCTCGAGACGGCTCGTAACCAGCAGGCTCAGTTCGTAGATCTGGCAGCGGCGGCGAAGTCGCAGCTCGCCGACGGCCGCGACGCGCTTGTCGCCACTGAGCGCTCATTGGCGGAAGCCGAGGGAGTACGCGCGAACGCAGAGGCCGCTGCGAACGAGCTCGCGCAACGTTGGACACGAAGCGGAATCGACGGCACGCCGAGCCAGGCGGTGCTAGATCGAAGCCTTAGTTTCGTGCGGGAGATCGCAACCACTGTGCGCAAGCTCAGCGATCGGCTGCAGGTGCTTGCTCGCGACAATCAAGACGCTCTCCTTCAGGAGGAAATTGACGAAGTCGTCGAAGCTATGCGCGCCGCCGGCGGCGAGGCCGGGCTCACGGATCCTGCGGCCCGCCTTGCTGAGCTGCGGAGAAAGGATGCTGCTGCGCGCGCTGCGCTGAAGCTCACCAAAAATGCACGCAGCGCTGTAGCGAGTTTTACTGAACTGCTCAAGGAGCGCGCAGAAGATTACTCCACTCAGGTGCTCGCCCCGCTTAATGGCGTCATCAACGATTTTAACAACGCGTTGCTGAGTACGCCGGGCGAGTCGATCCAGTTCAAGGCGGAACACCGTGTCGACGCGACAAGCTTTGGCATGTCGCTCCGATACCGGGAACAAATCGAGGCGGCGATCGAGAGGGAGAAGGACCTACCGCCGCAGGTGGTGTTGAGCGAAGGGCAGCTTGCTGCGAACGGCTTTAGCATCCTCTGTGCGGCAAGCACTGCCTATCCCTGGTCGCGCTGGCCGGCACTGCTGCTCGACGATCCGCTGCAGCACAACGATATCATTCATACCGCCGCCTTCGTCGACGTGATGCGCAATATGGTAGAACTGGCAGGCTACCAGCTCATCATGTCAAGCCATGATCGGGGCGAAAGCGACTTCATTGCTCGCAAGTTCGACGCCGCCGGGCTGGCGTGTTCAACGATCGTCTTAACGGCGCCATCGGACAAAGGGGTAGTATATGAGGGACCCGAGCATAACCAAGCTGCCAAGAGCGCCCTGCAAAAAATTATCGGCAATTCACAGACAACTGCCAGAGGCAATTGACGTCGCAGCCACCGGCGATGGGGCCATTGTTGGCGACAAGTGGGCTTAAGGCGCCATAGTTGATATGGCGACGAGAGCGATTCAGTCTCGATTCGCGACTGAAGTCAGCCGCTTTCCGGCCGTTTGAGCGGCAACGCGCAAGAAGTGATTCGACAGCCGTGGCGACCTGGTGGCGACCCGAACTCCAATGGCGCAAACGTGCCAACCGTGATCAATCTGTATGTATTTGTATTGATTAACAAAAATTGGTGATCCCGGCGCGATTCGAACGCGCGACCCCCAGATTAGGAATCTGGTGCTCTATCCTGCTGAGCTACGGGACCACTTGAATAGCACCCATACAAAAGCAAGACCTGTTCGCCAAGTGTTTTTGCGCGATGCCTTTGCGAAAGAGGCGCGGCGTGCGGTGCTGGTCATCAAGGAGAGGTCAGATGTTGCCGGCCGGACACGGCTCCCTCCTCTACCGAGGCGTGCCGAAATCGGGGGCTGGCGTTTGCCGTCTTTCGAATGCTAAGCAGTCATTAGCGCCGGCTTGAGGAGGCTCGCGCTCCTTCATTCGACCTTCACCCAGAGACCTGATCCAGACATGTTCATCGGAATTGATTGGGGCGGCACGAAAATGGAAGTCATCGCGCTCGATCGCGATGGCGAAACGCGCGCCCGCCACCGCGTCGCCACCCCGACCAGCGGCTATGACGACTGCATCCGGGCCGTTCTCGACCTTGTTGCCGCAGCCGAACAGACGGCCGGCGAACCGGGCTCGATCGGCATCGGCATTCCCGGCAGCCCCAATCCGCGCACCGGCATCGTGCGCAATTCCAACGCCGTCTTGATCAACGGCAAGCCGCTCGGGCGCGACCTTGAGCAGGCGATCGGCCGCAAGGTGCGGCTCGCCAACGACGCCAATTGTCTGGCGGTATCGGAGGCGGTCGATGGCGCCGGCAAGGATGCGCAGACGGTCTTTGGCGTGATCGTCGGCACCGGCCATGGCGGCGGACTGGCGATCGGCAAGAAGGTGCATGCCGGCTACCAGGGCGTTGCCGCCGAGATCGGCCACTATCCGCTGCCATGGATGACCAGGGACGAATATCCCGGTCACAAATGCTGGTGCGGCAAACACGGCTGTCTCGACATGTACGCCTGCGGCACCGGCGTCGAGCTCGACTACCGCCTGACGACAGGCGTCGAAAAGCGCGGCCGCGATATCATCGAGGCGAAGCGCGCCGGCGATCCGGTGGCAACGGGCGTCTATGATCGTTTCGTCGACCGGCTGGCCCGCAGCCTTGCGCTTTTGACCAACATCGTCGATCCCGACGTCTTCGTGCTCGGCGGCGGCATGTCGAATGTCGACGAGATCTATGAGGATGTGCCGCCGCTGGTGGTCGACTACCTCTTTGGCGACAGTTTCGAAACGCCTGTTCGCAAGGCGCTGCACGGGGATAGCTCCGGCGTGCGCGGTGCGGCCTGGCTCTGGAAGGATTGAGCGGAGGCTTCATGAATATCGACAAGGATCTCAAGCGCATCGGCGAGCAGGAGCGCGAACTTCAGTTCGACAGTTTCGACCTGGAAGCTGCGTGGCAACTGGGTTCGACGCTGCGCCGTATGGCGGCCGAACGCAAGCTCGGCGTCGTCATCGATATCACGCTGTTTTCCATGCAGGTGTTCTATGCCGCGCTCGAAGGCGCGACGCCCGACAATCCGAACTGGGTGCGCCGCAAGCGCAACACCGTTTTCCGTCTGTTCAAGAGCAGCTATTCGACCGGCCTCGGACTGTTGAAACAGCAGACCAACCTGCAGGCAAAGCTCGGGCTCCCGGATGCCGAATATGCCGCCCATGGTGGCAGCTTCCCGATCGTCGTCAAGGGCACGGGCTGCGTCGGCGCGGTCACCGTGTCCGGCCTACCGCAGCGCGAAGACCACAATCTCGTGGTCGAGGCGCTGGCCGAGTTGCTGGGCAAGAACCATGATGACCTTAAGCTCGAGGGCTGAACCGTTGCCGCAGGATATTTTCTCGCAATCCGCCACCCTTTCGGCATGGCTGGCTGAAAAGGCCCTGCCGCTCTGGCGTGACAAGGGCGTCGATGCCGCGGGCGGCGGTTTCGTCGAAACCATTGACATGGCTGGTGAACCGACGCGCGCCAACCGCCGCGCGCGGGTGCAGCCGCGCCAGGTCTACTGTTTTGCGGAAGCCGGCAGCCGCGGTTGGAGCGGCGACTGGCAGAGTGCCGCCGAGGGCGGGCTTGCCTATTTCGATCGCGTCTTTCTGCAGCCGACGGGCTTTTACGGCGCGCTTGCGGATGCCGACGGCACGCTCATCGATGCGTCGTTCGATCTCTACAATCAGGCTTTCGCGCTGCTCGCCTTCGCCTATCTGGCCGAGGTCTTTCCTGAGCGAAAGCCCGAGATGATCGAGCGCAGCAACGGTCTGCGCCAGCGTCTTGAAGTCCATTGCAAGCATCCGTTCATCGGCTTCGAGGAAGACAATCCGTCGCGGCTACCGCTCTGCTCCAATCCGCACATGCATCTGTTCGAAGCCTGCCTGGCGAGTGAGGAGGTTGTCGGCTTCGATCAGGTCGCCTGGTTCAATCTTGCCGACGAGATCGCCCATCTGGCGATGGACCACTTCATCGACGGCGATACCGGCGCATTGCGCGAATTCTTCGATCACGACTGGGCGCCGTATCCGGGCGACAGGGGGCGTATCGTCGAGCCCGGCCATCTGTTCGAATGGGCCTGGCTGCTGTTACGCTGGGGCGAGCGGCGCGGCAGCGCCGAAGCGATCATCAAGGCGCGGCAGCTGTTTGCAATCGGCGAGGCGCATGGCATCTGCCCGACGCGGAACGTCGCGGTCATGACGCTCTTCGACGACTTCTCCGTCGCCGACCCGATCGCCCGGCTGTGGCCGCAGACGGAATGGCTGAAGGCTTCGGTTCGTTTTGCAGCCCTCACCGAAGGTGCGGAGCGCGAGCGCTACCTCGCATCGGCGGCGCGGGCAGCGGCGGCACTTGGCTTCTTCCTGGAGACGCCGGTTGCCGGGCTCTGGCGCGACAAGCAGCAGGCCGACGGCTCGTTCGTCGACGAACCGGCGCCGGCGAGCAGCTTTTACCATATCCTCTGCGCTATCTATGAAACGCAGGATTGCCTCGCGCGTCTCTGAGTTTTTGCTCCAACGGCATGTCTGATGGCTCGTCGCACGCGCGGCGGGCCATTTTCTTTGTGTTAGCCGGTCAGCCGAAAGGCGGAATCGCCTTTTCGCGGCACCTATGCACAGACTGAAACGGTGTGCAGACGGGCGCTGAAGCCAGTCTCATTGAGGCAAATTAAGTCCTTTCATATGTTGACATAAAGATATCTTTATGTGATTGACTTGACTATTGTTTGTCGTTTTCAGAACGGGAGATTTCCCATGTCCGCCATCGACGCCCTTTTCGGCGACCTTTCCCCCCAACCGGATGGCTCCGAAGTCATGCGGGCGCTGAAGCAGGCGGCCAGCGAGCGCATCCTGATCATGGACGGCGCCATGGGCACGGAAATCCAGCAACTGGGTTTCGTCGAGGATCATTTTCGCGGCGATCGCTTCGGCGGCTGCGCCTGTCACCAGCAGGGCAACAACGATCTGTTGACGCTGACACAGCCGAAGGCGATCGAGGATATCCACTATTCCTATGCCATCGCCGGTGCCGACATCCTGGAAACGAACACGTTTTCCTCGACCCGCATCGCCCAGGCCGACTACGGCATGGAAGACATGGTCTACGACCTCAACCGCGACGGCGCCCGGCTGGCGCGACGGGCGGCAAAACGTGCCGAAGCGCATGACGGCCGTCGCCGCTTCGTCGCCGGCGCACTCGGCCCGACCAACAGGACCGCGTCGATTTCGCCCGATGTCAACAATCCCGGCTACCGCGCGGTCAGCTTCGACGATCTCAGGATCGCCTATGCCGAACAGATCCGCGGCCTGATCGACGGCGGCGCAGATATCATCCTGATCGAGACCATCTTCGATACGCTGAACGCCAAGGCGGCGATCTTCGCCACCAAGGAAGTGTTTGCCGAGAAGGGCATCGAGCTGCCGGTGATGATCTCCGGCACGATCACCGATCTGTCCGGCCGTACCCTGTCAGGCCAGACGCCGACGGCGTTCTGGTATTCCGTGCGCCATGCCGAGCCTTTCACCATCGGGCTCAACTGCGCGCTCGGCGCCAACGCCATGCGTGCACATATCGACGAGCTTTCCGGCGTTGCCGACACCTTCGTCTGTGCCTATCCGAACGCCGGCCTGCCGAACGAGTTCGGGCAATATGACGAAACGCCGGAGCAGATGGCAGCCCAGGTCGAGGCCTTTGCCCGCGACGGCCTGCTCAACATTGTCGGCGGCTGCTGCGGCTCGACGCCGGCCCATATCAGCGCGATCGCCAAGGCAGTTGCCAAGCACCCGCCGCGCCGGATCCCGGATGTCGCGCCGTTGATGCGGCTTTCGGGCCTCGAGCCCTTCACGCTGACGTCCGACATTCCCTTCGTCAATGTCGGCGAGCGCACCAACGTCACCGGTTCGGCCAAGTTCCGCAAGTTGATCACTGCCGGCGATTACTCGGCAGCGCTCGATGTCGCCCGCGACCAGGTCGCCAACGGCGCGCAGATCATCGACATCAACATGGACGAGGGCCTGATCGATTCGAAGCAGGCGATGGTCGAATTCCTCAACCTCATCGCCTCCGAACCGGATATCGCCCGCGTACCCGTGATGATCGACTCGTCGAAGTGGGAGGTGATCGAGGCCGGCCTGAAATGCGTCCAGGGCAAGCCGCTGGTCAACTCGATCTCGATGAAGGAAGGCGAGGAGGCGTTTCTGCACCACGCCAGGCTTTGCCGCGCCTATGGCGCCGCCGTCGTTATCATGGCTTTCGACGAGGTCGGTCAGGCCGATACCAAGGCGCGCAAGGTCGAGATCTGCACCCGCGCCTACAAGCTGCTGACGGAAGAGGCCGGCTTCCCGCCCGAAGACATCATCTTCGACCCGAACATCTTTGCGGTTGCGACGGGGATCGAGGAACACAACAACTACGGCGTCGACTTCATCGAGGCGACCCGCGAGATCATCGCGACGTTGCCGCATGTGCACATTTCCGGCGGCGTCTCCAACCTGTCGTTCTCCTTCCGCGGCAACGAGCCGGTGCGCGAGGCGATGCATGCCGTGTTCCTCTATCACGCCATCCAGGCGGGCATGGACATGGGCATCGTCAATGCCGGCCAGCTCGCCGTCTATGACGGCATCGATGCCGAGCTGCGCGAGGCCTGCGAGGACGTGGTGTTGAACCGCCGCGCCGATTCGACCGAGCGCATGCTCGAGCTTGCCGAACGCTATCGCGGCCAGGGCGGCGCCCAGACCAAGGAGAAGGATCTTTCCTGGCGCGAATGGCCGGTGGAAAAGCGGCTCGAGCACGCGCTGGTCAACGGCATTACCGAATATATCGAGGCCGACACCGAGGAGGCGCGGCTTTCGAGCGCCCGGCCGCTGCATGTCATCGAAGGTCCGCTGATGGCCGGCATGAATGTCGTCGGCGACCTCTTCGGTTCCGGCAAGATGTTCCTTCCGCAGGTGGTGAAGTCGGCGCGTGTGATGAAGCAGGCGGTTGCGGTGCTGTTGCCGCACATGGAAGCCGAGCGGCTTGCCGCCGGCGGCGAGGGCGAACGCCAGAGCGCCGGCAAGATCCTGATGGCGACGGTCAAGGGCGATGTGCACGACATCGGCAAGAACATCGTCGGCGTCGTGCTCGCCTGTAACAATTACGAGATCATCGACCTCGGCGTCATGGTGCCTTCGGCCAAGATCCTTCAGGTGGCCAAGGAGCAGAAGGTCGATATCATCGGTCTTTCCGGCCTGATCACGCCGTCGCTCGACGAGATGGTGCATGTCGCCTCGGAACTCGAGCGCGAGGGCTTCGACATCCCGCTTCTGATCGGCGGCGCGACGACGAGCCGGGTGCATACGGCAGTCAAGATCAATCCGCGCTACGATCGCGGCCAGACGGTCTATGTCACCGATGCGAGCCGCGCGGTCGGTGTCGTCTCCAGCCTGTTGTCGCCGGAGGCGAAGGCTCCCTATGTCGAGACCATCCGTGCAGAATACCGCAAGGTTGCCGACGCCCATGCCCGCAACGAGGCGGAAAAGCGTCGCCTGCCGCTGTCGCAGGCGCGCGCCAATGCCCACAAGATCGACTGGAGCGGCTACCAGGCCAAGGCTCCTTCGTTCCTGGGCACCCGGGTGTTCCAGGGCTGGGAGCTGGAAGAGCTTGCGCGCTACATCGACTGGACGCCGTTCTTCCAGACCTGGGAACTGAAGGGCGTCTACCCGAAGATCCTCGACGACGAGAAGCAGGGACAGGCGGCCCGCCAGCTGTTCGACGACGCGCAGGCCATGCTTGCCAAGATCATCGAGGAGAAGTGGTTCGCGCCGAAGGCGGTCGTCGGCTTCTGGCCGGCGGGCACCGTCGGCGACGATATCAGGCTGTTTGCCGACGAGGCGCGCAATGCGGAGCTTGCCACGTTCTTCACGCTGCGCCAGCAGTTGAGCAAGCGCGACGGCCGGCCGAACGTCGCGCTGTCGGACTTCGTCGCCCCTGTCGACAGTGGCAGCAGGGACTATCTCGGGGGCTTCGTCGTTACCGCAGGCATCGAGGAAGTGGCGATCGCCGAACGCTTCGAGCGCGCCAACGACGATTATTCGTCGATCATGGTCAAGGCGCTCGCCGATCGCTTCGCCGAGGCCTTTGCCGAGCGCATGCATGAATACGTGCGCAAGGAGCTCTGGGGCTATGCTGCCGATGAGGCGTTCTTGCCTCAGGATCTGGTCGGCGAACCCTATGCCGGTATCCGCCCGGCGCCAGGCTATCCGGCTCAGCCCGATCACACGGAAAAGGAAACCCTGTTCCGCCTGCTCGACGCTGAAAAGACCATCGGCGTAACCTTGACCGAGAGTTTTGCGATGTGGCCGGGCTCGTCCGTCTCCGGCCTCTATATCGGCCATCCCGAGGCCTACTACTTCGGCGTCGCCAAGGTCGAGCGCGATCAGGTCGAGGATTATGCCACGCGCAAGCGCATGGCGGTGCGCGAGGTCGAGCGCTGGCTGTCGCCGATCCTCAACTACGTGCCGATGCCCGAAGCAGAGGCCGCCGAGTAATCTCGGCGATCCAACAATAGCACTGGCGGGCGATCAAGCCCGCCAGTGTCGCTCTTAACGCGAGGCTGTCTGCAAGGCCGGTCGTACCGCGAAATCGTCTTTCCCACTTGCTTCAATACAAGATGAGACTGGGTCGCGCGGTTAGTGGCGCCGGCATTCGCCATTTTGACCCCCACTATGCTTCGCTCAACTCGGCTATAGTTCTGCATTCATGGTTTATCATCGAAGGCGAAGATACATTTCTTGGTGCGTCCAAAAATAACAGGATGGAAATTCTGAAAAGATTCCAATCGAAACAAGCTTGAATCAACGTTGTTTTTCGGTGGCGCTGTTGCATTTCGAGCGGTTTTCCAAATGAAACATTGAAAATCCCGAAAAAAGAATTATATGGGTGCAATCGAATATTGCTTGCGACCTTTGTCAAAGCGCTGAAAAGCGTAGTCAGATTTCCTCTCAACATCGACACGGCCCGGCGAATACCCGTCGAGCGAAATCAACGATTGAAAGGAGATCGTTATGAATTCAGGCACTGTAAAGTGGTTCAATGGCACCAAGGGTTTTGGCTTCATCCAGCCGGATGACGGCACGACCGACGTGTTCGTTCATGTTTCCGCTGTAGAGC
The DNA here is from genome assembly GCF_002002725.1 of Sinorhizobium sp. A49. Lineage (GTDB taxonomy): Bacteria > Pseudomonadota > Alphaproteobacteria > Rhizobiales > Rhizobiaceae > Ensifer. The sequence goes on along the minus strand of NZ_MUNW01000052.1, from coordinate 25,948 downwards.
GTGCAGGCATGGGCTCGCTGGCGGAAGGCCAGAAGGTCACCTACGACATCGTCCGCGACCGCAAGACCGGCAAGAACTCTGCCGACAATCTGCGGGCGGAATGAATCGTCATCTGCCTCCCCCGACCACGGATGTACTGGCTGGGGACGTTTGATTGACGGGAAGAGGTCGGGTGAAGCCCGGCCTTTTTGCGTCCGGACCCTGCACCGCCGGGGAAGGAAACTATCATGACCCGCAGAATTTGTGCCGTTGGCGACACGGTGACCGTAAGGGCCGATTTCACCAAGCTGGCACCGGCCGTCAGGACGTGCCAGATCATCGGTGTTCTGCCCGCCGACCACGGCGAGACCCAATATCGCGTCCGTTTCGACGGCGAGAATTTCGAACGTCGCATCGTTGCAAGTGACGTCGAGACCACTGAGGCGGCCTCTCCCATCGAAGAGGGACCGTCGCGCATCATTGCCAAGGGGGAACCCTGGCTGAAACCGTCGCGCATCCGGATCGGAAGATAGCTTTAGGCACTTTCGGTCCGCCGGTGTGCGGCCACGAACCAAAGGGAAGGATTTACCTTGCAGGTACTCGTCAGAGACAACAACGTCGACCAGGCACTTCGCATTCTCAAGAAGAAGATGCAGCGCGAGGGACTGTTCCGCGAATTCAAGGCGCGCAGCGCCTACGAAAAGCCGTCGGAAAAACGCGTTCGCGAAAAGGCCGAAGCCGTTCGTCGCCAGCGCAAGCTGGCGCGCAAGAAGCTTCAGCGCGAAGGCCTGCTGCCGGCGCCGAAGAAGGCCGTCCGCACTCGCTAGAGCGTTTCCGGTTTCAACGGAGACGCAGAGCGCTCTAGCTCATTGCTTACGCATTTCCTGATGGAAAACCGCTTCGCATTTTTCCTGGAAAAGCTCTAAATCTGAGGCACCGATGCCGATTTCGGCATCGGTCCACGCCCGAGCGAGGAGGTACGCATGACGTCGACGAAGAAAGATCTTTTCAAGCCCGAGCGCTTGTCGGCAGCCGACAAGGCTGCGGCAACCGACCATACGGCCCGTGGTATCGTCGCTGCCGAAAAGCTGGCGCGCGAGAAGAAGACCGAAAAGCTCAAGGCTGCGCGGTTGTTGCAGGAAGCTGACGCCGAACCAGTGGCCCCGGCGCCGAAGCGCCAGCCGGCGCGCAAGCGCACCCCCGCCTGATTTCACGCATCATTGCACGACCTGGAGCGTTTCCGGCCTAAACCGGCTTGCGGAAGCGCTCTACATTTCTTTTCCTCCGTGGTTCCTGACGGAGAGCCGTTTCACGTTTCTGCCGGAAACCTCCTGTGGGCTGCCAGGCCGAGCCGTCCGGCAGGCGCAGATGAAAACCCACGAGCGTTCCTGCCGGCCACGCCTCAACCTGATGCTTGGCCAGCCGTTGCTCCCGGCTAGTTGACTGGGCTTGGCTTCGGAAACTGCCACTTTCCATCCAGTATTTCCTGCCGGGGACGATAGAGGCGCACGGTGTAGTTCCAGCCCTTTGTGGTCGGCAGGCAATTTTCTTTCTTGCCATCACAGCCACCGAACTGGATCGCCACCGTGCCGTCGCCGCCTTTCTTCGCGGTGATATTGTTGACCGTGTACGCGCCATACTGGTTCTTCTCAAAGTATCCGGCAGCATTGTAGACGCTCACCGACCAGAACGCGTCGACGGGTACGTCCTTCACGTCGAGCTTATAGACCGTCCCACCATCGTTCTTCGCTGGTGTGATGTTGAGATAAACCGCATCCTTGTCCGGATTTCCGCCCCAGCCGGCGGCCGTTCCGATCAGATGGCGGACGGGATCGACTTCCTCCTTGGTCCCGAAGGCTTTCTTGAAGTCAGGCAATGTCGCACTCAGCGCGAGCAGCGCTTCACGCACTGTCTTCTGGCTCGCGGGATCCCAGGCAGGGACCTCGAAGCTGCCGCTCCCCGCCTGACTGACCTTGATCGCGTCCTGCAGGGCATGGACCGCTTCGATATCCTTGGTATCGGCCGGGTCGACGAGCGTGCGGATCGCGATGACGACATAGCGCGTGCCGACGCCCTCCTTCGTCAGCGTATGCTCGCCGGCCTCATAGGTTACCTGCGGCACGTAGTGATCCTCGTTGATCACCTGCATCGACATGAACCGTTTTCCGGCATCGGGCAGCGTGATCGTGACGGGGCCGGCATCAAGGTCGAACACGCCGGAGGAATAGAGCGTGTCGCGGTTGAGGCGAATGACCGTCTGGTTGTCGATCGAGGCGGGCTCGCGGCGGTGCAGGAACTTGCCCAGTGCCCCATCCTTGACCATGGCCACGGCATACATGTCGCTCTCGGCACGGATGAAATTGTCGACCCCGACGATAACAGCGTCTGCTGCGGCGGCCGGCATCATGCCGATCGCTGATAGCGCGACGGCAAGGGCAAGAGGAACTCGAAGCGTCTTCATGTTTGGCATCCTCTCTGCTCAAGCGGCAGGTTTCAGGGGCGGGGCTTTCCATTTGCCGTCGAGCGCGTCGGGTTTGGGCCAATAGAGCCGCATCACCACGAGGAAGGCCCCCTTCGGCGCCGGTAGCCAATTGCTCTCGCGGTCTGCGCCCGGGTTCTCGTTCTGGACATGGAGGGTCAGGCCGCCGTCGGCATCCTGCTTCAGGCTCGGCAGCATCCCCGAATTGATGAGATAGCGATTGAGCGAATTGGCGTGGAGCAGGCTTGCCGGCAGTTCGTAGAGTGTCAGCGACCAGAACGCATTGACGGGGGGCAGTTGGCCGGGTTCGAAGCGCAGGGCGTATTTGTTCGCGCCGGAAAGCGGCTTCTGCTCGGCGTCGACGAAGTATGCCGGGTAGATCGCCTCTTCCTTGGAGTTGCCGTATATGCCGAGCACCGCGCCAGACATACGCTGCATGTAGTCGTTCTTCAGGAACGCCCTTGTGCCGAAGCTGTCGGCGCTCGAAAGCTTGCCGGTATCGACCATGGTTTCCTTGTGTTCCTTGAAAGCGGCCCAGCCGTCGGCCATGCCGTCGCTGATCGCCTTCTGGATATCCGGCGGGAAGGCCCGGAAGTCGAACGTCTTGCCGCCGCCGATGTTGAGCTCGGAAAAGCGTGCCATCAGCTCCTTTTCCGACGGATCGGTCGGGCAGAACTGCAGGATGAAGTTGAGTTCGCTGAAGACCTCTGGCGATATCTTCTCGTCGGCGGCACTGAGGGGTGTGAAGAAGTCGACGGCGGGTGCGGCTGCCGGTGCCGGCTGGCCGAGGAACTTTGACAGCGGCTCGACCTTGTAGCCGGCCTGGATCTTCTTGACGTTTTCGATGTCACCGGGATTGAAGAGCTGCGTGCGGTAGAGCACGAAGGCGAACTCGGTCTCCGAGCGGATGACCTCCTTGATCCCCGGCGGGGTCTCGCCCTTCCAGTTCGGCCCGGCAAGCAGGTAGCTGCCGGCATCGTTGCCCGTCGCGCGGCTGCCGACATAGGCGAAGTTGAAGGTGTACTGGTCGATGAATTGCAGTGAGTAGTACCGTTCCTTCTCGATTGCCGGAACGGTGAACACCAACGGCTCGGCCCTGAGATCCGCGCCGACATAGGAGTAGGGCGTGTCTGAATTCGGCGTCTGGATGGCCTTGTCTTCAGGCGTATAGACCCGGGCATTGTTGAACAGCGTGTTCCATGGCGCCTTGAACTCCGGCCCACCGGCGTCGACGAAATAGGAATGCTGCACGCGATAATTGTCGACCAGCGGAAATCCGTAGATCGTCGCCTCCTTTGCGATCGCCCGTGCTTCATCGGGCGTAAGGGCCGCATCAGTGGCGAAGGAAGGCAAGGCTGTCATATGCGGGAGCGCTGCTGCAAACGCGCCGTACATCAGGATGGTCCGTCGTCTGATCATGCTAAAATCCTCCGTATGAACGCGCAGAGCAGAGGGCCGACGGGCAATCCGGCGGCATGCGCAAAGCCATGCGGACCAGCAATTCAGCGATGGTTGAGCGAAGGTCGCAAAACGACAAGTACGTAACAGTTACGACGCGGCTGCCGCCGTTCGCTGTCGATGCGATGGCGGCGCCCGACGACCTGCGGTAACATCGTCGCTGGAATACATCGCACGTGAAGAGACCGTCGATGGAGCGCCACCTCGCAGCCGTCCTGATCGCCGACGTCGCCGGATACACTCGCTTGAGCCGGCTCGACGAGGAGGGAACGCGTGCCAGATTCCAGAGCGACCTGCACGATATTCTTGAGCCGCAGTTTGCCGAACATCACGGACGCCTGGTCAATACGATGGGGGACGGGCTGCTGGTGGAATTCCGCAGCGTCGTCGACGCGCTTCGCTGCGCGGTGGAGATCCAGCAACGCAAGGCCGAAAAGGCCGACATGGTCGCAGTCGACCGCCGGCTCAATTTCCGCATCGGCATCAATCTCGGCGACATCATCGTCGAAGGCGACGACATTCACGGCGACGGCGTCAACACCGCTGATCGGGTGCAGGGGCTCGCCGAGCCCGGTGGCATCGCCATTTCCGGGGCCGCCTATGATCAGGTGCGATCGAAGATCGCCGTCGGCTTTGCCTCGCTCGGCGAGCAGACGGTGAGGGGTATTGCCGAGCCCATTCGTGTGTACCGCGTGCTTCTCGATCCTGATGATGCCGGCAAGACCATCGTCAAGGCGACGAAACAGCGTCCCGCACGAAAAAGCATACTCATTGCCGGTGGCCTCATGCTGATCCTCGCACTTGCCGGAGCCTGGTGGCAGCCGTGGACGCTCATTCTGCCGGAGACGCCGACCGAGCGCTTTGCCTATCCCTTGCCGGACCAGCCTTCCGTCGCGGTCCTGCCTTTCATCAATGTCAGTGGCGACCGGGATCACGACCATCTGGCCGAAGGATTGACCGACGACCTCATCACTGAGCTTTCGAAAGTCTCCGGACTGTTCGTGATTGCCCGCCATTCCGTCTTTGCGATGAAGGACAACGCATCGAAAATCCAGGACGTGGCGGCGGAGCTGGGCGTTCACTACATCCTCGAAGGCACCCTGCAGCGGGCGGACCAACGCTTGCGCATCAACGTCAAGCTGATCGATGCGATGAGCGGTCTTTCGCTTTGGGCGGAGCGCTACGACCGGCAATATGCCGATCTCTTCGCCGTGCAGGATGATGTCATCGGCAAGATCATTGCGGCGCTGGAGGTCAAGCTCAGCGAAGGCGAGCGCGACCAGTTGGCGCGCATTCCGACCGACAATCTCGAAGCCTACGACTATTACATGCGCGCCGAGCAGCAGGGACTGATCTACAGCGATGTCGACACCTATCGCCAGACGCTGGCCTTCTATCAGAAGGCGATCGATCTCGATCCGCGGTTTGCCGATGCCCATGCGGGGATTGCGCGCGTTGCCGTCGATGTCTGGCGCAACGACTACAACTCTCTCTGGTCGGCCGCCGTCGCCCGCAAGATCGCCTATGATGCTGCCGGCCAGGCGCTGAAGCTCGACGCCAACAATGCGCGCGCCCACACCGTGCTCGCATTGCTGCAACTGGTTGACGGGCGCGAGACGGAAGCACGGCAATCGGCTGCGCGGGCGGTCGCCGCGCAGCCGAGCGATCCCGAGGCCTATGCCAATCAGGCGCTGATCCTGGCGCAGACGGGAGACCACCAGCAGGCGATCGCGGACCTGGAGCGGGCACTTCGGCTCGACCCGTCGCCATCCCCGAGCTTGCGGCTTTTGGCCGGCATCGTCTACTACACCGCGCGGGACAACGACCGAGCGATCCCGTTGATCGAGGTGGCGGGCGAGGCGCTGCCGAATGCCGAGGCTGCACGGGAATATCTGGCCTCGGCCTATGCCCAGCGCGGCGATCGGGCGCGTGCGGTGGCGGAAGGGGAGACGCTGCTAAAGCTCTTTCCCGACACCAATCTCACCTATTACGGCTACCTCTATGATTACTGGCGCGAGGAGGACCTGAACCGCCACCTCTACGGCCTGCGCACGGCCGGCATTCCGGAGTGGCCCTTCGGCTTCGTCGGCGCGCCCGCCGACAGGCTCGGACCCGCGGAACTTGGCGCGCTGACCAGCGAGAAGACCTGGAGCGGGCAGCACAAGAACGGCACGAGTTTCATGCAGTTCTTCGACAAGGCGGGCAACACCGCCTATCGCAGCGCTAACACCAACATTACCGGCCGCATCGAGGTGAAGGGCAACCAGCTCTGCGAGAAATTCGATGGCTATTTTCTCGACCGCATGGTCTGCGGCTACGTCTATCGCAACACGGCCAAGGGCGAGCGCGGCGCCGACTACATCCACGTGACGCCGCAGGCGCTGAAATTCTTCTCGATCGAACGGTGACGGCGGCCCGGATATCGGCGCTTTGGTTTGCGTGATGCCGCAAGAACGGTCGATCTCTTGTCTTTACGCACTTCCCGGCGGAAAACCGCTTCGCACCTCTCCTGGAAATGGCTTTAGCGCGCCTTCTGCCAAGTGGTGCCGAGCTTTTCCGAAACGAGCGTGTTTTCCACTTCGGACCAGTGCTTCCTGGAATCGACCAGCTTGTTCGGGTTTTTCTCAAAACCTTCAGCCGCGCCCGGGTCATAGCTCAGGAACAGCTTGCCCTCGATGATCCGCCAGGCCTTTGGATCGATGTTGGTGGTCACCGTTCCGAACGAGACGCCGTCGGCGCAATAGCCGCCATATTGCGGCGCATAGCGGGTGGGTTCGCGAATGAACAGTTCGCGGTTTTCGGCGCTGGCAAACTGCCAGTTGGCTCCGAGCCAGCGGTAGGAAAACTGCGGCGAGCCTTCCAGCGCCTTGCTTTCGGTGAAATAGGCAACCGGGTCATAGCCCTTGATGGCGACATCACCGAAATAGCCTGTATTGACCAGGTCTTCCGCCAGCGTCGGGGTGGACAGTGCGAGAAACGCCGCGGTCGCGAGACCGGCAGCGCAAGCGTATCTATGGTAAGACATTCCTTTTCTCCGATTTCCGGATGCGGTTGGTGCGCGTTTTGGCATCACTTCCGCTTGGTGCATTCGGTATAGAGCCAGTCGCCGACGAGGTCGGCCTTCTGGCAGGTGGCGCCGGCCTTCAGCAGCAGCTCGGCTGCGTCCCAGTGCGAACGCCAGCCAGCCTGCGTCAGCGGCGTGTAGCCGTTGCGTTCCTTCGCCTCGATCTCGGCTTTTTGGGTAAGCAGCAAGGCCACGATATCGGCGTGTCCTTCCTCGGCTGCCGCATGCAGAGGCGACATATGGTAGAAGTTCTTGCTGTCGTTGACGTCGGCGCCCTTGGCGATGAGCAGCTCGACGGTCTCGAGATTGCCGCCATAGGCAGCGGCATGCAGGGCGGTCAGCCCGCCCTTGTTGCGGATCTCGATATCGCAGCCGCGATCGAGCAGCAGGGCGACCACTTGCGGCCGTCCGGCAAGCGACGCGACCAGCAACGCCGGCTCTCCGGCCGTATCCGGCTCGGTGATGTCGGTTCCCTGATCGAGCAACAGCGTGACGCGCTTGATGTCGCCGTCTCTTGCCGCGTCATGCAAGGGACCCGCAAATGCCGCCGAGGTGAAAAACGCCAGCCCGGCGACGGAAGCACACAGAAAGTTCATCGCGCCACCTCCGCCCCAGCTTCGGTTTTGCATATAAGGACACCCGAAAATATCACAGAGTCCTTGCGGGCAACAAGGTCAATTGCCGGTTTGAGCCGAGCGCGGGCTTTCACCGGGAGCGTCGCCCGATGCCGCAGGCAGATGGAACGCGCTGAAATTGCGGGTCAGGCGGTGACCCGCATCAGGTCGAGCACGCGCTCCACCGCGGATGGGATGGGCGCGATGATCGGCGTGGCAAAATGCGGCTGCAACTGTTCTGCCGCCTGGCCGAGCGGGCCGCCGCCGATAATGACGGCCTCGGCGCCGTCAAGCTCGATGCATTGCCGGACCGCTTCGCCAAGCGCTTCCCGCAGCCGCTTTTCATCGCCGGCAAGGGCGAGCGGATCGCCCGGCGTGCAGCGGATGCCGGTGTATTGGCCGGCAAGGCCGAGGTCGCGGGCACGATCGTCGATGGCCTCGATCAGCTCCGGCGTCGTGGTTGCGACGCCGAACTTGCGACCGCTCCGCGCCGCTTCGATCATCGATGCCTCGCAGATGCCGACGACCGGGATGTCGACCCGGGCCTTGAGGTCGGCCAGGCCCGGGTCGCCGAAGGCGCTGACGATGATCCCGAGGCAACCGGCGCCATGGGCGGCGCCGATCTCGATGACTTCGTCGGCGGCAGAAGTCAGTTGCTGCGGCGTGACGATCATCTGCGGGTTCCGCCTGGCCGTGGCGACTGCCACGGCCAGGCGTCCTGTTGCAGCCCGCTCGGCGATGGCGAGCATCATGCTGCTGGTCGCATGCGAGCTGTTCGGATTGATCAACAGGATATGTGCGGTCACGTTCTGACTTCCATGCCGACATTGATCTTGTTCGGTTCAGCCTTGGCGAGGTCGGCGTCCGCCGGCTGGTCCAGATCTTCCATCGACATGCCGTAGGTCTCGGGGCCGAGCTGGATGCAGAAGGCGAAGACCGCGTACATTCCGGCTGCCAGCCCGAAGACCCCGACCATGCCATAGGTGTCGAACAGCATGCCCGAGATCGTCGGCACGAAGGAGCCTGCTGCCGATCCGGTCGCCAGGATGAGGGCGACGCCGAAGGCGCGGATGCGTGTCGGGAAGAGTTCGGGTGCATAGATCCAGATCGAGGTGTTGAGAAGCAGCACGAAGAACTGGAAGATCGCGCCGAACATCAGGACGAGGTAGATGTTGGTGCCGAGATAGGCGATCGAAATCGCCGCAAGGCAGGCAAAGATCGCACCTGTTGTCAGTACCTTCTTGCGCGGGAAGTAGTAGCCGAACATCGAGGCGGCGATGGCGCCGAGCACGCTGCCGCTCTGGATGATCATGCTGTAGAGCAGGCTGCCCTGCAGCGTGTAGCCCATCGACACGAAGATGATCGGCATCAGCGTCAGCACCGACAGTTGCGCGCCGTAGCTCATGAGGATCGCGATGGCGACAGGCACGGTCCGGCCGATGAACGGTGCGCGGAAAAGCTCCTTCCAGTCGCTCTTGGCAGGCTCCTCGTCCTGGAGATGCTCCTTGGTCAGGTATTCCTCAACCTTGAGGTTACGCGGCCGCAGCGACCCGGAGGCGAGGATCGAGAGTACCTTGTTGGCCTCGTCGATCTTCCCTTGAGAGGCGAGGAAGCGTGGCGTTTCCGGCACGAAACGGCGATAGAAGACCACGAGCAGTGCGGGCAGGGCCAAGGCGGCGAACAACCAGCGCCAGCTGTTTTCGCCGGGGAAGAGCGTGAAGATCAGAAGGCCGAAGGCCGGCGCCAGGAAGTTGCCGAAGCCGCCGGCGCCGACATTGACGAGGCCGGCTGCCGTGCCGCGGAATTTCGGCGAGCAGAATTCCGACAGCATCGTCACGGCGGTGGAGATCTCGCCGCCGACGCCGAAACCGACGATGGCGCGGGCAAAGCAGAGGGTCGCGAAATTCGGCGCCAGCGCACAGGCGGCCGAGCCGATGGTGAAGAGCAGGAGGTTGATCGTCAGCATCACGCGGCGGCCGTAGCGATCGCCGAGAATGCCCGACAGCAGCCGGCCGATGGCGGCACTGCCGAAGGTGATGGTGTTGAGGAAGCCGATATCGGTGCCGGTGAGGCCCCAGGTTTCCTTCAGGATCGGGCCGGCGATGCCGATGGTGTTCTGCTCGAAACTGTCGAACAGGCAGCCGATCAAGACGAGGGCGATGATCTGCTTGTGGGCGCCGGTGACGCCGATCTTGGTGAAGGCTGTCTCCAATTGTCGAATGACCGGCGAAGACTTGCCGGACGGCACCATATTTTCCGCTGCCATGGTTTGTTCCCCTTTATGGCTTAACTGGCGTGAAAACCTAGTTTCATGATGCTATATCAAGAAACCTTAGTTTCATACAGGAAATTTTGCTTTGGAGCCGACGAACCGGACGTTTCACGCCTGACGAGCGCTGGTACTGTCCAGTACAATTCTTCTTCACAGCAATGCCATTGTGGAATGCAGATTTCGTGCCAGAATATGGGAAACGACAGTTTCTCTTTTGAAATCAATTATATGAGCTGCAATTCGCCGGAATTGCATGGGTGAAACTGTGATTTCACTTGGTCGAAAAATGGACTGAGGTTTCAGGTGAATGCCTAAACAACGATCACAGCTCCTCAAGCGCGTCGTTCAGGGCTTCGATGCCGCGCAGGCGGTTGCGGCCGGCGACACCAGCCGTTTCGATGCATCGCGTCGTCAGGAGATGACAGAGCGCCATGACCGAGACGTGGTTGAATAGAGGGCCCGGGGCCAGCGTCTGGCAGCGGAAATGCCACTCGGCCTGGCTGAGGAAGGGCACGCCTTCGTCGGTGATGTAGAGCAGACGGGCACCGGATTTTTCCACCTGTCCGAGGAGCGTGTCCATCAAGGCGATGCGGCGGCGCAGGCCGAAGACGATGACGACGTCGTCGGGCGTGAAGCTGACGAGATGTTCGCCGAGCGTCTGGCCGCCGCCAGGAATGGCGGCGATGTTCTCGATCACCTGGGTCAGCTGCCATTGCAGATAGGTGGCGAAGGAATGGCTGGCGCGAAAGCCGATGACCCAGACCTTGCGCGCCTTCAACAGTGCGGCGGACGCCGTGTTGATCTGGGTTTCGGATATTGCCAGGAAGGTCGCTTCGATGTTGGCGACGCCTTGGGCTACATGGGCGGTGACGGACTGTTCGCCTGCCGTATCGGCGCTGGTCGCCAGGAACAGCCGTGATCCCGTCTGCTTGTCGGCGCGCGCATGGCGGCGCGCCTCCTCGTAGTTATCATAGCCGAGCCGCTGGATGAAACGCGATACCGTCGCCTTCGACACATGCGCGAGTGCCGCCAGTTCCTGGGCGGAATAGCTGGCGACTTCGCCGGGGAAGTCACAAAGAAAGTCGCCAAGGCGCCGCTCTGCCGGATGAAGCTCCGGCAGAACCTGACGAACGCGGGTGAGGAAGGATCGCTCTTTGGGACTCATAACCAATTCCATGAAACTGTCGTTTCATGGACTGTCCGATTTCCACGGAGGGTTGGCAAGGGCGCAAGGGCTGAAGAGACGACCTTGCGCGCCGCCGTCCTCAATACTTTGAAGGCACGTAGAGTTCGGGCGGCAGCACCTTGCGCTCGTAGTCCGGATTGAACACCCGCTCCGGCAAGGTGATTTCCTCGTGCGGTACATCCTCATAGGGGATCTGCTGCAGCAAGTGATCCATACAGTTCAGCCGCGCCCGCTTCTTGTCGTTGCCTTCGACGATGTGCCACGGCGCTTCGGGAATGTTGGTCCGGGCGAAGGTCTCTTCCTTGGCCTTGGTATAGCTTTCCCAGCGCACGCGCGACTGCAGGTCCATCGGCGACAGCTTCCACTGCTTCAGCGGATCGTGGATGCGCACCAGGAAGCGCATCTGCTGTTCCTCGTCGGTGATCGAGAACCAGTACTTGACCAGCCGGATGCCGGAACGAACGAGCATACGCTCGAATTCCGGCACGTCGTTGAAGAACTGCTCGACCTGGTCTTCGCTGGCAAAGCCCATGACACGCTCGACGCCGGAGCGGTTGTACCAGGAGCGGTCGAACAGCACGATCTCGCCGCCGGCCGGCAGGTGCGGCACGTAGCGCTGGAAATACCACTGCGTCTTTTCGCGGTCCGACGGGGCGGGCAGTGCTGCGACCCGAACGACACGCGGATTGAGCCGCTGGGTAATGCGCTTGATCACGCCGCCCTTGCCGGCAGAATCGCGCCCTTCGAAGATCACCACGACCTTCTCCTTGTGGTGCACGACCCAATCCTGCAGCTTGATCAGCTCGGATTGCAGCGCGATCAGCGCGCGAAAGTAGTCGATGCGCGGCAGCGATGGCGGGTGGTTCTTGCGGTAGATCTTGCGGATCTCTTCCGAAAGCGCCGGTTCGGAAAGCTCGAGTTCGTAATCCTCATCGAGTGTATCGGCGAGTTCCGCCTCCAGCCAATCCTGCCCGTCGAAGTCGCCTGTTGACCTGTTCATCGCATCCCTCCAGCGCGCAAATCGCGCAATGCGGCAGCCTGCGGCATGATGCTACCGTCTCCTGGGCTTATTCCATAGCTGCATGAAGGGAATTTGACGCCGCCCTTTGCAGGTCGGCGCCGTTCGCCGCGATACGTCTTATGCCTTGATGTACCAGCCCCAGGGCTCGTCGGCGTCGAAGCTGGTGATCTGCTTGGTCTCCAGATAGTTGGCAAGGCCCCAGCGGCCGAGTTCGCGGCCGATGCCCGATTGCTTGTAACCGCCCCAGGGCGCTTCGGTGAAGGTCGGTTGCGAGCAGTTGACCCAGACGATGCCGGCGCGAAGCGCCCGGGCGACACGCTCGCACCGCTCCTTGTCGGCGGACATGACCGCTGCGGCAAGGCCGAAGCGGCTGTCGTTGGCCATGCGCACCGCATCCGCTTCGTCCGCAAACGGCTTGACGCAGACGACCGGCCCGAAGATTTCCTCGCGCCAGACATAGCTGTCTTCGCTCATGTCGGTCAAAACCGTCGGCTCGATGAAGTAGCCGCTGTTGAAGCCGGCGGGCCGGCCGCCGCCCGCCGCAATGGTCGCGCCGTCCTGACGCGCACGGTCGATCGCCGTCAGGATCTTCTCATATTGTCCCTTGGAAACGATCGGCCCGAGCAGCGTGCCGTCGTCGAGGCCATTGCCGATCTTGATCTTGGCCGCCTCCTCGCACAGCCTTTTGACGACGGCGTCGTAGATCTGCTCCTCGACCAATACACGGGAGGTTGCCGAGCAGACCTGCCCCTGGTTCCAGAAGATGCCGAACATGATCCATTCGACGGCTCTTTCGATATCGCTGTCGGCAAAGACCAGGAAGGGCGATTTGCCGCCGAGTTCGAGGCTGATGTTCTTGATGTCCTGCGCGCCGGCCATCATCACCTTGCGGCCCGTCGGGACCGAGCCGGTAAAGGCGAGCTTGTCGACCAGCGGATGCTCGGTCAGCGGCTGGCCCGCGTCCTGGCCGGTGCCGGTGACGATGTTGAGAACGCCGGGTGGAAGCTCTATCTCCTCGGCAATCGCGCCGAGTTCCAGAGCCGTCAGCGGCGTCAGTTCCGACGGTTTCAGCACGATGGTGCAGCCGGCGGCAAGCGCCGGCGCCACCTTCCAGGAGACCATCAGCAGCGGATAATTCCAGGGCGTGATTGCGCCGACGAGACCGAGCGGTTCGCGAATGGCACGGGCGGTAAACCTGCTGTCTCCGACGGCGATCGTTTCCTCCGGGTTGGCGTCGAGTTCTTCGGCAAGCCCGGCATAATAGCGAAAGCACCCGGCGGCATCGTCGATATCCCAGAGCGCTTCCGGCAGCGGCTTGCCGTTGTCGGTGACTTCGAGACGCGCCAGCGCGTGGCGTCTTTCCTCGATCTTCTCGGCAATCGCGCGGAGATAGACGGCCCGTTCTGTGCCGGAAAGCCTCGGCCATGGGCCGCTGTCGAAGGCGATGCGGGCGGCTTTGACAGCGCGGTCGATATCGTCATAGGTGGCAGCCGGTGCGCGGTGGATGACCTCCTCCGTCGCCGGATCGATGACGTCGAGCGTGCCGCCGCGCCGCGGCTTTTCCCACTTTCCGTCGATGAACAACTTGTCCCGCATGCCTATCCCCTCATTTCAGCCGGGGGGAGTATGGCCTGCGCGACGGCGATAACGCCAGCCGCCAGCCATACTTTTTCTGGGCTATGTTGCTTTGCGTACAAGCCCTTACGATCTTCGACCCGTGGATCTGCAGGCAAGGAACGGAAGAACGGGCAGGATCGCTGCGGCACTGGCCACGAACCAGAATTGTTGAAGCGTCATCCATCCGCCGCTGTGCAGCATGCCGGTGAGGACGCCCGCCACCATGAACAGGTCCATCAATGGCAGGCTCAGCGCATAGAAGACTGCCTGGCGCTCAAGGCTCAGCCGCTGCTGGATAATCGTGAAATAGGCGGCAAAGGCCACCATTTCGGGTATGCCGCCGACGATCAGCATCGCGGTTGCCAGCGCATGGTTTGGGGCAAAAACCAGCACGAGCGTCGTTACTCCTTCCAGAAGGCTCGCGACGAGATAAGCGGTGAGCAGCGACTGTGTGTCGATCAATGTTCGCGCCAGGCGGTTCGAGACCAGCGCGCCTAGGACGGCACCCGCACCTTGCGCCGCCAGAAGAACGGTCCACATCGTCGAACCAAGTCCGAACTGGTCGTGATTGAGCCAGAAGAGGAACGGCTGCAGCGCGCCGAGGGAGATCATGTAGCCGAGCGCGGGCAGGACGAGCGCCCACAGCACCGGATTTTCGCGCAACGTCGCCGCAGCTTCCAGGAAAAGACCGGATCCAGCAGACGGCGGACGCTGACGGGAGCTTTGTTCCGGAGCCCCGGCGCGTGTGAAGAGCCCGGTCGCCGCCACGAGGTGGCCGACGGCCAGCGCCGGGAAGGCGAGGGCGGGGGCAAGGACTGCCAGCATGAGGCCGGCGGCCGGCGGTCCGAAGAGCTTGGCCAGCCGATCGATCGTCTGGAACGTGGTGTTGGCTTCCATGTTGCGGCCGGCGAGCACGGCAGCGGCACGCAACGCCAGAAGCCCCGGAACGACTATGGTGTCGGCAAGTCCGATGGTGAATACGATGATTTGCAGCGTGCCCGCATGCTCGACGACGCCAAGCACACCAAGGCACAATGCGGTGGCGGCGAGCCCGGCGCAAACGGCCGTTCGCGGACCGGCGCGCCGGATCAACCCGACGGCCAGCGCGGCAAACAGGATGCGCGGCCCGAGCCTGAGTGCGAGGCTGCCGACAAGTTCGGCGCCGGTGCCGAACCGTTGCGCGACGAGAAGCGGCAGTGCCGCAACCAGCATCCACGAGCAGAAGGAATAGAAGGCGAGAGCGCAGCCGACGCGCCGGAAGGCGGCAGATTTCCAAAGGGATGGCGATTTCATAGTGAGCCCGAATGACGGTCGATTGCCTCGTTCACCATCATCGCGTCGGCCGGTTCTTGGGCGTAGCGCAGACCTGGGAGAAGGAGATCAATCGAACAGGAAAGACCGGCCCGTGAGACACGGGCGACTTTGGGCTCGCTCCAGCAAGCCCCGCCTTGCGGGGCTCGTCAGGCCATCAGGTGTGGTTCGGTCGACATGTGCGTTTGTTACCACGGTTGCGGCGACGTCAACAAGGGTTGCTGGCGGGAGGAGTGCCTGGTTACCGGGCCTGGCTTGCGAGTGCCGGCATGGCGCTTGCGAGCTGGGTGATCACCATGCCGCCCGCGATCAGCCCAACGCCGATGAGGCGGGCGACGCTGACCGGCTTTTCCGGAAAGCCCATCAGGCCGTAGTGGTCGATGACGATAGAGACCGCCATCTGTCCGGCAATCACCGCGACAATGAAGCTGGCGGCGCCAAGTTTCGGGGCAAGCAGTAGCGCGGCCGTGATGTAGATGACGCCGGCCGCGCCGCCGATCCAAATCCACCATGGGCCTTTCAAGGTCTCGGCGGGCGTGGGCATCGGCACGCGAAGGGCGATCATCAGGGGAACGATGAGGGCAAGACTGATACTGAGCGAAACGACGGTGGCCCATAGCGGGTGGCCGATGAGGCGGCCGAGCATGGCGTTTGCGCCGGCCTGGAACGGCACGACCGCCCCGGCAAAGACGGCGGCGAGGACGAGGAGGAGGGATGCGGCATTTGGCATGAGGCGTTTCCGATCTGTTTGACGCCCTCAGAGTTCGTCATCCAAATCGGGAATGGAAATTCCGATATTGTACAGTCTATATTCACTTGATGAATAATCTGGCCGGAATCGACCTGAACCTGCTTGTCGTGCTCGATGCGCTTCTGTCGGAACGCCATGTTTCGCGCACCGCCGTTCGTCTGAACAAGAGCCAGCCCGCGGTCAGCCATGCGCTGGCACGCTTGCGCCATCTCTTCGACGATCCCCTGCTGGTGCGGCATGGCGGGCGACTGGAGCCGACCTTGCGGGCGCTCGAAATCGCGCCACAGCTTTCCGAAGCGATCGGCAGGATGCGGTCGTTGCTTGCGCCCGCCGGGTTCGACCCGACGACGGAGCAGCATGTGTTCCGGCTGGCGATGTCTGACTATGGTGCGGCGGTGCTGCTGCCGAGGTTGATGGCAGCCTTACGGATCGAGGCACCGCATGTGGACCTGGTCGTCAACCAGGCGAGCCGCGAGGCCATGGCCTCTCAGGTGACCGAAGGCGAGATCGATCTGGCGCTCGGCGTCTTTCCGGCGCACGGCGAAGGCATCCGGTCATCGCTGCTCTTCACGGAAAGCTTTGCCTGCCTTGCAGACGCCTCACAACTTGGCGGATCGCCGGCCATGGGTCTTGGCGACTATCTCGCCCTGCCGCATGTGCTGGTGTCGCTGCGTGGCGATGCCGGCAACGAGATCGATCTCGCTCTGGCGGCGACGGGAAAGGCGCGCCGCATCTGCCTTGCGGTTCCGCATTGGAGCGTTGCACCGGGCCTGGTGCGTGGCACGGACCTGGTCCTGACCGTGGCGCGTCGCATTCTTTCACAGGCAAATGGCCAGGGGCTCGTCGTCTTCGAGCCGCCCTTTGCCATTCCACCGTTTGACTTCGAGCAGATCTGGCATCGGCGCCGCGAAGGCGATCCGCGTCATCGCTGGCTGCGGGCACTCGTCACCCGTCTTCTTGGCGAGGAGGGGCCGGCTATCGACCGATGACATCGGCGGCTGGCGTCTCCGCTTTTGCGCGCCAGATGGCCGGCGCGTTGCCGACACGAACGGGACACAATCGCCCTGTGGCACTGCCACAAAAAAAGACCCGGTCGGATGGGCCGGCCGGGTCTCAAAAGTTTAGCGTGCTGATGGTATCAGGCGTGCCCGACGCCCTGGATCGCCGAGACCTGCCATTCGCCGTCGGTCTTGCGCACGAAGGTCCAGAGTTCGACGGCTTCCGTCAGATTGTCCGGATCGCCGCTGATCACCTTGCCGGTCGTACGGTCGCGCATCACGTCGATGCTCTCGTAGCGCATGGCGACGGTGGCGAAGTCCTTGCCGTCTTCCGACCAGGCTTCGGCGACATCGCCCTGCACAAGATGAACGTCGGTCACGTCGTTCTTGACGCCGCTGGTGGCGTTGTCGCTCAGTTCCTCGGCGAGGTAGGACATGGCTTCCGGCGTCGTCAGGCGGCGCAGGGTGCCGTAGTCCTCGGCCGCATAGGCTGCCTGTACGTCCTTCAGCATCTTCTCGAACTGCTCGAGGTCGGCTTGGCCGACGCCGATTTCATCGGCCGGGCCTTCCGCCGCGGGGGCCGGTGTCGGTGCTGCCGCCGGGCGGGCGTTCGCCTGCGCATTTGCCTGTCCGCCGCCGATGCTCGGGATCTTGAACGACGGCATGCCGTTCGACGGCGACTGGGCCGACGAGCGCTCGGACGGGCCTGCATAGGCCGTCTGCTGCCGATTGCGGCCGAAGAAGCGCATCGCGAGCATGATCACGCCGCCGATCAAAAGCATCTGTACGATCAGGCCGAGGAAGCCGGCAGCGCCGCCGAAGCCACCACCCATCAGCATGCCGATCAGGCCGCCGACCATGAGGCCGCCGAGAAGCGAGCCGCCGAAGCCGCTGAAGAAGCCGGGGCGCGCATTTGGCGTGTTGGCACCGGCTGGTCGCGTCTGGGCGGCGCCCGGGGTGGTCGTCGTCGGGCCGGCGTCTTGGCGCGGCGTCATCGAGCGGTCGATCGGTGCCGCGTTGGTCGGCGCGGTGCGGGTGACGGGCGGCTGCGAAAAGGTGCGTGTGCCGCGGCTGCCGAAGCCGCCGCCAGAGCGCCGCGCCTCGGCGACATCCACAACCGTGAGCCCGACCGTGAGACCGATCGCCAACATTGCCAGAGCTCTTCCAAAACGCTGCATTGCCATTCAAACCCCTTATAGTGCTTGGGCCCGCGAAGGGCCTTCACTGGCTCATATAGAGGTTCCGGCCCCGGAATTTAAGGTTTGAACGTCGCATTTCGGCCAGTTTACCGTAATCCGGGCTGCCAAACGACGCGATTCGGCGATCAGGAATTGGCCGCGAGGATTATCGCCGCCGCCTTCTCGGCGATCATGATCGTCGGCGAGTTGGTATTGCCCGAGGTGATCGTCGGCATGATCGAGGCATCGGCAATCCTCAAGCCCTGCAGCCCGCGCAGGCGCAATTCCGGATCGACGACGCTTGCCGGGTCCGCACCCATCCGGCAGGTGCCGACCGGGTGGAAGATCGTCGTGCCGATATCGCCGGCAGCACGGCGCAGATCCTCGTCGCTCTCATAGGACGGTCCCGGTTTGAACTCGATCGGGTTGAAGCAGGCAAAGGATGGCTGGCTGACAATGTGGCGCGTCAGGCGGATGGAGCGGACCGCGACATCGCGGTCGGCCTCGGACGTCAGATAGCGTGGACGAATGTCCGGCGCCGTTGCGAAATCAGGCCCCTTCACGTGCACCGATCCCCGACTTTCCGGCCGCAGGTTGCAGACGCTGGCGGTAATGGCCGGGAAGGCATGAACCGGCTCGCCGAACTTTTCGAGTGACACCGGCTGGACGTGATATTGCAGATCGGGCGTTTCCTTCTCGGGGCCCGAACGGGTGAAGATCCCGAGCTGGCTCGGTGCCATCGCCATCGGCCCTGAGCGCCTGGCGAGATATTCGAGGCCGATCGCCGCCTTGCCGAAAAACGTGCTCGCCTTCTCGTTCAAGGTCGGCACCCCGGTGACCTTGTAGGCGAGGCGCAGTTGCAGGTGGTCCTGCAGGTTTTCGCCGACACCCGGCATTTCGTGCCGGACCTCGATCCCGTTATCCCTCAGCACATCGCCACGACCGATGCCGGATAGCTCCAGGATCTGCGGCGAGCCGATGGCGCCGGCCGAAAGGACGGTTTCGCGGCGACAGCGCACCCGCTTGACCACGCCGTCATGCTGGAACTCGACGCCGGCGATACGGCCTTCCTCGATCACCAGCCGGCGGACATGCGCCTTGGTGAGAATAGTGAGGTTGCGCCGGTTGCGGGCGGGCCGCAGAAACGCCTTGGCGGTGTTCCACCTGACGCCGGAGCGCTGGTTGACGTCGAAGTAGCCGGAGCCTTCGTTGTTGCCGCGGTTGAAATCCGGCGTTTCCGGAATTCCGGCCTCAGTCGCCGCCTTCTGGAAAGCGTCGAGCACGGCCCAGCGAACGCGCGCCTTTTCCACGCGCCATTCGCCGCCGGCGCCATGAATCTCATCGGCGCCGCGATAGTGGTCTTCCGACCTGCGGAAATGCGGTAGCACGTCATCCCAGCCCCAGCCGGTGCACCCCAGCTGGCGCCATTGATCGTAGTCGCGGGCCTGGCCGCGCATGTAGATCATGCCGTTGATCGACGAGCAGCCGCCGAGCACCTTGCCGCGGGGGTAGCCGAGCGCCCGGCCGTTCAGACCTTCCTCGGGGGCGGTGGTGAAACACCAGTCGGTGCGGGGATTGTTGATGCAATAGAGATAGCCGACGGGAATGTGGATCCAGTGATAATTGTCGCTGCCGCCGGCCTCGAGCAGCAGCACGCGGCGATCCCGGTTTTCTGAAAGGCGATTGGCCAGAACGCAGCCGGCGCTCCCCGCTCCGACGACGATATAGTCGAACGTGTCCATGGGCTCATCACTTTCTTGTCGATGCCCGGTCCTGCCGAAGGCGGGGGACCGGGCCAGCTCTTCTCCCCGAAGGTGACCGTCCTAGTGCCGATGCTCGAATCCGAGCTTGCGGCCGAGCCTCGAATTGTAGAACTCGCCGACGATGCCGCGCCGGAACAACAACACGCAGACCATGAACACCAGGCCTGTGATGATGGTGACCGGGAATTCGGAGGTGGCGAGATAGTTCTGCAGGGTCACGACAAGCCCGGCGCCGAACAGCGGACCGATCAGCGTGCCGATGCCGCCGAGCAGCGTCATCAGGATGACCTCGCCCGACATCTGCCAGCTGACGTCGGTCAGCGTTGCAAACTGGAACACCAGCGCCTTGACGCCGCCGGCAAGGCCGGTGAGTGCTGCCGACATGACGAAGGCGGCAAGCTTGTAGTTGCGCACGGAATAGCCGAGCGACACGGCGCGGGTCTCATTTTCGCGGATCGATTTCAGGATCATGCCGAAGGGCGAGTGAATGATCCGCCAGATGATCGCGACACCGATGATGAACACGCCGAGCACGAAGTAATACATGTTCGTCGACTGGCTGAGATCGATGAAGCCGAAGAGATGGCCGCGCGGCACGGACTGGATGCCGTCCTCGCCCTTGGTGAACTCGGCCTGCAGGCAGAAGAAATAGAACATCTGCGCCAGCGCCAGCGTGATCATGGCGAAATAGATGCCCTGCCGGCGGATGGCGAGGAAACCGATGATTGCGCCGAGGAACGCAGCTCCCATAACGCCGACCAGAATGCCGAGTTCCGGCGGCAGCCCCCATTCTTTCACCGCATGCGCGGTGAAATAGGCGGCCCCGCCGAAGAAGGCGGCGTGCCCGAAGGACAGAAGGCCGGTGTAGCCCAGCAGCAGGTTGAAGGCGCAGGCAAACAGCGCGAAGCACAGGAGCTTCATCAGGAAGACGGGATAGAAAAACAGCGGCGCGAGCACCAGCAGCGCCAGACCCGCCGCCAGGAAGATCGTCTGTACGATGGCTGGCTTCTTTTCGCTTGGCTTATCGATATCGAGTGTCAGTGTCATATCAAACATCCCGGCCAAAAAGGCCCGCCGGCCGTATCAGGAGAACGATGGCCATGATCACGAAGATCACGATGTTGGAGGCTTCGGGGTAGAAGACCTTGGTCAGCCCCTCGGCGACGCCAAGCAGGTAGCCGGTGACGATCGCCCCCATGATCGAGCCCATGCCACCGACCACCACCACGGCGAAGACGACGATGATGATGTTCGACCCCATCAGCGGCGAGACCTGGTAGATCGGTGCCGCAAGGACGCCGGCAAGGGCGGCAAGGGCCGCTCCCAGCGCATAGGTCAGCGTCAACAGGAACGGCACGTTGATGCCGAAGGACTGGACGAGGATGGGGTTTTCGGTCGCTGCGCGCAGATAGGAGCCGAGCTTGGTCTTTTCGATCACCAGCCAGGTGCCGATGCAGACGACGAGCGAGAAGGCGATCACCCAGCCGCGATAGATGGGCAGGAACATGAAGCCGAGATTGGTGCCGCCGGCAAGGGCGGCCGGCGTCGCATAGGGCTGGCCGGAGGCGCCATAGAGATAGCGGAACGTGCCTTCGATCGTCAGCGCCAGGCCGAAGGTGAAGAGCAGGCCATAGAGCGGATCGAGCGTATAAAGGCGTCTTAGCATCGTGCGTTCGATGACGGCGCCGACAAGGCCGACGGCAAGGGGTGCCACGATCAGCGCCGGCCAGTAGCCGATGCCGAAATAGGATAGAAGCATCCAGGCGAAGAAGGCGCCGAGCATGTATTGCGCGCCGTGGGCGAAGTTGATGACGCGCAAGAGGCCGAAGATGATCGCAAGGCCAAGGCTCAGGAGCGCGTAGAACGAGCCGTTGATCAGGCCGATCAGCAATTGGCCGAGGAAGGCTTGCAGCGGAATTCCAAAAATCATGGTCATGGCTCAGACCCCCAGCACGTCGTGCAGCATGTCCATGCGGGCGGAGAGTTCCGAAACGGGGAACTCGCCGACCATGCGGCCATGGTCCATCAGGTAGAAACGGTCGGCAACCTTGCTGGCGAAGCGAAAGTTCTGCTCGACCAGAAGAACGGTCATGCCGCGCGCCTTCAGGGTCTTCAGGACGTCGCCGATGCGCTGGACGATAACCGGGGCAAGGCCCTCCGTCGGCTCGTCGAGCAGCATCATGCGCACGCCGGTCCTCAAGATCCGGGCGATTGCCAGCATCTGCTGTTCGCCGCCGGAAAGCTTGGTGCCCGGGCTGTTGCGGCGCTCGTGCAGGTTGGGGAAAAGCTCGAAGATTTCGTCGACGGTCATGCCGCCCTTGGCGACAGCCGGCGGCAGCAGCAGGTTTTCGTAAACCGATAGCGTCGAGAAGATGCCGCGCTCCTCGGGGATGAAGCCGAGGCCGCGATGGGCGACCCGATGCAGCGGCACCTTGATCAGGTCCTCGCCGGCAAAATCGATCGCGCCCTTGCGATTGCGCACGATGCCCATGATCGAGCGCAGGGTGGTGGTCTTGCCGACGCCGTTGCGCCCGAGCAGTGTGACCATCTCGCCTTCGCCGACCGTCATGTCGACGCCGTGCAGGATATGGCTTTCGCCGTACCAGGCGTTGAGGCCGGAAACTGTTAGCAGCGGTTTCATCTCAGACCTCCTCGGTGCCCATATAGGCGGTGCGCACCCGCGGATCGGCCGACACTTCTGCGTAGTCGCCCTCGGCCAGGATCTCGCCGCGCTGCAACACGGTGACGTGATGGCAGAGCGTCGAGACGACGGAGAGGTTGTGCTCGACCATCAGCACGGCGCGTTTCAGCGCAACCTCGCGGATGATCTCGGCCACCATGCCGACATCCTCGTGACCCATGCCGGCCATCGGCTCGTCGAGCAAAAGCACCTTCGGCTCAAGCGCCAGGGTCGTGGCGATTTCCAGCACGCGCTTGCGGCCATAGGAAAGATCGGCGGCAACCGCGTTTCTCTCCTTGTCGAGGCCGACGGAGCGGATCAGATGATCGGCCTTGGCCGTCAGCCCGTCGAGCGCCGACATCGGCTTCCAGAACTGGGTCGCCAGGCCGTTTGGCCGCTGCAGCGCCACGCGCACATTGTCGAGCACGCTCATATGCGGAAACACCGCCGAGATCTGGAACGAGCGGACCAGGCCCATGCGCGCCACCTTGTCCGGCGCCATGCGGGTGATGTCTTCGCCGAGCAGCGTGATCGTGCCGCCGGTCGGCTGCAGGAACTTGGTCAAAAGGTTGAAGACCGTCGTCTTGCCGGCGCCGTTCGGCCCGATCAGCGCATGCACGCGCGCATCATGGACGTCGAGGTTGACGTTGTTGACGGCGGTAAAGCCGCCGAAATCGCGACGGAGACCGCGGGCGGACAAAACCACCCGCGGCGCTCCATTCTGTTCCTTCAAGGCAGCGGTCATCGCGATCCGACCGCTCACGACTTCACGAGGTCGCAGCCGCTCTTGGCCGGGTCGATGAAGGCTTCCGAACCGGGGATGGTGGCGAGCACCTTGAAATAATCCCAGGGTTCCTTGCTTTCGTCCGGCTTCTTCACTTCCAGTAGATACATGTCATGGATCATCCGGCCGTTCTCGGCGACCTTGCCGTTTTCGGCAAAGACGTCGTTGACGGGCAGCGCGCGCAGTTCCTTGGCGACGGCATCGCCGTCGTCGCTGCCGGCCTTCTCGATGGCTTTGAGATAGGAAAGCACGGCGGAGTAGGTGCCGGCATGAACCATGTTCGGCATCTTGCCCGTGCGTTCCATGAAGCGCTTGCCGAACTTTGCCGTTTCCTCGTTGCGGTTCCAGTAGAAGCCTTCGGTCAGCGTCAACCCTTGAGCCGCTTCGAGGCCGAGGCCGTGGACTTCGGCGAGCGTGAACAGGAGCGCCGCGAGGCGTTGGCCGCCCTGGACAATACCGAATTCGGCCGCCTGCTTGATGGCGTTGGAGGTGTCGAGGCCGGCATTGGCAAGGCCGATGACCTTGGCGCCCGACGACTGCGCCTGCAACAGGAAGGACGAGAAGTCGGTGGTCGCCAGCGGATGACGGACGGAGCCGACGACGGTGCCGCCGTTTTCCTTGACGTAGTTGCCGGTATTTTCCTCGAGCGAATAGCCGAAGGCGTAGTCGGCGGTCAGGAAGAACCAGCTGTCGCCGCCCTGCTTGACCAGCGCGCCGCCGGTGCCGACCGCTAGCGCATGGGTGTCATAGGCCCAGTGGAAACCATAGGGCGAGCACTGCTTGCCGGTGAGTTCCGTGGTGGCAGCGCCGGTGTTGATGGTGATCTTCTTCTTTTCCTTCGACAGCGCCTGGACGGCGAGGCCGACCGAGGAGCTGGTCAGCTCCATGATGCTGTCGACCTGCTCGGTGTCGTACCATTGCCGGGCGATGTTGGAGGCGATGTCGGCCTTGTTCTGGTGGTCGGCGGTGATGACTTCGACTGGCACGCCCAGAACCTTGCCGCCGAAATCCTCGACCGCCATCAGTGCTGCCTCATAGGACGACTTGCCGCCGAAATCGGCATAGACGCCGGACTGGTCGTTGAGGATGCCGATCTTGACCTTGCCGTCGGATGCGTCGGCGAGTGCCGCCGTGCTGCCGGCAAGCATCATGGCGAATGCGGTGAGCAGTTTCTTCGTCATCGTGTCCTCCTCCAAGGGTTTCAGCTCAGGACAGCCACACGCGAAATCGCGCTAGACTCCGGCAAAGCGTGTGGCCTTGCCGGACCGTCAGTCCTGTTCTGTTCAAATTTGGCCAGACATGCTCCTCAGATGTCGGCTCCGGCGCTACAATCCGGAAAAAACCGCTTGGATGCAAGCGCCGCCGCCCGTAAATTGCAAACAGGGTCTGTTCATTTTCGAACAGATGGGGCAGCGAGATGAATCCGAACTTCACCTGGGACGACCTGCAGTTCTTTCTGGCGGTGGCGCGCACCGGGCAATTGTCGACGGCGGCGCGAAGGCTGCGCACCAGCCACGCGACCGTGTCGCGGCGCATCGACCGACTGGAATTCGCCCTCAAGGTCAAGCTGTTCGAGCGCAATCCGCGCGGCTACGTGCTGACGGCGATCGGCCAGCGCTTCGTCGAGACCGCCGAACGCATCGAGCGCGAGACCGAGCAGCTGCAGCTCGACATCAGCGACGGCCTGACCGCGCAGCGCGGCGTGGTGCGGCTGAGCACGCTCGAGGGGTTTGGCAATTTCTTCCTGTCGGACCGGCTGTCGAGCTTTGCCGCGACCTACCCGAACATCTCGCTGGAGCTTGTGGCGATCCAGCAGATCATGTCGCTGTCGCGCAAGGAAGCGGATCTGTCGGTGGCGCTGACGGCGCCGAAGGCCGGTCCCTATCATTCCGAGGTGCTGACCCCCTATACGCTGCATGTCTATGGTTCCCGCAGCTATCTCGCCAGCCACCCGCCGATCAGGAGCCGCAACGATCTCGCCGCCCATCGCTTCGTTGGTTACATCGAAGACATGATCTTTGCGCCCGGGCTCGATTATCTCGGCGAGATCCAGCCGGGCCTCAGGGCGCATTTCCAGAGTTCGAGCATTCTCACGCAGCTGAAGGCGGTGCGACAGGGGCTTGGCCTCTGCGTGCTGCCGCATTTCATGGCGCGCGAGGAAAAGGACATCGAGATCGTGCTGCCCGACGAGATCGAGTTGAAGCGAACCTACTGGATGATTTGCCACCGCGATCTCGTTGCGGTGCCGCGGGTGAGGGCAGTGCGCGAGTTTCTGATGCAGATCGTCCGGGAAAACTGGGGCCATTTCAGCCGCGAACGGCCGCTCAGCGTACAGCCGGCCGCCCAGATCCTTCAGACGAAGTCGAGCGCCCAGGCCTGAACGTGCGGTTTTTGGGCGTCCGGAGCTGACGTTTGACGGATTGGCCGCCGAAGTCTGCCGCAGTTTTTGCGCCCTTCACCGCCCTGTTGATAACTCCTTTGTGAATTTCCTGTGTTTTTTCAGTCACTTGTTCGATCTTGTCAGTTTTTTGAAATTGTCTGTTGACGTATCTGAGGTGCGGGGTCTATAAGCCCGATCACTGAACGAGGGCGGCGGCGCCGCTGGCGACGATGTCCTTCGTTCTAAAGGTTTCCTTGATTGGCGGATGCTGATTGGCTGGGGCGAAAGTTTCGGCGGGAAGTTTTGACGGTTTTTCCGTCTGTTATTTGACATTTGAATATAGAGAAAGAGAAACGTGGGCGGCGGAGCTCGTGAGGAACCTTAACTGGTTCTTTGTGAAAGAGACTTTGGCG
>NZ_MUNW01000035.1 GCF_002002725.1 Sinorhizobium sp. A49 | reverse complement strand
GTATTCCCTTGAGAACCGTGGAAGACTACCACGTTGATAGGCTGGGTGTGGAAGTGCGGCAACGCATGAAGCTTACCAGTACTAATCGTTCGATTGGCTTGATCGTTCCCATTGCTCATGCTCATCATTCCAGATGATGAGCTAACGCGCCAAAAGGCGCGACGGCCTTTGGCCTTGCGGAGCTGACGCTCCGAACAAGTGACCAAGGCACCGTATAAAGACGTGTTCAAATCAAAGAGGTGGCATCACCACCTCACCAGCTTCTCAATTCGGTTTGCGTCCGCTAGACGCAAATCTTGCGCTTTGCCGACCTGGTGGTTCTGGCGGGGTGGCTGCACCCGTTCCCATTCCGAACACGGCCGTGAAACGCCCCAGCGCCGATGGTACTTCGTCTTAAGACGCGGGAGAGTAGGTCGCTGCCAGGTCTGCAAAACGCAAGATAAAACCGACGCTCCCCTTCGAGGCACAGCCGAGAAGGATAAGGCAGCGGCGCAAAACAAACCGAAAATCTTCTCGACACAAAACTCGGCCAAGCCGAAACGCAAGGGCCGCCTACAAGCGGCCTTTTTGCTTAGGTAAAATCGAGGCAAACAACGGGATTTTGCCAAAGCAAAACCCGGACCGAAGGAAAGCATAACCGCTAAAGCGGTTATGAAACCGCGATAAACCGCATAGCGGTTTACGCTTGACGCGGGGTGGAGCAGCCCGGTAGCTCGTCAGGCTCATAACCTGAAGGCCGCAGGTTCAAATCCTGCCCCCGCAACCAAATCAAAAGCCCGCCAGGTGAAAACCGGCGGGCTTTTTGACGTTCCGGAGCAAGCAAATGCGAAACAAAAGCGCACCAGCCACAAAGTCCAACTGCTTCAAAAGCGATGTTATTCGGCCAGAAACAGGCAACCCGTCGCGAGCCAGAACAAGCCTCGGCATCGCGGTCGCTGCGACACGCGGCGTCCCCCAGGGACACGAGCCGGTTGCCGTCACCAGCGGGCGGCTCATTGGGATTATGAGGGCCGTCGTGCGGGCAGTGGTACATCCGTGACGTTGTCATTGACCCAGGTCGTGATCGCGTGGACCTGCGCGGGGGGCCCGGTCCCGCAAGTAGGCTTCATCATCAGGCAGACCCATACGGACCCATAGCCGGCCACGAACACGGAGCGCGTATCGCCGACATATCCCGCTCGGCTCGCGCATCCGAGCGACGGGCAACGTCGAAGAAGCACAGAAAAAAGCCGCCACAAAAAAACTTCCCGAGATCAAGCAATTCGGTCTTGCAGCTCTAGTCGCTAGAGGTCGTAGCCTTGCGTCGAGATATGCAAGGAGCAGGTCATGGCAGCCAATATTCGTGAAAACCGCTATCGGGTCGAGGGCATGGATTGTGCATCCTGCGCTTCGAAGATCGACACCGCCGTCAGGCGCATGCCCGGCGTAGAGGATGTGTCGGTTTCCGTCGCAGCGGGCACGATGTCGGTCAAGCATGCCAACAATAGCGAGCTTGCGGAGAACATTGTCAGCAAGGTCGGAAAGCTCGGTTACCGCCTGCATCCGATCGCCGCCCACCAGAAGCCGGCCATTGTCGCCGTGCACACTTGCTCGGGCGGGCATGACCACGATCACGAGCACGGCCACGAGCATGAGAAGCGCGCGCATACCAACGGCCATGACCATCAGCACAGCCACAACGAGGTCCTCGCAGCGTCATCGCAGCAGCCGAGCTCCCGTGCCCACGATCACGGGCCGACGAATGGTCCCTGGTGGCGTTCGGGCAAGGGCCGGCTGACGATCGCCTGCGCACTGGCGCTTGCCGCCGCCTATGGTCTCGGCCATCTCGTTCCGGCGACCGAACCCTGGATCTTCACGCTTGCCATGCTGGTCGGCCTGCTGCCAATCGCGCGGCGGGCATTCGCGGCCGCAACCGCGGGCACGCCGTTTTCGATCGAAATGCTGATGACCATTGCCGCCGTCGGCGCCGTCTTCATCGGCGCGACGGAGGAAGCGGCGATGGTCGTACTGCTCTTCCTGGTCGGAGAGTTGCTCGAGGGCGTTGCCGCCGGCAAGGCGCGGGCTAGCATCCAGTCGCTGACGGCGCTTGTGCCGAAGTCGGCCTATCTCGAGCGCAATGGCCGAATCGACGAGGTTCCGGCCGATAGTCTGGCGGTCGGCTCCGTCATTCTCGTGCGCCCGGGCGACCGCGTTCCGGCCGATGGCGTCATCCTTTCCGGCGAAAGTTCGGTCGACGAGGCGCCGGTCACCGGCGAAAGTGTGCCGGTGCACAAGGCCGCCGACGAGCAACTCGTCGCCGGAACGGTAAATGGAGACGGTGCCTTGCGCGTGCGGGTCACCGCGGCCGCCTCCGACAATACCATCGCCCGCATCGTGCGGCTGGTCGAGGAGGCGCAGGAGAGCAAGGCGCCGACCGAACGCTTCATCGATCGTTTTTCGCACTATTACACGCCCGCCGTCGTTGTCGTCGCCGCCCTCGTTGCGATCCTGCCACCGCTTGTCGGCGGTGGCGTCTGGAGCGAGTGGATCTACAAGGGGCTGGCGATCCTGTTGATCGGCTGCCCCTGCGCATTGGTGATTTCGACGCCGGCAGCGATCGCCGCCAGCCTTTCGGCGGGAGCACGGCGTGGCCTGCTCTTGAAGGGCGGCGCCGTTCTGGAAAATGTTGGCAAGATCACCGCTGCCGCCTTCGACAAGACCGGCACGCTGACGGAAGGCAAGCCCCGGGTGACCGATATCGTCGGTTTCGGACGCGACGAGAACGAGGTGTTGGGCTTGGCCGCAGCGCTCGAGCAGGGATCGAGCCATCCGCTGGCGCGGGCGATCCTGCAGCGCGCCGGCGAATTGGAGTCGCCCGTCCCGGGCATCGCGGCCGTAAAAGCCATCGGCGGCAAGGGCCTGGAAGGTATTGTCGGCACCGTCGCCGTGTTCCTCGGTTCTCCCAAGGCCGCCAACGACCGCGTGCCGATGTCGCCCGAACAGACCGCCCGCATCGCGGCGCTGAACGACGAGGGCAAGACGGTTTCGGTGCTGGTTGCCGACAACGAGATCGTCGGCGCGATCGCCATGCGCGACGAACCGCGCACGGATGCCGCCGCCGGCGTCAAGGCGCTGACCGATGCCGGCATCTATGTGGTCATGCTGACCGGCGACAACCGACGCACGGCGGAGGCGATCGGCCGGCAATTCGGCATGGAAGTGCGTGCCGAACTTCTGCCTGAGGACAAGCAGCGCATCGTCGGCGAATTGAAGAGGTCCGGCTTCACCGTCGCCAAGATCGGTGACGGCATCAATGATGCGCCGGCGCTCGCTGCCGCCGATGTCGGCATCGCCATGGGCGGCGGAACCGACGTGGCGTTGGAGACGGCGGACGCGGCCGTCCTGCATGGCAGGGTTGGAGACGTCGCGGCGATGGTCCGGCTTTCCCACTCTACAATGCGAAACATTTTCCAGAATATCGCTATTGCGCTCGGTCTGAAGGCTGTCTTCCTCGTCACGACCATCATCGGCGTGACCGGACTATGGCCGGCCATTCTGGCGGATACTGGCGCCACGGTTCTTGTCACCATGAACGCGCTGCGCCTGCTGCGGCCTGTCAAAGCGGCCTGATTCAGAAGCATAAATCAGAACCGGCGGCATCGAATGCCGCCGGTTTTTTGTTGCCGTTACGGTCTATCTGCCTGTGTATATTCACGCTGGACTCTCATCAGCGATCCGGTGAGAGTATAAGGAGATCTCGTTTGAGGGCTTCCGCGCCGGCAAATCGATGATAAACTTATACCAAATGGTAAAAAAATCGCCGGCACGGTTTCTGGGAAGAAGACCGAAGCGGGCCAGTTTGGGGATCGCAAGGCCAATATGGACAGTATTGCCATCGAACTGCGTGGGATCGACAAGAGCTTCGGTCCGGTTCACGCCAACAAGAATATCAATCTGAAAGTCCGCAAGGGTACGATCCACGGCGTCATCGGTGAAAACGGTGCGGGAAAATCGACCCTGATGTCGATCCTCTACGGCTTCTACCAGGCCGATAGCGGCGAGATCCATGTGGATGGTAGGCAGGTTACGATCCGGGATCCGAATGCGGCGATCGCCGCCGGCATCGGCATGGTGCACCAGCACTTCATGCTGGTCGAGAACTTCACCGTTCTCGAAAACATCATGCTCGGTGCTGAGGAAAGCCAGATCCTCAACAAGGGCATCGCCAAGGCGCGCGACGAGTTGAAGCGGCTGGAGCGTGAATACGCGCTGGAGGTCAATCCGGACGCGGTGATCGAGGAATTGCCGGTCGGTCTGCAGCAGCGCGTCGAGATCCTCAAGGCGCTCTATCGCCGCGCCGACATCCTGATCCTCGATGAGCCCACCGGCGTTTTGACGCCGGCGGAGGCCGATCATCTCTTCCGCGTTCTCGAACAGCTGAAGAGCCAGGGAAAGACCATCATTCTCATCACCCATAAGCTGCGCGAAATCATGGCGATTACCGACGAGGTTTCGGTGATGCGGCGCGGCGAGATGGTGGCGACGCGCACGACGGCGGAAACCTCGGTCGAGGAACTTGCCGAACTGATGGTCGGCCGCCGCGTGCTGCTGCGCGTCGAAAAGGGTGAGGCCAAGCCAGCTGATGTCAAGCTTTCCGTCAACGGCCTGACCGTCAAGGATAGCCGCGGCGTCACCATGGTCGACAATGTTTCGTTCAACTTGCGCGCCGGCGAGATCGTCGGCATTGCCGGCGTTGCCGGCAATGGCCAGTCTGAATTGCTGGAGGCGATCTCCGGCATCCGCCGTGCGGTTTCCGGTGAGGTGCACCTCAACGGCAAGGCGATTGACGTCACCGGCCATGTCGACCCCAGAGAGCTGCGTGATCGCGGTCTCGCCCACGTGCCGGAAGACCGGCATCATGTCGGCCTGGTCTTGAAATTCGAGGAATGCGAAAACGCCATCCTCGGCTACCACCACGACAAGCGCTACCTCAACGGCGTCTTCCTGAACGTCGACGCCATTCGCAAGGATGCGGAGCAGCGCATCGCCGAATACGATATCCGTCCACCGAACGCCCGGCTGAAGACCGCGAATTTTTCCGGGGGCAATCAGCAGAAGATCGTTCTCGCCCGCGAGATGGAGCGGGGACCGGACGTGCTGATCATCGGCCAACCCACCCGCGGCGTCGATGTCGGCGCCATCGAATTCATCCACAAACGGATCATCGAGATGCGCGACCAGGGCAAGGCTGTCCTGCTTGTTTCCGTCGAACTCGATGAAATCCGCGCCCTGTCGGACCGTATCCTGGTCATGTTTGCCGGCCGTGTGGTCGGCGAGCGTGATCCCGATGCGACCGAGGGCGAGCTGGGCCTGCTGATGGCCGGCGTCGAAGGCCGCAAGGAGGCCGCAGAATGAGCAATCCCTATGCAAAGCTTCCGGGTTGGGTCGAATACGGCCTCGTCCCGCTGGTCAATCTCGCCGTTGCGTTTCTCGTTGCCGGTCTCGTGGTTCTGCTCGTCGGCGAAAACCCGCTCGAAGCCGCCTACCACCTGATCAATGGTGCCTTCGGCCGCGGCGAGTACATCGGCTTCACGCTCTATTACGCCACCACCTTCATCTTCACCGGCCTTGCGGTCGCAGTCGCCTTCCATGCCGGGCTTTTCAACATCGGCGGCGAAGGCCAGGCCTATGTCGGCGGTATCGGCGTCGCGCTCGCGTGCCTCTGGCTCGACCAGACGATGCCGTGGTTCGTGGTTTTCCCGCTGGCGATCATCGGTTCCGCCCTGTTCGGCGCCGCCTGGGCGTTCCTGCCCGGCTGGCTGCAGGCCAAGCGCGGTAGCCACATCGTCATCACCACCATCATGTTCAACTTCATCGCCTCGAGCCTGATGGTCTATCTCCTGACCCGGGTGCTGAAGCCGCTCGGCTCGATGTCACCGCAGACCCGCACCTTTGCGGAAGGCGGCCAACTGCCCAAGCTCGATTGGCTGCTAGGGATCTTCGGGCTCGATATCGGCACGGCGCCGTTCAACGTGTCGTTCCTGCTGGCGCTTGTCGCCGCCTTCGGCGTCTGGCTTTTGATCTGGCGCACCAAGCTCGGCTACGAGATGCGCACCATGGGCCACAGCCCGTCGGCCGCCCGCTACGCCGGCATGAGCGAGAGCCGCATCACCGTCATCACCATGATGATCTCAGGCGCGCTTGCCGGCATGATGGCGCTCAACCCGATCATGGGCGAGCAGGGCCGCATGCAGCTCGATTTCGTCCAGGGTGCAGGCTTCGTCGGCATCGCCGTTGCCCTTATGGGCCGCTCGCATCCCGCCGGCATCATCCCTGCGGCTGTTCTCTTCGGTGTGCTCTATCAGGGCGGAGCGGAGATCTCGTTCGAAATGCCGTCGATCTCGCGCGACATGATCGTCATCATCCAGGGCCTCGTCATTCTGTTTGCTGGCGCCCTTGAAAACATGTTCCGGCCGGCGATCACCCGGTTGTTTTCCACCTCCAGCCGGCGCGCCGCGGTCGTTGCCCAGACCAAGGGAGCTTGAAGCCATGGATTTTTTCCACGTCATCGTGGTGCTCCTCGAGTCCACCATCCGCGTCTCCGTTCCGCTGATTTTCGCGGCCCTTGCCGGGCTCTTCACCGAGCGTGCCGGTATCTTCGATATCGGCCTTGAAGGCAAAATGCTGGGCGCTGCCTTTGCCGCCGGCGCGGTCGCGGCCATCACCCAGTCGGTCTGGCTGGGATTGCTTGCCGCCATCCTGATCTCGGTCGCCCTGTCGCTGGTTCACGGCTATGCGTCGATCACCCAGCGCGGCAACCAGATCGTTTCCGGCGTTGCCATCAACTTCATCGTCGCCGGTTCCACCGTCATCTTGGGCGAGGCGTGGTTCCGCCAGGGCGGGCGCACGCCGGCGCTGGCCGAAGGCGCCCGGTTCCAGACGATCAATTTCCCCTTCGCGGACACCATCCGCGAGGTTCCCTTCATCGGGCCGATCTACGCCGATCTGCTCTCGGGCCATTTCATCCTGACCTACCTGGCCTTCGCCATGGTGCCGCTCAGCTGGTGGATCCTCTATCGCACCCGCTTTGGTCTGCGGCTGCGCGCGGTTGGCGAAAACCCGGGCGCCGTCGACACGGCCGGCATTTCGGTGATCTGGATGCGCTATCGCGCCGTCATCTGCTGCGGCATCCTGTGTGGCTTTGCCGGCGCCTACCTGTCGCTGGCGATGACCGCCGGCTTCGTCAAGGGCATGACCGCCGGCAAAGGTTACATTGCCCTTGCCGCGCTGATCTTTGCCAAATGGCGGCCGTTCAACATCATGCTGGCCTGCCTGCTCTTCGGCTTCCTCGATGCATTTGCGATCCGTTTGCAAGGCAATCCCCTGCCGCTGATCGGCCAGGTGCCGGTGCAGTTGATGCAGGCATTGCCCTATATTCTCACCGTCATCTTGCTTGCCGGCTTCATCGGCAAGGCCATCCCGCCGAAGGCCGGCGGCGTCCCCTATGTGAAGGAGCGGTAAGACCATGGAAAACGAGCTCTTCGAAGCCGCGCGCGAGGCGATGGCCAAGGCGCACGCGCCCTACTCCAAGTTTCCCGTTGGTGCTGCCATCCGCGCGGAAGACGGCCAGATCTATACCGGCGCCAACATCGAAAACCTGTCGTTTCCGGAAGGCTGGTGCGCCGAGACCACGGCCATCAGCCACATGGTCATGGCCGGCCAGCGCAAGATCATGGAAGTGGCCGTCATTGCCGAGAAGCTGGCACTCTGCCCGCCTTGCGGCGGCTGCCGGCAGCGGCTTGCGGAATTCTCCGGCGCCAGTACCCGGATCTATCTCTGCGACGAGACGGGCGTGAAGAAGACGCTGGCCCTGTCGGATCTGCTGCCGCACAGCTTCGAGACCGAGATTCTGGGATGAACAGCACTGCGGAATTTCTGCGGGACAGGCTCGGGGGCCTGTCTCCACGCTATGGTATTGTCCTCGGGTCAGGACTTGGCACACTTGTCGAAGCGGTCGGCGGCGCGACCCGCATTTCCTACGCGGACATTCCCGGTTTCCCCGTCAGCAGCGTTTCCGGCCATGCCGGCGAGCTCGTCGCAGGTTTGCTTGGCGACGTTCCGGTCGTGATGCTGTCCGGCCGGGTGCACTACTACGAGAGTGGTGACGCCAACGCCATGCGCGTGCCGCTCCAAACCCTGAAGAACCTCGGCGTCGAAAACCTGGTGCTCACCAACTCAGCGGGCTCGCTCAGGGACGATTTTCCGCCCGGATCGGTCATGCGGATCTCGGATCACATCAATTTTTCCGGCTTCAACCCGCTGATCGGCGTTGAAAGCGACGATCGTTTCGTCGGCATGACAAGTGCCTACGATGCAGAGCTTGCCGAGCGCATGCAGGGCTCAGCCGAGCGACTGGGAATTCCCCTGCAGGCCGGCGTCTACATGTGGTTCTCCGGGCCGAGTTTTGAAACGCCGGCGGAAATCCGCATGGCGCGCGTGCTCGGAGCCGACGCGGTCGGCATGTCGACTGTGCCGGAAGTTATCCTGGCGCGCTTCATGGGCCTCAAGGTCGCGGCAGCCTCGGTGATCACCAATTTCGGCGCGGGCATGACCGGCGGTGAGCTCAGCCACCACGAGACCAAGGACATGGCGCCCGTCGGCGGCAAGCGCCTGGCGGCCATTCTCAAAGAGATGATTTCCAACGACGCGGCGGTTTAGTGACCATGCTCCCGCAAGAAATCATCCGCCGTAAGAGAAACGGTGAGCGCCTCGAAGCATCGGACATTGCACGCTTCGTTCGCGGTCTTTCCGACGGCTCCATTTCGGAGGGACAGATCGCAGCCTTCGCCATGGCGATCTGGTTCTCGGGCATGAGCCGCGACGAGACGGTAGCGCTGACGCTGGCCATGCGCGATTCCGGTGAAACGCTCGACTGGAGCAGCATCCGCCGCCCCATCGTCGACAAGCACTCGACCGGTGGTGTCGGCGACAACGTCTCGCTGATGCTCGCCCCGATCGTCGCCGCATGCGGCCTGGCCGTGCCGATGATCTCGGGACGGGGATTGGGTCACACCGGCGGTACGCTCGACAAGCTCGAATCCATACCCGGCTATGATATCCAGCCGTCGGCTGGGCTGTTCCGAAAGACGGTCGACGAGGTCGGCTGCGCCATCATCGGCCAGACCGCCAATCTGGCGCCCGCCGACAAACGGCTCTACGCCATCCGTGACGTTACCGCGACCGTCGATTCCGTTCCGCTGATCACCGCATCGATCCTGTCGAAGAAGCTTGCCGCCGGCCTGCAGTCGCTGGTGCTCGACGTCAAGGTCGGCAGTGGCTCGTTCATGAGCGATGCCGGCGAAGCCGAGGTGCTGGCCCGGTCGCTGGTCGATGTCGCCAATGGCGCCGGCGTGCGCACGTCGGCATTGCTCACGGACATGAATGAACCTCTGGCCGATGCGGCCGGCAATGCGCTCGAGATCTGGAACTGCCTTGCCTTTCTCAAAGGCGATAAGCGTGGCACCCGTCTGGAAACCGTCGTCATGGCCTTTGCCGCCGAAATGCTTGTTGCAGCCGGTACGGCAGTCGATCCGACAGCCGGTGAGGCACTAGCCCGCGCGACGCTTGAAAACGGTGCGGCAATCGAGCGTTTCGCCAGGATGGTGCATGCTCTCGGCGGCCCCGCGGATTTCGTCGATCGGCCGGGACAATATCTCGCGGCCGCACCGGTCATTCTGCCGGTCAAAGCCGAAAACGACGGCTACTTGCTGTCCTGCCGGACCCGCGATCTCGGCATGGCCGTGATTGCTCTTGGGGGCGGGCGGACGCATCCGAACGATCAGATCGACCATCGCGTCGGCTTTGCCGAACTGAAACCGTTGGGAACGCGGATCGCCAAGGGGGAGCCGATCGCGTTCGTCCATGCGGCGGACGCGAATGCGGCTGAACGCGCGCGCCATGATATCTTGTCCGCCTATGAGGTCGTCGACACTCAACCGGAACCGTGCTCACCGATCCTTTCGAGGATCACCTGACCAGGTGTAGAGCGCCGTCTTCGACCCGGTAGGATGATAGCCGGCTGAGAAAGCTCATGCCGACGAGCGTGCCTGAAAGCGACTTGTCGGGCAGCACGAAGGCGTCGACGTCGCGCAGCGATATGCCGCCGATCTCGACTTTCGCCAATTTGGCCCTCGCCGCGGCGACCTCGCCATTGGCTGTTCCAACGCGAACGTTGAATGCGAGTGTCCCCGTTGAAAGGCCGAGCCTGCGCGCGGTCGAGACATTGATAGCGATGGTGCTGGCGCCGGTATCGACCAGGCCGCGTTCGGTGCGGCCGTTGATGCGGAAATCGCCGAAGAAATGGCCGGAACGATCGGCTTCAAGCACGACTGCTTTCCCGGAAGCATGCTTGGCCGTCGTTGCCGGAATGGCGCCGATTTCAGCAGTTTTGCCCGAGCCGCGCGTATCCGGCTTTGAAAGGTATGAGCTCGCAAGGTCGGGGATGACCAGCGCCGCAACGGCGATGCCGCCGGCAAATGTCAGCAAACGTCCGAACATGGCCTGACCTTCCGCGCATACCGGCCGCAGATATACGTGCCGATCGAGCGTCCAATAGAGCAGGGGAAGGCTAATACGGCACAAAAAAACCGCCGGGTTGCCGGCGGTTTTTCGTCAACTTTGCGCTCTGGTTAAGAAACGGAAAATCACTTCGTTCCGTACATGCGGTCGCCGGCATCGCCGAGCCCGGGCATGATGTAGCCAAGCTCGTTCAGGTGGCTGTCGATCGATGCCGTGAAGATCGGCACATCCGGGTGCGCGGCCTGGAAGTTGCGGATGCCTTCGGGGGCTGCGAGCAGGCAGAGGAAGCGCAGGTTCTTCGCGCCGCGTTCCTTCAGCTTGTCGATCGCCGCGATCGAGGAGTTGCCGGTCGCAAGCATCGGATCGACGACGATGATCAGCCGCTCGGACAGGCTTTCGGGTGCCTTGAAGAAATACTCCACCGCTTCCAATGTATCGTGGTCGCGATAGACGCCGATATGCGAGACGCGGGCCGAAGGCACCAGTTCAAGCATGCCTTCCAGCAGCCCATTGCCAGCGCGCAGGATCGACGCGAAGACGAGCTTCTTGCCTTCCAGCACCGGCGCGTCGATCTCCTGCATCGGCGTCTCGATGCGCTCCATCGTCAGTTCCAGATCGCGCGTTACCTCGTAGCAGAGCAGCGTCGAGATTTCCCGAAGCAGTCGCCGAAAACCTGCGGTCGAGGTTTCCTTCTTGCGCATGATGGTCAGCTTGTGTTGCACAAGCGGATGATCGATCACTGTTACGCCGTCCATGGCCACCTTCCCGGAAGTTTCTGTGTCCGCCCTTTTTCCATGGAATGCTCCGCGGCCGCAAGGGCGTTGGGCGGCTCGTTGTGTTCATCCCCAGCCGCGCCATCCTTCTTGGACCAGCGCAGGCTTGGGTCAGATAAGCGCCAGCAATCTCTGCCGCGTCGTCTCGTCGACGAAAGCCGCCTGGATCGCCGTCCGCGTCATCTCGTTGATGTCGTCGTCATCGAACCCCATAACCGTCGAGGCGATGTCGTATTCCTGGGCAAGCGAGGTGTGGAAGAAGGGCGGGTCGTCGGAATTGAGCGTCACCCGAACCCCGGCTTCGTGCAAGGCTCGCAGGGGATGCGCGTCAAAATCCGGGAAGACCTGCAGCGAGATGTTGGATCCGGGGCAGACCTCCAGAACGACACCTTCATCGGCGAGCCGCTTGACGAGGTCCGCGTCCTCGATCGCCCGCACGCCGTGGCTGATGCGCGACGGCCTGACATGGTCGAGCGCATCGCGCACGCTGAAGGCGCCCGAAAGTTCGCCCGCGTGAATGGTCAGGCCAAGGCCGGCATCGCGGGCGATATCGAAGGCCCGGGCAAAATCGGCGACGCTGTGCATGCGCTCTTCGCCCGCCAGATTGAAACCGGTGACCAGAGCGTGCTCTCTTTTGGCGGCGAACTCAGCCGTCCTGACGACCGATTCCGGACCGAGATGCCGAATGCCCGTAATCAGCATGCGCGATTCGATCCCGGTCTTCGCCTTGGCAGCCTCCATGCCGGCGGCAAGGCCCTCGAGATAGGCGTCGGCACCAAGGCCGATCGTGTTGCCGTGATCCGGCGAGACGATGATCTCGCTGTAGATTGTCCCAATCTCGGCCAGTTCGGTCAGATAGGCCTCTGCAAGAAGCGCATAGTCTTCCTGCGTGCGAAACAGCGAGGCGACGCTGTCGTAGCATTTCACGAAGCTGGTGAAATCCGCCCAGACATAGGCGCGATCAGTGATGATCTCGCTGGTGTCGAGCCCGTATTTCTCCGCCTGCAACAGCGCCAATTCCGGCGGCGTCGCGCCCTCGATGTGGCAGTGCAGTTCCGCCTTCTTCAAATGTGCGGTCAAATGAGGCTTCTCCCGTGTAGGCCCGGTGCGATCCCGAGATGTCGGGCGACCGTTTCGCCGATATGTGCAAAGGTGTTGGCAATCCCGAGCGAACGGCTGCGCACCGCCGGCCCGAACATCAGCACCGGCACGCGCTCGCGTGTATGGTCCGTTCCGCGCCACGTCGGATCGCAGCCATGATCGGCGGTGAGGATGACGATATCGCCCGGTTTCAGCCGCCGGTCGAGATCGGGCAGCCGTGCGTCGAAGGCTTCAAGTGCTGCGGCATAACCGGCGACGTCGCGGCGGTGGCCGAAGAGCATGTCGAAATCGACGAAGTTGGTGAAGACGAGGTCGCCATCCTCGGCCTCGTCGATCGCAGCCAGGCTCGCATCGAACAGCGCCATGTTGCCGTCGGACTTGGTCAGCTTCGTCACGCCCTGGTGGGCGAAGATATCGCCGATCTTGCCGATCGCGTGCACCGTGCGGCCGGCGTGCGCGAGCCGGTCGAGAACCGTCGGCTCCGGCGGCAGAACCGAGTAGTCGCGCCGGTTGCCGGTGCGGGTGAAGGTCTGCGCGCTGTGGCCGATGAAGGGGCGGGCGATGACGCGGCCGATATTGTAGTCGTCGACGAGGCGCCGAACGACCTGGCAGAATTCCAGCAGGCGCTCCAGCCCAAAGGTGTGCTCGTGGGCGGCAATCTGAAACACGCTGTCGGACGAGGTGTAGCAGATCGGCTTGCCCGTGCGCATATGCTCCTCGCCAAGGCGGGCGATGATATCCGTGCCGGAGGCGTGACAATTGCCGAGAATGCCGGGGATATCGCCCTCGCGGCAGATTGCCTCGACCAGTTCGGTGGGAAACGCGTCGCCTTCGGCCGAGAAGTAGCCCCAGTCGAACATGACAGGCGTACCCGCAATCTCCCAATGGCCTGATGGTGTATCCTTGCCGCGCGAGACTTCGCTGGCAGCGCCGTAGGCGCCGTAGACCCGGCCCGGCACTGGCATGCCCGTCGGCACCCGCCCCGTTGCCAGCTTGGCCGCGTGCACGAGCCCGAGTGCCGACATGTTGGGAAGATTGAGCGGCCCTTCGCGCAAGCCAGCACGATCCGCCGCTCCGTTCGCGCAGAATTCGGCGATGTGGCCAAGCGTGTCTGCGCCCAGGTCACCATAGGTTTCGGCATCCGGCGCACCGCCTATGCCGAAGGAATCGAGGACAAAGAGAAACGCGCGCGCCATGAAAGATCCGGTAAGCCGGGGCGCGAGCAGAGCGCGCGGTCCGGTGCTGCAACGAGCGCGGACGCAAATGCCGCCAGCGCAATCTCGAAGGAATAGCGCCGGCGAAGTCGCATTGCAATTGGCTTCGGTTATGTTGCGATCAGCAGTCGGGGCACTTTATGATTTCGGCCTGGCGTGAGCGGAAATAGGCCGTCTTGGACAGGTTTATCGTTTTGAGTGTGCTGGAATTCAAGCCTTCTGCAAAGAGCAGAAGCTCATGTGGAACGACGAGTTCCGTGCGAACGACGAAAGCTTCGGTGGAAGCAAACTGCGCGGGAACGGTTGTCGGAGAGTTCGCGGCGTAGGGTATCGCGCCATTCTGATCACGCGACCAAACGACAGTGCCGTTGTTGGCGGCGTCGACTTTGATTCCGGTCATTTTCAGAGTGAATCCGGAATTCTGGTAGGGTGCGAGGATGCTCTTGGCCACATTCGACATGTTGCCGAGGTAAGTTTTGTTAACCTCTGATTGTTGCGCGATCATATCCGCAACTGAGCTTGCGGCCCGTTCGACCTTGCTTTTCACCGTGAAGCCGAGGGTAACTTCGAACGCCCCGATATAGGCGACCACCAGCATTGGGATCACCATGGCGAATTCAATCGCGCCGAAACCGCTGCGGTCTTTTGCGAGCAACGCAATCGAGTTGCGAGTCCGCGCCAACATGGAGGTTGTTTTCTTCGCAAGAGAGATCACGGACGCCCTCATTCGTTTTCGTTGCGGAAAGTCGCGGTCGCCACCATGAGATAGTCTCGTGGCATGCTCGTGCCGGCAGGGCGCAGATTGGTCACAAAAGGACGGACGAGGTCCGTAATCACGCTCCAGCGGTAATACGCGCGCAGCACATTGTATGTGCCTGGCCCCCCCGGCGCGAAGGAGAAGTTGCCGGTATTGATGTCGTTGGATTTGGCCATTCGAGGTATATCGACTGGAAGCTGAGCCAGGTCGGTCGTGCTTTTGACATCAATAAGCAACCTGCTCGGAATGTTCACTTCGGTCGCCGAGCACTTCAGCATCACCGCGATCTCGGCGCAGAACGCCTGACGGAACTGCTTCTCCGTCATGTCAGTGGGCTTGCCTCTGGCAAAGGTGATCTCGCCGGTGCGGACCTTGCGCGCCATCACCTCCGTGGCGTTGGCCAGAAGCCGCTCGCCCGTAAAGGCAAAGAATGTCTCGAAGCAGGCAAAGGTAACCACGAGGAACGGGATCACCAGAATCGCGAACTCGATTGATGCCGCACCATTTTTATTCGCAAACAGACGCCGTAGCGGACCGCGATTTGATCTCGAAGATTGCCTCGACCCTTGAACTTCCTGTTCGGCCAACATCTCGTCGTCCCATCATGTTACGTTTGATGGGTGAGAAATAAGGGGTAACTCTTGATATTTCGTTCTCGATGATCATTGGCATTTTAATGATCGCCGGCGTTTTTGCTCGATTTTAGTTGCCGGTGCCGGTCGTTTTGCGTTCGGCATGACGTTCGCAGTTTGGTGTGCACGACAGAACGGTGCGCGACGTCTGCTTATAGACGCGCACGGTGTTGCCCTCGTCGATAGAGACGATAATGCGCTCGTCGACGATCGCATTGCCATCCTGGTCCAGGATCACAAGGTTCGTCGTGCCGAAATTGCGGCCCGTGACGACGATGGTCTTTGCATCGGCTACCGTTGCATCGGCAACATCAGCGTTGCCGATGATCACTTTGCTGACGGGGCGATCAAGCTTGAGGACGCGCGCGTGATCCATGTAGACGCGCATGATGTCTTCCTGGGCGCTGGCGGCAAGGGGTGGGAACACTGCAAAAAGCCCGACGAGCGCGAGAACAAGCAAACTGATGTGGGCGGTTGTGAAGGGCACAGACATGGGGCGTCCTTGAGGTGACATGCCGCATCCTCGCGTGTCTTGGTAAATGAAGCGTTAAGCCGCCGGTGTCTGGCCCAATGCCCGGAAATATTTGCCGTTCGTTTACCCAAAAATCAGCGATGAGACGTTCATCTTTTGGTAACCGCCTTCCTTAAGTCGGTAGCAATCCGACGGGCATAGGTTGAGCTCATCCGATCAACGGCAACAGTTGGCGGACGTGCTGAACAACAATCGCGAAGTAGGAGAATCATCATGAAGAAGATTTTTGCCCGTCTGATGAAGGACGAGTCTGGCGCAACTGCAATCGAATACGGCCTCATTGCCGCCCTCATCTCCGTTGCGCTGATCGCTGGCGCTAGCCAGCTGGGCAACGTTCTCAACGGCCAGTTCAGCTTCCTCGCCAACCAGGTTACCGGTTCGCAGACGCCGTAAGGCAAGCCGTAGGCGTTACGGATGGAAAAGAGAAAGCCGCCCTTGTTGGCGGCTTTTTGTTACCTTGGCAGATATGTTCCAAGTCTCGCTCGCGGAGTGGATCTCGATAAATGCTCTTGTTGGCCTTCCTTGCAATCTTTCCGCTGTGTCTGATCTGGGCCGCTGCTTCAGACCTGATGACGATGACGATACCGAATCGTCTGTCGTTGCTGCTCGCTATCGGTGCGGTCCTGGCCAACGTCGCCGCCGGGTCCGGTTTCGTTGACATCGGCTTCGACGTAGCTGCCGGTCTGCTGGTTTTCCTGCTGTGCTTTTGTCTTTTTTCTGCGGGTGTCATGGGTGGCGGTGACGCAAAACTTTTGACCGCCTGCGCTCTGTGGTTCGGGTTGAACGGCTCTCTGCTGGCGTTTCTGCTGTATGTCTCGCTTATGGGCGGTGTCTTAACGGTGCTCGTCGTGATGTTGCGGTCCCGTCCGGGCGTCTTGCTTGCGGCCGGCATTCCGATGCTAGGCCTTCTGCTCACTGCTAAGAAAATACCCTACGCGATTGCGATCGCTGCCGGCGCCTTCTTGGCCTTTCCGGCGTCGCCTTTGTACCGGGCTGCTCTCGCGCAAATTGGCGTTTGAAGGTGATCGGCACGGAAAGTTGAATGGTAGCGATATGTTAACCATACCTGTAGATGCAGCGTTAACTATAATTACACCAATTCCTGATCAATCTGATCCCGGCATATCTGCGGGGCACAGAAACGATCATGAAACCGGTTCGCATCATCATACTGACGGTGGCCGTCGCGTCGGCGGCGATGGCCGGGTTGTTGGCGATGAAGCTGACCCGCGGCCCTGCCCAGCTCACGGCCGAGCCCGTCATTGAACGGGCTCCGACCGTCAATGTCCTCGTTGCCAGCAAGAGCTTGCCTGTCGGATCGCGGCTGGGTGGAGACGCCGTCCACTGGATGGCCTGGCCCAAGGACGGCATCGTCGATGGCCTCATCACCGAAGAAAACCGGCCTTCGGCCATCGAAGACCTGACCGGTGCGGTCGTTCGGTTGCCGATTTTTAATGGTGAGCCGGTGCGCAGCGAGAAGGTTGCCGACTCCTCCAGTCGAA
This sequence comes from Sinorhizobium sp. A49, assembly GCF_002002725.1. GTDB lineage: Bacteria > Pseudomonadota > Alphaproteobacteria > Rhizobiales > Rhizobiaceae > Ensifer. The sequence continues at coordinate 131,738 of NZ_MUNW01000035.1, read as the reverse complement.
TCATGTCGTCGCTCTTGCCTGCTGGCAAGCGCGCGGTTGCGACGGAAATTACCGTGGCGACAGGCGCCGGCGGTTTCATCCTGCCGAACGACCGCGTCGACGTCATCATGGTCCGCAAATCAGACAACGATGTTTTCCTGACGGAAACGGTGCTCAGCAATGTCCGCGTTCTGGCGATCGACCAGCAGGTCGAGGAGAAGGATGATGGCTCCAAATCCGTGGTCGGCACCACAGCGACCCTGGAGCTGACCCCTGACCAATCAAAGGTCATGACCGTCGCCCAACAGATGGCTGAGCGCATCTCGCTCGCCCTTCGCAGCGTCGCGGATGCGCAGGAGCCCGATACGAACGCCGCGGATTATCTTTTGAGCGGTGATGGCCAGCCCAGCATTCAGGTCATCAAGTCGGGCTCCATCGTCAAGGGCGACGGTTCAAGCCAGGGCCAGCAACAATGAGCGATCGAGTGGAGCACAAGGTGAAGCGGATCGGAAATAAATTTCGGGCGTCTGTTGCGGCGGGTCTGTCATTTTGCCTGGCATTTTCGGGCATTACGCTGCCGTCCGCCTATGCGGCTGCATCCTCGGTCGTCAGGATCGTCGAAAGCGGGCCGGGGGTAAAGAAGAAGGTCAGCCTGGGGCTGAACAAGGCTGTAGTCGTCGATCTGCCTTCCGACGCCCACGATATTCTCGTCGCCGACCCATCGCTCGCCGATGCCGTTACGCGCACCTCAAGACGTATCTATCTCTTCGGCAAATCCGTCGGGCAGACCAATATCTTCGTCTTCGGACCGAACGGTGAGGAAATCGTCAGCCTAGACGTGGAGGTCGAGCGTGACATCGCCAACCTGCAATCCAATCTGCGCCGCTTCATTCCCGATGCCGAAATCAACGTCGAAATCATCTCCGACAACATCGTCCTGACAGGCACCGTGCGCACGCCGCTCGATTCGACGCGGGCCGTCGATCTCGCCAAGGCCTTCCTCCAGGGCGGTGAAGCGACGACACGCAACATCACGGCGCAGGGCAACAATGGTGATGCCGATATCTTTGCCGAAGACCGCCAAGTGTCGCAGATCGTCAACCTGTTGACCATCGAAGGCGATGATCAGGTCACGCTGAAAGTCACGGTTGCCGAAGTCAGCCGCCAAGTCCTCAAGCAACTCGGCTTCAACGGCAGTGTCTCCGATGGCGACAGCAGTATCGGATTCCGCAACCCCGCCAACCTTGGAGACGCCATAGGCCTCGGTGCAAACGCGCTTATCAAGGGCTCGATTGGTGGAACGACGATAGCAAGCTACATCAATGCGATGGAACAGGCAGGCGTGATGCGCACGCTCGCCGAGCCGAGCTTGACCGCGATTTCGGGTCAAGAGGCGAAATTCTACGTTGGTGGCGAGTTTCGGCTGTCGGGCATGCAAGAGGTCGAAAGGGACCCCGCCACCAATCTGACCACCGTCAAGCGCGAGGTCAACGACGTCGAATATGGCATTCGCCTGAACTTCAAGCCGGTCGTTCTCGGCCCTGGAAGGATCAGCCTGCAGGTCCAGACCAATGTGTCGGAGCCGACTTACGAAGGCAGTGCCGTCACCGGCAACGGCTCCAATTCCGTCCCCGGCAACACGTTCCTCGGCATTCGCAAGCGCGAGGCATCGACCAGCGTCGAACTCCCCTCGGGTGGCTCTATCGTCATCGCCGGCCTTGTGCAGGACAATATCCGCCAGGCCATGTCCGGCGTGCCGGGCGCGTCGAAGATCCCGATCCTCGGAACGCTGTTCCGCAGCAAGGATTTCGTCCGCAACGAGACGGAACTCGTCATCATCGCAACACCTTATCTCGTGCGGTCGGTGGCCAGAAGCGCGATCTCCAGGCCCGACGACAATTTCAATGCAGCCAATGATTGGGAAAGTTTCTTCTTGGGTCGGGTGAACCGGATTTACGGGCGCCCGGAGGCATCCGCCCCGGCCGGTCGCTACCACGGCAACGTTGGCTTCATCTACAAATAGGCTGGGTCATGCAAACGCGAAGCAGCTTCCACGAGAATTCTGAAAGGCCGAGTGCCATGCCCCTCAACAGATCCGGAATTCCCGCCCGTCATTTGCGGCATGTTGCAATCCTCATCGTTGCCGCGGGGCTGCTTGCCGGCTGCGGCACCAAGGACAATCTTGCGACGGGCTCCATCCCGGATGACTACCGCACCCGCCATCCGATCGTGCTTGCCGAAGGTGAGCGTGCGATCGATATCCCGATCGCTTCCGGCGATCGCCGGCTGACGCAGGGCACGCGCGACGTCATCAGCGGCTTTGCGGCCGACTATCGCAATTCGTCGACCGGTGTTGTCCAGATCATGCTGCCGCGCGGCTCGGCAAACAGCCAGGCAGCACAGGCGATGCGCAAGGAGATCCGCAGCGTTCTCGTTGCCGCGGGTGTCCCCGCCAAGCGGCTGATCGAGGCGGGCTACGAGGCCGGCCCGTCGGGTGACGCTGCGCCTGTTCGCATAAGGTATGTGGCGATCACCGCCCAGACGGCCCCCTGTGGTGAGTGGCCCGAGGACGTTGCGCTCAATACGATCCAAAACCGCAACTACTATAACTTCGGTTGCGCATCGCAATCCAACCTGGCGGCCCAGATTTCCAATCCGACCGATCTGCTCGGCCCGCGCCAGATGTCGCCGATCGATGCGGAGCAGCGCGGCCAGGTCATCAAGGACTGGCGCGGAACCGAAAAGAGTGACGGACCCGTCATCGTCTTCAATTGATATCGTTGGGATCAGCAGATGAGCACCATTGAGTACAGGATCGAAACGGGCGCCGCGGCCGGCGACCTCGCCTTCGATACGGTGCAGCCGGGTGACCTTGAGCAGGTCCGCCCGCTGCCGCGCATCTCGATCCACGCATTTTGCGAAACCGAAGCGGTGCAGCGACTGATGGAGCGTTGCGGCCAGGATCGCCGCATGGCGAAGGTCAGCTTGCGCATCAACAACGGCGGCATCGATGCCGCGGCCAACATGTTTGCGAGCGTGTCGACGCCGAACCTGATCATTCTGGAAACATCCGCCGATCCCCGGTTCCTGCTGAGCGAGCTTGCGCCGCTGGCTGCGGTCTGCGATCCGAGCACCAAGGTGATCCTCGTCGGCAAATACAACGATATCGGACTTTATCGCGAGCTCATCCGCAACGGTATTTCGGAATACATGGTCGCGCCCGTGGCAATGCCGGACGTTCTGTCCGCGGTCGCATCGATTTTCGTCGATCCCGACGCCGAGCCATTGGGGCGCAGCCTGGCGTTTATCGGCGCCAAGGGCGGCAGCGGTTCGTCTGCCATCGCGCACAATTGCGCCTGGGGCATTTCGAATCTCTTTTCGACGGAGACCATCCTTGCCGATCTCGACCTGCCCTACGGCACGGCCAACATCGATTTCGACCAGGACCCGCCGCAGGGCATATCGGAGGCGGTTTTCGCGCCCGAGCGGCTCGACGAAGTCTTTCTCGATCGGCTTCTGACCAAATGCTCCGACCATCTTTCGCTGCTTGCGGCGCCATCGATGCTGGATCGTGCCTATGACTTCGAGGGTGGCGCCTTTCATCCGATCCTTGAGATCTTGCAGCGCAGCGCGCCGGTTTCGGTGCTCGACATCCCGCATATGTGGACGGATTGGACGCGCTCGGTGCTGGGCGAAGCCGATGAAATCGTCATTACCGCGGTGCCGGATCTCGCAAGCCTTCGCAACACGAAGAACCTGCTCGATGCCTTGAAGAAGCTTCGGCCGAACGACAAGCAACCCCACCTCGTCTTGAACCAGGTGGGCATGCCGAAGCGTCCGGAGATCGCGGTCAACGAATTCTGTGAGTCGCTGGAAATCGAAGCGGCAGCCATCATTCCGTTCGATGCCGTCCTGTTTGGCAATGCATCGAACAGCGGCCGCATGATTGCGGAAATCGACAAGAAGTCGGCAGCAGCCGAAACCTTCTCCCAGCTCGCGCATCTGCTGACCGGCCGCGCGTCTATGAAGAAGGCGCGGCGTGGCGGTCTCGGCAAGATGCTTGCGGCGCTCGGTAGAAAATAGACGGCGCAGAGAACGGACGGATCAGGAACATGTTCGGCAAACGCGGAAACGAAGGCTCCGGCAAGGGCGGCACCACAGGTGCCGCGATGCCGCCGATCGTCACGGTCACGCAAGCGGCGGTGATCGAGCGCGCCGCGGTACCGGTGCTTGCTGACTCGCAATCATCCGCTTCCCGTCCGCAATCTCCAGCTCCGACACAAAGAAAGCGGCCCGCGCGCACCGAGGACTACTACGATACCAAATCGCAGGTCTTCTCGGCACTGATCGACACGATCGACCTGTCGCAGCTGGCCAAGCTCGATACGGAAAGCGCGCGCGAAGAAATTCGCGATATTGTCAACGACATCATCACGATCAAGAATTTCGCGATGTCGATCTCCGAGCAGGAAGAGCTGCTCGACGATATCTGTAACGACGTCCTTGGCTATGGACCGTTGGAACCGCTGCTCGCGCGCGACGACATTGCCGATATCATGGTCAACGGTGCCGGCCAGACCTTCATCGAAGTCGCCGGCAAGACCATCGAGTCTGAAGTGCGCTTCCGCGACAACGCCCAGCTACTCTCGATCTGCCAGCGGATCGTCGGGCAGGTGGGGCGGCGCGTCGACGAATCGAGCCCGATCTGCGACGCGCGTCTGCCCGATGGCTCGCGTGTCAACGTCATTGCGCCGCCGCTCGCCATCGACGGCACCGCGCTGACAATCCGCAAATTCAAGAAGGACAAGCTGAAGCTCGATCAACTGGTGAAATTCGGCGCGATCACGCCGGAAGGTGCCGTCCTTCTTCAGATCATCGGCCGCGTCCGTTGCAACATCGTCATTTCGGGTGGTACCGGTTCGGGCAAGACGACGCTCCTGAACTGCTTGACCGGCTTCATCGATCTCGACGAACGGGTCATCACCTGCGAAGACACGGCCGAACTGCAATTGCAGCAGCCGCACGTGGTTCGTCTCGAAACCCGGCCGCCGAATATCGAAGGCGAGGGTGAGATCACCATGCGCGATCTCATCAAGAACTGCCTGCGCATGCGGCCCGAACGCATCATCGTCGGCGAAGTGCGCGGACCCGAGGTGTTCGACCTTCTGCAGGCGATGAACACCGGCCATGACGGCTCGATGGGAACGATCCACGCCAACACGCCGCGCGAATGCCTCGCCCGCATGGAATCGATGATCGCGATGGGTGGCTTCACGCTGCCGGCAAAGACGGTCCGCGAGATCATATCCGGGTCCATCGACGTCATCATCCAGGCGGCACGCCTGCGCGATGGCTCGCGCCGTATCACCCACATCACGGAAGTGGTCGGCATGGAAGGCGACGTCATCATCACGCAGGACCTGATGCGTTACGAAATCGAAGGCGAAGATGCCAACGGCCGCATTATTGGCCGCCACGTCTCGACCGGCATCGGGCGTCCGCATTTTTGGGATCGCGCCCGCTACTTCAACGAAGACAAGCGCCTGGCGGCGACGCTCGACGCCATGGACAAGGGCTAGGATCCGCGATGTTCGGCATAGGCCTTCCCGTCCTCGCCCTAGCTGCACTGGTCGCGATATCGGCGTCGGCGCTGGCCTATGGCGTGATGTATTCGCGCATCGAGAGCGAGAAGAAGACGGAAGGTCGCGTGCGCAGAGTGAGCGCGGCCGAAACCGATCGGGTCAAGGTCAAGGCCGCCCGCGATCGCGTCAACGAGATGTCGAAGCGGCGCAAGTCGGTCCAGGATTCGCTGAAGGAGCTCGAGAAGAAGCAGCAGGAAAAATCGGCGAAAGCCGCGCCCTCGATGAAGGCGCGGCTGGCGCAGGCGAATCTGACGATCTCGCTGGCCAAGTTTTATGTTTTCAGCGCACTGTTCGGTCTTTTTGCAGCCTTGGTCGCGTTGCTCCTGGGTGCCGGTCTGGCCATAGCCGCGGGCATCGGCGTCATTGTCGCCGCAGGTCTGCCGCGTTGGCTGGTCAATTTCCTGATCAAGCGCCGTTGCAAGAAGTTCCTTGAAGAGTTCCCGAACGCGCTCGACATCATGGTTCGGTCGATCAAGTCCGGCCTGCCTTTGAACGACGCGCTGCGCCTCATCGCCAATGACGGACAGGAACCGGTCAAGAGCGAATTCCGCAGGGTCGTGGAATCGCAGCAGGTCGGGCTGAGTGTCACCGAAGCCTGCGCGCGCATGATCAATCACATGCCGTTGTCGGAGGTCAATTTCTTTGCGATCGTGATCGGCATTCAGGCTCAGGCTGGCGGTAACCTGTCGGAAGCGCTTGGCAACCTGTCGAAGGTCCTGCGAGAGCGCAAAAAGATGAAGGCCAAGGTCAATGCCCTGTCGATGGAAGCCAAGGCTTCGGCCTGGATCATCGGTGCCTTGCCGTTCATCGTGTCGACCCTCGTCTATCTGACCTCGCCTGACTACATGATGATCCTGTTCACCGATCAGCGCGGGCACCTGATCATCGGTGCCGGTCTCGTCTGGATGAGCATCGGCATCCTGATGATGCGCAATATGATCAACTTCGACATCTGAGGAAAAATTATGGGCGAAGGATTGGTCAAGACGTTCACGGATCCCAACATCATCCTTGCCGTTCTGGTTTCGTTTGCAGTACTGGCGACTTTCTATTCGCTGGTGGTGCCATTCTTCGAGCGCGGAGATCTCGGCAAGCGGATGAAATCAGTGGCCACCGAGCGTGAGCAGATACGCGCGCGGGAACGCGCCCGCCTCGCCACGGAGGTCTCGAACGGCAAGGCCAGTTTGCGCGGGCAGAACAACACGTCCGTTCGCCAGGTCGTCGAGCGGCTGAATCTGCGCAAGGCCCTGGTCGACGACAATACCGTCAACCGTCTCAAGACTGCCGGCTATCGCTCGCAGAATGCGCTCAACACGTTCCTTTTCGCGCGGTTCTGCCTTCCGTTCCTGTTTCTGGTCATCGCGATCGTTTACATTTTCGTGCTCGGCAATTTCGCCGAGAAGCCTTTCATGATGCGGTTTGCATTCGCCATCGGATTTGCCTATGTCGGCTTCTATGCGCCGAACATCTTTGTCGCCAACGCCATCTCCAAGCGACAGCATTCCATCCGCCGCGCCTGGCCGGATGCGCTCGATCTCCTCTTGATCTGCGTAGAATCCGGCGTGTCGATGGAGCTCGGCATGCGGCGCGTCGCCGACGAAATCGCCTCCCAGTCGCCGGCCCTGGCGGAGGAACTGGTGCTGACGACGGCTGAGCTATCGTTTCTGCCCGAGCGTCGTATAGCGCTTGAAAACCTTGGGCAACGCACAGGCCTTGATGACGTCAAGTCGGTGGTACAGGCGCTGATCCAGGCGGATCGCTATGGAACGCCGATCGCGCAGGCGCTGCGCGTGTTGGCGCAGGAAAGCCGCGACCAGCGCATGAACGCGGCGGAAAAGAAGGCGGCCGCCTTGCCGCCGAAGCTCACCGTGCCGATGATCCTGTTCTTCCTGCCGGTTCTCGTCGCCGTCATCCTCGGTCCGGCCGGCATCCAGGTCGCCGATCGCTTCTGATCCCGATCCGGCATGTGTTCGTAACGAAGTCGGAATCAATTTCAGCGACAGATTATGCAGCAGGCTCACATTGCTAAAATGCCCCGAGTGCGTGGTGTTCCGCGCTCACGGGGCATCTCGTGTATCTGCAAACAAGGATATCTGACGTCGGCGTGATCGCGCCCACCACCGTTATGTCGTCGGCGTGCGCCGCGACCGTAACGCCGTTTAGTTGGCGTTCGCGTCGTCCGCCTTGGCAAGCTGCTTCCATGCGCCCTGCTGTGACAGCATCGAGCGCAGATACGTCACATTTGCCTCGGCCTGCTCGCCGGACAATTCCTGGCGGGCGATCGTTTCGGCCTCTTGGAAGCGACCCTGCAGGCCCACGGCGAGCGCCAGGTTCTGCCGTACGCTGCTGTCGGCGCCCGGTTGGCCCGTTGCCGATTTCAAATAGGTTTCGGCCGTGCGCAGGTCCTTGGTCAGAAGATAGGACATGCCGAGGTTGGAAAGCACGGACGGCTCGTTCGGCTTGAGTTCCAGCGCCTCGCGGTAGCGCAGGCGTGCCTCCTGAGATCGGCCGAGCTGGTCGAGGATTGCGCCTTCTGCCGATTTCAGCTTCCAGTCCGGCCGGTCCGGTGTCTGGGCGCGGCTGATCGTGTTCAATGCCTGTTCCAGCTGGCCTGCGGCTGCCTGCGCCTTGCCGTAGGCGCCGAGAACTTCGCGGTCCTGCGGATGGTTGATCGCGACCTGCTGCATGACGGCGAGTGCCTGTTCGTTACGTCCTGTCATACGCAGGAGGTTGGCGTAATTCAGCCCCGCCTCGCGATCCCTGGGGTTCTTCTCATAGGCCTGGCCGATGCTTTCGGCCGCCTGCGACAGCTCCGATGCGGTCATTGTCTGGACGGGCTTCGACGTGCGCGAGATGGAACCGGTCGTCAGTTCCTTCTTCGGCTGGTTGGCGCAACCGGCGACAGACAGGGCGACGATCGCGATCGCGGCGCCTTGTATGAGACGGGTGACATTTCGGGATGAGATCGTGTTGTGTTTGGCCATCGGCGGTGTCCCCAGCATGCATTCGCGCACCAGAACTCCAAACAACATCGGCGCAACTTTCACTCCAGCAATAATCTGTTAACCCTAACAGAGCGTTAATTGCGCGAATCCATCTCTGTCAGCCGAGGACTTCCATGGCCCCCTATCAGTTCATCGAACGGCCGTCGCCGTTCAACACCAGCGCAGGCAAGACGTTGCCGATCTTTGCGGTCACGCCGGCGCATATCGAAACGGGAGCCATCGATCCGATCGCGCTTGATTGGGCCCGCAAGGCCGGCTTCAGGGCCGAATCGGGGGCCGTGCTGCTGATCCCGTCTTCCGATGGCCATCTCGGCGGCGCGCTCTTCGGTCTGGGCAGCAACCCGTCCGAGGCACCGTTCCTGACCGGCAAGCTGGCGCGCACTCTGCCCGCCGGCAAGTGGCACATCGAAACGGCGCCGCTGACGGCGAACCGGCTGGCGCTCGGTTATGGCCTCGGTTCCTATCGCTTCGAGCGCTACAAGTCGGCCAAGGGCGAGCCGCCGACCTTGCTGATCCCGGGCGATGCAGATGCGACCGACATCAAGCGCCAGCTCGCCGGCGTCTTTCTTGCCCGCGACCTCATCAACACCCCAACCAACGACATGGGCGCAGAGGCCTTGGAAGCGGCATTCCGCGCGCTTGCGGCGCACTACAAGGCTGATGTCTCGGTGATATCGGGCGAGGCTCTTCTGACGCAGAATTTCCCGCTCGTGCACACCGTCGGCCGGGCGAGCGCCGAAGCGCCACGTCTTCTCGAGCTGCGCTGGGGCAAGAAGGGCCACAAGAAGGTGACGCTGGTCGGCAAGGGTGTCTGCTTCGACACCGGTGGCCTCGACATCAAGCCCGCTTCCTCGATGCTTCTGATGAAGAAGGACATGGGTGGTGCCGCCAATGTCATGGGCCTCGCGCTGATGATCATGGATGCAAAGCTCAAGGTCGACCTGCGCGTCATCATCCCCGTCGTTGAAAACTCGATTTCTGCCAATGCCTTCCGGCCTGGCGACATCTATCGCAGCCGCAAGGGTCTGACGGTGCAGATCGACAACACCGATGCCGAAGGCCGGCTCATTCTTGCCGATGCGCTCGCCTATGCCGACGAGGAAAAGAACGATCTTCTCGTCGACATGGCAACGCTGACCGGTGCCGCCCGCGTCGCGCTCGGTCCCGACCTGCCGCCGTTCTTCACCGACGACGCGGAGCTGGCGCACGATCTGTCCGAGGCGAGCCTCAGCGTCGACGATCCGATGTGGCGCATGCCCTTGCACATGGGCTACGACAAGGATGTCTCCGCGCGCATTGCCGATCTGACGAATGCGCCTTCGGGTGGCATGGCGGGATCGATCACCGCCGCGCTGTTCCTCAAGCGCTTCGTCACCAATACCAAGAGCTGGGTGCATTTCGATATCTTCGGATGGGCGCAGTCCGAGCGGCCGCATTCGCCGGTTGGCGGCGAGGCCCAGGCTATTCGCGCGCTCTACCAGCACATCCGGCAGATCGCCAAGTAACACGCGAAGGCTGGCGACCGACGCTGACATGCGCCGGTCGCCAAAAAAGAAACGCTTGCGTAACGGTCCGCGGCTATGGTTGCAGACCACCGCAGCATCAGGCGCCCATTAGAAGCGCAGTGGTCGCTGTAGCCCTTTGACTGTCCGCATGATTCCCCGAGCCGAATCCGGTCTGAGGTGCATGCGGCTGTGCAGGAGTTGCCATTGCCGGTCGAGCTTACGCCCTCCCAGGCCCTTGGGCTCTGGCACACCGTTTCGCTGGAACAGGTTCGGGTCGATGGTCGAGATCTGACGCTGCGCCAGATGGCGATCCTTCTGCAGATCTATCTTGTGCCACCGCCGCACACGGTTCGTGGCCTTGCCGCGACGCTTGGCGTCACCAAGCCGGTCATCACGCGCGCGCTCGATACCATGGGTGCCCTCGGCCTCGTCGATCGCGTCCGCGATGACCGCGATAGACGCAATGTCGTCATCAAAAGGACAGTTGACGGTGCTCTTTATCTTGAAAAATTCGGCGATCTGATCATTGATCAGGGCCGCAAACAGCCTAAGTGAGTTGACATGTCGACACTTCCCGATCGCCGCCTGAATGCCTATCGAGCCGACCTCGCAGAAAGCCGCCTTCGCGGTGTCGTCGACGCCGAGCGCTATGTGGAGGGAAGCGTTGCCCGTGTCTCGGTGCCAGTGACCCCGCTCAGGGCAAAGCCCGATCTTGCCTGCGGCAGCGATACCGAACTGCTGCTCGGCGAATCGGTTCGCGTGCTCGATACCAACGAGAGCTGGTGCTGGGTGAAGGCCGATCTCGACGGCTATGTCGGCTACCTTCCGGAATATTGCCTGGCACCCGTGGTCAAAAGCCCGACGCATATCGTCTCGGCACCGCGCACTTTCGTTTACTCCGGTCATGACCTGCGCTTTCCGACCGTCTATCCGTTGTCGATGGGCAGCCGCCTGACCGTCGTCGACGAGCGCGAGACCCGCGGCACCCGTTACTTCCTGCTCGACGGCGGCCAGGCGGTGATCGCCAATCATTGCGTCGAGGTCGGTAGCGTCGTTGCGGGAGACTATGTCTCGGTCGCCGCCCGCTTCGTCGAAACCCCCTATCTCTGGGGTGGACGGTCCGGTTTCGGCATCGATTGTTCCGGCCTGGTGCAACTGTCGATGATGATGGTCGGCAAGCTTGCACCGCGCGATTCCGACATGCAGGCGGCTGGCTTGGGAACGCCGATTGCGCGTGAAGAGCTGAAGCGCGGTGACCTCGTCTTCTGGAAGGGACATGTCGCACTGATGGAAGACGACGAGACGCTGATCCACGCCAATGGCCATACGATGACCGTTGCGCGCGAAGGCCTGGAAGCCTCGATCAAGCGCATTGGCTGGCTCTACGATCAGCCGACGGGCTATCGCCGCCCCTGATAATTCAAAGGCTCAATAGCCGGCTAATTTATCGACGACATGCTGCAGCGGTTGCCCGCTTTCGAGGCGGGCGATCTGCTGTTCGACGTGGCGGAACAGCGCCTTGACGTCCGAGGATGCGGCGACATGCGGCGTCACATAGACATTCGGCATCTGCCAGAAACGACTGTCCGGCGAAAGCGGCTCCTGCTCGAAGACATCGAGGGAGGCCGCGTGGAGAATCCCCGCATCGAGTGAACTCAGGATATCGGCTTCGTTCTGGCTGCCGCCGCGGCCGCCGTTGATGAAGACCGCGGCGCCAAAGGGGCCGTTGCGACTCAGCTTGGCAAAATGCCCGGTATTGAAGATTCCCTTGGTCTCAGGCGTCAGTGGCAGCAGGCCGACCAGGAAATCGGTGCGCGCCAGGAAGGCGTCCAGTTCGTCGCCTCCATAGGTCTCGATGCCATCGACCGCCTTCTTGCTGCGCGACCAGCCGATCACGTTGAAGCCCATGACCGAAAGCTTGCGGGCCGCATCCTGGCCGAGCACGCCCATGCCCATGATGCCGACGGTGACATCCGCTGCTTCAGGTTGGGAGAGATCCTGCCATTCCCGCTTTTCGGCAAACGCTTCATAGGACCGGTGCTGGCGCAGATGCATCAGGCACTGCATCACCACCCATTCGCTCATGCGGGTCGTCAGGCTGCGATCGACGAAACGAACAAGCGGCACCTCCGGCAACCCCGGCAACGTCAGCACATGGTCGACGCCGGCGCCGCCGGAGAAAACAACCTTGAGATCGGGCGCCCTGTCGAAGAGGTCCGGTGCCGATTTCCACACCACCGCATAGTCGATGCCGGCGAGGTCGCGATTGTCATGGATGGCGTCGGCGCGGTTGATCACCTCGCGATCCGGGAAGGCGCCCTTCAGGGCAACTTCCACCTCTTCCGGGATGAACTTCAGATCGACGATGACGGGGCTTTTGGCGGACATTGCGACAACTCTATTGGCGGATGGCGGTGAGGTTGACGGCTTCGAGGTTAAAGGCGGCGGCCATCAGGGCCTTGGTGTAATCTTCCTGCGGCGCATTGAAGATGCGTTCCGCCGGGCCCTGCTCGACGACCTTGCCCATGCGCATGACGATCATCTCGTTGGCCAGCGCCCGCACCACTTTGAGGTCATGGCTGATGAAGAGATAGGCGAGATCGTGCTTGTGCTGCAGGTCGCGCAACAGGTCGACCACCTGCGCCTGAACGCTCATGTCGAGCGCTGACGTCGGCTCGTCCAGCATCACGAATTTCGGCTTCAGCACCATCGCTCGCGCGATGGCGACGCGTTGGCGCTGGCCGCCGGAGAATTCGTGCGGGTAGCGCCAGCGGGTGGCGGCATCGAGCCCCACCTCCTCGAGTGCGGCGGCAACGCGGGCATCGCGCTCGTCGTCCGAAAGCGCGCTCTCGTGGATCTTCAGCCCTTCGGCGATGATGTCGGCAACCGACATGCGTGGGCTGAGCGAACCGTAAGGGTCCTGGAACACCACCTGCATCCGGTTTCGAAGCGGCCGCATTTCGCGGAAACTATAGGCGGCGATGTCCTTGCCGACGAAGGCGATGCGCCCCTTGGACGAGATCAACCGCGTCAGCGCCAGCCCCAGCGTCGTCTTGCCGGAGCCCGATTCGCCGACGACGCCGAGCGTCTGGCCTGCGCGCAGTTTGAGGTCGATGCCATCGACCGCCTTCACATGGTCGACGACCTTGCGCAGGAACCCTGCCTTGATCGGAAACCACACCTTCACGTCATCAGCTTCCATGACTATCGGCTTGGAGGCGTCGGACGGTGGCGGGTTGCCCCGTGGCTCGGAGGCGAGCAGGTGGCGGGTATAGGCATGCTGCGGATTGGCAAAGATCTCGGCGGTCGGTCCGGTCTCGACGATCTTGCCCTTGGTCATCACGCAGACGCGGTCGGCGATCTTGCGCACGATGCCGAGGTCATGGGTGATAAACAGCATCGACATGCCGTGTTCGTCCTTGAGTTTCTTGAGCAGCTCAAGGATCTGCGCCTGCACGGTGACGTCGAGCGCCGTCGTCGGCTCGTCGGCAATCAACAGCTCCGGCCGGTTGGCAAGAGCCATGGCAATCATCACGCGCTGGCGCTGACCGCCGGAAAGCTCGTGCGGATAGGCGCCAAGCCTCTTCTCCGGTTCGCGAATGCCGACCTGGTTCAGGAGTTCGAGAATGCGCGTGCGGGCGGCAGCGCCTTCGAGCCCCTGGTGCAGCTCGAGGATCTCGCCGATCTGTCGCTCGATCGGATGCAGCGGATTGAGCGACGTCATCGGCTCCTGGAAGATCATCGTGATGTCGTTGCCGCGCACCTGGCGCAACTCCGCATCGCTCGCTTTCAGGAGGTCCTTGCCGTTGAAGTGGATTTCGCCGCCCGGATGGCTGGCGGAAGGGTAGGGCAACAGCTTCAGGATCGAGTTGGCGGACACCGATTTGCCGGAGCCGGACTCGCCGACGAGCGCAACCGTTTCGCCGCGCTTGATGTCGAAGGAAATGCTGTCGACCGCAAGCGAGGTGTTGCCGCCCTGGTGGAAGGCGACCGACAGATCACGGACGGAGAGAATGGGGTCGGTCATCGTTGCGCTCACCGGAATGTCTTTCTCGGATCGAAGGCATCGCGGGTCGCTTCGCCGACGAAGATCAGCAGCGACAGCATCAACGACATCACGCAGAAGGCCGTCAGCCCGAGCCAGGGGGCCTGCAGGTTGGATTTGCCCTGCGCGATCATTTCGCCAAGGGAAGGTGAGCCAGGCGGCATGCCGAAGCCGAGGAAGTCGAGCGAGGTCAGCGTGGTGATCGAGCCCGACAGGATGAACGGCAGGAAGGTGAGCGTTGCCACCATCGCATTCGGCAAGAGGTGCCGGTACATGATCGTGCCGTTGCCGACGCCAAGCGCGCGGGCTGCATTCACATATTCGAAGTTGCGCGCCCGCAGGAACTCGGCGCGCACCACGCCGACGAAGCCGACCCACGAGAAGAGCAGCATGATGGCGAGCAGGATGAAGAAGCCCGGAGGCAGGATCGCGGCGATGATCAGGAGAATGTAGAGCACCGGCATCGACGACCAGATCTCGATGAAGCGCTGCATCAGGAGGTCGGTCCAACCGCCGAAATAGCCCTGCACCGCGCCGGCCGTCACGCCGATGATAGCCGAGGCGATGGTGAGAATCAGTCCGAACAGCACCGAGATGCGGAAGCCGTAGATCATGCGCGCCGTCACGTCGCGTGCCTGGTCGTCGGTGCCGAGCCAGTTGAGATTGCCGGCGATGCAGTTGCGGTCGGCCGAACCTTCCGGATAGGCCGAGCAACGCTCGTCCTTGCTCATCAGCCAGAAGGGTCTTGTCGGTGCCGAATGCGGAATGTTCGAGTTGACCGTCTGGTAGGAGTAACGGATCGGCGGCCAGACCATCCAGCCGTTGGCCTCGATCTCGTCGCGGATGAAATCCGAGCGGAAGTCTGTCTCGGCCAGGAAGCCGCCGAACTTCTCTTCCGGATAATCGACCACCGCGGGAAACAGGATCTCGCCCTTGTAGGAGGCGATGATCGGCCGGTCGTTGGCAATGAATTCGGCAAACATGCTGAGCACGAACAGCAGAAGGAAAATCCAGAGCGACCAGTAGCCGCGCCGGTTCGCCTTGAAATTCTGCCATCGCCGTTTGTTCACCGGTGATAGCCAGCCGCGCGGTGGAGCGGCAGCCTGTGCAGGGGCAGTGGTGACGGTGTTCATCACACGTCCCTCCGCTCGAAGTCGATACGCGGATCGACCCAGGTATAGATCAGGTCGGAGAGCAGGCTGACGACCAGTCCCATCAGCGAGAAGATGAACAGCGTCGCAAAGACGATCGGATAGTCGCGCTTGACGACGGAATCATAACCGAGCCGGCCGAGGCCATCGAGCGAGAAGATGTACTCGATCAACAGCGAACCGGTGAAGAAGGCCGAAATGAAGGCGCTCGGGAACCCGGCGATGATGATCAGCATCGCGTTGCGGAAGACGTGGCCGTAGAGCACCTGACGGTCGTTCAGACCCTTGGCGCGTGCCGTCGTGACATATTGCTTCTTGATCTCGTCGATGAACGAATTTTTGGTCAGCAGCGTCGTCGTTGCAAAAGCCGAAAGCAGGAGCGTGATCAGCGGCAGTGTCATATGCCAGAAATAGTCGAGGATCTTCTGCCACCAGGGCAACTGCCAGAAATTATCCGAGACGATGCCGCGCAGCGGAAACCAGTCGAGGAACGATCCGCCGGCAAAGACGACGATCAGGAGGATGCCGAAAAGGAAGCTCGGAACGGCATAGCCGACGATGATGATTCCGGATGTCCACACGTCGAAGGTCGATCCATCAGACACCGCCTTCTTGATGCCGAGCGGGATCGAAATCGCGTAGGAGAACAGGAGGATCCAAACCCCGAGCGAGATCGAGACCGGCATCTTCTCCTTGATGAGATCGATGACCGAGGTGTTGCGGAAGAAGCTCTCGCCGAAATCGAAGCGGATATAGTCCCACATCATCGTGCCGAAGCGTTCGAGCGGCGGCTTGTCGAAGCCGAACTGCTTTTCGAGCTTGGCGATGAATTCCGGGTCGAGCCCCTGGGCACCGCGGTACTGGCCGCCCTGTTCGCCACCGGCCTGCATCAGGTCGCCGCCGCTGCCGCTGAGGCGGTCCGAGCCGCCGGCGTTCGTCAGGTCGGAGATCACCTGTTCGACCGGTCCGCCCGGTGCGAATTGGATGACGGTGAAGGAAATCGCCATGATGCCGACGATCGTCGGGATCATCAGAAGCAGGCGACGCAGGATATAGGCACCCATCAGGCCAGCCTCTCGATCGACGTGTTGCCGGTGGCCCGGACCCGCGAAGCGTCGGCGTGCGCCCTATTGTGTTTCAATCCTCACGTCTCCTTGCGGCTTCCAGGCCCAAGCCGGGCCTATATTCGTTTTCAGTGATTCGTTTTTTGCATTTGGAATCGAGACGGCTTCGGAGCGCAAGGGCTTCATTTGGCCGTGGCGTTTTTCGACCACCAAGCGTCCGGGAAGCCGGTGCCGTAATAGGGCAACTCCTTAAGGTGGGCGAGGTGGTTCCAGTAGGCGACGCGGATCGCCTTGGAGTAGAACAGCGGCACGACATAGTGATGGGCGAGCAGGACGCGGTCGAGCGCCCGTGTCGTCGCTACCAGCTCTTCGCGGTTTGGTGCGAAGATTATCCTGCGGATCAACTCGTCGATCGCCGGATCGGCAATGCCGACATAGTTTCTCGATCCCGGCTGGTCGACCGAGCCCGAACCCCAGTAATCGATCTGTTCGTTGCCGGGCACCAGTGTTTGCGCCCAGATGCCGTAGATCATGTCATAGTCGAAGCTTCTGACGCGATTGGTGTATTGCGAATCGTCGACGGTGCGGATGCGGGCATCGATGCCAATCTTCTTGACGCTGTTGATGAACGGCGTGACCGTGCGCTCGAAGGACGGATTGGACAGAAGCAGCTCGAAGGAGAAGGGTTCGCCGGTCTTGGTGTTCACCAACCGGTTGCCCTTGAGTTCGTAGCCCGCCTCCTTGAACAGGTCGAGCGCCTTGCGCAAGTTGGTGCGCACCTTCTGCGGGTCGCCATTGATGGGGTTGGTATAGGGCGTGGTGAAGACTTCGGGCGGAACCTTGTCCTTCAGTTCCTCCAGGATTTCCTTTTCACGGCCTTCGGGAAGGTTGGAGGAGGCAAGCTCGGTGCCCCAGAAATAGCTGTCGACGCGCTGATAGGCGTTATAGGCGAGATTGCGGTTCAGATCCTCGAAGTCGAAGGCGTAGTTCAGCGCCTCGCGCACCCGCTGATCCCTAAATTTCTCGCGGCGCATGTTCGGCACCAGTGCCTGCATGATCCCGGTTGCGCGCAATGGATTCTCGATCTCCTCGCGGATCACGCGGCCGTCCTTCATGGCCGGAAAGTCATAGGCTGTCGCCCAATGGCTTGCGCTACTGTCCTGGTAGAAATCGACATTGCCGGCGCGGAAGGCCTCGAACTGCACGTTCCTGTCGCCGAAGAACGCGTAGTTGATCGTGCGGAAATTGTGCTGTCCGACATTGACGTTGAGGTTCTTGCCCCAATAGTCGTCCCTGAGCTCGAAGCGGATCGAGCCGCCCGGCTGGAAAGAAGCGATCCTGTAGGGGCCGGAACCCATGACTGGCTCCAGCGTCGTGCGGGCGATATCACGCTTGTTGCCCTTGGCGTCCTGTCCTTCCCACCAATGCTTCGGAACGATCGGGAACTGACCGAGAATGTTCGGCAATTCGTGGTTGTTCTTCTCGTCGAAGCGGAAGGTAACGTCGCGCTCGCCGGTCTTTTCCGCCGAAACCACATGGCGGTAATAGTTCGACAAGAGCGGATTGTGCTCCTTCACCATGTTGAGGGAATAGATGACATCCTCAGGCGTTACCGGCATGCCATCCGCCCACTTGGCCTCAGCGCGCAGGCGAAACGTGGCTGACGAGATATCGTCGGGATAGGACACGCCCTCGGCAAGCAGGCCGTATGCGGTGGTGATTTCATCCTCGGCGGATTTCAAGAGCGTATCGAAGACAAGGGAGGAAACGCCGGTCGCCGCTTCGCCTTTGGCGAGGATGGGGTTGAACGTGTCGAACGTGCCGGTCTCCGACAGCTGCAATTCTCCGCCTTTCGGGGCATCCGGATTGACGTAGTCGAAGCGGGCGAAGCCGTCCTTGTGTTTGGGCTCGCCGATCGACGACGTGCCATTGCGCCAGACCGGCTGTTCTTCAGCATGCGATGCAGGAGGAAGGAAAAGAAGCGCCGCTGTCAGAAACGACGCCGCCATGCCAGGTTTTACGGTCCTGCAGAAGTTTGGCATCCAGCCGGTACCCCTTATATTTCAACGTTCTTTTGCGAGAGAATAGGCGAAATCGGGCCAAATGACAGGCGCCGCCGCAAATCAGGCGAAATTTTTGCGTCACATCCCGGTGATCCGCAAGGCTGAGGCAAAGGCAGCACCTTAGGATCAGGGGATATCGGGCATCTCGCACCCACTGCCGGTGCGGTTCGCCGTTGGGGAATGAACGGAACGGAATTGGACATGGTTGCTGCAATACGACGCTGTGGCTCGGCGCTTCTGGCGCTTTTGTTCGGAACGAGCGTCTTGATCGCCGATGTTGCCAGCGCAGAAGATACGCCGGCCAAGGCGCTCTTTGGCGCTAAATCACTGCCGGCGCAGATGGCGCCCTCGTCCTACGGTTTCTACGCGAAGGGTTGCCTTGCTGGCGGCGTGGCCATCCCGACGGATGGCCCGACCTGGCAGGCGATGCGGTTGTCGCGCAACCGTCGCTGGGGCCATCCCCAAATGATCGCGCTGATCGAGCAGTTCTCCCACGATGCTGCCGAAAAGGTCGGCTGGCCCGGTCTGCTCCTCGGCGATATCTCGCAGCCGCGCGGCGGCCCGATGCTGTCCGGTCACGCCTCGCACCAGATCGGTCTCGATGCCGATATCTGGCTCACCCCGATGCCGCAGAGGACGCTGACCGGCCGCGAGCGCGAAGACATCTCCGCGACGTCGATGCTGCAAAAGAACAAGTTTCTGACCGTCGATCCGTCGATCTGGACGCCGGCGCATGCACGGCTGATCATGCTGGCGGCAAGCTACCCTCAGGTCGAGCGGGTCTTCGTCAATCCGGCCATCAAGAAGAAGCTCTGCGACACCTGGAACGGCGACCGCTCGGCGCTGGGCAAGGTCAGGCCGATCTATGGCCACGACTACCATTTCCACATCCGCATCAAGTGCCCCGAGGGGGCGTCGACCTGCAAGGACCAGGCGGCCGTTCCGGCCGGCGATGGCTGCGACAAGTCGCTGGCCTGGTGGTTCACCGATGAGCCCTGGGCAAAGCCGAAGAAAAAGCCTGGCGAAAAGCCGGTGAAGCCCCGTCTGACAACCATGGCCGACCTGCCGAAGGCGTGCACGTTGGTGCTGAACGGACCGTCACCGGCCTCCGAGCAGGATGCGACCTTTGGCATGGCCTATCGTGCCGCGGCGCCAGCGCCTGCCGAGCAAGGCATCGAGCAGGTTATCGGCAATGCCGCAAGCGATTTGCCGCCATCGGACGTGCCGGTGCCGCTGCCGCGTCCGACGCTGCAATAGGCGTCCTGGCTTGCGGCTTTTCAATCCTGTTACGCTCATGTATACCGCGATCAAATCGATTTAAATTTGATCGCGGGGAGATGGCATGGCGGATCGGAAATGCGTGGCCCTGATCGCGCACGATCAGAAGAAGGACGATCTTGCCGCCTTTGCCAAGGCAAACGAAGCAGTGTTTGCGCAGTGGAAGATCGTCGCCACCGGCACGACAGGCGGCCGTGTCCTCGATATCTGCCCCGGTCTCGATATTACGCGCCTGAAAAGCGGTCCGCTCGGCGGCGATCAGCAGATCGGCGCTTTGATCGCAACCGGCGATATTGATCTTCTGATCTTCTTCGTCGATCCGCTGACGGCCATGCCGCATGATGTCGACGTCAAGGCGCTGATGCGACTTGCGATCGTCTATGACATCCCGATGGCGCTCAATCGCGCCACGGCCGAGCAGTTGATCGACTTCAACCACAACTGCTAATCATGCAGCAAGTTTAAGTGCTGCAGCGTCCTTTGCGCGTCATTGACGCGCGGCGCTGCAGAGAATTCGAAACTTCACGGCGACGATCAGGATGGACAGTGCGATGCCAGGTGCGAGTGACAACAGCTTTTCCTTTCCGATCCTGATCGGCGATATCGGCGGCACCAATGCGCGCTTCGCCTTGCTGCTCGACGCCTTTGCCGAGCCGAAGCAACTGCCACCGATCAAGACAGGCGATTTCGAGACGATCGAGGAAGCGCTGCAGAAGAGTATCCTCGACAAGACGTCCGTCCAGCCGCGTTCGGCAATCCTCGCCGTCGCCGGTCCGATCAAGGGCGATGAGATCCCGCTGACCAATGCAGGCTGGGTGTTGCGCCCGAAGGACATGCTCGAAAGCCTTGGCCTTGAGGACGTCCTGATCATCAACGATTTCGAGGCGCAGGCACTGGCCGTCGCTGCTCCGGCTGCTGAAGATCTGGTGCAGATCGGCGGCGGCAGCGTCCGCCCTCTGACCTCCCGCGTCGTTCTCGGCCCAGGTACCGGGCTCGGGGTGGGCGGCCTGGTCTTTGCGCAACACACCTGGTTTCCGGTTCCAGGCGAAGGCGGCCACGTCGATATTGGTCCGCGCACGGAGCGCGACTTCCAGATCTGGCCTTTCCTGGAGCCGATCGAAGGGCGCATGGCCGGCGAGCAGATCCTCTGCGGTCGCGGCATCATGAACCTCTATCGCGCCGTTTGCGCCGCCAATGGCGAAGAGCCGGTGATGAAGGATCCGGCCGAGGTGACGACAGGCGCGCTGTCCGGCAACGACGCTGCTGCCGTCGAGACCATCTCGTTGTTTTCGACCTATCTCGGCCGCGTGGCCGGCGACATGGCGCTGATCTTCATGGCCCGCGGCGGCGTCTTCCTGGCCGGAGGCATTTCGCAGAAGATTTTGCCGGCGCTGCAAAAACCGGAATTCCGCGCCGCCTTCGAAGACAAGGCGCCGCACTCCGCTCTGATGAGGACAATTCCGACCTTCGCGGTCATCCATCCGATGGCGGCACTTTCCGGTTTGGCGGCTTTCGCGCGCACGCCGAGAGACTTCGGTGTTGCAACAGAGGGACGGCGCTGGAGAAGCTGAAGCCGCCGGATCGCGCAAAGACTCGCCAAAGCCGCATCAAACCACTATAGAGCCCGGGAAAGGTTGCGTCGGCGTCCGACGCACCGCACAGGCTCAGGGAAGACAGGCTTTTTGAGCGCTAAAGATAAAAAACAGCATGCAGTCGATTCCGACACCATCACCGGAATCCTGAAGCGAGTCATTGCAGAAAACGGTCGCGATCACATCCGCGGCTATCTCTTTGCTATTGCCTGCCTGGCTGTCGTCGCCGCGACCACGGGCTTTACCGCCTCGATCATGGAGACCGTGATCAATGAGGCCTTTGCCAACAAGAACGCGAGCATCGTGTTGCTGGTCTGCGGCTCGATCTTTGGCGCTTTCGTGCTGCGCGGCTTTGCCACCTACGGCCAGGCCGTCGCCTTGTCGAAGATCGGCAACAATATCGTCGCAAGGTACCAGAAGCGGCTCTACGCGCATCTGATGGCGCTCAGCGTCGGCTATTTCAGCGAGCAACGATCGGCACAGCTTGCGGCCCAGATCAGCCAGAACGTCAGCGGCATCCGTGACGTGCTCAATCTGACGGTGACGTCGATCGCCCGCGATCTGTTGACCCTGGTCGGCCTGATCGGTGTCATGTTCGTCAAGGACTGGCTGCTGTCGATCATCGTGTTTGTGACGGCGCCGCCTTTGCTTTTGGGCCTGCGGTATGTCTCCAAGCGGCTGCGCTCTGCGACCCGCGAAGCCATCGATGTGAACAGCCGTGTCCTCGGTGCGATGCAGGAGACGATCCAGGGGATTTCCATCGTCAAGGCCTTCACGATGGAAGGCGAACTGCGCGGCAAGGTCGACGCGATCGTCGATCGCGCCGAAAATCGTGCCAACCGGATTGCTCGCCTGAGCGAACGCACGGCGCCGATGACCGAGACTTTTGCGGGCCTGGCCATTTCGAGCGTGCTTGCCTATTCCGCGTTTCGCGCAATCTACAACGATGTTCCGCCAGGTGCCTTCTTCGCTTTCGTCGTCGCCCTGCTGATGGCCTATGACCCGGCGCGGCGACTGGCCCGCCTTCAGGTGTCGCTGGAGCGCGCTGCGGTCAATGCCCGCATGGTCTACGAGATCCTCGATACCGTTCCGCATCAGCGCGACAAGCCGGGTGCAAAGCAACTCACCTTTGATGGCGCAACCGTCGAGCTGCGCGATGTGCGTTTCCGCTACGCCTATGGCGATGAAATCCTCAAGGGGGTCAGCTTCGTCGCCGAAGGTGGCAAGACCACTGCTCTCGTCGGTCCGTCCGGGGCCGGAAAGTCGACGGTTATCAGCCTCGTTCCACGGTTCTATGATCCGGCCTCCGGCCAGATCCTGATCGACGGACAGGACATAGCCGACGTGACCAAGCAGTCGCTGCGCAACGGCATCGCCTATGTCTCGCAGCAGCCTTACCTTTTCGAAGGCTCGATCCGCGACAACATCCGTTACGGCCGCCCGGATGCGACCGATGCGGAAATCGAGGAAGCCGCCCGTCTCGCCTATGCGCATGATTTCATTCTGACCCAACCGCAGGGTTATGACACTCCGGTCGGCGAGAACGGGGTGACGATGTCCGGCGGCCAGAGGCAGCGCCTGTCGATCGCCCGCGCACTCGTGCGCAATGCGCCGATCCTGCTGCTCGACGAGGCCACTTCAGCGCTCGACACCGAGTCTGAGGCGGCCGTACAAAAGGCGCTCGACGAGGCGATGCATGGACGCACGGTGATCGTCATCGCCCACCGGCTTTCGACGGTCGTCAATGCCGACAAGATCATCGTCATGAAGGATGGCCTTGTTGTCGAGGAGGGCACGCACAAGGATCTGTCAAACCGCCAGGACGGCCTCTACGCGCGCCTGCACAATCTCCAGGGCAAAGCCCCTGAGGCGTTGCTCGACCCCGAAATCTAATCATGAGCAGGAAGGAAAATCGCCGATGAGCACAACGGACATGAATCTTGTGGTCGTCGGCGCGGCCGGCCGCATGGGCCAGACGCTGATCCGTATGGTTCATGGCATGGACGGCGTCCGCCTGCATGCGGCGGTGGAACGTCCGGGTTCGCCTTTCATCGGTCGTGACGCCGGCGAGATCGCCGGTCTCGGGCCGATCGGCATCGCGGTCGCCGACAAGCCGCTCGAAGCCTTCGTCGAAGCCGAAGGCGTGCTCGATTTCACCTCGCCCGCCGGCACTGTCGAATTTGCCGGCCTCGCCGCGCAGGCACGCATCGTGCATGTCATCGGCACCACCGGCTGTGGAGCGGACGACGACGCGAAGATCCGTGCCGCCGCACGTCATGCCCGCATCGTCAAATCGGGCAATATGAGCCTCGGCGTCAACCTTCTCGGCGTGCTGACGGAGAAGGCGGCGCGCGCTCTAGGGCCCGCTGCCTGGGACATCGAGATCCTCGAGATGCATCACAAGCACAAGGTGGACGCCCCTTCCGGGACAGCATTGCTTTTGGGCGAAGCGGCGGCGAAGGGGCGAAGCATCGCGCTTTCGGAACATTCCGTGCGTGTCCGCGACGGTCACACCGGCGCCCGTCCGCAAGGCACAATCGGCTTTGCGACGCTGCGTGGCGGTTCGGTGATCGGCGAACACTCGGTCATTCTTGCCGGTGAAGGCGAACAGGTGACCCTGTCTCACAGCGCCACCGACCGCTCGATCTTCGCACGCGGCGCCGTGACCGCTGCCCTTTGGGCGCGCGACCAGAAACCCGGCTTCTACTCCATGCTCGATGTTCTCGGGCTCGACTGACACCATCTCTATCATCTCAAGGGGAAATCATATGAGCGGCACCCTCGTCCTCGTCCGGCATGGCCAGAGCGACTGGAACCTGAAGAACCTGTTCACCGGCTGGCGTGATCCTGACCTGACTGAGCTTGGCGTCGAGGAAGCCAAGGCCGGCGGCCAGGCGCTTGCCGACTACGGCATCAAGTTCGACATCGCCTTCACCTCATCGCTGATCCGCGCCCAGCGCACGTGCCAGTTCGTGCTCGATGCCGTCGGCCAGCCGTCGCTGGAAACGATCCGCGATCAAGCGCTGAACGAGCGCGACTATGGCGATCTCTCCGGTCTCAACAAGGATGATGCGCGCGAAAAATGGGGCGAAGAGCAGGTGCATATCTGGCGCCGTTCCTACGACATTCCGCCGCCGGGCGGCGAAAGCCTGCGCGACACCGGCGCCCGCGTATGGCCCTATTACCTGACGGAAATTCTGCCGCGCGTGCTGGCCGGCGAGAAGGTTCTCGTCGCCGCGCACGGCAACTCGCTGCGTTCGCTGGTCATGGTTCTCGACCGTTTGACCAAGGAAGAAATTTTGAAGCTCAATCTCGCGACTGGCGTTCCGATGGTCTACATGCTCAACGCCAATTCGACGGTTGCTTCCAAGGAAGTGCTGGGCGATATGTCGGCCGCGCACTAAGCCGCGCCTGCGATGACAAATGAAAGGGGCGCCTGTCGCCCCTTTTTCGTTTTCAGGCTTTGCCTGCTTCCCATCCGAGGATCGCGCGCTTGCGCGTCAATCCCCAGTGATAGCCGGTGAGAGCGCCGCTCTTGCCGACCGCCCGGTGGCAGGGAACGACGAAGGAGATCGGGTTGGCGCCGACAGCCGCTCCGACTGCGCGTGAGGCGGTCGGCTGACCGATCTCGCCGGCGATGGTCGAATAGGTGGTGGCGCGCCCGAGCGGGATCTTCAACAGCGCCTGCCAGACCCGGATCTGGAAGTCAGTGCCGATTAGGAAGATGCGCAACGGCTGGTCGGAGCACCAGCGTTCCGGGTCGAAAATGCGGGCGGCATATTGCGCCGTCGCCGCACTGTCCTCGACGTAAGCGGCGTTCGGCCAGCGATGCGCCATGTCCTCGAAACTCTCCTGCTCACCGCCGCCATCGGCAAAGGCAAGGCCGGCCAGGCCGCGGTCGGTGATCATCACCAGCGCCGTGCCAAAGGGCGAGGGGTGGTAGCCATAACGGATGGTCAGGCCGGCGCCGCGCGCCTTCCACTCGCCCGGCGACATCGCTTCATGGGTCACGAAGAGATCGTGCAGCCGGCTCGGGCCGGATAGCCCGACCTCGATGCTGGTCTCCAACAGCGGCATGTCTTCCTGGCGCAACAGCCGCTTGGCGTGGTCGAGGGTGACTGCCTGCAGGAAAGCCTTCGGCGACAGCCCGGCCCAACGGGTAAAGACCTTCTGCAATTGCGTCGGCGATTGTTTGAGCCTGCGGGCGATTGCGTCGAGCGAAGGCTGTTCGCGATACTCTTCGGTGAGCATCTCGATCACATTTCTCACCGTGTCGTAATCGGTGCCATCAGGCGTGATGTCGGCGGGGAGGGTTGTCGCTATGTTCATCGGTCATCTCCTGTCTTGACACAGGTAATCATGCTGGCAGTGCCGTTGCCACCCGAAACTTGTTGGCGCTGCGTCAGCGGCGACGCACGGTGGCAAGCGCCCCGGAAAACGCTGTGGCGAAGGTTTCACGGTCGTCGCGGTTGAGGAAGGACCCGATGTCCGTCCGGTTGCCGCCGTCACTGACACTCATCGAGACGATGCCGATCTCCTGGTGTCGCGCAATCTTGAAGCGCGCCCAGAACGGATTGAAGCGATGCTCGGTCATCCGGCCCGATGGCGCGAACTTGCGCACCGAAACGTCGGTGCGTGAAACGCGCACTTCTTCGCGAGCACGCGCCGAGCGGTAGTTCAGCCAGAAAGCGCCAAACAGAAGCGCGAAATCCAGCCCGAAGAAGAACACGATCGGCCAGGCGCCGATCACCATGAACACGACCGCATGCACCAGGCTGAGCAGCCCGGCGATCAGGAAAAACACCTTGAACCCCTTGAAGCCGAGCGAACGGTAAGGGGTCAGTTCGGCGCTGAACGCCGGCTCTTCGCCGGCAAACTTCTCGTCGTTGCCATCAGTCATGACCATTGACTATAGATGCATCATGAAAAACGTGAAGCCAAAATTGCCGGGCAAACCTGCGAAAAAGAAGCCGCCGTCGAGCCGCCGCACTCCGCGAACGACGGGCCTCTACAGCCGTGAGGAAATCTCCGAGATTTTCCGGCGCTTTTCGATCCAGCGGCCGGAGCCGAAGGGGGAGCTGGAGCACGTCAATCCTTTCACTCTGGTGGTGGCCGTCGCCCTGTCGGCGCAGGCGACGGACGCCGGCGTCAACCGGGCGACGCGCGCGCTCTTCGCCATTGCCGACACGCCGGAAAAGATGCTGGCGCTCGGTGAGGAAAAGGTCCGCGATCACATCAAGACCATCGGGCTTTTCCGCAACAAGGCGAGGAACGTCATCGCGCTCAGCGAAAAGCTGATCACCGATTTCGGCGGCGAGGTGCCGCACACGCGCGAAGAACTGGTGACGTTGCCGGGCGTGGGACGAAAGACCGCCAATGTCGTGCTATCCATGGCCTTCGGCCAGGCGACTATCGCCGTCGACACCCACATCCTGCGCATCGCCAACCGGCTCTGTCTGGCGCCGGGCAAGACCCCGGACGAGGTCGAGGCAAAGCTCTCGCGCATCATTCCCGACGAATATCTCTACCACGCGCACCACTGGCTGATCCTGCATGGCCGCTATTGCTGCAAGGCGCGCAAACCGGAATGCGAGCGCTGCGTTATTGCCGATATCTGCAAGTCACCGGAAAAGACCTGCGATATCCCGGCACCGCTCGTCGAGTTGCCGCAACAGGTTCTTCCGGTGGCTGGCTGATCTGCTCCGTGTGACTGAGTGCGCCATCGGCCCTAGGCGGGTTCAGGCGGAAATCAGTCCGTCGATCAGGTGGCTGATCGCTTCAACGTAGAGGTTCGTCGGAGCGCCTTCGGCAATCTCCAATGCCGCACGATCAAAAGCCGCCGACAGGAGTGTTGCTGTTGCAGCCAATGCGTCCCGGTCAACGACCTTCGGGGCCATTGCTTCCGCCAGACCGTCTTCCAGCGTCCTCTGGGCATTGGCCGCATCGATTGCAGCCATTTCGCGGGTGCCGAGCACGGCCGGGCCGTCGAGGAGCAGAATGCGGATCCGGCCTGGTTCTGCCATGGCGTCAAAGAACGCTCTTGCGCCTGTTATCAGCGCCTCGCGCGGCGTCAGGTCATCGATGGTCGCCCTCTCGATCCTTGCCGCTACCGCACCGGCCTCCCGATCGGCAACAGCGCGAAAGAGCGCCTTCTTATCCTCGAAATGATGGTAGAGCGCCCCACGCGTCATGCCGGCGGCTGCCACGATGTCGGGCGTTGATGTCTCCGCATATCCTCGCTCGACGAAGAGACCATGGGCCGCATCGAGTATGGCGCCGCGGGTCGTGTCGGAGCGCTCGCGGTTGGAGCGGCGGGGCGATTCCGTTTGCATACATTCAGCCTGTATGTTAATTCGATAAATACATGCAGATTGTATGATAATGCGAACCCGAGGAAAAGCCATGAAATCGACGAGCTACTATCCGGTCATCATGACGTCGGACGTTGCGACAACCGCGGACTTCTACGTCACCAATTTTCGCTTCCAGGCGCTGTTTACCAGCGATTGGTACGTCCATCTGCAGTCGATCGAATCCGAGACGGTTAACTTGGCTGTTCTCGACTATCGCCATGAAACGATCCCGGAAGAGGGTCGCGCACCCGTCCGCGGACTGCTCCTCAACTTCGAGGTCGAGGATCCCGATGCGGTCTATGCCGATTGCCAGGCAGCCGGCCTGCCGATCCTGAAGGCGATTTGCGACGAGGATTTCGGCCAGCGCCATTTCATCACCGCCGATCCCAACGGCGTCCTGATCGACGTCATCAAGCCGATCCCGCCGAGTGCGGAGTTTGCGGCCGCCTATGACGCAAGCGCGCTTCCCGCGGAATGATCGCGGCGAGCGTGTGTTTTGTCTTCCAAATGGCTGGAAAACCGCTATTAACGAACACCGGCCACTAGGGAAACTGGACGGAGTTCATGACAAAATACGACGTGCTGACGATCGGCAATGCGATCGTGGATATCATTGCGCGCTGCGATGACGGCTTTCTGAGCGAAAACGGCATCATCAAGGGCGCGATGAACCTCATCGATGCCGACCGGGCCGAGCTGTTGTACTCGCGCATGGGCCCTGCCGTCGAAGCTTCGGGCGGCAGCGCCGGCAACACGGCAGCCGGCGTCGCCAGCCTTGGCGGACGCGCTGCCTATTTCGGCAAGACGACCAACGACCAGCTCGGCGAGATCTTTGCCCACGACATTCGCGCCCAGGGCGTCTATTTCCAGACCAAGCCGCTCGAAACCGTGCCTCCGACAGCGCGCTCGATGATCTTCGTGACCGAGGACGGTGAGCGCTCGATGAACACCTATCTCGGCGCCTGTGTCGAGCTTGGCCCGGAGGACGTGGAAGCCGACGTCGTCGCGCAGGCCAAGGTCACTTACTTCGAAGGCTACCTCTGGGATCCGCCGCGCGCCAAGGATGCCATCCGCGAGGCCGCCAAGATCGCCCATGCAAACGGTCGCGAAACCGCCATGACGCTGTCGGACAGTTTCTGCGTCCATCGCTACCGCGACGAGTTTCTCGAGCTGATGCGCTCCGGCACGGTCGATATCGTTTTTGCCAACAAGCAGGAAGCGCTCGCACTTTACGAGACCGAGGACTTCGATCTGGCGCTGGAAAAGCTGTCGAAGGATTGCAAGCTCGCAGCCGTCACCTTGAGCGAGGAAGGCTCCGTCGTCGTGCGCGGCGCAGAACGCGTGCGCGTCGGTGCGACGCCGCTTGCGCAGGTCGTCGACACAACAGGTGCGGGCGATCTTTACGCGGCCGGCTTTCTCCACGGATATACGACCGGTCGGTCGCTCGAGGATTGCAGCAAGCTCGGCAATCTCGCAGCCGGTATCGTCATCGGCCAGATCGGCCCGCGGCCGATGGTTTCGCTTGCGGCGGCCGCCAAACAGGCCGAGCTCGCCTGAGGCAAGCTACAGCGCGCGCCAAACCTGACGCGCCAAGGGCGCTATCGCGCTTCAAGACTTACGGCATGATTCCTTAAATCGAACCCGATCTGAGGAATCATGCCGTAACCTTTTCAACCCTGTCGAAAGAGGCGAGCCTTTACTTGAAGGCTTCGCCCGGATAGGCGCCCCAGATCTCGCTCTGGACGATCCAGCCGTCGACGCCCTGGGTCTCGATGTGGCACCAGTCGCCGTTGCATTCACCCACACGGATGACGACACCAGGCTCCATGCGCGCGACGATCGACGCCGTGCTCTGTGGTTCGCGGCGCAGGTTGACGAACACGCCTTCACCCTTGCCGCGCATCCATGGCGCGGTGACGGCGGTGCGGTCGCCCGACAGAAGCGCCTGGTTCACCCAGCCTTCGGTACCGTCGGCATCGCGGATGCGGCGCCAGTTGTCGTATTCCTGGATGATTTCCACCGGTACGCCGGGTCTGAGGTAACGGAACGCCACCGCATAGTCGACGCTTGGGCCGATGCGCAGATTGACGCTCTTGGCCTTGAGGCTGACGAATCGCGGCAGCGGCAACCCGCTGGCTCCCTTGGCGGCCTGGGCATGGGCGCCCGAAGCCGTGATGACCGCGCCGATGAGGGCGGCGATCAACGCGAACGAGAGTTTGGAAATGACGTGACGCATGACGAAGCTCATTTTCCGTGGCAACTTGCAGGCGCAGTTCACCCAGGGCGCTTGGCCGGGGCGTAAATCGCGGGGACGACGCAGCGAGTTTTGTTTGTCTTCCCGACCGGGTCTGGTAGAAATTGCGGCTACAGGGAGAAAGTATCACCCAACTTGGTTAAGGACCCGTCAACGAGGCCCATCGCAGCAATGACAAGCAAGAAGAAGCCCAAGGTCTACATCACCCGGAAACTGCCGGATATCGTCGAAACCCGCATGCGCGAGCTGTTCGACGCCGAGCTCAACATCGACGATACGCCGCGCAGCCAACCGGAGCTTGTGGCGGCAGTGAAGCGCGCCGACGTGCTTGTGCCGACCGTGACCGACCGTATCGATGCGGCGCTGATCGAGCAGGCCGGACCGCAACTGAAGCTGATCGCGAGCTTCTCCAACGGTGTCGACAACATCGATGTCGATGCCGCCGCCCGCAAGGGCATCACCGTCACCAATACGCCGAACGTCCTGACCGAGGACACCGCGGACATGGCGATGGCGCTGATTCTCGCCGTTCCGCGCCGCCTTGCGGAAGGTGCGCAGATCCTGACCGATCGCAAGGGCGAATGGGCCGGCTGGTCGCCGACCTGGATGCTCGGCCGCCGCATTGCCGGCAAGCGCATCGGCATCGTCGGCATGGGCCGGATC
The DNA here is from genome assembly GCF_002002725.1 of Sinorhizobium sp. A49. Taxonomy (GTDB): domain Bacteria; phylum Pseudomonadota; class Alphaproteobacteria; order Rhizobiales; family Rhizobiaceae; genus Ensifer. The sequence continues at coordinate 101,144 of NZ_MUNW01000035.1, read as the reverse complement.
GGCACCGCGGTCGCGCGCCGCGCCAAGGCCTTCGGCCTGTCGATCCACTATCACAACCGGCACCGGGTCAAGGTCGAGACCGAGGAAATGCTGGAAGCCACCTATTGGGACAGCCTCGACCAGATGCTCGCCCGCGTCGATATCGTCTCGGTCAATTGCCCCTCGACGCCGGCGACCTACCACCTGCTTTCGGCCCGTCGCCTGGCGCTGATGCGCCCCGAAAGCTACATCGTCAACACCGCCCGCGGCGGCATCATCGACGAGACCGCGCTGATCAAGTGCCTGCGCGAAGGCAAGATCGCCGGCGCCGGCCTCGACGTCTTCGAGAACGAGCCTGCGGTCAATCCCAAGCTCATCAAGCTTGCCGGCGAAGGCAAGGTGGTGCTGCTGCCGCATATGAGTTCGGCGACGCTCGAAGGCCGCATCGACATGGGCGACAAGGTGGTGATCAACATCCGCACCTTCTTCGACGGCCATCGGCCACCGGACCGGGTGCTGCCTGGGCGCGATTGATCGGCGACGGATCAAAGCGTCTTGCGCATCTCGATTGTGGTGGGTCGGGTAAAGCCCGGATGCGCCGTCCTGCCGGTTTCGACGAAGCCCCAGGCCGCAAACGTCCTGTGGTTTTCGGTGAGTTCGATCCGCGTCTGCAGTCTCAGGGCGGATAGGTTGCGATTGCGTGCCGTGTCTTCGGCGCCTGCAAGCAACAGCCGCCCAACGCCTTTGCCCCGATAGCCCTCAGCGACCGCAAGCTTGCCGACATAGAGGCAGTCGATCTCCGGCTTGCAGAAGATGCAGCCGGCCAATGCGGCTCCATCGAGGGCGATCAATCCGATTTCTGCCGAAGCCTTCTGCTTCAAGCCTTCGATCGTCAGCACATGGGCCGAGGACGGCGGGTCGATGCGCCCATCCATATAGGAAAAGGCGTTGAGGATCAGGGCCAGCAATTCTTCGTAGCGATTGAAGGCCGCGTCTATCCGGATGATGTGCATCAGTCCGCCTTGACGGTCTTGCGTCTGCGATAACGGATGGTGCTGAACTGTGCCGACAGCGCATCATACATCAACAGCCGGCCGACGAGCGGCTCGCCGATGCCGGCGATGACCTTGATGGCTTCCATAGCCTGCAATGTTCCGATGACGCCGGTGAGGGCACCGATGATTCCGGCCTCGACGCAGGAGGGCACGACGCCCGCAGGCGGTTTCTCGGGAAAGAGATCGCGGTAGGATGGGTTCGGCTCGCCATCCTTTCCTGTCTCATAGGGTATCAGCACGGTGAGCGAGCCGTCGAAACGGCCGACGGCACCGGTGACGAGCGGTATGCCGATGGCGGCCGCCGTATCGGCGGCGAGATAGCGCGTGTCGAAATTGTCCGAACCGTCGATCACCAGGTCATATTGGCGCAACAGCGTCTCGGCGTTGTCGGCGGCGAGGCGAAACGCATGCGTTTCGACTGTCACATGCGGATTGAGTGCGCCGATTGCCGCCTCGGCACTGTCGACCTTTGTCTGGCCGATATCCGCAGTTTGGTGGATCACCTGCCGCTGCAGGTTCGACAGCGACACCACGTCGTCGTCGACGATGCCGAGCGTGCCGATGCCGGCGGCGGCCAGGTACTGCAGCACGGGAGCGCCGAGGCCGCCGGCACCGATGACGAGGACGCGCGCGGCCTTCAGCTTCTGCTGTCCCGCACCGCCCAGTTCCGGAAGGATGATGTGGCGCGCATAACGGGCGATTTCCGATGGGTTGAGGCTGGTGTTGGTCATGAACGGACACTTTCCATGATCGGCTCCATCATCCCGAAACGTTCCCATGCTCCACGGTCAGGAACCGGCCGCGCTCGCCGAGCGCGTCGAACATCGCACGGTCCGTCCCGGTCATGAAGGCCTGACCGCCCAGCCCGTCGACGAGATCGAAAAGGGCGGCGCGGCGGCCCATGTCGAGATGCGCGGCGATCTCGTCGAGCAGCAGTATGGGGGCGTGGCCGGTCATGTCGCCGACCAGGCGCGCATGGGCAAGCACCAGGCCGACGAGCAGTGCCTTCTGTTCGCCGGTCGAGCAGCGCTCGGCCTCCATGTCCTTTTCGCGGTGACGGATCAACAGGTCGCTGCGGTGCGGTCCGTCCAGCGTCCGGCCGGCGGCTGCATCGCGCGGCCGGCCTTCGCGCAGCATGGTCAGATATTGTTCTTCAAGGTCGAAGGCCGGCCTGTGGCCTTCATTGTCGAAGAAACCAGAGAGCGCCAGACGAGCGGACGGAAAGACACTGTCGCCGGTGTTTCGTTCGACGAGTGCCGTCAGCAGTCCCAGCATTTCCTGCCGCGCCAGGGCCATCGACACGCCGAGCCCGGCCATTTCCCGCTCGATGGCGGTGAGCCAGGCAGGATCCGGGCGAAATTCGCTGAGGAGCCGGTTGCGGCTGCGCATGGCGCGGTCAAATTCGCTGGCGCGCCGGCCGTGTTCCGGGTCGAGCGAAAGCACCAGCCGGTCAAGGAAGCGGCGTCGATCGGCCGACGGCCCGGTGAAGAGCCCGTCCATTGCCGGCGTCAGCCACAGCACCCGCAGATGATCGGTCAGTTCGTCGACTGCACTGGCCGTGGTGCCGTTCAGCCGCAGCCGTCGCGATTGCCCCTCACTGGTCCCGGCCGTGCCGGTGCCGATCTCGACCGGGCCTTCCATGCCCACCACTTCGGCAAAGACCGAGAAGCCGTCGTTGGCGCCGACGCGGGCGACATCGGCGTAGGCCGCACGCCTGAGCCCGCGACCGGGCGACAGGAACGACACCGCTTCCATCAGGTTGGTTTTTCCGGCGCCGTTCTCGCCCGTCAGCACGATGTGCCGCTGGTCGAGCGTCAGCGACAGCGCCGCATAATTGCGGAACTCGCTGAGCTTCAGGCGGTTGAGAAAGACCTTCTGGGGCATTTCGGGTCCGGATTCGACGTCGGCGCCGGTAACAGCGCGTCGGAAAGGACGCGCATGGACGCTGAAACACTTTAAACGCGCTGCGTAATTCTTGGCTTAAACCGATGCCGATTTAAGAAACCATGCAGTAGGACGAAAGCGCCCGCCAAGGCAAGACGAAAGGCGGCCTCAGCCATTCCAGGCAAAAATGCGCGATAACGGCGGGGAAAGCCTTACGATCCCTGCGTTTCAGCGCTTTTCTTGATGGCTTGCGTACAATATGACAGCCGCATGACAATCCACGAACGGATATATGTGTGATGCTGGCTTGGTTCCGCAAACTCCTTCCCCGCGAAGACCGCTTCTTTGATCTCTTCGCCCACCATTCGCGCACCGTCGTCGGTGCCGCCGAAGCGCTCGAAAAGCTTCTAGCCGGCGGTAACGACCTTGAAAAGCACTGCGACCGCATCGTCGCGCTTGAAGACGAGGCTGATAACATCACCCGCGACGTGCTTCTCGCCGTCCGTCGCTCCTTCATCACGCCGTTCGATCGCGGCGACATCAAGGATCTCATCCAGTCGATGGACGATGCCATCGACATGATGCACAAGACGGTCAAGACTATCCGGCTGTTCGAACAGAAGACTTTCGATCCGGGCATGCAGGAAATGGGCACCATCGTCGTCCAGGCCGCGCATCTGATTGCCGAGGCCATTCCGTTGCTCGATCGCATCGGCGTCAACCACGGCCGGCTCATTGCCATTGCCGAAGAGATCACGCGCATCGAAGGCCGGTCCGACGAGTTGCATGACCAGGGCCTGAAGGATCTTTTCCGCCGGCACGGCGCCAACAATGCGATGGCTTACATCATCGGCAGCGAGATCTATGGCGAGCTCGAGAAGGTCGTCGACCGCTTCGAGGATGTCGCCAACGAGATCAGCGGCATCGTGATCGAGAACGTCTGATGGACGCGACGCTCGCTTTGCCGCTGCTGGTCGCGCTGATCGCGATCGCGTTGTTCTTCGACTTTCTCAACGGGCTGCATGACGCCGCCAACTCGATCGCGACGATCGTTTCGACCCGGGTGCTGCGGCCGCAATACGCCGTCATGTGGGCGGCGTTCTTCAATTTCATCGCTTTCCTGTTCTTCGGCCTGCATGTGGCCGAGACGCTCGGGAAGGGCATCATCGATCCCAGCATCGTCACGCCGCTGGTGATCTTCGCGGCGCTGATGGGCGCGATCTTCTGGAACATTGCGACCTGGATCTTCGGCATCCCGTCGAGCTCCTCGCATGCGCTGATCGGTGGTCTCGTCGGCGCCGGCCTGGCCCGCACCGGCGGCGACGCCATCGTCTGGACCGGTCTTCTCAAGACCGTTGGCGCCATCTTCATGTCGCCGATGATCGGCTTCTTCCTGGCGCTGATGTTGATCCTCATCGTTTCCTGGATATTCGTGCGCCAGACGCCATTTGCGGTCGACCGTAAATTCCGGGTGATGCAGTTCATCTCCGCCTCGCTCTATTCGCTCGGCCACGGCGGCAACGACGCGCAGAAGACCATGGGCATCATCGCCGTGCTCCTGTTCTCGCAGGGCTATCTCGGTTCAGAGTTCTACGTGCCGTTCTGGGTGGTGATCACCTGCCAGGCAGCGATCGCGCTCGGCACGCTGTTTGGCGGCTGGCGCATCGTGCACACGATGGGCTCGAAGATCACCAAGCTCAATCCGATGCAGGGCTTTTGCGCCGAAACCGGCGGTGCCATCACGCTGTTTGCCGCCACCTGGCTCGGAATTCCGGTATCGACGACCCACACGATCACCGGTGCCATCATCGGCGTCGGCGCCGCCAAGCGCGTTTCGGCTGTGCGCTGGGGCCTTGCCGGCAACATCGTCATCGCCTGGTTCGTGACCATGCCGGCCGCTGCGGCAATCTCGGCGCTCACCTACTTCGCGGTTGCTCTGTTTCTGTGATCCCATCCGCCTCCGGCCCATTGCCGGGGGCGGCTCCCATTTCGAATTCGAGACGCGTCAGTCGCTGACGAGCGGGGCCGGGCTATCCCGTCCATTTTGATGCAGTGTCAGCCGCGCGGATCTCGCGCCGGCGGGTGCTTCGAAGCTGATCTGCGCGTCGACCACTTTGGCAAAGAACCGATGCTCCGCCTCCGGGAAAATTTCGACGCGTCCCTGACCCGTTGCCTGTGCAAATAGCCTGTTACCGTCGCGAAAAACCGTCAGATCGAAATCGGGCGCCAGGCGATAGGTGCCGACATAGGCATCGTAGACCGTCGGGTCGAGCGTGATGGCAACGCGCTGAACCGGCGCGGGTAGAAGTGGTTTCTCCCCGTCGAGCAGATGCACGCCGATATCGTCGACGCCGGCTTCCGTTGCGGTGTTCGACAGGACCACCACGCCGACGCCAGTCGACGGACGGAAGCCGACGAACGATCGGTAGCCGCCGGTACCGCCATTGTGCCAGACGATCTGCCGTTCACCGGAACCGGAGATCACCCAGCCGAGCGCCTGTTCTGCCCCACCGTCACCAAGCGGCAGTCGCGTCGCGAGCATCGTGGCGAAGGCAGGCGCCAGAGGGGAGGGCTTCCTGCCCATAGCCGCCTGCAGGAAGACGAGCAGATCATTGGTGGTCGAGCGCAGCGCGCCTGCCCCCTGCAGCGCTCCGAGGTCCCAGTCGCTGGTCGACTGCAGGCCCGCATCGTGTCCGGTCGCTCGCCGCCCCTGCCATTCCGGACGCGAGGTGATCGCGGTATCGGCCATGCCGAGTGGGATCGCGATGCGCTCCCTGACCAGCGCCTCGTAGGACAGGCCGGACTGCAATGCGAGCCCATGGCCAAGCAGGCCATAGCCGAGGTTGGAATACTCGTGCTCATCGTTGGGTTGCCGGATTGGCTGGTGGCTGGAAAGGAAGGCGTAAAGCTTGGCGACGTCATAATCGGCATAGGGATCGTTATCGTCAGCCGGTATCAGATTGTCCGGCAATCGTGGCAGGCCGGACATATGCGTCGCCAGATGTCTAAGCGTGATCGGTTTGCCAGCGTCTGCCTGCTTTATGACCACGCTTCTCGGAAGCAGTTGTGAAACAGGCGCATCGAGCCTGAGATCACCGCGTTCGACCATGTCGGCAAGCGCGAGTGCGGTGAAGACCTTGGTCACCGAGCCGATCTCGAACACGGTATTGCCATCGACAGGGCGCGGGTCGTTCTTCGCCAGGCGGCCGTGCGCGACGACGCGTTGTCCGCCGGCATCGGTTATGCCGACGACGATGCCGACCGACTGTTTCTGTTCGTCGATACGCTCTGTCAGGATTTCCAGGATTTCGTCATCGGTTGCAGAGAGAGGTTCCGCCTGGGCGGTGGTGCCGAGCGTCATGAGTGTGATCCAACTGAGGAGGATGTGTCGCATGGAGGGGAGATAAGCATCCCATTTTCGGTTGCAAGGCGCGGTCGAGACACCGCGAACTGCGAGGCGGCGACAGCGCTGTCGCGGCGGAAACCTCGTCGATTCAAGGATCCCAATGCGGGGGATCGCCAAAGGCCAGCTTCAGATGCTCGGCGATTGCCCTGAGTTTCGCCGAGGGCCGCCGACCCTCGGGATGTGCCATGTAGATGAACTCCGGTTCCGGGCGAAAACCGACATCGATCTCGCAAAGCCTGCCGTCGCGCACCGCTGGGCCGCAGATGAAAGCCGGCAGCAGCGCGATGCCGAGCCCGGCGACGGCGGCATCGTGGATCATGTCACCGTTGTTGATCCTCAGCGCCATGCGGGCGCGGATGACGGTCGAGCCAGTCGGCCCCTCGAACCGCCAGTCGGAGGCGCCGCGGTTGGTGTAGAAGATGCCACGGTGATCGTTGAGTTCGGCAAGCGAGGCCGGCGTGCCGTGGCGGCGCAGGTAGTCGGGCGAGGCGACCAGCAGGCGCCGGCTGCTGGCAAGTTTCCACACGATCAGCCGTGAATCGGCGATGACCCCATGGCGCACGATCGCGTCATAACCTTCCGAAGCGACATCGACCCGGCGATCATCGAGATCGAGCGTCAGTTCGATTTCGGGATGTGCCGCCAGAAAGGGATAGAGCGCCGGGCCGAGGTGCAGATGCCCGAAGCTGACGGGGGCGGCGATGCGCAGCGGCCCGGTCAGCGTGCCGCGACGCTCGGCCAGATCGCTGGCGGCGGCCTGCACCTCGCTGACGATCCGTATGGCGCGCTCGCGAAAGGCAATGCCGTCTTCGGTTAGCGTCAGCTTGCGGGTGGTGCGATGCAGGAGCGTTGCGTTCAGGCTGCGCTCCAGCTCCGCCACCCTTTCACTGATCACGGATTTCGACAACCTGAGCCGGCGCGCCGCCTCGCTGATCGAACCGGCTTCAGCGACGGTAACAAAGGCTGCAATTCCTTCGATCTTCAGCATCGTTCGGTTTTCTCGAATTCGAGTTCCACCATTGGCAGACTAATCCGAACGGCAATCTTCGGCCATAACTATCGGCATCGAAGGACGGCGGTCGATGGAAAGAAGACCGGTCCCAACCCAACGCAACAAAAGGAAGTCCATCATGTCACGTTTGCAGAACAAGACTGCGCTCATCACCGGCGGCACCAGCGGCATCGGCCTGGAGACGGCGCGCCAGTTCATCGCCGAGGGCGCACGGGTCGCCGTGACCGGCACAAGCCCGAAGAACATTGCCGAGGCGCGCAGGGTGCTCGGCGAAGACGTCCTCATCATCGAGGCCGATGCCGGCAATGCCGCCAGCCAGGCCGCTGTTGCAGAGCAGGTGAAAGCCGCCTTCGGCAAGCTCGACATTCTTTTCGTCAATGCCGGTATCGCCAAGCTGCAACCGATCGAAAACTGGGACGAAGCCAGCTTTGACCGCTCGCTCGACATCAACGTCAAGGGTCCGTTCTTCCTGATCCAGGCGCTGTTGCCAATCTTTTCGAAGCCCGCTTCGATCGTGCTCAACACCTCGATCAATGCCCATATCGGCATGCCGACCTCCAGCGTCTATGCGCTGAGCAAGGCCGCCTTACTGTCGCTCGCCAAGACGCTCTCGGGTGAGTTGATCGGCCGCGGCATTCGCGTCAATGCCGTCAGTCCCGGACCGATCAGGACGCCGCTGCATGACGGTCACGGCGCAACGCCGGCGGAGAACAAGGAGATCGTGGCGTCGATCGCCGCGCAGATCCCGCTCGGCCGCTTCGGCGACGCAAGCGAGATCGCCAAGGCGATCGTTTTTCTCGCCTCCGACGAGGCCGCCTTTACCGTCGGTGCCGAGTTGATCATCGACGGTGGCATGGCCACGCTCTGATCGTTGCTTGATGCCGCCGCCCGCCGTTCGGCGCCGGGCGGCGGCGAAGTCCGGCCCCGGCGCGCGCCGCCTCCGGCGTTGGCATCGGTCGCCGAGAAGAGTATATTTTTTCATTCTAATAAATCGCCGTGCATTCGAAGAGAATGAAACAGAGCCCACACCGATCAGATCCGGGAGGAGACGATGTCGAGTGTCAAATGGACGATAAAGGGTCGTGAATTCATTCACTGCAATTGCGCCTATGGCTGCCCCTGCCAGTTCAATGCACTGCCGACCTACGGCAATTGCTGCGCCGTCGGCGGGTTCGAGATCGAGAGCGGCCATCACGGCGAAACGCGGCTCGACGGGTTGAAATGCGGTATAATCGCAGCCTGGCCCGGCGCGATTCACGAGGGCCGGGGTCAGGTCGTGCCGATCGTCGACATCCGCGCCACGCCGACGCAGCGCGAGTCTCTGCTGCGCATCATGAGCGGCCAGGATACCGAGCCGGGAGCCACCTTCTTCCAGGTGTTCGCCACCACTTTCGAAACCTTCCACGACCCGGTCTTTGCCGATATCGACTTCGACGTCGATGTCAGTGGCCGCACAGCACGGCTGAATGTGCCCGGCTGGATCGTGGCGCGTGGCGAGCCGATCCTGAACCCGGTGACCGGAAGCCCGCATCACGCGCGCATCAACCTGCCGCAGGGTTTCGAATACGATATCTGCGAGGTCGGGCGCGGATGGGCCGATACCAAGGGGCCGCTGGCCTTGTCCATCCCGGATTCGCACGCCCATTTCGCCAACATGCATCTGACTGAAAGCGGCGTGGTGCACTGACGCCCATGGCCGACACCGCGCTCGAAACGTTTCTGAGGCGCGACCGGGTGATCGTCGCGATCTCGCTGTTGGCACTGACCGGGATTACCTGGCTCTATATCCTCTGGCTGGCAGCCAGCATGGGTGCCACGGCGATCATGCCCGCCTCAGGCGATGCTATGAGTGGCGGCATTGCCATGGATATGGGTACGGGGAGCGACATGGACATGTCGCCGGGTGCCATGGCATCGATGACCGACGTTGCCGTCCGCCCCTGGAGCGCTGCAACCTTCGCCTATGCCTTCGTCATGTGGGCGGTGATGATGATCGGCATGATGACGCCCTCGGCGACGCCGATGATCCTGCTCTATGCCCGCGTCGGGCGGCAGGCCGCGCTTGACGATAAGCCATTCGCCGCCACCGGCTTCTTTGCCGGCGGCTATCTTTCCGCCTGGATTCTGTTTGCGGCTCTGGCAACGCTCGGGCAATGGCTGCTGGAGGAAGCACTGCTGCTGACGCCGATGATGGCGAGCGCCAGCCGTATTCTAAGCGCTGTCATCCTGATCTCGGTCGGGCTGTATCAATGGACGCCGCTGAAGGATGCCTGCCTGAGGCAGTGTCAGGCACCGTTCCTGTTCATCCAGAACCATGGCGGCTTTCGCCGCGATGCCGGCGGCGCTTGCCGGCTCGGTCTGCTGCACGGCCTTTATTGTGTCGGCTGCTGCTGGGCGCTGATGGCGCTTTTGTTCATCGGCGGGGTGATGAACGTCCTGTGGATCGCGCTGATCGCGATTTTCGTGCTTGCTGAAAAGGTCGTGCCCGGCGACCGCATGCTTTCGCGTATCGCCGGTACCCTGATCGTCATGGCCGGGCTGTGGCAGCTTGCGGCCATGACGTGATCCCGGTGGCAGACGCTGAGCGTCAGTCGCTCAGCGTGTCGAAGAAGTCCTTCATCCGGGCAAAGAAGCCGGCGGATTCCGGATTGTTGTCCTTCGACGAGATCTGCTCGAACTCCTGCAGCAGTTCGCGCTGGCGCTTGGTCAGCTTCTGCGGGGTTTCGATCTGCATCTGGATGTAGAGATCGCCGGTCTGGCTGGAGCGCAGCACCGGCATGCCCTTGCCCTTCAGGCGGAACTGTTTGCCGGCCTGGGTGCCTTCCGGCACGGTCACGCGCGACTTGGTGCCGTCGAGCGTGGTGACGTCGAACTTGCCGCCGAGTGCGGCCGTCGTCATCGAGATCGGCACGCTGCAATAGAGATCGGCACCATCGCGCTGGTAGAACTCATGCGGCTTGACCGAGAGGAAGATGTAGAGATCGCCCGCCGGTCCGCCGCGCACGCCCGCTTCCCCTTCGCCGGAGAGGCGAATGCGGGTGCCGTCTTCGATACCGGCCGGGATGTTGACGGAGAGCGTCCGCTCTTCAGTGACGCGGCCATGGCCGTGGCACTTGGTGCAGGGATCGGTGATCGTCTGGCCGCGGCCGCCGCAGGTCGGGCAGGTGCGTTCGATCGAGAAGAAGCCCTGGGCGGCGCGCACGCGGCCGGAGCCCTGACAGGTGCCGCAGGTCTTCGGGCTGGTGCCGGGCTTGGCGCCCGACCCGGTGCAGACGTCGCAGGTGATCGAGGTCGGCACCCGGATCTGTGCGGTCTTGCCGGAATAGGCTTCTTCCAGCGAGATTTCCATGTTGTAGCGCAGATCGGCGCCGCGCTCGCGGCCGCCCGAAGAACGCCGCTGGCGTCCGCCACCCATCATCTCGCCGAAGATGTCTTCGAAGATGTCGGAGAACCCGCCGGCGCCACCGGCACCGCCACCAAAGCCGTTGCCCATGCCGCCCTGCTCGAAGGCTGCGTGGCCGTAGCGATCATAGGCCGCGCGCTTCTGCGGGTCCTTGAGCGTCTCGTAGGCTTCGTTGATTTCCTTGAAGGTCTTTTCCGAGGCGGCGTCGCCGGGGTTTTTGTCCGGATGATACTTCATCGCCAGTTTGCGGAAGGCGCTCTTCAGCTCCTTCTCATCCGCGGTCTTGGCAACGCCAAGCGTTTCGTAAAGATCACGTTTCATTCTTCAAAGATTGTCCTGTTGACAAGGCGTGCCAGCGCGGGGGCCCGGCGGCTGCCTGGTTACCTTGCCACAGGATTTAGTAAACCTTGAAGCGCGATACCATAGCCCATCGAGCTGCAGATGCGGTTTTTTGTCGGAAAAATGACGTTTCTGCCGGTCTTGCGTCCCGCTGGCCCGTTTCAGCGGCGCTCTCGTTGGCGAGCTTGCCCTGTGGCGGCGGTTTCGCCTGCCTCGGGCAGCAAGTCCCGGCCCCGGAATGGCGACGTCTGGCGCAGGCTTCTGCAGGATAAAGGGCAACAAAAAAGCCCGGGGCGAACCCAGGCTTTTCCGTCTCTAGAAGAGAATGACTTAGGCCGACCGCTTGCGGTCGTCTTCGTCGTTGACTTCTTCGTAATCCGCATCGACGACATCGCCGTCGCGGGCGGCGTCAGCGGCGGCGTCCGCATGGGCTGCGTCCGTCTGCTGGGCCTCGTAGATCGCCTGACCAAGCTTCATGGACACTTCCATCAGCGTGTTGGTCTTGGCCTTGATGTCTTCAGCATCCGGCTCGGAAGCCTCGACGGCGGTCTTCAGCGCGGCAATGGCGTCGGAGATCGCGTTGCGGTCGGTTTCCGAAACCTTGTCGCCGTAGTCCTTCAGCGACTTTTCCGAAGAGTGGATCAGGCTTTCCGCCTGGTTCTTCGCTTCCACGCCTTCGCGGCGCTTCTTGTCGGTTTCGGCATTGGCTTCTGCGTCCTTGACCATCTTCTCGATGTCGGCGTCGGACAGGCCACCGGATGCCTGGATGCGGATCTGGTGTTCCTTGCCCGTACCCTTGTCCTTGGCCGAGACCTGGACGATGCCGTTGGCGTCGATGTCGAAGGTCACTTCGATCTGCGGCATGCCGCGCGGTGCCGGCGGAATGCCGACGAGATCGAACTGGCCGAGCAGCTTGTTGTCGGCTGCCATTTCGCGCTCGCCCTGGGAGACGCGGATCGTCACGGCCGACTGGTTGTCGTCGGCGGTCGAGAAGGTCTGCGACTTCTTGGTCGGGATCGTCGTGTTGCGTTCGATCAGGCGGGTGAAGACGCCACCAAGCGTTTCGATGCCGAGCGATAGCGGGGTCACGTCGAGCAGCAGAACGTCCTTAACGTCGCCCTGCAGAACGCCGGCCTGGATCGCAGCACCCATGGCGACGACTTCATCCGGGTTCACGCCCTTGTGCGGCTCCTTGCCGAACAGCTGCTTCACGGTTTCCTGGACCTTCGGCATGCGGCTCATGCCGCCGACGAGAACGACTTCGTCGATCTCGGCAGCCGAAACGCCGGCATCCTTGAGGGCTGCCTTGCAAGGCGCGACGGTGCGCTGGATCAGGTCATCGACAAGCGCTTCGAACTTGGCGCGGGTCAGCTTCATCGTCAGGTGCTTCGGACCGGAAGCGTCTGCCGTGATGAACGGCAGGTTGATTTCGGTCTGCTGCGATGAGGACAGCTCGATCTTGGCCTTTTCAGCGGCTTCCTTGAGGCGCTGAAGGGCGAGCTTGTCGTTCTTCAGGTCGATGCCCTGTTCCTTCTTGAACTCGCCAGCGAGGTACTGGACCAGACGCATGTCGAAGTCTTCGCCGCCGAGGAAAGTGTCGCCGTTGGTCGACTTCACTTCGAAGACGCCATCGCCGATTTCGAGAACCGAGATATCGAAGGTGCCGCCGCCAAGGTCATAAACGGCAATCGTCTTGCCGTCCTTCTTGTCGAGGCCGTAGGCAAGGGCTGCGGCAGTCGGCTCGTTGATGATGCGCAGCACTTCGAGACCGGCGATCTTGCCGGCATCCTTGGTTGCCTGGCGCTGAGCGTCGTTGAAGTAGGCCGGAACGGTGATGACGGCCTTTTCGACCTTTTCACCGAGGTAGGACTCTGCGGTTTCCTTCATCTTCTGAAGGATCATGGCGGAGATCTGCGACGGCGAGTAGTTCGTGCCGTGCGCTTCGACCCAGGCGTCGCCATTGTCGGCCTTGGTGATCTTGTAAGGCACCATGTCCTTGTCTTTTTGCGTGGTCGGATCCTGGAAGGTCCGGCCGATCAGGCGCTTGATCGCAAAAAGCGTGTTTTCCGGGTTGGTGACCGCCTGGCGCTTGGCCGGCTGACCAACGAGACGTTCGCCGTCTTCGCTGAATGCCACCATCGAGGGGGTCGTGCGCGCGCCCTCGGCATTTTCGATGACCTTCGCATCTTTTCCGTCCATGACGGCGACGCAGGAGTTGGTCGTTCCCAAGTCAATACCAATAACTTTAGCCATGTCGTTCTCTCCTTGCAGCGGACTGTCGGAACCCGGTCAGGCATTCGTGAGACAGCCCCTAACGGGATGGTCTTTGGATTTCTTCGCAGCGTTGGCTGCGCCGATGCGGCGTATATAAGGACCGGCGTTTCGGACTGCAAGGCATTCTGCGGGGCGATTGGGGGCAAAAGCAAGCCTGCGATTGGCGGGCGGCGGACAATCGGCGTTTAGCCGAAGGCCGGGAGGGCAACAAAGCGGCAGGACGGCGCCGTTTGCGCCGCCTCAACCGCCTGTCAGAATATCGAAAAGTGTCGTGCGCTTGGTGGCGCCGGTGGTCTCGCCGACATCTGCCGGCGGCACCATGCCGCCATTACCCTCGGGCAGGGGACGGGTCTGCTGCACGGCCATCGAGCCGTCGACGCCGACAGGCGGCGCCGGAAACGCGTTCGGATCGCCGGAGATGATGTCGCCCGTCGCGACCGGTGGAGCGCCGCCGTCGTCGAAGACCGGCTGAACGCCGGTGGTGCCGAACAGCGGCGAGGGCGAAAGCCCTTCATGCGCGGTCACCATGAAGTCGTGCCACGCCTTGGCGGGCAGGCCGCCGCCGGTGACCTTCTTCATCGACTTGCCGTCGTCATTGCCGAACCACACGCCGGTCGTGAGGTTCGAGGTGTAGCCGACGAAAAGCGCGTCGCGGAAGGATTGCGTGGTGCCGGTCTTGCCGGCCGCCTCCCAGCCCTTCAGCTGTGCCTTCTTGCCGGTACCGTTGGTCAGCACCCGAACCATCATCTGGTTCATTTCGCTGACGATGGCCGGGTCGAGCACACGCGGTGGGTTGTCGTAGGTGTTTTCGTAAAGCACCGTGCCGTCGGCCTTTGAAATCCGGCGAATGACATGCGGCGTCGCCTTGAAGCCGCCGTTCATGAACGGCGCATAGGCAGAGGTCAGCTCGACCAGGCTGACCTCCGAGGTGCCGAGCGCGATCGAGGCATTGGCCTGCATCTCGGAATCGATGCCGAGACGGTGTGCCACTTTGACCACGTTCTGAGGGCCGACCTCCATCACCAGTTGCGCGGCGATGGTGTTCAGCGAGTTTGCGAGCGCGTCGGCGAGCGTGACCTCGCCGCGGTATTTCTGGTCGTAATTTTCAGGCGTCCAGTTGCCGATCCTGACCGGGCCGTCATTGCGGATCGACATCGGCGTGCGGCCGATCTCAAGCGCTGCCGCATAGACGAAGGGTTTGAAGGCCGAGCCCGGCTGGCGCTTGGCCTTGGAGGCGCGGTCGAACTGGCTTTCGGCATAATCCTTGCCACCGACGAGCGCGCGGATGGCGCCGGTGCCGTCGATCGACACGAGGGCTGCCTGCGAGGCGTCGAGCTTCTTGCCGTCGGCGTCAAGCGTGGCGCTGATCGCCTCTTCCGCCTTCTTTTCCAGATTGAGGTCGATGGTGGTATCGACGATCAGGTCTTCCTTGACCTCGCCGATCATGCCGGGAAGCTGGTCCATCACCATGTCGGCGACGTAGTGCTCGGCGCCCGACCAGTAGCTTTTGGCCTTGGTCGGCGTCTGTGACATCGCCGTCTTGATCTCGCTGTCGGTGACGAAGCCTTCCTCGCGCATGGCGCCCAGAACAACCTGGGCGCGCTCTTCCGCCGCCTTCGGATCACGGGCCGGCGACAGCCGTGAGGGTGCCTTCAACAGGCCAGCCAGCAGGGCCGCCTCGCCGAGGTTCACGTCGCGCGCCGATTTGTTGAAGTAGCGCCGCGATGCAGCCTCGACGCCATAGGCGTTCGAGCCGAAGAACACCCGGTTGAGATACATCGCCAGGATCTGGTCCTTGGAGTATTTCTGCTCCAGCCAGAAGGCGAGCAGCACTTCCTGCACCTTGCGTTCGAGCGTGCGCTCCGGCGACAGGAACAGGTTCTTGGCAAGCTGCTGGGTCAGCGTCGAGCCGCCCTGGACCATCCGGCCGGTGGTGACATTGGTCAGCATGGCGCGTGCCAGGCCGAGCGGGTCGACGCCGAAATGCGAATAGAACCGCCGGTCCTCGATGGCGATCACCGCCTGCGGGATGTAGGGCGACATGTTTTCGAGCGACAGCGCCTCGCCGCCGGTCGTGCCGCGATTGGCGATGTTGTCGCCATTGACGGCGAGAATCTTGACGTTGGGCGGACGCTCGGGGATCGACCAGCTTTCGGCGCTCGGCATGCGCGCGCCGTAATAGAGCACGAGGCCGCCGACACCCATGGCACCCCAGATACCGAGCACGATGCACCAGTAAAACAAGGTGCGCACGAGACCAATGAAGCCGCCGCCGCCGCTGGAGCCGCGGCGCGATCCGCCACGCTTGCTGCGCTGCGCTTTCTTCTTAGGCGCAGAAGCCGGTTTGTCACGAGCAGGCTTGCGGCCGCCGCCGGTCACGCGATCGCTTGCCTCGATGCGAAAATCGTCGTCATCGTCGTCGGCGCTGTTGCCGAAGGAAGGCTCGATCCGTTGTCCTGACTTGCCGCTTGCTGCCATGCCGTTTGGATTTACCCCTCATGCCGCATCGCGGGCGCCCAGTCGTTTTGCCCCAGTGGCAAACGCAATCTCTAAGGCGGGGAAAAGTTGATGGATCGACCCGCCATGGCGATGCGGTGAACTTTAAATGCGGCAATTTAAGGGGGGGTTAAAAACCGGATTGTAAAATATGCATGCTCTTCAACAGCTTGCCGGATCTGGTGTGACGGCGCGTTGCCGCTTCGTTCGCACGATGTTGCCCGCCCGAGAGCCGTGGGCCGTTTGGACAGGCGAGACACATGAAAACAGGCAACAAAGACCTATCGCGCCACACCTACATACTAGGGGCTCTGAGAATCCGGGGCGCCTGCGCATTTTTGCGGGCATGCGAGCGCACACGACAACGACAATCACAGACGCGTTGGCCACCTGAACAGCCGACGCCTACGGTCCAGTATTGAGAGTTCTGGCTATTCGGCGGTCTTTTCGTCCTGCGCCACACGATCGGTCTTTTTCAAGAGCACCATTTCTTCGGATGTCGGCTGGCTTTCCGTCGTTATGCTGGCGGTCGTTGTTGCCGTGTCGATCGCTGCGTTGGTCTTGGCGTGATAGGCGCATTCCGCAAATGCCATGGGGGCGGACAGGCCGATGGCGGCTATTGCCACTAGAAGCGTCTTCATGAACTTCTCCTTCTCGCTTATGGGGCAAATCCTAACGCGCAAAGCGATCCGCTCGAAATCACGATTTTGTTCCGGCAGGAGGCCGGGCCAGAGTCTGGAGGATAGATCAAACGTCGTTGCTCTACTCGATCGAACTCCTGAGCGGTGTTTCGCCGATGAGCTTCGCCTGCTTACTGCGGTCCGGTTCGGTATACTCGTAGAGCCATTGGCTGTAGGGCAGCCGCAGCAGGGCGGTTTTTGCGAGCTTGTTGGTGGCGATGGCATCGCAGTCGCGCGTGGGGTGGGCGGGGCGGTTGCACATTGCTTGCGGACTATCGAGCAGCCGATAGCCGTGACCTTGAAAGACCAGCGCGGTTGTCGCGGTCAACCTGTATGAGCCGGGCGGCACAACAACCAGCCGCAAGCCGGCAAGCCAGATCGTCAGAATCAGGAGAACGACGATCACGGTCGGGATCTGGAGCAATAATTTCATCAAGAGCCTGCAATTCCAAGGTGCAATGGCATCTAAGGAACCACAAAATGCCTGCATGTCTAGAAAGATGTACGCCGCAAATAGAGATGTCATTGGTTGTGGTTTACAACCTGTAACTTTATTGATCCCTCATAAAGACAACCCTTGGAGGTTGGTCAGCATGGTTTAGGATTAAGATTGTGCGGCGCAGCAAATCCGCTCTTGAAAATATTGCGATGCATGATTATTATACGACTTATCGAAGCGCTGCACCTCCTCCCGCGGCGCCCGATGCGGATCGGTGGCACTCCTCCTCCCAGTCACCGGTCAAGTTTGAGAGCCCCGTGCACCTCCTCCCGCGCGGGGCTCTTTTCATATCCGGACATCACTGAAGCCCTGACGAAGTCATCTGAATGTCGGCGCAGATTTCACTGGTTCTGCCGGTCCTTCGGGTGTATCGGCGCGAACATGGGCATCAAGGCAAACGGCTATATCTACGCGCTGCTGGCCATCGTCATCTTTGCGATCCAGGACGGCATTTCCAAACATCTCGGCAGCATCTATCCGCCGGTCTTCGTGGCGATGATCCGCTATTGGGCCTTTGCCCTGTTTGCCGTCGTGCTCGCCGCCCGGGCAACGGGTGGGCTCAAGGTGACGGCCACGACCAAGAGACCCATGCTGCAGGTGCTGCGCGGGCTGTTGCTGCCGCTGCAGATCGTCATGGTGATCACGTCTTTCACGCTGGTGGGACTGGCGCATTCTCAGGCAATCCTCGCCGCGACGCCCTTGTTCGTTGCCCTCCTGTCGATGCCGCTGCTCGGCGAGCGGGTCGGCTGGCGCCGATGGCTGGCCATCTCCGTCGGGCTTATCGGCGTCCTCCTGATCCTGAAGCCGGCGGAAGGCCTGTTCGAGACGGCGTTCCTGTTGCCCTTGGCGGCAGCTCTTGTCTTTGCCCTCTATGTCATCGTCACCCGGTTGGTCAGCCGCGACGATCCGGCCATGACGAGCTTCTTCTATACCGGCATCGTCGGCGCCGTGGCGATCAGCCTTGTCGGTCCGTTTTTCTGGGCGACGCTATCGCCTCCGGATTGGGGCTTTATGCTGCTCCTATGCCTCACCGGGACCTCGAGCCATTACTTCCTCATCCGCGCCTATGACATGCTGGACGCGGTCGCCGTCCAGCCGCTGACATACCTGCAACTGGTCTTCGCATCGGTCATGGGCGTCAGCATTTTCGGCGAAACGCTGACCACCAACATGATTGCCGGCTCGGTGCTGGTGGTGGCGGCCGGCATCTTCACTGTCTGGCGCGAGCGCGTCGTTGCCCGCCGCAAGGCAGGCCTGCCGCCGGCCTGATCGGCGATATCGATGTTTTGGCGAATCCTGCTATGGCTTCGCCTTGATGTTGTGCTCGCCTGGCTGCCCCGAAAGCCGATGAGGAGGAATGCCGTGAAGTTTCCGTCCGCCGCTGTGCTCGCCTTTTCCACGCTCGCCACCGTGAATTCCGAAGCCCTGGCGCAGGACAACGTCGCCTATGTCGACGATCGCTCGGATGGTGCCGCTGTCGTTCGATCGCTCTACAACGCCATCAATCGCAAGGAATATGCGCGCGCCTACGGCTATTTCGGCGAGACGAAACCCGTCGGCGGGTACAAGGCTTTCACACGCGGCTACGAGCGGACGGTTTCGGTCGAAGTGAAGCTTGGCAAGGTGAAGACGGAAGCCGGCGCCGGCAGCATCTACTCGGCGGTGCCGGTTGCGGTGAAATCGATCGAGAAACGCGCGCGCGTGCGGTTCTTCGCCGGCTGCTACGTGACGCGGATCATCAATCCGTCGCTGCAGGTGCCGCCGTTCACGCCCTATCAGATCGAAGCGGCGCGGCTGAAGGAAGTGAAGGGACCGCTCGAGGCGGCCCTTCCGACCGTGTGCAACGCGCCGTGACGGTCCCTCGTCACGATCTTACTGAATAGGTCCGCGCCGGTCGGCGAGGAACCGGGACCGTTCGAACACCAGGATCACGGCGAGCGCCATGATGAACGGGATGACGAGATAGAGGATCCGGAAGATAGCCAGCGCCGCCAGCACGTCGGCCGGATCCATTTCCGGCAGGGCTGCGATGAAGACCAGTTCCAGAACGCCAAGCCCGCCCGGCGCGTGCGAAAGCAGCGCTGCCGAAAACGATGCCAGAAAAATCCCCAGAATGACGATGAAACCCGGATTGCCCGCTTCCGGCAGGGCGAAATAGATGATCCCGGCCGCGCCGATCAGCTCGACCGGCGCGATCACCAGCTGCCGCAAGACGATGGCGGGTTTCGGATAATGCAGCTGGAACCATCGCGTTCGGATCGACGGAAAGCCGACGAGGCTGCCGACGACATAGAGCGCGATGACGATCAGGATCAGCACGCCTGTCGTCAACGACATTTCGACCGGCAGGAATTCGGCGAACCGCTCGATGATTTCCGGTTTCACCAGAAGCACGATCGCCGACAGCATCAGGGTCCCGAGCGCGAAGGTGAACGAGCAGAAGGCGACGAGAACGCCGACTTCTCCCGGCGTCAGCCCTTTCGATCGGTAGGCCCGGTAGCGCACGACAGCGCCGGAAAAGACGGAGGCGCCGAGATTGTGCGAGAGAGCATAGGTGGTGAACGAGCAGACCGTAATGAACCACAGCGAGATGCGGTGGCCAAGATGATCGAGCGCCAGCTTGTCGTAGCCGGCAAGGGCGGCATAGGCGACCAGTGTGGCGCCGATCGCCAGAAGCCAGCTTTTCAGGGAAATCGCCGTGAAGCTGGCAAGGAAATCGTCCAGCGAGAGACCGCTCAGCTCGTGATAGAGCGCATGCACCGAAAAGATGATCGCTGCCAGCCCGACGACGGGCCAGAAATACGCGCTCAGCCTGCTCATACCGGCGTCGCGATCACTGCAAAAAGCTTGGCCGAAGGGTCTGTCGACAGCGTCGCCTCTATCTCGGGACGCATCTGTTCATCAAAGCAGCCGCCATCGCGGCTCCAGTTCGTCACAGTTACGCGCCCAGAACGCGACGTCTCGGTCCTTACACTTGCCAATGATCCAATTTCCCATTCTGATTTGTTTTGCAAAAGGGAAGCACCTGAGGCCGGTGAGGTCAAGGATCGATGCCCCGGCAGAGGCGGGTGTTTGGTCAAGAAATCGCGAAGACGACACGGTAAAGCGGAGGTGGGCGGATGCAGAACGACGAGGAAAAGCCGATCGAACCGGTCTTCCGCAATGGAACGGTGACCGTCGTCGGCGTGGTGCTGTCGTTTTCGCTGGGTTTTCTCACCCAGTGGGCGGCCAATCCGCTGCCGTGGAATATGGGCGATCTTCCCGCCGTCATCCTGTTGGCGATCGGCATCCTCCTGCAAATGCGTGCGCTGTGGGATTTCCTCCATCTGCGCTCGCTGCAGCCGAAGGTTTACGAGCGTGCGACGCGTGTCTTCTTCATCGGCGTTATAGTTACCGGCAGCGGCGTGTTTGCCGCGTTAATTGCCGACTTTGTCGAGATGATCTCCAAAGCGGCGTGATCGTCGTGGCGGGCTGACCGCCACGACGTCGTTCGATATCAGGCGGCAAGTGCATTCAGGATGCGAATCCAGGAACGAATGCCCTTGTGATAGGACTGCAGCTCATACTTTTCGTTCGGCGAATGGATGCGGTCGTCCGAAAGGCCGAAGCCGACGAGCAGCGTTTCCATGCCGAGCATCTTCTGGAAGTCGCCGACGATCGGGATCGAGCCGCCCATGCCGATGACCACGGCCGGCTTCGGCCACTCGTCGGACAGGGCGAGCTTTGCCGTGTTGAGCAGATTCGAATCATAAGGCAGCTGGATCGCCGGCGAACCGCCATGGGCGTGAAACTCGACCGTGCAATCCGCCGGCACCTTCGAGCGCACATAGGCGCGGAAGGCTTCACGGATCTTCTCCGGGTTCTGGTTGCCGACCAGGCGGAAGGAGACCTTGGCGGAAGCCTCGGCGGCGATCACCGTCTTGAAGCCTTCGCCGGTATAGCCGCCGGTGATGCCGTTGATCTCGGCCGTCGGGCGGGCCCAGGTCAGTTCGAGAACCGAACGGTTCTTTTCACCCGACGGGATCGACAGGCCGATCTCGCCAAGGAACTTTTCCGCGGTCTGGCCGAGCGTCTCCCAGCCGGCCTTGATCTGGGCCGGGGTTTCCTCGACGCCTTCATAGAAGCCTTCGAGCGTCACCCGGCTGTCTTCGTCGTGAAGCCCGGCGAGGATACCGGTCAGGATGCGGATCGGGTTGGCGGCAGCACCGCCGAAATAGCCCGAGTGCAGGTCGCGGTCGGCAGCCTTGATGACGACTTCCTCTCCGACGAGGCCACGCAGGCCCGCCGAGATCGCCGGCGTGTCCCGGTCCCACATGCTGGTATCGCAGACAAGTGCATAGTCGGCTTTGAGTTCGGCCGCATTGGCTTCGAGGAAGGGTTTCAGCGACGGCGAACCGGATTCTTCCTCACCTTCGAACAGGATGGTGACGCGGCAGGGCAGCGAGCCGTGAACGTCCTTGTAGGCGCGTGCTGCCTCGACGAAGGTCAGCAACTGGCCCTTGTCGTCGGCGGTGCCGCGGCCGGTGATGACCTTGCGGCCCGGCTCCAGTTCCTTCAGGCCGGGTTCGAACGGATCGGTATCCCAGAGGTTCAACGGGTCGACGGGCTGAACGTCGTAATGGCCGTAGAACAGCACGTGCGGCGCATCGGCAGTGGCACCGGCGTGGTGGGCGACAACCATCGGATGTCCGGGCGTGTCGCGGACCGAGGCGGTGAAGCCGAGGCCGTTCAGTTCCGCGACCAGCCATTCGGCGGCCTTGCGGCAATCGGCCTTGAAGGCCGGATCGGTCGAGATCGACTTGATGCGCACGAGATCGAAAAGCCTGTCCAGGCTCTTCGGCAGGTTCGCGTCCGCGCGCTCGAGAATGGGGGTGATATCTGCCATCATGCATATCCTTGCTTCAAGTTTTGCCGGAACCTACTGCATGACGTCGCAAATCGGAATCGATTTCAGCGGCGAAATCATGCGGCCGTTCAACGGGCGGCAGCGACCTTGGCGTGTCCGAACGAACCCGCTCTGGTTGTTTAGAGCCTCATGCCGGTGGGTTTAAGCCAAATTTTTTGATGGGACGATCAGAGGCACGCGGCTCTCGTTACGCGGTGCCGCCATCGCGTGCGGCGTGGGCAAGCGCCATGCGCATGTATTCGAGCATGAGTTCCCGTTCGAACTGCCTGAGGCCGGATAGCAAGGACTGATCGGCCGCAACTGCCGCCTCCTTGGCAGCGGCCTCGATTTCCCTCGCCCTCTCGGTAAGGAAAATCTGTTGCGAGCGTCTATCCTGCGGATGTTTGCGCCTGACGATGAGCCCGTCGCGCTCCATCCGCCCTAGCGTATTGGCCATCGTCGCCTGTTCGATGTCGAGCCTGTCGAGAAGTTGCTTCTGCGTCAGGCCTTCCTCGGCCCATAATTCCAGGAGGACGGGAAATTGCCCGGGCGCGAAGCCGAGTTTCTGGCCGCGCTCGTGAAGGGCACGCGAGAAACTTTTGGCCAGCAGGCTGGCCAGGTAGGTCGCAGATTCCATACGATTGAAGGCCATGCTCCAATGGGTACCCCCGAAGCGGCGCGAAGACAAGTTACAAAGCAGGCGATGGACTTGAGAAAGCCTTGTCTCACAAGGATTTGACCCGCTCAACGAGAAACCGCCACGGCGCGGAGGCGGCGCCGTGGCGGTTCTCTGAAAACGGGACAAAGGCCCGGAGAGGGGGATAAGGCCTTTGTCCTCATCTGGTGCGGGCGGGGGACAGGCCAATCACCAGAAGACGGCATCACTCGGTGCCGTTGAGTAGGATTTGAGGAGTCAAATGTGGCTTTTCAAGGATTGGGCCACTGAATCGCGCATTACAAATGCGTAACGTTTCTGTGAAGCTTGGGGCCGCATCCAAAGGCTTTTCCGCGGCGCGCCGAAACCGAACATGACGCGCGACCGCCATCGTCATCTTTGCCACGACCACCACGCAGCGCACCGTTGTGCTCAGCTGCCTTGTCGCAGCCGAAGATAGGCGCCGCATGCCCAATTCGCAAGCCTGTAGATCGGTCCGCGTCCGGCCGTAAGGGCGGCCGGACGACAGATGGTTCGTGCAAGGGGCGGGCGTTGTCGAATGCGGCCCGATCGATCGCAACAATGGGGTGAGAATGTCGCGAGCGCGGAAAACCCCAATGGACGTTTGGCTCACCCCGCGCTATCCATTGCCGATGAAAAACGGTGATCACCTCTTCCTCGTCGACGGCTCCGGATTCATCTTCCGGGCGTTCCACGCCATCCCGCCGCTCAACCGCAAATCCGATGGCCTTCCGGTCAACGCGGTGTCCGGTTTCTGCAACATGCTGTGGAAGTTGCTCACCGATGCGCGCGATACGTCTGTCGGCGTCACGCCGACGCATTTCGCCGTCATTTTCGACTATTCTTCGAAGACGTTCCGCAACGAACTCTACGATCTCTACAAGGCCAATCGCTCGGCTCCACCCGAGGATCTCATCCCGCAATTCGGGCTGATCCGCCACGCCACGCGTGCCTTCAACCTGCCCTGCATCGAGAAGGAAGGGTTCGAGGCCGACGATCTGATCGCCACCTATACGCGCCTTGCCGAAAAGGCGGGCGCCAGCGTCACCATCATCTCCTCCGACAAGGACCTGATGCAGCTCGTGACGCCGAATGTGTCGATGTACGACAGCATGAAGGACAAGCAGATCTCGATCCCGGAAGTGATCGAGAAATGGGGTGTGCCGCCGGAAAAGATGATCGACCTTCAGGCGATGACCGGCGATTCGACCGACAACGTTCCCGGCATTCCCGGCATCGGCCCGAAGACTGCGGCCCAATTGCTGGAAGAATACGGCGACCTCGATACGCTCTTGGCGCGCGCCGGCGAGATCAAGCAGGCCAAGCGCCGCGAAAACATCATTGCCAATGCTGACCTCGCCCGTCTGTCCCGCCAGCTGGTAACGCTGCGCACCGACACGCCGCTCGACGTCCCGGTCCAAGACTTTCAGCTGGAACCGCAGGATGGACCGCGTCTCGTCGCCTTCCTGAAGGCGATGGAATTTACTACGCTCACCCGCCGCGTCGCCGCTGCCACCGGCACGGACGCCGATGCGGTGGAGCCTGCCACGGTGCCGGTCGAGTGGGGCGCGGATGCGCGCGGGCCGGATCTCGACAAGGCCGCGGCAGCACCGGCGCCTTCAAGCGCCACAGATGCTACAGATGCTACAGATGCTACAGATGCCGCAGCTGCGGCCACGGGCGAGACCGGCGAGGCAACGCCCGAGACGCTGGCGCAGTCGCGCGCAGCCCTTTTCGCCAATGCTGCGATCGACCACTCACGGTATGTGGCGATCCGCGATCTGCCGACGCTCGATGCCTGGATTGCCGACGCCAGGGATGCGGGCCTCGTTGCCTTCGACACCGAAACGACATCGCTCGACGCCATGCAGGCCGAACTGGTCGGCTTTTCGCTGGCGCTCGCCGACTATGCCAAGGACCCCGCGGGAACGGTGATCCGCGCTGCCTACGTGCCGCTGATCCACAAGACCGGCGTCGGTGATCTTCTCGGGGGAGGCCAGGCCGAAAACCAGATTCCGGTGCGCGAGGCGTTGAGCCGGCTGAAGGTCCTGCTCGAAGACCCGTCGGTGCTGAAGGTCGCGCAGAACCTGAAATACGACTATCTGATCATGAAGCGGCACGGCATCACCGTGAAGGGCTTCGATGACACCATGCTGATGTCCTATGTCGTCGATGCCGGCAACGGCACGCATGGGATGGACGCGCTGTCGGAGCGCTGGCTCGGCCACAAGCCGATCGCCTACAAGGACATGACCGGCAGCGGCAAATCCTCGGTGACTTTCGACTATGTCGATATCGACCGCGCCACCGCCTATGCAGCCGAGGACGCCGACGTCACGCTGCGCCTCTGGCACGTGCTGAAGCCGCGGCTCGCGGCCAAGGGACTGGTGCGCGTCTATGAACGGCTGGAGCGGCCGCTCGTGCCGGTGCTGGCGCATATGGAAGAGCGAGGCATCACCATCGACCGCCAGATCCTGTCGCGCCTCTCGGGCGAGCTGGCGCAAGGGGCAGCGGCACTCGAAGACGAGATCTACAAGCTGGCCGGTGAGACCTTCACTGTCGGCTCGCCGAAGCAGCTCGGTGACATCCTCTTCGGCAAGATGGGGTTGCCCGGCGGTTCGAAGACCAAGACCGGCCAATGGTCGACCTCGGCGCAGGTGCTGGAGGACCTCGCGGCCGAAGGCCACGAGCTGCCGCGCAAGATCGTCGACTGGCGCCAGATGACGAAGCTGAAGTCGACCTATACCGACGCCCTGCCGGGTTTCGTCCATCCGGACACCAAGCGCGTCCACACCTCCTATGCGCTGGCGGCGACGACCACGGGACGCTTGTCCTCCTCCGACCCGAACCTGCAGAACATCCCGGTGCGTACCGCCGAAGGCCGCAAGATCCGCACCGCCTTCATCGCCACGCCCGGTCACAAGCTGCTTTCGGCCGACTACAGCCAGATCGAGCTGCGCGTGCTTGCCCATGTCGCCGACATCCCGCAGCTGCGCCAGGCCTTTGCCGATGGCGTCGACATTCACGCGATGACCGCCTCGGAGATGTTCGGCGTGCCGGTTGCGGGCATGCCGAGCGAAATCCGCCGGCGGGCGAAGGCCATCAACTTCGGCATCATCTACGGCATCTCCGCCTTTGGTCTCGCGAACCAGTTGTCGATCGAGCGCTCCGAAGCCAGCGACTACATCAAGAAGTATTTCGAGCGCTTCCCCGGCATTCGCGACTACATGGAAAACACCAAGGCCTTTGCCCGCGAGCACGGCTATGTCGAAACGATCTTCGGCAGGCGTGCGCATTATCCCGACATCCGCTCGTCGATCCCCTCGCATCGCGCCTTCAACGAGCGCGCGTCGATCAACGCGCCGATCCAGGGCTCTGCGGCCGACATCATCCGCCGCGCCATGGTCAAGATCGAGCCGGCACTGGGGGAGGCGAAGCTGTCCGCCCGCATGCTGCTGCAGGTGCACGACGAACTGATCTTCGAGGTCGAGGATGCCGAGGTCGAGCGCACCATTCCGATCGTCGTCTCGGTGATGGAGAATGCGGCGATGCCGGCGCTCGACATGCGGGTGCCGCTCAAGGTGGATGCCCGCGCCGCGATGAACTGGGATGAAGCGCACTGAGGCTTTTCTGAGGGATTCCCTCAGCGACCCCAAATCGACAGCAGTTATTCTTGCAGAAGGCGGCCACCACGGCCGCCTTTCGTCTGTCCTGATATCACGATGAGAGAAAGCGCATCCGCCTGCCACGTCGGCCGTTGCGGCTTTTGTCGTCTCCCCCTAGGCAGCGATCGGGAAGGGTGCCAGCGCGCCCGCAAGAGCCGCCGATCGGAGGAGACCATGGCCACCAACACATTCATCCTTGTGCTGTCCTGTGACGACAAGCCCGGCATCGTTGCCGCGGTGACGACTGAGCTCGCCGGCCTTGGCGCCAACATTGCCGAAAGCAGCCAGTTCTGGGATCGGCAGACCAACAGCTTCTTCATGCGTATCGCCTTCCAGGCACCCGATGGCATGGTGCGGGACGATGTCGAGCGGGCGCTGCGGCCGGCTGTCGACCGGTTCCAGATGCGAACCACGCTGACGGACGCCGCGCGCAGGCCGAAGATCGTCATCCTCGTCTCGAAGTTTGACCACGCGCTGCTGCATCTGCTCTATCAGATCCGCGTCGGCTGGCTGAACGCCGAGGTCGTAGCCATCGTTTCCAACCACGAGGACAGCCGGCGGACGGCGGACCTCGAAGCAGTGCCCTATCACCATTGGCCGGTAACGAAGACCAACAAGGCGGAGCAGGAGGAGAAGCTGCTCCGCCTGGTGCAGGAGACCGGCGCAGACCTGGTGATCCTTGCGCGCTACATGCAGGTGTTTTCGGACACGCTGTCGAAGCGCCTCTACGGCAAGGCCATCAACATCCACCACTCGTTCCTGCCGTCATTCAAGGGGGCAAAGCCCTATCACCAGGCGCATGAGCGCGGCGTCAAGCTGATTGGCGCCACCGCCCACTACGTCACCTCGGATCTCGACGAAGGGCCGATCGTCGAACAGGAGACGGAGCGCGTCACCCACGCGCTGACGGCGGACGACTTCGTCGCCAGCGGCCGCGACATCGAAAGCCGCGTGCTGGCACGTGCCGTCAAGCTGCACCTGGAGCGGCGCGTCATGCTCAACGGTCACAAGACGGTCGTGTTCAGCTAACGGGGATTGGCGCGGCGCGGGCAGCGCGAGGGGTGCGAAAACTGCAAAACAGTCGCCCCAACCCATCTCGTCCTTCCGCAACGATGTCAAAGCTGCGGCCGAAGAGCAGCCACTGGGTGCAGAGGCCCAGCATCATCCAATGAAGCGTGCGGGTCGCCGATGTCGGAGTCCAGCTGTCGCGCATGTAGCCGCTGGCAAGGGCGCGGGCGAATGCCAGTTCGAGCAGGGAATTGTGATGTTCGTCGAGTTCCCTGTGTCGCGTCAGGACCTCGCTCATGTCGCCGTCGTAGTTGGTGCGCAGCATGATGGTCAGGATGCGCTGGCGTTGCTCGTCGGCGGCCAGGATATCGATCCAGGCACCCATCGCATCCTCGACGATTGCCAGCGTATCGGCGGCTTCAGCCTCGATCTCCTGAGCGATCATGTCTTCCTGGGGCAGCGGCACGGCATCGTGCAGGGCCAGGAAAAGATCGGTCTTGTTGGAAAAGTGCCAGTAGATGGCGCCACGGGTGACGCCCGCTTCCTTGGCCACTTCCTCCAGTGTCGTGTTGGAAACACCCTTTGCGTAGAACACACGTTCGGCAGCACTCAGGATCTTCTGCCGGGTTGCCTCCGCATCGGCTTTCGTTCGGCGCATTCATTCCTCCTTGCAGAACGGCCCGCCGAAAGGCGGGCCGTCGATTGTCGTGTTACTCGGCAGGTGTCGGGGTCTCGGTTGCAGCCGGTGTGGCTTCCACCTTCTTGCGTCCGAACAGCTTCGTGACGAACACGAAGAACACCGGAACGAAGAAGATTGCCAGCACCGTTGCCGAGATCATGCCACCCATCACGCCGGTACCGATGGCGCGCTGGCTGCCCGAGCTTGCGCCCGTTGCGATCGCCAGCGGCAGAACGCCGAGCGTGAAGGCGAGCGACGTCATCAGGATCGGGCGGAAGCGCAGGTGCGCCGCCTCCAGTGTCGCATCGATCAGCGACTTGCCCTGCTCGCGCAGTTCCTTGGCAAACTCGATGATCAGGATGGCGTTCTTCGCGGACAGGCCGATGATCGCGATCAGGCCGACCTTGAAGTACACGTCGTTCGGCATGTCGCGCATGGTTACGGCCAAAACCGAACCGATGACGCCGAGCGGAACCACCATGATGACCGCCACGGGGATCGACCAGCTCTCATAGAGTGCTGCCAGGCACAGGAAGACCAGCAGGCACGACAGCGCGATCAGGAGAGGCGCCTGAGTGCCGGACTGGATTTCCTGCAGGGACTGGCCGGTCCATTCGTAGCCGAAGCCCGCCGGCAGCTGCCCCGCAAGCCGCTGCATCTCGGCGATCGCGTCACCGGACGAATAGCCGTGAGCCGCTTCGCCGCTGATACGCACCGACGGGTAGCCGTTGTAGCCGATCGTCTGGGTCGAGGCCTTGACCCACTCCACGGTCGCAAAAGCCGACAGCGGAACCATGCCGCCATTGGCGTTGCGGACGTTGAGGTTCAACAGGTCCGCCGTCTGCATGCGCTGACCCTCGTCCGCCTGCACCGTCACGCGCTGCATGCGGCCGGCATTCGGGAAGTCGTTGACATAGGACGAGCCAAGGTTGGTCGAGATCGTCGAGTTGATGTCGGCAAACGTCACGCCGAAGGTGTTGGCCTTTTCACGGTCGATGGTCACGCTGACCTGAGCCGCATCGGGCATGCCTTCGAAGCGGACGCCGGTGACGATCTTGCTCTCAGCCGCAAGGCCGAGAAGCTGGTCACGTGCCTGCGAGAGTGCCGCTTCGCCGAGGCCGCCGCGATCCTGCAGCCGGAACGAGAAGCCCCCTGTGGTGCCGAGACCCTGGATCGCCGGCGGCGACAGCGCGAAGCTGATCGCATCCTTGATCTGGCTCATGGCCATGGTCGCCCGCATGGCGATCGACTGCGCGGCATTGTCGGCGTCGCGTTCCTTCCAGTCCTTCAGCGTCACGAAGGCGAGCGCTGCGTTCTGTCCGGTGCCGAAGAAGGAGAAACCGTTGATCGCGATGATGCGTTCGACAGCCGGCTCCTGGCCGAAGATCTTTTCGGCCTGTTCCACCACCTCGGTCGTGCGGTTGCCCGTCGCTTCGGAGGGCAGCTGCATCATGACGATCACGAAGCCCTGGTCTTCGTCCGGAAGGAACGACGACGGCAGCTTCATGAACAGCCAGCCGAGACCGGCGAGGACTGCGAGGTAGACGACC
The DNA here is from genome assembly GCF_002002725.1 of Sinorhizobium sp. A49. Lineage (GTDB taxonomy): Bacteria > Pseudomonadota > Alphaproteobacteria > Rhizobiales > Rhizobiaceae > Ensifer. The sequence continues at coordinate 71,654 of NZ_MUNW01000035.1, read as the reverse complement.
ATGTAGCGACCGGTCCGGTGGACCATGTGCTTCACGATGCCGCTATAGCCATGCGAGGTCTTGTCGAAGCTGCGGTTGAACCAGCCGAAGAAGCCGCGCTTGGCGTGGTGGTGGCCCTTCGGAACCTGCTTCAGGAAGCTGGCGCACAAGGCCGGCGTCAGCGACAGCGCAAGCAGCGCCGAGAACAGGATCGACACGACCATCGTCAGCGAGAACTGGCGATAGATCACGCCAACGGCGCCCGGGAAGAAGGCCATCGGGATGAACACCGAAGCCAGAACCAGCGTGATGCCGATGACGGCGCCGGTGATCTGCTTCATCGCCTTGCGGGTGGCGTCTTTCGGCGTCAGCCCCTCTTCGGACATGATGCGTTCGACGTTCTCGACGACGATGATCGCATCGTCGACGAGGATGCCGATCGCCAGCACCATGCCGAACATGGTGAGCACGTTGATCGAGAAGCCCATCGCCAGCATGACCGCGCAGGTGCCGAGCAGGGCGACCGGCACGACGAGCGTCGGGATGATGGTGTAGCGGATGTTCTGCAGGAACAGGAACATCACGATGAAGACGAGCGCGACCGCTTCGACCAGCGTCGAAAGCACCTTCTCGATGGAAACGGCAACGAACGGCGAGGTGTCGTAGGGAACCGAATATTCGAGGCCCTGGGGGAAGAACTTCGACAGTTCTTCCATGCGTTCCTTGATCGCGGCCGACGTCGACATGGCGTTGCCGCTCGGCGACAGCTGCACGGCGATTGCCGCGGACGGCTTGCCGTTCAGGCGGGTCGAGAATGCGTAGCTTTCGCCACCGATTTCGACGCGGGCAACATCGCGCAACCGAACGGAGGAGCCGTCCGGATTGGCGCGAAGCACGATCGCTCCGAATTCCTCGGCGCTCGACAGCTGGCCCTTGACGACGACAGGAGCACTGATCTGCTGCGTGATCGGGTTCGGCTGTGCGCCGATCGAGCCGGATGCGATCTGGGCGTTCTGGGCCTGGATGGCATTCGTCACGTCGGCAGCCGTCAGGTTGAGGCCGAGCATCTTGTCCGGATCGAGCCAGATGCGCATCGAGCGTTCGGTCGCAAACAGCTGCGCACGGCCGACGCCGGGCACGCGCTGGACTTCGTTCAGCACGTTGCGGCTGAGATAGTCGCCGAGACCGATGGCATCCATCGAGCCGTCGGTCGAGGTAAGCGCGACGATCATCAGGAAGCCGGAACCGGCTTCATCGACCTGCACGCCCTGGCGCTTGACCGAATCGGGCAGGCGCGGTTCGACGCGGCGCACGCGGTTCTGGATGTCGACGGCCGCCTGTCCCGGGTCTGTACCCGGTGCGAAGGTGGCGCTGATGTCGACCGAGCCGGAAGCGCTGGAGGTCGATTCGAAATAGAGCAGGCCTTCGACGCCGTTCAGCTCGTTTTCGATCAGCCGGGTAACGCTCTGATAGGTGTCCTGCGACGAGGCGCCGGGATAGCTCGTGTTGATGGAGATCTGCGGCGGTGCGACATCAGGATATTGCGACACCGGCAAGAGCGGTATCGCAATGATGCCGGCGATCATGATGAAGATCGCCACCACCCAGGCAAAAATAGGCCTGTCGATGAAAAAACTGGGCATTAATCAGCACTCACTTTGTGGCTTCAGCGGGCTTTTCTTCGGCCGCCGCGGTCGTCTGCGCTGCTTCGGCCGCGGGCTTGGCGTTCGGGTCCCAGTCGGTCGGCTCGACCGGCGCACCGGGTCCGATCTTCTGGAAGCCTTCGACGATGACCTTTTCGCCAGGCTTCAGGCCTGTCGTCACCTGCCAGCGGGTTCCGACCGTCCGCCCGAGCGTGACGTTGCGGAACTCGACCTTCTTGTCGGCCGTGACGACATAGACCTGCGACTGGCCGGCGTTGTTACGCTGGACGGCCTGCTGCGGCACGGTGATCGCATCCTTCTCGACGCCCTGCTGAACCAGCACGCGGACATACATGCCCGGAAGCAGGTCGCCATCGGGATTGGGGAATTCGCCGCGCAGCGTTACCTGGCCGGTCGTCGCATCGACGGCTGCTTCCGAGAACAGGAGCTTGCCTTTGTGTTCGTAGGGCGTGCCGTCGTCGAGGATCAGTTGCACCTCGGCCACCTGCTCGCCGCTCAACATCTTGCCGTCTTCCAGCGCCTTGCGCAGGCGGATGAGATCGGTCGCCGACTGGGTAAAGTCGGCATAGAGCGGATCGAGTTGCTGGATCGTGGCGAGGTTTTCCGAGCTGTTGGCGCTGACCAGCGCACCCTCGGTGATGAGCGCGCGACCGATCTGGCCGCTGATCGGCGCGGTCACGTTGGCATATTGCAGGTCGAGCTTGGCGGCAGCGAGGCCGGCCTGAGCGATGGCGACGTCGGCAGCCGCTGCAGCGAGCAGGGCGGATGCATCGTCGAACTGCTGGGCGGCAACGACGTTGGCCTTCTTCAACGCTTCCTGGCGGGCAGCCTTCTGTTCGGCCTGCAGGCGTACGGCCTCGGCGCGGCGCAGCGTCGCCTCGGCCTTCTCGACCTGGACCTGGAAGGGAGCCGGGTCGATGCGGTAGAGCACGTCGCCTTCCTTCACCTTGGTGCCCTGCTGGAAGACACGTTCGACGACGATGCCGGAAACGCGCGGGCGCACTTCGGCGACGCGCGTCGCGGTGATGCGGCCCGGCAGTTCGTTGGTGATCGGCAGCGTCTCGGATGCGGTCGTGAAGACGGCGACAGCCGATGGCGGGAAGGCGGGAGCGGCCTGTTCTTCTTGTTTCTGGCAGCCGGAAAGCAAAATCACGGTTGCCAAGGCGGCGGCCAGTGTCGGTCGGTTCATGCGCATAGCGATGTCCATATTCGGTGACCGTGCGCAGCCAGCGTGGGTCGCAGGGCTGCGCGGTCCGGAAGTGAAGGGAAGCAAGACCGGCATCGGGAACGGAAAATACCGGAACGCTAATATACAAACACAAATGTATGTTAATTTGCGCCGCAGCGCAACACCATGATGCAGCGCGTTGAATCCAAAAAAATCAGCCGCCGCAGTGCGTTCGGCACCACGGCGGCTTGTTATCACCAAGCTGTGATCCGGCCGTCGGGCCGGATTGCTCGTCTCAGGCGAGGACGCGGTCGTCGGCACCAAAGCGATGCATGCTGCCGACCATCGGCGTTGCATAGACGATATCGTCCGGGGCGTAGCGGTGCTCGCCGAACAGCCGGACGGTGATCAGGCCGACCTGATCGGACTCGATATAGACGATCGTGTCGGCACCCAGATGCTCGACATGCACGACCTTGCCCTTCCAGTCGCCGCTCTCGCGAGACAGGCCGAGATGTTCCGGCCGGATGCCGATCGTCTTGGCGCTTTTATCGCCGAGACGGGCACCGTCGATGAAATTCATCTGCGGCGAGCCGATGAAGCCGGCGACGAAGACATTGGCCGGCCGGTTGTAGAGATCCATCGGCGAGCCGATCTGCTCGATCTGGCCGGCGTTGAGCACCACGATCTTGTCGGCGAGCGTCATCGCCTCGACCTGGTCGTGGGTCACGTAGATCATCGTTGCCTTGAGGCTGCGGTGCAGCCGGGCGATCTCGAGCCGGGTGTTGACGCGCAACGCCGCGTCGAGGTTCGACAAGGGCTCGTCGAAGAGGAACAGTTTTGGTTCGCGCACGATAGCGCGGCCGATGGCGACGCGCTGGCGCTGGCCGCCGGAAAGCTCGGCCGGACGGCGGGCGAGATAGGGGTCGAGCGACAGCATGTTCGCCGCCTTGCCGACCTTGTCCTCGATTTCCGCCTTCGGCTTGCCGGCCTGCTTCAGGCCGAGGCCCATATTGTCCTTCACCGTCAGGTGCGGATAGAGCGCGTAGGACTGGAACACCATGGCGATGCCGCGTTTGGCGGGCGCCACATGCCCGACCTCGACGCCGTCGATCTGGACGCTGCCGGAGGTGGCGTCCTCAAGGCCGGCGATGGTGCGCAGCAAGGTCGACTTGCCGCAGCCGGAGGGCCCGACGAAGATGACGAACTCGCCGTCCTTCACTTCGAGATCGATGCCCTTGAGAACCTCATGGCTGCCATAGGCCTTGCGGATGGATTTGAGTTGAAGTGATCCCACCTGATTGCCCCTCTTAAAGTTTGACCGGCTGGCCGCTACGCACGCTCTCATCCGCAGCAAGGCAGATGCGCAGCGACTGGACGGCGTCGTTCATGTGGCGGTCGAGATTGATGTCTTCACGGATGGCCTTCAGCACATAGGCCTGCTCCCGATCGCAGAGTTCCTGATGGCCGGGTTCCCCGTCCATGGTCAGGTCTTCGTCCGGTTTCAGGAATCGGCCGTTGGGGCCGGTCTCGGCATTGTGTACGCGAATGACCGAGGTCTTGGTGTGGGTGTCGATATCGTCGGACTTGGCATTCGGGTCCATGACGATCGACACCGAGCCCTTCGGCGACATCACGTCCTTCACGAAGAAGGCGGTCTCGGAGATCATCGGCCCCCAGCCGGCCTCATACCAGCCGGCCGAACCGTCCTCGAAGATCACCTGCAGGTGGCCGTAATTGTACATGTCCTCAGCGATCTCGTCGGACAGACGCAGGCCCATGCCGCGCACTTCCACCGGTTTGGCATCGGTGATCTGGCACATGACGTCGACATAGTGCACGCCGCAGTCGACGATCGGCGGCGTCGTCTTCATCAGCGACTTGTGGGTTTCCCACGTCGGGCCGCTCGACTGCTGGTTCAGGTTCATGCGGAACACGTAAGGACCGCCGAGCTTGCGGGCTTCGGCAATCAGCCGGATCCACGAGGGGTGATGGCGCAGGATGTAGCCGATGATCAGCTTGCGGCCATGCTTCTTGGCAGCCGCAACGACGCGCTCTGCGTCGGCGACCGTCGTTGCCAGCGGCTTCTCCACGAAGACGTCGCAGCCCGCTTCGAAGGCGGCGACCGCATAGTCGGCATGGCTGTCGGAATAGGTGCAGACCGAGCAGAGCTCCGGCTTCAGTTCCGCAAGCGCTCTGTTGAAGTCCGGATGGATTTCGTAGCCGCGCAGCTCTTCCGGAAGCTCGACCTTGGAGCGATTGACCAGGCCAACGATCTCGAAGCCGGGATTGTTGTGGTAGGCGAGCGCATGGCTGCGCCCCATGTTGCCGAGGCCTGCGACGAGGACCCGGACCGGTTTGCTTTCTGAACTCACTTGACTGCTCCTGCGGTGATGCCGCGGATCAGCTGCCGCGAGAAAATGACATAGAGGACGAGAACCGGAAGAATGGCGAGCGACAGGGCCGCAAGCACCGCATTCCAGTTGGTGACGAATTGGCCGATGAAGATCTGCGAGCCCAGCGTCACCGTCTTGGTGGCTTCCGCCGGCGCCAGGATCAGCGGGAACCACAGATCGTTCCAGATCGGGATCATCGTGAACACGGCGACGGTCGCCATTGCCGGCCGGATCAGCGGCAGAACGAGGCGGAAGAAGATCGAGTATTCCGACAGCCCGTCGATGCGGCCGGCGTTCTTCAGGTCGTCGGACACCGTGCGCATGAACTCCGACAGGATGAACACCGCGAGCGGCAACCCCTGCGCCGTATAGACGAGGATTAGCGCCGTCAGCGTGTTGACGAGGTTGGCCGCGACCATGCCTTGGAGAATGGCGACGGTGCCGAGACGGATCGGGATCATGATGCCGATCGCAAGATAGAGCCCCATCAGCGTGTTGCCGCGGAACCGATATTCCGACAGCGCGAACGCTGCCATCGCGCCGAACAAGAGCACCAGCGCGATCGCGACGACCGTGACGATGAAGCTGTTCTGGAAGTAGGTCGCAAAATCGCCCTGGCCGAGTACCGTCTGGTAGCCGATGAGGCTGAAGGTCTCGGGCGTGGGGACCGTCAACGGTGCGCGGAAGATCGCGTTGCGATCCTTGAACGAGTTGATGACCGTCAGGAACACCGGAAACAGCGAGATCAGCGTATAGGCGATCAGTGCTGCGTGAACGAAGCCGGTGCGGAAAATGGAGTGGCGTGCTTGCATCTCGGCCTCCCTTAGAACTGATAGCGGCGCATGCGGCGCTGGATGACGAAGAGGTAGAGCGACACGCCGGCAAGGATGATCAGGAACATCACCGTCGCGATCGTAGCACCCATCGAGCGGTCGCCGAGCTGCAGCTGGAAGCCGAAGAAGGTGCGGTAGAGCAGCGTGCCGAGAATGTCGGTGGAACCATCAGGACCAGCGAGTGCGCCCTGCACGGTGTAGACCAGGTCGAAGGCGTTGAAGTTGCCGACGAAGGTCAGGATCGAGATGATGCCGATTGCCGGCAGGATCAGCGGCAGCTTGATCTTCCAGAACTGGCTCCAGCCGGTGACGCCGTCGCATTCGGCAGCCTCGATCACTTCATCGGGAATGTTGAGCAGCGCGGCATAGATCAGCATCATCGGGATGCCGACATATTGCCAGACCGAGATCAGCGACACGGCGATGAGCGCCGAGCCGGGCTTGCCGAGCCAGGGCGCAAACATCGACTTCAAGCCGACGAGATCGAGCATCCAGGGGGCCACGCCCCAGATCGGCGACAGGATCAGCTTCCAGATGAAGCCGACGATAACGAAGGACAGAAGCGTCGGCAGGAAGATCGCCGTGCGGTAGAACGTGACGAAACGCAGCTTCGGAATGGACAGCATCGCCGCCAGCGCAACGCCGATCGGGTTCTGCACGCACATGTGGATGATGAAGAAGATGACGTTGTTCTTCAGCGCGTTCCAGAAATCGTGTGCCCAGCGCTCTTCGCCGAACAGCACTTGGAAGTTTGCGAGACCAACGAAGGTCGGCTGACCGTCGACCGTGTTGTAGAGTGAGAGGCGCAGCGTCTCGATCAGCGGTAGGATCATGACCGCGGAGTAGACCAAAAGGGCCGGCAGCAGAAAGATGAGGATGTGCCAGCGTTTCGGCCGTCTGACGGCTGGCTGTCCCTCTTGCAGTGAAGTGGCGTTGCTCATTGATCGTACCCGCTTGTTCGACCGGTTCCCTCAGGGATCATGATGCACGTCGACGCCATACGGCCGGTCCTGCCGCATACCGCCTGCCCCGATCCGGGCTCATGACGAAGGTTAAGGCTATCGCGTTCTTTTGCAAACGACTGCGTCGGTGACCTCCCCTGTCAAAGGGGAGGTCGATGACGCTTCGGCTGGGGGAGTGCCTCCTTGGGCAATGTCGCCCCGCCCGGCCTTTGCCGCACATCTTCTTGGACCGTCTCCGATTCAAGGACAAAACATGCAGCAAATCAAAGTGCTACAGCAGCCTTTGCGCACCTGATTGGACACGCAGCGCCGTAGGGCCGACCCTCCCCGTTAAGGGGAGGGAACCAGTTGCGCTTACTTTGCCGGCTTGAACCAGCCGTCCAGACCCTTCTGCAGCTTTTCGGCAGCAACCTCAGGCGTATCCGTGCCGTTGATGACGTTCGCAGATTCGACCCAGGTCTCGTTTTCGAGGTTCGGCGTGCCGCGCGACAGGATCTGGTAGGTCGAGCGGATCGTCGGCTTGCACTTTTCGCGCCAGGAAACGAATTCCTGGGCGAGCGGATCGGCCATCTTCACGGCGGTCGAGTTCAGGCTGAAGAAGCCCGGCAGCGAGTTGGCATAGATGTCGGCGAATTCCGGCGACGAGATCCAGGTCAGGAGCTTCTTGGCTTCCTCGGCATGGGCGCTCTTTGCATTGAGGCCGACGCCGATGTCGTTGTGGTCGGAGATGTAGCAAGCGTCGCCGGCGTTCTTAACCGGAGGCGGGAAGGCGCCCATCTTGAACTGGGCCTGGGTGTTGAACAGACCGATTTCCCACGAACCGGCCGGGTAGATCGCAGCGCGGCCGAGCGTGAACAGGTTCTGGCTGTCCGGATAGGTCTGGGCTTCAAAGCCGTCGCCGAGGTAATCCTTCCACTTGGCGAGAACGCGGAAAGGCTCGACCCACGCATCGTCGGTCAGCTTCTGCTCGCCCTTGATCAGCGCAGCGCGGCCTTCTTCACCCTTCCAGTAGGTCGGGCCGATGTTCTGGTAGCCCATGGTCGCGGCTTCCCAGAGATCCTTGGTGCCCATCGCCATCGGGATGTAGTTGCCGTCGGCCTTGATCTTGTCGAGAGCCGCGAAGAATTCGGCTTCCGTCGTCGGGATCTGGATGCCGAGCTGGTCGAAGGCGTCCTTGTTGTAGATGAAGCCGTGGATGACCGAAGCCATCGGCACGCAGAACGTGGCCGCACCATCGTCCGTCGTCCAGGCGGACTTGGCGACCGGCGAGAAGTTCTCGATGCCCGGAAGTGCCGTCAGGTCGGCCAGGTGCTTCTTGTTGTAGAGTTCGAGCGAGGCGTCGAACGGGCGGCAGGTGATGAGGTCGCCAGCCGAACCGGCGTCGAGCTTGGCGTTCAGCGCCGCGTTGTATTCGGTCGGAGCGGTCGGAGCGAACTTGACCTTGATGCCCGGATGCTTGGCTTCGAAGGCCGGGATCAGCTTTTCCTGCCAGATCGCCAGGTCGTCGTTGCGCCAGCTTTCGATCGTCAGCGTCACGTCTTCGGCCTGGGCCAGGCCGGCCGAGCCGAGAATGCTCGACGCGAGCAGCAGGCCCTTGAGTGTCGTACGGGTCATTTAGTTTCTCCCTCTTATATGCGCCGTTTTGGCGCGGTTTGAATCCCAGGTTTTGTCAGGCCGAGACGATGTCGATCGCCCGGCGCAGATTCTGCTTGGTCAGGTCGAGCGCCGCCTCGGCTGCCGCCACGTCCTTCGCGCCCGAGGCGAGCAGGATGGCAATCTTGACCGAACCGGATGCGGCATTGATCAGCCGGCCGGCCTCGGAGGCGCTGACGCCGGTAATGTCGGTGACGATCCGCACCGCACGGCCATGAAGCTTGATGTTGTCGGCGCGAAGATTGATCATGTGGCCATCGAGCACGTGGCCGAGATGGATGCCGACGAGCGTGGAGAACATGTTGAAGGCGATCTTCTGCGCCGTGCCCGCACCCATGCGCGTCGAGCCGGAAACAACTTCCGGCGGCGTCTGCAGCAGGATGGCGACATCCGCGTCCTTGAACAGGGCGGCACCCGGATTGTTGGCGACGGCGATCACCTTGGCGCCCAGCTTGCGCGCCTCGTCGGCTGCGGCCAGCGCATAGGGTGTCGAGCCGCTGGCCGACACGGAGACCAGACAGTCGCCCGCAGAGATGCCAGCCTTGCGCACGTCTTCGCGCGCGAGTTCCATGTCGTCTTCGTAGCCACCGGCGAGGTCGCTGAGGCTGGCAGCACCACCTGCAAGCAGAATGACGATCTGGTCCTGCGGAATACCATAGGTGCCGGGGAGTTCCAGCGCATCGGCCATGGCCATCAGGCCCGAGCTGCCGGCGCCGGCATAGGCGAGACGGTGTCCGGCGCCAAGCGCTTCTGCGGCCAGGGACGCAGCAGTGGAAATCTGATCGATCGCAGCGTCGACGGCCTTTGCTGCCGCCTGCTGCCCGGATGCGAGCAGCCGAAGCGCCAGCGCCGGATGCATGACATCCAGGCCTTTGGCATTATCGTGACGCTCCTCGGTCTTCACTGAAGGCATAGGTTGTGTCTCCTCTGGGCGAATTAATGCCAAAAAAATACCAATTGTCTAGGAAAATTTACATCTTGAAGCCAGAAAAAAGCAATCGCTGAAATTATCCATTGTTATTCAGTGTGTTATTTCAAAATTGGCTGTCGAGACCAATTCGGACTTGGTTATTGGTATTTTTTTGGTATCTTCAACGGGCGGAGGTGCTCATGCCAAACTACCTGATTGGAATCGATGGCGGCGGAACAAGCTGCCGGGCGGCTGTGGCTGCGGGGGATGGCCGTATTCTGGGCCGTGGCAAGGCTGGTGCCGCCAATATCCTGACGGATCCAGAAACGGCGCTCGCCAACATCGCCGGCGCCGCGCGCGCTGCGTTCGAAGAAGCCGGTCTTGATCCCGCGGGTATAACGCAGGCGCGGGCTCTTGTCGGCGTCGCCGGACATAACGTCGGCGATGCGGTGCACTATGTGAAGCGCCGCCTGCCGTTTGCCGCAGCCGACATAGAATCTGATGGTTTGATCGCCCTGCAGGGCGCGCTCGGCAACGAGGACGGCGCCGTCGCCATTCTCGGCACCGGCAGCATCTATATCCTGCGCCAGGGCGACACGATCAGCTATGTCGGCGGCTGGGGCTTCACGATCGGCGACCATGGCAGCGGTGCACGCATCGGTCATGCCCTCCTGCAGGAAAGCCTGCTCGCCTTTGACGGCATTCACGAGTCTTCGCCGGTGACGGATAGCGTCATGGCCGAGTTCAAAAACGATCCGAGCAATGTCGTCGATTTCGCACGCCTGGCAAAGCCCGGCGAGTTCGGCCGTTATGCCCCGCGTGTGTTCGAAGCGGCGCAGCTAAGCGATCCGGTCGCCGTGCGCCTGTTGAAGACGGCGGCAATCACGATCGACGAAGCGCTTGACGTCGTGGTTGCTCGGGGAGGGAGGAAACTCTGCCTGCTCGGCGGTCTCGCGCCGCTCTACCGTCCATGGCTTGCAGAGCGCCACCAGCCGCTTTTCGTCGAAGCCGAGGCAGACGCCCTTACCGGCGCCGTGGCGCTCGCCGCACAGCGCTTCGGCTCCCGCAAGGAGGTTGGCGCATGACCGACCATCTCGCCGCCATTCTGCCGCTCGAAGGCCTGCAGGCGGGCGGCTCCGGCCCGCTCTATCTCAAGCTGCGCCAATCCCTCGAAGACGCGATCCAGTCCGGCAAGCTCAATCATGGCGACGCCCTGCCGCCGGAGCGCGATCTGGCGGACTACGCCAATATCAGCCGCGTTACCGTGCGCAAGGCGGTCGACGATCTGGTGCGCGACGGCTTGCTGGTGCGCCGCCACGGCTCCGGCACCTTCGTCGTCAAGCCGGTGTCCAAGGTGCAGCAATCGCTGTCGCGGCTGACCTCTTTTACCGAGGACATGGCGCGGCGGGGCTTGAACACCCATGCCCGCTGGCTCGAGCGCGGCCTGTATCATCCGTCCCCGGACGAGATGATGGCGCTGGGGCTGCCGGCCGATGCGCTGGTGGCAAGGCTCGGGCGTCTGCGCATCGCCGACGACATGCCTCTCGCAATCGAGCGCGCGAGCATCTCGGCCGAGTTCTTGCCGGACCCACAGGCCGTCACGTCGTCGCTCTATACCGCGCTCGATAAGACCCGCTCACGGCCGGTGCGGGCCGTGCAGCGCATCTCCGCCTGCAACATCAAGGACCCCGATGCCTCCATGCTCGGCGTCGCCGTCGGCTCTGCCGGCCTTTCCATCGAACGCGTTTCCTATCTCGCATCGGGACGCGTCGTCGAATTCACCCGCTCGCTCTACCGGGGCGACGCCTATGATTTTGTCGCGGAACTGACCCTGTCGGAATCCTGACCGACACTCCGCAAGATAAGGAATTGACCATGCAGACCAATATGCGCCGAGAAATCGACGAGATCCCTGAGGCCGCCCAGCGTCTGCTGGAGCGCTCCGCCGATCAGCTCAAGGCGGCAGGCGCGGCCTTGCGCGCCAAGGATCCGGCTTTCCTGGTAACGATTGCCCGCGGCTCCTCCGACCATGCGGCGCTCTTTCTGAAATATGCGATCGAGTTGCAGGCCGGTCGCCCGGTCGCCTCGCTCGGCCCGTCGCTCGCCTCGATCTATGGTGCCAAGCTGCAGCTCGGTGGCGCGGCGGCCATTGCCATTTCGCAATCGGGCAAGAGCCCTGACATCGTTGCCATGGCGCAGGCGGCGACCGATGCGGGCGCGGTCTCGATCGCGCTCACCAATACGCTGCCGTCGCCGATTTCCGAGGCTTGCACCCATCCGCTGGATATTCTTGCCGGTCCCGAAATTGCGGTTGCCGCCACCAAGTCCTACGTCAACTCGATCGTCGCAGGCCTTGCCGTGCTCGGCGAATGGACCAGTGATGCCGCATTGCAGCGGGCGGTCGCGGATCTTCCGAACCAGTTCGCCAAGGCGGTCAAGCTCGACTGGCAGGCCTTTGCCGATGACCTCGGCGAAGCCGAATCGCTCTATGTGCTTGGCCGCGGCCCGGCGCTTGCGATTGCCAGCGAGGCAGCGCTGAAATTCAAGGAAACATCGGGCATGCACGCGGAAGCCTATTCGGCAGCCGAGGTGCTGCACGGACCGGTGGCGCTGGTCGGTGCGAAGTTCCCGGTGCTGACGCTTGCCGCGCGCGATGCGGCGCAAACCTCGGTCGCCGGCATCGCCGACGGTATGGCGGAAAAGGGCGCGGTCGTCCATGTAACCTCGAGCCTTGCAGGCAAGGCCAAGCGCTTGCCCTTCGTTGAGACGGGCCATCCGATCACCGACGCGCTGACCCTGATCCTGCCGTTCTACGGTTTCGTCGAAGCCTGGTCGCGCTCGCGCGGCCTCAACCCCGATGCACCGGCCAGCCTCAAGAAGGTAACGGAGACGAGATGACCGAGAAGAAGGCAATCATCGGCGCCCGCCTGTTCGATGGCATCGAATGGCACGATGGCGCCGCCCTCCTGATCGAGGCCGGCCGCGTCAAGGCCATCGGGGCTGCCGGTGATGTGCCGGCGGATGCCACCGTCATCGACACGCACGGTCTGCTGCTGGTGCCTGGCTTCATCGATTTGCAGGTCAATGGCGGCGGTGGCGCACTGCTCAACGCACAACCGACGCTGGACAGCATTCGCCAGATCTGTTCGGCGCACGCGAAGTTCGGCACCACGGCGCTTCTGCCGACGCTGATCACCGATACGCGCGAAGTGCGATCGGCAACCATTGCAGCCGGCCTTCAGGCGAAGGCGGCCGGCGTGCCGGGCTTCCTCGGCCTGCATCTGGAAGGTCCTCACCTCTCGGTCGCTCGCAAGGGCGCGCATGATCCGGCGCTGATCCGGCCGATGGATGATGCCGACCTTCAGGAGATGCTCGACTGTGCCAGGGCGCTCGGTGTGCTCATGGTCACCGTCGCGCCGGAAAACGCCACGAAGGAACAGGTGCGCGCGCTCGCCGATGCCGGCGCCGTCGTCAGCCTCGGCCATACGGATGTCGGCTATGAGACCGCCGTGTCCTACGCCAAGGCCGGGGCGAAAACGGTGACGCATCTCTTCAACGCGATGAGCGGCCTCGGTCATCGCGAGCCTGGTGTCGTCGGTGCAGCGCTTGCGACCGGCACGCTGCATGCGGGCCTGATCGCCGACGGCTACCATGTCGACCCGGCCTCGATGGGGGTGGCGCTCAGGGCGAAGACCGGCCCAGGCCAGATCTTCCTGGTGACCGACGCGATGTCGCCGATCGGAACGGATATGACGAGCTTCGAACTCAACGGCCGCGAGATCCTGCGTCACGGTGGGCGGTTGACGCTGGCCGACGGCACGCTTGCCGGCGCCGATATCGACATGCTCTCGTCGGTGCGCTTCGTGCATGAAAAGCTTGGCCTTCCGGTCGAAGAAGCGTTGCGCATGGCATCGGCCTATCCCGCCGACGCAATGGGCCTCTCCTCGCACAAGGGCCGCCTGCTGCCCGGCGCGGACGCAGACTTCGTGCTGCTGACACCGGAGCTTGCGATGGGGTCGACCTGGATCGGCGGCGACAAGGTCTACGCCGCCTGATTGCGGCAGTATTGAAAACGAGCGGTTCTCCGTCAGGAGATGCGAAAAGCAAGGAAAAGGCCCGACAATCGGAGACGATCGTCGGGCCTTTTCCTTGCTGTGACGGGGAGTGAACGATCTTTCTACTGCGCCGAAAGCCGCGCCTTCATCGCCCGAACGGTCGCCGCATCCGTGCGGCGCCGATCTTCGGCGACAAATCCCATGCTGACCAGCCGTGAATCGTGAGCCGGCTCACGGATCGAGCAGGAGGAATGCACTTCGCTGACCGACAGCTTGGCAAGCAGCGCGTCGACGGTATCAAGCGTCACGCCCGAGCCCGGCATGATCGAAAGGCGCCCTGCGGCGAGCGCCACAAGCTCCGCGAGCTTTTCGATCGCCTGCGGCGCGCTTCTGGCGCCGCCTGATGTCAGGATCCGCTCGAAGCCGAGTTCGACCGCCAGTTCGATCGCATCCTTGAAATCCGGCACCAGGTCGAAGGCGCGGTGCAGGGTGAGGCCAAGGCCGGCGGCGTGACCTGTCAGCTTTCGGAGCATCGCAGCATCCAGCTGGCCATCGGTGAGCGAAGCGCCAAGCACGACACCGGCAAGCCCGGCATCGCGCACCGCGTCGATATCGCGACGCATCATGTCGAGATCGCCGGCGCCAAAAACGAAGTCGCCCGGCCGCGGTCGGATCATGACATAGACGGGCACCCGGGGCGGACCGGCGAGCGCCATCAATCCGGCCGTCGGCGTCAGCCCGCCGACGGAGAGCGCCGCGCAGAGCTCTATGCGGTCAGCCCCGCCTTCAACCGCCGCCGCAAGCCCGTCGGCGTCGTCAACGCAAACCTCCAGACCAATTTCGCTCATACTTTTTCTCCTCCAAGGCCGAGCAGTGCGGCCCCGATCAGCCCCGGCTCGACCTGACATCCGCCGCGCACGACCAGCGGCCGCTTGAATTGGCGCAGAATCCGGCTACGAACCGCCTTGTCGATCTCCTCCAGCAACGGCTCGACATTGGAAAGTCCGCCGCCGACCGGCACGATGGTCGCGCCCGTCGTATTGATGACCACCGCCAGCGGCGAGCTGACGAGGTCGACAAGGATTTCCACGGTGCGCTTCGCCTCCGTATCGCCCTTCAGCCATGCCTCGATGATCTCGTGGCTCGACAGCGTCTTGCCGTGAATGGTGTCGTGTAATCGCTCAAGCCCGCGCGCGCCGCCGACGGTGTCGACGCAGCGCTTCTGGCCGCAGCCACAGGCATAGGCGGGGATGGCGACCGGCGGTTCGCCCGCTTCTGCCGCCAATGCGGGACCGTGTCCCCATTCGCCGGCAAAGCCGCCGTCGGCGTTGATCAACTCGCCGCCGACCACCAGCCCGCCGCCGACGCCGGTGCCGAGGATAGCGCCGAAGACGATGCGATGGCCGCGCCCGGCGCCGGCGCCGGCTTCCGCAAGCGCGAAACAGTCGGCGTCATTGGCGATCTTGACCGGCAGGTGCAGTTCGCGTTCGAGTTCGGCCACCAATTCGCGGTCGTCGATGCAGGGGATGTTGGCGCATTTGATCCGGCGCGTTTCCGGGTCGATGACACCGGTGATCGAGATCGCCACGCATTCCGGGTGACCGCCGGCCTCGTCGAGCACGGATTCGAGCACCTGGACGAACTGGCGGAAATTGTTGAGCGGTGTCGCGCGGCGCGGCAGCGGAAAGATCCTGTCGCGCGAATGCACGATCGCACCCTTGATCGCCGATCCGCCTATATCGAAACAGACGATCATGCCTCTCCCCGGATCACCGTTTCGGCGGCAAGGGCAATCGACAGCAGCCGGTCGTCGTGATGATGCGGCGCTGCCAGCTGCAGCCCGACGGGCATTTCGCCGGCACCGGTGCCACAGGGGATCGAGATACCGCAAAAATCGAGGAAGTTGCCGATGAGAGTATTGCGCAGCGTCCTGGCATTGGTCTTGAAGAACAACTCGTCGTCCTGAAGCAGCGGTGCCAGCGGCGGCGCGACATGCGGCAACGTCGGATGGACGATGAGTTCGCCCGGTTTCAGGCTCTCGACCGTCTCGTGGATCAGCTGATCGCGGGCATCCAGAAGCGCGATGTAGTCGGGCATGGTGATCTTCTCGCCGAGCCTCGTGCGGGCGACGACGCGTGGGTCGATGCGTTCCGCATCCGGGCCGGACAGGCGCTCCCGGTGCAGCGCGTAAGCCTCGGCGGTGACGAGCGCGCCGTGGCGGGCCATCAGATCGAACACTGCCTTGAACGTCGGGAAGGCGCGCCGCGTCACCGTGGCTCCGGCCTTTTCCAGCCGCTTGACCGCATCCTCGAAGGCTTCGACGACTTCGCTCTCCGCCTCGTCGAAGACGATGGTTTCCGGGATGACGAGAGAAATGCCGGCGATCTCGCCGCGGCGCACCACCGGCGCGGTCAACCCATGCATGGCGGCGTCGAGCCAGACCGCATCCTGAACCGTATGACAAAGGGGCCCAAGCGAATCGAGGCTTTCGGCCAGCGGAAACACGCCCTTCATCGCATAGCGGCCGCGCGTCGCCTTGTAGCCGACGATGCCTGTCATCGCCGCCGGGATGCGCACGGACCCGCCGGTATCGGTACCGATTGCCGCCGGCACGAGGCCGGCCGCCACTGCCGCAGCCGAGCCGGAGGAGGAGCCGCCCGGAATGCGCTCGACATCGGTCGAGGCCGGGTTGTGCGGCGTGCCGTAATGCGGATTGATGCCGAGGCCGGAAAAGGCGAACTCGCTCATATTGGTTCGCCCGACGCTGACCATGCCGGCACCCGCAACCGCTGCGACCACGGCGGCGTCGCTGCCGGCGGGCGGAGCGTCCCGCAGCACAGCGGAGCCCGCAGTCGTCACGCTGCCCTTGACGTCGAAGAGGTCCTTCCAGGCGACCGGAAGGCCGTCGAGCAGGCCGAGCGAGCGCCCCGCCCGGAGCCGGGCGGAGGCGGCTGCCGCTTCCTTCAGCGCGCGTTCGCGGGTGAGGCCGACGAAGATCGTCTGGTCGCCATGCGCTTCGATGCCGGCAAGCGTTTCCTCGGCAAGCGTGACCGGGTCGAGTTTGCCGTCCTGGAGGAGTACCGAAAGCCCGGCGAGCGTTTTCTGTCTGGTCATTGTCTCCCCTATCCGCCTGCCGCCCGTGGGCAGCTCGCCTTTCCGATCGACCTGCACGCGCAAGTCTTTGTTCTACCATATCGCTCCCCATGGCGTTTGCCATGGTCCGTCCGTCTTCACTGCAGGAATTTTGCCGAAAGCAGACGATGCCAGCCACGCCGCCTTGTCGATGCGAGCGCTTCTGCCTACATGCCTCATCGAACCCTGCCCGGCACTGGAGAGATTTGATGATTTTGGACGCGGCGCGACTTTCTCTCGCCAATCTCTTTGCACCGGAGACCCGCTCGGTGTTCTGGAAGGTGCTCGGCCTGACGCTTCTGGCGCTCGCAGCACTCTGGTTCGGGCTTCGCGAAACCTTTATCTGGCTTGCCTTGCCATGGCTCGACGCGCTGATGCCCGGCACGCCCGCCTGGGCCGGCTGGCTCACCTTCGTGCTCGGCATCTTCGCGAGCCTCGGTCTGGCGCTGGCGCTGGCCCTGCTTCTGGCGCCGGTGACGGCGCTGATCGCCGGCTTGTTCCTCGACGACGTCGCCGAAGTGGTCGAAGCGCGGGATTATCCGAACGAGCCTGCCGGCAGGCCCCTGCCGCTCGGCGAGGCGATTGCCGGCTCGGCCAAATTTCTCGGCGTCGTCATTCTCGGCAATATTCTGGCGCTGTTCTTGCTGTTGGTGCCGGGCGTCAACCTGATCGCCTTCTTCCTGGTCAACGGCTATCTGCTTGGGCGGGAGTTCTTCGAGTTCGCCGCCATGCGCTACCGCTCGCCGGCGGAGGCGCGGCTCTTCCGTGCCAAACACCGCTCGACCGTGTTTCTGGCCGGCCTGCTGCTGGCGGCCTTCCTTGCTGTCCCGTTCCTCAACCTGCTGACGCCGCTCTTTGCCGCCGGCATGATGGTGCATCTGCACAAGAAGTTGTCGGCCAGCGACCCGCGGTTTTCGCTCGCGCAAGGCTCCGCGACCAGGGCCTGAGCCGCAATCTGCCTTGACAGCGAACCCTTGCCGGCCAATCTGCCGGAAATCCCCATGATGTCGCGGGCCCGATGGCCCTGACAGGACGGAGCAGCTGAAATGAACAATGCCGAAGACCGGATCACCCGGCTCGAAGAGACGGTGGCCCATCAGGCCAAGACGATCGAGGAGCTCTCCGACCAGCTCGCCGAACAGTGGAAGGTCGTCGAGCAGACGCGAGCCAAGCTCGACCGGTTGACCGAACGTTTCCTCAGCCTCGAGGAGCAATC
Organism: Sinorhizobium sp. A49; assembly: GCF_002002725.1. Classification (GTDB taxonomy): domain Bacteria; phylum Pseudomonadota; class Alphaproteobacteria; order Rhizobiales; family Rhizobiaceae; genus Ensifer. Next base: position 53,686 of record NZ_MUNW01000035.1, on the reverse strand, counting down.
GCTCGATGCACCGCCGATCACCCGCCCGCCGCATTATTGAGTCGCAATCTCAGCGCAGCAAATAAAAAGGCCGCCGTTCCTGCGAACGGCGGCCTTCTTCATGTCAGGCGGAAGCCCTTAGTAGGGGCAGGCTTCGTCGCTCATGTAGTCGTGAACCTGGACCTTGCCGGCGATGATCTCGGCCTTGACCTTTTCGACCGCGTCGAGCATTTCCGGGGTGATCAGGGCCTTGTTGTTGTCGTCGAGCGCATAGCCGACGCCATCTTCCTTGAGGCCGAGGTTGGAAATGCCGAACTCGAACTTGTCGTTCTTGGCAGCGGTGAAGGCTTCGTAGACGGCGACGTCGACGCGCTTCAGCATCGAGGTCAGAACCTTGCCCGGCTGCAGGCCGTTCTGGTTGGAATCGACGCCGATGCCGAGCTTGCCGGCATCTGCCGCTGCCTGCAGGACGCCGACGCCAGTGCCGCCGGCTGCGTGGTAGACCACGTCCGAACCCTGGTCCATCTGCGACTTGGCGATTTCGCCGCCCTTGACCGGGTCGTTCCAGGCGTCCGGCGTCGTGCCGGTGTAGGCTTCGAGAACCTTCACGTCAGCACCGGTCGACTTTGCCCCGCCGACATAGCCGCAGGCGAACTTGTGGATGAGCGGAACGTCCATACCGCCGATGAAGCTGACGGTCTTCGACTTCGAAGCGAGACCGGCGAGCACGCCGACGAGGTAAGAGCCTTCCTGTTCCTTGAACACGATCGACTTCACGTTCGGCTTGTCGAGCACCATGTCGATGATCGCGAACTTGGTGTCGGGATATTCGCCGGCGATCTTTTCGAGCGGTGCGGCCCAGTTGAAGCCGGCCATGACGATCGGGTTGTTGCCGTCGCTGGCGAAGCGGCGCAGGGCCTGCTCGCGCTGAGCGTCATTGGCGATTTCGAACTCGCGGTATTCGACGCCCGATTCTGTCTTGAATTTTTCAGCGCCGTTGAAGGCCGCTTCGTTGAACGATTTGTCGAACTTGCCGCCCAGATCGTAAATGATGGCCGGCTTGATGTCGGCGGCCAGAGCCGTGGCGGACATCATGGAAAAGGCAAAGAGACCGAGAATTGTTTTTTTCATCGTGCAGCCCTGTTGTCGCTATTGATCTTTATCGGGTCCTCCCGCGGGCCCCGGATGGAGCCTGTCTGCGGAACCCACCCCTCTCGCGGGGGCTAGGGTGGCGGCATCCTTGCACGGTCACGGCAAAAAAACACTCAAAATTTTTCGGATGGTAAAAATGTCGACCGACATTCACAGGCATCGTTAAAATGCCGGTTCTCTTGACCTTTTGGGATCGGGCGGTTGACGCCGCGCGCCAGGCAGGCGGCGTCAAAGGGAAAGAGCATGTCGTGAAAGGGTGTACAAGGGGTTGTGCGCGGCAAGCGCAAAACAAGAGCGCTGAAGAGCGGCAAGCCACTCTGAAAGACAGCAGCGCGCTTCAGGCGCCGATCGGGCAGCTGATCCCGGTGCCGCGCAGGCCGCAGTAACCATCAGGGTTTTTCGCCAGATACTGCTGGTGGTAATCCTCGGCAAAGTACAACGGGCCGGCCATTTCGATCTGCGTGGTGATCTTGCCCGTATGGCCCGACATTTTCAACGCCGCCTGGAAGGCGTCGCGCGCGGCCCTCGCCTCCTTCAGCTGCGCATCGTCATAGACATAGATGGCGGAGCGATAGGTCGTGCCGATGTCGTTGCCCTGGCGCATGCCCTGGGTTGGGTCGTGCTCCTCGAAGAAGGTCTTGAGCAGGCGCGACAGCGGAACCACCTTCGGATCGTAGACCACCAGAACCACTTCGGTGTGGCCGGTCAGTCCCGTGGTGGTTTCCTGGTAGGTCGGGTTCGGCGTCAGGCCACCGGAATAGCCGGCGGCGGTGACGTAGACACCGGGCATGTTCCACAGCAAGCGCTCGGCACCCCAGAAACAGCCCATGCCGAAGAGGATCTTCTCCGTGCCTTCGGGGTAGGGGCTTTTCAGCGGGCGTCCCGAGACGAAATGGCTGACGGCGGTCGCAATGGCGTCCTCGCGCCCGCGCAGTGCCGTCTCAGCGTCGGGCATGATGGTCTTCTTGTTGAACATGTCGATCAGGAACATCGTGGAAACTCCATATCGTCGACGCGGGGGAAGCGCCCCGCGATGATCAGGCGGCAAAGCGGCCGGCGGCCGGCTGCTTCTTGTATCCGGCCATCCAAAGAAGGAGGGCGAGAAGCGCGAGGACCGCAAAGGCGGGCTGCGTAAAAAGCCAGTGCAGCATGGAGTGCCAGAACGTCGCTCCGCTATCGGTCCGTTGGGCGAACTGCACCCAACTGGCAGTGTCGGCGCCGAGCGCTTCGAGATCGTCGCCGAGCGAGGTCATCACCAGCTCGGATGCGGCAACGGACTGGATGGCGTCAACCGCACCGGCAAGCACGGCCGCAAGCAACACCACAAAGCTCGCCAGTCTCAGCACGAAGCGCATCGGTCCCTCATTCCTCAGATACGAACGGTCCAGTCCGCGTCGTTACTTTCATCTTCCGTGCGCCTTTCGGAGGCGATGCCGGCGATGGGGGAGAGCGTCGCAATCCGGGCTGGCGCAGCGTCCGGGCGATCTCCAGCGAGAAACGCCGAACAATGCTGCTGCAAGAGATAGGTCCGGTCGGAAGCAAGCGCAATGGCGAGCATTGCCTGCCAAGTTATACAAGATGTCAACAATCTGTCAGAAAGCAGTTGATCCCGGGCAAATCATCGGTATATATCCCGCCCGTCCGCCGGTTCGCGCCGGCTGACACGAAGGGCTCCGGCCTTTCCCATCCAGCCGCATGACCAACGGCTGCTGACGGATGGACAGGTGGCCGAGTGGTTGAAGGCGCACGCCTGGAAAGTGTGTATACGTGAAAGCGTATCGAGGGTTCGAATCCCTCTCTGTCCGCCATCTCCCCTGTGAAAATCATTCGAATTAGACCCGGGCCATCGCCCACGCCTGCCGCAGTCATTTCGGTGCAGACCGAGGCTGCCGTCGATCATTCAATGATGCTGCCGGCCGAAGCCGCGCCCGGAGGTGCAATCGTGTCGGCAAAATCGTCAACTTAGGTTGACGCATTGTCGCTCGTCAACTAATGTTGACGACATGATCGATCCCGATGCCTTTCAACTTTCCGACGATCCCGCAGAAACGCTTGCCACTGTCGTCGCCCTTCGAAGGCTGGCGGATCGCCTGGAGCGTCAGGCGGTCGCAGCGGCGCTGGGAAAGGGATGGTCATGGGCGCGGATTGCGCAAGCACTCGGCGTCACCAAACAGGCCGCACATAAACGTCTGTCGGATCTCGTCACAGGCAACGAGCGTTAGGATATTTCGATGTTCAACCGTATCAAGCAGCGTCTCAACGACATGGGCACGATCAAGGCGCTTTGTGAGCGCGCCGAGCACCATGCCTTGCAAGACCAGCAGCGTAAGCCTGGCGCGGAACACTTCCTGTTGTCTGCGCTCGATCTTCCGGACGGGACGGCGCGCCGGGCATTTACGCGGGTCGGTGCCGACGCGTCCGATCTGCCGCAAGCCATAGCGCGCCAATACGCCGAGGCGCTTCGTCTTCTGGGTCTCGATCCCCGGATCGCCGCACATCTCGCTGAGGGGCAGGCACCGTTGCTGCTCAACCGCGAGGTCTACGTCGCCGCCCCCTCGGGTGCGCAGGTGATGCAGGCATTGGCTGCCGATCGGGCAAGCCACGGACCGTTGCTCGGTGCCGATGTCGTGGCAACGGTTGCGGATCTTCGCGAGGGCGTCACCGCGCGTGCCCTTCGCACGATGGGCGTCGATCCCGGTGCACTTAAAATCGCTGCCGAGGCCGAAGGTGACGCCTTTCGCAGTGCGTCGAAACATTGATCCCATAAGCGCAGCAAGGTCATCTCCGATGTCTCGATTCCGACCGCCGCATGCCGCGACGATCGGATCAGGGTGCAGGTCGGCTTCAACGTCGTCGCGAGAGGATGGCGACCAGCGCAAGCCCGCTGGTTACCGAGACGTGTTCCAGGGCCACGGTCCTGTCGCGGAGATCGCGACGTTGCGTTGAGGAAGAGGGTGAGCGGCACGCGGGCCAGCAAGCTGAAGGCGCGGGCGTCCGATATTCTCGCAATGCTGCCGCCATAGGTGGGTTAATACTTATCCATTGCACTAAGTATTTGATCGTGATACTTAGCCGTATGGAACAGTATTCGGATCCGCTCGACGGAATTTTCCAGGCGCTGGCCGACCCGACGCGCCGCGCCGTGCTCGCAAGGCTCGGTCGCGGCCCCGCCAGCATCAGCGATCTGGCAAAGCCGTTCGACATGGCGCTGCCGTCGTTCATGAAACACATCCATTTTCTCGAAGGCAGCGGCCTGATCCGCACGGTGAAACAGGGCCGGGTACGCACCTGCACCATCGACAAGAACCGGTTCGCGGCCATCGAAACGTGGATGTCGGCGCAGCGTGCCCTGTGGGAGGGGCGCACCGATCGGCTTGAGCAGTTCGTGATGGCAGCGCAAAACAAGGAGAAATGACATGATCCGATCTCCCGATCCCGATCTCGACCTGACGATATCGCGCCTGATCAAGGCGCCGCGTTCGGTGATCTGGAATGCCTGGGCCGATCCCGCCCGTTTCGAGCAATGGTGGGTGCCCGCGCCGGCCAGATGCCGGGTGGTGGATATGGATCTTCGGCCGGGCGGCGCCTTCGTCACCCGGATCAGCGAAGGCGGCGGCGCATTCACCCCGCATCTGGATGCCTGTTTCCTGGCGGTCGACGACCACGAGCGCATTGTTTTCACCAATTCGCTGGTCGCGGGATGGCGCCCCGCCGAGAACCCTTTCATGACGACCATCATTACGCTCAAGGATCATGCTGACGGCACGGACTATGCCGCCGACGTCATGCACAGGAGCAATGCCGACCGGACCATGCACGAGGAGATGGGCTTTTACGACGGCTGGGGCACGGTGATCGGGCAGCTCGCCGGCCTCGTCGAGGGCAAGGCCCAATAGAGGAGGCGGGTATGCGCAAGATTGTCCTGCAGATGATGACGACGCTCAATGGACGCCTCGACGATCCGCTCGCCTGGATGGGCACCGTCAGCGAAGACCAGTACCGGGCGATCGATCGGCTCTATGCCACCTACGACACCTTGCTCGTCGGCCGCGTGACCTACGAAGAGATGGCAGCCTATTGGCCGGGTGCCCTTTCGGAAGACGTCGGAACCGAAACCAATCGCAAGATGGCGCGCCGGATGAACGACTATCGCAAGCTGGTCTTTTCGCGCTCGGGGTCCGAGATGCTGACCGAATGGAACAATGTCGATCAGGTGGTCGTCGCCGATGACGATGCGCTTGCCGCCTATCTCCTTCAGCTGAAGGCGCAGCCGGGCGGGGATATCCACCTCTCGGGCGGTGCGAGCCTGGCCCAGACTGTTATTGGCCTCGGTCTCGTCGATACCTTCCACTTCTTCGTCTACCCCGTTACGTCTCCGGGCGTCGCCTGGTTTTCCGGGCTTCCGCAACGATATGATCTGCAACTGATGGGCGCGGACACCTATGCGAACGGTGTGGTCGGGCTCCACTACGAACCACTCGCGCGCGGGAAAGTGGAACGGCCTGGCGGCTTTTCCGAGCTGCTCGCTTGATGCTGGCTCGCTCGTGCAGTTGGCCCTGCCTGGGCGAAACCCGCCCGCAGGTGCACCCGATCCGACGTGTCGCAGAAGCCTGATATCATTCGTGCGGTTCGCTACCGTCGACGCCGCCGATATCCTGCAGCGCCTCCGATAGCGCCTATGCAGAACCAGCCTTCTCAGGGGGACTCGATGTCGTCCTCGCCCCCGGGGACCGCTCTCGGTCGAGAGGCGAAGACACCCAGCGCCGTTGTCTCGGGGCGCATCCGGCCGGAAATCCGCTCGGCACATTCTTGGAAATGCCTTAGAGCGTTACCGGTTTAGACATGGCCGCAGAAATGCTCTAACAGCTTGTTTTTACGCATTTCCTGACGGAAAATCGCTTCGCACTTTTCCTGGAAATGCTCTAGCCGCCGTGCTCCAGCGCCACCTTCAGCCGGTCATAGGTCGGGGCCAGGGCTCGCAAGCTGGCGGCCGCATCGGCGTCCTTTCGCGCCACCAGTGGATGCTGCAGCGCGCCGATGAGCCGGGCCTGGTCGTCGGCGATGCGTGCGGCCTGGTGGTAACCAGCCCGTGCAAGGCAGGCGGCGGCGTCGGCTGCGCGGCGCGCGCCGACGCGGACGGCGAAGTGGATCATGTGCGCCCTCAGTCCCTTGTCGCAAGCGGTCTCGATGCGGGCGGCGAGCGTTTCGGCGGCTTCCGCATTGCCAAGGGTTCTCGCGGGAACGGGCCGCTCCGTTTCCATCGACAACCAATGGATGGCGGCTGGGACCGACGCCTGTATGGTTTCGATCTCCGACATCTCGGCGACACGGACAAAATCGGTCCGCATCGTGTAGGCATCACCGTAGCTCAACGTGTCCGCGCGCCAGGCGGCCATGAAATTGGCAAGCGGCAGGCGCGCATAGGGGTAGCCTTGCGGGTCATGCATGAGCACGCTGTCCTCGTCCATCTCGATGACCACGACGTAGTGGTCGGCATCGATCGGCCCGCTCATTCCCGGCTGGTGGCGCAGATGCCCCATCTCGACCGGGCCGATCCAGACCGGCCCATCCTTGAGGGCCGCGCGCAGGCGGGAAAGCGCGTCATCCGCGTCGCCACCCTTGCTGAGTGTCGATGTCCAGCCGAGGGCCGCAAGCGCACCGTCGAATCCGGCTTCCGGATCCCAGCCGTAGGGGTCGAAGAACGGCAGAGTGCCGCCGATGAGTTGCATGCCGAACGGGCTGCCGGTGGCGAATTCGATCACCGCGGTGGAGGGCGCATGTGCGCCGAACATCATTGCAAACGAGTTGGCGTAACAATAGGGACCGGAGCCCGTATAGGCGAAATGCATCATGATCGGCTGTCCTGTTTATCGTCTGTGAAATCAGGTGATGGGGTAGGCGACATCGAAGGTTGCGCCGTGGCTTCCGGGGTGAATTTCGTAGGGGCTGCCGATGCAATGGACGTCGCTTCGCGCGTCGAGCCAGCTCTCGACGGCGTCGTAGACGCGCAAGATCGGCGGGAAGTTCTCGCAAGCGGCCGGTACCGGCAGAAAGGCCTCGCGCCGTTTCGCCTGAAAGCGGATGCACAGGTCTTCGGCAGGCTCGATACTGCCTTCATAGGCAATCGCCACCTCCACCAGCCCGTCGCTGTCGCGGCTGACGGTCTCGTGGAAATGCACGGTCATGGCACCGCCGTCGGCGACCCCGCAGTCGCGAAGGTAGCCACGAATATTCGCCTCGGCGCTTGCCATGAACCCATCGAGCGCGTCGATAGTGAGTTGTCGCTGACAGAAGATCAGCTTGCAGGCCCTGACCTCGCGCACGGCAATTCTCGAGGTCAAGCCGGCGTCTCGGCCGTCGCTCTGGCGTGCGATCGTATCGACAAGCTCGGTCTGTTCAACCAGTCGCTCGCCCTGGGCTTCGAGCCAGGACCGCAATTCGACCAGGCGGTTATCCGCATCGAGCTCGATCAATTGGGCGACGCGCGCGACCGGAAGGCCAAGTCTGCGCAGGCGCGCAATCAACCGTGCCCGGGCTTTCTGCTCCGGCGCGTAGTAGCGGTAGCCGGTCGCCGGATCGGTATAGGCGGGCACGAGAATGCCCTGCTCGGCATAGAGCCGCAGCGCCTTCGGAGATAGTCGCGTGGCCGCACCGAAGCGGCCGGCAAGAAGATAAGAATCGCTCATGGATCCGACTGTGGGGCTCGCCCCAGGGGCAAGGTCAAGAGGCTTTCTTGGCCGATGTGCTTGTCTCTGACTGGTGCCCTTTTTACGTCATTGGGTGCGGACGGAGGAGGGAGTGCCGCAGGGCGTTGCGACATGGCCGGAACGCCCTGTGGCGGTTTCAAGGGATCAGGCTTCCGCCGCTCGTTGCCGTGTCAAACGACCGAGAGCGATCAGCGTGCCGATCGCCATGATCGACGAATAGCCGGCTAATGGAAAGGCGGTATCGCCTCCGAGCAGCACCACGGCCACAGTGCCGAGCACCCCGACGATCAGGCTTTGGATGCAAAAGTAGAGCGCGACGGCGGTACCCGCCACGTGGCCGAAGGCTTGCAGCGCTCCATTGGCGGTGACCGAGCCGGTGAAGACGATGCCGACGGCAATGACCCACATCGGCAGAACGAAGGTCCAGAACGACGGTGGGGACACGCTTTCCCCGGCGACAAGCAGCATCGCGCCGAGGAGAAGTAGCCCCATCCCGCGGGCAAGACTGCCGGCGATGCCCCAAAGCGCGACGAAGCGTTTGGCGAAACGGGTGGTGACGATCATCACCACCGCTGCCGTTGCAAAGACCAGGCTGAAGCCGAGCTCGGAGTAACCCGCCCGGTCGATCAGCACCCGTGGTGCGGTCGAGAAGAACACGAAGAACGAGCCCATCGCGGCGCTGAAGCCGAGCGTGTAGGTCCAGAACGCTCCATCCTTAAGGATCGGGGCGAAAGCCCGCCTCCGTTCCTCGGCGCCGACGGGTCGCGTTTCCCGCCATCGCGGCAGGGCGTTTGCCGTGGCGGCGATTGCCAGCACACCTGAGTGTCAGGAAGATCGCCTGCCAGCCGAAGTAATCGGCCAGAAGTGCGCCGGCGATCGGCCTTAGGGCCGGGACGAAGGCGAGCATCGCGCTGAAGAGCCCGTAGATGGTCACGCCTTCGGGCCGCTCCGCATAGACGTCGCGAACCGTCGCAAAGGTGGCGACAAGCGCTGCCGATGCGCCGATCGCCTGCAGCACGCGCAGGGCAAGGAAGGTCGGGGCCGACGGTGTCGCGGCGATCAGCAATGACGCGGCCGCAAAGGCGAGCGCCCCGCCGATGAGGACGGGACGCCGACCGATGCGATCGGAAATGGGTCCGAAGACGATCTGCCCGACGCCGAGAACGATCATATAGAGGCTCAGGCTCAGTTGGATGATTGCCGGGGTGGTGCCGAGAATACCGGGCATGGCCGGCACGACCGGAAGGTAGATATCCATCGCCAGCGAGGCGAGGATGTCGAAGGGTGCCATCAGCAGCAACGCTGCCGGCACCGAATAGGTCCAGGTTGGTGATTTATGATTGGGCACGATGGAACATCCGCTCAAATGAATGACATTCGGCGGCGCTCTGCCATCTTATCGGTAGCGTGAAATGACCGGACAGACGCCGCAACAACGATTGGAAAGGTTGTTGCGGCTTACCTGGTTGCTGACTCGGTGGTCCCCATTCCGGTCTCCAAAGAAATCCTGCGCACGTCGGTTGGCGCGAGACCCGTTTACCAGCCAAGGCAGCAAACGACAACCGCTTGCTGTCTCGGGACTATGATCACGACAGGGCCTTGCGTTCAGAAGAATGCACCAGGCACGCTCCAGAACTTTGATTCCAAAGTATGTTATCCACGCTGAGTGAAACCACCTGAAATCGCGATGCTCTGCTGATGTGTTGCCCGCACGCTGGCGTTATAGGTGTTGTTCCGGCGTGACCGTCAGGCGGTTCTCGACGGTCGTGACACCGATCACCGATCTCGCCGCATCGCCGGCGCAGGCCACGTCGGCCTCGCTGCGAACCTGACCTGACAGCACGATCATTTCACCCAGTGCCATTACCGCCATATCGGTGGTGTCGATGAAGGTGGCATAGCGGATGAAGCGCAGGACCTTGCCTGCCAGATCGTCATCTTTCAGATGAGGATTGTCGTCCTGATGGGAGTAGATAGGCTTCTCAGTCGACATTGGCGTTATCCCGGTGCTGTTTGGGAACGCCCTGAACATGGGAATGTTCCGGTCTTTCTGCCCTTGATTGCCAACCACGCCAGGGGGCAAACAGTATTGCAACCTTGCGGCGGTCGCCGGAACGGGTCTATCTCTAACGGACCGTTCCCAAGGCTGACGCATGTCCGATATTTTCCTGAATGTCCTGCCCGTCTTCATCCTGATCCTTACCGGTTGGCTGATCGTCAGGTTCGGCTATTTGAAACCGACCGTCGGCGATGCGCTCGGCGATTTTGTTTTCCGTGTCGCGGTGCCGGTTCTCCTGTTTCGAACGATCGCCGAGGCGGATTTTAAGGACGGCTCGCCCTGGCCACTCTGGGTCGCCTATTTCTCCGGCGTCGCCGTCACCTGGACCATCGGCCATCTCGCAGCGACGCTCGTCTTTGGCCGCGATGCGCGCATGGGGGTGCTCGCCGGTGTTTCCTCGGCCTTCGCCAACACCGTCTTCATCGGCCTGCCGCTGGTGTCGCGCATCGTCGGCGAGGAGGGGATCGTGGCGCTCTCCATCCTGCTCTCCGTTCATCTGCCGGTGATGATGATCGCCGGCACGGTGCTGATGGAGCGCGCCGAGCGCAAGGTCAGCGGCAAGCCGGGGCAAAGCCCGCTGAAGCTTTTGGGTGGTGTTGCCCGCAACCTGGTGCGCAACCCGCTGGTCATCGGCCTTGCCTGCGGCGCCGCCGTGCACCTTGTCGGCCAGCCGCTGGGCGGACCGGTCAAGAGTGTCGTCGATCAGCTTGCCGCCGTCGCAGCACCGGCAGCACTCGTCTCGATCGGCATGGCGCTCGATAAATATGGCCTGGTCGGCAATCTCGGTCTGGCGTCGGTGACGAGCCTGTTGAAGCTTGTTGTTTTCCCGGCTGTCGTCTTTGCCGCCTGCCACCTGCTTGGCCTCAACGACAACTGGACGACAGCCCTTGTCTTGACCTCCGCGGTGCCGACCGGCGTCAACGCCTGGCTGATCGCCAATCACTTCAACGTCGGCCATGCGCTGGCGTCCTCGACCATCACCTTGACGACCGCGCTTGGGGTCGTCAGCGTTTCGGTCTGGGCTTACATCCTGATGTAGATTGGGGTGAGATAAGCCGGATCGGACTGGCCGAAGACAGCAAAAAGCCCGGCGCGATGGCCGGGCTTCTCGAAATCAGTTCGATTGCACGCTCTGGCTTATTGAGCCGGTGCGGGCTGGCCTTCCGGAGCAGCGTGGCCTTCGGCCGGCTTGGCTTCCGCTGCGGGCGCTTCGGCCGGCTTTTCGGCGGCACCTTCGGTGGCGGCAGCGGGAGCGGCTTCCGCAGAGGCGGCTGCATCCGGGAGAGCGGCCGGAGCGTCGGCATGTTCGCGCAGGTAGGCGATCAGGTTGGCGCGTTCGTCAGGCTTCTTGACGCCGGCAAAGCCCATGGCGGTGCCCGGAACGTGCTTCTTCGGTGCTTCGATGAAGAAGCTGAGGTGGTCGTAGTCCCAAACGACCTTGCCGCCTTCGGCGAAGGTCTTCATGCCAGCCGAGTAGCTGAAGCCCTCATGCGAGGCGATCGGGCGGTTGACGAGACCCCACAGGTTGGGGCCGACCTTGTTGGCCCCTCCCTTATCCACGGTGTGACAGCTTGCGCATTTCTTGAACGCGGTTTCGCCGGCTGCAACGTCTGCCTTGAGGAGCAAGGGCTTGATATCGACTTCAGCCACTTCCTCGGCGCCGCCGGCTTCGGTCGCGCCTTCCGAAGAGATGATCGCGAAGCCTTCCTTCTCGGGAGCCTCGGAATGGAAAATGCCTTCCGACGCAATGGATACGGACATCAGAACGAAAACCGTACCCAGAAAGGCACCCACGCCCATGTTCACATATGAGTTCATCTGCAAACGCTCCCTTTGCCACCGGCGTAAACAAAAACCCGGCCCATCTTGAAATCGCGCGGAACCTATGTCTTTTGGCTCTGCGTTGCAACAGAGATTATGGACCCCGAACTGAGACTTTTTGACACCTTCGGCGGGGTTCTTGAAGGCTACATCATGAAACGCGAAAATTCAGGCAAAGCCATCGTGCTCATTCCGGCGCGCATGGCTTCCACACGTCTGCCGGGCAAACCGCTCGCCGATATCTGCGGCCTGCCGATGATCGTCCAGGTTGCCAGGCGGGCGGCGGAGGCCGATGTCGGACGCGTCGTCGTCGCCGTCGACGACCAGGCCGTGTTCGATGTCGTGCGCGACGCCGGTTTCGAAGCGATCATGACCCGGATCGATCACCAGTCCGGATCAGATCGCATCTATGAGGCGCTGACGAAGGCCGATCCGAACCGCGAGGCGGAGTTCGTGATCAACGTCCAGGGCGACCTGCCGACGATCGAACCCGCTCCCATCCGCGCCTCGCTGAAGCCGCTCGTCGACAATGGCTCGACCGATATCGCCACCCTGACGGTGGCGATCACCGATGAGGACGAGAAGAAGAGCCCCAACATCGTCAAGGTCGTCGGTTCGCCGTTGTCGGCCACGCGTCTACGCGCTCTCTATTTTACCCGCGCCACCGCGCCCTACGGCGAGGGGCCGCTCTATCACCACATCGGCCTTTACGCTTACCGCCGCCAGGCGCTCGAAAACTTCGTCGCTCTGAAGCCGTCGACGCTCGAAAAGCGCGAATCGCTCGAGCAGCTCCGGGCGCTCGAGGCCGGCATGCGCATTGACGTCGAAATCGTCGATACCGTGCCGCTCGGCGTCGATACGCCGGTCGAGCTGGAAAAAGCCCGCCGCATCCTTTCCGAAAAAGCCTGAGAAGGAAGACAGTGTGACCACGAAGACCAACAGGATCTCCTTCCAGGGCGATTACGGCGCCAACTCCGACATGGCCTGCCGTGACATGTTTCCGTCGATGGAGCCGCTTCCCTGCCAGACGTTCGAAGATGCCTTCGTCGCGGTGGAGAACGGCGAGGCGGATCTGGCGATGATCCCGATCGAAAACACCATTGCCGGCCGCGTCGCCGACATCCACCACCTGCTGCCCGAATCGCGCCTTCATATCGTCGGCGAATACTTCATGCCGATCCGCTTCCAGCTGATGGTGCTGCCGGGCGTGACGCGCGACGAGATCCGCACGGTTCACAGCCACATTCATGCGCTCGGCCAGTGCCGCAAGATCGTGCGCGCCAATGGCTGGAAGCCGGTGGTGGCCGGCGATACGGCAGGCGCTGCCAAGCTCGTGTCGGAACAGGGCGATCGCTCGATGGCAGCGCTCGCGCCGCGGCTCGCCGCCGATCTCTACGGCCTCGAGATCGTCGCCGAGAATGTCGAGGACACGGAAAGCAACGTGACGCGCTTTGTCGTGCTGTCGCGAGAAGAGCAGTTGCTCGCCCGCAGCGCCGACGATGAACTGATCATCACCACCTTCGTGTTCAATGTGCGCAACATTCCGGCCGCCCTCTACAAGGCGATGGGCGGTTTTGCCACCAACGGCATCAACATGACGAAGCTTGAGAGCTACCAACTCGGCGGCAAGTTCGTGGCCACGCAATTCTATGCGGATATCGAGGGCCACCCGGATGATGTCGGCGTCCGTCACGCAATGGACGAGCTGCGCTTCTTCTCCGAGAAGGTCCGCATTCTCGGCACCTACAAGGCGCACCCGATGCGGGGCGTGCTCTAAAGTCACGCGCGACCCTGCGACTGCAGATCAGGCTTACCAATGCGTTAACCCGTTACGCGTCTGGTGCATGCCCGGTCTGCAATCGCGGAGGTACCTAAATAATGTGCAAATGCCTATTTGACGCTCGTTCACATATGGAGTGTTAAAAATGAAGATCCGTCAGAAGATCGTTGAATATGCAAAAATGCGCCGTGCGATCCGCGAACTGAATTCGCTGGATGACCACGCCCTGAGCGATATCGGTATTTCCCGTTCGCAGATCCAGGCCGCCGTTTACGGCCGCTAATCAGCACCATTCGCCGTATCCCGCCACCCAAGCTGGCGGGATACGCGCAAACCCTTGATCTAGTCATCAAAGAGGCACACGCGCAGGCGGTGTCCATCCGGGTCAAGCGCCACGAAGGTCGGTCCAAAATCCATCTTCGTCAGCTCCTGCGCAATCGTCAGGCCAGCACCTTTCCACTTTTCATAGTGCGCACGTACCGCCTCCTCGTCTTTGACCATGAACGCCAGTTCTGAGCGGTTGCCGGTCTTTGATGGCTCCGGCGCCACCGTGTCCTGCGCCCAAAGCCCGAGCACGAAGCCGTCCTGCAGTTCTAACGAAGAGAACGTCGGGAAGGAAACGAGCGGCTCCTTGTCGAGCAGCTTGCTGTAGAAGCTGACGCTTGCCAGCGGATCGGCGACATAGAGAATAATGAGATTTGCCTTGGCCATGATCTGTCTCCTTTTCGGGAGTTGCAGATTAGCGTGCACCGCTGCCAATTTTTGTCAGCATTGATTGGGCCGGCTTTGCTTTGCGTCTTGCTGGTGGAAGACGCGCTCCAAGCATTTCGCACGAAATGCCTCACGCCGAACCGACGCGCCTGCCCTCAGGTGGGCCGATGTTCTGGGCCTCCCGCCATTCCCGAAGCAACACCTGCCGGCGGCGTCCATAGCGCGTCTTGCTGACGTCCGCCTGCCGGATGCGGTCGGTCCGGAAGTGCCGGAACCCCTGGCGCAGCTCGCACCATGCAACCAGCACCCGGACATTCTCGAAGAAGCCGAGCGCAAACGGCCAGACGGTGCGACGCGTCTCGCCGCCATCCGTATCGATATAGGCAAGGTCGAGCTTGCGCTCGTGGCGTATCGCCTTGCGCAACAGCGCGACGTCGATGCGGTCGGCGACGGGCGGGGCTGGCCCGACAAGCAGCGTCGAGGCATCGAGCTCTTCACGAAGATCCGCCGGCAGAACCGCCGCGATCTTGGCGAGCGCATCGCCGGCAGCCTTCGCCAGATGGGTGTCGGCGCGTTTTGCCACCCAGCGTGAGCCGAGCACCAAGGCCTCGATCTCCTCCTGCGAGAACATCATCGGCGGCAGCATGAAGCCGGGTTTGAGGACATAGCCAAGTCCCGGCTCGCCCTCGATATGGGCGCCCTGGGCCTGCAGGCTGGCAATATCACGGTAGAGCGTCCTGAGGCTGACGCCGGTTTCCTCCGCCAGTCGCCGGCCGCTGACGGGCTGTCGGTAGCGTCTGAGAACCTGCAGCAGGTCGAGCAGCCGTTCGGAGCGGGACAAGGCAAGTCTCCTCGTATCGGCTGGGCTTTGCTCAGCCGTGCTCGCCCCAGGCCAGCCAGTCGCGCATCAGCCGGTGGGCGATGGCCCCCTTCGGCGGCGGAATATGCTCGTTGCCGGTATCGGCGACGCCGGTCGTGCGCTCCAGCATCGCCGCCGTTTCCTCGCGGGTAAACCAGCGAACGTCCTCGAGTTCCTGCTCGTCGCGCTTGATCACTGTCGATTTCGCTTCGGCATAACAGCCGATCATCAGCGTGTGCGGCATCGGCCAGGGTTGCGAAGCGTGGTAGCGCACCCGGCCGATGTGGATGCCGGATTCCTCGTGGGTTTCGCGGCGCACGGCATTTTCGATGGTCTCGCCCGGCTCGACGAAGCCGGCGAGGCACGAATACATGCCGGCAGTGAAATGCGGGCTACGGCCGAGCAGGCAGAGGTCGCGCTCCAGATCGATGGTCATCATGATGACGACGGGATCGGTGCGCGGGAAGACCATGTGGCCGCAGGCGGTGCAGACCCGGCGATAACCGCCTGATTTGCCTTCCATCGGCCCGGCGCAACGGCCGCAGAAGCGGTTGTTGGCGTTCCAGGTGATCAGACTCGAGCCTTGGGCGAACTGACCGAGAAGTTCTTCCGGCAGCATCTGCTGGCGGTAGAGCGTGCGCCCGTCGGCGATCTTGAAAGGCTCGGCGATGTTGTCCTCGGTCAAGCCGGTCGGCACAGCAAGGCGCGGCTCACCATTCGTGAGGTAACCGAGCAGGATGGTTTCGTCGAGCACCGGCTCGAGCCCTTCGAGTTCATAGGGCGCAAACAGCGGATCGATGATCTTCTCGTCGTGCTTGACGATCAGCTTGGGTCCGGAAAAGGCGAGGAAATGGGCGCCAGGATGCTTGAGCGCAACTTCGATGCAATCGTCGGCGCGGTGCTCCGACTGGCGATTGAGGTGATTTTCGGAAAAGGCGACGAGGGTGCTCGGCTCCGGATGGGGGCTTCGAAGGTCAAAGATCGATTTCGTCATGTTCAGAGATTTTCCAGAATGCGGGCTGCAAATGCCTGGTGGTCCTGCTCGCCCCAGGGCTCCGACTTGCCGAAGCCCCAGACGGGGCCGGGCCAATTCGGGTCGCCGTCGCTGCGGGCGATGATATGCACATGGAGCTGGCGGACGATGTTGCCGAGCGCGCCGACATTGATCTTCTCGGCACCGGTGACTTTTTTCAAGGCGGTTGCCACCATGTTGGTCTCGAATGTCAGCATCGTCTGGTCGAGCGGCGACAGATCGAAGATCTCGGAGATACCCCCGCGTTGGGGAATGAGCACCAGCCAGGGCCAGCGGCGATCGTTCATCAGGCGCATCTGGCAGAGGCCGATCGAGGCGATCGGGATGCCGTCGCGTTCAAGCCGCTCGTCAAGGGTGAATGTCGTCAAGAAGGTCTCCTTGGGCCGGGAGCGGATTCGCCTTGTTTTGCATATCGATATCAGTTTTTTGACGGCTTGGCTTGCATTTGCTTGCGATATTGCCGATATGGGAGCCGGGAGGTTGGTGGTGGACGAGCCACTCGCCAACCGGGTCAGGTCCGGAAGGAAGCAGCCCTAACGAGCCCCGGCACGGGTCATCGTGCCAGCCTCCCACCTGCCTGATTGCTGAGATCGAAACCGCTCTCAGCAATCAGGCAGCACCACACAAAGTTGCGGTGACCAGACGCATCCCATGCGACGCGCGGTGCCGTAAATCCGTCCTGTCGGGACACGAATTCATAAAGCGGCAGGGTCGATGAGCGACGAAACGTCCATTTCATCCGAACAGAAACCAGCCGCCTACCGCGTTCTGGCGCGTAAATATCGCCCCAAGGATTTCTCCGACCTGATGGTCGGCCAGGAGCCGATGGTGCGCACGCTGACCAACGCGTTCGAGACCGGCCGCATCGCCCAAGCCTACATGCTGACCGGTGTGCGCGGGGTGGGCAAGACCACCACCGCCCGCATTCTCGCCCGTGCGCTGAACTACAAGACACCCGACATCGATCGACCGACCATCGACCTGCGCTTGCCCGGCGAGCATTGCCAGGCGATCATGGACGGGCGCCATGTCGACGTCATCGAAATGGACGCCGCCTCGCATACCGGCATCGACGATATCCGCGAGATCATCGAGCAGGTGCGCTACCGCCCGGTATCGGCGCGCTACAAGGTCTATATCATCGACGAAGTGCACATGCTGTCGACGCAGGCCTTCAACGGCCTGTTGAAGACGCTCGAAGAGCCGCCGGAGCATGTGAAGTTCATCTTCGCCACCACCGAAATCCGCAAGGTGCCGATCACGGTGCTGTCGCGCTGTCAGCGCTTCGACCTCCGGCGCATCAGCGGCTCGGACCTCGTCGGCCTGTTTTCGACCATTCTCGGCAAGGAAGGCGTTTCCTTTGACCCGGAAGCGCTGGCGATGGTGGCGCGTGCGGCCGAGGGCTCTGCCCGCGACGGCCTGTCGCTGCTTGATCAGGCGATCGCCCATGGCGGCGGTTCCGTCGAGGTCGAGACGGTGCGCTCGATGCTCGGTCTTGCTGATCGCGCCCGCATCGTCGATCTGTTCGAGCATATCGTCAGGGGTGACGTTGCGGCAGCGCTCGGCGAATTCACAGCCCAATACGAGGCCGGCGCCAACCCGACGGTGGTTTTGACCGACCTTGCCGATTTCACCCATCTCGTCACCCGGCTGAAATACGTGCCGGATGCCGCCAGCGACCAGTCCCTGAGCGAGATCGAGCGGACGCGCGGCGCCGAATTTGCCGGCAGTGTCGCCGTCACCACTCTGTCGCGCATCTGGCAGATGCTCTTGAAGGGCATTCCCGAGGCCGAAAGTTCGTCGCGCCCGGCGGGTGCTGCGGAAATGGTGCTGATCCGGCTTGCCCATGCCGCCCATCTTCCGTCGCCGGAAGACGCGGCGAGACGCGTGCTCGAACTCTCCGGCAGCGACAGCGGTGGCGCCCGTCCGACCTCAGGCGGCGGCGGCAGTGGCGGCGGCGTGCAGGCGTCGGCCGGCAGCCCGTTACAGGCGCAAGCCGCCCAACCGGTATCGATCGGACGGCCGACCGGCAACGGCGCGACGATGTTGCGAGCCGTTCCCGATGTCAGCCCGCAGCCGATCAGCGTCGGGCACACGGAGGAGCGGCCGGCAGCAGCCCCGGCAGCCAAGTCGCAGCCGTCGGTGCCGGTCAATTCGGTCAGCGACATCGCTGACCTCTGCGGCAAGAATAAAGACATCAAACTGAAGACGCTGGTGCGTGGCTTCATACGGTTGGTGCGCATCGAGCCCGGCCGTCTCGACGTCAACGTTTCCGACGATGCGCCGAAAACCCTGCTTGGCGAACTCGCCGTCAAGCTCAAGGAATGGACCGGCATTCACTGGATCGTCAGCTACAGCCGTGACCCCGGCGAGCCGACGATGATCGAAGCCGAGCAGCAGGCCCAGGAAAAGCGCGTCAGCGACGCGCGCCAGGATCCGGATGTGGCTGCCATTCTCGCCCGCTTCCCGGGCGCCAAGATCACCGACGTGCGCATTCGCGCCGTCGAGGAAGAAGAGGCCGAGAGCGTTGCTCCGGCCACAGCCGAATCTGCCGATGGCGATATCGTCCCCGGCGACGATATCGAATAGTCCGTCGGTCGAACGACCGGAAATTTCTAGAGAACAGGAGACGACGATGCGCGACATCATGGGGATGATGGGCAAGGTCAAGGAAATGCAGGCCAAGATGGAGAAGATGCAGGCGGAAATCGCCGCGCTCGAAGTCGACGGCACCTCTGGCGGCGGTCTCGTCACCGTCCGTCTCGATGGCAAGGGCACCCTGAAGAGCCTGAAGATCGACCCGTCGATGTTCAAGGAAGACGACGTCGAGATCCTCGAAGACCTGATCGTCGCCGCTCACAAGGACGCCAAGGACAAGGCCGAGGCCGTTCAGGCCGAAAAGACCCGTGAACTCACCGCCGGCCTGCCGATTCCGCCGGGCATGAAGCTGCCGTTCTGATCCGTTCTTCCTTCATCGATGAATGGCGACAGGTGTCTCACTTCCATCGGTGAGTGTCTGTTTCTATCGCGATCGGTAATCTTGCAATGCGCCCGCGGACCGTCCGACTGGCGCATTGGCGCTTGAGATTTCGCGTCCGCCCGCCACTGGCGCCGACGGCAAAGCATGATAAATTGCCGCCTCCCGAGGAGGATCGCGCATGACCATGACGTCCCTGCTTATGTTTGCCGGCGCCTTGCTGGTTGCGGCCGGCTCGCCCGGCCCGAGTGTCGCAGCGCTCGTGGCGCGCGTGCTGTCGAAGGGCGCGCGCGACGTGCTGCCCTTCCTCGTGGCGCTCTGGATCGGCGAAGCCATCTGGCTGTCGTTTGCCGTGGCAGGCCTTGCGGCGATTGCCGAAAGCTTCCACCTGCTGTTTGTCGCCATCAAGTGGCTGGGCGTCGCCTATCTGCTCTATCTCGCCTGGAAAATGTGGATGGCCGAACCGGATATGCCCGGCGACAGCCTGCCGCAGTCGCATTCGGCCTCCAGGCTGTTCTTCGCCGGCCTGACGGTCACGCTCGGCAATCCCAAGGTGATGATGTTCTACGTCGCGCTGTTGCCGTCGATCATCGACCTGCGCGCTGTCACCTTGATTGGCTGGATGCAGCTGGTTGCCACCATGCTGATAGTGCTGGTCGTGGTCGATTTGGGTTGGGTCACCATGGCCGCCAACGCCCGCAAGCTGCTGAAGAGCAAGCGCGCAGTTCGCATCGCCAACCGCGCCAGCGCCGGAACCATCGCCGGCGCGGCCGTCGTCGTCGCCACCCGTTGAGTCCTGCTTCGACGCGCCTTTTGTCTGCTGTGGTATCGAGGCCGGGAGCCGCGTCATATTCCGGTTAGACGATTCCGTTTGCCGACGATTTGGGCTAAAAGCGCCGCATGGCAAAGCGAGTCACCGGTCCTGAAATTGAAAAACTGATCCAGCTTCTGGCAAAGGTGCCGGGGCTCGGGCCGCGTTCGGCGCGGCGCGCGGCACTGCATTTGGTCAAGAAGAAGGACCAACTGCTCGGGCCGCTGGCCGAAGCCATGGGCGAGGCCCATCGCAAGGTGCGCATCTGCTCGTGCTGCGGCAATGTCGACACGATCGACCCTTGCACCGTCTGTTCCGATGAGCGCCGCGACCATACGGTGATCATCGTCGTCGAGGACGTCGCCGATCTCTGGGCGCTGGAGCGCGCCGCAGCCATGAACGCCGCCTATCACGTGCTTGGCGGCACGCTGTCGCCGCTCGACGGTGTCGGCCCCGACGATCTCAGCATCAAGGGGCTGGTGCAGCGCGTTGCCAATGGCGGCGTGCGCGAACTCATCATCGCCGTCAACGCCACGGTCGAGGGCCAGACCACCGCCCACTACATCACCGACCAGATCGAGGGCATGGAGGTGAAGATCACCCGGCTTGCCCATGGCGTGCCCGTCGGCGGCGAACTCGACTATCTCGACGAGGGCACGCTGGCGGCCGCCCTTCGCGCGCGCACCTCGATCTGACGCCTTGAACGGATCGGGGTCTTTGCCCCGAACGCCCGCGATCCAACCCGTAAAGCGCGTTGCGGTCTTTCAGTTTAGCTGACTGCGCTTTACCTTCTTGTTTTTGCGCATGTCGTTGGCGCAAAACCGCTGCGCACTTTTGCGCGACATGCTCTAGGGAAGCCGGATGCTGAGATTTCTATCACTGTCGACAATGTTGCTCCTGGTTTTCGCGGGCTTCGCGCAGGCGGCCTCCAAGGCCGATGTCGAGATGCAGTTCCGCCAGTGGCTTGAGCGTGATCTCTGGCCGGAGGCCGAGAAGTCGGGCGTTTCGGCGCAATCCTTCAAGGCGGCATTCGCCGACGTGAAGCTCAATTGGGACCTGCCCGATCTGGCACCTCCCGGTTTTCCTAAGCCCAAGGAACAGAAGCAGAGCCAGGCGGAGTTTTCCTCGCCCGGCAGCTACTTCTCCGAAAAGCGCCTGCAGGGACTGGCGGCAACCGGGCGAAGCCTTGCGTCCACCCACGCCTCCACATTGAAGCGGATCGAGAAAACCTATGGGGTGCCGGCATCGGTGGTCGTGGCGATCTGGGGCCGCGAATCCGGCTTCGGCCGCGCCAAAATTCCCTACCCTGTCGTTGACGTGCTGGCGACGAAGGCCTTCATGTCGACCCGTCCGGACCTGTTCCGTCGCGAGCTGATCGCCGCCCTGCATATTCTGGAAAGCGGCGACGTCGAAGAGGCATCGATGCGCGGCTCCTGGGCTGGCGCCATGGGCCAGCCGCAGTTCATGCCATCGAGCTTCCTGCAATATGCTGTCGATTTCGATGGCGACGGTCGCCGCGACATCTGGACCTCGGTTCCCGACAGCCTGGCGTCGATCGCCAATTATCTCGTCAAGAAGGGCTGGCAGCGCGGCCGCGACTGGGGCTTCGAAGTGTCGATTCCGGCGGGGGTCTCCTGCGCGCAGGAAGGGCCCGATCTCGCCCGGCCGATGTCTGACTGGGCCGGCAACGGCATCACCCGCATTTCCGGCAAGGCGTTCCCGTCGCACGAGCTCTCGGCGCCGTCGATGATGCTGGTTCCGGCCGGCACGCACGGGCCGGAGTTCATCGTCACGCCGAACTTCTACGTGCTCAAGGAATACAACAACTCCGACCTCTATGCGCTCTTCATCGGCAATCTTGCCGATCGCATCGGCTCGGGCGGCGGCGCCTTCCGCGGCGCCTGGGGCGATGTCGGCAACATGCTGCGCTCCGATGTCCTGGCGATGCAGAAGGCGCTGGTCGCCAAGGGTTATGATGTCGGCAAGGCCGATGGTCTCGCCGGCTACAAGACGCGCCGCTCGCTCGGCGACTGGCAGGCCAAGGCCGGCCTCAAGCCGACCTGCTTTCCCGACGCCTCGCTGAAGGCGAAGCTTCGGTAAGCGGCCAGCGTCCTTAGCCCGCACCCGGCCTGGGCAATTCCTGCTTCAAGTCGTTGAACTGTACGCGCCCCGTTTTCGGGCGCGTCCCGTCAGTGCATGTCGACGTCCACCTGGCGCTTGTAGCGCTCGTAGTGGGTCGGAACGATCGTCTGGCGCTCGATCATGCGGTGCACCCGCGGCGGTGCGGCACCCCGATGCAGCGCGGTCAGCTTGTCGCCGACAGAGGCATCGGCCTGGGTGCGGCGCTGGTTGTGGCGGACATATTCCACCCAGGTCGGCACATGATAGGTCTCCGTCCAGGTGGTCGGAATTTCGAGGTCCCGCATCAGCGCCCAATGGCCGGCGCCGTCGCGGATGCGGATGCGCCGCCGCTCGGCCATGGTCTCCAGAAACTCCGGTATGTCGGCGTCGTCGATCTCGTAATCGATCATGATGACGATCGGGCCGCTGCGGGGCTTCAGGTCCAGCTCGAGCAGCGGCTCGTTGAAGCGGTTGAGCGGGTCGAGATTGAGCGACTTGAACTCCGGCAGCGGCAGGCGCAGGCCGACGGCCGCTCCCGCCAGCATCAGCAGACAGGACGCAAAGAGCGCATTGGTGGCGCCGTATTGCTCCGCTGTGGTACCCCAAAGCCAGCTGCCGCCGGCAATGCCGCCGAAGGTCATGGTCTGGTAGAGCGACAGAGCCCGGCCGACGACCCAGCGCGGGGCGGAAAGCTGAACGGTGGTGTTGAACAGCGACAGCGCCAGCACCCAGGATGCGCCTGAGGCCAGCAGCATGAGACAGCTGAGCCACGCATAGGGGCTGAAGGCAATTACCAGCGTGCTCAAGGCAAAGCCGGCGAAGGCCAGGCGAACGATCGCTTCGCTCGACATCATTTCGCGCAGTCTTGCGCTCAGCAACGCCCCGCCGATCGCCCCGAGGCCGAAGGCGCCGAGCATCAGGCCGTAGGTGAGCGGGCCGCCCTGGACGAGATTGCGCGCCACCAGCGGCAGGAGCGCCAGAATGGCGCTTGCCGAAAGGCCGAACAGGAAACCGCGGACCAGCACCTTGCCGATGTTGGGCGACATGACGACATAGCGCAGGCCCGCCGTGATCGCCCGGCCGAGCGTTTCGCGCGGCAGCGGGCTCATGGTCACTTCGCGCCGCCAGCGCACCAGCGCAAACAGGATGGCGAAGTAGCTGAGCGAGTTGGCGGCAAAGGCGGCCGCAGCACCCGCCGTCGCCACGATCACGCCGCCGATCGCCGGGCCGACGCTGCGGGTGATGTTGAAGCCCATGCTGTTCAAGGCGACTGCCGCCGGCAGGTCATCGCGCGGAACCATGTCGCCGACCGAAGCCTGCCAGGAGGGGTTGTTGAGCGCGGTGCCGCAGCCGATCAGGAAGGTGAAGAGCAGAAGCAGCCAAGGCGTGATGATACCGAGATAGGCGCAGACGGTCAGAAGCGCCGACACCGTCAGCATGAAACACTGCGCGATCAGCATGATCCGTCGCCGGTCGAAATTGTCGGCAAGCGCGCCGGAGACCAGCGAGAACATCATGATGGGAAGGGCGGTCGATGCCTGGACCAGCGCAACCATGTTGGCCGACGAGGAAATCGAGGTCATCAGCCAGGCGGCGCCGACCGACTGGATCAGGCCGCCGAAGTTGGACGCGAGGCTCGCGATCCAGATCGTGCGGAAGATGTCATGCTTGAAGGGGGCCAGTGGCGAAATACGGGTGGGCACCTCGTCTTCTCTCTCGTGTCTTTTAATTGCGATATCGAAGCGGTTCGTTGCCTGTTATAAACCTCGAAGACCGAAGTGCCAGCCGCTGAAACTTGCCGTCGCATTGATTGCCTGCCGCCCGCACCGATGGAGCGCGTTGGACCGCCTCCGGTCGAACACCTTGCAATTTGCGGCAACGAGGCGTATATGGGCCTCAAATTCTTGATCGGTAGATGAAGAGTGGGCCCGTCAGGACCCGCTCTTTTTTATTACCCGGTCCCATGAGGAGACATCGTTTGTCCGATCCGACAACCGCTGAAAATGAGCATGAACCCCGCCTGATCACCGAAACCGGTCTTGATCAGCGCATTGCCGACATCATCGAACCGGTGCTGACGCCGATGGGCTATCGCCTGGTGCGCGTGCGCATGTCGGGCCAGAACGGCATGACGCTGCAGATCATGGCCGAGCGCAACGACGGCACCATGACCGTCGAAGATTGCGAAGCGATCTCGATGGCCATTTCCCCGGTTCTCGATGTGGAAGATCCGGTCGACAAGGCGTATCATCTGGAAGTGTCGTCGCCCGGCATCGATCGCCCGATGGTTCGCAAATCGGATTTCGTCCGCTGGCAGGGTCACCTCCTGAAATGCGAAACCTCGGTGCTGGTCGAGGGCCGCAAGCGTTTCCGTGGTAAGATCGTGTCCGTGGATGCGGATGGTTTCCAGATCGAGCGCGATCAGCCTGCCTATGGCGAGGAAGCGACGGTCACCATTCCGTTCACCACGCTTGCGGAAGCGCGGTTGATCCTGACCGACGATCTGATCCGCGACGCCCTGACAGCCGACAAGAAGGCGAAGGCAGCGCGCGCCGCGAACGAGAATTTCGAAGACGAAGATTCACCTATCGAAGAATAAAAGCCGGGGCGGTGCTTGAGGCCCCCTGCAACCAGACGGAGACATGAGATGGCAGTCAGTGCTAACCGGCTCGAGCTTCTGCAGATCGCAGATGCAGTGGCACGCGAAAAGGTGATCGACCGCGAGATCGTTCTGGCCGCGATGGCCGATGCGATCCAGAAGGCCGCACGCTCCCGCTATGGTTCGGAATCCAACATCCGCGCCGACATCAATTCCAAGACCGGTGAAATCCGCCTGCAGCGCCTGCTGGAAGTGGTCGAGAAGGCGGAAGACTATTCCACCCAGATCCCGCTCGAACTGGCCCGCGACCGCAACCCGGACGCCAAGCTCGGCGACTTCATTGCCGACCCGCTGCCGCCGATGGATTTCGGCCGTATCGCCGCCCAGTCGGCCAAGCAGGTCATCGTGCAGAAGGTTCGCGAAGCCGAGCGTGACCGCCAGTTCGACGAATTCAAGGATCGCGTCGGCGAGATCGTCAACGGCACCGTCAAGCGCGTCGAATACGGCAACGTCATCGTCGATCTCGGCCGTGGCGAAGGCATCATCCGTCGCGACGAGATGATCCCGCGCGAAAACATGCGCTACGGCGACCGAGTCCGTGCCTTCGTCTACGACGTTCGCCGCGAACAGCGCGGGCCGCAGATCTTCCTGTCGCGCACGCATCCGCAGTTCATGGTCAAGCTCTTCACCATGGAAGTGCCTGAAATCTACGACGGCATCATCCAGATCAAGTCGGTTGCCCGTGACCCAGGTTCGCGCGCCAAGATCGCCGTGATCTCGAATGATAGTTCGATCGATCCTGTCGGCGCCTGCGTCGGTATGCGCGGTTCGCGCGTTCAGGCCGTTGTCGGCGAGTTGCAGGGCGAAAAGATCGATATCATTCCGTGGTCGCAGGATCCGGCATCGTTCATCGTCAACGCGCTGCAGCCGGCCGAAGTCGCCAAGGTCGTTCTCGACGAAGACGCAGAGCGCATCGAAGTCGTGGTGCCGGACGAGCAGCTGTCGCTCGCCATCGGCCGTCGCGGCCAAAACGTTCGCCTCGCTTCGCAGCTGACCGGCTGGGATATCGACATCCTCACCGAGCAGGAAGAAAGCGAACGTCGCCAGAAGGAATTCAACGAGCGGACCAACCTGTTCATGGATTCGCTCGACGTCGATGAAATGGTCGGCCAGGTTCTGGCTTCCGAAGGCTTCGCAGCCGTCGAGGAGCTCGCCTATGTCGATCTCGACGAAATCGCTTCGATCGACGGCTTCGACGACGAAACCGCCACCGAAATCCAGACCCGCGCCCGCGAATTCCTGGACAGGCTCGAAGCCGAGATGGATGCCAAGCGCAAGGAACTCGGCGTTGCCGACGAACTGCGCACGATCAATGGCCTGACCAGCCCGATGCTGGTCGCGCTCGGCGAGGAAGGCATCAAGACCATCGAGGACTTTGCCGGTTGCGCCGCCGACGACCTGGTCGGCTGGAGCGAACGCAAGGATGGCGAGACCAAGCGCTTCGAGGGCACGTTCTCGAAGTTCGAGGTTTCGCGCGCCGATGCTGAAGCCATGATCGTGCAGGCTCGCCTTGCGGCCGGCTGGATCACGGAAGACGATCTTGCCGTCGAGCAGGAAGAAGAAGAGGCGATCGAGGTTGCCGAAGGCGCGGAACAGGACGCCTGATGGCGACCACCGCATCGACTGACGCTGACGCTCTGCCTTCGGACAATGGTCCGAAGGACAAGAGCGGCAGCACCCGGACTTGCATCGTGACGCGCGAGAGTGGCTCGCCCGACGATCTGATCCGCTTCGTCGCCGGACCCGACGGCCGCATCGTTCCCGATCTGAAGCGTCAGCTTCCGGGGCGCGGCTGCTGGATCAAGGCGGAGCGGGCGCTGGTTGAAAGGGCCATGGCGAAGAAGCTCTTCGCTCGTGCCTTGAAGGCCGACGTCAAGGTCGATGCGACGCTGGCCGACGACGTGGACAGGCTGCTCGTCGAGCAGCTTGCCGGGATGATGAACATGGCGCGCAAGGCGGCCCAGTTCATCTCCGGCGCGACGAAGACGGAACAGGCCGTTCGTGGATTGGCGGCGCTCGCCGTCTTTCACGCGAACGATGCGGCCGCCGACGGCGTCCGCAAGATTGACCAGGCCCGCAAGGCGATGAGCTTTGTGGTTGAAGATGAAACGGAAATACCCGCGTTCCGCCCCTTTTCGGCGGCGGAAATGGAGGGCCTTTTGGGAAGTAATGCTTTTATCCATGCCGCAACGCTTGCAGGGCAGGCGGGTGAGGGTGTAGTGAAGCGCGCAATCATGCTCGAAAAGTACCGTGGATCCGTCCCGGTCCGGGCCGAAGGCGGCGCTGGCAAGCCACAGCAATGACGCGCGTCACCGGCAAAATCCGGCATCGCGTACATTGTTTGAGACAATTTGGAAGACAGGGTCAGGTGATACGCATCCGGCCCTGATCGCTAGGAACGGAACGGAATGACCGACAACAACGACGACAAGACAGGCAGCGCAGCAGGCAAGAAGACGCTGACCCTGAAACCCCATGGGGTTTCGCAGGGGACCGTGCGTCAGGACATGGGCCGTGGCCGCACCAAGGCGGTCGTGGTCGAAACCAAGAAACGCCCCTTCCATCGCCCGAAGGACGAGCGCCCGATCACGCCGGTTGCCGCTACTCCCGCTACCCGGCCGGTTGAACAGCGTCCGGCTCCGCCGCAGCCTTCGGGCCGTCCGGCACCGCAGCCGCAGCAGCATCAGACCCGCCAGGAAGCCAACCAGGCGAACCGTCCGCGCGTCGGCGTCGTTCTGAACCAGCTTTCCGCCGGTGAGATCGATGCGCGCCGCCGTGCTCTGGCCGAAGCGCAGATCCGCGAAGCGGAAGAAGCGATCGTCCGCGCCGAGAACGAAGCGCGCCGCAAGCGTGAGGAAGAAGCCCGTCTCCTGCAGGAGAAGGAAGACGCCGCACGCCGCGCCGCAGAAGAAGCAGCCCGCCCGGCTGTCGCGCCCGAAGCAAAGGTCGAAGAGGTTGTCGAAGAGCGCCCCGTGGCAGCTCGCGCACCTGGAACCACCGAGCGTCGCGTCGACAACCGCCCGCAGGCTGGACGGCCGGCTGCCCCGGCAACCGGACTTCCGACGCCGGCTCCGGCCGGTGCTCTGCGCGGCCGCAAGGTCGACAACGAAAAGGATGAAGATCGTAGCCCGCGTCCCGGCGCAAGCCCGGTTCGTGGCAAGGTCGTGCGTCCGGAGCCTGCAAAGCCGGTGACCCGACCCAAGGGTGACGACGGTCGCCGCCAGGGCAAGCTGACGCTGACCACCGCTGCCGACGAGGATGCCGGCCAGCGCGCCCGTTCGCTGTCGGCGATGCGTCGCCGTCAGGAGAAGGCTCGGCGCAGCCAGATGCAGGAGACCCGCGAGAAGATTTCGCGCGAAGTCGTTCTGCCGGAAACCATCACGATCCAGGAACTGTCGCAGCGCATGTCCGAACGCGCCGTCGACGTCATCAAGTACCTGATGAAGGAAGGGCAGATGATGAAGCCCGGCGATCTGATCGACGCCGACCTGGCTGAACTCATCGCCGGCGAATTCGGCCACACCGTCAAGCGCGTTTCCGAGTCCGACGTCGAAGAAGGCATCTTCAACGTGTCCGACATCGAGGACGAACTGGTATCGCGTCCGCCGATCGTCACGATCATGGGTCACGTCGACCACGGCAAGACCTCGCTGCTCGACGCCATCCGTCATGCAAACGTGGTTGCCGGCGAAGCGGGTGGCATCACCCAGCATATCGGCGCCTACCAGGTCGAGCAGAACGGTCACAAGATCACCTTCATCGACACCCCCGGCCACGCGGCGTTCACCGCCATGCGTGCTCGTGGTGCCCAGGCGACCGACATTGC
Source organism: Sinorhizobium sp. A49 (assembly GCF_002002725.1). Taxonomy (GTDB): domain Bacteria; phylum Pseudomonadota; class Alphaproteobacteria; order Rhizobiales; family Rhizobiaceae; genus Ensifer. The sequence continues at coordinate 25,191 of NZ_MUNW01000035.1, read as the reverse complement.
CATTCTGGTGGTTGCGGCCGACGACAGCGTGATGCCGCAGACGATCGAATCCATCAACCACGCCAAGGCGGCTGGTGTTCCGATCATCGTGGCGATCAACAAGATCGACAAGCCGTCGGCCAATGCCCAGAAGGTTCGCACCGAACTTCTGCAGCACGAAGTCTTCGTGGAATCCATGGGTGGTGAAGTTCTCGACGTCGAAGTCTCGGCGAAGGCCGGCACCAATCTCGACAAGCTGCTCGAAGCGATCCTGCTCCAGGCCGAAATCCTCGACCTCAAGGCCGATCCGAACCGGACGGCCGAAGGTACGGTGGTTGAAGCCGAGCTCGACCGTGGCCGGGGCGCGGTTGCGACCGTGCTCGTTCAGAAGGGCACGCTGCGTCCGGGCCAGATCATCGTTGCCGGCGACCAGTGGGGCCGTGTGCGTGCCCTGGTCAACGACAAGGGTGAACATGTCAAGGAAGCCGGGCCGTCGATGCCGGTCGAAGTTCTCGGCCTGTCGGGTACCCCGGCAGCCGGCGACCGGTTCGCCGTCGTCGAAAACGAGAGCCGCGCCCGCGAGATCTCGGAATACCGTCTGCGGCTTGCCCGCGACAAGGCGGTTGCCCGTCAGTCCGGTTCGCGTGGTTCGCTCGAGCAGATGATGACCCAGCTTCAGACCTCCGGTCTGAAGGAGTTCCCGCTCGTCATCAAGGGCGACGTGCAGGGTTCGATCGAAGCGATCACCGGTGCGCTGGAGAAGCTCGGAACCGACGAAGTGCGTGCGCGCATCGTCCATTCGGGCGCCGGCGGTATCACCGAGTCGGATATCTCGCTCGCCGAAGCATCGAACGCCGCCATCATCGGCTTCAACGTCCGTGCCAACACCCAGGCCCGTTCGGCAGCCGAGCGTGCAGGCATCGAAATCCGCTACTACAACATCATCTACGATCTGGTGGATGACGTTAAGGCGGCGATGTCCGGCCTGCTTTCGCCCGAGCGTCGCGAAACCTTCCTCGGCAACGCCGAGATCCTGGAGGTGTTCAACATCACCAAGGTCGGCAAGGTCGCAGGTTGCCGCGTCACCGAAGGCAAGGTCGAGCGTGGCGTCGGCGTCCGTCTGGTTCGCGACAACGTCGTCATCCACGAAGGCAAGCTCAAGACGCTCAAGCGCTTCAAGGACGAAGTCTCGGAAGTCAACGTCGGTCAGGAATGCGGTATGGCGTTCGAGAACTACGAAGACATCCGCGCCGGCGACACGATCGAGTGCTTCCGCGTCGAACACATCACGCGGACGCTGTAAGATCCGTCCGATTAGAAATTGTGCGGGCGCCGGGTTATCCTTCGGCGCTCGCATTTTTTTGAGGTATTGACCAATGACCAGAGCCACATCCTCTGCCCCTAATCAGCGCATGCTGCGCATCGCCGAACAGGTGCGCGCCGCGATCACGCAGGTTCTGCAGCGGGGCGACGTCCGCGACCCTGTGATCGAGAAGACGCTGATCGCGATTTCCGAAGTCCGCATGTCGCCCGATCTGAAGATCGCCACCGCCTTCGTGACGCCGCTCGGCGTTCCCGACCATGCCGAGGTCATCGAGGCGCTGAACAAGCACGCCAAGTACATCCGCGGCCGTCTCGGCCCACAACTGCGCCAGTTGAAGTACATGCCGGAGGTTCGCTTCCGTGATGATACGAGCTTCGACAACTACAAGAAGATCGACGCCCTGCTTCGCTCTCCCGAAGTGAGCCGCGATCTCGACCCGAATACCGACGAAGAATAGAAGAGTTCATGTCCAAACCGCGTAAACCCAAGGGCCGGCCGATTTCCGGCTGGCTGATCCTCGACAAGCCGCTCGATTTCGGCTCGACCGAAGCTGTCTCCAAGATCAAGTGGCTGTTCAAGGCGCAGAAGGCGGGCCATGCCGGCACACTCGATCCGCTGGCCTCCGGCATGCTGCCGATCGCCCTTGGCGACGCGACCAAGACCGTTCCCTATGTCATGGACGGCCGCAAGATTTATGAATTCACCGTGGCCTGGGGCGAAGAACGCTCGACCGATGACCTCGAGGGCCAAGTGACGCATGCCTCGGATACACGCCCGACGGAAGAGGCGATCCGCGCGCAGTTGCCGAACTACACCGGCGTCATCAGCCAGGTGCCGCCACAGTTCTCGGCGATCAAGATCGACGGCGAGCGCGCCTACGATCTCGCCCGCGAAGGCGAGACCGTAGATATCCCGGCGCGTGAAGTCGAAGTCTTTCGCCTGACGCTGCTCGGCGCCACGCCCAATCTCGCCCAGTTCGAGATCGAATGCGGCAAGGGCACCTATGTCCGCTCTATTGCCCGCGACATGGGCCGCGACCTCGGCTGTTTCGGCCACATCGCCTCGCTGCGGCGCACCTTCGTGGCGCCGTTCGGCGAGGATGACATGGTGCCGCTCGCCGATCTCGTCGCGCTGGAGAAGATCGAAGACGAAGGGGAGCGGCTCGCAGCACTCGACGCCTTCGTCATCGAAACCGGTGAGGCGCTCTCCAGCCTGCCGCATATCGCCGTCAGCGACGACCAGGCGCACCGGCTGAAGATGGGCAATCCCATCATCCTGCGCGGCCGAGACGCGCCGCTGGCAACGCCCGAGGCCTATGCGACAACCCGCGGCAAGCTGATTGCCATCGGCGAAATAGCCGAGGGCGAGTTCCGTCCCAAGCGCGTCTTCTCCGTCGGCTGATCCGCTCGATCCCGGCATTTGCCTTTGCCGCATCGCTGACGCATGATCCGACCCAAGGGCTTGCGGCTGATTGAAAACGATTCCGTTTCCGGGTTGCAAGCGGGCGGTTGACGGCAGCCGTTCGGCGGTCGGGACCACCGCGCGATGCGACGCGCGGCTCGGCAATTGAGAGGCGGTGCAGTTGGCGCAGGTTTCGCAAGAGGGAAGGGAGAGTGCCGTGGGTCGCCTGGCGACAGCTCTCGATTTTATTCGCCACCGCATGACGCGGCCCTTTCGTTTTTACCTGACATCGCTGCTTCTCATCGCGATCGTGCCGGCGTTCATCTTCTCGCTTGTGGTGCTGAAGCGCAGCGTCGACGCGCAGGAGCAGGTGATCACGGCGCTGCTGCAGGCATCGACCGGATCGGTGACCCGCATCGTCGAGCGCGATGTCGAGGGCATGCTGACGACGCTGAAGGTGCTCTCGACGGCGCCGGCAGTCGAGGGCGGCAACATGGAAGCCTTCTATCGCCGGGCCTCGACCGCGCTCGCCGACACCGACTCCTATCTGATCGTCATCGACCGCAAGCACGATCAGCTCATGAACACCCGCGTGCCCTTCGGCACGCCGCTTGGCAAGGGTTCCGATCCGGAATCCGTGGAGCGGGCCTTCACCAACAATGGCGCACCGCTGGTCTCCAACGTCTTCTTTGGCGAGACCGCCGGAAAATGGGTCTTCAACGTCTATCTGCCGGCGAAACTTCCCACCGGCGAGGACTATCTGTTGACCTTGACGCAGAACGCCGAGAGCATGGCCAAGGCCGTGAACCGCGAGACGCTGTCGCCTGGCTGGAATGCGGCGCTCGTGGACGGCAACGGCAAGGTCATCATTTCGTCCGATGCTGCGGTCAAGGCGGGCGAACCGTTCTTCCTCGACAAGGTGCCGGCGATCAGCATCGGCGTGCGCAACATCACCGAGAACGGCACGGCCTATCGTGTGGCGACGGAGTTTTCCGTCATCACCGGCTGGCGGATCATCGCCTGGGCGCCGCGCGCCACGGTGGATGCGCCGGCTGCATGGTCGTTCCTCTGGCTGTCGCTCGGAGGCATCATCTTTGCCGGCATTGCCGTCGCCGGATCGTTGGCGATTGCCCGGCTCCTGTCACAGGGCGTCAAGCTCGTCGCACTCGATGCGCGCCGCCTCGGCGCCGGCGAGCGAATCGAGCCGCGCCCGCATATTATCGCCGAAGTCGAAACCGTCTCGGCCGCCCTAGCCAAGGCGGCTGCGTCGCGCACCAAGGCCGAGGGCGAAATCCGCTTCCTCATGCGCGAGGTTGCACACCGCTCGAAGAACCAGCTGACGGTGATCCAGTCGATGTTGAACCAGTCGGTGCACTCGGCCGAAAGCGTCGCCGATTTCGCCGAATCCTTCCGCAAGCGCATCGCCGGCCTTGCCCGGTCTACCGATCTGATGATTGCCAATGCCGCGCAGGGTGTTGATTTCCGCGAGCTTGCCCAGAATCAGCTGCAGCCGTTCACGCCCGATGATCCCAAGCGCGTGGTCCTGTCAGGTCCGCCTTTAAGGTTGGACACGGAGAGCGCCCAGACGCTCGGCATGGCGCTGCATGAGCTGGCGACGAACGCAACGAAGTATGGCGCGCTTGCCAATACCACCGGCGTGGTCAAGCTCTCCTGGGCGCTGTCCGACGAGGGCATTGCCATTCGCTGGCGCGAGGAAGGGGCAGACATCGAGGCGCCGACGACCCCGCGCCGCAAGGGCTTTGGAACGCTGGTGCTGGAGCGCATGCTCGGCATGGCGCTGAAGGCCGAGCTGGAACGGATCATGCACCCTGATGGCATCGAGTGGCGCATCAACATTCCGCGCAATGCCAAGGACGGCGATGGAGACGACGCGGAACCTTAAGGCTTACGCGGGACGTTATGAAGTTCGTTTTGAAGGGGATGGCAATGCGGGTCCGAAAAGTTCGCCTCTGTATCCTCTCGGCTGTCTTGAGCCTGACGGCTTCGGCGCCCGCCACCAGCCAGGATGTGGCCTGTGTTGTTACGGATCCGACGGGCACGCCGCTCAATGTCCGCACGGAACCGAATGGCCGGATTGTCACGTCACTCACCAACGGCAGTAAGGTTCGCCGGGTTGAAGAGCGCCGGTACGCGGGCAAAGGCTGGGCGCTTGTTTCGAGCGATACGGGAGAACTTGGCTGGGTGTTCTCGGCCTATCTCGATTGTGTTTCGGTTGGCGGCGACAGGTGGAAGTCGGCGCCGATGCACCCGCGACCGCCTGCCAATTGAGAGGTGGCCGATCCATGCAGAAGGGCTATTTTCATGACCCTTTCCTTTTTCATCCAATTCGGTTATAGGCACGCCAGCAAAAGGCGCATGCCCATTGCATTCACGGCCGCAGCTGGACGACATCCCGGCTGAAGGCGTCCCTAAATCCTCGAAATCGAAAGGATCATCCGATGTCGATTGCTGCAGAGCGTAAGGCTCAGCTCATCAAGGAATACGCAACCGTTGAAGGCGACACCGGTTCTCCGGAAGTCCAGGTAGCTATCCTGACGGAACGGATCAACAACCTGACCGAACACTTCAAGGGCCACAAGAAGGATAACCATTCCCGCCGTGGTCTTCTCGCGATGGTTTCCAGCCGTCGTTCGCTCCTCGACTATCTGAAGAAGAAAGACGAAGCGCGCTACACCAAGCTGATTGGTGCCCTCGGCATCCGTCGCTAAGCGACTTGCCCGGCGGATCGCATGCGGTCCGCCGGCCTTTTTTATTATGGGCGCAGAGCGCTCGAGAAATGAACTCTCCGCAAGCGCACTAGGCGCATAAAGGAGAGGTATCCAGCGGGCCGGATGGGCCGGATCCGCGGATCAACCGATGGCCCGTCATGGGGCAGGATTGCAGGATGCTTCGGCGCCTGCTTGCAGAACCCGCTGCGGGGCAGCCAGGTTTTGCACAGCGGAAAGCGGCCGGTCTCTTTTGAAGCCTCCCGTTGTCTTGCCCGTGATGCGCCATACCAGGCGGTTTTCCGACCACCCGCGCTGCAACAGCCGCGGAAAGGTCTGCCGCACACGAAGGACAGAACATGTTCGATACCCATAAGGTTGAAATCGAATGGGCTGGGCGTCCGCTCAAGCTCGAAACCGGCAAGGTCGCCCGTCAGGCTGACGGCGCCGTTCTCGCCACCTACGGCGAGACAGTCGTTCTCGCCACCGTCGTTTCGGCCAAGTCGCCGAAGCCGGGCCAGGACTTCTTCCCGCTGACCGTCAACTACCAGGAAAAGACCTATGCCGCCGGCAAGATCCCGGGTGGCTACTTCAAGCGCGAAGGTCGTCCGAGCGAGAACGAAACGCTGGTTTCGCGCCTGATCGACCGCCCGATCCGCCCGCTTTTCCCCGATGGCTACAAGAACGACACCCAGGTCGTCGTCACGGTCATGCAGCATGACCTCGAAAACAATCCCGACATCCTGTCGATGGTTGCAGCTTCCGCTGCGCTGACGCTGTCCGGCATCCCGTTCATGGGCCCGATCGGCGGCGCGCGCGTCGGCTACATCAACGGCCAGTACGTTCTCAACCCGCATCTCGACGAGATGGACGAATCGACCCTCGACCTCGTCGTCGCCGGCACGCAGGAAGCCGTGCTGATGGTCGAGTCGGAAGCCAAGGAACTGGGCGAAGAGATCATGCTCGGCGCCGTCGTGTTCGGCCAGAAGGGTTTCCAGCCGGTTATCGACGCCATCATCAAGCTCGCTGAAGTTGCCGCGAAGGAACCGCGCGATTTCCAGCCGGAAGATCATTCTGCGCTCGAAGCCGAAATGCTCGGCATGGCCGAAGCTGAACTGCGCGATGCCTACAAGATCACCGAGAAGGCTGCCCGCTACGCTGCCGTCGACGCCGTCAAGGCAAAGGTGAAGGCCCACTTCTTCCCGGAAGGCGCTGAGCCGAAGCACAGCGCTGAAGTCATCGGCGCCGTCTTTAAGCACCTGCAGGCCAAGATCGTTCGCTGGAACATCCTCGACACCAAGAGCCGCATCGACGGCCGCGATCTGGAAACCGTTCGTCCGATCGTCTCGGAAGTCGGCCTTCTGCCGCGCACCCACGGTTCGGCGCTGTTCACCCGCGGTGAAACGCAGGCGATCGTCGTTGCCACGCTCGGCACCGGCGAAGACGAACAGTACGTCGACAGCCTGACCGGCATGTACAAAGAACGCTTCATGCTGCACTACAACTTCCCGCCCTACTCGGTCGGTGAAACCGGTCGCATGGGCTCCCCGGGCCGCCGCGAAATCGGTCACGGCAAGCTCGCCTGGCGCGCTATCCGCCCGATGCTGCCGGAAGCCGAGCAGTTCCCCTACACGCTGCGCGTCGTTTCCGAGATCACCGAGTCCAACGGCTCGTCGTCGATGGCGACGGTCTGCGGCACCTCGCTCGCTCTCATGGATGCAGGCGTTCCGCTCGCAAAGCCGGTTGCCGGTATCGCCATGGGCCTGATCAAGGAAGATGAGCGCTTCGCCGTTCTCTCCGACATCCTCGGCGACGAAGATCACCTCGGCGACATGGACTTCAAGGTTGCAGGCACCGACGCCGGCATCACCTCGCTGCAGATGGACATCAAGATCGAGGGCATCACCGAAGAGATCATGGGCATCGCGCTCAACCAGGCCAAGGGCGGCCGTCTCCACATCCTCGGCGAAATGGCCAAGGCCATCTCCGAAAGCCGTGGCCAACTCGGCGAATTCGCACCGCGCATCGAAGTCATGAACATCCCGGTCGACAAGATCCGTGAAGTCATCGGTTCGGGCGGCAAGGTCATCCGCGAAATCGTCGAAAAGACCGGCGCCAAGATCAACATCGAAGACGACGGCACCGTGAAGATCGCTTCTTCGTCGGGCAAGGAAATCGAAGCGGCCCGCAAGTGGATCCACTCGATCGTTGCCGAGCCGGAAGTCGGCCAGGTCTATGAAGGTACCGTTGTGAAGACCGCCGACTTCGGCGCCTTCGTCAACTTCTTCGGCGCCCGCGACGGCCTCGTCCATATCTCGCAGCTCGCCTCCGAGCGCGTTGCCAAGACGACCGACGTCGTCAAGGAAGGCGACAAGGTCTGGGTCAAGCTCATGGGCTTCGACGAGCGTGGCAAGGTTCGCCTTTCCATGAAGGTCGTCGACCAGGCGACCGGCAAGGAAGTTGCTGCAGAAAAGAAGGGTGACGGCGAAGCCGCTGAATAAGCGACCTCTGCCCGAACGCATTCGGGGCGCGGAGCGGATCGCTCCGCGCCCTTTTCTTGTACGAGATCGACGGAAGAAACCGATGAGCCGAGACGCATTGAAGACACTGTTCCACCCGTTCGAAACCGGGGTTATCGACCCGCCGGGCGAGGGCGAGCGCGTGCTCTTCCTCGGCGCTGAGGCGGGCTACAGGCTGCCTGAGGGCTTCGGCGCGTCGATTGCCGCCGTCCAGCCGCTGAGGCCGCTCTACCGCGCCCTGGAGGCCCAGCGTGCCGATGTCGCGCCTGTGGTCACCGGCGAGGACTACGACGTCGCGCTGATCCTGTGCGGCAGGCACAAGGGCGAAAACGAAGACCGCATCGCTGAGGCCTTGAAGCGCACCCGAGATGGCGCGCTCATCGTCATTGCCGGCGGCAAGGAAGATGGCATCCAGTCGCTGAGGAAGCGCATTGCCAAGTTCGAATGGGACGGCGACCACCTGCCGAAGTATCACGGCGTTGCGTTCTGGTTCACCCGGCCCGAAGACGTCACCGACGCGGTGCAGAAGCTTGCCAAGGTGCCGGTTCGCGTCGACGGCCTGTTCGAGGCTTCGCCCGGCATGTTTTCGCATGACCGCATCGATGCCGGTTCGGAGTTGCTTGCCTCGCGCCTGCCGCGCGACTTCAACGGCCATGCCGCCGATTTCGGTGCAGGCTGGGGCTATCTGGCCGTCAAGCTCGCCGAAACGTCGCCCGGCACCAAGGGCATCGACCTCTTCGAGGCCGATCACGATGCGCTGGAGGCTGCCCGCGTCAACATGATGGCAAACGCGCCGCGCATGCCGGCACGCTTTTATTGGTTCGACCTGACGGGCGAAGAGCCGCGCGACAAATACGACCTCATCGTCATGAACCCGCCCTTCCACGAGGGCCATGCCGCCGAACCGTCGCTGGGCGTGGCGATCATCAAGGCGGCGCACAAGGCGCTGAAGCAGGGCGGCAAGGTCATGCTGGTCGCCAATCGCGGCCTGCAGTACGAGCAGACCCTTGCCGAGACCTTCAAGGAATATGGCGAGACCTGCCGCAACGCGCGGTTCAAGGTTCTCTGGGGCAAGCGCTGACCGCCAGCTGACACTTTGATCCCTTGGAAAGGCCGGGCGAAGCGCTCGGCCTTTTTGTTTTCCAGGGGTTGGAAAACAGGCGGCCAGGTCGTCCTTGAAATCCATTGCCATCGGCCGCGAACAGGCACACGATACGGTGTCAGTCGGTATTTCCTATCGGAGGTGCGGTGCTATGCCATTCGGGCCAGGAAGGTCGCCTTTGACCGAGGATGTGGCGGAAGTGATCGCCAAGGATATCAAGCAGGCGGAGGGCCATGGTGCGACCTCGGAAGTGCCGATGCCGTTCCTCAGAAGTCTTTATCGCCTGCCGCTGATGCCGAACCCCATTCGCAGGACGCATGTTTGCCTGATGACCGCTGCCGTTGCCGCGGCCTTGGTCGCGATCCTGCTGTTTTCGGGTCTGCTCAGCGTCTGACAAGGCGCATGAAAAAGCCCATGGACCGGATGATCCATGGGCTTTCATGAGGGCCGTGGTCGGTCTTTATTCGGTGTCGGCGGTCCTGAGCGCGTCGAGCGCCGGCATGGACGTGATGTTGTAGCCGGAGTCCACATAGTGGATTTCGCCGGTGACGCCGCGCGACAGGTCGGAAAGCAGGTAGAGCGCCGAGCTGCCGACATCGTCGATGGTGACGGTGCGGCGAAGCGGCGAATTCTTCTGCTGCCAGGAAAGCATGGCGCGGGCATCGGAAATGCCGGCGCCCGCAAGCGTGCGGATCGGGCCGGCGGAAATCGCGTTGACGCGGATGCCGCGCACGCCGTAGTCGGCCGCCAGGTAACGCACGGAGGCTTCGAGAGCCGCCTTGGCCACGCCCATGACGTTGTAGTTCGGCATCACCCGCACCGAGCCGCCATAGGTCAGCGTCAGCATCGAGCCGCCGTCGTTCATCAATTCGGCGGCGCGCTTGGCGATCTCGGTGAAGGAGAAGCAGGAGATCACCATGGTGCGGCTGAAGTTGTCGCGGCTGGTGTCGGCGTAGAGGCCCTTCAGCTCATTCTTGTCGGAAAAGCCGATGGCGTGGACGATGAAGTCGAGCGTGCCCCAGCGCTCCTTGATGGCCGAGATGACCGTATCGACGGAAGCGATGTCCTCGACGTCGCAGGGAAGCAGGAAGTCGGAACCGACTTCGGCCGCCAGCGGCTTCACGCGCTTGCCAAGCGCTTCACCCTGGTAGGTGAAGGCCAGTTCCGCGCCCTGGGCTGCCAGCGCCTTGGAGATGCCCCAGGCAATGGAGTGGTTGTTGGCCACACCCATGATGAGGCCACGCTTTCCGTTCATCAGTCCCGTCATGGTGTTATCCGTTGTGGCGCTGGAAGACGAGCGTTGCATTGGTGCCGCCGAAACCGAACGAGTTGGAAAGAACCGTATCGATCTTGGCGTTGTCGATGCGCTTGCGCACGATCGGCACGCCGTCGAATTCCGGGTCGAGTTCGGTGATGTGGGCGCTTTCGCCGATGAAGCCGGCCTGCATCATCAGGAGGCCGTAGATCGATTCCTGGGCGCCGGCAGCACCGAGCGAGTGGCCGGTCAGCGACTTCGTCGACTGGATGTGCGGGATCTTCGAGCCGAACACTTCGCGGATGGCGCCGATTTCCTTGCTGTCTCCGACCGGGGTCGAGGTGCCATGGGTGTTGATGTAATCGACGTCGCCCTTCACGGTCGACAGCGCCTGGCGCATGCAGCGGGCAGCACCTTCGCCCGACGGGGCGACCATGTCGTAGCCGTCGGAGGTTGCGCCGTAGCCGACGATTTCGGCGTAGATCTTGGCGCCGCGCGCCTTGGCATGTTCCAGTTCTTCGAGCACCAGCACACCGGCACCGCCGGCGATGACGAAGCCGTCACGGCTGGCGTCATAGGCGCGCGAGGCAGTCGAAGGCGTGTCGTTGTACTTGGAGGACATCGCGCCCATGGCGTCGAACAGGTTGGACATCGACCAGTCCAGGTCCTCGTGGCCGCCGGCGAACATCACGTCCTGCTTGCCCCACTGGATCATTTCTGCGGCATTGCCGATGCAATGCGCCGAGGTCGAGCAGGCCGACGAGATCGAGTAGTTGACGCCGTGGATCTGGAACCAGGTCGCAAGCGTGGCCGAGGCCGTCGACGACATCGCCTTCGGCACGGCAAACGGGCCGATGCGCTTCGGGCTCACGTTCTTGCGGGTGATGTCCGCCGCCTCGACGATGGTGCGGGTGGACGGGCCGCCCGAGCCCATGATGATGCCGGTGCGCTCGTTGCGGGAGATCACCGCTTCCTCGAGGCCGGAGTCGGCGATCGCCTGCTTCATCGCCACGTGATTCCACGCGCCGCCCTGCGACAGGAAGCGCATGGCGCGCCGGTCGACGAGATCGGTCGGATCGAGCGTCGGTGCGCCCCAGACCTGGCACTTGAAGCCGTTTTCGGCGAAATCGGGAGAAAACGTTATGCCCGATTTGGCGTCGCGCAGCGATGCCGTGACTTCGTCGGCATTGTTTCCGATCGAGGAAACGATCCCGAGGCCCGTGACAACAACCCGTCTCATGGTAATGACCTTTTCTTTATCTCATTCGGTGCGGAGAACCCGCGGATTACTCGGTCTTTTCCTTCGACAGACCGACACGCAGGTCGGTTGCCTGGTAGATGGTCTCGCCGTCGGCCTTCAGCCAGCCGTCGGCAGTGCCGAGCACGAGGCGGCCGCGCATGACCCGCTTGAAGTCGATTCCGTACTGCAGCAGCTTGGTGTGCGGGCGAACCATGCCCTTGAACTTCACTTCGCCTGTCGAAAGCGCCATGCCGCGACCGGGCTCGCCGAGCCAGCCGAGGAAGAAGCCGGTCAGCTGCCACATACCGTCGAGGCCGAGGCAGCCGGGCATGATCGGGTTGCCCTGGAAGTGGCAGGGGAAGTACCAGTCATCAGGGCTGACGTCGTATTCAGCGCGGATGAAACCCTTGTCGAAGGCGCCGCCCGTTTCGGAGATTTCCGTGATGCGGTGAACCATGAGCATGGGCGGCAGCGGCAGCTGCGCATTGCCGGGGCCAAACAGTTCACCTCGGCCGCAGGTCAGGATTTCCTCATAGCTGAAGCTTGATTGTCTGGTCGTCATCAATGGTTGTTTCCCCGAGTAACATAAAGTGTTGTCAGACCTGCTTTAGAGCAAGTTCGCTGTGAAATGAAGCGCATCAATGGCCGTTTTCGATGTTTCCGACGCTGGTGTCGCCCATTTCGATGGCGATATCGTTCCGCCGTCGCTTACAGGATCAATGTGGGTCCGACCAGAGTTAAATACCAGCCTTTCCGGAAATAGGCCGGTTTTTCAGGCATTCCAGCCTTTCTGCACCTTAGAATCTATTGAAAGAACAGCGCGCAAAAGTTATATCGCAACGAAAGTATTGTAAATTTTACGGGATCCATGGAACGCTCCTTGATGACGAAAGCAACCGAAGTGAGTTCGGAAGAGAGATTGCGCAGCTCGGGCCTGCGCCCGACGCGTCAGCGCGTCGCGCTTGCCGATCTGATCTTCGCCAAGGGCGACCGTCACCTGACCGTTGAAGAGCTGCATGAAGAGGCTGTTGTCGCCGGCGTGCCGGTTTCGCTGGCAACTGTCTACAACACGCTGCATCAGTTCACCGAGGCCGGCATGATCCGCGTGCTCGCGGTGGAAAGTGCCAAGACCTACTTCGACACCAACGTTTCCGACCACCACCACTTCTTCGTCGAGGGTCAGAACGAAGTTCTCGATATCCCGGTCAGCAATATCGAGATCGGCAATCTGCCGGAACCGCCCGAGGGCATGGAGATTGCCCATGTCGACGTGGTCATTCGCCTGCGCCGCAAGCGCGAGCGCGCGTAAAGAGTTTCTTCCTACATCACATCGTCGGGGTCGCGGCCGGGGCTTGCCTTGCCGATCGGCAGCGTCCAGCCGTATTTGAGCGCGCCGGCGCGCACGGTGAAGGCTGAGATCACGCCGAGCGCCGAAGTCACCGCCAGCGGCAGTCCGATCATGGTGGCGACGACAAAGACGCCGGAGCCGATCAGGGCAGCCGTCACATAGACTTCCGGGCGCAGCAGCACCGAGGGCTCCCCCGCCAGCAGGTCGCGCAGGACGCCGCCGAAGGTCGCCGTCAGCATGCCGGTGACAAGGGCGACCGCGGGCGAGCCGGTTGCCGCCAACCCCTTTGCCGCGCCCATGACGCAGTAAGCCGACATGCCGATCGCATCGAGCCAGACCAGTACGCGGTAACGCGAATAGAACAGGTGCGCCGTGAAAAACAGGATCACGCTCACCGAGGTGCAGACGAGCAGGTAGTTCGGCTTGAGCACCCAGAACACCGGTGTTGCCCCAAGGACGACGTCGCGCATCGTTCCACCGCCGATGCCGGTGACCGAGGCAAGGAAGAGATAGCCGATGATGTCGAGCTGCTTGCGCGAAGCCGAAAGCGCGCCTGTGGCCGCGAAGACGGCGACGCCGGCATAATCGAGGATTTCGAGGATCGTCATGGCCGCTCCGTTGAAAGGCGCATCGCGGAAGTCTGTCGCATCGCAAGCTGGAGCATCCGGGGTCGTCGCGTCAACGGGGTGACGCGTTGGGTGGTGAGACGCCGGGAAGCAGGCTGTCCGTGCGACCGGCGTAATAATACGCCGCCAGCCCGATCCATTCGCGCATCGCCGTCGTCGTCAGCTGAGCATTGAGAGATGGCTGTGTGAAGTCGAAGCCTGGCGTGACCATGCCGCTGGTGCGGTAGTCCGTCGGCCAGGGCATGACCTTGAGCCCGAGCTTGCGGAAAAGCCCGACCGAGCGCGGCATATGGAAGGCCGACGTCACCAGCGCGCAATTGGAAAGGCCGTTTGTGGTCAGTAGTTCTTCCGTGTTGCGGGCGTTTTCGAATGTCGTCCTCGACTGCTCCTCGCGAATCAGCCGATCGGGGCCGATGCCGAAGGCGGCAAAGAAGGCGTCCGATGCCTTGGCATCGCCGTCATAGGCGCCGCTGAACGAACCATCGCCGCCGGACACCAGAATGCGCGCCTTCGGATAGCGCTTGGCCAGCATCGCCGTCTCGATGAAGCGGTCGGCCGCCTGGTTGAACTCGATGCCGCCACGGTTCGCCATGACCTCGTTCTCGAAGGCGCCGCCGAGCACGATGATGCAGGAGAGGGCTACGGGTGGCTCAGCCGACCGCGGGAAGCGGTCCTCGAGCATCTGCAGGAAATAGGATCCTGTCGTCGTGAACAGGCTGATGAAGAGCACGAGTGCGCCGAAAAGGCCGAAGGCGGCGCCGGTGCGCCTAAGGCCTGCCGCCGTTGTGACGAGCCCCGCCAAGGTGGCGAAGAACGCCAGGGAAAGGGGCTGCGCGACGAGCCAGAAGATCTTGGAGAGCAGAAACATCAGGCCCGTGTTCTTCCCCGCGATCCCTTAATATTTCGCAAAGGCATGGGGGTGGGCGTCCAGCGCCCGCCCCGTTCGTCAGGCCGTCACGCCAGCGGCGAGCGGTTTCGCTTTGCCGGCACGAAGATAGCCGATGCTGAAGGCAACGAGCGCCCCGACGGCGACGATCGCCAGCGACAGCAGCGGGCGATAAGCAAACCAGGCGATGGCGATGACCAGGGGGCCGATGATCAGCGTCAGGATCGCGGCGATGATGCCGGTGCCGAATGCGACCACCGAGCCGAGGATCGGAATGACGTCGGCGATGATGGAAATCAGAGAGAGCATCAGCGTGAAGCCGATGAACAGGCCGATCAGTCCGCCCACCCGAACCAGCCAGGTAATCAGCGTGTTCTCGCTCTGGGCTGCGTCGAACATCTCGGCGGCGCTGGCAATGCCGGCCGAACTCAGGAACAGGTCGCGGCCGTTGGTCGTGCGGTAGGGGGCGAGGCTGCCGCCTTTCTGCGCCGCGACGAAGCTCGCGGTTTCCGTGTCTTCGCGGGTAAAGCCGATGCGCAGATCGCCGACGGCTGGGTTCTGGCGGTCAGTGGAGACGAAGATCGTCTGGCCGTCGGTCTTGATAGGGCGGTTGGTGTCGAGCGCATCGGCCACGCGCTGCAGATCGGCGTCCGCCATCTTTACCGGGCTGTCGCGACCGAGGTCGGCTACGGCCCTGCCATTGACCGAAAACGCGCCGAGCATCGCGCGCTCGACGGTGAAACGCTCGCTCGAGAGCGGCATTTCCGGGTTCTGGTGCCCGTTGCCGTCACGGAAATCGGCCGAATCGGCGCGGTCGCTGCGCCACTCCTTGGCGTAGGAATAGGTGGTGACCGTTTCCTCGCCGCCGCCGAGCGTCTTGCGCGTCTCGCTCTTCTTTTCCTCGACCCATTGATACATCTCGACCGAGCGGCGCAGACCCGCAGCCCCATTCGCGGACACTTCTAGCAGGCTATCGGTGGGCGTCCCGACAGGGTCGATCCGCCCGGCGATGTGGACCAGCTTGCCCTCGTTGCCAGCCTCGACGGCGCCGCTGTCGACATCGACAACCGCACCGGCGCCCTCGACGAGCGCCCGATAGGTCTTGACCGAACGGCCTTCGTTCCAGGCCAGCAACCAGATCATGCCGAAGACCAGGACGAGCCCGATGAAGATGCCGATGACGCCATTCTTGAGGCGTGCAAACCACGACGTTCTGGTCGTTTCGGTAAAACTCATCTGATCCCCCGGCACGTAAATTCAATCCGGATCGCCAAGCGACCGGTTCGGTTTTCCCGTTGGTAGCAGAAAAAAAGCGCAAGGGAATATATCGGCCAGGCGGCGCAGACGTTTGGCCCAAATATGGTGAAAGCTGTCAGTTCAAGGCACTGTCTTTGATGGAAAGTTTGGTGGAGCTAAGCGGGATCGAACCGCTGACCTCTTGCATGCCATGCAAGCGCTCTCCCAGCTGAGCTATAGCCCCATATCGGGTCCGGCAAGGCCGGTTCCGGGAAACTTGTCGGGCTGTTGTGCCCGGCGAGTGGCGGCTTATTACTTCTGCTTTTCGCGGATAGCAAGCCGAAAATGTCAGGCCGGTGGAAATAATTTCAGGACCGGCCCAATTTTCTCCCGTCCACGCCATTTGGCAGGGACGGGAGGCATTCGCGTATTATTCTAAGTGCTTAGACGTCGTCGTCGTCGTCGGACACGCCGATGAGGTCGCTCATGTCGTCGTCATCGTCTTCGTCGTCTGTCTGCAGGAAGGTGTCGTCGTCGTCGTCGTCGCCGTCGATCTCCACTTCGTCGTCGCCCAGATCCGGAATCTCGTCGCCGCCGGCTGCTTCGTCGTCAGCTTCCTCGAGCGATACGAGTTCGACTTCCGTGTTCTCGGTGTCGACTTCAGCGACGTCCTCTTCCTCTTCCTTCTCCAGCACCTTGGCAACCGAGGTTTCTTCGAAGAAGGACAGCGGGTAGGACTTGCCGGTGTAGGGGGAAACGATCGGATCACGGTTCAGATCGTAGAATTTGCGCCCCGTTTCCGGGTCAATGCGCTTTGTTCCGAGTTCCGCTTTTGCCACAGTCAAAGCCTCTTGAATGGCCGGCCGAGCCGGCGCTTGCCGGAAAGCCGGCGGGTGGAAAGGATATCAAGCCTATGATGATTAGCCGGTCCCCATAATCATCTTGGCCGCATCTGTCAAAGATAAAACTCGAAAGCCCTGCGCCGCCTGCTTTTTCTTCGCAACGGGAGGATGATCGCGCAATTGCATTGTGTTAGGCAACGCACCGAAGGCGGGTCGCGCCTCCGCAGCCGTTTGGCCTGTCGTCATGAGTGGTTTCGGCTGCAGGTTTAAGGAAGGTTTTCATGTCCGCTGGCTTGATCGCAAAGCCTGCCATCGCGCGCAGATCCGTGGCTCTCCGCGGCACGGTGCGCATCCCCGGCGACAAGTCGATTTCCCATCGCGCCCTGATGCTCGGCGGGCTTGCCGCCGGTCGGACGCGGATTGCGGGACTGCTCGAAGGCGAGGATATCTTCAAAACTGCATGGGCGATGCAGGCCCTCGGCGCCACGGTGCACAAGGAGGGGGGCACCTGGATCGTCGACGGTGTCGGCAACGGTGCGTTGCTTGAGCCCGAAGCGCCGCTCGATTTCGGCAATGCCGGTACCGGCTGCTGCCTGATCATGGGGCTCGTCGGCGTCTATGATTTTGCAACGACCTTCGTCGGCGATCCATCGCTCGTCATGCGGCCGATGAACCGCGTGCTCGATCCCTTGCGCCAGATGGGCGTCCAGGTCACGTCGGCCGATGGCGGTCGCCTGCCGGTGACGCTTCGCGGGCCGAAGACGGCGAACCCGGTGAGCTACCGCTTACCGATAGCCTCGGCCCAGGTAAAATCCGCCGTACTGCTCGCAGGTCTCAACGCGCCGGGCATCACCACGGTGATCGAGCCGGTAGCGACGCGCGACCATACGGAAAGAATGCTCCAGGCCTTCGGCGTGAACCTGATGGTCGAGGCTGGCGCCGAAGGCGAACACATCATTCGGCTCGAAGGGCAGGGCAGGCTGACCGGCCAGGATATCGATATTCCCGGCGATCCGTCCTCGGCCGCCTTTCCACTGGTGGCGGCGCTCGTCGTGCCGGGGTCCGACCTCACCCTTCTCGATGTGCTGATGAACCCCACCCGCACTGGACTGATCGCCACGCTTCAGGAGATGGGCGCAAGAATAGACGTGCTGAACGAGCGGCTCCAGGGCGGTGAGGAGGTGGCGGACCTGCGCGTCCGTTCTTCCGAGTTGAAAGGTGTCACCGTGCCGCAGGACCGCACCCCCTCGATGATCGACGCGTATCCGGTGCTGGCCGTAGCGGCTGCCTTTGCCGAGGGGCGCACGGTCATGAGCGGCCTTGAGGCGTTGTGCGCGAAGGAATCCGATCGCCTTTCCGCTGTCACCGCCGGACTGAAGCTCAACGGCGTCGATTGCGAAGAGGGGCCGGGCTCCCTCGTCGTGCAGGGCCGCCCCGGCGGCAAGGGCCTCGGCAATGCGGCCGGCGCTGCCGTCGCCACCCATCTCGATCACCGCATCGCCATGAGCTTCCTCGTCATGGGGCTTGCGTCCGAACACCCGGTCACCATCGACGACGCGACGATGATCGCCACCAGCTTTCCCGGGTTCATCGAGCTGATGACGGGATTGGGTGCGACCATCGAATGATGAAGCAGAATAAATCCTTCGCGCAGCAACGGGCGCTCGTATGAGGCCGCGCTCTCTGATCCGTTGGTTGGTCAATGCCGCGATCGTCGTCCTGTTGACGGCTCTGACGCAGATCGGCGGTTTGATCTGGCTTGTCGCCATGCTGCTGACGCGCCGCGTTCGAGGCAGGGCGCGCGCCGTCGCAATGCTTGCGATGTTCGTGCCGCTCTATGGGCTCGGCAGTGCGCTGGCATATGCGACTGCTCCCGCCTTCAGGCGTGTCCCGCTACCATGCTTTTCCGAGCAGGGAACGACGATGCGGATGCAGTCCATACTTTACTGCGTGCTGAACCGACAATATGTGGTGCCGGAGTTGAAGACGGCCGCATTGGCGTTGTCAGCTCACATGAGCAGTTCCTTCCCCGGAACGACGACACTGACGCTCGACGGTAATTTTCCGTTCTTCGACGGCTTTCCCCTGCTGCCGCACCTTTCCCATGCGGACGGCCGCAAGCTGGATATCGCATTCTACTACAGCGATATCGGCGGAACCTTCCGCGATGGGGAGACACGTTCGCCGCTCGGATACTTCGCTTTCGAGCAGCCGTTTGAGGGCGCGGCTGCACCATGCCACGGGCGCAGCGATCTCGTGACCATGCGTTGGGATCTCGCGGCGCTACAATCGCTCTGGCCGCCGATGGCGCTTGAGGAACATCGCACCAGAGAAGCGATCCGCTGGCTGTCTGAAGAGGGACGGGCCTACGGCATCGCCAAGATCTTTGTCGAACCGCATCTGGCCGAACGGCTTGGCGTTTCGGCGGAAACGATTAAATTCCAGGGCTGTCGTGCCGCAAGGCATGACGACCACATTCACATTCAGGTTTCAAAATGACACTCACCATCGCCATCGACGGACCCGCAGCGGCAGGCAAGGGCACGCTCTCGCGCCAGATCGCCGAGGAATACGGCTTTCACCATCTCGATACCGGGTTGACCTACCGCGCGGCGGCAAAAGCCCTGCTCGATGCCGGTCTGCCGCTCGACGACGAGGCGGTGGCCGAGCGCATGGCGCTCGAGGTCGAACTGGCAGGACTTGATCGCTCAGTGCTGTCGGCCCACGCGATCGGCGAGGCGGCGTCGAAGATTGCCGTCATGCCGGCCGTGCGCCGCGCACTGGTCCAGGCGCAGCGGGCGTTTTCGCGGAAAGAGCCGGGCACCGTGCTTGATGGCCGCGATATCGGCACCGTCGTCTGCCCCGATGCGGCGGTAAAGCTCTACGTCACCGCGTCGCCGGAAGTGCGGGCGAAACGCCGCTTCGACGAGATCGTCGGCAAGGGTGCAGCCGCCGATTATGCGGCGATCTTCGACGACGTGAAGAAGCGCGACGAGCGCGACATGGGGCGGGTCGACAGTCCTTTGCGCCCCGCCGATGACGCGCACTTGCTTGATACGTCTGAAATGAGTATAGAGGCGGCGTTTCAGGCCGCGAAATCTCTGATCGATGCGGCCCTGATCAAGAAGATCTGAAGAAGAGCCTTTTTCCGACACTGTCAGGATCGCTCTTCTTGCATAAGCCTGAAATTCCGTCCACGCGCCGGATTGTCCCTTCGATGGGACGGACTGGGTTCAGGCCTGTTCAACACCAGCCCCCGGCGCATGTGTGTCTCCATTTGAGATGCATGCAGGAGATTTCATGTCTGCTACCAACCCAACCCGTGATGATTTCGCAGCTCTTCTCGAAGAATCCTTCGCGAAGACTGATCTGGCCGAAGGCTATGTTGCCAAGGGCATCGTCACGGCCATCGAAAAGGACGTCGCCGTTGTCGACGTCGGTCTGAAGGTCGAAGGCCGCATCGCTCTGAAGGAATTCGGCGCGAAGGCCAAGGACGGCTCGCTCAAGGTCGGCGACGAAGTCGAAGTCTACGTTGAGCGCATCGAAAACGCGCTTGGCGAAGCTGTTCTTTCGCGCGAAAAGGCTCGCCGCGAAGAAAGCTGGATGCGCCTGGAAGTGAAGTTCGAAGCCGGCGAACGCGTCGAAGGCATCATCTTCAACCAGGTCAAGGGTGGCTTCACCGTCGATCTCGACGGCGCCGTTGCCTTCCTTCCGCGCTCGCAGGTCGACATCCGTCCGATCCGCGACGTGACCCCGCTGATGCACAACCCGCAGCCCTTCGAAATCCTCAAGATGGACAAGCGTCGCGGCAACATCGTCGTTTCGCGTCGTACGGTTCTCGAAGAATCCCGCGCCGAGCAGCGTTCTGAAATCGTTCAGAACCTTGAAGAAGGCCAGGTTGTCGAAGGCGTCGTCAAGAACATCACCGATTACGGTGCGTTCGTCGACCTCGGCGGCATCGACGGTCTGCTCCATGTCACCGACATGGCATGGCGTCGCGTGAACCATCCGTCGGAGATCCTGAACATCGGCCAGCAGGTCAAGGTTCAGATCATCCGCATCAACCAGGAAACCCACCGCATCTCGCTCGGCATGAAGCAGCTCGAGTCGGATCCGTGGGATGGCATCGGTGCGAAGTACCCGGTCGGCAAGAAGATTTCCGGTACCGTCACGAACATTACCGACTACGGTGCGTTCGTCGAGTTGGAGCCGGGCATCGAAGGCCTGATCCACATCTCCGAAATGTCCTGGACCAAGAAGAACGTACACCCCGGCAAGATCCTGTCCACGAGCCAGGAAGTCGACGTTGTCGTTCTCGAAGTCGATCCGACCAAGCGTCGCATCTCGCTCGGCCTCAAGCAGACGCTCGAGAACCCGTGGCAGGCATTCGCGCACAGCCATCCGGCTGGCACGGAAGTTGAAGGCGAAGTCAAGAACAAGACCGAATTCGGCCTGTTCATCGGCCTCGACGGCGATGTTGACGGCATGGTGCACCTTTCCGACCTCGACTGGAACCGTCCGGGCGAGCAGGTCATCGAAGAGTTCAACAAGGGCGACGTCGTTCGCGCCGTTGTTCTCGACGTCGACGTCGACAAGGAGCGCATCTCGCTCGGTATCAAGCAGCTCGGCAAGGATGCAGTCGGCGATGCCGCAGCTTCCGGCGAACTGCGCAAGAACGCTGTCGTTTCGGCCGAGATCATCGCCGTCAACGACGGTGGTATCGAAGTGAAGCTCGTCAGCCACGAGGACATCACCGCGTTCATCCGTCGCGCCGATCTGTCGCGTGACCGCGACGAACAGCGTCCGGAGCGTTTCTCGGTTGGCCAGGTTGTCGACGCACGCGTCACCAACTTCTCCAAGAAGGACCGCAAGATCCAGCTGTCGATCAAGGCTCTGGAAATCGCGGAAGAGAAGGAAGCCGTTGCTCAGTTCGGTTCGTCCGACTCGGGCGCTTCGCTCGGCGACATTCTCGGTGCCGCTCTGAAGAACCGCCAGACCAACGAGTAATCGTTGCCTGACGTCTGAAATAAGAAGCCCGCGGAGAGCGATCTCCGCGGGCTTTTGCTTGTGAGCGTTTCGCTCGGCTGCAGCATGGCTGCACGCAGCGCATCATTCATCCGGAATCGATCCGAACGATGCGATCCATTCGAGGTTCAACTGAGACCGCCAAGCTTGCGATAGAGCTCGTAGACATCGGGTTCATCGTTCTGTTCGCCGCCCGTTTCGCTCTGACCGTCTTCTGTCCGCTGCCCGTCTTTCGTGGCTTCGTCGCGCGCGTCCTCGCTGTCGTCCTGTGCGGCTTCGCCGTCGTCTTGTGCGGCTTCGCCGTCGCCCCTGCCTTCTTCCCGCTCGCTCTTTTCGGTCTCGTTCTTCACGTCCTCAATTGCGATCGGGTAGGGGATCATCGCAAACGGTATCGCCTCGCGCGGCAGGCCGTTCTCGATCAGTCTTGCGATTGCCTGCTGCATCGCCAGGTCGTCAATCGGCTTCTGGGGGCGCTGGGCAGCGGTTGGGCCTGCGGGGCCTGATTGCTCCGTATCGTCGTCCGCAACGCTCAGAGCGGCAAGCTCGGCGCCTGCAGTCGTATCGCGTGGTCGTAGTGGGTTCGTGCGGCCCGGCTCCGCGCTGTCCGCTTCTTGGAGGCTTGCCGCTGCCTTCGCTTGGGCGTTTTCGAATTCGGGTGCGATCGGTTCGGGTGCATCGGCGCCTGCAGGTTCTCCGGGCAGGCCGAGCGCGTCGCGCACGATCGTCTTCAACGCGTCCGAAAGCGCCCTGCCGGCGCGGCTCTCGTCGCTGCGTGTCGTCGCCCTGTCGTTCTGCGGCTGGTTGTCGCCATCGGGGTGCGGGCGATAAGTGCCGTCCGGTTCCTGGCCTTCGTCGGCGTGACCCGCCTCTGTGCCGGCGTCCGTCCGCGCAGCGCCGTTGCGTGCCTCCGCTTCCCTGGTCTTTAGCGGCAAATCGCTATCGTCGGCCGCGGCGGCAGGCTGCGATGGCGCATTTTCCTCCTCACTGACCGGAGCCTTCTCGGCGCCGGCCTCCGGATCGACGACTTCGGGATCGGTCTCTCCATTGATGATGGTGGCCACGGTTTCGATCTCCGGCCCGTCCAGAGACGGCGGTCGGCCGGGCATCGTTGCCGGCTCCGATCGCTCCGGCGCGGTCTGTCGCCGCGCCGTTGCCTGGTCCTCTGCAGGCAGCGCCGCGTCCGCCTCCTCCGTCGCCAGGCTTGAAGTGTCACCCTCGCTGCCGACCCCAAAAGTCTTCTTCAGCACGGACTGCAGCAGCGCGACCTCGCTTGCGACCGGGCTCCGGGCGGCGGCCAGATGCAGCGGAATGGCCGGCTGCAAGGGCGGGTTGCTGAGGCTGGGCAACGCGGCGCCCGTGGGCGGCGGCGCGGCACCGTTTCGGATGGCCGGCAGGTCGGCAAGGATGCCGACACGCAGCGCCAGGTTGCGCCCGCCCAGTTGCCGTTCAAGCGCCAGGCGCTCCGGCATCGGCATGGCTTCGAGAAAGGTGACGAGCCGGCGCACGAAGTCGCGCCCGCCCTCCTGTGGCAGCGGCGGAAACTTGAGAAAGCGGGCGAGGTCCTCCATCAGGCGCACGAGGGCGTCCTTGGACAGGATCTCGCGGCCGGCCAGATGCCGGGTCAATGCATCGAGAATCTTCTGTATCGCTTCGCCCCGTTGTGCGGCCGTAAGCGGAGCTGACGGTTGCTGGGGCCGCGTGCTCGCCTCTTCGGCTGGCCCGGTCGCGGTTCTGACCGTGAGAATGGGTGTCAGCATTCTGGTCTCCCTCTCGCTTGACCCTCGGGTTGAAGCGCCGCCGTCGGCAGGCGGCATCCAGATTCCATACGTTTCGACGGACCAATTCGATATCCGCCGTAGAGATTGGCTGTTCTATTCGGGCTGGCGCCTCATGCGCGTCTCGGCCAACCGGCCAGACTTGCCGCAGATTGGCTGCGGATACGGGAATCGGCATGATGCTTCGACGTTAGGTGAGATAAGTTTATAAAATATTAACCATGCGACGAGGCGGCCCATGCCCTTGGGAAGCCTTGTCGAGGCCATCGCCGCCAGCCAGGTTCGTGCACGATCCCTTTGCATCGGGATCGATCTGGCGGCAAGATCGGGCGCTGCCGTCGCCATTGTGCACCCTGGTCGGCGCGCAGCGCTGTCCCATGTCCATGCCATGGAGTTTCGGATGACTGTTCGCCCTCCAACATCGCTCAGCCCATCCCATTTCGCTTCCGGCGCCATCAGCGCTCTCGAATACGAACTGCTTTCCGAGCGCCGACGCGCTCGGGCGGCACGGCCTCAAGGTCGAAAAGGCGATCGCCGCCTTGCAGGCGATCGAGGGGAAGGAAACCCCGCCGGAACTGCGCGAGCGGTTGCTCGACGATGCGGCTGACGCCGTCTGGGCGTTTTTTATCCAGCGCGAGATCTGTGGCTTGCGCGACAGTCACGATGCGGTGCGGCGCTACCACATCCCCAAGGCGGTGATGGCGAGATTGGGGATTGTCCGTCGAAAGTGATCAGGCGGCGAACAGCGCCTGGCTGGCGAGGCTGTAGAGGCCGATCTCGTCGATCCGGACTGGCAACGGGCGCTCGGCTTCAGCCTCGCGGGCATCACGCACATCTTCCAGATTGTCTTTGGCCTCGAGCGCCTGCAATTCCTTCTGTTGCTCGGCCAGGGTCTCCGCGTCGGCAACGCGCGTCGGATCGCTCGTCAGACTGTCCAGCTGCAGCTCATCCAGCGACTTCGCCTCCGCCGCATCCGCAAGGCGTTGGATCGCCTTGGCCGCGTCGCTGCTGTGGCCGGCCTTCTGGGTGCCCTTGCTGTCGAGCGCCTCCTGGAGCTTCTTGCCCTGGCTACCCTGCGGATCCTTGATCGCGTCGACCAGCTCGTCCAGCGAGACGTCGATATTCGTCAGACCCAGCTGCTTCTCGATATCGCGAAGCATATCCGTCGGCAGGTTTTCGACGATCTTTTCCAATGCGCTGCCGAAGGCGAAATCGGACTTGAAGTCCTCACGCTTCAGATCGAAGAACGCGCCGACTTCCCGAATGAGCACCATCCGGTTGCTGTTGGCATCGTTTCCAGTCTGATTGAAGAAGTGATCGTTGATCTTGGTGTTGGCCGCTTTCTGGGCGTCGTCCGACTTCACCTGCGCCTTCAGGACCTTGTCGTCCTTTAAGCCCTTGGCCTTTTCTTCCTCTTCCGCCTGGCGCTTCTCGATGTCCTTCAGGATCGAACCGACCAGATTGGTCGTTGCGGTGGCGCTGGATTGCTGGGTGGGCAGCAGCATCGTTTCATTCCGGCAAAAGTTGCGAACGTTATGAAACGGTAAGGTGGCGAGGTTAATTGCAGCTTAACCTGTCATTCCAAGATATTGGCCAAGATATCGGCCACTATGCCGGATCGGGGGGGCGGCGCAACGCGGTCGCCGCGCCGCCTGGGCGTGAGCTATCGATAGGGCGAGTAGCAGGCGCGATAGACGCCCCGATAGGTAAGGAACCGGTTGGTTGCCGGATTGTAGGAGCGATAGCGCGACAGGCACCATTCCACATGGGCGCTGGTGCCGCGGCGAACGTAGTTGTCGCGATAGTAATAGCGCTCCCGGTAGTAGCGGCGTGGATAGTAGTCGCCATAGTAGCGGGGGTAGTTATTGTAGTAGCGGGGATAGTTGTTGTAGTAGCCGCCATAGCTC
>NZ_MUNW01000033.1 GCF_002002725.1 Sinorhizobium sp. A49 | reverse complement strand
GTATCGTGCTCATGTTGGTCTCCTCATTTGGAAGGCCAACTTATCCCGCGCCGGTTTTGTTCCGCTGGATGGCTGCATCATGCGCAAAGGACGACTCTTTGTTGTTCGTCTCGATGAGCATCCTGCTGGTCTGGGCGTTTCGACCTGCGACGACAATGTTCACAGGGTCGTCGCAGACAAATCAGTCTGATACCCAAACTCGCCGTGTCAGGTCGAGCATTTCTGGCATGGAGACGCGCAGGCGCGATAATCAAGGCGTCACGGCTGTGCAGGTGACGTGTCCTGTCGCCGCATCGCGCGTCTTTTGGAGTGTCGCGAGACCCGGGGGAGCAGCCGCCGCAAGGAGCCATATGGGATGAGACGGGGAGGTATTCCGGCTTGCGCGTGCCTTTATCAGCTCCGACAGCCCAGATCTTTCCCGGGAGGATCCGAGCTGTCGGTTTCATGCTTGCGGCTTTTTCATCGTTATGGGCTAGCGAAGCCACTCGTTCCAGCGTTGCAGCAATTGCGCCGCATTGGCGTTGATCCATTCAGCGTCGGGGACAACCATAAAGTCCCGAACCTCGTTCGCATGCGGCATCGTCTTGCGCACGTCCTCCGACATCAAGGCGATTGCGTCGGTGCTTGGCGGCGTGCACGAAAGCACTTCGCAAGTCATCGCCTGCGCCTCCGGCGAATTCAGCCAGAACGCCATCAGTTTTAGCGCGTTGTCACGATTCTTTGCTCCTTTGACGAGCGCAATGCGATCGCCGACCAGAAACGATGCCTTATAGGACCAGCCAATCGGCAAACCTTCGTTCTGCATCGCCTTGGCGCGCGTCAGCCAAATCTGCCCAATCGAATAGTCGCCATTGCGAAAGCCTTGCACACTCTGATCGCCGGTTTTCCACCAGACTGAGACCGCGGGCCGGATTTCGTCGAGTTTTTTCAGCGCCCGTTCCACGTCGAGCGGAAACAGCTCTTCTCGGCTGACGCCATCGGCAAGCAGCGCCGCTGCCATCACACGCCAGGGGTCGTCGAAATTGGGAAATGCCCGCTCGCCGGAAAAGGTCTTGCTATCCCACATATCGGCCCAGGTCTCAGGTGTCGGTCCGCCATCGCCGGTTCGATAGGCGAGCAACGTCGCTGTCGACTGCAACAGCGCGCCGCCAGCAGCGCAAGCGTTCACGCCGAGATCTTTTCGTCCGGCAAACTGTTTGCAGAAATCCGTCAGGTCCTCCGTGACCGCCTTGTGGGCCGTCGATGCCGCCTGGATCTCACCGTCGAGATACAGATCCCAGGTGACATTCCCAGTCTTCACCATCGCCGCGACCTTGGCCCGCATTTCAGCATTGGTCGCAACAACCGTCACGACCTCAATCCCGGTCGCCTTTGTGAAGGGATCGAACCAAGCCGCCTTCAGCGCGCGGTCGTAGGCACCGCCCGTCGAAGCGATGACAACCTGCTCGGTTGCAAGCGATACCGAGGACCAGGATAAAAGAAACAAGGCGCTTGCCGCCACCACTCGGTGAGCTCTCGTCCAACGCAGCGGAAATGAAATCATGGCAGTTTCCTTTGTAGGGTTGGCAGGGGAAATGGATCGCGCACTTGCTCAGCCGCGCTTTTGGGCATTGGCCAAGTGAATGGCGCCCATCAACATGAGGGAAACCACGACCAGCACCGTCGAAACAGCCGCGATGACGGGCGTGAGGTTGAAGTCGATATCTTCGAACATCTTGCGACCGATCGACTTGCCGCCGATATCCGAGATGAAGAACGCGACCGTGGCTTCATCGAACGAAGCCAGAAAGGCAAACACCGCCCCAGCCGCTACCCCCGGTGCAATATTGGGCAAGACCACAAGGACGAAAGCCTGCAGCCTGTTGGCGCCGCAGTTCAACGCCGCCAGTTCCAGCGCCGGGTCGAAGCGTTGCAGCGCCGCCGTCACTGTGATCATCACGTAAGGTGTGGCAAGCACCGTATGGGCGATGAGAAAGCCGAAGAAGTTGCCCGTCAGCTGCAGCGGCGAAAACACCAGATAAAGTGCGACGCCAAGCACAATGTGCGGCACGATCATCGGCCCGAGCGCAAGAGCCTGAAGCGCCGAACTGAAGGGGAGACGCCCGCGCACGATCGCCAGGGCGGCCATCGTGCCCATAATCGTAGCGGTCGCAGTCGTGGCAAGTGCGATCTTAAGGCTGAACCATGTTGCCGCCATCCAGTCCGGATCGCTGAAATAGGCCCGGTACCATTTGAGGCTCAACCCGCTCGGCGGGAACTGAATATAGTCCGTTTCACTGAGTGACATGGGGATGACGATGAGGGTCGGCAGCAGCAAGAAGAAGAGGACGCAACCGATCACGGTCGCGAGAACGATCATGCCGAAGGCCTTGGCAAAGGCGTGAAAGGTTGCCGCCGCGTAGTGGCCGCGGATCAGCGGCAGCCGATTGGGTAGAGGTGCGAGATCAGTGGACACTGTGCAATCCCTTGCTGAGCGAGAGTGTCTTTCGAAACAGGAAAACGAAGATCAGCGTCACGGTCAAAAGCACCGTCGACAGCGCTGCGGCAAACGGCCAGTCGAGCAGCACAGTCGTCTGCTGTCCGATCAGGGTCGCCATCAGCATCGATCCAGGGCCGCCAACCAACGCCGGTGTTATGTAAAAGCCCAGAGCTAGGACGAAGCACAGAACGCTGCCGGCAAAGACACCCGGCAGGCTCAGGGGCAAGGTGACGCTGATGAACGCGCGAAACGCGCCAGCTCCCAAATTCCGCGCAGCCCTGTTATAGTCGGGCGGCAAGGTCTGCAGGGTTGAATAGATCGGCAGGATCATGAACGGCATCAACACATGCGTCATTGCGACGATCACCGCACCCTGCGTGTAGATCAGCTTCAACGGCCCGTCGGTGATGCCGGCATCGGCTAGAAGCGTATTGACGATACCGTTGCGCTGGAGAAGCACCACCCAGGCATAGGATCTGACCAGAACCGAGGTCCACAAGGGTATGAAGACGCAGGCCGCAACCACCATGGCGATGCCATGTCTCAACCGTGCCATCAGATAGGCGACGGGAAAGCCGAGAAGAAGGCTAGCAATCGTCACAATGAAGGCAACCTTGACCGTACTCGCCAACACGCCGAGATAGAGCGGCTCGGCAACAAGACGCCGATGTTGCTCAAGGCTTCCGCCCTCAAAACTCAAGCCAACAAGCCGGGTGACGGGATAGACGAACCCGATGGCCAGAGCCACGACGAGGGGCGCCGCCAAGCACACCGAAACGCCACGCGAATAAAACCGCGCGGATGCCGCAGTCGACCGTCGCTGGCGGGGAAAAGCCGGCTGCGGAACTTCGCAAGGCCCGCTCATGCCGCGTGCCTTTCCGTGTTCGCAAACAAGTGGATGGCGCCATCATCAAGTAGGAGGTCAACCGCATCCCGCTCCTGAAACGGCAGCCCTCCTTCGGCCGGTAACTGTATCTGCAACAAAACGTCCGGGCGGCTTTCCAGCCGAACCACGAGAATATGGACCGAGCCGACAAAGACGCAGGCCTGAACGACCGCCGCAAGGCAACCCGAACCACCTTCACCGCGCCTGGCAACGCGGACCCGCTCTGGGCGTATCGCGAGCTTTATGGTTTGTCCGGCCTTTGGGGTTGCCGGCAGACCTTGCGCGCGAATGGAGAGAACTGTGTCGTCTGAAAGACGCACCACGGCCGTGCCACCTGCGTTCTCGATGCAATTGCCTTCTATGAAGTTCATACGCCCGATGAAATCGGCGACAAATGCGGAATTCGGATGCCGGTAGAGTTCCGTCGGCGTGCCGAACTGCTTCAACTCGCCGCCGGCCATGACGGCGACGCGGTCCGACATGGTCAATGCCTCATCCTGATCATGCGTTACATAGACAACCGTCGCGCCGAGCCGCTCTTGCAGGCTCTTGATCTCGAACTGCATCGCCTCGCGCAGCTTCTTGTCCAGCGCACCAAGTGGCTCATCCATCAACAGAACAGGCGGCTCGAATGCCAGCGCCCGCGCCAGGGCAACGCGCTGTTGTTGGCCGCCGGACAATTGCTGGGGGTAGCGCTCGCCAAAGCTTGATAGCTGCACGAGCTCGAGCATCTCCTCGACCCGCGTCGTCATCCGCGTCTTGTTTGATTGCCTTTGCATGCGCAACGGGAAAGCAATGTTCTGTCGAACCGTCAGATGCGGAAACAAAGCGTACTTTTGGAACACCATGCCGATGCCACGACGGTTGGGAGCAACATGCGTGACATCGCGCCCCCCAATGACGATCTTGCCGGCGCTCGGTCCTTCAAATCCCGCGATCATGTTTAAAGCCGTCGTCTTGCCGGAACCGGAAGGACCGACAAGCGAAACAAACTCACCCGCCCCGATCTCAAGTGACAGGCTCGTGACCGCCCTGACACTGCCGAAATGCTTCTCAAGCCCAACAAGAGACAAATATTGACCAATCAACTCTGACTTCCTTTCAACTGTTCCGGCGACGATCTACGGCGTCGAACCTCATAGAAGGCCGCGAGGCGGCCAGGTGCGGATAGGTCCATCGAGCGACCCTTTGGCGCCGTCGGGACAAGCAATGCTGATGAAGACTCCGCGCCAAGCTGGCAGGCGGCACGCGTGACGTTAATCAAGAAAGCTGCTAGGGATTGTTGATGCGACAAAACCTTTGCGAAACTTTCACATTTCAATTTTGTTGCATCAAAATATTGCATTGTCAACTGAATGAGGAGGCTGAATGGCGGCCCATGTGAAAGAACTGACCAATCCTGATCGTTCGGCAGAGAATCTTGGTGATTCCGCATATCGCCAGATGAAGGAGCGCATCATCCGTGGCGTATACCGTCCGGGCCATAAGTTGACGGTGAGGGCTGTTGCGCAGGAATTGGATGTGAGTACCACTCCTGCGCGTGATGCGATCAATCGATTGGCCAGCGAAGCTGCGCTCGTCTATGCCGGCCCGAAGACGGTCGTCGTGCCTGTCCTTGACGCAGGCGCCCTCAAGGAGATCACGCTTATTCGCTTGGCGCTCGAGGGCTTGGCAGCGCAACAGGCTGGCGAACATGTTGTCGACGATGATGTCGAGGCTCTTAGGTTGCTGCAAAAGCAGATTAATTCAGCGCTCGACGTCGGGCGATATGCGGACGCTCTTTGGCATAACAAGGAGTTCCATTTTGCGATCTATCGCCTGTCAAAATTGCCGCATCTTGTCTTGATGATCGAAACACTTTGGCTGCGCATCGGCCCTTCCTTGCATAACCTCTATCCTGAGTTCGCAAAGGAGCGCTTTGGCGTTCACAACCATGAGGTTGCTATGGAGGCGCTGCAGGAGCGGGACGGCGCCAGCGTCAGGGCGGCGATTGAGAATGATATTCGCGACGGTTATCGGCGTCTGAAGCGGGCTTGTCGTGAGAAGGCGGCCCTTCCTGCATCCTAGATAATTTGTTGTATGGATCTGATGGTTGATATTTTTGTTGCAACAAAAATGTAAAGCTCGTACAAACAGCGAGCCGAACGTGTTGCTCAGAAAGACCAAGCCATGCCAGTTCAAGAAAGTCATGCCGCACAGGCTTTGCCTGCGCGGACTAAATCCTCGCGTCTGTACCGCCGCGCAATGCCGGTCTTCCCCGGCGGTGTGACCCGCGCAACGGTCGAGAAAGACCCCATTCCATTTTACGTCGCGTATGGAGAAGGCGCCTATCTGGTTGATGTCGACGGAAATCGTCTGCTCGATCTCAACAACAATTTCACGACGCTCATCCACGGGCACGGTTTCGAACCGGTTTGCCGGGCCGTCAGCGATCTCATGCGGACGGGCACGTGTTTTGCCAATCCGACACAACACGAGATCAGGCTTGCTGAGCTACTGGTCGACCGTATCCCTGCCATGCAGCAGGTGCGCTTCGTTAACAGCGGCACCGAAGCGGTGATGTTTGCGATCAAGGCCGCTCGCGCATTTACAGGTCGACCCGGCATTGTCAGAATCGAGGGGGCCTATCACGGCGCCTATGACTGGGCGGAGGCGGGACAAGCCGTGGTCTCGAACCCAGACGACCGGGCAGCGACACCAAGGGCCCTGCCTGCCTATCGTGGCACGCCTGAAAGTGTCGCCGATGACGTCCATCTCATTCGTTTCAACGATGTCGAGGGACTGGAGCGACGCCTATACGCCTTGCGCGACCGTGTCGCTTGCGTGTTGATCGATCCGATGCCGAGCCGCGCCGGTCTTGTTCATCCCACGACGGCCTTCATCGAGGCGCTCACTTCGGCCGCCCGCAAGAACGGCATCCTCATCATTGCCGATGAGGTGCTCAATCTGAGGCAGAGCTACTCAGGCGCGTCACCGCGTTATGGTTTGACGCCCGATCTGGTCACCGCAGGCAAAATTATCGGCGGTGGCTTTCCGATCGGGGCAATCGGCGGGCGCGAGGAGATCATGCGGGTCTTCGGTACCGAAGACGCAAGGCCGCTTTTGCCGCAGGGAGGTACGTTTTCCGCCAACCCCGTCTCAATGGTCGCCGGTCGCGTCGCGATGGAGGCAATGACACGGGAAAACTTCGATCATTTGGAAGCGCTCGGAGAGCGGCTGCGCAGCGGTCTTCTGAGCAGCCTCAACCGGACCGGTGCACCATTCTCTGTCACCGGGGCTGCTTCGCTGTTTCGCATACATCCCAAACGTCATGCGCCAACCGAGTTTCGAGAAGCGTTGTTGAGTGATGCGGAGGGCCGCGTGATGAAGGGACTGGCACGGCATTTCCTTCAACACGGCATCCTCCTTCCCCATGGCGCCGCAGCGTGCCTTTCGACACCCATGACCAACAGCGACATCGACCGCGTTCTTACCGCCTTTGATGATTTCATCGATGTTCACGCCGCCAACGAGAGGGCGCAATAATGACCGATACCGCAACTGAAACTGTCGCCGAGCGCATTGCCCGTATCCTTTGCCGCCACAAGGTCGAATTCATCTTCGCCCAAAGCCTTCCCTCGGCCGTTATTCTCGCGGCGGAGGCAGCTGGCATCAAGCAGATTGCCTATCGGCAGGAAAATATGGGTGGGGCGATGGCCGACGGATATGCCCGCATATCAGGCAAAGTCGCCGTCGTTGCCGCACAGAACGGTCCTGCCGCGACGCTTCTTGTCCCACCACTTGCGGAAGCCTTGAAGGCCAGCGTTCCGATCGTTGCGCTCGTTCAAGATGTCGAACGCGATCAAACGGACAGAAATGCATTCCAGGATCTCGACCAAATCGAACTCTTCCAATCCTGCGCCAAATGGGTCCGACGCGTTCAAGTTCCAAACCGAATTGACGACTATATGGATGCTGCCTTCACCGTCGCTGCGTCTGGCCGCCCGGGGCCTGCGGTCCTGCTCCTGCCCGCCGATCTGTTGCGTGCTGAAGCGGCCCCAACTGCCACCCCAAGATCGAAATGCCTTGGTCACTGGCCACTTGATCGCACGCGCCCACCGGAGGATGCGCTTAATGAGGTGGCGCGCCTGATTGCATCGGCGAAGGCGCCTATCATCGTTGCAGGTGGCGGCGTGCATGGGGCGGGCGCCTCGGAAGAATTGACAGCCTTGCAGCACGAAGCAAGCCTGCCCGTGATCACAACCAATATGGGCAAGGGGGTTGTCGACGAGTTTCATCCCCTGTCTGCCGGTGTCCTTGGGTCATTAACCGGCCCACGCTCGCTCGGGCGCCATTCTCTGCCACTGATTGAGGAGGCGGACCTGGTGATCCTGGTCGGTACGCGAACCAATCAGAACGGAACAGACAATTGGCGGCAGATTCCAAATTCCGCGACTGTCGTGCATATCGATGTCGACCCGATTGAGATCGGCCGGAATTATGAGGCTATCCGTCTCGTTGGTGACGCGGCCGAGACGATTTCGGCCCTTCGTATGGCCCTTGGTCGCGTCGACCTTGCCCGTCGCCATCGCGAACGTGCGCGATTGGAAGAACGCATAGCGGCGATCTGGTCCGCCTTTGAACGTGATCGCCGGGACGTTGCGACCGCGGCCTCCAGGCCCATCCGACCAGAGCGAGTAATGGCTGAACTTCAGTCCATTTTGACCCCTGATATGACGATCGTCGCTGACGCTTCCTATTCCTCGATGTGGGTTGTCGGGCAGTTGCGTGCTCCGGGCGCCATGCGCTTTATCACGCCGCGCGGTCTCGCAGGCCTTGGTTGGGGTGTGCCGCTCGCAATGGGAGCCAAGGTTGCCCGGCCGCAAAATCCAGTCATTGCCCTCGTTGGTGATGGCGGCTTCGCCCATAGTTGGGCCGAGCTTGAAACGATCGTGCGCATGCAGCTTCCGGTGATCACGATCCTATTGAATAACGGCATCCTTGGCTTTCAACGGGATGCGGAGACCGTCAAGTTCGGTCGCTACACGACGGCCTGCCACTTCGCCGACGTCGATCATGTGCAGATCGCAAGAGCTTGTGGTTGCCCTGCGGCCCGCGTTGAGGATCCCGGTGATCTGACCGATCTGCTTGAACGCAGCATCCGGGCGCCGACGCCCATGCTGATTGAGGTCATGACGGACCCGGAAGCACATCCTCCTCTTTCTCTCTTTGCCAACATGGATGCGGCAGCATGACAAACGCCGCTAGGATCGCCGTGGTCACTGGCGGCACGGCAGGTATTGGGCTGGCGACAGCCCGATATCTTCTCCAACGCGGGTACAGAGTTGCGATCTTCGGTCAAAACGAAGGCCATATGGAGAACGCCAAAGATTTCCTTGCCGGCGAATTCGGTCCTGATCGCATCTTTGCGCGCACGGTCGATCTGGGGCAGCCAGCTCAAATCACCACATTCTTTCGTGAGCTCGAGCAAGGCTGGGGAAGTGTTGCTGTTCTCGTTTGCAACGCCGGCGTCTCGCCAAAAGGCGCCGACGGTCCGACGCCTTTCAGCGAAGTGTCGCTCGACGAGTGGAACTTTGTTCTCTCAGTCAATCTGACCGGTGCGATGCTTTGCTGCCAGGCGGTGCTGCCAGGCATGGTGCGTCACGGCTTCGGACGTATCGTCTTCATCGGCTCGGTTGCCGGGCGAACACTTCCGCGCATCGCCGGCAGTGCATATGTTGCCTCTAAAGCAGCGATTGCCGGTCTCGCGCGTTCCCTCGTCTGGCCCTATGCCGCCCACGGCATCACAGTCAACGTCGTTGCCCCGGGTAGGATCGCTACAGCCATGGCGGGTGCGAGTGGCAACCAAATCAACCGAGCGGCTATCACCCGTATTCCCGCCGGCCGAATGGGCGACCCCCACGAAGTCGCTGCGGTCGTCGGTTTTCTCGCCGGCGACGAAGCCGCCTTCGTCAACGGGGCAATCTTGGACGTCAATGGCGGGGAGTTCGCGCCAGCGTGAGCCTGAAGTCGGGAATTTCTTGCGCAATGGAGCGAGTGATGAACGGACGAATCCTTATCCATACAGAAGATGCGGAGCTTTACCTTCTCCTTAAGCACATCCTCACGCTTGAAGGTTTCGAGGCTGGAAACACCAGCCGTTCGAGCGAGCTTCTGGGCCGTGTCCATCAAGCCCCACCGCTGGCGGTCATAATCGACTGCTCTGGTCCAGACATGGATTCATCTGCGGTCTGTGCGCAAATCAAGGCCGCCACAACGCCCCAGACAAAGATAGTGTCTCTCGAGCAGACGGCCGACGGCAACCGCGGTCGCTCGCTTGCCCCGTCCACGGTGGACTGCAGGCTGCGTCGCCCGTTCAATCCGCAGCGGCTGCTTGCATTTCTGCGCGGTTTGCGGGCCGATGCGGCGGCGCCAGCCGGCACGAAATCGGCAGCGATATTGCGCTACGCCGATATCGAAATGAACCTCAATCGGCTTCGCGTCGAGCGCAATGGTCACCCGGTTCTTCTGTCAGCTCTCCAGTTTCGGCTGATGCAGTGCCTGATGCGGGCGCCCGACGTTGTCCACACCCGCGATGATCTCATCTCGGCTGCTTGGCCGCCCGAAGCAGAGGTCGAACCACGAACCGTTGATATCCACATTGGACATATAAGGCGCGCGATGAAGCGCGAGGGGGCTGACGTCATTCGAACCGTTCGCTCGGTAGGCTACGCGCTCTATCTGCCATCCCGTTGACCGTGGGATGTTGGAGTGCTGTGCCGATCGTGCCCATTGTGGGGCTCCGGCAGGCGAATCCGGGCGTGCTTTCGGGGCGCGGCTCGACGTGGGTCTGAAGAGCCGTCGTCATTTAGTGACGATGAACACAGCCGCGTGGTCTACCAGTGCCAAATCGCTCGAGGCCGCAATCGCGCAGCCTCTCCCCATGCGATGGTACATGCGCTCCCGTTCATCGGCGGTTCAGCCTGATTGGCTCAAAGTGATAGCTGGTTAGGAGGAGTTTGCGATGAAAAAGCTCTTGTCCACCCTCGCGGCAATTGGCTTGGCCGCGTCTTTCGCAATTCCGGTAAGCGCGGCTCCGATTTTCGTGCCAAGGCCCGAACAGGTGCAGACCAACACAACCATTGAACAGGTCAACCATTGGCGTCACCGTCATTGGCGGGCGGATCGTCGATGGGACCGCCGCTGGGATAGACGTCATGCTTGGCGGTCCTGCGGCTACTATGGCAGGTGCTACCCCCGCCATTACGGATACTACGGAGGTTACCGTGACCATTACCGCTACCATCGTCGGTCGGGCGTCACGATTTACTTCAATTTCTAGACGGTGCTGCAAGCAGTGCCGCCGTTCCCCAAGGGACCGGATACGGACGTTGCAAATCGTCAGGAAAGCGACGTGACTTTAACTCTGCCGCAATTGGTATGGATCCTTCTTGCAGGAGGATGCCGCGATGTCAGAGGAATGGCCGATGTTCATACTGCAGTGTGTTGTTGTGATCGGCCTCGTGGGTGCCCTGTTCATCAGGGCAGACTAGCGCTGCGCCAATAGCCATTCTTGCTTCGCAACCTGCTCAGGTCCGCCACTTGGGCGTGCGCTGTGCGTTGTGGAGCAGCTCGCGGGCAGTAGCGAAATGACCAAATAGGTACCGCAGTCGCTTCTCTTCCTCGTAGCAGAGGCGATGTCGTTTGCAGAAGTCGGTCACTGACCAGACCTTGGTCGCTGCTTCCCCGACAAGTTTCTCGCTTTCTACGCGCTCCATCTTTGCCTCCCTACGATCTACATCGGATCATCTTACTAAAACCTAATGTAGCGGGGAATAAACTAAGACATAGCCACTTTGAGCTATTTCAGATTGATAGCGCGTCTTTTGTCGTCCCTTCGGCAAATGTGTGGCCGCTCTCCTGTTTGCAGGATCAAGCGGCCGCCGTCGTGTTATTGCGCCGGTGCTGTCGTCGATGGCTGCGTCGTTGAAGGCTGGGTCGTGGATGGCTGCGTCGAGGGGGTCGTTGTCGAAGGCTCGGTCGTCGACGGCGTCGCTGTGGACGGCTGCGTCGTCGTAGACGGAGTTGTGGACGGTTCCGTCGTCGTTGCCGGCGGGGTTGCCGTTTCTGTTGTCGTATCATTCGTGCCTGGCTTCAAGAGCATCACCGCCAAGATAATGATCACAGCTGCAACAACGAGGCCAATTGCTGTATTCCGGTTCATTCTCGCTCCTCCTGTGTATTGTTCAACTTTAAAATATGGAGCGTGGCGCGTTGTTTTCAATTCAAAGGGAGCCGTCGTGCTGGCAGTCGGATGCCTGACAGTACTTTCCACCCGCACCACCTGAACAACGCGGCATTCTAAAAGCATCAAGGGCAAGCGGACTGCAGGTCTCGCAGTTTGCGTCGATATGTAAACGAGTATTTTGTTCTTCTCATTTGCGGTCGGAAGCGGCATTGGAGGGCCATACTGATTTGGATGAGAACCGCGGCCCTCCCTCTGCATCAACATCGTTCGACGCGGCGTTCCTGCATGCGCGCCAGTTTACTTTGCGCTCGCACTAAGTCGCCTGTCGATCTTTCAGCGTTGAAAAAACGCCAAACCAGAATTTGTAGTCATCGCCACGCTCTTCAGTCCAGGCGTCCAGCGCGCAATAGGCAGTGGCCGTCGCGGCCTGCGGACCATAAAGACCGATCGCGGCGGTTACCGCTTCCTCGGTTGTGAAGTTACTCCAGATACTATCCCTGCCGGACGTATGGTGGATGCCGGACGAATTAACGAGAATTTTGGACAAGCTCAACCTCCCTGCTGTCCGGCAGGTGAAGATGATGTTGCCGGACGTTGGAACTCAATCCGTGAGCCACAGAAGCCGCTGAGCGGTTCTTATCGTGTCGTCCCTGGCAATCCTGTTCGACAGCGAACGCTTGTCCTCGTCTGCAATCGATGACCTCAGGATAGGGGGTAAGGTCAGGTCTTGGCAACACCTTTTAGGTGCATATGGGAGCAGGGACTTCGCGCCACACGCGCCGTCGACGGGAGATCCCTCGTGACGCGAGGGATCAAGCTTGGGCGCAAGAAGAGATTTCTGTCTATCGCTGCAGACGGTCATCGGTACGTTGGCCCGACCCAGCGACTTCATATTTTGTTGCATCACGTGGTGCGAATGGATTGTGTTTAGTAAGAAATAAGTTCGATAAATGCCGATTCAACAATAAAAAATAGGGGGTAAAACGTGGTGGCCGACATGATAGAAAGTTAGTTTGTGATATCATAAATGTGGAGGCAAAGATGGAAAGTCAGCAAACAACGGTCGCTGAGGCCGCGCGATGAAGCCTCTGATCCTTATCTGCCCGCGCAATGTCGACATCTATCTTCTCCTCACGCACATCCTGAACGTTGATGGCTTCCGCACCGCGCTGACGAGTGAAGAGGAGGTTGGCGAAAAAGCGGCGGCCTTGATGCCTGATGCGATTATCCTGGACACAGGTGCTGATGCGGCATCGACCTTAAAGGCATGCGCGACGATCAGGTCCGACGAGATCACCGCCGCAATCCCAACGATCGCGCTGGTCGCTGCGAGCGACGAGCGGTACTATCTTGATCTGTTAAAGGCCGGAGTGGATGAGAACTTCGTTCGCCCAGTGTTACCAAGTAGGCTATTGAATTATCTACACTCTCTTTCGAATCTGAAAGCCGGCCTGCCGCCCGAAAAACCCTCCATGCCGGATACATTGGCGGTGGGAGAACTAACCATTCAGCTGGGCCGCCGCCTGGTTATGTATGAGGGCCGGGAGCTCCAGCTCGGACCAATCGAGTTCAAGTTGTTGAGCCGACTTCTCCAGGCGCCTGGAAACGTCTTCTCACGCCAGCAGCTGATCGATATCGCGTGGCCGGCAGACCACTATGTTCATTCACGCACCGTCGATGTGCACATCGGCCACCTGCGCCGTTCGCTGCGGCGTCTAACCGGCCACAATCTCATTCGCACTGTCAGGGCGTCAGGTTATGCGGTCGAACTCAGGCAGGCTCGGCGTTGATGGCTGCTTTCAAACATGCAATTCATTATGAATGTATAATATAGTGTCGTGTGTTCCTGTGTAGGTTTATTTATTGCAATCTATTTCTTTATTCGCAAATGTTTTGGAAATATTTATGCAATGCTTCGTTGAGTAGGGCGAGCGCACAGGCCACTCTCCAGTCAATTCTTGTTCTGGAGATACGAAATGTCCACAAACGCTCAAATCAGGCCAAATGGCGCAAGCAAGAGCTCCAGTCGGAATACCGACGGACTCATTCGGCACTCGCAGAGCCACTTCGACGCTGCACATTTCCACGGGCTCATGGCGCTCTATGCGCGTCCCGCCACCGGTCGAGCGGTCGTTTTGCCATATGACAGCGAGAGGCGGGTCGTCGATTTCGTTCGGTGCTCCTATCTGGGGCTGGACAACCACCCCAAGATTATTGATGGGGCCATCGAGGCGCTGATTAGCTACGGTGCATTGCATTGGTCTTGCGCAAGAACGCGCCTCAATTTTGCGATCATCGGCGAACTCGAAGCGGCGCTTGGTGAATTGTTCGGCGCGCGGGTGATTGCTTTCAGCACGGTGTTGGCCGCGAACATGAGTGCGCTGCCTTTGATCGCCTCTGGTCACCTGACTGGCGGCGTCAAGCCCGTGATGGTTTTCGACCGCCTCGCGCACGCAACACTTGCCTATCACAAGGGAACGTTAGCGGGCGAAACGCAGGTCGAAACGATTGGGCACAACGACGTCGAGGCGCTCGAGGCGCTCTGCAGGAAATATCCGGCGGTCGCCTACATTTGCGACGGCGTCTATTCAATGGGAGGCTCTATCGATCTCGCCCCCCTAAAGCGCCTGCAGGAACAATACGGCCTATTTCTCTACATCGACGACGCCCACGGCATCTCGATCTTCGGAGACAATGGCGAAGGCTATGCCCGATCGCAATTTGGTGACGCGCTCGGCGAACGCACGATCATAGCAGCATCCCTGGGCAAGGGCTTTGGCGCCTCGGGTGGCTTCCTCATGCTCGGTACTGCCCATCAGGAGCAGCTCTTTCGCAGGTTCGCCATTGCCCACGCATTTTCAGCATCCTTGAATGTGGCGGCGATCGGGGCTGCCTGCGCCTCCCAAGCACTCCATCGCACTGCGGAACCGAAAGCTCTGCAGCTTGAGTTGCAGTCGCGAATTGCGCTCTTCGACTGCCTCGTTCCTACGGCGCAAAGAGGCTCGTCATTGCCGATAAGGACCGTCGAGATTGGAGACGAACTGAGAGCAATCGCGGCGGCGCGAACCTTGTTGGACAGGGGCTTTTACACCTCGGCCATCTTCTTTCCGACGGTTGCGAGAGGACGCGCGGGATTGCGGATATGTCCGACGGCTGGGCATAGCGAGGGCGACATCAAGGCAATCGGTGCAGCGATCGCCGCGGTGCTGGACGAGTTGGGGCAGGCGGAGGTCGATTCAAATGGCGACGTCTGACGCAAAGTTCGCTCTGCCAACCGCTGCCAGCGAGTTGTGCATTGAAGTTCCTGGGGCGGCCTACGTTGTCAGGCGCCTGGCCGAATGCCCCGCGCTGGGGGATGCGATCCAGAAGGAAGATGGCGATCTCGTCAAATTCATTGCCGGAGGACGCGTCACAATGCGCACCCACGGCAAACGAT
Organism: Sinorhizobium sp. A49; assembly: GCF_002002725.1. Classification (GTDB taxonomy): domain Bacteria; phylum Pseudomonadota; class Alphaproteobacteria; order Rhizobiales; family Rhizobiaceae; genus Ensifer. The sequence goes on along the minus strand of NZ_MUNW01000033.1, from coordinate 164,415 downwards.
TGTCTCTCATCGTTGAAGCAAGCGGTGTCCTCATGCGAACTGCGATCGAAGACATTCTGGCCGTGGAGCTGAGCATCATCCACCCGGCACTCCCAACCATGCTTTTGTGGCACGCCGCCAGGTACAACGGCCGTCAGTCGCCGTGGGATCCAGGGCAAAGCCGAGCATCTGGTTTAACTGATGGAGGGCGTTCACTTTGACGAATTTCCGTTCATTCCCCACGGGCCACGCTCGCCGCCTTCAGGCTTGCAAAAAGCGCATCCGATATCTCAAATTCGCGGGCTTTGCCTCGTCCGAGGGCGTTCTTGGACCATCTCTCCGTCAAAAGGCCGCGGCCAACCAGCTGATCGATCGGTTCCGCCGCACCGCCCCGGGTCAATCCTGTCTTTTCCGTGATGTTCGTAAGCGTCAGCGGAATGTTTGCCAGGTGCAAGGTGTAAAGCAGGCTCAACATTCCCAGCTGCTTCAGGCGAGCCTGTGGGGTCTCCCCTTCGACCGGATTGTCCATAATCTCGCTCATAGCGAGGGTCGAAAACGTTATGCTCTGCACGCGCGTATCGAATGAGGTCGAGACGGGTTTACCTGTCATTTTTGCCAGCACTGAAACAATTGGAAAGGCGCCCCTTAGGGGGTCGTCTGCCGACTAGGCGAGGTTTTCGTATGTTTTTGAGCATCCCTAAGATCGTCCTAACCGGCTCTTTGTCGATGGCAATATATTCTGTATGCGAGACCAAGTCCTATGCGGATAATTGGGCCTGTGAAGTTCTTCTTTGCCTGTCAAACCCAGGCGGTCCCACCGAGTTTGCCGAATGCCGTCCCCCAATCCATAGACTTTGGAAAAATTTGGCAAAAGGGCGGTCCTTTCCTGTTTGCAACGGCGTCGGTTTTCGTGCGTCCCGTCCGGGTTATGAGCCCCACTATTGCGATGCGGGATACCGGTTGCTCCAGCGGACGAACGATCGTGGCCGAGAGGTGACGTGTATATCACTCCGGCCGATTCCTGTTCGCGGTAAAAGCTGCAAATCACTGAGCACCTGCACGATATTTCAGCTGAAGCCGCCACATCTGCGCGAACGGCCGCGCTTCGTCGACGTGACGATTGATGGGCATATGTCCCAGCGCGTGTGGTTTTGATCCGATGCCGGCCCCGTTTGTTGAATTGGCTGAGACCTGCGCACCGGCGATGCCGAGCGAACTCCTGGCGGCTATAGCCAGCCTTGAAAGCGGAATGGCGCCCTTGTCGATCCGCATCAACAGCGATTACCCGCCCGGCGCTCGCCCAGGCAATGTGCGTGAGGCGACGCAGGCTGCCACCGCGCTCATCGCCAAGGGGCAGAGTGTAGATCTCGGGCTTGGCGGCATAAGCCCGTTTGACCTTGCCACCATGGGAATGAGCATCGCCGATGCTTTTGACCCTTGCCAAAACCTCAAGGCCACAGCTCGACTGCTGTCGCAGTACCGGGCTGCGGCGATCCGCGCCGGCCATGAAGGTGATATGCTCGATACCGTCATGCTGCGCAGCTACTTCGGTCGAGGTGATGCAAGCGCCGGCGAGATGGTCGGGTATGACCGGCTGGTTCAAAAGGAGAAGGAGCGGCTCAAGCGGCACTTGGCCGAACTCTCCCTGAATGATGCCAGCGAGCAAGATCTGTCCTCTTATGAACCAAGAGAGCGCGACAGCACGGCTGCGAGCCCCCGTGAAGACTTCCCCTTCGATCGGGACGCAGAAGCACAGCCGCCGCGGGAATGGCCCATAGCCGCGGCCGGACAGGCCTGGGATGTGTTTGCTTCGAAGGGGGCCTCTTCGGTCCTGGTTTTTGGAAGAAAAAATGGGAGTTTGAAATGACGTCGCGTGCTCATCTCAAGACGACCGCTGCGTCAGTAATGATCGCGGCAACTTTGGTTCTGGCTACGATTGAGCCGGCCTTTGCGCAAGCAGCCGGCATTGAGAATGTGCTTCAGAACATCGTCGACATGCTGACTGGCAACATCGCGCGATTGCTCGCAGTCATTGCCATTATTGTCATCTGCATCTCCTGGATGTTCGGGTACATGGACCTGCGCAAGGCAGGGTTCTGGATCATCGGTATCGGCGGCATCTTCGGTGCCACCGAACTGGTCAACACAATTGTTGGATGACGCCCGTGCCAGGATCGATTGTGATTGAAGAAGACACGCTGTTCCTCGCTTGCACACGCCCCATCATGGTTGCCGGCGTGACGATGGAGGCCATGGCGATCAACATGATGCTGACGACGACCTTGTTCATCCTCGCCGGCTCGATTGTTTATGCCGCCGTTGGGGCGATTTTCCATCTCCTTTTCAAGGCACTGGTCAAACACGACCACAATATGTTCAGGGTCATGCTTGCTTGGGTCGAGACCCGAGGCAGGGCTCGCAACGTCTGCCTTTGGGGTGGTTCGACTGTCACACCATTGCGCCTTCATCGCCATTACGACGGGAGGGACCTCAACCTTGCCTAGACTTGCCAAGTTCAAAGCCCGCGAGTTGCAACCGGAAACCTTCATCCCCTATGTTCGACACGTCGACGAAACCATCATTGGCCTTGATTCCAGAGCAATGATGACGGTCATTGCGCTTGAAGGCATAGCTTTCGAGACCGCCGATCCCCTCGATATCAATGCTCTGCACCGTGATCTTAACACGCTCTACCGTAACATCGCTGACGAGAGACTGGCGCTGTGGACACACATCATCCGCCGACGCGACAACAATTACCCGCCGGGGACCTATGAGAATGCCTTCTCCGACCGCCTCAATCGCAAATACCGCGACCGGATGGTTGACGAGGATCTCTTCCGCAACGATCTCTACCTGACGCTGATATGGCATCCGGCCCGTGATACTGCCAGCCAGATCGCATCGCTGCTCACTCGGCTCGGGAGGGCACGCGCCAGAGGATTCGAGCTTGATCAACAGTCCCTGAAACGGCTGGTTGATGCCACACTCGACGTCACCGCCGGCCTGGCGCGGTTCACACCACGTGTTCTGTCAATTTATGAGCGCGACGGCATTCTCTTTTCCGAGCCGAGTGAGGTGCTCCATCAACTCATTGGCGGCAGGCGTGAGCCGATCCCGCTTACGCAAGGGCGCATCGCGTCAGCCATCTACTCGGACCGGGTCATCGTCGGCCGGGAAACTATCGAGATCCGCCACGAGGCAACAAACCGTTTTGCCGGCATGTTCGGGTTCAAGGAGTATCCGGCCCGCACCCGCACTGGCATGCTCGATGGTTTGCTGACGGCGCCATTTGAACTTGTTCTCAGCCAATCCTTCGGGTTTTTCTCCAAAGCCGACGCCAAAGTCATCATGGGGCGCAAGCAGAACCAGATGGTCAGCGCCGGCGATAAGGCAGGCTCACAGCTGGAAGAGCTTGTTGATGCTCTCGACGACCTGGAATCGAACCGCTTTGTCCTCGGTGAACATCATCTGACGCTCGCGGTCTATGCATCATCCATAAAGGAACTCGCGGATAACCTCGCGAAATCGCGCTCGCATCTCACCAATGGTGGGGCGGTCGTTGCCCGCGAGGATCTCGGGCTTGAGGCGGCGTGGTGGGCTCAGCTGCCGGGTAATTTCCGCCATCGAGCCCGATCCGGAGCGATCACGTCCAAGAATTTCGCGGCTCTTTCGCCGTTTCACTCCTATCCGGTGGGCAAGAAGCAGGGTAACGAATGGGGACCGGCCGTCGCTATGTTGAAGACCGCTTCGGGCTCGCCGTTCTATTTCAACTTTCACCATGGCGATCTTGGCAACACCTTCGTGTGCGGCCCGACGGGATCGGGTAAAACCGTCATCGTCAATTTCATGCTGTCGCAATTGCAAAAGCATGATCCGCACATTGTCTTCTTCGACAAGGATCGCGGGGCCGACCTTTTCGTGCGCGCAGTAGGTGGGACTTACCTGCCGCTGAAAAACGGTATCCCTAGCGGATGCGCGCCGCTCAAAGGTCTTGAACTCACGCCGCAGAACAAGGTTTTTCTGTCGCAGTGGATCGCAAAACTCGTCGTCTCGAACTCCCGTGCACTCTCGGTCAGCGATACCCGCGATATTGCTGGCGCGATAGACGGATTGGCCGACCTGTCACCCCATGAGAGGACCATTGGGGCATTACGGGCTTTCCTCGACAACACCGACCCCGAAGGCATCGCAGCAAGACTGCGTCGCTGGGAGCGGGGAGGGCCACTTGGCTGGCTGTTCGACAACGATGTCGACGACGTCGGGATAGGTGCAAAATTTCTCGGTTACGACATGACTGATTTTCTCGACAATGAGGAAATTCGCACGCCGTTGATGGCCTACTTGTTTTATCGGGTCGAGCAGTTGATCGATGGTCGGCGGATCATCATCGTGATCGACGAATTCTGGAAGGCCTTGGCTGACGAGGCTTTTCGAGATTTAGCCCAAAACAAGCTCAAGACAATCCGCAAGCAGAACGGATTGATGCTCTTTGCCACGCAAAGCCCGCGCGACGCGATCAATTCTCCGATTGCTCACACAATCATCGAGCAATGCCCGACACAGGTATTCATGCCGAATGCGCGCGGGAGCTATGCCGACTATGTCGATGGGTTCAAACTCACGGAACGCGAGTTTGAACTGATATCGCGCTCGCTCTCCAACGAGAGCAGACGCTTTATCGTCAAGCAAGGCCACAACAGCGTGGTCGCAGAACTCAATCTTGCAGGCTTCGACGACGAGCTCGCGGTCTTGTCCGGCCGCACCGCAAATGTCGAGCTCGCAGATCGCATCAGAGCGCAGGTAGGAGACGAACCTGCCGCCTGGCTCCCGTTATTCCAGCAAATGAGGAGTACGAGATGACGTCGAGGAAGACTATCGCGATGGTTGCGGCGGCCGTGTCCCTCTACGCGTTGGGGGCATCTGCCCAAGGCGTCCCGGTCATCGATAATAGTGCGATTGCCAAGCACATTGAGAGCATCGCCCAGTTGGCCAAACAGCTTGAGACGATGAAGGCGCAGCTGGATCAGGCGCAGCAGCTTTACGGCTCGTTGAACAAGCTGACTGACATGGCCGATATCGCAAATGTCTTGAACGACCCGGCGATCCGAAAGGCGCTTCCCCAAAACTTCTCCGCCATTGAAAGCTTGCTAAAGGGCGCAAGTGCTGGTGCTTACGGCGATTCCGCCACCAAATTCCTGAACGACAACAGCTTCTACCAGACCAATGCAAACGACTTCTACGCATCTGAGCTTGCGCGCACACAGACCCGTAACGCCGGTCAGATGAGCCTCGGTCAGCACATCTATGACGCCGCGACGAAGCGCATCGGCGGCATTGATCAGCTGCGTGAACGGATCGCGCAGGCTGGCAATGCCAAGGACATCGCTGACCTCCAGGCAAGGCTGTTGGCCGAGACTGCCTTCCTGGAGACCGACGCGCTGCGCATGCAGGCGCTTAGGATGATCCAGGAAGCGCAGCTCCAGGTTGATCAGCAACGCCAGGCCGAGGACTGGCGCAAACGGCTGGACACGATGGGAGCCGCGCTCAAATGAAAAGGCATATACGCATCATTGCCAGAGACCGGCGCGCGCGGATCAACAAGGGGCTTGGAGGGTAGGGGGCGGATGTATCAGGTCTTTGCTTTCCTCGACAATCAGTTCGAGGCTCCTCTGGAGAGTTTCATTTCTTCCGGAACATCCAATATCAGTTCATGGGTGGCAGGGCCTTTGACCGTCGCTCTGGTGCTTTATGTCGTCCTCTACGGCTATCTGGTTCTGAAAGGCTCTATCGACGCGCCCGTCTTGGAGTTTGCATACCGCGCGATCAAACTCGCAATCCTGGTGATGCTCGTGCGCAATGCTTCGGACTATAGAACCTATGTCACAGACGTGTTTTTCACCGGCCTGCCCCGGGAAATCTCTACGGCACTGAATACCGGCACCGTGCCAAGCGCATCGACATTCGACGCGCTGCTCGACAAGGGCCAGGCATCTGCCAACGAAATCTGGTCACGAGGCTCCTGGCCGCTTGATGTCGCGACGGCGTTCGCCGGCTTGTTGATGATCGTCACCACCTTCGTGGTCGCTGCCATAGGCTACATTGTCTCCCTCTACGCACGCGTCGCACTCGCAATCATCCTGGCGCTCGGTCCCATCTTCATCGCATTGGCCCTGTTTCAGAGCACGCGGCGCTTCACCGAAGCCTGGATTGGCCAGTTGGTCAATTTCGTCATTCTGCAAATCCTGGTCGTCGCTGTCGGCTCGTTGTTGATTACGACCCTCGATACCTCGTTCACCGCGGTCGAAGCCTATGGCGACGTATTGATGCGACCGATAGCGATCGGAGCGATCGGGATCGCAAGCCTCTATGTGTTTTATCAGCTCCCGGGGATTGCAGCTTCCCTTGCAGCCGGCGGGGCATCGCTGACCTATGGCTACTCGGCGGCACGCGACGCCCATGAGAGCACGCTCACGTCGGCCGCCGCCGCCGTTCTGCGAACCTTCCGCGCCGGCGTGCGACGCTTGCCAACCGGCAACACATCGTGACCGGGCCAAAGCGTTATCAGCAAGACACCTCAATCCTGCCGAGACACTTCAGACAAGGAAGAACAAAAGATGGTGGTCGACACGCTGCGAACAATCTCCGTGCTTCTCACATTGGCTTTGGCCAGCGGCTGCAACACACTGTCATCTGCTCTCCCGAAATGCGACGGATACGCCAAACGGCCACTCAACCGTTCAATGTGGCAATGGCAGGACGGCATGCGGGGAGGGACGGGACCACTCGGTTACTCCTTTGAAGATCGGGGTCACCCTGCCTTCGAGCATTATGACGAACGGTCCTCCCATCGAAAATGCGCGGGGCTGCGTCAATGATCACCCCGGATGGTCTCAAGGCGTATTTCGACAAGGCGCGCCGTTTCGATCAGGATCGATTGATAAGCCTTGAGCGTTCGGCCCGAATTGCATGGTCGATCGCCATTGCCGCTGGCGGCATTGCCGGTATCGCGATTTTTTCAGTGGCCGCACTCACGCCCTTGAAGACGGTCGAGCCATTCGTCGTGCGGGTCGACAATTCGACCGGGATTGTCGACGTGGTATCAGCCCTGACGTCGAAGGCCGGAAGTTACGATGAGGCCGTGACCAAGTACTTTGCCGCTCGATATGTCAGGGCGCGCGAAGGTTATGTGTGGTCGGAGGCCAAAGAGAGCTTCGACACGGTCTCCCTCTTGTCGGCGCAGTCGGAGCAGATGCGCTTCGCCACGTTCTACCGCGGCAGCAATCCAAACTCTCCGCAAAATGTTTACGGCCGCGGTTCGACGGCTAAAATCACGATCAAGTCAATCTCGATGATCAATGCAAACGTCGTGTCGGTGCGTTATCTCATGACCGTTACCCGTGGCGACGATGTGCGCACCACCCACTGGGTAGCGTCCATCACTTACTCCTATATCAACGCTGCAGTCTCCTCGACCAATCGGCTGGTCAACCCGCTTGGATTCGTCGTTAGCGAGTACCGAGCAGACCCGGAGGCAATCAATTGAAGACTGTTTTATTTTTTGCATCTGCCGCCATGGTCTTCGCCACGGCCGCGTTGCCTCCCGCGCGAGCGCTGGATATTCCTCGTGGCGCCGGGCAAGACAGTCGTGTCCGCTTTGTCAATTACCAACCCTACGACATCACCCGCATCGTCGGCACGTTGCGTTCCTCGGTGCAGGTTGAGTTCTCGGCCGACGAGGAAATTGCGCATGTGGCGCTGGGCAATTCGGTGGCATGGGAGGTCGCGCCGGCCGGCAACATCCTGTTCCTGAAACCCCGCGAGAACCAGCCGATCACAAACATCTCCGTCGTCACGGCAAGAAGAGACGGTTCCAAGCGCAGCTATCAGATGGAGCTCACAGTGCGAGATGGCTCTGTTGCTTCCGGCGAGAACACCTATTTTTATGTAAAATACCGATATCCTGGCGATGAGGCGGTGCGCAGACGCCTGGAAGCGCAGGCTCGCGACCGTGCTGCCAAAACCGGCGCTGCAAATACCGTTCTGGCGATCCACGAGCAGTATGGTCCGCGCAACTGGCGATACTCGGTGCAAGGAGCTGCGGCGCTCGAACCGGACGCGGTCTACGATAACGGCAAGGTCACGACGTTTTCTTTCGCCACCGTTCAGGAGATGCCGGCGATCTACCTGGAGAACTCCGACGGAACCGAAAGTCTCGTCGCGAAATCGGTCTCCGGCCAACTCGTTCTGGTTCATGCGGTTAGCCGAAAGTTTATCCTGCGTCGTGGCGAAGAGGTGCTTTGCGTCTTCAACGAAGCCGACAACCTCGGCAGCGCCAACCCAGATACACATACCACATCTCCATCGGTGGAGCGGATCGTCAGGACTTCCGCCGAATTGCCGCCCGAATTGCCGGCGCAAGGCGCTCGGCAATGACTGAAGACCCTCAACTGACGATACCGGGAGAACGCGCACATGCTCAGTTCGCGCAAAAGATCGAGGGCAATCCGGCCTTAAGGCGCAGCGCCGTAGTCGCAGCCGTGCTCGCCTTCATCGGCTTCGGGCTCTGGTCGATGCGTTTGGATACCAGCGACACGAATGCCGGGCGTGAGGAGCGGCTGGTTATTCGCCAAACGGCAGACTTCGAGCCAGTTAGGGAGGAACCAAAGAAGGCTGAGCCATTGCTCGAAGTCAAGTTGCCGACCCCATCGATCGATGAGCCGCCGCGGGAGCCAGAAAAGGACGAGCTCCTGGAATCCGCCCAGCGGTCACCAGTCATGGCCTTCAGTGTGCGACAAGGGATGGATCAGCGCCCCCAGGATCAGCATTCACCATCGGATCCGTCATCGGCCTACCTGCCCTTTAATGGCCCGTTTGACGGTGAGGTCAGCGAGAACGAACATCAGCGATTCGAGCGATTACTAAAGCCCGCACGGCTCGAAGGCGCCCGTGCCGGACATCTTGGCAACCGCAACTATATCGTCGCGTTGGGCACCTCGATCCCTTGCATACTCGAGACGGCGCTCTCGTCCAGCCAACCGGGCTTCGCCAGCTGTTTGATCAATCGCGACGTTCTCTCCGATAACGGCCGTGTGGTGCTAATGGAGAAGGGCACACAGGTTGTAGGCGAATACCGCGGTGGCCTCCGTCGCGGCCAAAAACGGCTCTTCGTTCTTTGGAGCCGGGCGAAAACACCGACTGGCGTTATCATCACCTTAGCATCGCCCGCAACCGATGCGCTCGGACGAGCAGGGTTTGACGGCGATGTCGATACCCATTGGTGGGAGCGTTTTGGAAGCGCGCTTTTGCTATCCGTCGTCGGGGACGCCACCGGTTGGGCAGCAAGCCGATTGCAGGAAAGGGACGTCGAAGCTGAGGCGACGACGAGCGCCGGCAGTCAAGCGGCAGCGATCGCCGTGGAGCAGTCCATCAATATTCCACCGACACTGACCAAACGTCAGGGCGAGCGCGTGTCGATCTTCGTTTCGCGTGATCTCGACTTTTCCGGGGTCTACGATTTGCGAGTGACCGATCCTGGTAATCGGGTTCTCGATCATGCGGTCTTCGGGGATGTCCGCACATACGACCGCGTGATAGCGAAATGAGAGTGGGCGCGTGACGGGATCGCCCGATGCGTCTGTCGTCCGCCAGCTCCTGTCGCCGATCGCCGGGTTGTTGCAAAACCCTGCTCTCTATGAAGTCGTCATCAACCGGCCCGGCGAAGTTCTGGCCGAGGGGCCGGATGGCTGGTCGCGCCATGAGATTGCGGAACTGACGTTCGACAGGCTGATGCGCCTCGCGCGCACTGTTGCCAGCCATTCACATCAGGCGATCGACGAGGCGAGGCCAATCCTTTCGGCAACCCTTCCCGACGATGCGCGCGTCCAGGTCGTTATCCCGCCGGCAACGGCAAAAGGCACGGTAAGCTTCACCATTCGCAAGCCCTCGTCGGTGTCGCAGTCGTTAAGCGACCTCGATGCCGCCGGGCTTTTTGCCGTTACCGCTGCGGCGGATGATCGTCCGAACCGCCAGGACAGGAAGCTGATCGAGCTTTATCAGACGGGGAACTATGCGACGTTCTTGAAGCAGGCGGTGCTCGCCCGGAAGAACATCATAATTTCCGGGGCAACCGGATCGGGCAAAACCACGCTCTCGAAGGCGCTGATCCAGCACATCCCGATGACAGAACGCATCATCACGATCGAAGATACGGCCGAGCTGGTCATCCCACAACCCAACCACGTTCGGTTGTTCTATTCGAAAGGGGAGCAGGGCCTTGCGAAGATCGGCCCCAAGGAACTGCTCGAGGCGAGCCTGCGAATGCGTCCCGATCGTGTCGTGCTACAGGAACTGCGCGACGGCACGGCTTTTTATTACATCCGAAATATCAACTCTGGCCATCCTGGGTCCATCACCACAGTGCACGCGGACTCGCCGGCTCTCGCGTTTGAACAGCTGACCCTCCTCGTGAAGGAATCGGACGGCGGGCAAGAGCTCGTACGCGACGATATCCGCAGCCTCCTGACGATGTTGGTCGATGTGGTCGTCCAGTGCAAACGGGTCGAGGGGACGTTCCGCGTGACGGAGATATGGTTCAGTCGCTCAGTATAGATCCTTCTGCCACAGCAGCCAGGTGGGACGGTCATTGCCCATATCTCCAAGCCCCATCATGACCAGGCCTTACGTCCAATCCCTTTTAGCTGCACGGCGCCGCGCACGCCTGGTCAACGGGGGGCGATTGATTTCTTGTCCGGGCGGCGGCCTTCGCCTCACACATTGTTTGACAACAATTGGGTATTGCCGGATCGTTGGTGTTTAGCGGTGAATTTCCACGCGGGCAGTCGCCTGACGCAGCATGTTCGGCGTGAGGGTACGCGTTTGATTGGGCAATCCCGTCGGGCGGGCTCGCGGAGCCCTTTGAAGCCGAACTTGGTCTAACTTAACTTGGGAGGACAACGTGAGCGACCATGTCTATAAAAAGGTGGAACTGATCGGTAGTTCGAAAGTCTCGGTGACCGAGGCGATCGAGACCGCGATTATGCGGGCGTCGAAAACCATGAGGAATCTGGAATGGTTCGAGGTGGATCAGATCCGGGGACAGATCAAGGATGGCGCGGTGGCGCACTATCAGGTGGTTGTGAAGGTCGGATTTCGGATTGACGATTGACACGCTCGGCAAATTGCCTCGTCCGACACACGAAGCTGTCTCTGCTTGTCGATCAGCAATTCGTGGGGCCACGGACGCCAGCGACCACATGCGGCGAGCAATACCTCACGGTCAAGCTGGAAGTGCCTCATCGGCGTGAGCGCCTCCGACACGTGGCGCTTGGCGGATCCTGCGAACCTCGGCCGGCTGTCTCTGCTGATGACGAAGCGCGCGGCTGCCTCCCGACCATGCATGATCTGCGGCTGTAATGCTTTGAAATTCCCACCTCATCCGACCTGCGCTGCCGGTTCTTGCCCGCCGGCGGCGATCACGGCACGGACCAGGCGTCTCCCTGATCGCTCGCGTCGGAAACCATTCCCGTTTTCGATGTCGCCTTTCTAAGGGACCGGCCGCATCCCGCGTCAACCCGCAAGGGGTTTCCCTCCGCTTCGCTGCGGTGACACTTGCGGCTCTGCCCCTTCTTCGGGCGCCATCGGGAATGGTTCCCGAGCAACCGAAGGAGACAGCATCATGGCAACCACGATCGCAACCCTCACCGAAAAGTCCGACGGCACCCTCGAAGGTCTCTTCGCCACCATCAAAGTCAACGCGCCAATCGCTCTCATTCCGAATGCCCAAAAGGCAAGCGAAGGCGCCCCCGACTATCGCATCATCCACCGCCGCACTGGCTTCGAGATCGGGGCCGGCTGGTACCGGAACTCGCAGCGCACCGGCGAGGAATACCTCTCGGTCAAGCTTGAAGCCCCTGAGATCGGCGTGATCTTCGGTAATGTCGCACCTGCACCTGGCGGCGAGACGAACCGCAAGGTCATCCTCTGGAATGATCCAGCCTGAGCGTCGCACGCCGGCCCCGCGGTGATCGCGGGGCCGCTCCGTCCAACCCATCATCCTGGAGATTACCAATGCGTCTCATTACCGATGAAATCAGCACGTCCCTGATCACCAACGGTCAGCTCTTCCAACGCAATCCCGACTTCGATCCACATCCGGTCGTCAAGCTGTTTACGCCCGATGCCGCGGCCACCTGGTTGATCGCCTCTGCCGACCCTAAGGACCCGGATCTGCTCTTCGGGCTCTGCGACCTTGGCGTCGGGTTCCCCGAGCTCGGTTCCGTCCTTCTCTCGGAGATCCAATCGGTTCGCGGCCGCCTTGGCCTGCGCGTCGAACGGGACCTCACCTTTAAAGCGGACCGGCCAATTTCTGCCTATGCCAGAGCCGCGACTGCAGCCAGGCGGATTGTCGCCTAGCTGGGTAAATAGCCACAAGGGATCGTGGCTGTCAGGCTACGGTCCCGGTTTCTTTGTCATCATTGGCAAGATGCTACAACGTGAAGCTACAATCGCGTCACGTCAGAAGGCATCCAGCAAGTCGTCGGCATGAACTGGGTGGCATATCCAACCCACCCTGTCTGCTCAGAAACGTCAGCCTGCCATGAGGGGCCGGAACGCTTCAAGGCCGCACGGCCCCTCCAATTTTGCCGCAAGCGACAAAATCGGTTCCTCCGCGCGCCGGCTCCGCCGGTCGCGTGCCGCGAGCCTTGACCCCTTCCTGCCCCTCATGACCGACGGCGTCATCTTTCACAAATCAAAGGAGATTACGATGACGATCGAGCAGCACATCGACGAACTGCGCGCCGAACTGAAGAATTGCCCCGACGCAGAGGAGCGCCACCAGATCGAAGTCGAACTGGAAACGGCACAACAGGAACTCCTGCGTCTCAGCGCCGACGACCCACCTCCGGAATAGACGACATGTTCAAGTCGCCACTGCCTTGACGAACCGATTGGGTTCGACCGCCGCATTCATGTCGCTTCTGCGGAAATATATCGCCCGTCCGCAACGCAAAGGTCTATGACCCTGGACAATGATGATCTGCTCGTCCTTGCGCATCGACTGGATGATTTCGTGCGGCATAATCAGCGGCCTGCGCTGAAGACTGACACTTTCTGAACGCCTTGACGCTTTGTCGGAACTGCTCCCACCGATGTTGCGGGACCGCCCCTCGACTTCAACTGTCATTTCACCGCATTGAGCCGAAACATTGCGGGCCGTGTCGAGCGCCTTGATTGCCGCGTAGGACGCAAACGCGCATCCATCGATCCAGGAGGTCGCGCCGTCACGGCCAAAGTGCTTTTCCAGCTGACCCACTGATTGATACATCAGCATGAGCGTTATGCCGTATTTCCGGCCGTAGTCACGAGCATCCTCGAGCACACGCATGTAACCGAGCAGATCGACCTCATCGAGCATGAAGAGTGCGCGGCGATCGAAGGCCCCGTCGGCCTGGATCATGGCATTGATCAGTGACCCGACGATGACGCGCGCAATGCCCGGATAGCTGCGCAGGATCGAGGCTGGAATGTTCAGGAAGACGTCGATTCCGCCTTTGACGAAATCGCCCGATTTGAACGCTGTCCCGCAGACGAGTGCTGCATAGTCGTCGAGCGACAGCCATTGTGTATCCTTCGATGCGGTGGAATAGACGCCACTGAAGGTTTGTTCCGTCATATTGGTAAAGACGCCGAGCGTCTCGCGGACAAAGGCCGATTGCGATGTTTCCTGAATGTCGCGCAACATTGCCAGAACTGACGGTTCGGGCTCGGAAACGATTTGGCGCAGGCTGCGAAGATCGCGACGGCCGACATAATCCGCAGACAGCATGACGTGCGCCAGCAAACCCGTCAGAAGATTGTGCGCCTGGTTCTGGAAATATGAACCCGTCGACGTTTCGATCCGCGCGCTTTCCGATAAAAGCATGTGAGCAACCGCGACGATATCCTCTTCTTTGGATCTCGAGGTTTCGATCCAGTCGAGAACATTGAAGCCCCAAGCAGGATTGGATGGCCCAAGTACGATACAGTTTCGATTGAGCTTCGATCGGCGATGGCCAACGACCATAGGCGCTACTTCGGTCGAGGGGTCGAGGCAAATCAGCGGTCCTGAATAGCGCAACGCTGTCGGAACAACGTTGCTCGTGGTTTTGTAACCGCCGGAGCCCGCGAAAAACAGCATATGAGTGGAATCGAAGTCCTGCCGAAATGTGAGCAGCGGCCCCTTGCCCCCTTTGCCCCACGTTGAACAGTCGTCCGGCCGAAAGGGGATACTGCGGATCGTGTCGAGGTCGACCCGATAGCGCTCGCCAATGACGATCTCGCCATCTGGTGGAAACCGAGCAGCAGCGGCAGACATCGACAGCCAATCAGCGTCGCCGAAGGTGCCCCGGCGGGCGCGCTTGACCGATCCTCCAACAACTATGGATAAACGGGCCGAGATCGCCACGATGGCAAAGCCGCCGGTTGCGCCTGCGACTGCATAGAGATCGAGGTAGGACAGGGCCGTTGCCCAGGTGATCACTCCGGACTGAACGAACGGGGACAGGCGGGCGTATTCCCGCACCGCGTAAAATACGCCAATGCAGAGAAACGTAGTGACGCTGACGAGCGCGATCGGTCTGCGCCGATGCAGAGGCAAGACAGCAACAGTAATGAGTCCTGAAATCGGCCCAAAGAAGAGGTTCGCGATCGGCGACGCACGCATAAACCAAATGGCATATTCGGGCGCAACGATCGTTGCCACGGTCGTCCACTTGTATGTTGTGATAAACAGTGTCCCGATGCTCACTGCAATCGGCACGAGTGCCAACAGGTTTATCGGGCTGAACCGCCGCTTCGCCGCCATCCCGCCCGCCCCCATTTCTTACAGCTTTATTCGTGCGCGGGCCTCCGCCCGAAAAGCCTGGGTGCCGAGAGCTGATAGCCGGTCATGCTCAACCGTACCGACGGGAATCTGGCTCGCCTGAATGAGTGCGCCGAGCAGGAACGCCCGATCGGCATTCTTTAGGCCTGCCTTGACGATTAATCCGCCAAGGATGGTCTTCTCGTGGATTTCGCGCTTGTGCCCTTGCGTCATCCTGCTTTGCCGCTTTCGTTCGAGAAATACGATCCGTTGATTGAGCCGTTTAAGCGGTCGGACCATCAGCCCGCCGGTGCCGCTCGCGAAATCGGGCAACGATCTCTGCCAAGATGGCGTCGAGTTCGCCGTCCGGGATGTCGAGTTCAGCCAAGCCGGCTTTCTGCGCCACCCGGGCGAAGCGCTCATTCGCTTTGATCAGCAGGTTCTTGCGTTTTGCCCGCAGTGTTTCAATCTGCGCGTCTATTTCAGAGATGGTTGTTTTTGCACGCACGTCTCGTCCTTTCTTCGTCACCATAAACCTCGATTATAGTGGTATAAATATAATAGTCAAATTCTGGATGATGAGGTAGGATTATCGGAATTGTGGATCGCAAAGTCAGCAAACTCGGCCTAATGGCGCAATATACGTCGCAGTGGCGACTCGCTTAGAAGAGGATTTCTCCTGATTTGGCTATCATGTTTATGAGGGTGCAAGTGATCAGCCGGGGCGCCGGGCGCAGCATCATCTCTGCAGCTGCCTATCGTCATCGCACCAAGATGATGGACGAACAAATAGGTAAGGAGTTCCGCTACCATGGTGGGCGTGCGGAGATGGTGCATGAAGAGCTTGCTTTGCCCGACGCGACACCCTCATGGCTGAGGGCCGCAATAGATGGGCGCACGGTCGCCAGTGCGAGCAAAGTGCTCTGGAACGCGGTCGACCGTTATGAGACGCGCTGCGATGCGCAGCTTGCGCGCGAAATCATTCTAGCGCTTCCGGTGGAGTTAGGTCGCGAGCAGAACATAGAACTTGTGCGCGACTTCGTGCGGGAGAACCTCACATCGCGAGGAATGGTCGCCGATTGGGTTTATCACGACAAGGACGGCAACCCGCATATCCATATCATGGTAACGCTGCGCCCTTTGGCGGTGGAGGGGTTCGGGCCGAAGAAAGTCGCGATCATCGGTGAAGACGGCCAACCGGTACGCGTCAGCACGCCTGACCGACCTGAGGGAAAAATCGCTTATCGGCTATGGGCAGGCGACAAGGAGGTGCTGAAGAAGTGGAAGGTCGCCTGGGCGGAAACCGCAAGCCGCCATCTGGCGCTTGCCGGCCATGATTTCCACCTCGATGGTCGTTCCTACGATGAACAAGGACTTCGCGGTCTGGAGCAGCGGCATTTTGGTCCGAATCGTGCTGCGCTTGTTCGCAAAGGCATCGAAACTCACTTTTCACCGGCGGCATTGGCCAAGCGCTATGAGATTGCCGACCGGATCACGGATGATCCCGCTCTGTTGCTCAAGCAACTCGCCAACGAGCGATCGACCTTTAACGAGTGGGACATCGCCCGCGCAATTCATCGCCATATCGACGATCCGATTGTCTTTGCCAACGTACGCGCCAGACTTATGTCATCGGACGATCTCGTTTTACTGCAGCCACAGCGGCTAAATGGCGAAACCAGCAAAGTCGAGCAGCCGGCAGTATTTACTACGCGCGGTCTGGTGAAAACCGAGTATGAAATGGCACGCTTGGCAACTACGTTGTCGAAGATGACCGGCTTTGGTGTCTCAAGCACCAGCGTTGATGCCGGAGTTGCATCACCCGAACGCTCTGCCGCGGGTATTCGGCTCGACGCAGAGCAAATCGTGGCCGTTCGGCATATTACCGCAGACGGCGCCATTGCCGCGGTCGTAGGTGTGGCCGGTGCCGGTAAATCGACATTGTTGAGTGCTGCCCGGACTGTCTGGGAAACAGAAGGGCGGTGTGTGGTCGGTGCGGCGCTCGCCGGCAAGGCTGCTGAAGGATTGGAGGAAAGCTCGGGCATTCGGGCTCGCACAATCGCCTCCTGGGAGCATTCTTGGAAGCGAGGAAACGACCTTCTCGAAAAAGGAGATGTCCTAATCGTTGACGAGGCCGGAATGGTGTCGTCACAACAGATGGCGAGTTTGCTGAAGTATATTGAGGAAGCGGGCGCAAAGGCGGTACTCGTTGGTGATCCTATGCAACTTCAGCCGATTCAGGCGGGCGCGGCTTTCCGGGCGATTGTTGAGCGCATCAGCTCTGTGGAACTGGCTGGTGTTCGACGGCAGACAGAGGACTGGGCGCGTGCTGCCTCCAAGCAATTTGCCCGTGGGGATGTGAAAGAGGCGCTTGCCGCTTATGGCGAACGCGGACATATCGTTAGCGCCGAGACTCGTCAGGCTGCCATCGAGCGAATTGTCGTAGACTGGACAACTGCACACCACGAATTGGTAGCGAAAGCGGCAGCCGAAGGTCGCCAGCTTCGTGGCAACGAATTGGCTGTGCTCGCGCATACCAATGACAACGTAAAGGTGCTGAACCGTTCTATTCGCGAAGTGCTTTCGACTGATGGATTTTTGTTGGACGGCAGGCCGTTCTTGACCGAGCGCGGTATGCGAGAGTTCGCGGTTGGCGACCGTATCATCTTTCTCGAGAATGCCCGGTTCGTTGAGCCACATGCCGCGAACCTCGGTGTTCAACACGTGAAGAACGGCATGCTGGGGACCGTTCGTCCGACGGTAGCCGGTAGGGAATCGGTGGCGCTCACCGTTCGGCTCGACAATGGACGCGATGTCGTTTTTGCCGAGAGTACCTATCGAAATGTCGATTACGGCTACGCCGCGACCATCCATAAAAGCCAAGGTTCGACTTTTGATCGCGCCTTCGTGCTGGCCACTGGCATGATGGACCAGCATTTGACGTACGTCGCGATGACCCGCCACCGTTGTCGCGCAGATCTGTATGCCGCGTCGGAGGATTTCCAGCGGAGACAGCCATACGAAAGACAGCCGCGTGCCGATTACACCTACGGCGTTACCGGCGAACTCGTCGAGACAGGTCTTGCAAAGTTTCGCGCACGCGAGGGTGTCGGTCCAAGTCCTTTTGCTGATCTGCGTCTGGAAGATGGAGTGACGCATCGCCTGTGGGGCGTCAGTCTACCGAAGGCACTAGAGGATAGCGGAGTGAAAGTCGGCGACGCCGTAATACTTCGAAGGGACGGAACCGAAAAGGTCACGATCAAGGTTGCGGTTATCGGTGAGGAACCTGCCAGAACGCGCTTCGAAGAGCGTGTGGTCGAGCGCAACGTCTGGACGGCGGAGTTGATTGAGAGGGCCGGGGATCGACAAAGTCGGATAGCCAGGGAAAACCGTTTGCCGGCCCTGTTTCCTGAACTGGTTGAACGGCTCTCGCGTTCTGGCGGAAAAACGACCACGCTGGATTATGTGACTGAAGATACATATCGTTTACTTGTAGAAGACTTCGCGCAGCGCCGCGGAATTGAGGCTATTTTGCGCTCGGACCTGGTGAAGACAGCCATTAGTTCGCTGAGTTGGGTCTCCGATCAGCGCCGTCGTGTTGTCCAGCTATGGCAACGAGCCAACGTCGCGATTGAGCTCGCACCTGACCATTCCGAACGCATTAGATCAAGATGCGGTGCAGCCGAGCGGCAAACAATTGAGATAGATGCGGACGGTGATAGAGAATTGCTCTCGGCAACGATCTCGTTCTCGCGCCCACTCGTGGAGGATGCACGTCTCGCCCATCTCGCATCCCCGGCTTGGGCGGAGCGGGAAGCGATCATCATGCCTCTACTCAAGCGGATTTACCGCGATCCGGCGGTTGCGCTTGCGCGATTGAACGCGCAAACCTCGAATGCTGTCGGGGATCCGCAGCTGATCGCAGATGGGCTTGTTCGCTCGCCGAAAGAACTTGGGAACCTGCGTGGCGGCCAGAACCTTGTCGACGGCCAGGCTGCCCGGAAGGAGAGGGTTGCAGCACAATCAGCTTTGTCAGAGCTCGCGCTTTTGGCACGCGCCCATGCGGCGGAGTTTCGCAGACAAGAAGCGCGCTTTCTAAACGGCGAGCGAATGCGCAGAGCGTGTATGGGCTTCGCTATTCCGCCACTCTCCAAAAACGCGAGAGCGCGGCTTCTAGAGATCGAAGTAGCCGCGGACTGTGGGGGATATGAAGCCTATCGGTCCGCGTTCCGGATTGCCACTGAGGATCGCTCAATCGTCCATGAGGTCAAGGCCATCGATGAGGCCCTGACCCGTCGGTTCGGATGGCTTGCGTTTTCCGACAAGGCAGATGACTTCGCTAAGCGCAATGCGACGATACGCATGCCGGAAAACATGTCCGAGGAGAAGAGGGCGGAACTGACTGTGCTGTTTGAGGTCGTTAGACGCTTTGCAGCAGAGCAGCGCATAGTCGAGAAACGCGAGCGCGGTCAACTCATTGTGCCGGCAGCATTTGCTCCACAGTCTCCCGTCGCGCCCTTGCCAATATTGCCCGCTGTAACCGAATTCAAGAACTGCGTGGAGGACGAGGCGCGGCTGAGGGCCGTGCAAGCCGAGCATTACAGACAGGAGAAAGCGATGTTCGGCCGAGACGCGGTTCGGATCTGGCGTGATCCGGGTGCTGCGGTTGCGGCGATCGAAGGCATTCTAACGATGAAGGTTGATCCCGAACGCATTGTCAGTGCCGTTGTCACTGACCCCGCCGCCTATGGCACATTGCGTGGCTCTAATAGGATGTTGGATGGGCTCTTGGCAGCAGGACGAGAACGTCGGGTTGCATTGCAGGCCGTCAACACCGCTGCCGTCTGCATTCGTGCCATGGGACGCTCTTACGCCGCCGCGTACGAGGCTGAGTTGTTGGCAGTGAGCGCTGAACGAACCCGGATGTCCGTCGCTATTCCAGGGTTGACCAAAGAAGCTGAGAGAGAACTCCATCGCTTGACTGAACACAAGGCGAAGAACGCGAACCACCTAGTGCGGAGGGTTCGGGCGCTTAGTCCTGAGATCCGTGCCGAGTTCACAGCCGTCAGCAAGGCACTTAATGCACGGTTCGGACCGGGAGCACTCGCCCATAGCGCGAGAGGTGCGTGTAACTTGGTCCCGAAATCGCAAAGAGCGGCATTTGAGGCGATGCGCGATCACTTATACAGACTTCAGCGGGCCACTAGCGCCTACCAAGCAGAGGAGGCATGCGTCGTCCGGCAGCGCCGCGCGCTCGAACACCGCGCGCCCGCTATAGATTGAAGGAGTGTGTAAATTGGCCATTTAGGTCGATTTCCACATCGAGTTGAAAACTGTCTCTATGCCGACCCGCAATATTGCGGTTAAACGGCAGCCTCCCGCAACGGAGGCCCGAGCGGCCTAAAGACAAACCGCGTTCTGGCCCAAGGTCTAACAACGTCGGGCCATGTTGCTCTCGTGAAGCTCTCCATCGGCGAACGCACAAGCTTCGCGCCGATGCTGTCCGCCGCAGCCAAACTCAATGCCAACGATT
Organism: Sinorhizobium sp. A49; assembly: GCF_002002725.1. Classification (GTDB taxonomy): domain Bacteria; phylum Pseudomonadota; class Alphaproteobacteria; order Rhizobiales; family Rhizobiaceae; genus Ensifer. The sequence goes on along the minus strand of NZ_MUNW01000033.1, from coordinate 144,061 downwards.
GCTAGCGGCGCGCAACGCGGCTCGCCGCGGGCTCAAGCCCCTTGCCGCGATAGGCGACCGGGATGCCCAATGTCTCATGGGCCGTTGCCAGCGCCTCGAGCCAGGTCGCCAGTTCTGCCGGCACCTTTTCGTCGCCCGTTTCCATCGCCTCGATCCACGCCAGATTGCAATGGAGCGCGCTCGCGAGATTTATTGGGGTCCAGCGAAGGGCAAGTAGGCATTGGGTAAATCGTGCGGGGGTCATCTTTTACTCAGGATTGCGAGGGCGTCTGTTCAATGAGGCTTTACACGCAGAAATGAGTCAAGGTGATGACGTGTCGCACCACGATCACGTGATCACGCCTCCGGTCCACAGTGATTGTTGGAATGGTGCGACACTTGCCGGGATCGGCGCCGCGTGATGTCGAACTTGCGTTCGTCGGCGCTGCCCGGTAATGCCGATGATGATGGCCGGCGACCCCGACTCGCGCAGTGCGAGCGGAGCCCAGGACAGCCAAGACCGGGGCGATTGACCGTTGAATGCGACCATTTACCAGTCTGCCATCAACATTGCCGCAAAGGTCGGCCTCTATCTTTCGCTTGCAATGTTCATTCCGGCGCTCGTCGATCTTTATTATGGGCATCGCGACTGGAAGGTTTTCGCCGTTTCGGCCTGCCTGATGGGCAGCCTTTCGCTTGTCACAGCGGCGGCCACGCAAGGCGGTCCGCCGGTCTTCAACCGGAAAATGGGCTTTCTGCTCGTCAACCTGCTGTGGCTCGTCGTCTCCTTCGTCGGTGCCGTTCCCTTCTGGCTTTCCTCGGTCAACCTCGATTTTGCCGAGGCGCTGTTCGAATCGGTGTCAGGCATCACCACGACGGGCTCCACCGTTATCGCCGGTCTGGACCATGCGCCGCCCGGTATCCTCGCCTGGCGCTCGCTGCTGCACTGGCTCGGCGGCATCGGGATTGTGGCGCTCGGGCTGTTCGTCATGCCGTATCTGCGCGTCGGCGGGCTGTCGTTCTTCAAGATGGAATCGTCCGACACAACCGAGAAGCCGTTCGCGCGCGTCGTCACCTTTACCCGCGCCTTTATCCTGATCTATATCGTCCTGACGGTCACCTGCGCGATCATCTACGGCTATCTTGGCATGAGCCGCTTTGATGCGATCAACAATGCCATGTCGACGATCGCGACTGGGGGCTTTTCCACGCATGACGCCTCGCTCGGCTACTTCAACAGCCTGCCGATCCTGTGGGTGGCGACCTTCTTCATGACGGTCAGCAGTCTGCCGTTCTCGGTGCTGATCCTCTTCATCGTCCGTGGACGGCTGGACACGCTGAAGGATCCGCAGATCATCGTGTTCCTGTCCTACCTGGCGGTTCTGGCGATCGCAGCCAGTCTGTATCAACGGCTGGAAAACGGTGTGGCATTTCATGAAGCGCTGGCGCATTCGTTCTTCACCGTCTCGTCGATCCTGTCGACGACGGGCTTTGCCAGTGATGACTACATGCTGTGGGGGGATTTCATCGTAGCACTCGCCTTTGCGGCGACCTTCATGGGTGGATGTTCCGGTTCGACGGCCGGCGGCATGAAAGCCTATCGCTTCATCATCATCTTCAATTCCATTCGGGCAGGGCTCTTCAAGCTCATCTTCCCCAATGCCATCCACACGGTTCGCTATGGCAAGGCATTGGTTGATGCTGACGTGCAGCGCACCGTCTTCCTGTTCTTCACTGCCTATATGATTATCTGGGCCTTCGGCAGCCTTGCCATGGGTGCCTTCGGCTACGATCTTCTGACATCGGCGTCGGCGATCGCCACGGCTCTTTCAAACGTCGGTGCAGGGCTCGGCCCGATCATCGGGCCGGCCGGAAACTTCTCCACCTTGACCGATCCGGCGCTCTATCTCCTGTCGATCATGATGCTGCTGGGACGTCTTGAGATCCTGACCGTTCTGGTCGTTCTGACGCCGCTGTTCTGGAAGGAGTGATACAGGAGAGCCCAAGTCAATTGGGCTCTCGTCGTTCAGACTGGCTCGGCTTCGCGACGGGTCGCGGCGTTGTCGACGTAGTATTTCTCAAAACGGTGGCGATAGTGTTCGGCGGCGCCGAAATCGCTGTATTTCGCCAGTTCGCGCATGTCCGTCTTATTGAGGATCACGCCGAGGATCTTGGCGTTGATCTCAGGTTCGGCATGGAGCAGGTCGCGCACCAGCCTCGACGGCGTGCGGCCCCATTCGGCGACGAAGAGGAAGCCGTCGGCAAGCGGCGAAAACGCCTTGGCGTCGACGACAGGCGCGAGTGCTGCAAGGTCGACGATCACATAGTCGAAGGATTTGCGGGCGTTCTCGATCAGGTCCGCCATTGCCGGCGATGCGAGCAGGTCGTGGCTGTCATGTGGGTAGTGGTTGGTAGCCTCACCGCCGACCGGGAAGATCGCAAGCTTCGTCTGATGGTCGATCTTGATGCCGGCCGGCCACGACGTCTCTCCTGTCAGTGCTTCGACAAGTCCGGTCTTGGGTGCCGGGGTGATCATCTTGCTGAGGCCCGGTTTGCGGATATCCGCATCGATTAGCAACGTGCGCTTGCCGCTGGCGGCGAGCAAGGCGGCGAAATTGGCCGCAACGATCGACTTGCCTTCATCGGGAACCGCCGAGACGATGCCGACGACCCGGCAGGCGTTGCCATGCAGCATCTGGTCGCAGGCGAGCTTGGCGTTGCGGAACGTCTCTGTAAACGAGGACCGCGGCGCATCGAGCACGATGCGGCTGACGCGCTCGAAGGGGACCGGTTCTGGCGTCGGTTGCGGCGGCCCCTTGTCCTTCACCAATCTGGCGCGCATCTGGTCGGCTGCCGTCAGCGGGCGCGGGCCGATCAGCGGGACATAACCGAGCGACCGGTGCCCGAGGATCGAGCGCACGTCGCCTTCAAGCCGGAACGTCCGTTCACGGAACTCCTGAAACGCTGCAAAGGCGCCGCCTGCCATCATGCCGAGCACGGCCGAGAGTGCCAGGATCATCGTCTTCTTCGGGCTCGACGGCGAGACGGGTACGCCCGCTTCGGAAATCACCCGTGCCTTGGCGATCGGGAAAGAGCGCTGCTGTGCGGCCTGCTCGTAGCGACCGAGATAGGATTCATAGAGCGTCTTCAGAGCGGCAGACTTCTGCTCAAGTTCGCGCAGATGCACGAGCGAGCGGTTGGCATCGGAGTTTCGACCGGTGGTGCCCTCGATGTTTTCGCGCAGTGAGGCTTCACGTGAGCGGGCGACTTCGTATTCATTGCGATAGCTCGACGTCAGCTGCTGCAGTTCCTGGTAGATCTGGCGGCCGATGTCGATCTTCTCTGTCCTGAGCGAAACCGCCTGCGGATGATCGGCGCCAAAACTCTGCGCCACTTCCTGTTCGCGCTTGCCGACCGAAAGGTAGCGGGTCCTGAGGTCACGGATCACCGAATTATCGCCGTCCTTCGAAGAGATTGTGGCGTTGTCGACCGCTTTTTCCGGACCCTGTTCGACGATCGCCTGAAACTGCTTGTAGCGCGCAGAAGCTGTGGCGGTGTCGGCCTGGGCAATGATGAGCTGGCTGTTGAGGTCAGAGAGCTGCTGCTCCGACATCAGTTCGCCCCGCGCTGAAGTCAGCCCATTGTCGGTGCGGAATTGCTCGACCTCAAGGGAAGCGACCTGCGACCGTTGCCGGAGGTCGGCGAGACGCTCCTGCAGCCACACGGATGCCCGTTCTGTCGCCTCGAAGTTGGCGTTCAACTGGTCGGTCAGATAGGCGTCCGCATAGGCGCGCACCACTTGCGCTGCCAGTTGCGGATCGCTCGAACGGTAGGAAAGGGCAACGACCGAGCTTCGCGACACACGTTCGACCGCAAGGCCTTGCTGGATCAGCGCGGCTGCCTTCTGCCGCCGTCCGCTGCGCGCGGCCTCTTCTGAGACCTCAGGGCCTCCGCCTAAGACGCCGGTGATCGTCTTCATCCAATCCTTGACGACGCCGAAAGGCGAGCGCGGCGGATTGAGGATGGTGTCGTTATCGGCAAGGTTGATCTTGTCGACGACGCGCAGAGCCAGTTCACCCGACTTCAGGATTTCGACGGCGCTGGCTATCTGGGTATCGAGCAACTGGCTGTTTTGCGGCGAAGCCTCTTCTTCAGCGTATTTGGAGAGGTTCTCGTCGAGCAGGATCTGCGTCATCGAGGTATAGTTCGGCGTGGCAAAGAGCAGGTAGATGCCGCCAAGCACGACGAACAGGGCAACGAAAAGCCCGACTGTCTTGCCGCGGCGAACCACCACCGAAAAAAGCCGGTCGAGGTCGATGAAGCCATCGGATTCCTCGGCTTGTCGGGGCAAGACGCTACTGAACGGTAGACTTCTTTGTTTCATTGGGTCGCTCTGTCCGTTTCCATACAGTCAATCGGCCGGCGCCCTTGTTCAGAGCGCCGGAGCCGGGTTTATGCCGCGCGGATGCGGCCTTCGTGAGACAAAACCATGTCCCGGACGGATTCGTAGACCAGGTCGCCGATATCTTTCCGGGCCAAGGCGAAGGCGACATTCGCCTCGATGAACCCATGTTTGGAGCCGCAATCGAAGGTCCGGCCATCATAGGGATGGGCGTGGAACGCCTGATCCTTCGAAAGTTTCAGCATGCCGTCGGTCAGCTGGATCTCGTTGCCGGCGCCGCGCTGCTGGCGGGCGAGAATGCCGAAGATATCGGGCTGGAGAACGTAGCGGCCATTGAGATAGAAGTTGGACGGTGCTTCTCCTGCGCGTGGCTTTTCGACCATTTCGGTGACCTCGAAACCATGCGGAACACTCGCTCCCTTGCCGACGATGCCATATTTCGAGGCATCCTCGGGCGCGCATTGTTCGACGCCGACGACATTGCCGCCGGTTTGACGATAAAGGTCCATCAGGCCGGCCATGCAGCCGCGCGCACCATAGGAAAGCATGTCGGGAAGGAGCAGCGCGAAAGGCTCGTCGCCGATCAGGTCGCGCGCGCACCAGACGGCATGGCCGAGGCCCAGCGGCGCCTGCTGCCGGGTAAAGCTGACGGAGCCGGCTTTCGGCAGCATGCTCTCAAGCTCGGAAATCTGGGCGTTCTTGCCCGAGCGGGTCAGCGAGGAAATCAGTTCGGGCGTGTCGTCGAAGTGGTCTTCGATCGCCTGCTTGTTCCGGCTGGTGACGAAGACGATATGCTCGATGCCGGCTTCGCGGGCCTCATCGACAGCATATTGCACGACCGGGCGATCGACGATCGTCAGCATCTCTTTTGGCACTGCCTTGGTGGCGGGAAGGAAACGCGTGCCGTTGCCGGCAACCGGAATAACTGCTTTTCTGACAGTTCTGATACGGTCCATGGCATTATCCTTTTTTCGTTTGAGGGCTTTTGCCCGAGGTGGATCGTTCAGCCGCCACTGTCATTGTGGCGGGCTTCAAGCGCGACAGCGGCGCAACCAGGCGGCGCAGTCGCGCGGCGATCGGCATCCGGAGATGCCGCAGCGCGCGGGGGCTGGAGAGCGCCGTGGTGACGGCGCCGCGCAGCGATCTGGATTTGATGTGTTCAACGAGGGTCAGGAAGGCGCGCGCCTCTTGAAGGCTGCGGCTGCGCTTGCGCTGCATTGTCATTGCACCTGCGTTGACGGCGTGGGTGCTGAGGAAGGCAGCATCGGCGGCGATCATCGCATCGACGTGGCGCAGTTCCAGCACGCGCGAAATCGAGCCTTCACGGATGTGGTAGCGGTAGCCAGCGGATGGATCGACGACGCATCGCCCGCCTTCGGCAAGGGCGGAGGCCAGCAGGATATAGTCCTCGCCGATGCGGATATCTTGCCTGAAGCGCAGTCGCTTCTCCTCGAGAAACTGTCGCTCGAAGGCCGGCTTCATGTAGCCGAAATTATAGGTCGAGCGGAAAAGGACGTTGGAGCCGATGAAGGCGGCAAGAGTGAGAACTGGCGTCCGTTCAAGCATGGAGTCGGCAAACATCCGCTCGCGCCGGCCATCGAGACCAAAGACCTCCAGATTGTCGACGGCGATATCGGCGTTTTCGCTGCGTGCCCTTGCGATCATTCGGGAAAGTCTTGCGGGCCGAACGGTATCGTCGGCATCGAGAATGGCGACCCAGTCGCCGCGCGCCGCGTCGAGGCCAGCATTGCGTGCGCCGCCCGGGCCACGATTTGCGGGAAGCCGTATGAGCCGGACACGTGGATCGGTCATCGCTTCGACGACAGCAGCGGTATCGTCGGGCGATGCATCGTCGACGACGATGACCTCGACTTCGACGCCTTCCTGGGCGAGCGCACTGTCGATGGCGCGCGCGATCGTATCCGCCGCCCTGAAAGCGGCGATGACAAAGCTGACATCCGGATTTGTTTTCGTCATGGCGCTGCCACTTCCGAGGCGCCGTATTGCTCAAGTTCGCGGACGCCGAAAAGGCCGCTGACGACGCCGGCATGCATGATGGCGCGCAGCGCATAGCGCGAGCGGACGACAGGCGAGGCGACGAAAAGCAGGCTTGCGGTCGCGCAATACCCGGACTTGGCAGTGGCGCGAATGATCTTAGCTGCCTTCCCGCTGCCGGCTGAGGCATGCGTCAACAGGCGGCCATGGGTCTGGCCGGAGCGAAAACGTCGTCTTGCCAGCCATTCGAAACTGGCGCGCTTTTCCGGCACGATCTCGTAGACGAGGGCATCCGGCGCATAGGCGAGGCGGCCGCCATCCTTGTGCATATGGGTGAAGAACTCAGTGTCCTCACCGCCGGTCTTGCCAAGCGCCAGATTGAAACGCCGGCCGGCGATGGAGGCGCTTTTGCGATCGAGCAGAACATTGCAGGTGTAGCCCGTCACGATCTGGCCGCTGACCCAGACCGGTCGCGTCGAATGAAAATCGCCGCGACGCATCCAGGAGGGCGCGTCTAGGTCGTACCCGGCGCGGACCGGACCGAGCACTGCTTCTGCTCCAGTAGCGATGGCTGTTTCGAGCAGGCGCACGAGCCAGTCGCGCGAGACGGTTTCGTCGTCGTCGACGAAGGCAAGGTAGTCGCCCGTGGCATTGTCGAGGCAGGCGTTGCGCGCGACCGAGATGTTGCTTGCAGGACAATGCACATAGTCGATCTCGAAGGGAACCTCCGGCCGCAACGCGTCGACAAGCCCGGCAGCGCCTGGCTCGACGTCGTTGTCGGCGACGATGATCCTGATCGCCGTTCCTTCGGGTACCCTGATGGCCGCCAGAGAGCGCAGGGTTTCGGCAAGCTCGGGCCGGCGAAAGGTGCAGATCGCGATATCGACCCGAACATCCTCGGACTTTTCGGTAGCTGCCTCAATCATGGTGCGAACCGCCTGTTGCGAAGGTCGAGCAACTCGCGCCAGAACCCGGCCGACCAGGCGAAATGCATCACCATGGCCGAGATCGCAGCGAGCGGCCCGTACGGGTTTTTCTGCCCGAGTGCCATCCAGGCACCGTAGCCAATGCAGGCCGCGGCCCAGAGCACCACGGGGACTGCGGCAACCCAGTTGATAACGGCCAGCAAGGCGCCGATTGCCACCGGTGCGACCGCAAGCGGTAGCAATTGCCTGAGGCTCGGCACGACGCGGTGCTTCAGCACGTTGCGGGCGCGTCCTCGGCCATAGCTGAAATATTGTCGGAACAGCGGCCCGACCTTCGCTCTCGGGTAATAGACCATGCTCGTCCGGTCGGTCATCCAGATGCGGTAGCCGGCCTTGCGGAAGCGATAGTCGAACTCGGCATCTTCGTTGTGGCTGAAGCTTTCGTCGTAACCGCCGATTTCCTTGAAGGCTGCTATCCGCATCAGGGCGTGATGGCCGTGGTCGGCCCAATGGCTTGTGGCTCCGATCCGGTGTTTGGCGCCACCGTTTCCAAGTTTGGAATTCTGGGCGTATGCGGTTGCCTTCTGAAAGGGCGTGAAGCCGACGGTCTCCATGGCAACGACGACGGAGTCGGCGCCGGTGGCGATCACGTCTTCGACCAGCCGCTGGCAATAATCGTCAGGATAGGTGCCGTGCGCATCGATTCGGATCAGAAAATCGAAGGAGCCGCCAAATTCAGTGACCGCCAGATTGATCGCGGCACTCTGGATGCGTCTGGGATTATCGAGCATCAGGACGGCCGGATCGTTCTGTGCGAGCCGCGCCGCGATTTCGCGTGTACCATCGGTGCTGCCGCCGTCGGCAATCAGGATGACAGCGTTGAGCGGCTTGAGCGACGGACGAAGCTTGTCCACCAGGGTTTCGATATGGGCCGCCTCGTTGAGGCAGGGGATGACGATCAGGCTGCGCGTCGACGTGAGATCTGTTGTGTTCATGACAAACCACCTTCGTTTTGACGGACGTGGGAAAGGGGCGTTGCAGGCTCCGGAGCGGTCGGGGTGATTGCCGAAAGGCGCCTGACGAGGTTCTCGCAATCGTTGCGACCAAAGACCCAGGTGTCGGAATTGCAGGCGCGCACGCGATCAGACGCTTCGGCGTAGCTGCCAGCGTCGACGGCGCCGAGAAGTGAAACGAGATTGTCCGGCTCGGCTTCCTCGAGCAGAAAGCCGAGACCGCGGATTGCGAGAAAGCGCGCTGTCTCCGTCCCACGCATGGCGATCGGAACCCGACCGTAACGGCAGCCCTCGTAGAGGCGGTTCGGAAGCAGCCATCGAGAGTTCTGGCCTTCCTCGAAAAAATCGATCGCCCAGGTGAAGTCGACCTCGTCGTAGATGGCGCCGAGGTCCTCCGGGCTGCGGTACGGGCCGTGGAAGGTCATGTGCGGTTCATCTCGCACGAAGCCGTCGAAATCGTCGAATTCGGAATAGGCCGGCCGGCCGCGAAGGACGATTTCGAAGCGGCCGTCCATACGCCGGGAAAAGGCGGAAAGCAGGGCGAGTGATTTGCGGCAGCGCAGCGCACCGAACCAGCCGATCCGCCAGGGTCCGTCCGGTCGCGGTGTGGTGACTGTTGCAAGTGGCGGATCACCGCGCTCGCCAAGCTCAAGCACTTTGTTCTCAAGCAGCATGACCGGCGTCTCCAGCCCGGAGAGCGGGCGGAAATAATGCTCGACGAAGGCGGGCGAGCTGGTGATCAAAAGCCGCGCATTGCGCCCGAGGTAGGCTTCGCTGGCACGCACCGCACGCCCGGCCACATCGTCGCGCAGAAGTAGGCGGTGGATGTCGAGGCATTCATAGACGACAGGAACAGCGCCGCCAAACATGCCGACTGCCTTGTTGGCGACGGCGAGCATGTCGAGGTTACGTGCGATGATCACGTCGGGTCGGTCGACCGCACGCAACTTGGCCGACAGGGACAGACATGCCTTGGCGACCGCTGCGATCCGCTGGCCGAAGCGGCCATCGCGGGTCGTACCGAGTTCGATCGGGTCGATGCCCTCGATCGCCGCCAGCGCGTTTGCGCCCCGGCGAAAGCCAGCGAGTGTTACGCGTGCACCCCCCGTTTCCAGCATCAGGACACGACGGCGCACCGCGGGGTCAGCCAGATCCTGTGCCAGATAAAGTATCTTCAGCATGAAAACGTCCGTCTTTCTGCTCAGCCTGAGCCAAGCGTCATTCAAGAAATCGTGCATCGCGACATTGGAGGCGCGATGCACGGATGCGGCGGTGCTGTGGTGTCCTCAGTCCAGTTTGCAGGCGACGGATTCGGCGAACTGGCACTTGTCACCGGGCGCGGTGAAGGCGATCCGGTCGATCTGCAGCGCCGTCGGCCCCTTGTAATTGAAGGTGCCCATCCAATCGCTGAGCGTGTCGGTGCCCCACAGGCTGAAGAAGATCTTCTGCGCGTTGGTCGGGATCTTGGAGGGATCGGTCACCTCGTGGACCAGTTCGCCATTGACGTAGTAACGGATCCGCTCCTTCTCCCAGACGAAGGCGTAGTCGTTGAAGCCCTGATTGGCGCCGCCGGGCACGTCTGCGAGCTTTTCGTTACCGCCCTTGGCCGAGACATATTGGTTGAGCTGCACCTTGGCCGGGTTCTTGCCGAGCACCTCGAAGTCGATCTCGTCATGCGGCTTCTTGTCGGCGGGACCGATGTAAGTGAAGAAAGCCGAGTTCAGACCGGATCCGTCGGCTGCCTTGATGCGGGCTTCATAGGTGCCGTAGCCGAAGCGCTTGCGGGTCTGGACTTCACCGCAGGCATAGTTGCGCTCGCCCTTCTTGCCTTCCTCGAACTTGAGCTCAAGGATGCCGTCGACGACCACCGCCTGTTCCTTTGACCAGGTGCAGTTCTGGTGCGGGCCGTTGTTCCAGCCATCGGAGACATACCAGTGGGCAGTATCGAGCGTGTCGAAATTGTCGAGGAACGAGGTGCCGGCGGCGCCTTGCTGCGCGTATGCGGAGCCGGCAATGCCGGCGACGAGGATCGTGAGCAGGGCGAGGCGGTGAGGTCTGATCGATCTCATGGTCAGGTCCTTTGCTGAGAGGAGTAGTCGGAGCGATGTCCTGTGTCCGGGCGCGCATTGCCTCGGGGGGCGCCGGTGCGGCTGCCGGTCAGGACGGCGGTGAAACCCGGTGCGAGGCGCTTGGCAAAAGCATGCGCGGCAACGAGAAGCGCAATCGTGATGAAGGGGATCGCGAAGTAGAACAGGCGGTAGTCGGTGAAACCGGTACGGTTCCACACCATCCAGAAAGGAATGAGCAGGGGGTAGTGGGCACAGAAGATCCAGAAGCTGAGGCCGCCGGTGCGCGCCAGCCGTCCGGCGAACTTGGTGCGCATGAGAAGCGCCGAAACGGCCCAGGAACCGACGATGCCGGAAAGGGCCGTCAGGCTGCGCAGGATATCGACCCAGACTGGGAACTCAGGTCCCGTCTGGTAGAGAACGATCGACAACGCCACGGCAGCGGCGAGGAAGACGCCGGTGATCGATCGGGCATAGGGATCGAGCCGCTTCACGTCGATGCGGTGCAGGCTCAGATAGATGCCGGTTGAGAAGCCAAACAGGATCGATTTCTTCAGGAAGATGCCGTTCGGCAGCGGAAGCACGGCATAAGCAAGCAGCAGGCCAAGCGCTTGCAGCGGATAGCGCTTGATCAGCCAGGCGAGCACTGGCGAGAGCAGGATGCACAAAAGAAGATCGCGGAGAAAGTAAAGCGGGACATTGATCGGCAGACCCTCGAGCGCAAAAGCCAGGCTTAGCCATTCTCGCGGGCTGGCATTCACCACATCCGGAAGGTAGCCGGAGCCGATATTCTTGAGCTGCGCGAGATAGACGAGTGCCAGAAAGGAGAGGTTCCACAGAAGGAAGGGAAGCAACACCGTGCGCGCTTTGGTTCGAAGCGTCTTCCTGTAATTGAACGTCTCCAGACCGCGGCGGAACAGGAGGTAGCCGGAGATCGCGCTGAGGCATGGAACGCCGACGCGAAACAGGCTGTCGCCCAGAAACACGCGCAGCCAGTCCCAGAACCCATAGGTGCCGAGGAATGGGCTCGTCTGCGGATCATGCGGCACATGTACGAAGACGATGCCGGAGATCAGCACGATGCGCATCAGATTGATCCGCGAGGAAATGTTCGCGTCCATAGCCACGATATCCGTCACTCCTATCTGCCAGCGCCATTTTCGGCGCCGTTTCAACAGAGCAGACTAGAGCCCGCATCACTTAAGCTAGGGCAGGGGCGTGGCTGAAAATATGGCGCTGCAGCAAAAGAATCGGCCATGATTTGTTGCAATGCAGCATTCGCCACATTTCGAATTCACCGCAAATTGAAAGCGAATTGACTGCTGCAATCCTCAAAAGCGCACCGCTTGTCGAATGTTGCGCAACATGCTCATATTCTAATGAAGCGTATCCTTGGGTTGAGTTGTTGTCAGATAATTGCCAGCAAAAATGGCAGAATTTTTTTCGTTGACCATTGTCAATTCGAGGTTTTTTGCCTCCAACGGTGGGAATTGCGGCGAGTGTGAGGCACTGCGCAGTTCGCCAACCCCTATCATTCCGCAGGTTCTGGAGCCGGTGCCGCTGCGCCGCGCTGACGGACCATTTGCTGCAGCTTTACCAGCAGTTTGCGCTCCGTCAGGACCATCAGAATGAGGTAGATGACGCCGCCAATCGCAGCGCCGACGAGCACCTGCATGATGGCATTGGGAATGTGCGAACCGAAGCGCTCCAGGAACAAGCGCACCGCAAGCGCCATGGCAAAGGCTGCAAACATTGGTCTGGTCGAGACGAAGAAACCTCTGAAGAACGGCATGCCGTCAGCGCGAAAGACCACCCAGGAGTACCCGACGAGCGTCAGGACGTTGACGATGCAAAGGGAGATCATCGTCTCGATCAGCGAGCCGTTGATGGCGCCATAGGCGACGGCGCCGGTGGTGACGACCGCGCGGATCACCGCCCACCAGAACAGAACCGCCCCCTGGCCGATGCCCTTCAGATAGGGCACGTAGGTGCTGCAGGGGGTCAGAATACCCTTGGACAGCGCCAGGAGGCCAAGAACCGGCCATGCCGCTGCCCATTGGCTGCCGAAGAGCACGAGCATTGCTGGTTCAGCGAGCGCCCACAGCCCGAACATCATCGGCGCAAGCAGCACCGTCGTCACCTGCGTACTCAGCATGAGCGCCTGGGAGCGGCGCTGGCGATCTTCGCCCATGTGGCTGAAGGCGGGGAAAAGCACGCCCATGACGGCTGAAAGCACGATCTGGTTGGGAATGCTGGAAAAGCGGTTGGCGGCAGAATAGGCGCCGGCATCGGAAAGACCGAGATAGCGGGAGATGATCACCATCGGCGATTGGAAGGTAATGAAATTGGCGATTTCCGAGCCCATCATGCCGAGGCTGAAGCGGCTCAAGGCGAAGACGCGGCGAAACGAAAACACCAGCCTCGGCACATAACCGGAAACCGCATAGAGGCCCGCGAGCCGAATCAGCGCCGAAATGAACAATTGCCCGAGCAGCGACCAGACGCCGAAACCGGTAAGGGCCATGACGACGGCGACGAGTGCCCCGACCGTTTCCGAAATCATGCTCCAGGCCGCATCCTTGCTGAAATTCATTCGCCGGGCCAGAAGCGCATAGGCGACATCGCCGCCAAGCTGCAGCGGAATAAGCAGGCTCATGATCTGCAGAAGATAAGTGGCATCAGGCGCGCCGAGCAGCGTTGCGAGCGGCGCAGCAAAGACGAAAAGGCCAAGCGCCATAGCCATGGAAATGGCCAGATTCGCCCAGAAGGCCGAGTGAACGAGCTCCATTTCCTCGTCGCGCTGAATGATCAGCGCGGAGGCGAGGCCCGCGCCTCCGATCATCGCCAGAAACTGCACGACGGTGAGCGCGACGGCCACCGTTCCGAACACTTCCGGCGTCAGGATGCGCGCAAGAATGGGCACGGTGACAAATTTCAGCCCGAATGTGCCTGTCTTTGAGAGCACGCTCCAGCCGACGTTGCGGGTGACGGATTTGACATTGACGGTTGAGGGCAAGGCGAACATCCCGTGAGCCCTTTGAAGCATGAGTGACAAAGGACAAGCAATAGATATACGGCCGCGACCCGGTGGGAGGTGACCACGCAAGACTCTTTGTAGAGAAACCGCAGGGGCGAAAAGATGGCAAAGCTTACGATTATTATCCCTTACTATCAGAAGGAGCCGGGCATTCTTCGGCGGGCGCTAAAGTCCGTCTTCGCCCAGACATTTCAGGACTTTCACGTCTTGGTTGTCGACGATCAGTCACCTTATCCTGTCGATGAGGAGCTGGCGCCGCTCAGCGAAATCATGCGCGAACGCATCACCGTTGTGCGCCAGGCCAACCAGGGGCCAGGCGGCGCACGCAACACCGGGCTCGACCATGTTCCTCATGATGCGGAATACGTGGCGTTCCTCGATTCCGACGACATCTGGACGCCAGATCACCTGAAGAACGCCTATCAAAGCCTGACGCGCTTCGGTGCCGATTGCTACTGGGCATCGATCTCGGGCGGCGATGCCTTCTACTATCACTTCGGCATTGCCGACCTCCTGAAGAGCGACACCTGCATCCGGTTGCAGGAGAGGCCGCTGGTGGTCGAAATTCCCGATCTGTCCCAGGCGATGCTGAGGAATTGGAGCTTCCTCCATCTGTCCTGCATGGTCATCGGGCGCGCGCTGTTCGAAAATATCCGCTTCGATGCGGCCTTGCGGCTGGCAGCCGAAGACGTGCTGTTCTTCTGCGACTGCGTGCTTGCGGCCAGGCGCGTGGTGCTTTGCGATGCGGCCGGTGCCGAGCGCGGCGAAGGCATCAACATCTTCCATTCGATCGACAACGATTCGCCGGAATTCTTGCAGCAGCAGTTCAACACTTTCGTGGCGCTTGAAACGCTCGAGAGCCGGTTTTCGCGCCGGCCGCAGGAAATCGCCTCGATTCGCTCCTATCAGCACACGGCTCGCCGACAGGCGTTGTGGAGCCAGGCGCGGCGGTTGCGTCGCAAGCAAGCCCCCCAGCTGAGGCTTCTGGCGCGCTGGGTGTGGCGCGATCCAAAATTGCTGCAAAGCGCCCTCCAACTGGCCGTCGGCAAACTATCACCGCAACGCTGATCGTAAAGACAGCATCCCTGAGGAGGGAACAGAGACGCCGCTTGCGGCGCCGGATACATCTCATTTGAGAGAAGGGACCGCTCATGAAGCCCTATTATTGGGAATCACATCACGGAAATTTCGGAGACGACCTCAATCTTTGGCTCTGGGATTTCCTCTTGCCTGGTTTCCGCGACAGCCATGACGACATCCTGCTCGTTGGCGTCGGGACGGTGCTTAACCGAGCGTTATTGCCCGACGGCATGCGAAAACTCGTGCTGGGCAGCGGCTTCGGCTACGGGACGTTGCCGGACATGCGCGACAAGACGGAATGGGATGTTCGCTGTGTGCGTGGCCCGCTGACGGCCGAGAAGGTCGGAGTTTCGCCCGAACTTGGCATCATCGATCCGGCGGTCATGGTTGCCGAGATGCCGGAATTCCGGAACCTGCCGAAGATCCACAAGCGCAGTTTCGTTCCCCATTGGGAAAGCGCGATCGCCGGCATGTGGCCGATCACCTGCGGCACGGTCGGTCTTCACTACATCGACCCGCGCGGCGAGGCAGGAGCCGTGATCCGGGAGATCGCCCAATCCGAGCTGATCGTGGCGGAATCGATGCACGGCGCAATCCTGGCCGATGCATTTCGCGTCCCGTGGGTAGCGGTCTCGACATCGGACAGCATCAACAGTTTCAAGTGGAATGACTGGGCGCAGACGGTCGGGGTCACCTATCGTCCGCGCCATGTCCCGGTTTCAAGCCGCGCTGAGGCGATGATCAAGGGGACCCGATTCTGGGGCATGGGATTCGAAGTGCAGGAGACTGATGGCGAAGACCCGAACCGGCGGCAGATCGACGGCGATCTGATCGTCGATGCGGCACCGCCGAGGCAGACCTTCCTGCGTGGTGCGGCCAAGCAGCTGTTGGCGGCGCCGTCGACGCTCGCATTGTGGCAGGCGGGCAGGGCCGAGCCGCAACTGAGCGAAGACCGTATCCTTGCCGAACGCAAGGCGAAGTTCCGCGACGTTCTCGATACGGTCCGTCGCGATTATCTCTAGAGGGAGAAATTCGACGGCGCCCCATGCGGGCGCCGTTGAAGGCGATCAGCTGGGTTCAGCGAAGGCCGGCAGCAGATAGCGCAGTCGACCCGAGTTGCCGCGTTCGGCAAGTGGCTCGGTCGGTCGCATACGCTCGGTCTTGTCGGCAAAGATACCACCGGCAACCGCGGGAACTGCGCTCGGCTTGCCGAGCAGATAGGTGATGGCGGCGATCGGGCCGCCTTCGCGTTTCAGGTCGAGAAAGCGCCGATGTTCGTAGCGCCCACGGATATGGCGTTCGTGCCGGCGGATGACATCGGCCGCCTCTGCGCTCAATCGATTGTTCGCGAGAATGACCCGGTCGGCCTCATAAAGCCTCTTCAGGTCCTCCGTGCGGTGACTGCCGCTCAGCGAATTTTCGCGCACGATCGCGGCGTAGCCGCAGCTATGGATGATCTTGTAGCGCGCGCATTTGGTAAGCGCCCGCAGGTAGAGGTCGTAGTCTTCACCCAGCCGAAGCTTCTCATTGTAGGAGAGTTGGTGGGCGGACAGAAATTCGCGCCGCATGAGCGGCTTGAGAAAACCGATCTCGCCGCGTCGGACCCCACGGCGTGAGATATTACCCTCGACGAATCCCGTCAGATCGAGAAGGCGTGGCTCCGGTTGGAACCGGCCGACGTCGGCCGCGGCGCTGGCGGCGGCCGCCTCGTCCATGAAGGCAATGTTGTCGGCAACGAAATCCCAGTCGGGCACATCGAGAAGTCGGGCGAGCCTGCCGGGCAGAAAGAAATCGTCGGCATCGAGGATGGCGAGGATCGGCGAGCGGCTGATTGCGATCGCGTGGTTGCGCGCTGCAGCCGGGCCGCGATTGTTCTCGAAGCGCACGATGTTCAACCGCCCTGTATCATCGGCAGCCGATAAGGCAGACGACGCGGTGCCGTCGGTCGAGCCGTCGTCGATGACGACGACCTCGGCGGTTTCAGGCTCGGCAAGCGCCGAAGCGACGGCCCTTGCAATCGTTTCGGCGGCATTTTTTGCGGCGATGATGACACAGACGTCCATCGTTGCAGCTGCGGTCATTGTGGCCTCCAGCGTTACGTCGGGCATGGCCGGCATCGCTGTTGCTTCGCTGGCTCGCCGCAAGATGCAACAGGATCGTGTCGCAACCGCGTCAAAACGTTGACATTTTTGTCGCTGGTATCATTAGCCGCGAGCGGAAGCCGCCTTGGGCGCGTCAGGGATTGAAGTGGCCCGGCCTGTTCAAGCGCCCGGTCGAAACCTTGCCGGCCTGCTTTTCTTCTGTCGCCGTGCGTGCGTTCTCGGCCGCCTGCCGGTCGCGTTCGCGCGCCTTCTTCCACACAAGGAAGACGACGGCCAGGAAATAGCCAACCTGCATCAGCACCGCGCAGATCAAGGTCTGGATCAGGGTCGAGGTCAGGGAACCGTTCAGCAGGTAAGTGACGATGCCAAAGACCGTCAAGGCGCCAATCATGCTCGCAAAGACGCGGGGTGCGAACATCGCGCTACCTAGCTTTCGGATCTGTTGTTGGTGTCTCCATCGGAGCCAAGGCCCTTCCCACCACAGAGTTTCAATATATTGGCGGTTACGCCCCGGTTCAACCGACAATAGCCGCACATGCAATATAAGCCGCTATAGCCCCCAAAATGTTTATGTCGCCTTTAGAACAGGCCGGCGCCAATCAAATTCCGTTGATTTGGCTTTCGGGACAGGCCGAAGGAATCGATTTGTGCCGGCCGAATTGAGGCTGGCCACGACCGGACCGAGCGTCCCGTTTTCCACCCACTGTGGTTTCGCCTTGTTTCGTTCGTCTCGGGGTTGGCCTTCGATCTGCTTTCACTATCAACTTTTGTTACAAGATTCGCGTCGGTGGTGGCTTCGTGCGTGCAATGCAAAAAATTGCTGCACTGCAAGATGCGTCGACAAAAATGAGGGATTTCAATTTACGGAGAGGCCAAATCTTCCGATGCAAGACGAAAGCAAACATCCTGATATCAAGGTAAGGTCGATTATTTCATGAGTAATTTCGATCCATCCGGAAATTACATCGACATCTTCAGGAATACACTTGATCTCCCATGAATAGATGATCTTCGTTCTCGAGGAAATATTACATATTCGCAATCGATGATATACGTCTGCGGGAGGTGCGCGCGGTGCCGGTCATCTTTTCGCCTTTAAAAAGCAAATCCTAACCATACACTCATTCTTGGATACGAGTGCGCCCCAAGGGGACCGACCAATCGCCAACGTAAATGGAGTCTTCTCTATGAAGTCTGCGACTCGATCGGCCAATTCGCCGTTTTTCAGTACCGCAGAGTCGGGAGCATATCGTCCGGTAGGAGGAATTTCGAAGCGTGGCTTCGACGTCTTTACCGCTTCGCTGGCTCTTGTCTTTCTCAGTCCGCTTTTCCTGCTCTTGATGATGCTCGTCAAGTTTTCAGACGGCGGATCCGTTTTCTACGGCCACCGCCGTATCGGCCATAACGGCCGCTCATTCCGCTGCCTGAAGTTCCGCACGATGCGGGCTGACGGCGATCGCCTCTTGCAGGATCACCTCCGCAACAATCCCGCCGCCTACGAGGAGTGGCGAGCGACACGCAAACTACAGGAAGACCCGCGGGTGACTGTGGTCGGCAGCGTGCTGCGCAAGCTCAGCCTCGACGAACTGCCGCAGTTGATCAACATCATCCGCGGTGAAATGAGCATCGTCGGCCCGCGACCTGTCGTGGAAGACGAACTCGAGCTCTATGACGCTGCAGCCGTCTTCTATCTGCAATCCCGCCCAGGCCTGACGGGCCTTTGGCAGATCAGCGGCAGGAATGACGTTTCCTATGCAACACGCGTCGCCTTCGACACGCACTATGTGCAGAATTGGTCGCTGATCCGCGACGTCTCCATCGTCTTCAAGACGATCCCCGCAGTCTGCTTTTCTCGCGGCAGCTACTGACGAACGCTGCGCCACGGAGCCTGACGACGTCAGTCGTTGGACGCCGGCGCGCGCGACCAGCAACCGGGAAACCGCAATGACACATCAAGTTGCCAACGGGAGATCACGGATCTCCCTGCGAAAACCATATTCTCTCAAGGTCGCCATGCTGGCGGCCATAACCGTGTTCGGCACGCTGCCGGCTCATGCCGACGAATACCATCTCGGCGTGATGGACAAACTCAAGATCCGCGTTGCCGAGTGGCAAACCGCCGAAGGTGCGGTGCGTGACTGGTCGGTGGTCAGCGGCGACTATACCGTCGGCGCATCCGGCATGGTCTCCATTCCCTTCATCGGCGACCTGCCGGCGGCAGGCAAGACGACTGCCGAGATGAGCGAGGCGATCGGCCTCAAGATGCAGACGCTGTTCGGCCTGCGCGACCGGCCATCGGCTTCGGTCGAGCTCGCCCAGTATCGTCCGCTCTATCTCGCTGGTGAAGTGCAGAAGCCCGGCGAGTACCCGTATGCACCAAACCTGACGGTGCTGAAGGCCGTCAGCCTTGGCGGGGGATTGAGACGTTCGGAAAGCGGCCAGCGTTTTGCCCGCGACTACATCAATGCCCGCGGTGATTCGAGCGTGCAGGTCTCCGAGCGCAACCGGCTGTTGATCCGGCGCGCGCGCCTGCAGGCGGAGATCGCCGGCAAGGACAAGATCGAGCTGCCGAAGGAGCTCAAGGACGCGCCCGACGTCGCCGGCCTGCTCGATAGCGAGACTGCACTGATGGTCTCGCGCGACAAAAGGCAGAAGCGACAGCTGGCATCGCTCGCCGATCTCAAGTCCCTGCTCGAAAACGAAATCGAGGCGCTGGCGAAAAAGTCCGAAACCCAGAACCGCCAACTGGACCTGGTGATCGAAGACCGGGACAAGATCGAGGGGCTCGCCGAAAAGGGGCTGGCGCTGGCTGCACGAAAGCTCGCACTGGAGCAGCGCGTCGCCGAGTTGCAGGGTGCGGTCCTCGATATCGACACCGCGTCCCTGAAGGCGAAGCAGGACGTCAGCAAGGCGACGCAGGACGACACCAACCTGCGCAACGACTGGGATGCCCAGCTTGCCCAGGACCTGCAGAACACCGAGGCCGAACTCGATACGCTGGCGATCAAGCTGGGCACCAGTCGCGACCTGATGACCGAGGCGCTGCTGCAATCGGCCGAGGCCGCGCAATCCAAGGACAACACGTCGGAGGCTGTCATCAGCTATTCGATTGTCCGCGAGAAGGATGGCAAGGCGCTTGAAATCGCCGCCGACGAGAACACGCCGGTGCTGCCAGGCGACGTGATCAAGGTCGAAGCCAATCTGGCGATGCGCTAGGCATTGGTAGGAATAGGGCGAACAGGTTTTTCGATGAGAAATCCCTGGAAACAAGGAGATAGAGCGTTTCCTTGATGCCGTTCAATCGAGAAACGCTCTGAAGGATCGGTATGAGGATTTCCAAGGCAAGCCTCGTTTCTCCTGGTTCAAACCAGGCATACGGCACGTTTGCGCTGGCGATTTCGTTTTTCGTCTTTGCCTATTCCTCACGGTTCGGGCAGGCGTCGATCCTTGTCTACTATGGGCTGTGGCTTCCGCTGGTGCTCGTCGATTATCGAAGGGTGCTCGGCAGCTATGGCAGATACATCTGGATCCTCGGCTTTGCCGTCTTTGCCTGCCTGTCGGTCTTCTGGTCGGCTGCGCCCGGGATAACGGTTAGGACGGGGGTGCAGTATCTCTCCCATGTCGTCTGTGCCTTGATCGCCATGCGGACGATCGACATCCGTACGCTCGTCCGCGGTGCTCTCGCCGGGGTCGGTATCGTGCTCGTCTATTCGTTGCTGTTTGGCGTCTACCACCTCGATCCGCTCGACGGCACCTATAGCTTCGTCGGGGCTTTCGCCTCGAAGAACCAGCTTGGTTTTTATGCGTCCCTCGGGATCTACTTTGCCTTCATTGCGCCTGTTGCACTTGGGGAGCGCGGGCTCTGGCTCGGCGCCGCAGGCGCCGTCGGGCTGATATCGGCCTATTCGCTGTTTTCCTCGCAATCGGCCACGTCGGTCCTGACGGCCGTCGCTATCGTCTGTTGCTGGCTCGGCATGCGCGCCGTCGGCATGCTGTCGCCCGGTCATCGCAAGGGCCTGTTCTTAGCCGCAGTCGTCGTCGGTGGCGTCGCGGCTCTTGCGGCTGTTTATGGTGGTGGCGTCGATCTCGTTCTCGGCCTTTTCGGCAAGGATTCGACGCTGACCGGTCGAACCTATCTCTGGCAACAGGGCATTGAGGCTGCGCTCTCCTCGCCGGTCGTGGGCGTGGGCTACCAGGCCTATTGGGTCCAGGGCTTCTCCGAACCGGAGCGGTTGTGGGAGGAGTTCTTCATCGCCACCCGCTCGGGCTTCCATTTCCACAACACCTTCATCGAGGCGATGGTGGAGACGGGTGCAATCGGCCTCGTATTGCTTTGCACCGTACTCCTGGTGACCGTCTTCGGCCATATCATGCGCCTGCTTGCCTATGACCATCACACCGAATCCTCGGTGCTGTTCGGCGTGGCTATGCTGCTTCTTGTGCGGGCGTTCGTCGAAATCGACATCATGAACCCCTATCACGTCGGTTCTTTCCTGCTCTACTTCGCAGCAGGCAGGCTTACGATCAGGCAGGGCCGGCAGTTCGTCAGCGAGCGTCGGTTGGCCGAGGGCAGGGTGCTGGCGAGCCACCACCCGCAGCTGAGGTTCTGATGACCGCTACGCCGATGAAAACCATCCACGGTATCCAGTATCTGCGCGCGGCTGCCGCGCTCGGCGTCGTGCTCTTTCACGCGGCCGAGCGGACGGGATACCATTTCGCGATCGGTGCGGCTGGCGTCGACGTCTTCTTCGTCATCAGCGGCTTCATCATGTGGGTGATCAGTGATCGTCGCCCGGTAGCACCGCTTGCCTTCCTCAAGGAACGGCTGCGCCGGATCGCGCCGATCTATTGGCTTGCAACGATGGTGATGATCGCTGGAGGCGTTGCCGGTCTCTTTCCCAACCTCGTCCTGTCGGTCGAACACGTTGTCGCATCCTTGCTGTTCATCCCGGCGCGCTCGCCGAGCAGCGGCGAAATCTGGCCGGTGCTCGTGCAGGGCTGGACGCTGAATTTCGAGATGTTCTTCTATGCCGTCTTCGCAGCCTCGCTGATGCTGCCCAGGCATCGCCGATTGGCGGTGATGGCAGTGTTTTTCTTATCGCTGGTCGTGGCGGGGCTCGCCATCGATACGCAGAACGCTCTGTTTCTGACCTACACGCGTCCGGTCATTTTCGAATTTGTCGCTGGCATGATTGTCGCCGAGTTCTGGCTGCGGGGCCGGATTGCCGGGCCACGTGTCGGCATCGTGCTTGTCGTCGGCGCATTCCTGGGGTTCGCGGCCCTTGCCGTCCTGCGCCTGCCGTTTGACGAAAGGATACTGGGCCCGCTGGCGGTCATGCTTGTGGTTGGCACGCTCGCACTTGAAGCGGCCGGCTGGTTTCGAAAATGGGCATTGCCGACCTTGCTCGGTGACGCCTCCTATTCGATCTACCTCTGGCACACCTTCGCCATATCGGTCGTCGTCAAGGCTGCTGCGATGGTGGCCCTGAATTCAGCGCTGACGCTGCTGTGCGCGTTGGCTGCCGGCACGATTGCCGGCATCGTGGCCTATCTTCTGATCGAGCGCCCGCTCACGCAACGTACCCGCTCCAGATCGCCTCTGAACCGGGTACGCCAGGCATCCTGACCGTTGAGCCAGGCATGCGGTCAGTCGAGGTGCCTGATCTCAGGCACCCTGGTTTCGGCGGGAATGCCAGTTCCAGGCCGTGCGCGTAATCGCCGCCAGGTCATACTGCGGCTCCCAGCCGAGCACTTCGCGGGCCTTGTCGTTGTTGGCGACGAGCGTGGTCGAATCGCCCTCGCGGCGATCGACATAGTCGATGCCGAACGTGCGTCCGGAGACCTCGGTAATGGCGTTCAGAAGCTCCTTGACCGTCGTGCCCGTACCGGTGCCGAGATTGAGCTCGACGCTGTCGCCACCTTCAAGCAGATATTCGACGGCGCGCACATGGGCGTCGGCGAGATCGAGCACGTGGATGTAGTCACGCACGCAGGTGCCGTCGCGCGTATCGTAATCGGTGCCGAAGACCTTGAAGCCGTCGCGGCGGCCGAGGGCGGCGTCGATTGCCAGCGGGATCGCATGGGTCTCAGGCTCGTGCCACTCGCCGATCCGTCCCTCCGGGTCGGCACCCGCGGCATTGAAGTAACGCAGAATGACCGAGCGCAGACCCTTGTACTGTCCGTAGTCCTTCAGTGCCTGCTCGCAGACCCATTTGGTGCGGCCGTAGGGGTTGATCGGCGCCTGGCGGTGCTGTTCGTCGATCGGCACGCTTTCCGGCAGACCATAGGTGGCGCAGGTGGACGAAAACACGAAAGCCTCGATGCCGGCCGAGAGTGCTGCCGACAACAGGGTCAAGGTACCGATGACGTTGTTGTCGTAGAAGGAGACCGGATCCTTGACGGATTCGCCGACCTCGATCATCGCGGCGAAGTGCAGGATCGCTCGCGGCTTGTGTCGTGCCAGCACCTCGTCCAGCCGCTGCCGGTCGCGGATGTCACCCTTTTCCAGAACACCCCATTTGACGAATTCCTCATGGCCGTTCGACAGGTTGTCGTAAACCACGGGTTCGAACCCCTTGGAGGCCAGCTGAAGGCAGGTGTGCGAGCCGATATAGCCGGCGCCGCCGACGACAAGAACCTTGTTATTTGTCATGAATATCTCAATCTCGGGCTTGGAAGGAATTGGCAAAGTTTTCAATGAATAGGGGCCAAATTGTCAATGGCTCGTGAAGCGTTTCGCCCACGATAAGATACGCCCTTTCTGCGCCCTGATCCGCATGTCGCTTAAGACCAGAAAAAGAAGGCGGGGAGACGGCCTCGGGAGAAATATCTCCATCGGCTCGGACACGGAGATGCTTCTTTCCCTTCGCTCGAAACATATAGCATATTAATTTACTAGATTTAGTTGATGATCCGGCGCTTCCTCGTACGATAGCCTTCAGACATTTGAAGGAAGGCTCCCCATGACGACGAAACTGAAACGGCTTGCGCTGACGCTGGCGACACTGACCGCCTCCGGCCTTTTCCTGCCTGGCGCTTTTGCAGAAGGTGCAGGAGACCCGGTGAAGGGTGGGACGCTGATCTATCTCGAGCAGCAGGCCCACACCAATCTCTACCCGCCGGCCGGCGGGTTCTATCCGAACGGTGGCATTCTCAACCAGATCACCGACAAGCTGACCTATCAGAACCCGAAGACGCTTGAGATCGAGCCCTGGATCGCGGAATCCTGGACGGTCAACGCTGACGCGACCGAGTACACGTTCAAGATCCGCCCGGGTGTCACCTTCTCCGACGGCACGCCGCTCGATGCCGCAGCCGTGGCCAAGAATTACGACGTCTTCGGGCTCGGCAACAAGGCACTGAAACAGCCGGTGTCGGAGGTGATCAACAATTACGAGCGCAGTGAGGTCGCCGATTCCCAGACGGTCAAGTTCTACTTCAAGAAGCCGTCGCCGGGCTTCCTGCAGGGTACCTCGGTCATCGGTTCAGGTCTCGTCGCCGCAAGCACGCTGGCGCTTCCCTTCGAACAATTGGGTGACGCCACCAAAATCATCGGTTCCGGTCCGTTTGTCGTCGACAGCGAAACGATTGGCAAGGAGCTGAACCTGAAGGCGCGCGAGGAGTATGCCTGGGGTCCGGCAAAGCTGGACCATCAGGGGAGAGCCCATCTCGACGGCATCAAATATATCATCACTGGCGAAGACAGCGTGCGCATCGGCGCGCTGCTCGCAGGTCAGGCCGATTTCATCCGACAGGTCCAGGCCTATGACGAAAAGCAGGTCGAGGCTCAGGATTACCAGATCTACGCGCCCTCGACGCGCGGCGTGAACAACAGCGTTGTCTTCCGGCCCGACAATCCGCTGGTCGCCGACGTCAGGGTGCGCAGGGCGTTGTTGCACGCGACCGACGCCAAGGAAATCGTCACGACGCTGTTTTCGGCAAACTACCCGCAGGCGACCTCGATCATCGCGTCGACGGCGCTTGGTTACCGCGACATTTCGGCGAAGCTCGCCTTCGATCCGGAAAAGGCGAAAGCGCTGCTCGATGAAGCCGGCTGGACGGTGGGCGCCAATGGCCTGCGCCAGAAGGACGGCAAGGAACTGGTGCTGACAGCGTACGAATCCCTGCCCCAACCGCAGAACAAGGAAACCCTGCAGCTCGTGGCCCAGCAATGGGGCAAGCTTGGCGTCAAGCTGACCGTGCTTGCCGGAGACAGCGGCAGCAGGATCGTCGACGATCTCGATCCGTTGAAGACGCCGGTTTCCCCGGCCATGGTCGGCCGCGCCGATCCTGACGTGATCAAGAGCCAGTACTACCCGAAGAACCGTGACGTGCTGCGCCAGAAGGGCGGACAGAGCGACAAGGTCCAGAGTTTTGCCGATGACAAGCTGAATGGTCTGCTCGAGGCGCTGACCTCGGAGCCGGATCGCGAGAAGCGGTTTGCTATCGCCGGCGAGGTTCAGGACTACGTCGTAGACCAGGCCTATGCGATCCCGATCTTCGAGGAGCCGCAAGCCTTCGCCGGTGCTCCCTATGTCCAGGGCATCGCCTTCGAGGCGGTTGGCCGCCCGAGCTTCTACAGCACCTGGCTCGCCGACCACTGATGCCGTCCAACCGGCCACGCGCATTGCCGTGGCCGGTCTTCGCAATGAGACCAAGCAGAGGAACGGCTGATGTCCGGATACTTGCTCAATCGCCTGGGGCAGGCGTTGTTCGTCCTTTGGGCGGCTTTCACCATCTCCTTCGTGTTGCTGCAGGCCATGCCCGGTGACGCCATCCTCATCAAGTTCCAGAACCCGGAGCTTGGGTTAAACCCGCAACAGATCGCCGAAATCCGCGCGTCCTATGCTGCCGACAGCGCCATCTGGGTACAATATATCCAGACGATCGGTCGGTTCCTTACCGGCAATTTCGGCTATTCCGTTCAGGTGGGCGTTCCCGTCAGCACGATGCTTGCCGCTCATCTGCCGGCGACACTGAAACTTGCGTCGCTCGGCTTCCTGTTGGCCGCGGTCCTTGCCGTCGTCATCGCCTTCCTATCGAGCCTTACGCCTTTCGCCTGGTTGCGTGGCGCGATCCAGTCCGTGCCGTCGCTCTTCATCTCGATCCCGACCTTCTGGCTCGGCATCATGCTGATCCAGATCTTCTCGTTTCGGTTGAAGCTCGTGCCGGTGATCAACCCCGGTCCCTGGCAGGAGCTGATCCTTCCCGTCATCACGCTGGCGGTGCCAATTTCCGCTCCGCTTGCCCAGGTGCTGGTGCGCAATATCGATGACGTGCTGACACGGCCCTTCGTCGCTGTTGCCCGCGCCAAGGGTGCCACTCGCCATTGGGTGCTGTTGCGGCATGTCGCCAAGAACGCGCTGCTGCCGACGCTGACGATCGCCGGCGTCCTCTTCGGCGAACTCATTGCTGGTGCGGTCGTTACCGAAACGGTGTTCGGCCTCAATGGCATCGGCGGCCTCACGGGAAGGGCCGTCGGCAGTCAGGACGCCGCCGTGCTCCAGGCGATCGTCGTGCTCTCGGCGCTCGCCTTCGTCACCATCAATCTCATCGTGGATCTGCTCTTTCCTGTGCTCGATCCCCGCCTTCGTACAAAAGCAGGAGCCACGGCATGACCACGTTCGATACGATCCACGACGACCCCATCGCGTCTAGGCATGGACAGCGGGCGGGCAGGCGCTTCTCGCTCCCCCAATTCATCCGACGGTTGCCAATGGGTCTCGCACTGTCCTGGCTGGTTCTCGCCATCGCTTTTCTCTGGGCCGTCGCTCCGTGGCTTTTCACTAGCTACAATCCGCTCGAAGGGGTCGGTGGCGAACAGTTGCGCCGGCCCGATGCGAGCCATCTGCTTGGCACCGATGCGCTGGGGCGCGATCTTTACGCACGCATCGTTTATGGCGCGGTACATTCGCTGACTGGCGCATTTGTTGCCGTGGCACTCGGTCTTGTCGTCGGCACCAGCATTGGGGTTATCGCGGGATCGGTCCGGCGGCGGGTTGACGATGCCATCATGCGTCTCGTCGATGTCTTGCTATCGATACCGCCACTCATGCTTTCGCTCAGCATCATCATCCTGCTCGGCTTCGGCACGGTCAACGCGGCTATTGCCGTTGGCGTCACCTCGGTTGCGCGCTTCGCCCGTCTGTCGCGTTCGGAAGTCGTTCGTGTCCGGCGCAGCGACTATGTCGAGGCGGCATTTGGCAGCGGCGGCACATTCGCGGCGGTCCTCTGGCGGCACGTGCTGCCGAACTCCCTGACCTCGGTTCTGGCTATTGCGGCGTTGCAGTTCGGGTCGGCCGTGCTGCAGATCTCTACGCTCGGGTTCCTGGGCTATGGCGCTCCGCCACCGACGCCAGAGTGGGGGCTGCTGATTGCCGAAGGTCGCAACTACATCTCGACGGCCTGGTGGCTCACCACTGCACCCGGTGTCATCGTCGTCCTGGTGGTTCTCGCTGCAAACCGCGTCAGCCAATCCTTCGGCAAGGTGGCAGCATGAGCGGCTCCAACGTTCCCCATCCGCCAGTGCTGGAGGTCGAGAACCTGTCGATCGCCTATCATGACGGCACTGCGCATCGCGGCGTCGTGCACGAGATCTCCTTCCGGATCGATCCCGGTGAGGTCGTAGCGCTGGTCGGCGAGTCCGGTTCTGGCAAGACAACGACGGCGCAGTCGATCATCGGCTTGCTCCATGCCAATGGCCGCATCGACGGCGGCAGCATCAGGCTCAACGGCACGGACATCTCGCGCTGGTCGGATCGCCAGCTTGATGCGGTGCGCGGCGCCAAGATCAGCCTGATACCGCAGGATCCCGCAAGCTCGCTCAATCCCGTCAAGACGATCGGCGCGCAGGTCGGTGAGATTCTCCGCATCCATGGCGTCGCAAGCGGTCGCGACCTGGAGGCCCAGGTGATTTCGCTTCTGGAGCGCGTCGGTTTGAGCGAGCCCGCACTCCGGGCGCGGCAATATCCGCACGAGCTTTCGGGCGGCATGCGCCAGCGCGTGCTGATTGCCATCGCCGTTGCGCTTAAGCCGCAGCTCATCATCGCCGATGAGCCGACCAGTGCGCTCGATGTGACGGTACAGAAGCGCATCCTCGACCTGATCGACGAATTGCGCACGGAATACGGGACGTCGGTGCTGCTGGTGACGCACGATCTCGGTGTGGCAGCGGACCGAGCCGACCGGCTCGTCGTCCTGCAAGGCGGGCGTGTCCAGGAAACGGGAGCTACCAAGGTCGTGCTTGCCGCACCGCGCAGCGCCTACACCCGGCAATTGATCGCCGACGCGCCGTCGTTCTCGGCCGTCGTGCGCAAGGCGCCTGGGACCGCGCGTGCGGTGCCCGCGGCTTCGGACAATGATGTCGTCATTGTCGATGGGCTTGTGCAGGACTTCGTGCGGATGGATGGCAACGGCAAATCGTTTCGCGCCGTCGATGACCTCAGTTTCCGCGTCCGTCGTGGCACAACGCATGCCATCGTTGGCGAATCCGGCTCCGGCAAGACCACGACCATTCGCGCGATTGTCGGGTTCCAGAAGCCGACGGCTGGGCGCATTGAGATCGATGGCACCGACCTGTCTGAGCTCCGTGGCGAAACACTGCGCCAGTTCAGGCGCAAGATCCAGCTGGTCTATCAAAACCCGTACGGCTCCCTCGACCCACGCCAGACGGTGTTCGACATCGTTTCCGAACCACTCCTGAATTTTGGCAGGCTCGCCCGCCCGGCACGCGACGAGAAAGTCCGGGCGATCCTCAGCCGCGTCGGCCTGCCGGAAGCGGCGCTCGACCGCCGACCACATGCGCTTTCGGGCGGCCAGCGACAGCGCGTGGCGATCGCCCGCGCACTCGTGCTCGATCCTGACGTCGTCGTTCTCGACGAGGCGGTCTCGGCCCTCGATGTGACGGTGCAGGCCCGCATCCTCGATCTTCTCGATGAACTCCAGCGCGATCTCGGGCTGACCTATCTGTTCGTGTCCCATGACCTCGCGGTCGTGCGGCAGATCTCGGACACGGTGTCCGTGCTGAAGGACGGCCGATTGGTTGATGGAGGATCGGTCGAGGACGTCTTCGAGCGCCCGGGCAGCGACTACACCCGCGAACTCATCAACGCCATCCCCGGACAAAAAAGAGCAGCCCTCGTCTGACGACGCGGGAATGAATGACAGGACAGACAATGACAAAGACGCTACGCAAGCGCCTCGGGTTCTTTACACGCCTCCTCGACGACGTCCCCGCCGGCGCGCGCTATCACTATGCGGCAGAGCAAATCGCCACAGCCGAGCGTTTCGGCTTCGATACCGCCTGGGTGGCCCAGCATCACTTCCATGCCGACGAGGGTGGTCTGCCGGCGCCGCTCGTCTTCCTGGCGCATGTCGCCGCGCAGACCTCGCGGATCCGGCTCGGCACTGGCGTCATCACCCTGCCGCTCGAAAACCCGATCCGGGTTGCCGAGGACGCGGCGGTCCTTGACCTTCTCTCCTGCTGGCGTGTCGAGATCGGCTTCGGCACCGGCGGCACACCGTCGTCCTTCACTGCGTTCGGCCTTGAGAGTGCCGAGCGCGGTGATATTTTCAGCCGGCACCTGCGCGTTGTTCTCGACGCGTGGGCCGGGCGCAGCCTCGCGGGCGGCGACCAGCTTTATCCGACTGCACCGCAACTGCTCGACCGGATCTGGCAGGCGACGTTCTCCGTCGCAGGCGGCGAGCGGGCAGGGCGCGCCGGCGACGGCTTGATGCTGTCGCGCACCCAGCCTCGGTCCGCGGACCGCCCGAATGCGCCGCTCGCAGAGCTGCAGAACCCGATCATCGACGCCTACCTCGCGGCATTGCCAGTGGGCCGCGCGCCGCGAATTCTGGGTTCGCGTAGCCTGTTCGTGGCCGACAGCCGCGATGAGGCGTTGCGCCTGGCCGAGGTCGGTTTGCGCCGTGGCGCTGAGCGCTTGATTGCATCAGGTCTGAAGCCGGCGGGCAACTCGCTCGCCGATTTGATCGCCGCTTTCGACGTCCATGTCGGCACAGCCGATGACGTCATCGAAAGTCTGCGTGCGGATACGACACTCGATCGGGTCACAGACCTCGTCTTCCAAGTTCACTCCATCGATCCGCCGCACCCGCTGATCCTGCGCTCCATAGAGCTGATCGCGACCAAGGTCGCGCCGGCGCTGGGGTGGGCGCCGGAAGAGAAATTCGCCCCCCGCAGGCTTGGAGCCGTCGGCTGACAGTCTCGACGCCAGCGGCGTCGCTCAATTCAAGGAAGGAGACTTCACGTGACCACATCGACACCCGATATCATCGACCTGCTCGCAGGCATCAAGCCGGGCTCATCGCTCGATCGTATTCGCACCCAGAGACCGGAGACGCGCGAGCAGGCGCAGAAAAGCTATCTTGCGCTTTTCGTGCCCGACACGATCGGCGATGTTTCGCTGGTCGAACGCCAGGCCATCGCCAGCTTCGTCGCAGGCCTGCATCGGCAACCCGATATCTTTGAGTTCTACGTCAACCCGCTTGGGGACAGCGAGGAGAACCGCTGGTTGGTCGAGGTGCTGAAGGCCGAGATCGGTGCAGCCCAGGCCGTCGGGCCATACGGCCAATATCCGGCCGGCCCGTTGAGCGTCGAGAACGCGCAGGGCCTGATCTACCAGGTCTCTAAGGCCGGCCATGAGGCGCTTGGCGAAAAGCTTGCAGCTGCGCTCGAGCATGCGCACCTGCTTGTCTTCCGCCCCCGTGATGCAAGCTCCAAGGCGCTGCAGGCGCTCCTCGATGCGGGCTGGACGACAGACGGTATCGTGACGCTGTCGCAGCTCGTTTCATTCGTCGCATTCCAGATCCGGGTGATCGCCGGGCTCAGCCTGCTGGCCGCTTCTGCCCGACGCGCAGCCGCCTGACCGTCACAAGGAGTTTGTCATGACCGACCACATCATCACGCCCGCGATCGAAAATCGGCCAGTGGCGTTCACACAGGCCGAGATCGGCTGGACACCGTGGCTTAAGCCGCTTGCGGAAGACGATCTGACGGAGGCGCATCTTGCCGGCCTCGTCGAGGCGTCGCGCGCCAAGTCACCCTATTTCCGTCTGCTCGTTCGCGATCCCCAGGTTCTTGAGGCCCGCACGAAGACGGACAAGGACATCTTCTACAACACTCGAACGGGCCTGCCGCGCGCCGAGCGCGAGCTTGCGGCAACGGCTGCATCGCGGTCGAACGGCTGCATCTTCTGCGCCTCCGTGCATTCGCGTTTCGCCGCGCACCACTCCAAGCGCGGCGACGATGTGCAGAAGTTGCTCGACGAAGGCGTGGAGGTGGATCTCGGCGATCGCTGGAACGCGATCATTGCGGCCTCGGTGGCGCTGACGGCGACGCCACCCACTTTGGGTGACGAACATATCGAGCGCCTGTCCGCAGCCGGCCTCGATGAACTCGAGATCGCCGACGTCATCCACGGCGCCGCTTTCTTCAACTGGGCGAACCGTTTGATGCTCTCGCTCGGCGAACCGACACCGACGGTGCAGTGAACTGCGAATGAGGGGTTGTGCGGCACAGTGCGCGGCACCGGCAGATTCTGCCACCGCGATTTCGTGGTGAAGAACCGGTGCCGTGACGTTGGGAAGTGGCCGGAGAGGTACGGTCACGCCGCATTGCTAACCCTCGTTGAGGGCAAGCGAAACAACGCGCGAGCTTTGCCCGCGCCTTGTCGGTATTCGGTATCGGAACCCGCCAAGAGGCGGGCGACCTGATGCTCATGCCACTTGGCAATCGACGTCTATTGGGTAGGAGCGAGCGGCGGCTCGAGCTGTCTGCGCACGAGCTTTCCTTCCTCCGCCTTGTAGAAAAACTGGCTTGAGACCAACCATCCCTTGAGCGGCCGAAGCGGCGGAATGCACGTCAGCAACATGAACGGTCCGGTCACCAGCAGGTGCATCCACAGCGGTGCGCTGTATTGCACCTCCAGCCAGACGCCGAGCAGCACGCTCGGTACGCAGCCAAAACAAATGACGAAGAAGGCTGGTCCGTCGGCGGGGTCGGCGAAGGAGTAGTCGAGGTCGCAGACTTCGCACGTCTTGCGCATCTTCAGGAAGCCTTCAAACAGATGCCCCTGGCCGCAACGCGGACAACGGCCGCGCAAGCCGGTTTGCATGGGAGGGATGGGCGGCCAGTCATGATCCGTAGACATATGCGTTCCTTTCAGGCGTCTGCGGCGCAGCCTTTGCGGGTGCGCCAGCCGAGTTGCCTGGGTGCGGTCAACGAATGTCCTGTGCCGCCTCAGGCCTGCGCAAATTAGTGCGCTCAAATCCGTACATTGTCAATTTATTGTATGCATACATTACTGCGACAATTTCGCCGTTCACCGATGGAGCGCCTCAAACGACCAGGCTCGATGCCGTTGGCGTCTGCTGCAGTAGATCCGCAATCGTCATGAGGCTGCGCTGCAATTCTTCGTGCGTTCGTGCCGCGCCAAGACCAAGGCGCACGGCCTCCGGCGCCGGGCCTAGCGCGAAGGCATCGCTGGCAACGACGCTGATGCCGGACGCCCTGAGCCGGCCGGAAAAATCACCACGCGTCCACGGTGGCGGCAGGTGCAGCCACAGGTGAAAGCCTTCCTGGTCCGTCTGGACAATGTCCTTCGGCAGCAACCGGCTGACCATGGCCTGCCGGATCGTCACCTCCCGGCGAATGGCGCGGAGGACTTCGCTTGCTGTTCCGTCTTCGATCCAGCGTGTCGCAACTGCGGCGTTGAAGGGTGGCGCCATGCCGCTCGTCGCACGGATCGCACCCTCCATGCGAACGGAGCTTTGGCGATCGGGAACGACGAGATAGGCGATCCGCAGTGCTGGCGAAAGGCACTTGGCGAGGCCTGCGATGTGGTAGGCGAGATCCGGTGCAAGGGATGCCAAGGGTGACGGGGCTGCGGCCGGTATCGCGCCATAGGCATCGTCTTCGATGATGGCCAAGCCATGGGACCGCGCAATGGCAACGATCGCCTTGCGGCGCTCCAGCGGCAACGTCGAGGTGGTCGGATTGTGGAGCGTGGGGTTGCAATAGAGCGCTCTTAATCTTCTTGTTTTGCAGATCGCCTCAAGCTGTTCCGGGATCATCCCATTTTCGTCGATTGGAATACCGACGAGTTCGATGCTGAGATGAGCGGCAAGCGCCCGCAAGCCGGGATAGGCAATGGCCTCCGCCGCGATCGCCTCACCAGCCCCGGCAAGACTGCTGACGACGGCCAGCAGAGCGCTTTGTGCGCCAGCGCAGATGAGCACCCGCTCGGCCGGGATGTCACCAAGGCGCGGTCGTAGCCAGGTCGCGCCGACCGTCCGATTATGCTGTGCGCCGCCCGCCGCCTGATATCGCATCAAGAGATCGAGCCCGTGTTCACTTTGCAGGCTGGCGATGTCGCTCCACAGCCGCATCGTCAGGACGGGGTCGTCGAACAGCGGTGGCAGGTTCATGCTCATGTCGACCAGGCCATCGGCTGCCGGCTGCAGTCCTTTCATCCGTCGCGCCTTGACGTAGGTGCCCTGACCGACGCGACCTTCCACCAGCCCGCGATGTCGCGCTTCATTGTAGGCGCGGCTCACCGTGGTGAAGTCGATGCCCAGCGCGCCGGCAAGCGCGCGCTGCGGTGGCAACCGTGCACCTTCGGACAGGCGGCCCTCGGCAATATCGACGGCAATGGCGTCGGCAATGGCGATATAGAGCGGGCCGTTGGCTTTGCGGATTGCCGGCAGCCAGGTCGTTTCCGATGCATCCAAAGTCATGATGTCACCTCATGGGACGAATTGTATGGATATTGCATGTTTTGTATCGGCAAGGCAAGCTCGCGTTACGTAACGTGTGGCATGGCATTGTCGGCCATCGACTGACTCTGCAATGCGCAGTCGAGAAATGTGGCGATCATTGTTGGCGAAGGACAAGGTTCATACTCTCGATCCTCTGAACGGGCGTGCCAGCGAACGCTACAAATTCATGGAGGCATTCTTGCAAATCAAGCTTGCCGCTGCGGGTCTGCTTGCTCTCGTTACCGGGCTGGTCCACTCCGTTCTCTGAGAAGTGTTGATCTTTCGACATCTGCGCAGCGGCCGGCTGGTCCCAAGGCGCGGTTGTGCGCTACTGACTGAACGGCATGTTGGGATATTGTGGGCAACGTGGCACCTGGCGACAGTGTTTGGCTGGGCCTTTGCCGGAATGCTCATCCAACTCGCCTTCAAACCACATCTTTCCTCGCCGCTCGGGCTTGTCGTGGCTGCCGCTGTCTTTGCAAACGCAGCCGGTGCCTTGCTCGCTCTCATCGGATCAAGGGGACTACACCCCGGG
Organism: Sinorhizobium sp. A49; assembly: GCF_002002725.1. GTDB lineage: Bacteria > Pseudomonadota > Alphaproteobacteria > Rhizobiales > Rhizobiaceae > Ensifer. The sequence goes on along the minus strand of NZ_MUNW01000033.1, from coordinate 110,153 downwards.
TGGATCGCCCTTTCGGCCGTTGCAGCGCTCACGTGGTTGAGTACGGCGGCGATATAGATCGGCCCTCAGCATTGATGACGGGCGCGGCGGGGGGAGGCGACGTCGCAGCGGACGAGAGCCCGCGCGTCTTTGCAGGCTGGCAAATCCTGATTGCCATGTCGCGCGGGTGTCATTTGCGCGAAGAGCAACAATGTCATACGCTTAAGCTGCGATGTGCTCTTCCGGCGACTGTGCTCGGCGACAAAGCGCGCACGCGAGAAAAGCAACAGAACCGGTCCACCTTAAGGGCCGTGGAGCAGCGCCATGCATATCCCCAATCAAAAGCCCATTCGTTCGTCCGTCGCAACTGGGGAGGGTGGCCTCAGCGACACCGTCGGCATCCAGCGCGCCATTCGCGCCTGCGGCAAAAACTCGGCCATCGGTCTGTCCGCATTGCTTGTGGTGCTCACATTTTCTGATTTCGCCAATGCAGCCAATTGCAAGGGACCGTCGGCGCCGGGTGCCGACTGGAGTGATTGCAACAAGAAACAACTGATGCTCGGCGGCATCGATCTCGAAGGCGGCAACCTGGCCAACACCGACTTCACGCTTACCGATCTCAGGGGCGCCAATCTCACGGCGGCCAATCTGGAGAAGGCGACGCTCGTGCGCTCATCGCTCGCCGGCGCCAGGGCTGACAAGGCGAACTTTGCCAAGGTCGAAGCCTATCGCAGCAGTTTTGCCGGCATCTCGGCCGAAGGCGCGTCTTTCAACAGCTCCGAGCTGCAGCGAACCAATTTCACAGGCGCCAAGTTGACGGGCGCCGATTTCGAGAAGGCTGAGCTCGGGCGCGCCAATTTCGACAAGGCGGTGATCACGGGCACGCGTTTCCCGATGGCCAATCTGTCGCGCGCCACATTCAGCGGTTCTACCTTTGAAGGTCCGCTCGATTTCACCGATGCCTTCATGTTCCTGACGCGGATCGAAGGTGTTGACCTGTCGGCCGCGACCGGGCTTGAGCAGGAACAGGTCAACCTGACATGCGGCGACACCGCCACCAAGCTGCCTGCCGGGCTATCCGTTCCGGCCAATTGGCCCTGCCCAGTCGACTAAGCCCGGTCGACTAAACGGGCTCGATCGCTCAGGTGAGGTGTTGCTTGGCGGCAATCGCCAGGCATTCCTTGAAGGCCTCAAGGTCTGTCAGGCGGTCCGCTTCCGCCACTTCGCGCTTCACGAAGGTTCCGCCGCGCGCAAGGATACCGCCGTCGAGCATCAAATTGTCGGACATGTCGAAATCCTCGATACTCACCCCGTCCGGACCGGCCATGCGACCGTCCGGACGCGCGGCGGCGTTTCCGCCGTAATGGCCGTTGAGAATGCGGTCGTAGTAGCTGCGCGAGGTGTTGGTGTAGGCATAGACATGGCGGCCACGGCCGCACATGAAACCGAGTTCGAAGACCGTGCCGACATCGGCGCTGATGCCGCGAAACGGCGTCAGATTGGCGATGATCATGTCGCTGGCCAGCATCATGCCTTCGTCGACACCGTAGATGGCGACGCCGCGGGCATGCTTGGTGTCGGCCGGCGGGATTTCCAGGTCGCCCGGCACCAGCGGTGTGAAACCGGCGGCACGGGCAAGTTCTGCCTTTCGCGCCTGGATCTGCACGGCGTTGCTGAGGAACACTTCAGGCCCGGCCAGATAGACTTTCACGATCATGCCTCCTTGCGCATTTTCGGGGCAGCCTAGGGAGATCGAAGGCAAGCGCCTAGCCTGCGTGTTCGTGCGGCCGGCGCTTACCCACTGATATTTCGATCGCTATCAGCACTGATCGCGGGAGTGGTCGTCGTTACCACGGCATGGACAGGCGGCTTCGTCATCCGCTATCTCTCAGCCGTTTTGTCCAGGCATCCTTCAGCGAGGTTCAGCAATGTCGAGCCAGCCTTTGACCACCTATGTCGGCGTTGCGCATCCTTGGATGTGCGACACGATGGGACACATGAACGTGCGCCACTATGCGGCAATGTTCGATGATGCCAGCTTCCAGCTGCTCGGCCATATCGCGGGGCTCGCGGCTGAAGGCGAGAAGGCCTGGGGCTGGGCCGATGTCCGGTCGGAAACGGAGTACAAACACGAAACCAAAGCCGGCACGCTGATCACCATCCGCTCGCGGGTCGTCAAGCTCGGCCGTTCCTCGGTGGCCTTCGAGCAGGTCATGTCGGGGACCCTCGACGACGTCGTTCATGCCGTCAACCGAACCGTGACGGTTCGCTTCGATCTTTCAGCGCGCACCGCCATGGCGCTGGAGCCGGCGGCCCGCGCCCGCGCAGAGACATTGCTTCAAGCGTGATCGGTCGCCATCCGCGCGTCCTCAGTCCGCATAGATCCGTTCTTCGGCCGGGGTCTCGGCGATGAGCGTCTGCAGCCCGGCAAGCAGCGCCTTTTCTGCGCGGTTCAACGCCTTGTCGGGGTTTGTCAGCAGAAAGATGTCGATTGCAGGCGGCGCCTCGTAAGGGGGCAGCCGCCAGAGCGCCCCGTCCGCCACGTCGCGACGCGCCACGTGCAGCGGTAACGGCCCGACGCCGAGGCCTGCCATGATCATGCGGCGCACCTCTTCCAGGCTCGAGGAGACACCAACGACGTTGGCATTGAGTTTGGCCTCGCTGCGCAGAAGCGCCACCGGCCGCAATGCATCGGCGATATGGTCCGTGTGGAACGACACCGAGGTCTCGCCCTTGAGGTCGGCGAGTTTTAATCCTTGCTTGCCGAACAGCCTGTGATGGGGCCCGCAGAAGAAGCCGAAGAACTCGCGGAAGACCAGCAGATAGTCCAGTGCCGGGTCGCGCACGCTGACGAGGCAGAGGCCGAAGGATGCCCGCTTCTCCCGCACCTGGCGGGTGACTTCGCCGCTTGCGGCGACCGAGATATTCAGCGTCGCGCGCGGATAGTCGCGATGAAACTCCATCAGCGCCCGGTCGAAGATCGGCGATACGACATGGCTGGCGACGGCGATCGTCACGTGCCCGGTCACGTCGTCGCTGACGCCACGCACTAGTTGCGGCAGTTGGGATATGGTCCCGAACACTTCGACGGCCTGCTCATAGAGAAGCTGGCCGACTTCCGTCAGGTCGAAGCGCGTCGCATCCCGCTCCACCAGCCGCCGCCCGACGCGGTCCTCCAGCCGCTTCAAAGCATTGCTGACGCTCGGTTGTTTGAGGTTCAGCCGCTCGGCTGCACGCGTGATGCTCTTGACCTCCGCGATCACCACGAAGGTGCGCAGCAGGTTCCAGTCGAGCTCCCAGACGAGCCGTTCGGATCGAGGTGTTACCATTCCTGAAATCTATGCCTTCTATTCCCATTATCTATTTGCGCAATGTTGATGCAAAAGCAATCATGACCTTCGTCGGACCCGAACTGTCCGTGCCAAGCGCACAAGAAGGCGCATTCCATCAGAGGAACAAGGAACATCTCATGAGAACCGTATTCTCCGGCCTTCTGGCCGCAACGATGGCTGTCGCAGCCACTTTTTCAGCCGCCCCGGCAAGCGCCGACGAACTGGAGGACATCAAGGCCGCAGGTGAACTTCGGATCGCGATGACCGGGCAGTATCCTCCGTTCAACTTCGTCAACGACAAGAACGAAGTGGTCGGTTTCGACCCCTCGATCGGTCAGGCGCTTGGCGAGCGTTTGGGCGTAAAGGTCAAGATCGTGACGACCGCCTGGGACGGGATCATCGCCGGCCTGCTTGCCAACAAGTACGATGCTGTCGTCGGCTCCATGACGATCACGCCGGAGCGCGACAAGGTGATCGATTTCGTCGGTCCCTATTATCGCACCGGCCGCGCCGTGTTCGTGAAGGAGGACTCTCCGATCAAGAGCCTGGACGAGCTGACGGAAAAGACGGTTGGCGTGACGCTCGGCGAAACGCATGAGAAATGGGCGCGGGAGCGGGGCGGTTGGGAAATTCGCACCTACAAGGGGCTGCCGGAGTTGCTGCTCGAGCTTAACAGCGGGCGCGTCGATGCGATCATCAACGACAACATTCCGGTGAAGGTCGCAATCAAGAGCGGCGAAAAGATCCGCCAGCTTGAGACCACGGAGATCTCGGGCGGCGAGCTTTTTGCCGGTATCGCGATCCGGCAAAACAATCCGGAGCTGCAGGCCGCGATGCAAAAGGCGCTCGACGACATCATGGCCGATGGCACCTATGAAAAGATCGCGATGGAATGGATCGGCAGCGACATCCGCTGATCAACCAAGAGGCATTTCCGGCCGCCGTCCAGGTGGTCGGGAATTTCTGATCTTTTCCTGGAGTTTCCCGAATGGATTTTTCGCTGATACAGCGCGTCTTCCCGTTTTTTGTGGAGGCAGCGTGGGTCACGATCGAGATTTCGGCGCTTTCGCTGGCCCTCGGACTTGTTGTCGCCTTTCTCGTGGCGGCGGCAAAGATGTCGCGTTCGCTGCCTTTGCGCGCCTTCGGTTCCGCATATGTCAGTCTGTTTCGCGGTACGCCCTGCCTTATTCAGTTGTTCGTTCTCTACTTCGGCGGGCCGCAGATCGGCATCAACCTCGAACCGTTCGCCGCCGGCGTGATCGGGCTTGGGCTGAACATCGGCGCCTACATGGCCGAAGCCATCCGCGGAGCAATCCTGTCGGTTGATCGCGGCCAGGCAGAGGCCGCCCGCTCCATCGGGTTCAGCCGGATGCAGACAATGCGCAAAGTCATTCTTCCGCAAGCCGCCCGCATGATGATCCGCCCACTCGGGGTCAATACGGTGGCACTCGTCAAGGGCTCGGCGCTGGTCTCGACGATTTCGGTTGTCGAGCTCACCTATACCGCGCAGCGGTTCATTGGGTCGACGTACAAGCCATTCGAGATCTTCGGCGTCGCCGCCGTGCTCTACATGATCATCATCTATGTCGTGGCGCGGATCGTCGATCTGCTCGACCGCCGCTACGCGATCGTGTGAGGAGGAGGAAACCTTGCAAGGTCTCGATTTCAGCGTCATACCTCCGTATGCGGACATTCTTTGGACTGGCGTGTGGTGGACTGCCATCCTCACAGTCTCGGCGGGGGCGATCAGTTTCGTCTTCGGTATTGTCTTCGCCGTCACAGTGCTTTACGCGCCTAAAATCGTCACGTGGCCGGTTCGGGCGTTCATGTGGCTGTTCATGGGCACGCCGCTGCTGCTTCAGCTCTTTCTGATCTACTACGGTCTGGGCCAACTTGACTTCAAGATCCCCGCTTTGGTCGCCGGCATCGTCGGGCTTGGGCTGCATTTCGCCGTGTACAACGCCGACGTCTTGCGTGCGGGTATCGTCGCAGTCGATGCCGGCCAGAGCGAAGGCGCGCGCAGTATCGGCTTCGGCAAATTTCAGACGTTGCGCTACGTCGTCGTACCGCAGGCCATACGCAACACCGTGCCTGCCATCGGCAACAACCTGATCGCACTGCTGAAGGAGTCGTCCCTGGTCTCGATCATCGGGATCGCCGAGCTCGTCCATTCGGCACAGCTGGCGATCAGCGAGACCTATCGGCCCTTCGAGTTCTACATCGTTGCCGCCGCTCTCTACTACATCCTAAACCTCGTGCTCGAAGCGGGTCTGCGCCGGGTCGAACAGAACGTGGAGGTATCACGATGACCGCCCAGCGACCCATGGTCGAAGTCAAAGGGGCCCGCAAGGCCTATGGCGAGCTTCAAGTCCTCAAGGGCATCGACCTGTCGGTCGACCGCGGCCAGATCGTTGCCATCATCGGACCCAGCGGGTCCGGCAAGAGCACGCTGCTGCGCTCGATCAATCATCTGGAAACCTTGAACGGCGGCGAGATCTGGCTCGATGGCATCAAGGTCAACCAGGATCTGCGCGGTCAGGCGTTCGAGCGCCATATCAATGCGGTGCGCCAGCAGATGGGCATGGTGTTCCAGCACTTCAATCTGTTCCCGCACCTGACGGTGATCGAAAACGTCACGATGGGGCCCGTTATCCTGAAGGGCATGGCGAAGGCGGCCGCGCGCGAACTGGCGGTCGAGCTTCTGTCGAAGGTTGGGCTGGCGGAGAAGGTCGATGCCTATCCCTCGCGGCTTTCCGGCGGCCAGAAGCAACGCGTCGCCATTGCGCGAGCACTGGCAATGCAGCCGAAGGTGATGCTCTTCGATGAGGCGACCTCCGCGCTCGACCCGGAACTCGTCGACGAGGTCAACGCTGTGATGAAGCAGCTTGCCGCCGAGCATATGACGATGCTGATCGTCACCCATGAGATGCGCTTTGCCGGCGAGGTCGCCGACCGTGTGCTGTTCATGGATGGCGGTGTCGTTGTCGAACAGGGGGCGCCAAGCGAAATTTTCCGCGAGCCGAAACAGGAGCGCACGCGAACCTTCCTGAAGAAGTATCTTGCGGCATGATGGATGCCATGAAGACGATCAGCAACCAGTTTCCCGATTTCGGGCTGACGCCGGAGCAACGCCGCGAAGCAGTGCTCGGCCACTACTACGAATACCCGGGGATGGATGGCGAGCGCGGCGAGATCTGGTGCTACACCGACGCCTACGCCTACCCGCCGGGCGCAACCGTCCGGCTTCAGGTGAGTTCGACCGCGGCCTTGTTCAACCTGGAGATCGTGCGGGACGGCGCCGTCGAAACACCTGTTATGACACGGCAGGGCATTGCTGCCCGCTGGCAGGATACGCCTGATCAATGCTCCGTGGTCGGCTGCGGCTGGGAGACAACGATTGAATTCCAGACGGATGCGAACTGGCCCTCTGGCGCCTACCGTATCACCCTGACGGCTGAGGGCCGCGATGGGGCGCCCATTCGCTGCCAACATCTTTTCATCGTTCGCCCCGAGGCTGGACGCAAGCCGGGCCGCGTGCTGCAGGTGGCGGCGACCGGATCCTGGACATCTTACAACACCTGGGGTGGATCGAACCACTATCAGGGCATCACCGGTCCCAACCGCGACCAGTATGCGACGACTGTCAGCATCGAGCGGCCGTTCTGCCGTGGCTTTGTCCAGTTGCCAATCGATGCGCCGCGGGTGCCGTTGGAAATCTATTCGCCGATGGCGGTAGCGCCGCGCTATCCCCACATGGAGTGGGCCTATGCCAACGGCTATTCCAAGAAATATGCCTCTTCCGGTTGGGCGAGCTACGACAGCCATTTCTTCCGCTGGGCTGAGCGTGAGGGCTATGCCGTCGACCTCGCCAGCCAGCACGAGCTGCACTTCAACCCGGAAATCCTCGACGGCTACGATTGCGTCGTCTTCGTCGGTCACGACGAATACTGGACCTGGGAGATGCGCGACGCGGTCGACACCTACGTCGAACGGGGCGGCCATGCAGCCCGCTTTGCCGGCAATTTCATGTGGCAGACGCGTCTGGAGGACGGTGGCAGGCGGCAAGTGTGCTACAAGTACCGAGCGCGCGCCGAGGATCCGGCCTGTCACTCTGCCGATCCGACACGCATGACCGGCTCATGGGAGGCGAAGGAAATCGGCCGTCCTGGCTCTTCAACCTTCGGGCTCATTGCCACGCGCGGGCTTTATGTCGGCTGGGGCGGTTGCGCCCCGCGCGGCGCTCGTGGCTTTCCGGTCTATCGTCCGGAGCATTGGGCTTTTGCCGGCACAGGTATCTACTATGGCGACATCCTCGGCGCTGAAGGCCATGCCTTCGGTTACGAGGTCGACGGCCTCGACTACATCATCCGCGGCGGCCTGCCGGAACCGACGAAGGACAGCGGCGCGCCGGACGGCTTGGAAATCCTGGCGCTCGGCATGTCGTCCCTGATGGAAGAAAGCGCCGACATTCCCGCCGACGATCAGTTCCTTTCCGACGCCGACGCCAAGTTCGTGGCGGAAACGCTGATCGGCGATGCGGGGGAGGCGGCAGTCGATCGCGTCAAGCGCGGCTGCGGCATGATCGTCAATTTCCCGCGCGGCAAGGGTGAGGTGTTCCACGCCGGCAGCTGCGAATGGGTGGCAGCCCTCAAACGCGGCGACGCGATGGTCGAACGCGTTACCGCCAATGTTCTCAACCGTTACCTCAAACGCTGACAGAGACCGGACATGCTCAAGACGACAGCCTCAAACGAACGGCCCGCTTCACACCTGTTCTACCAGTCGCGTCTGCGTCGGCCGCTGGTCGACCGGGCCGAGGGCATCTATCTCTGGGACCAGGATGGCCGTCGGGTGATCGACGGCTCCAGCGGCGCGATGGTGGTCAATATCGGCCATGGCAATCGCAACGTGCTCGAGGCGATGAAACGGCAGATGGACCGCGTGACCTTCGCCTATCGCCTGCACTTCGAAAACGAGCCGGCGGAAGAATTGGCCCGCCGTGCCGCCGAAAAACTGCCCGAGGGTATGGACAAGATCTTCTTCGTTTCCGGTGGGTCGGAGGCGGTCGAATCCTGCCTGAAGCTCGCTCGCCAATGGGCGGTCGCAACCGGCCAGAAGGATCGCTGGAAGGTGATCTCGCGCTTTCCGTCCTATCATGGCGGCACGCTCGGCGCGCTGGCGGTCACCGGTTATGCGGCTCTCTCCGATCCGTTCTCGCCGATGATGCGGGAAATGCCGAAAGTACCGGCGCCAACAGCCTATCTCGATCGCGATAACCTGACGATGGAGCAGCGCGGCATCAAGTATGCCGACATGCTGGAAGACAGGATACAGTCCGAAGGCCCGGAAAGCGTGCTTGCCTTCATCATGGAGCCGATCGGCGGTGCCTCGACCGGTGCGCTGGTCGCGCCTGACAGCTACTACAGACGCATCCGCGAAATCTGCGACAAATACGGCATCCTCCTGATCCATGACGAGGTCATGAGCGGCGCCGGCCGCACCGGGAAATTCCTCGGCGGCGATCATTGGGACTGCAAGCCCGACCTGATCGCGCTGTCGAAGGGCTTTGCCTCGGGCTATTGCCCGCTCGGTGCGATGGCGGCTCCGTCGAGGCTAGTTCAGCCCGTGCTCGACGCCGGTGGTTTCCAGCACGGCTTCACCTATGCCGGCAATCCTCTCGCCTGTGCTGCCGGACTGGCCGTATTGGATGAAATCGATCGGCTCGGTCTGATCGATAATGCCGCCGCCATGGGAGACGCGCTCAAGGCCGAACTGGTAGCTCTTTCCGAGCGCTTCCCGTTCATCGGCGACGTCAGGGGCAAGGGGTTGCTGCTCGCCGCCGAGTTCGTCTCGGACCGCGAGACGATGAAGCCGCTGCCGAAGGAATTGAATGCGCACCAGCGGGTCGTCGATCTCGCCTATGAGCGCGGATTGATTATCTATTCCAGGCGTACGCGCGGCGGTGTCGAGGGCGATCATTTCCTGGTCTGCCCGCCGATGATCATCACCCGGGAGCAGATCGGCGAGATCATTGCCATCCTCGGCGATGTGCTCGAACAGCTCGCCGCCGAACTCAATCTTCCCGTCAACCGTTGAGATCGCCATCATGACGAAAACCAAGACGTCGCACAGGAAGGTCATCATCACCTGCGCGGTGACGGGTTCGGTGCATACGCCGACCATGTCGCCCCATCTGCCGATCACGCCGGACCAGATCGCCTCGGAGGCGATTGCGGCAGCCGAGGCCGGCGCCTCGATCCTGCACCTGCATGCACGTAACCCCGTTGACGGCCGGCCTTCCGCTGACCCTTCGCTGTTCATGCAGTTCCTGCCGCGCATCAAGCAGTCGACCGATGCCGTCGTGAACATCTCGACCGGCGGTTCGTCCCTGATGACGCTTGAAGATCGCCTGGCGGCATCCTTGCAGGCCGAGCCGGAGATGTGCTCGCTCAACATGGGTTCGATGAACTTCGCCCTGTTTCCGGCGCTGGACAAACCGGCTGAATGGAAACACGCTTGGGAGCCGGAACTGTTGGAGGCGACGCGCGGCTCGATCTTCAAGAACACCTTTGCCGACATGGAGTTCATCCTCACGCGTCTCGGACAGGGATGCGGCACAAGGTTCGAATTCGAATGCTATGATGTCGGCCATCTCTATTCGCTGGCACATTTCCGCGACCGTGGGCTGGTTTCCGGCCATCTGTTCATCCAGTTTGTCTTCGGCATCCTGGGGGGCATCGGCGCCGATCCGGAGAACCTGACGCATATGAAGCGCATTGCTGACAAGCTCTTCGGCGACGACTACTCGTTCTCGGTGCTGGCCGCCGGCCGCCACCAGATGCCGATGATCACCATGGCGGCGGCGATGGGCGGCAATGTGCGGGTGGGGCTGGAAGACAGTCTCTACAATGGCCGCGGGCAGCTGGCGACCAGCAATGCCGAACAGGTCCACCGTATCCGTACGGTTCTTGACGCCTTGTCGCTGGAGGTTGCCACCCCTAAGGAAGCGCGTGATCTTCTCGGCCTCAAAGGCGGAGATCAAGTGGCGTTCTGACGCCTGGGCCCGGGCGGGGTTGCCTGCGGTCTGCAGCCGTCAGTATCGAAGGGGACGACCGTGACGACAACCAAGAGCTTGACCGCAGATATCCACATTCGCACCGGGGAGAACGGCGACGCGGATACAATACATGGCGCGATCCAGGCCATGGGCCGTGGGCTCGATATGGCGGGCAAGGTGACTTGCACGGCAGAGGATTACCGCCGCTTCGGCTTCGGTCCCGACGCTGCTTTCGGCAGTCTGATTGCCGAGGTCGATGGAGGGTTTGCCGGCCTTTGCCTGTTCTTTCCGATCTTCTCGACCTGGCGCGGGAGGCCGGGTGTGTTCGTGCAGGACCTCTATGTCGACGACCGCTTCCGTGGCCTCGGTATCGGCGAGCGCCTTCTGCGGGAGGTTGCTTCCTGGTCGAAGGCGCGGGGTGGGGACTATCTGCGGCTGGAGGTCGACGTGGAGAATATGGCCGCGCAGCGCCTTTACGAACGGCTCGGTATCACCTGGCAGACGAAGGATCGCGCGCATGCCGCCTATGGCGAGGCCTTCGTGGCTCTTGCCGGGGACTGAAAATTGGACGATGCAGGAACGGGAGACAGCATGAAAGCCTTCTACGCACAGGAACAGAAGCGACACAATCCGAAGGCTTTCCTTTCGAGCGGCGCGCCGCAGCCGAACCCGGAGCAGCCGGAGCGGGTCGAGCGGTTGCTCACCGGCGCCCGGGATGCCGGGTGCACCATCCTTCGCCCGCGCGATCACGGGCTCGGCCCGATTGCCGCGGTGCACACGCCCGAATATCTCGACTTCCTCGGGCATATCTACGCGCGCTGGCAGCGCATCACTGATGCCTCGGAGGAGGTCATTCCCAACATCCATCCGCTGGCCAGAGATGGCCGATATCCGGCTTCTGCCGTGGGGCAGGCTGGCTATCACATGGCGGACACAGCATGTCCGATTTCGGGAGAAACCTGGGAGAGCGTGCGCTGGAGCGCCTGGAGCGCTGTCGATGCCGCGGATGCGGTGATGTCAGGCGATCGCGCCGCCTATGCGCTCTGCCGCCCGCCCGGACATCACGCCTTTGCCGACGTCGCCGGCGGCTTCTGCTTCCTCAACAATTCCGCCGTCGCAGCGCAGCGCTTCCTGTCGAACGCTGACCGCGTCGTTATCCTCGACATCGACCTGCATCACGGCAACGGTACGCAAGGCATCTTCTACCAACGCTCCGACGTGCTGACGGTGTCGATCCATGCCGACCCGGTGCGGTTCTATCCCTTCTTCTGGGGGCACGCCGACGAGCGCGGCGAGGGGCCGGGTCTCGGCTACAATCTCAATCTGCCGCTTGAGCGCAAGTCCGGCGACGCCGAATTCCTGGCAGCTCTCGACGTCGCCTTCCGCCGCATCCGTGCCTATGCCCCGGACGCGCTTGTCGTGGCACTCGGCCTCGACGCCTTTGAAGGCGATCCCTTCGGCGGCCTCTCCGTGTCGACGCCTGGCTTTGCCAAGATGGGTGCGGCGATCGCCGGCCTGGGTCTGCCGACGGCCATCGTCCAGGAAGGCGGCTACCTCTGTGATGCGCTGTCCGCCAATCTGACCTCCTTCCTCACAGGCTTTGGCGCGGCTGCGAAGCTCTGAGGCTGATGTTACGTTAGGTGTCTGTTAATCTATTGCGTCAGCAATGATGTCGATGCAATTGTTTTAACGATATCTTTCCCGCGATGCTCCGGCAGATGGAACGTCTCGCCAGCGTCGGGAAGCAGTCGGCTTGCTTCGTCGATAAAACCGCGGATCAGCGGCAGATGGCGGCGCTCGGTGAGGCAGATCGCGTATTCGTCGATGACCTCTTTGGCGTCATCGATCGGCACGAAGGAAAGCCTGGCGTCGTGGCCGAATTCGAGGTCGGCGACCACCCCGAAGCCAACACCATTGGCGATGGCCTCGCGCACGCCTTCGCGCGAGGAGATCTCGACGAGCTGATGGATCGAGATGCCGTGGTCGGCAATGTTCTTCTCGAAGATTTCGCGGGTGCGCGAGCCGCGCTCGCGCATGACGAAGGAGAGACCTTCGAGCTCCTTCATCGTGACCCCGTCGCGCGCTGCCAACGGGTGGGATGACGGCACGCACAGGCCCAGCCGCATGCTCAGGAAGTGCACGCCGTGCAGGCGCGGATCATCGGGGATCTGCGCCGTGATCGCCACGTCGGCGCGATAGTCGATGATCTGGTCGATCACGCGGGCGGAGTTGTCGACGGCAAGGGAAAAGGTCAGTTTGGGCCGGTCGATCTTCAACCGCGAGAGGATAGGTAGCGCCAGGATGGGGCCGTCGGCCGCAACGCGCAGATGCCCGCCATTCACACCGGCTTCTCCCCGCAGGAAGGCATTGGCCTCCTTTTCCGCCTGGAACAGCCGCGAGGTGATCTCGAAGAGGCGCTCGCCATGGGCGCTGAGGCTGACGCCGCGTGCCTTTCGATCAAGCAGGTTCTGGCCGCAATCCGCTTCCAGTTCGCGCACGTGCTGCGACAGGGTCGACTGGCTGATCGCCATGTCGCGAGCGGCCTGGGAGAAGCCGCCGGACAGGGCGACGATGTGAAACGCTTTCAATTGTGTGATCGACATTGCTTCCGGTTCTGTTGCCTGCGGGCATGGCCTGTTGGATTGATACCGGCATCATTGTCGGAAAATCTCACAGGCACATGACACCCGCAGTCGTGACATCGGCCGGATGCCTCCGATAGGGGGTGAAACCGATGGCAGCCATCGGAAAACGCTATGGCCGTTTTACGTTTTGTTAAGCAACTGTCATCTGCGCGGTAAGCGCGGCGGCTAACGGTGACGCACGGCCAAGAGCCGATCCCGTTCATCTTTAGAGAGAAAGCCGACATGACTTCCTCCCCCAGTTCGATAGCGACGCCAATCCAATCTTCCTCCGATTGGCTTTTGAATATTCCGCGTGTGCAGGCCCAACAGGGCATTCTCGTGTCGCCCGGCGGCACCGGCAATGTTTCGTCCTACAGCCTCGTCTATGACGTCTATTTTCCGTCGGCGGGCTCCAGCGGCTGGATCCCGTTCCTGCAGACGGACATCACCAACACGTCTGATGGTGACATCTTCGGCAAGGTCGGCGGAGAGAGCTTCGGTCTCGGCATCAACAGCGACTATCGCGGCTCTGCAAAGCTGGATGCCTGGAACCGCATCGGTCTGACGATCGACAAGGACGCCAGCGGCGGCGTCTCGATGAAGAAATACATCAACGGTGACTTCGTCGCCGAGCAGAAGATGACGGGTTCGCTTGCCGCCCGCTTCACCATCGACAAGGCCAAGGGCTTCCTGATCTTCGCCGACGAAGATGGTGAAACCTCTAGCGGCTACCTCAGCAACTTCCTGTTCATCGAAAAGGTTCTGACCGGTTCGGAACTCTCGGCGCTCGGCAATGCCAAGCCGGAAGGCATTGTTCCGGATGCGCTGAAGGGCGATGCGCTGTCCTCAAACGGCACTGAATTCCGTTTCGGCGAGGGCTCGACCACGCCTGCATTCGGCCAGGGTTCCCTGAGCGGCCAAGGCACCACCGTGTCGACGACGACGCCGGCAACGGCCGGTATTCCGGCCGTCGGCCAGGACACGACGAACCCCAACCCCGGCTCCGTCGTCAAGACCTTGGCCATCAAGGACATGATGGTCACGCCGGATGCTGACAATGTGACGATCGACCTGTCGCAGCATTTCTCCGGCGAAAACCTGACCTTCACCGTGCAGAACAGCAAGGGCGAGGTGCTGAATGCCGCCCTCAGCAACGGCAACAAGCTGGTGCTGGATTTCGCTGCACTCGGCCACTCCGACATCCGCGTGACGGCAACCGACACTGCCGGCCACGTTGTCACCGACGACTTCCGCGTTCGCGTCGCCGGTGCGAACGCCTATACGATCGCCGTATTCCCGGATACCCAGGACTACACCTCCAACGATGGCATCAAGCACTTCTTCGGCGACATGACGCAGTGGCTGGTCGACAATCGCCAGAGCCACAACATCGTCTTCATGACCCATGTCGGCGACATCACCCAGAACAACCTTGCCGGCCAGTGGGACATTGCAGAAGCCGCCCTTCGCAAGCTCGATGGCAAGATCCCCTACGCGCTACTTCCGGGCAATCATGACCAGGCGAACGGCGGCAATGCGGCCGACCACTCGTCGATCCATCTTGATCAGCGTTTCTCGCCCGACAAGCAGACAGCGACCAATCCGGGCACCTTCGGCGGCGCCTACGATCAGGAGTTGATGAGCGCCCGCAACACCTACAGCACGTTCACGGCGCCCGATGGCACCAAGTGGTTGTCGATCTCGCTCGAGTTCGGTCCACGCGATGACGTCATCCGTTGGGCAGGCGACGTCATCGAGGCGCACCCCGATTATCGCGTCATGCTCGCTACCCACTCGCTGACGAGCTATGCCGGTCGCCAGGACAATCTGGCCCTTCCGCTCTACGACGAGGGTGCCGGTTACGACTACGGCATGCGCACCGACCAGCGCGGCGCCAATGACGGCGAATATGTTTCGCGCGAGCTGCTCGCCCGCTACCCGAACATCGTCATGACCTTTTCCGGTCATATCTTCGGCGATGGTGCTGAAACCGACATCACCTACAACCAGTATGGCGAGCCGGTCTTCCAGTTCCTGGTCAACTACCAGAACGGTGTATCACGCGAAATCACCGGTAACGGCAACGAAGCCAAGGGCAACAATGGCGGCAACGGCGCCATCCGCCTGATCACCATCGACCCCGACAACAACCGCATTTCCACCGAAACCTACTTCACCGGCTTTGACGACTACCTCGACGGCTTCCGCACCAAGCCGGAACTCGATCGCGACGGACTGACCGGCTACTATCGCGGCCACCAGGAAGTGTTCGAGAATATCGACGTCAGCGGCGGCAAGGCCCGCGCCATGGCCGAAGCCGGCGACGACATCATCGCCGACGCTTCTGCCGGCGCCTCATCCGCCAATGTCGCCCTTTCCGGCGCCAAGTCGCTGTTGCCGGCAAGCATCAAGAGCTGGGTATGGACCAATGAAAACGGCGACGTGGTGGCCGAAGGTAAGGACGCCAGAGCCGAACTCGAGCTTGGCAAGCACAAGCTGACGCTGACCACCACCGATTTCAACGGCGTCAAGACCAGCGACACCGTCGACGTGATTGTCCGCGGTGACCGCACACTGCTGGTCGAGACCTTCAACGACGGCAACGCCAATGGCTGGGCGACCGATATCGGTGCAGCCAATGGCAACACCGGCAACTTCCTGCTCAAGGGAACGGTCTTCTCGCGGCCGACCGGAGCAACCGGGCTTGCGGCACCGGAGGCAGCACTCTTCGACCAGAGCGATGCCGCCCGCAACAAGCTGGTCTTTGTCGGCGAAGGCGCGTCTACCTGGACGGATTACGTCTTCGAGGCATCGCTGACGCAGCTCGACAACGACACGATCGGCGTTCTCTTCTACTACAAGGATGCCAACAACCACTATCGCTTCACGCTCGATGGCGAAACCAATCGCCGGCAATTGGTCAAGGTTGCCAATGGCATAGAGACCATCCTTGCATCGGTGAATGAAGGTTCGCCCTACAACATGGAAATCCCGCTGACGGTTGCCGTCACCGGCGGTGCCATCAACATCTTCCTCGGCGACAAAAATGTCTTTGCCGGACCGGTAACGGACGCCAATGCTCCGCTTACCGGCGGCACCGTCGGCCTCTATTCGAGCGGCCAGCGTGCTTCGGTCTTCGACGACATCGTCGTCACAAGGGCGGACACGACTGCAAAGGCCGGCATCGACCAGCGGACCTACGACATCGACGGCGACGGCAAGGCTTCCGTCAAGCTTGACGCCTCCGGCTCGTTCGGCCCGAAGCAATTGGTCGACTACGTCTGGACCGACCTTGCCGGCAACGTCATTGCCAATGGCAAGACCGCCAACGTCAATCTCGACACCGGCGTCAACAAGCTGCTGCTCAAGGTGACGGCGGTGGACGGCTCGGTTTCGACCGACCGTGTCGATATCACCGTCGTTGACCGCACCAAGATCCTGGTTGCCGAAGACTTCTCGTCGCCGCAGTCGCTCTCCCGCTTCAATATCGTCGACGAGGGCGAACTTGGCGGCATCGGACCGGATGGCAAGGCATCCGAATGGCTGCTTACCGACGGCAAGCTGGTACAGACGACGGGGCTTGCGAGCCGCGAGCTGACTTGGAGCGGGGCAACCGCCGCGGATCTGTGGAAGCGCGGATGGAGCCCGCTTGGCGACGGCGTCAACGTCCTTCGTCTCGGCACCTACGCCTTGTTCAAGGACCCGGCTGCCCTTGCCTGGACCGACTATGCGGTCGAGGCAACGATCCAGACACCTGACAAGGACGGCCTCGGTTTCCTGTTCCGCTACAAGGACAACAAGAACTACTACAAGCTCGAGCTCGATGCCGATGGCATCCTCGACCGCAGCCCCGGCAATGGCGCCGGCAGCATCTTCAATCTCGTGCGCATGAAGAACGGGGTGGAGGAAATTCTGGCCCAGGTTCCGGGCAAGTATGAGCCGGGTCAGGCGATGAAACTGCGCGTCGAAGTCGTCGGCGGCAAGATCACCGCCTTCCTCAACGATGAGGCACTCTTTGCCTATCCAGTCGGCGACCGTGGTCTCGATGCGGGTACCTTCGGCCTCTATTCCTGGGGCAATGCCGGGCTCTCCTTCGATGATCTGACGGTCGTGGATCTGAAATCGGGCCTCGAAGGCGGCCAGGTGATCAACGGCACAAATGCCCGTGACATGCTGGTCGGTGGCGAAGCCGGCGAGACGATCTATGGCCTTGGCGGCAACGACACCCTCATCGGCAACGGCGGCGACGATCGCCTCGATGGTGGCGACGGCGACGATACGCTGTTGGGTGGCGTCGGACGTGACGCGCTTGCCGGCGGCAAGGGCAACGACGTCCTGATGGGCGGCGAGGGTGCCGACATCATTGCCGGCGGTCTCGGCGACGACGTAATCGAAGGCGGTGCCGGCAACGACGTGCTGATCGGCGGCGACGGTTCCGATACCTACGTCTACGGACGTGGCGAAGGCTCCGATGAAATCGTCGAAACCGCGACCGCATCGGGCGACAGCGACGTTCTCGTGCTGCACGACATCGCTCGTGGTGAAGCCGTCCTGCACAAGTACGGCGAAGCCGTCGAGGTTGCATTTGCTAATGGCGAAAAGCTGACCCTGAAGGGCCAGCTGGCAGGCGGCGGCGTCGAGCTCGTCACCTTTGCCGACGGCACGGTGATGAACCGCGCGGCGATCGCCAATGGTCTCGTCAATCGGGGCCCGATTGCTGTAGGCGACACGCTCGCCACGATCGACGAGGACGCACCATCCTTCGTCATCCCGTTTGCGAGCCTGCTCGCCAACGACAGCGATGCCGATCTCGATCAGTTGAAGGTGACGGGCGTCACCTCGGTCGTCGGGGGCACTGCCACCGTCGAGGAGGGTGGCATTCGCTTCACGCCTGCTGCCAACTTCAATGGCGAAGCCTCCTTCCGCTACCAGATCTCCGATGGTCGCGGCGGCTCGAGCGAAGCCGGCGCCACCTTCACCGTCAAGCCGGTCAATGATGCGCCTGTTGCATCGTCACTGACCGTCGAGACGAACGAGGATACATCGGTCAGCGGCACGATCGCGGCAACCGATATCGATGGCGATACGCTTGCCTACGCCGTCAAGACGGGTGCGGCCCCTGCCAGTGGCAGCGTTACACTCGACGGCACGACCGGCGGGTGGACATACACGCCAAACGCCAATGTCAACGGGACGGACAGCTTCACTGTCGTCGTGTCCGACGGCAAGGGCGGAAGTAGCGAAAGCACCGTCAGCGTCACGATCAAGCCGGTCAACGATGCGCCTGTGACCGTCGCCGACACGGGAACTGTTGCCGAGAACGAGACCGCCAGCTTCGACCTTGTTGCCAACGATAGCGATATCGAAGGCGACCGGCTGACGCTCGTCGGTTTCGCGGTCACGGCGGTTGCCGGTCTGGCGCTGACGAATGCTCAGGCGGCTGCGGCCTTCTCGATCGTCGACGGCAAGCTCGTCGCCGATCCGTCCTCCGCCTTCCAGGCGCTGGAAGACGGTGAGGCCGCCACGGTTACCGTCACCTACACGGTGCGTGACGCCCAGGGTGGGGAAACGACCGGTACGGCTACGATCAAGATCGACGGCTACACCGAGTACAACGTCGTCGAAGGCACCGACGGCAACGACACGCTCGTCGCCACCGACGCCAAGGACATGATCGAGGCGGGCAACGGAAACGACACGGTTCTGGCAGGCGATGGCAACGACTTGGTCGATGCGGGGGCAGGCAATGACCGAGTGGTCGCCGGCGACGGCAACGACGTGGTCGAGGGTGGTGCCGGCAACGACGTGCTTATGGGCGGCGGCGGCAACGACGTGCTCAGCGGCGGCTCTGGCAATGACCAGCTCAACGGCGGTGCGGGTAACGACACGCTGAACGGCGGCACGGGAAATGACGTGCTGACCGGCGGTGCGGGTGCCGACACCTTCGTATTTGCCGCCGGCGACGGTCGCGACGTCGTCCTGGACTTCCAGGCCGGGGCTGAAGGGCAGGACGTGGTCGTGCTTTCGAAGGATGTGTTCGCCGACTACCAGGCGCTCCTGTCCTCCGGCGCCTTCACCGACGGTGATGCCGGTGCGCAGATCGCGTTCGATGACGGGTCGTCCATCACCTTCAACGGTGTGAAAACGGAAAACTTCGTCATCGACGATTTCCGCTTCGCCTAACCATAGCGAGGGGCGCACTATTCGGTGCGCCCCTCTTTCGCGCGGCGTAGGCTTCAGCCACTTCAAGCATGTCATCCCCTTGTGATGCCTGCCTGCTACCGCCGCGATCTCAACGGATCAGGGACCATGCGCGACAGTTCTTCCAACCGAAATTCCAGCCAGTTCAAGGGCGTGTTCCAGGGCTGCGCCAGCGCCTTCATCGGCATCGGCCTGATGAGCGCCGTCGTCAACGTGCTATACCTCACCGGATCGCTCTTCATGATGGAAGTGTATGATCGGGTGCTGCCGAGCAGGAGCCTGCCGACCCTTGTTGCCCTTCTCGCCATCGTCGTGGTTCTCTACGCCTTTCAGGGCCTGTTCGACGCGCTTCGGGGCCGGCTGCTCGTGCGCATTGCCGACCGGCTCGACCAGGCACTGTCGCCAAGGATTTACGACGCGATCGTCGGCCTGCAGCTGCAGGTCCCGATCAGCGGCCGTTATGCCCAGCCACTGCGCGACCTCGATACCATCAGGGCTTTTCTCTCAGGCAGTGGGCCGACGGCACTCTTCGATCTCCCCTGGCTTCCCTTCTACATCGCCATCTGCTTCGCCTTTCATTTCTGGCTGGGCGTGACCGCATTGGCCGGCGCCCTTATTCTGGCGGGCATCACCTTGCTAACGGAACTCGTCTCGCAGCGGCCGGTCGAGGAGGCTGCACGCCATTCCTCCAAGCGAAACCGCATGGCCGAAAGCGGCCGCCGAAATGCCGATGTGATCTCGGTCATGGGCATGAGCCCGCATCTGAAGCGCCGTTGGCAGGACGAGAACCGAGCCTTCACGCGGGAACAACGCCGCGCCAGCGATGTCTCTTCGGGGTTCGGCGTGATGAGCAAGGTGCTGCGCATGATGCTGCAATCCGGC
Source organism: Sinorhizobium sp. A49 (assembly GCF_002002725.1). GTDB lineage: Bacteria > Pseudomonadota > Alphaproteobacteria > Rhizobiales > Rhizobiaceae > Ensifer. The sequence goes on along the minus strand of NZ_MUNW01000033.1, from coordinate 90,078 downwards.
ATTCTTGCGGTCGGCGCCTGGCTCGTGATCAACGAGCAGGCGACACCCGGCATCATCATCGCCGGCTCGATCCTCTCTGCCCGGGCGTTGGCGCCCGTGGATCTGGCGATCGCCAACTGGAAAGGCTTCATCGGCGCACGCCAAAGCCGCCGGCGCCTGCAGAAAACACTGGCGCTCCTGCCCGATGCGATCGACCGGATGGATCTGCCGGCTCCAAGCCGCGTGCTGTCCGTCGACCGTATCAACGCACTTCCGCCCGAGACGACAGAAGCCGTGCTGCAGGATGTCACTTTCACACTGGAAGCGGGCACCGGCCTCGGCGTCATTGGTGCAAGTGGATCCGGCAAAAGCTCGCTCGCGCGTTTGCTCGTTGGCATCTGGCGCCCGGCGCGCGGTTCGATCCGGCTCGATGGCGCGACGCCCGACCAATGGCCGGCGGCAGCCCTTGCCCGCCATATCGGCTACATGCCGCAATCGATCGAGCTGCTCGACGGCACCGTTGCCGAGAACATCGCCTCCTTCGATCCCGATGCCGACCCCGATGACATCATCGCCGCCGCCCGTGCTGCGCGGGTACACGATCTGATCGTCAGCCTGCCGGAAGGTTATTCCACCGAAGTCGGCGAAAATGGCCGGCCGCTTTCCGCCGGCCAGAAGCAGCGCATCGCACTGGCGCGAGCGCTTTATGGAAACCCCTTCGTCGTCATTCTCGACGAGCCGAACTCGAACCTCGATTCCGAAGGCGAGGAGGCGTTGACCTCGGCGATCCTCGGGATCCGCGAACGCGGCGGCATCGTCATCGTCATTGCCCACCGCCCGAGCGCCCTGCTGGCCGTCGACAAGGTGCTGATGTTGGCCGCGGGCCGCCAGCAGGCCTTCGGTCCGAAGGACGAGGTTCTCTCTAAGGTTCTAAGGCAGACACCCGCCAATCCGGGTGCGCTCAAGGTGGTGCAATCAGCAGAAGCAGCAAAGGCATGAACATGGACGATTGGCAGACACTCAGACGTTCGATCCGCACACATCTGATGGTGGGTGCTCTCGGATTTGCCATCTTGGTCGGGCTCTTCGGCGGTTGGGCGATCGGCACCGAGATCGTCGGGGCGGTGATCGCTCAAGGCTCGGTCGTGGTCGAGAGTAGCTTGAAGAAGGTTCAGCACCCGGTCGGCGGCGTCGTCAGCGAGCTGATGGTGCGCGACGGCGATCATGTGAAGGCCGGGGATATCGTCATGCGCATCGACGCGACGATGACCAGGGCAAATCTCGCGATCATCCTCAAGAGCCTCGACCAGTTCGCCGCCCGCAAGGCGCGGCTGGAGAGCGAGCGCGACCGCACGGAGCGTGTTGTCTTCCCGCAGACATTGCTGGCGCGCGTCGGAGATCCGGACGTGGCGGCGATGATGCATGCCGAACAACGACTTTATGAAAGCCGCAGGGACGTGCGCGAGAGCAAGAAGCGCCAGCTCGAGCGCCGTGTGCAGCAGCTGAACGACGAGATCCGCGGCATGGAGGCCGAGCGCACTGCCAGCAGCCGTGAGCGGGTCCTCATCAACGAGGAGCTTGGTCGCTACACGTTCCTGCACGACAAGGGGTTGATGGAAAAAAGCCGGCTCAGCACGCTCGAGCGCCAGGCAACCGATATCGACGGTGAGATGGGGCGGCTGCTCGCGGGGGTGGCGGGCGTGCACGAGAAGATCGCAGAGACATCGCTGCAGATCATCCAGGTCGACGAGCAGTGGGCCGAAGAGGTCGGAACGGACCTGCGCGAAATGGATGCCCGGATCGGCGAGTATGTCGAGCGCAAGGTGGCGGCCGAAGACCAGCTGAAGCGCGTCGATATCGTCGCGCCGCAGAACGGCATCGTCCACCAACTCACCGTCCATACGGTCGGCGGCGTGGTCGCGCCGGGCGAGCCGATCATGATGATTGTGCCTGATATCGACAAGCTCGTGGTGGAGGCCAAAGTCGCGCCGCAGGATATCGACCAGATCTATTCCGGACAGAAAGCAATCCTGCGTTTCTCTGCCTTCAGCCAGAAGACGACGCCGGAAATTATCGGCGCCGTCGAACGCGTGTCAGCCGACGTATCTGTCGACCAGCGGACGGGTGCGAGTTTCTACGTCGCGCGCATCGCGATCCCATCGCAAGAAATCCAGCGGCTTGGCAATGTCTCGCTGATGCCGGGCATGCCGGTCGAGACGTTCATTACCACCGGCGAGCGGAGTGTTGCGTCCTATTTCATCAAGCCGTTGATGGATCAGGTTAGTCGAGCTTTCCGCGAAAGCTGAGCCAGCGCTCGATTCGTCCTCGATCATCGCATTTGGACAACAACAGCCCGCTCCGTCAGGTCATGCGACCATGACGGACGGGCTGTTTTGGTGTTCGGGAGGCAGACATACGGATGGGCGCTGCCGCTTCTCGCTTGCGGGCGATACGTCGAGATCGCGCCGAAGCCAACGCATGAGCTGCCTTCCGCCAGCAATTCATCTCGGAGAAATCGGTCTTTGCCAGTTTTTCACGTCACGATTGCAATTAGCCGGCGGTTGAAAGCTGCTGAATTCGCATGGTTTTCCCCGAAGAATACGAGTTCGCCAATTCTTGCCAACATAATTGTCGACAAAATAGTTGACATTAGCGCCAACAACTTCAAATCTAGTGTCGTCAGCCTCCAGCGATCGAAGGATCGCGGACCGACCGGATCGGCACGGCGACGAATGGGAAAAACAGAGGGAACCACATGAAACTGAGAAAGCATCTCCTTGCGGGGTTGGCATTCGCCTTTCTCGCCTCCACGGCACAGGCCGAAACGCTGCGCTGGGGCAGCCCGCGGGATATCTTCTCGCTCGACCCGTATTCCTACGGCAGCACCTCGAACCTCGCCTTCCTCAATCACGTCTATGAGGGCCTGACCCGCTACACGCCCGAGTTTGTCGTCGAGCCGGCACTTGCCACCAAGTGGGAGCTGGTCTCCGAGAAGGTCTGGCGCTTCCACCTGCGCAAGGGCGTAAAATTCCAGAACGGCGCCGAGTTCACCGCCGACGACGTCGTCGCCTCGATGGCTCGTGTCAGCCACCCGACCTCCCCTCTGCGCGGCAACATTCCGGCCTACGTCTCCACAACGAAGGTGGACGACTACACCGTCGATATCGAAGTGAACTCGCCGAGCCCGCTTTTCCTCAACGACATGACCAACATCTTCATGTTCGACAAGGATTGGCTGATCGAGAACAAGTCCGAATTGCCGACCGATGTCGGCGGCAAGGTCGAGGGTTACACCACCTACCACACCAACGGCACCGGCCCGTTCATCGTCGAGTCGCGTGTGCCTGACAGCAAGACCGTGCTGGTCAAGAACAACGGCTGGTGGGATACGCCGAAGCACAATCTCGACCGCATCGAATTCACCCCGATCACGTCGGCTGCGACCCGCGTCGCCGCACTGCTTTCGGGCGAGATCGACCTGACCGACGGCGCGCCCGTACAGGACCTCGACCGGCTGAAGAGCGATCCGAACATCAAGGTTGTCGAGCGCTCCGACCTGCGCACGATCCACCTCGTCTTCAATCGCAAGGAAAAGCTCGACGACGGTCGCGAAAACTTCTTCAACGACATCAAGGTTCGCCAGGCGATCGATCATGCGATCGACCGTCAGCTGATCTTCAAGCGCGTCATGCGCGGCAAGTCGCATGTGGCCGGCACCATGGTGGCGCCGGAGATCCCCGGCTACAGCGCCGAGTTGGATGTGCCGACAGCCTATGATCCGGAACTGTCTAAGAAGCTGCTGGAAGAAGCGGGTGTCGCCGGCACCGAGTTCACGCTCGTCTGCATGAACGACGAAAGTGTCAATGAGGAAGACGTCTGCAGCGCGCTCGTGTCGATGCTGTCGCGCGTTGGTCTGAAGCCGACGCTCGACATCGGTCCGCGCGCCGTTCAGGCGCCAAAGCGCGCTGGCGGCAAGTCCGACGCGTTCATGATCGGTTGGGCCAACGAGCCGACGCTCGATGCTTATTCGATCCTGATCCAGGTGCTCTCGACCCGCGAAGGTGCGGCTGGCGTCGCCAACTATGGCGGCTGGTCCTATCCCGAACTCGACGCAATGGTGAAGAAGGCCGCCGTCGAAATGGATCGCGACAAGCGACTGGCGATCGAGACCGAAGCGCTGAAGTTTGCCAAGGACCAGGTCATCATGATCCCCTTGCATCAGCAGCCGATGGCTTGGGCGATGTCCAAGGAAGTGACCGACGTCACCATCCGCGCCGACAACAAGCCGCGCCACTGGCTGACCCGTATCGGCGATTGAGCCCACATTGCCCCGGCAGAGCTTGCTCTGTCGGGGTTTCTCACTACTGAGCGGGAAACCCAATGATTGTCTTTCTGATCAAGCGGCTGGCCAATGCCGTGATGGTCATGCTTGCCGTCGCACTGATGGCCTTCATGATCTTTCGTTTCGCCGGTGACCCGGTGGAGTTGATGGCCAACGAACAGATGTCGCAGGCCGATCGTCTCGAACTGCGCGAAAAGCTCGGGCTCAACGATCCCTTCGTCACCCAGTACGTTCGCTTCGTCGTCAATGCGGCCCAGGGCGATTTCGGTATCAGCTACCGGAACGGCCAGGACGTGATGACGCTGATCGCCGAGCGCTTCCCGGCAACCATCGAACTGGCTCTGGTGGCCACGGCCCTGTCGCTTTTGATCGGCATACCGCTCGGTGTTCTCACCGCGATCCATCGCGGGCGCTGGTACTCGGAAGGCCTGCAATTCGTCAGCATCATCGGCGTATCCCTGCCGAGTTTCGTCGTCGGCATCCTGCTGATCCTCGTCTTTGCCGTTTCGCTCGGCATCGTACCAGCTTTTGGTCGTGGCGACGTCGTCCAGCTCGGCTGGTGGAGTACGGGTCTGTTGACCGCATCCGGGCGCGCTTCGCTGCTTCTGCCATCCTTTGCGCTCGCGCTCTATCAGATCACACTCGTCATGCGGCTCGTTCGCGCCGAGATGATGGAAGTGCTGCGCTCGGACTTCGTGAAATTCGCCCGCGCCCGCGGCGTGCCGCGCTGGCGCATCAATTTCCGCCACGCGCTTCGCAACTGTCTGATGCCGGTTGTCACCATGACGGCGATGAATGTCGGATCGCTGATCGCCTTCGCGCTGATCACCGAAACCGTGTTCCAATGGCCAGGAATGGGCATGCTGTTCATCCAGGCGGTGACCTTCCTCGATATCCCGGTGATGGCAGGCTACCTGTGCATCGTCTCCTTCATCTTCGTCACGCTGAACACGCTCGTCGATATCGCCTATGCGGTCATCGATCCCCGTCTTCGCGATGCCACTCGCTGAGGTCGCCCCATGACTGACCAGGCCCAGGAAACACCTTCGACAGCCAAGATCGGCCGGCTCGCGCGCTGGCGCCAGAGCGATCTCTGGTGGTCGTTCACCCGCAGCCCGTCGGCAATCGCCGGCGCGCTGATCCTCACCATCCTCATTTTGGCGGCTCTAGCGGCGCCGTTGCTCTCGCCGCAGAACCCGTTCGATCCGGCGCAGCTCGACCTCTGGAACTCGGAACTGCCGCCGATCTGGCAGGCTGATGGCCAATGGCCATTTATCCTCGGTACCGACACCCAGGGCCGCGACATGCTGTCGGCCATTCTCTACGGCTCGCGCATATCGATCCTGATCGGCGTCTGCTCGGTGATCCTGTCGCTGACCGTTGGTCTCAGCCTCGGTCTCGTCGCCGGCTATTTCGGCGGCATCGTCGACAATGTCCTGATGCGGATCGGCGACGTCCTGCTCTCGATCCCGACGATCCTGATCGCCATTCTCGTCAGTGCCGTTGCCCGCCAGATGCTGCCGCCGGAGCTGCGCGACGTCGGCTCGGCAGCTGTGCTCGTGCTGGCGATCACGCTCAGTGCCTGGGTGCAATATGCCCGCACCGTGCGCGCCCAGACGATCGTCGAGCGTGGCAAGGAATATGTCCAGGCGGCTCGCCTCCTGAAGACGCCGGCGCGGCGAATCATGCTCAACCATATCCTGCCGAACACGCTGACGCCGATCATGGTCGCTGCCACGCTGAACTTCGGCATGGCGATCCTCACGGAAGCGACGCTCTCCTTCCTCGGCATCGGCATGCCGCCGAGCCAGCCGAGCCTTGGAACGCTGATCCGGCTCGGCAACCAGTTCCTCTTCTCGGGCGTCTGGTGGGTCGTGCTCTTCCCGGTCTTGCAGCTTTGCCTTCTCGTCGTCTCGGTCAACCTTCTGGGTGACTGGCTGCGCGACGCTCTCAATCCGAAACTGAGGTGAATGATGTCCAATCTTCTGATCCGTAACGTCCGTCCGAACGGCGGGGCTTTGACGGATATCCTGATCCGCAACGGCAAGATCGAAACGATCGGCCAGAACCTTGAGGCCGATGGCGTGGCGGTCGAGGATGGCCGTGGCCATATCGCCATCCCCGGCTTGGTCGAGGCTCACACACATCTCGACAAGTCGGTCTGGGGCATGCCCTGGCACGAAAACGCCAAGGTTGCGACACTGCGCGAACGCATCGATTTCGAGCGCGAGAAGCGGCTTGAGATCGGTATCGATCCGCATCGTCAGTCCATGCGCCAGGCGATCCTCTTGGCCGCCAACGGTGCCAGCCATATTCGCAGCCATGTCGACATCGACACCACCCATGGCTTGGCGCTGATGGAAGGCATCATCGAAACGCGCGAGGCGCTTGACGGCATCATCGACATCGAGATCGTTGCCTTTCCGCAATCCGGCCTGGTGACGCGTCCGGGTACCGTTGAACTTCTCGACCAGGCTCTGAGCAACGGCGCGGAAGTCCTTGGCGGCATTGATCCTTGTGGCATCGACCGCGACCCGAAGGGGCATCTCGACGCCGTCTTCGGCCTTGCCGAGAAACACGGCAAGCCGATCGACATTCATCTGCACGAAGCCGGTGAACTCGGCGCCTTCAGTATGGAAATGATGTTCGAGCGCATTCGCGCGCTCGGGATGCAGGGCAAGGTGGCGATCAGCCACGCCTTCGCACTCGGCGCTCCGGACTATCTGCGTGTCGCCGGCCTGATCGAACAGATCGCCGAGCTCGACGTGCGCATCGTCACGACGGGCTCGCCGTCCTCGACGGTCCCGTCGATCATGCGCCTCAAGGAGGCGGGCGTGAAGGTGGCCGCCGGCTGCGACGGCATTCGCGATACCTGGGGACCTTGGGGCCAGCCCGACATGATGGACCGCGCGCGCATCCTCGGCATGAAGAACGGTCTGCGCCGTGACGTCGATCTGGAGCATGCGCTTTATGTCTGCTCGACTGGTGGCGCCGAAGTCATGGACCTCGTCGGCTACGGTCTCGAGGTCGACTGCAACGCCGACTTCACCCTGCTTGTCGGCGAGACGCTCGCACATGCCGTCGTCGAAGTCGCGCCGCGTCCGCTCGTCGTCAAGCGCGGCCGCGTCATTGCCCGCAACGGCGTCGCGGAGGTCGCCATCCCATGATCGATCTCAAGGATTTGAAACTCGGCGCCCGCGCCGACGGTAGCACGCTTTTGACGGCGCAATGGGTGCTCGGCCATCGTGACGGCAGCCATCGCCTGATCCCGAACGGCGAAGTGGTGATCGAAGGCGGCAGCCTGCTTTACGTTGGGCCGCGCTTCGATGGTGAAGTTGCCCGCCGGATCGATTTCGGCGCGGCGATGATCAGCCCCGGCCTGATCGATCTCGATGCCCTGTCCGACCTAGATACGACGATCCTTGCGGTCGACCATCAGCCCGGCTGGGCCAAGGGCCGCGTATGGCCACGCTCCTATGTCGAGCGCGGTCCCTACGAAATGTACAGCCAAGAGGAGCTGGCGTTCCAGAAACGCTTCTCCTTCGCTCAGTTGCTGCTCAACGGCATCACCACGGCAGCACCGATCGCGTCGCTGTTTTACCGCGAGTGGGGCGAGACGGTGGAAGAGTTCGCTGCCGCCTCGGATGCCGCCGGCGACCTCGGGCTTCGCGTTTATCTGAGCCCAGCCTACCGCTCCGGCGGCATGGTGCTCGAAGCGCCGGGACAACTCGAAGCCGTCTTCGACGAGGCGAGGGGCCTGCAAGGGCTCGACGACGCCATCGGTTTCATCCGCGACCATGACGGCCGTCACGGTGGTCTGGTGCGTGGGCTTCTAGCTCCGGACAGGGTCGAAACCTGCACGGAAACGCTGCTGAGGAGAACGGCGGACGCTGCGCGCGATCTCGATTGCTCGATCAGGCTTCACGCTGCGCAAGGTACGATGGAGGTCGAGACCGTCCGTCGTCTTCATGGCAAGACGGCGCCGGAGTGGATGGCGAGCCTCGGTTTCCTAAGTTCGCGGCTGATCGCACCCCATGCCACCCAGGCAACGGCCAATGATCTCACGCTCTATGCCGACAACGGCGTCAGCATCGTGCACTGCCCGATGGTGTCGGCGCGGGGCGGCAGCACGCTCAACTCCTTCCGTTCGGTCAAGGAACGCGGCATCAACATCGCCATGGGCACCGACACGACGCCGCCCGACATGTTGATGAACCTGCTCATCGGCCTCATCTCCTGCCGTGTGGTCGAGGGCGATACGGCAGCCGTCAGCTGCGCCGATCTCTTCGATGCTGCCACCCTGGGCGGTGCGAAGGCTTTGGGACGCAGCGATCTCGGGCGGCTCGAGGCAGGTGCCCGCGCCGATATCGCCGTCTTCGACCTGATGGACCACCATATGGCGCCGGCGATCGACCCGATCACGACGCTTGTCGTCGGCGGATCCGGGCGGGTTACCAAGACGGTCTTCGTCGACGGCCGTCTCTCGATGCACGAAGGCAAGGTCGCCGGCATCGACATGGATGCGGCCCGCCTACAGGCACAGAAGCAATTTGACGGGCTGATTGCAAAGTACCCGGAGCGCAGCTGGGCGCACCCGCCCATCAGCGAAATCTTCCCACCCAGCTATCCCTTGGAGGATTTGCGGCATGAGTGAATCCGTAACATCGCCAGTTCTCGACGTGCGCGGCCTATGCGTCGAGTTCCCCGGCCGGCACGGCACCGTGGCCGCACTCTCCGACGTCTCGCTCAGCATTCGCCCAGGCGAGATCCTGGGCGTGGTGGGTGAATCCGGTGCGGGCAAGTCGATGACCGGCCTTGCAGTCCAGGGCCTGCTCGAACCGCCGGGACGGATTTCCGGAGGCGAAGTGTGGCTCTCGGGCCGGCGCATCGACCAGCTTTCCGACAAGGACATGCAGAGCGTGCGTGGCCGCCAGATCGGCGCGATCTTCCAGGATCCGCTGACATCGCTGAACCCGCTCTTTACCGTCGGTGCACAGCTGGTGGAGACGATCCGTCTACACCTGAAGCTGTCGAAGCAGGGTGCCAAGGACCGTGCCATCCACCTGCTCAAGGAAGTCGGGATTCCGGCGCCGGAGGCGCGCTTCGATCACTATCCGCACCAGTTTTCGGGTGGCATGCGCCAGCGCGTGGTGATCGCCCTGGCGCTTGCGGCAGAGCCGAAGCTTATCATCGCCGATGAACCGACGACGGCGCTCGACGTCTCGATCCAGGCGCAGATCACCTCGCTCCTGCGTCGTCTCTGCGACGACCACGGCACCTCCGTCATGCTCGTGACCCACGACATGGGCGTGATTGCCGAGACCGCCGATCGGGTCGCGGTTATGTATGCCGGCCGCCTGGTCGAGATCGGCCCGGTCGAAGAAGTGCTGCGCAATGCGCGCCATCCCTATACGCGCGGGCTGATGGGCTCGATCCCGGCGCTCGGTCGGCGCGTCGAGCGGCTGAACCAGATCGACGGCTCGATGCCGCGTCTCAACGCTATCCCGCGCGGATGCGCCTTCAATCCGCGTTGTCCCGAAGCGGGGCGGCGTTGCCGTGAAGATCGTCCGGAGCCGACCCCGGTCGGCCACGGCGTCAGTGCTTGCTGGCTCAATGCAGGAGGAGTTCTATGAGTGATGCCCTGACCGTCAATGATCTGACGTGCAATTTCGATGTGTCGGCCCCCTGGCTGAACCGGGTTCTGGAACGCAAACCCCGCCAGTTCGTGCGGGCGGTGGACGACATCAGCTTCACCGTGCCGATGGGCGGCTGCCTCAGCCTCGTCGGAGAATCCGGCTGCGGCAAGTCGACGGTGGCGCGTCTCGTCACCGGCCTCTACCGCGCTTCGGAGGGTGAGGTTCGTTTTGCTCCGGGTCGCTCGGGCGAGCCGCTCTCAGCCCAGATGATCTTCCAGGATCCCTTCGCCAGCCTCAATCCGCGCTGGAGGGTAAAGAACATCATCGCCGAGCCGCTTCGCGAGCTGAAACTGCGCAATTCAGACGCCGAGGTGATGGAGCGCGTCGGCGAACTGCTGCGCATCGTCGGCCTTGCGCCTTCGGATGGCTCGAAGTTTCCGCACGAGTTTTCCGGCGGCCAACGCCAGCGCATCTCGATTGCCCGCGCTCTTGCCGGCGAGCCGGAGTTCCTCGTCTGCGACGAGCCGACCTCGGCGCTCGACGTCTCGGTGCAGGCGCAGATCCTCAACCTGATGCGCAAACTGCAGGACGAGATGGGGCTCACCTATCTCTTCATCAGCCACGACATGAGCGTCGTCCGCCACATGTCGGACCGGATCGCGGTGATGTATCTCGGCCGTATCGTCGAGGAGGCGGACACGGAAACGCTGTTTGCCAATCCACGCCACCCCTATACGCGGCTGTTGCTGGAAACGATCCCTGATATCGCCGAGCCGAAGCGCCAGCGCAGCATCACGGCAAGCGAAGTGCCGAGCCCGCTCAACCCGCCGTCGGGCTGCACCTTCCACCCGCGTTGTCCATTGGCTGACGCCCGCTGCAAGAGCGAGCGCCCGGCCATGCGGAGCTTTGCCGATGGCTCGCGCGCAGCATGCCATCGCGTCGAGGAAGCTGTAGCAGCTATGACCAAGTCGACGCAGGCAGCATAATCCAGGCGTCATCCGAGGACGAAAAAAGCTCCGAAGGCAAAACCTCCGGAGCTTTTTCTTTTCAAATGTTTGCTGCCGTTTGTTACGCTACCGCATCCACCGGACGGGTAGTTGCGGCCGACTTGATCCGTGGGTAATCGTAGGCGCCGACCTTGGAGGTGGAGTAGCCCGCGCCAACCAGTGCTTCAGCGAGCTTGACGGCAGCGGTTACACCGTCGATCACCGGCATGCCGGTTCTAAGCTTCAGGCGGTCGCACAGCTCCGACATGCCGGCGCAGCCGAGGATGATTGCCTCGGCGCCATCCTCCTGCTTGGCACGCATGATTTCCCGCACCAGCATTTCTTCCGTGTGGGCGAGATCCTCTTCCAGCGCCAGCACCGGCATATCGACGGAGCGCACCTTGCGACACCGATGACCGGCGCCATAGGCATCGACGAGATCCTCGATGATCGGCACGGAGCGCGGTAGTGTCGTGACGATGGAAAAGCGCGTGGCAATGGTCATCGCCACCTGGATGGCCGCCTGGCAGATGCCGATCACCGGCCCGCGGGCGATTTCACGCGCAGCGCCGAGCCCCGGATCGTCAAAGCAGGCAATGACATAGGCATCGACGCCGCGGGCTTCCCCGGCGCGGATCTCGGCGAGCATCGCCGGCACAGCCATGGCCTCGTCCGCATGGCCTTCGATGCTGGCCGGGCTCGTGGTCGGGTTTACGGACTCGACCCGCGTCGAGGGGGCTGCAACCCGCTCGGCGCTGCGGTGCGCCTGTTCGGTCATCGAGGCGGTGGAGTTCGGGTTGACGAGAAGGATGCGCATGGATCAGGCCGTTTTCGCTTTGAGAGCGGTAAAGTGCGCGATGTCGGGTGCCCGCATCTCGAACTGTCGGTCGGAGGTGATGTAGTTGTTGGCGTGAAGACGCGCGATCGGCTGGTAACTTGACGGATCGACATAATGGCCGTTCTCGTCCAGGCAGTCCTTGCGCACATGCATATGCACGACTTCGCCAAGCACGATGACCCGGCGGTCGTATTCGATCAGCCGCTCGACCCGACACTCCATGGAGCAGGGCGATTCGACAATACGGCGGGCGCCGACCTTGAGGCCGTCGGCCGCCGTCAGTCCTGCCATTGCCACTTCGTCGACATCTGCCTCGAACGGGAGACCACAGACGAGCATGTGATCGGCAATCGCCATGTCGACCATGTTGACGACGAACTCGTTGGTGCGGCGGATGTTGCTGACCGTGTCCTTCTCCTCACCATCGGGGCGTGTCTGGATGCCCAGGATGACGATCGGCGGATCATGCGAGAAGACGTTGAAGAAGCTCATCGGCGCGGCGTTGTCCTGGCCGTTCGGAGAGAGCGTCGAGACAAGCGCGATCGGGCGTGGACCAATGAAATTCGTCAGCAGCCGGTAGCGGTCCTGGGCGGGCAATTGGGTGAAGTCGAAGTCCATCAGTGAGCTCTCGGGGTCAGGCGCGGACGGTTGTCAAACCGGTCGATGGCCGTTGTTTAAGTGGTTGCCACAGCATATCAAGTTACGGTACACAATATTGTCTACAATTTTGTAGTCAATATCAAACTGCAGTGAATGGAATTGACTTTGAACGCTGGCCGGCCAGAGTACGCGAACGGCTAAGGGAGATTTCATGTACAATGCGGACGAAACCGCCGGAGCGCCGACGGCTATCATTTGTGAGAAGATCTGGCTTGCGATCGCCGAGCGGCGGCTGCGCCCCGGCACACGGCTCAAGGAGGAGCAGCTTGCCGAGATTTTCTCCGTCAGTCGAGCCCGTATACGCCAGGCGTTGACCGCGCTCGAACGCGACGGCCTGGTGACGATCATGCCCAACAGGGGCGCCTTCGTGTCCGAACCGTCGGTCGACGAGGCGCGCGACGTGTTCGTAACAAGAAGAGCCATCGAGCAGCGCGTGGTCGAGCGCCTCTGCGAGCGCGCGACGGTCGAGGACATCGAGCGCATGCGCTCGCATATCGATGAGGAGCGGGTTGCGGGCAAGGTGGGCGATCTCTCTGCAATCGTTCGCCTTTCCGGCGGATTTCACCTGCTTTTGGCGGAACTTTGCGGTTCCGCCTTCCTGTTCGGGATCCTGCGAGACCTGGTCTCGCGCACATCCTTGATCACCGCCATGTACCGCTCCAACCACCTGCACAATTGCGGTCCGGACGAGCATATGGCGGTTGTCGATCGCATTGCCGCTCGGGATGTGCACGCCGCGGTCCGCGAGATGGCGGAACATTTGCATCACGTCGAGGCGGAACTCGATCTCGATGAAGAGAAGGATCAGCCGCGCGATCTGCGCGCAGCCTTGCTTTGACACTCCATTGGCAATGAACCCAACCGCGCCGCTCTTGTGAGGAGGCGGTGCCCGCTTGAGAACTGAAGGACGGAAATGACTGGTCGTAACTACTATGCGCCCCATGGCGGCGCTCCGGCACAAACGCAGCTCCTGACCGACCGAGCGGTCTTCACCGAAGCCTATGCGGTGATTCCAAAGGGGACGATGATGGACATCGTCACCAGCTATCTGCCGTTCTGGGACAAGACCCGCCTGTGGATATTGTCGCGTCCGCTCTCTGGTTTTGCTGAAACATTTTCGCAGTACATCATGGAAATCGCTCCCGGCGGCGGCAGCGACCGGCCGGAACTCGACGAGGGCGCCGAGGGTGCGCTGTTCGTCGTCGAGGGTGAACTGACCGTCACGCTCGACGGCAAGGAACATCGGATGCAGCCCGGCGGCTTCGCCTTCATTCCGCCAGCGAGCAAGTGGGCGGCTCATAACAGAAGTGAAGCGCCTGTTCGCTTCCATTGGGTCCGCAAGGCCTATGAGTATGTCGATGGCCTGCCGGCGCCGGAAGCCTTTTTCACAAATGAGGCCGATATCACGCCTTCGGCGATGCCTGGCACCGAAGGCAAATGGGCGACGACGCGCTTCGTCGATCCGACGGATCTTCGCCACGACATGCACATGACAATCGTGACGTTCGAGCCGGGCGCGATCATTCCCTTTGCCGAAACCCACGTCATGGAGCATGGCCTCTACGTGCTCGAAGGCAAGGCGGTCTATCGTCTCAATCAGGATTGGGTCGAGGTCGAAGCCGGCGACTATATGTGGCTTCGCGCCTTTTGCCCGCAGGCCTGCTATGCCGGCGGCCCCGGCAAGTTCCGCTATCTGCTTTACAAGGACGTCAACCGCCATATGAAACTGCGTCCGCGCTAAGAGCAGCAGCAGCCACTAACGAAACAGCGCCTTCCAAGAAGGCGCTGTTTCTTCTTATTCAGATGGTTGTGACGATAATTTGATGTAGCACATCAGGCGCCTCGGCTGTCAATCGACCAATTGCGGATTGGTCGGACGCAAGCTCTTCGGCCGGATCAGGCGCAGGGAATCCCCGGCCGCGTCTTTTTCAAGCTCCAGCACGCGGGTGAAGAAACCGTTGGCGCGCTCCTTGCGGCCAATGTTGACGATTGCCGCCTTGCCCATCTCCTGATCGAGGAAGGTCATGACCCTGCGATAGGCATCGTCCTCCAGCGTGTCCAATGCCTCGTCGATGATCAGCCAGCGTGGCTTGTGCAGGCCAAGGCGGGCGATCGCCAGCAGGCGCATCTCGACTTCGCTCAGATTGAGCTTCTTGCGCAGGTCTTGATCGAGGCGGTCGGCAAGGCGGCCAAGGCCGACCTTGGAGAGCACGCCGCCGAGTTCACCGTTCCTGAAGCTGTCGGGCGTCTTGGGGTAGGCGAGCACCTCTTCAAGGGTGCCTGGAGCGAAATAGGGCGAGCGTGGAACGAAGACCAGTCCGTCATCGATCGGCAGCGAGATGCGGCCATGTCCCCAGGGCCAGAGACCGGCAATGGCTCGAAAGAACGGCGCTTTTTCAACCTCCGTCGCGCCGGTAACCAGCACGCGTTCGCCAGGGTTGATCGTGACATTGGGCTCGGAGAGCTTGATGCAGCCATTGGCCGAGACGATCTCGATATGATCGAACATCATCTGAGGACCGTCCGCCGTCACGAACTCGATACGCTTGTCGCCTTCGTGCCGGTCGTCGACGACGAGCAGTGCAGAGCGGAAGGCGGCGACGCGCATCAACGTCGCGCGCCAGTCGGCAATGGCGCCGATGTTGTCTACAAACCAGCGCAGTGACGCGTGCACCTGGTTGAAGGCGCCCACGGCCATCATCAGGCCGCCGAAGCTGAGGTCGCCGGCAAAATAGACGGGCGAGGCGATGACGATCGGTGCGACAACGGTGATCCAGCCATACCCGGCCGTCACCCAGGTCAATCGCGTGACGGCAAGCAGCAGGCTTTGGCTGATCTCGAGAACCGAAGCCAGATCCGCCTGCAGCCGGCGTTTTTCGTTCGCCTCGCCCGATGACAGCGAGACCGCCTCGATATGTTCGTTGATGCGCATCAACGAGAAGCGCAGTGACGCCTCGCGGGCGTAGTGTTCGCCGTTAAGCTTTACCAATGGACGCCCGACGAGCCAACTCAGCCATGATGCCGTGCCGGCGTAGAGAATGGCTGCCCAGACCATATAGCCCGGAATGTTGATGGCCATGCCCGAGATGTGAAAGATGAATCCGTCCGACAGCGACCAGAGCACGCCGATGAAGCCGGCGAGCAGGATGCCGGATTGAATCAGCCCAATCGTCAGCCCCGCCGAGAGGTCGGAGAGGTGGCGGGCATCCTCGTGGATGCGCTGGTCGGGGTTGATGCCGATGGCACCGGCATTGGCCAACCGGAACGCACGCGCGGGCTTCATCCATTCGTTGATGAGGTCGAGTGTTAGGCCTTCCCGCAGCTTCAATCGGACAAGTTGGCCAAGCCAGGTCTGCAGAACATTGAGAACGAGCAGTGCGCCGGCGATCTGGGCGAAAATCACGAGCTGGTGCATGAAAGCCTGCAGGTCACGCCTTTCCAGCGTGTCGTAGAATGGCTTGTACCAGCGATTGAGGATGATCTGACCGAAGGCAGTGGTAACGATGACGGCCAGGATGCCAAGGGCGAGCCAGATGATCCGGTTTCGGAGGGGCGAAGCCATGAAGGCTGCATGCATCATCCGCAACTGGGCGCTGAGGGGTTGTTCGTCGTTGGCCTCTACCCGACCATTGTTCTTGTCATTCTTAGGCTTCGGCATCGATGCGAATCTCTCCGTCACGATCTCCATAGGGGAAATATAGCCTGCCGAGCCCGGTCTCCCTAGCGCCGATTGTCGTTATGCAAATCAGAAAGAGGTAATTTGCAGGGACCCTGTTGCTCAGACAACAGCATTCGAACTGCGAAACCCGGTTCAACAGGGGGGGGCTGACCCGCAATGCGGCGTACGCCCCAATAGGCATGAAATCGATTGAATCCTGATCCAGAGGGTTCATAGTTCCGACCGACGAGACAGGAGAGCGCATCCAAGGGAGGAACGTGCATGTCCAGCAATCTCGACCAGATTCGTGAGCAGCAGAAAGATATCTGGGACCGGTTCTCGGCCGGTTGGAAAAAGTGGGACGCGTTGGTTCTGGGCTGGCTTGCCCCGTTCGGTGATGCAATGATCCGCCAGGCCAAGCTTCGGGATGGCGACAATGTCCTTGATGTCGCCGCCGGAACAGGCGAACCCGGACTAACCGTTGCTGCCCGGATCCCGAATGGTCGCGTCACGGTAACGGACCTTTCCGAGCGCATGCTCCAGGTGGCTGCCGAGAATGCGCGCCATCGCGGTATCAGCAATTTCACGACGCAGACATGTGACGCCGGCGCCCTGCCTTTCGCGGATAGATCGTTCGATGCGGTATTGTGTCGGTTCGGCTTCATGTTCTTCCCGGATGTCGGCGCGGCGGCTCGACAGTTCGCCCGCGTCGCGAAACCCGGCGCACGCATATGTACGGCCGTTTGGAGCGGGCCAGAAAAGAACCCCTGGGCGACAACAATAATGGCGACGATTGCGCGGCACGTGACACTGCCGGCGCCGGTCCCCGGGGCACCCGGCCTGTTTCGCTGTGCCGCCGGAGGCATGATGTCGGCGGCCTTCGCCGATGCCGGTCTGCGGGATGTCGACGAACAGGAAATCTCGACGATGATGGTGCACGAGACGCCGGAACGGTACTGGACCTTCATGACGGAGATTGCAGCGCCCGTGGTCGCCGGACTGGCGCAAGCCGACGCCGCGACACGTGAGACGATCAAAAACGAGGTTATTGATCTGGCCCGTCAGTCCATGCGCGCCAACAAGGTCGAGTTGCGTGCTACCGCAACGATTGTCACAGGAACACGGGATTAAGGCACGCCACGCGGTTCCTGAAATGCAGATCCGCAGTGTGGGAGGACCGAATGGGTGCATCTCAGACAGAGCATGAGCCCGTCGAAGAAGTCACGCTTGATCCACAAGATTGGGGTGAACTGCGGGCGTTGTCACATCGGATCGTCGATGACGCCATCGCTTATGTCAGCGGTGTTCGCGACCGTCGTGTCTGGCAGGAAATGCCAGAAGACGTCCGCGCGTCGTTTGCAACTGCGCTGCCCCAGGCTCCAACGCCGACCGAAGACGTCTACCGCGAGGTGGCCGCGAACATCCTCGGCTACCCCATGGGCAACATCCATCCGCGCTTCTGGTCCTGGTACATGGGATCGAGCAATTTCACCGGCGCACTCGGTGACTTCCTTGCAGCCGTCCAAGGCTCCAACCTCGGCGGCGGCAATCATGCGGCCGCGCTCATGGACCAGCAGGTCGTCGATTGGTGCAAGGAGATGGTCGGGTTTCCAGCCTCGGCGAGCGGCACCCTGGTCAGTGGCGGATCGGTCGCCAACATCATTGGCCTTGCCGTCGCCCGAAATGCCAAAGCCGGCGTCGATGTCCGGGAGCTTGGCGTCGCGGCAATCGAGCGGCCGTTGCGCTATTACGGTTCCGACCAGATGCACAGTTGCCATCGCAAGGGGATGGAGACGCTTGGCCTCGGAAACCAGGCTCTCCGGCGCATTCCAACCGATGCCGCGCTCCGTCTCGATCTGGATGCGCTGAGGCATGCGATCACCGAGGATCGCGCGGCCGGGTTCAAGCCCGCCTGTGTGATTGCGACAGCCGGAACGGTCAACACCGGCGCCATCGACGATCTGCAGGCGCTCGCTTCGGTCGCAGCAAGGGAGGACCTCTGGCTGCACGTCGATGGCTGCATCGGCGCTCTGATCGCCATTGCACCGGATAACCGCTTTCGCGTCGCCGGGATCGAGAAGGCCAATTCGGTGGCGCTCGACCCGCACAAATGGCTGCACGCGCCGTTCGAGGCTGGCTGCGTGCTGGTCCAGGATGCCGGGGTCCACCGCGAGACCTTTGCGGTGACGCCGGAATATCTGGTCGCAACCGCACGCGGTCTGGCAGCAGCGCCTTGGCTTTATGACTATGGCCTGCAGACGACACGCGGCTTCAGGGCCTTGAAGATCTGGATGTCGCTGAAGGAGAACGGCATTGCCAAGTTCGGCCGGCTCGTCGACCAGAATATAGCCCAGGGACGGTATCTGAGCGACTTGATCGAGGCGGAGCCTTCGCTTGAACTGGTGGCGCCGACCAACATCAACATCGTCTGCTTCCGATACCGTTGCGAGGGAAAACACGGCGACGAACTGAAGGCGCTCAATACCGAGATCATGTTGCGCCTGCAGGATGAGGGGACGGCTGTTCTCTCCGACACCACCGTGCACGGCGAACATTGTCTGCGGGTCGCGATCAACAATCACCGCACCAAACGCCGGGACCTGAAGCTGCTCGTCGAAGAGGTCGTCAGGCTCGGTCGGGAAATTGTCGGGGCGCAGGCGGCGGCCTGATTGGCCGTGCAGATGGCGAGTATGACGGCCGCCATCACCGTGTCGGTGGCGGTTCGCCCGGCCTGACGCTTCGTTCGGAGCTGCCACCTGAAAGAAGGCGAAGCATCTCTGACTCTGCGGCTTCCCGTTGCGGATCACGGCCGGCGGCATAGGCAAGCGGAAGGTCGACGGGAATGTCCGGAGCTATGCCGTTTCCCTCCAGTCGGACGTTGTCGTCTATAACCGCATCGGAGACGGCAATTTCGAGCAGGCTGTCATCGGGCAGAATATAGGCCCGGCCTGCCAATAAGGCGCCAGCGGTGCGCTGGCCCACAAGAGGAATGCCGTTGATCCTCATCGCATAGGCGAAAAGCTCAAGGCCGCTGCGCGTTCCGTCGTCGATCAATGCAACCACCGGACCACGCCAGCGAACATTCGCGAGCGTTGCCTGCCCATGCCGCGGGATCAACCGGAACGTTGGCGTGTCGCCGACGAAGAGTTCAGCTGCGTCCGCCGCACCGCCGCCCCAGCGTCCGCGAAGATCCACGATCACGCCGTCGACGCCGCTCAGGCGGCCGTCGGAAAGCGCGTGAGCGACGATGTCCAGCCCGTCACGCGTCGACAATGTCCAGAAACGAAGATAGCCGATCTTTCGCCCGTTGCGCTCGCTCACGGCGATACTGTTCTCTATCGCTTTTTCGAACGTTTGCAGCGGCCGCAGCCGTTCGACAGCGACCTTGATACTTGTCGGCGCCGCATCAGCCCGGCGGCGCAGGTGGATGTCGACCGACTGCCCGACCTTTCCCTGGAAGGAGGCGATCTCACGATAGGGCAAGCCATCGACGGAAAGCATCTCATCGCCCATCACCACGCCCGCCTTGGCCGCCGGCGAACCATCATAGACATCGCTCACGAACCGCTTGTTGCCTATCATGTGCGTGACCAGGCCGATCCCGGGATAGCTGACGTCTCCTTTGGGCGGAAACAACCGCGGCAGGTCGTTGCGGATTGCGAAGCGAAAGATGTCGCTTAACTCGAAATAGGCGATCGTGTCGGGTTTGAAGCGGCCGTTGTGCGAGGCCTGCAGGCTCGCCAGTGATCGGTCGATGGCGGCGTCCACGCGTGCGATCGAACTGCGTTGGGGCAGCGTCAGGCTCACGTATCCGATCGCTTTCTTCGCAGTTTCGTTGAAGCGGTCCAGCGCGGTTTCGTCGTGAAACTCGGAGTTCACCAGCGCGATGACGCGGTCGAACACCAGGTTGCCCGATCGTGGCAACTCGGCCGCCGGTGCGCTTGCAGGCATGAGCACCAGCAGCAGCGCAGTTTGCAATACCCTGAACACCGCGCCATGCATCGCCGATCTTTCGGTTGGTTTCCGCTCATTATCGACCGAAGCGCGGCGCAGGCGAGGCGCAGCGACGCAAAATTGCGTGATCGCCAGGTGTCGGGCGCGCGACAGGCAATCTCGGGGCTCGCTCGCGACGGGCTGCGCTTAGCCGGTGGTTTGATATGCGAGTGTCGGTAGGCGGGCAAAAACCGTTAGAAACCTGCTTGCCGAAGCTCGCTCGCGAGAAATTCGGTGAAGAGCTTCACCTTGGGCAGAAGCAGGCGGTTGGTGGGGTAGATCGCGAAGATGCTGCGCCGGGCAAGCGTGTGCTGTGGCAAGACCCGCATGAGTTTGCCGTTGCCGAGCAGCGGCTTGGCGATAAAGGATGGCAAGACGCCGATGCCGATGCCGGACTGGATCATCTCGCACAGCATCAGGCTGTTGTCGGCAACGAAGCGTGCGGGCAAATTGATGCTTGTGGCGCCATCGGGACCTTCCAGCACCCAGCTGCCGGGTTGGTCGGCGAGGCGGTAGGCCAGGCAATGGTGGTTCTTCAGATCGGCGACAATTGCCGGAGTGCCGCTCGCCGACAGGTAAGCGGGCGCCGCGCAGATGAATTGCTCGACGTCTCCCAGCCGCTTGGCAATCAGCGATGAATCCGTGAGCGCTGCGCGCACGCGAATAGAGACGTCGAACCCCTCCGAAACGACGTCAAGCAGGTGATCGTCAAGCGTCACGTCAACCCTCAGTTTCGGATGATGCGTCATGAAACGGGCAAGCATCGGCGCGAGAACGGTCAGTCCGAAGGACAAGGGTGCGTTTATTCGAAGTCGGCCATTGATTTCGCCGGTTTCCCCGGATGTCGTGCGTTCCAGGTGATCGAGCTCGTCGAGCAGCCTGCAACATTCGGTGAAGTAGCTGCGCCCGCTTTCCGAGAGGCTCATGCGTCGCGTCGTGCGCACGATCAGCACGGTGCCCAGACGCGCCTCCAGCTGAAGGATCTGCTTGCTGACCGACGCATTCGATTGTCCCTGTTCTTCAGCAGCCTTGCTGAAGCTCTGCAACTCGACGACGCGACGGAAGGAGCGCATGGCGGCCAACAGATCCATATTTTCTCCAGTGTGAAATATGTTTTCATCTTATCGCTGATTATTCTCGAAATGGCTATCAATAGGATGAGCCCAGCTTCCCGATATCGGAGCAAGCGAGAAGAAGGAGTTCATCATGTTCAACACCAGAATTATCAACCGCGCCTTGGCTGCCTCCCTCGTCGCCGGGCTCCTCGGCGGCTCGGCCTTCGCGCAGGAGGTGGGCAAGAGCCCGTGGGGCCCGAAGGATGAAATCGGGCGTCTCAACCTGATTACACCGCAATCGCGCGCCGCGATCCTGGGGCGTATCGACGGCAGCAGGTCCTACGATCTCGCGGTCGAGTATTTCATCGGCATGCCAAGTTGGGAGGCGGCGGGCGACCCGCCATACCAGATGTGGATGACCCACACGCCGCATGGCACCGCGGTTTCCGACCCGATGAACGTCGGCAAGGAAATGAACGACCACGTCAGCTACACCGGCTCGGCCGTATCGATGTATGCCCATATGGGAACACATCTCGACGCGCTGAACCACTTCGGCTTGAACGGCAAGATTTGGAACGGCTATGCCGCAATCGATCATCTGGGCGATCAGGGCTGGACTGTCACAGGCGCTGAAAAGCTGCCGCCGATCATCGCACGTGGTGTCATGATAGATGTTGCGGCAGCCAAGGGCATGCAGATGCTTCCGGATAATTACCGGGTGACGCGTAAGGATCTGCAGGAGGCGCTCGACAGCCAAGGTGTGAAACTGCAACAGGGTGATGTGGTTTTGATCCGCACCGGTCGCATGCAGCACTACGAGAACGCCGCCGCCTATATGAGCAATCCTCCGGGCTTGAGCATCGACGCGGCCAGGTTCCTGGTTGAAGTTGGTGGTGCGATAGTGGTGGGCGCCGATAATCTCAGCTTCGAGGCGTTTCCTGCCGAAACCGAGAACAACTACGTTCCGGTGCACACCTATTTGCTCGCGCAACAGGGCACGCCGATCATCGAGCTCGTCAACCTGGAGGGGCTGTCGAAGGATCGCGTCTACGAGTTCGCGTTTGTCGGCGCCTCGTTGAAGTTCCGAGGCGCGGATGCGGCGCCGATCCGGCCGGTGGCCTTGCCGTTGCGATAGGATCGGACCGTCTCGGGTCCAGGAACAATCAATCGAGCGGCCGTGCGGACAGCGTGCGCCGCTCTTTCGCTTTTTAAGCCGCACGTCGAAGATACTGATCCTTATGCCGTCCGGCAGGCAGCGCCTCAGTGCGGCGCTCGCCAAATTTGCCACTGTAGAAGGCTGGCACCCCCACCTCTTGCCCGTTCAACGTAATCGTCCAATCCTGCCAGAAATGTCTTTTGCGCAACCAAAAGCGCCAGTTCGGGCTTGGCAGGTTTTCGGGCCGAAAGCTTCTGGTGTCAGTTACCGGCGCCTGCCGTGCGAAATCTCTACGATCTTGACGCCGATGGCGGTCTTGGATTCGTCGAAAACGATCTCGCCCCGGCCAATGACTGTGCCGTTGACCTTGAGGTCCACCGGATCTCCAAAATTGGTGTCGAGATCGATGTGATCGTCGCGATGCAGCTTGGAAAGCTGTGCCACAGTCAATCGCGTCCGGCCGAGGACGGCCTCAATCACGAGGGGTATGCCCTGGACGGCATACTCGCCGATCGGGGCGCTCTCTTGCGGGATAGGGGCATGCTCGATCTCCGGCAAGCCATTGTACAACGTTTCGTTCATCATCATGCACCACCCAAAACACTGGTTTACAAGTCCTTAACGAAAGGGTTGCGCCAGTTCGCTATGACAGGCAATGCCGCCGGGGAGGGCAGGACTGGTGCGCCTGATACGAGCGTTAACGTTCCGTTAACATCCACAGAGCCAGCACCTGATACGCCTCCTACAGTGTCATTGCGGACCAACTTCCTTCCTGCTTTTCGAACCCGATCGCTCGACTGCCATCCGGCAGCTTGTCACCGAGTCGTACGACATAGACATAACCGCCATAGACCATCAGCCCGCGGTCACCGTCGCTAAATACAATCTCGAACTTCGGGGGGGCTGCGGCAACCGTGCCTTTTGAAGGGTCGGCCTCGGACGTAAATTCCACGGCGGGTTCACTCCAGGGCAAGCCTTTGGGAGGTGCCAGGTAGAATATCGCTGCCATGGCTGAAAGTGCGCAAATGGAAAGCGCTGCTATTTGCGGATTGAATCCAGCGAAGCCTGTTGCATTCGACTGAAACGTCGCGGTGGCCAATATAAAATCCTCCTGTGGCTTATGTGGTAGCTAGCCTGATCTGGGCACGTGATGGTGTTGCGAGGTTGGCGCCTCTCATTTCACGGCAGGGCAACAGATTGACCTCGGATATTCGCTTGATCTCGCGAATCGGAGCGTTGGGCGCTTGCTTCGAAACATTCCATTCCGACTTTCGAAGGACAATGTGATGGCGGCGGTTTCCACATCTTTCGATTGCTTCGCTCGAAGCGATCACACTCAATGACTTGTGCACCGCCATGTCGGCCAGGTTGAGATTGCGTCACCGGGTCTACCCGTACCGCTGGAACCATCCACGGCACAGACCGAAATCGTGAGAGACGTCGCGTTGCGGGCGCGCCGCCGGATGCAGCCATCCTTCACCAGTTCACGGAACGACCGTGCAGGCTTGTTCCATAATTAAGCTCGCGCCTCAAATGTCGATTTCTTCACTGTTTGTGCCGAAAAATCGCATAACGTATCGATCGGAACGTCTGTTTTTCCCAGTCGGGTCAGGGGTGTTGATTTCCGGATCGGGCTTGGGGTCGCCTGGTCCAAGGATGACCCGACAGCCGCTCGTGACGACATCATCGATATCGCGCGGTCGCTGGTCAGGGCGGGCAGGTGAGCCGAAGAGGTGCTGGACCGCTACGTTCCTCCTCGGCAGGTTTGCCGTTGAAGACGTGGTAGATCGTCCAGAATCCATCGATTTCCACCCGGCGACCGAACAGAGCTCGCCCGAGCACATCATGAGGCGCGCGCCCCTCATCGCTTGTTCTTCAGCACCACGAAGAAGCCGTGCTGCAGGCATGGTGCTGAAGTCCGGCCTTCCGACCAAGACCCATGTGCTGACGCTGCTGGATCACTCCGTTGGCGGCAAATCCACCCGAAACATCCCTAAGGAGAGGCACTTCTCCGCGCCAATCCCAGGTCGGCCTTCAGCGCAAATCAACAACCCAGCCTCTATTTTAACTTGCATGAATCACTTTAGTGGCGCTAAAGTTTTCTCAGGCCAGCAAATGCGGAAAGACAACATGAGCTTCAACGATCGGGAGGCGCCGCAGAAGGCCCCTGAGCGATCCCCTCTTTTTCCACCTGCCGTTTCACTCGGGCGTGCGCTTCGACAGCGACGCAAGGAGATCGGCAAGACGATGAGGCAGGTTGCGCGCGAGGCCGGCCTCAGTGAGGGCTTTGTCAGTCAAGTAGAGCGCGGCCTTTCGACGCCCTCTTTGATCTCGCTTTGCAACCTCGCCTCCAGTTTGGAGGCCAGTGTTGAGGCCTTTCTGCCGCAAGCGCCGCAGCGTACCCACTCCGTGGTCTCGCACGCTAGCGAGCGCCACAACTACAGTCTCGAGGCGGAAGAGCGGGTGTACCAACTGTTGCAGCGCGGTTTTCCCGGGGCGCTTCTCAATAGCTGTATCACGCACATGCCTCCCGGATACGTCTCGGATGTGACACGCCACGAGGGCGAAGACTTCCTCTATGTCATCGAGGGTGAGATGCACTACGAGGTCGGCGATCGCGAGTATCTGCTCACGGCAGGAGATACACTACACTTTCCCGCATCGCTGCCACACCGTGCACGCAATGTCGGTTCCGGCGAGGCGCGGGAACTTTGGGTTGGCACGACGCGGATCATACCGGAGCGGTGAGGGGGGCGGAGCAGCCACTTCAGTTCTCCCAGAAATTGTCACGAGACCGATTGACAAGTGCCCCCTATAAACTTTAGCCTGACTAAAGTTTCAGGATGGAGTGATGGAGGTCGCTCCCAGGGGAGGCCGCTTCGTCGGTGCGGTATCTGCGTCACAGGACCGGGCCGGAAAGCGGACAGGCATTTCAAACAACGTAACGCGGGGGCAGGCGGCGAAAGGTGAAACCCTTCACGCCTGAAGGAGGAAAAATGCGCGTGAAAAAACTGATCAACGGGGCTGCGCTCGTGCTGGCACTGGCGACTGGCCAAGCCCTGGCCGAAACGCCGAAGAACACGCTCGTCGTGGCCGATGCCATCGACGATATCATCACGCTTGATCCGGGCGAGGTTTCGGAGGTTGGCGGCGTGCTTGCGGCAAATCAGATCTACCAGCCGCTTCTGACTGCAGCGACCGACGATTCCAGCAAGATCATCGGCGTGCTCGCCGAAAGCTGGACGGCGTCGCCGGACGGCAAGACCCATACCTTCAAGATGCGTCCGGGCCTGAAGTTCGCCTCCGGCAACCCGGTGACGGCGAGGGATGCGGAATATTCGCTGCGCCGCGTCGTGCAGATGAAGTCGCGCTCTGCCTTCATCCTCACCCAGTTCGGCTTCACGCCTGAGAACGTCAAGGATCGCATCAAGGCGACTGACGACATGACGCTGGCCATCGAGATCGGTGACACCTATGCGCCGTCGTTCCTCTATTACTGTCTGTCTTCCTATGTCGGCGGCATCGTCGACTCCAAGCTGGTGCAGGAGCACGAGGTCAATGGCGACTTCGGCAACGCTTGGCTGAAGGCTGAGAACTCCGCCGGTTCCGGCCCGTATGTGCTCACGCGCTGGGAGCCCAAGCAGTCGATCATGTTGACCCGCAACCCCAACTATACCGGCGAGACCGGAGGCCTGGAGCGGATCTTCCTCCAGCACATTCCCGAAAGCGCCGCGCAGCGCCTGTTGCTCGAAAAGGGCGACATCGACATCGCCAACAAACTCGGCCCGGATGATTTCGGCGCAATCGAGGAGAACCCGGACGTCGGCTTCGTCGACGGTCGTTCCGGAACCATCTACTACATGGGCCTAAACGTCAGGAACGAGCACCTGGCCAAGCCCAAGGTCGTGCAGGCGCTGAAGTATCTGGTCGACTACCAGGGCATCGCCGACACGATCTCGCGCGGCACGGTGGAAGTCCACCAGACGCTGGTGCCGAAGGGTTTCCTCGGCGAAATCGACTACAATCCGTACAAGCTCGATATCGAGAAGGCGAAAGCGCTGTTGGGCGAGGCTGGAATTTCGGGTGAGTTCACGCTGGATACCGTTGTCTGGAACACGCCGCCCTACACGGATTTCGCCCAGGCGATCCAGGCGACCATGGCGCAGGCCGGCGTCAAGTTGAACCTTGAAGTGGTCGACGGTCAGCAGTGGCTGGAACGCTACCGCTCGTCAGACCTCGACATCTGGCTCGGCCTGTGGGGGCCGGACTATCCCGACCCGCACTCCAACGCCAAGGCCTTTGCCGTGAACAAGCAGGACGCGCCGGACGGTTCCACCGGCCTTGCCGATCGATTTGGCTGGAACGCTGGAAGCCTGTCGCAGGATACGATGGCGGCCGTGCGCGAGCAGGATACGGACAAGCGCCGGGCGATGTATGAAACCCTCCAGAAGGCCCACACCGACACCTCGCCCTTCCTCTACATGTTCCAGCAGGTCCGAAAGGTCGGCGTGCGCAGTTCGGTCAAGGGGGTCGTCCTCGGGCAGACCTTCGCCGACGACCGCTACTGGAACGTAACCAAGTAGCCGTCCGAACCCATGTTTCGGCCGCGAACGGGGCTCCGGCACCGGTCGCGTCCGAGGTCAATCCCAGTCAAGCAAACGGAGTGGTTCGTGCCGGCAGTTCTCATCAACCGGGTTCTCGGTGTCACCGGCCGGATCCTCACGCTTCTCCTCACCGTGGGCATCACGCTCATTGGCCTGGTGGCACTCACCTTTTGTATCGGCCGCGTTGTGCCGATTGATCCGGTCCTGTCGGTGGTCGGACAGAAGGCGAGCGAGGAGGTCTACCAGCGCGTCTTCCTCGAAATGGGCCTCGACAAGCCGCTCTGGCAGCAGTTCCTCGCCTATGCCGGAAAGCTCGTTCGGGGCGATTTTGGCACGTCTTTCGTCACCAACCGGCCCGTGCTCTCGGACCTTTCCGGCTTCTTTCCCGCGACGTTGGAACTTGCGACGCTCGGCCTTCTGGCCGGCACGCTCATCGGCGTGCCGGCGGGCGTGGCCGCTGCCTATTGGCACGACAAATGGCCCGACTACGTGATCCGCTTTGTCGGCCTCATCGGCTATTCCGTGCCGATCTTCTGGCTCGGACTGGTCGGTCTCTTCGTCTTTTATTCCCGGCTCGACTGGGTGTCTGGTCCTGGCCAGATCGACGTCTTCTATCAGGGCATCGTCAAACCGGTCACCGGTTCGCTGTTGATCGACTCGCTTCTATCAGGCGAGTGGGAAGTCTTCGGCAATGCCTTGAGCCATATTGTGCTGCCGGCAGCGCTGCTTGGCTATTACAGCCTCGCCTACATCTCGCGCATGACGCGCTCGATGATGCTCGACCAGTTGTCGCGGGAATATGTGCTGACGGCCCGCCTCAAGGGGGCGACCGAATATCGCGCGGTGATGCTGCATGCGCTGCGCAATGCCGCCATCCCGCTCGTCACGGTGATCGCACTTTCCTATGGCGGCCTGCTGGAAGGCTCCGTGCTTGTCGAGACCGTCTTCGCTTGGCCGGGCATCGGCAACTACATAGCCTCATCGCTCTTTAGGGCCGACATCAATGCCGTGCTCGGCGGCACGGTGCTGGTCGGCGCCGTGTTCATTCTGCTCAACATGGTCTCGGACGTCGTCTACCAGATGCTCGATCCGCGCTCCAACCTTCGCCGCCGGTAGGAGGCCGCCATGACCGCCGTCAACCTCACCCATGCCGAGACCCGCCGCCAGCTCCGGCGCGCGCGTCTCAGTGAATTCACCAAATTCGCCCGCCGTTTTGCCGGTAATCCGCTCGGCATGATTGGCCTTGCCATCCTCGGCGTGCTGCTGGCGAGCGCAGTCTTCGCGCCGCTTCTCGCGACCCATGATCCCTACCTGCCCGATCTCGTGCATCGCCTTTCGCCGCCGAGCTTTGAGAACTGGCTTGGCACGGACGAACTGGGTCGTGATATCTTCTCCCGCATCCTCTACGGCGCCCGGCTGACCCTGCTCATCGTGGGGCTGGTCGTGGCGACATCTGCGCCGATCGGCCTCATCATCGGCGCGGTGGCGGGAACGTCGGGCGGTTGGGTCGATGCGGTGTTCATGCGCATCACCGACGTGTTCCTTGCCGTTCCGAAACTGCTACTGGCGCTTGCTTTTGTTGCCGCGCTCGGGCCTGGCATCGTCAATGCGGCGCTGGCGATCACGCTCACCGCCTGGCCGCCCTATGCGCGGCTGGCGCGGGCCGAAGCGCTGATCGTGCGCGACAGTGACTATGTCAACGCCGTCAGGCTGGCCGGCGGCTCAGAGTTCCGCATCGTCTTCCGCCATATCATGCCGATGTGCCTCTCCTCGGTTATCGTGCGCATGACGCTCGACATGGCCGGCATTATCCTGACGGCCGCTGGCCTCGGCTTCATCGGACTTGGCGCGCAGCCGCCGCTGCCGGAATGGGGCGCAATGATCTCGACCGGCCGCAAGTTCATCTTCGATCAATGGTGGGTGGCAACGATGCCTGGTCTCGCGATCTTCATCGTTAGCCTCGGCTTCAACCTTCTGGGCGATGCCATGCGCGACCTGCTCGACCCGCACTTAAGGAGGCGCGCATGAGCGAGACGCTTGTCACCGTGGAAAACTTGCGCATCGCCTTTGCCGGCGAGGGCGGCACAATGATCGAGGCGGTCAAGGGCGTCTCCTTCGAGGTCGGCCGGGAAAAGCTCGGCATCGTCGGCGAAAGCGGCTCGGGAAAGAGTCTCTCCAGCCGCGCCCTGATGGGCGTTCTGCCGGAGCATGCGCGCGTCTCGGCTGATGTCATGTCCTTTGCCGGCATCGACCTGCTTAAGGCCCCTCCGCGGGTACGTCGGCAACTGCGCGGCAATCGCATGGGCATGATCCTCCAAGACCCGAAATTTTCGCTCAACCCGGTCATGCGCGTTGGCAGGCAGATCGCCGAGGCGATCCGGCTTGGTGACCGATCTCTGTCGGGAGCAAAGGTGCGGCGGATGGTACTCGACGTGTTGGAAGCCGTGCATATTCGCGCGCCGGAGCGCGTCTACGACCTCTATCCACACGAACTCTCTGGCGGCATGGGCCAGCGGGTGATGATCGCCATGATGGTGGTGCGCGAGCCGGAACTGCTGATCGCTGACGAACCCACCTCCGCCCTCGACGTCACCGTGCAGGTGCAGGTGCTCGAGATCATGGACGAACTGGTCAGGCGCCGCGGCATGGGCCTTGTCTTCATCAGCCACGACCTCAACCTCGTCTCGCGTTTCTGCGACCGGGTACTTGTCATGTATGCCGGTCGGATCGTCGAGACGCTGGATGCGCGACGCATGCACGAGGCGGTACATCCCTATACGCGGGGCCTGCTCGCCTGCCTGCCCGCTATCGACGGGCCGCTGACACCACTGCCAACCCTTGCGCGCGACGCAAGCTGGGGAGAGGCCCGCCCATGATCCGCATCGACAATCTCAGCGTCCATTTCGGCAGCGCCGTCGCGGTGCAGAACGTCAGCCTCTCAGTGGAGAGCGGCGAGAGCTTCGGTCTCGTCGGCGAAAGCGGCTCGGGAAAATCGACCGTCTTGCGTACAGTCATGGGTCTCAATCGCCATTGGACCGGTGATATCCGCATCGGTGATATAGATCTGCGCAAGGGAAGGCGGCGCGACCTCGTGCGTGTGGCGCAGATGGTGTTCCAGGACCCCTATGCCTCGCTGCATCCCCGCTACACGATCGGCCAGGCCATCGCCGAGCCGATGCTGATCAACCGCATGTCGGATGTGGATGCCCGCACAGTCGAGTTGCTGGAGATGATCGGGCTGACGGAGGCACACCGGTTCCGCTTCCCGCACGAACTGTCCGGCGGCCAACGCCAGCGCGTGGCGATCGCTCGCGCACTGTCGCTATCACCAACGGTGCTGCTGCTCGACGAGCCGACCTCGGCGCTCGACGTTTCGGTACAAGCCGAAATCCTCAACCTCCTCAACCGCCTTCGTCGTGAGCTTAACCTGACCTTTGTCATTGTCAGCCACGACCTCGCGGTCATCTCCTATATGTGCGATCGATTGATGGTGATGCAGAACGCCCGCGCAGTCGAAATGCTGACGCGCGCGCAATTGCGCACCGGCGACATGCAGCACGACTATACCCGCACCCTCTTCCGGGCGAGCCGCCGCGATCGCACGGGCACTGGTGCTTCGGCTGAAGCTGGTCGTTACGGATGAGCCCTCCGCGGCGCGTTCCCCAAAGCTTGTCCAGAATGTGTTCGCACTCATCCGGACGTTGGCGGCGGACGGCATTGCCGTACTGAGGTGGTGCGCTCGGCTGCCGGCAAGGCAAGACGCAAGATCAAGATCGGAACCGTCTATCCGTCAACGATCAATCGGTCCGAACGACGTGTGGGTGATGGACTTCGTGCACGATCAGCTCGCGACCGGAAAGAAACTGCGGGTTCTCGCGACAAACGCGTTGCGTTTGCGCTGCGGTGATCGACACCTTCTCACGCTACGTGCGGGTGCTTGATCCGCGTCACAGCTATCGCGGTGAAGACGTCGTGCACACGCTGGAACGGGTGTGCCGCCAGGTTGGCTATCCGAAGACGATCCGTGCCGATCAAGGGACGGAATTTGTGTCCCGCGATCTCGACCTGTGGGCCTATGCCAAGGGCGTGATCCTGGATTTCTCACGGCCGGGTAAACCCACGGACAATGCTTTTACCGAAGCCTTCAACGTCCGCTTCCGAGCGGAGTGCCTGAACCAGCATTGGTTCCTGACCCTTGCGGACGCCCGCGAAACGATGGAGGATTGGCGCAGCGACTACAATGAGTTTCGGCACCCATGGTGCGATCGGCAACAAGGTACCGATCTCGCTGATGAATCAGGGAAGCACTACCAGCCCGCTTCCCTGAGATAGACCGGAAAACTCTACCATCCGCTGGTCCAGAGTAAAACGATCGACTGGTGACTTCCGCATGCATCGGCCACAGCCACCGCAGTGCCTATGTTGCGACGATAGAAGATCCAGAAAATAGAACGCCGCGCTCGGTCGGCGCCTTGATTTAGCTCTGCTCGCAGCCGTCCTCGACTAGGATCGAAGGGCGCGCAAGACCTCGTCGAAGCCGAGCCAATCGAGGCCGGCGGGGCGAGCGCCGTTGTATGGGCATAACCCAACTGTGCTCGTCGGAAGGGCTACATTTCCGGTTCTGGGCAGCCGTCCTGCGCCCCAATGAACCCAGGGCGAGCAGCATATCCGCGGGTCAAGTCCGTTCAAGGCGAGGGAATTTGTCGGTTGTCATGTGCGAAGGTTGGACTGAATAATAGGCAAGAGAAATGGTGCCATCTATATTAGCGCCAGGTATTGCCTTTAACTATGGAGCTGCCATGACATCCCCAACGCCCCTCAAGCTCGATGATGAGTTGAAAGGTCGCGTTCAAAATTTGGCCGAAGGCCGCCGGCGCTCGTCTCACTGGATCATGCGCGAAGCTATTGCGCAATATGTGGAGCGTGAAGAGAAACGAAAGGCTTTACGGCAAGACACGGTCAACGCGTGGGAGGAGTTTCAGGCAACCGGCCTTCATGCCACGGCGGACGAGGTCGGAAAATGGCTGTCGACGTGGGGAATGGACGACGAGAGCGCCGCACCTGAATGCCACAAATAGTCTTCGCTTCAGCAGCTGTTCGTGACCTTGAACGCCTGCGGGAGTTCTTGCTGCCTAAAAGTCCATCGGCCGCCAAGCGAGCGGGTGAAGCCATTCTCAAGGGTGTGCAAGCTCTTGGTGCACATCCCAGTGTAGGGCGCCTCATTGACGATCTACCTGATCAACATCGAGAGTGGCTCATTGATTTTGGGGGCAGCGGATGGGTCATGCCCTACCGTATTGATGAAGACACTTTGCCAATCCTCGCCGTGCGCCATCAGAAAGAAGCTGGCTTCTGAGAGTGTTGCGATCCGCGCCAGAAACTCGCCTTGAACAGGAATTCTCAAATGGTGGGCTGAAAAGGGCTATGCTGTGTCTTGTGGCAAGAAGCCGCCGTATTGGTTGGCAACCATCTCTGGCGTGTTTTGGAATGCGCAACTTGCCTGCTCGTAGGACCTGGTTTGCTTCAGAATGTGAGTGGCAAGGACGTCTCGGACATTGCAGTTAGCGAGATGATGGCCACGCCATGAGAGAGCAAAGCAAGATTTAGGCTTCCTGCCCGATTCTCCTGCAGGCATCCTCAAAGTCCCCAGTAGCTGCGGATCGGGCCCCGACTTCGAAGGTCAATACTTCCGCGAGGCCGGCGTCACCGCCGCGTCAGAAGCATCGAGATACCCTGTCCGACGCCGATACACATGGCCGCAACCGCGTGCTTCGCACCTTGGGCCTCAAGCTCCAGTGCGGCGGTAAGCGCCAGGCGCGCACCCGACATGCCCAGCGGATGGCCGAGTGCGATGGCGCCGCCATTGGGATTGACGTGGGACGCGTCGTCGGCAAGCCCCAATTGCCGCATGCAGGCGAGAGCCTGCGCCGCGAAAGCCTCGTTGAGCTCGACGATATCGATGTCGCCGATGCCAAGGCCGAGACGTTCAAGCAGCTTTCGGGTGGAATTGACGGGGCCGATGCCCATGATGCGTGGCGCAACACCTGCCGTTGCCATTCCGTCGATCCGGGCGAGGGGCTCAAGACCGTAGCGTTCGACAGCGCGATCGGAGGCGAGCACGAGTGCGGCCGCCCCGTCGTTGACGCCGGACGCATTGCCGGCGGTTACCGTGCCATTGGCGCGAAAGGGCGTCGGCAGGCTGGCAAGCTTTTCGAGGGTGGTCTCACGTGGGTGTTCGTCCTTTTCGATGTACGTCGTGTCGCCCCTTCGCCCCCTCATCGGATAGGGAGCGATTTCGCGGGCGAACCGCCCGTTCTTTTGCGCGGTCGCTGCGCGCGCCTGGCTGCGCAACGCAAAGGCGTCCTGATCTTCACGCGTGATCGAAAACTCTGTCGCGACGTTTTCGGCCGTGTCCGGCATGGGGTCTATCCCGTATCGCTCTTTCATCAGCGGATTGACGAAGCGCCAGCCGATGGTCGTGTCGTGGATCTCGGTGCTGCGTTGAAACGGGCTTTCGGCCTTCGGCATGACGAACGGCGCGCGTGACATGCTCTCGACACCGCCGGCGATAACAACCTCCGCCTCGCCCAGCCGGATCGCGCGTGCGCCGTAGCCGACGGCATCGAGGCCCGAACCGCAAAGCCTGTTGATCGTCGTTCCCGCCACCGTATCCGGCAGCCCGGCAAGCAAGGCCGCCATGCGGGCGACGTTGCGATTGTCCTCTCCCGCCTGGTTGGCGCAACCGAAGACAACCTCGTCGATCGCGTCGGCCGGAACACTTGCAAAACGCGCCAGCGCCTCGCGGATCACGTGGGCGGCGAGATCGTCGGCCCGCGCGCTCGACAGGGCGCCGCCGTAGCGACCGATCGGCGTGCGTACGCCGCCGATGAGATAGGCTTCACGCATGGGGCTGGTCCTTGTTTTGCTCTGCAGCGAACATCGGCCCACCTCGGTGCGCCGGGAATCCGTAGCCGTTGATCATCACTACGTCGATGTCGCCGGGACGCGCGGCGACGCCGTCGGCAAGCAGTGCCGTTCCTTCATCGACCATCGCCTTCAAGAGCCGGCTCATGATCTCCGCGGGGGTGAAACTGCGCGACGCAATGTTCTTGGCCGCCCGCGCCGCCTCGATCACCGCGGTCACCTCGGGATCAATGGTCCGCTTGCCATCGGGATAGGCATACCAGCCGCGACCGCTCTTGTGGCCGAGGCGACCCGCCTCGCAAAGCCGGTCGGCGATTTCGACGTAACGTGCGGCAGGGTCCCGCGTCGCCGCCTGGCGTTTGCGGCGTGCCCAGGCAATTTCCAGCCCGGCCATGTCGTTGACGGCGAAGATACCCATCGGAAAGCCATAGGCTTCGAGCGCGGCATCGATCTCCTGGGGCAGCGCGCCATCCTCCAACATGAATTCCGCCTCGCGCCGATAGGCCGAGAAGATACTGTTGCCGATGAAGCCTTCGGTGACGCCGCAGACCACCGGCAGCTTGCCGAGGCCTTTGACAAAGGCGAGGGCGCTGGCCAGGACCTCTGGCGCTGTCTTGGCGCAATCGACGACTTCGACAAGTCGCATCACATTGGCTGGCGAGAAGAAATGGAGCCCGACCACGCGCGACGGATCGGCCGTGGCGGCGGCAATCGCGTCGGGATTTAAGTAGCTCGTATTGGTAGCAAGAATGGCGTCGGCTCTGACGATGCCGTCAAGCCTGCGAAACAGGTCGGTCTTGACCGTGAGGTCGTCGAAGACCGCTTCGATGACGAGGTCGGCCTTCACAAGGTCCTTAGCCTCTGCTGTCGTCTGCAATCGGGCGAGGCAGTCGTCGCGTCCACCCGCGGTCAACCGTCCAGAGCGCACCGATTTGTCCAGGGTCTCGGCGATGCGTGCCTTGCCGCTGGCGGCTGCTTCCGGGGTTTGCTCGAGTGCGATCACGCGGTGGCCGGAGGTCAAGGCGGAGACCGCAATGCCGGATCCCATGAGCCCGGTGCCGACGACGGCGACGGTCTCGATCTTGCGCGACGAGGCTTTGTCGAGCCCCTCGACCTTTCCCGCGGCGCGCTCGGCGAAGAAGATGTGCCGCAGGGCAGCGGACTCGCTGGAATCGCGCAAACGCAGGAAAGTGGCGCGTTCCTCTGCCAATCCCTGTCTGAGGTCGAGTTCGCCTGTTGCCTTGACGAGACGAATGGCCTCCGCGGGGGCGGACTGGCCGCGCGATTTCGCCAGCACTTTCGCTTCCGCCGCGCTGACCGCCGCGGGGTCCTCCGCGGGTGGAACGCAAATCACGCCAGTGCGGCGCAGCGGCTTTCCGGTAAATTCGTGTGCGAGCGCGATGGCCGCGCCAACAGGATCAGTGGCGATACCATCAGCAAGCCCAAGCGCCACGGCTTCACCCGTCTTGACGGCACGACCTGAGCCGATGAGGTCGATGGCTGCGACCAAGCCGATCAAGCGCGGCAGACGTTGTGTCCCGCCGGCACCGGGCACGATCCCGAGCTTCACTTCGGGAAGCCCGAACGATGCCTTCTCGCCGACGATGCGGCCGTGGCAGGCAAGGGCCACCTCGCAACCTCCGCCAAGGGCGGCGCCGTTTACCGCAGCCACGACCGGCTTGCCAAACGCCTCGATGCGCTCGATTACCTCGGGAAGCATCGGTTCGACCGATGGTTTGCCAAACTCCTTGATATCGGCCCCGCCGATGAAGGTGCTGCCGGCACCCGTCAGGACGATGCCTGTTGCCGCGTCGAGAGAGGCAACGTGATCGAGTGCCGCCATCAAGCCGGAGCGCACATCTGCGGAGAGGGCGTTGACGGGCGGGTTGTCGATGACGACGACGAAAACACTGTCTCGAAGGCGAGCGGAAACGCTCTTTGAAAATGGGATGTGGGCCATGTCGGCAAACCTCAATCGGGGACGACGGCGGTGACCTGGATCTCGATCTTGGCGCGGTCTTCCACCAATGAGACCACCTGCATCGCCGCCATGGCCGGGAAATGCCTGCCGATGATGTCGCGATAGGCCTGGCCGATGCCGCGCAGGTTGCCGACATATTCTTGCTTGTCGGTGAAATACCACGTCATCGTGGTAATATGCTGCGGCCCGGCGCCTCCGGCCGCGAGCACGGCGACGACATTCTTCAGCGTCTGGCGCACCTGCTCCACGAAATCGTCCGTTTCGAACTCGGATTGTGCATTCCAGCCGATCTGGCCGCCGACGAAAACCGTGCGGCCTCTGGCAGCGACGCCGTTGGCGTAACCGATCGGCTTTGCCCAACCTTCAGGTTGCAGGATGGTGTGCATGGGTCGTCTCCAGATGTTGTGACAGCGCGGCGCGGATGCAATCCGGCCAGGCTAATGAAGCGTGATCGCCGAACGGCGCCTTTAAATCATGCGCATTCGGCACCCCTCGTTATCGTCCCGTGCCCTTCATCAGCTCGCGGCCGATGATGAGCTTTTGAACTTCGGTCGCGCCCTCGTAGATGCGCAAGGCGCGGATCTCGCGATAGAGCCGCTCGGTGATCTCGCCAACGCGCACGCCACGACCGCCGAAGAGCTGCAGGGCCTGGTCAATGACCCATTGCGCATTCTCGGTCGCGGTCATCTTGGCCATTGCGGCCTCGCGGGTCGTCGGCCGCTTCTGCACGTCGCGCTGCCACGCCGTGCGGCAGGTCAGAAGCGCTGCGGCGTCGATTGCGGTCGCCATCTCGCCGAGCGTGCTTTGCGCCGTCGGCAGATCGGCAAGGGTCGCGCCGAACATCCTGCGGCTCTTTGCGTGCGCCACCGCCTCGTCGAGTGCGCGGCGGGCAAAGCCGATGGCCGCCGCAGCAACGGACGGGCGGAAGATGTCGAGCGTGCGCATGGCGATCTTGAAGCCTTCGCCGGGACTGCCGAGAAGCTGCGACGCCGGGATACGGCATGTGTCGAAACGCAGCCGGGCAAGGGGATGCGGCGCGATCGTCTCGATGCGCTCTGCAATCACTAATCCCGGTGTGTCGGCGAACACCACGAAGGCGGAGATGCCGCGCGTGCCGGGCGCCTCGCCGGTGCGGGCAAAGACGGTGTAGACGTCGGCAATGCCGCCGTTCGAGATCCAGGTCTTTTCGCCATCGAGCACGAAATGCTCTCCGTCGCGCCGGGCAGCACAGGCCATCGCCGCGACATCCGATCCCGCATCGGGCTCGGAAAGCGCAAAGGCGGAGATCCATTCGCCGCTGGCGACCTTCGGCAGAACAGCCTGCTTCAGCGCCTGCGAACCGGAAAGGCTGATCGCGCCGGTGCCGAGCCCCTGCATGGCAAAGGCGAAGTCGGCAAGGCCGTCGGTGTAGGCAAGCGTCTCGCGGATAAGGCAGAGCGACCGGCTGTCGATCTCTTCGCTCGCCCCGCCGAACGTCTTCGGCACGCAATGGCGAAGCACGCCTGCAGCACCGAGCGCGCCGACCAGATGCCGGCAGGCGGCATCGACATTTGCGTGATCGATCTCGCCGAGTCCGCCGTTGGCGATGAACGCGTCCAACTCCGTGGCAAGCGCACGATGGCTCTCCTCGAAGAACGGCCAGTCGAGATGGTCGCGGGTCGGCTGACGGAGAGCTGTCTCCTGGGAGCTCATCCTCAGTTTCCCTTGAACTCGGGTTTGGCCTTGGCAGCGAAGGCCTCGAAGGCACGGCGGAAGTCGCCGGTCGCCATGCAGATCGCCTGGGCTTGCGCTTCCGCTTCGATCAACTGGTCTATGCCCATCGCCCATTCCTGGTCGAGCATCTTCTTGGTCATCGCATGGGCAAACCACGGGCCGTCGGCAATGCCGCGTGCAAATTTCTGAGCTTCGGAAAGCAACGCCGAGCGCTCGTGCAGCGCGTTGTAAAAGCCCCAGGCATGCCCTTCCGTTGCGGTCATCGCCCGACCGGTGAAGAGCAATTCCGCGGCGCGACCTTGGCCGATGATGCGGGGAAGAATGCCGCAGGCGCCCATGTCTGCTCCGGCGAGCCCGACGCGCGTGAACAGAAATGCCGTTTTCGCTTCCGGCGTCGCCACGCGGAAATCGGAAGCCATCGCCAGGATCGCGCCGGCGCCGGCGCAGATGCCGTCGACCGCTGATATGACGGGCTGAGGGCAAGCGCGGATCTGGCGCACCAGCTCGCCGGTCATCCGGGTGAAATCGATGAGGTCGGGCATCGACATGCGCGTCAGCGGCTCGATGATCTCGAAGACGTCGCCGCCGGAGGAGAAATTGTCATTGGCGCCGGTCAGCACCACGGCGCGCACGTCGCTGGCGCGGCCGAGTGCCCGGAAGAGATCGACAAGCTCCTCGTAGCTCTCGAAGGTCAACGGATTCTTCTTTTCCGGACGGTTGAGGGTGATCGTGGCGACCCGACCGTCGGCATCCGTTTCGAACAGGAAGTGCTTGGCCTTGTGATCCCTAAAGGGGCGCTTCTTGGCCTGCATCGGGTTGGTCATCTCTATCCTCCGAGAACTTCGCCACCGGCGACTGCGATGGCCTGGCCGGTGATCGCGCTCGCCTTCTCCGACACGAGCCAGGAGACGGTGTCGGCCACCTCGCCGGGGGTCACCAGGCGTCCTTGCGGATTGGCGCGCGCCAGGCTTGCGCGCGCTTCCTCGCGCGAGCGGCCGGTCTTCTCGCTGATCGTATCGAGAGCGCCGTCGATCAGCGGCGTGTCGGTGAAACCGGGGCAGACGGCATTGATCGTGACGCCGGTGCGCGCAAGCTCGAGCGCCAGCGCGCGCGTCAGGCCGATGACGCCGTGCTTCGACGCACAATAGGCCGAAACATAGGAGTAACCGGTGAGACCCGCCGTGCTCGCGACATTGACGATCCGGCCGT
Source organism: Sinorhizobium sp. A49 (assembly GCF_002002725.1). Classification (GTDB taxonomy): domain Bacteria; phylum Pseudomonadota; class Alphaproteobacteria; order Rhizobiales; family Rhizobiaceae; genus Ensifer. The sequence goes on along the minus strand of NZ_MUNW01000033.1, from coordinate 51,341 downwards.
TACCGGCACGGCGCACGGAGGCAAGCGCTGCCTGCGTCACCAGAAAGACCCCGGTCAGGTTGATCGTGAGCACCCTTTGCCAGAGCGAAAGATCGGTTTTCTCGAACGGCGCCGAAGGAGCCTCGCCGGCGCAGTTGACGAGAACAGCGATCTCTCCGCACTTCGCAATCGCAGCCGTAATACCCTGCTCGACTGCTAAGGGGTCGGTCACATCGAAGCCGTCAAGGACATGGGCCTGGCCGCCAGACGACAGAATTTCGTCTCGCACCGCTTCGAGCGGTGCTGCGCGGCGTCCGGCAAGGCTTAAGATATGGCCATCGGCTGCGAGTGCGAGCGCGATCGCCTTGCCGATACCGCTGCCTGCACCTGTGACGAGTGCGTGCCTGCGGTTCATGGTTTGCCTGCCGTCGTTGCGGCGCGCGCCAGGTTGTTCACATACTGCGCGCGGGCGGAGTGATACTGCTTCGGCCAAGGCTCGCCGTCATAACCGATTTTCGCGGCCTCGTGCAGGACGAAGGAAGGATCCGCCAGATGCGGGCGGGCAATCGCGCAGAGGTCGGCACGCCCGGCAGCGATGATCGAATTCGCGTGATCCGCCTCGGAAATCGCCCCGACGGCGATGGTCGGCACCTGGATCTCGTTGCGGATCTTGTCGGAAAAGGGGGTCTGGAACAGCCGGCCGTAAACAGGCTGTTCTTCCTTGACTACCTGGCCGGAAGAGCAGTCGATCATGTCGGCGCCAGCCTCCTTGAACAGGCGGGCGAAGACGGCTGCGTCTTCCGGCGTATTGCCGCCCTCGTGCCAGTCGTGCGTCGACAGACGCACCGATGTCGGTCGATCCTCGGGCCAGACCTTGCGAACGGCGTGGAACACTTCGAGCGGGAAGCGGGCGCGGGCCGCGTGGTCGCCGCCATAGTCGTCCGTGCGAAGGTTGGTGAGCGGTGACAGGAAACTCGACAGCAGGTATCCGTGCGCCACGTGCAGTTCGAGGATGTCGAAGCCGAGGTCGCGGGCACGCTCGGTGGCCTGCACGAAGTCGGCGACGACGCGGTCCATATCGCTCCTCGTCATTTCGCGCGGCGTGTCCGAATGCTTGAGATAGGGCAGGGCCGAAGCGGAAATGAGGGGCCAGGTGCCTTCGTCCAAGGGCTGGTCGATCCCTTCCCAGGCCAGTTTGGTCGCGCCTTTGCGTCCGGCGTGGCCGAGCTGGATACCGATCTTGGCTTGGGTCTGCTGGTGCACGAAATCGACGATGCGCCTGAAAGCCTGCGCCTGTTCATCGTTCCACAGCCCCAGGCATCCGGGCGTGATGCGGGCGTCGGGCGATACGCAGGTCATTTCCGGGAAAACGAGTGCGGCGCCGCCCATGGCGCGTGCGCCCAGATGCACCAGATGAAAGTCGTTCGGCACGCCATCGGTCGCTGAATACATCGCCATCGGCGAAACCACGATGCGGTTCCTGAGCGTCAGGCCGCGCAGCTTGAACGGCGTGAACATTGGCGGCGGGACGGCGCCGTTTGCCGCGGGCGCAACACCGGCGCGTTCCGCAAACCAGCGCTCGAAACCTTCGAGCCAGTCCTTGTCGCGCAGGCGGAGATTTTCGTGGCTGATGCGCTGCGAGCGGGTCAGCATCGAATACATGAACTGTTCGGGCTCCAGCGTGTCGGCATAACGCGTGCCGACGACCTCGAACCATTCCATGGCATTGCGGGCGGCATTCTGGATGCGGGCGACATCGACCCGGCGGATCTCTTCGTAAGCCTGGAGCACGTCGGGGATGTTGGCCTTGTCGTGACCGAGCGTATCGAACTGGCGGGTCAATTCTATGGCGTCGTCAATCGCAAGCTTGGTGCCGGAACCGATGGCGAAATGCGCGGTGTGGGCGCTGTCGCCCATCAGGACGACATGGCTGTTGCCGTTGAAATGGCTCCATTTCTCGCAGATCAGCCGGCCGAAATTCAGCCAGGCCGAGCCGCGCACATGGCGCGCATTGGTCTTCAGCTTGTGACCGTCGAGCGTCCCGGCAAACAGTTTTTCGCAGAACGCGATCGACTGTTCCTGGTCCATCCGGTCGAGGCCATGGGCTCTGAAAACATCATCGGTGGTTTCGACGATGAACGTCGAGGTGTCCTCGTCGAACCGATAGATATGCGCCTGGAACCAGCCATGTTCGGTGCGCTGGAAGTCGAAGGTGAAGGCATCGAAACGCTTGTCGGTGCCGAGCCAGACATAGCGGTTCGGACGGACGACCATGTCCGGCTGGAAGACATCGGCGTATCTGTTGCGGATTCTGGAGTTGACGCCATCGGAAGCGATGATGAGGTCCGCATCGGCAAATTGCTCGTCGCTTTCCACATCCTGTTCGAAAACCAGTTCGACACCGAGAGCGAGGCATCGCTCCTGGAGAATGTTGAGCATCTTCTTGCGACCGATGCCGACGAAGCCGTGGCCCGTCGTCCTGATCTTGCGGCCCTTGAAGACCAGCTCGATATCGTCCCAATGGTTGAAGGAGACCTCGATGGCCTCAGCCGTCTCCGGATCCCACTTTCGCATCGAGTGCATCGTCGCATCCGAGAACACCACCCCCCAGCCGAAGGTGTCGAAGGCGCGGTTCCGCTCGACGACCGTTACCTGGTGTTCCGGGTGCTGGCGCTTCATCAGCAGCGCAAAATAAAGGCCGGCTGGCCCGCCACCGATACAGACGATCCGCATGTCGTTCTCCTCCCGAGCTCCGGCCGCGTGCCTCGCCGTCGAAATGCCATTGGCGGTCATCCCGAACTGCTGGAGGCAGGGTGGACTCGTTCAGAATAAATTTCAAGCTTAAAATTGTTTTGCGCTATAGCGCCTTCCGCAAGCGCGGATTTCTAGCACGCCCGCCGGCGGAGAGTTGATTCACGGGTGTCTGGATAATGGCCGGCGAAGCCAGAAGCGCCGTTAGGTGTTTTTTGCCAGCGCGGAGATGACGGAACGCTTGAGCTTGGCGAGTTCATCCATCAGCACGCCGCCTTCCTTGGGCGAAACGCCCGCAAACAGGTCGGAGATCCAGTCCGCATGCGTTGCCGCCATCTTCTCGAACTCGGCGCGGCCAAAGGGCGTCAGCGCGATGACTTGCACGCGCCGATCCGTCGGCAATGTGGTGCGGCTGATGTGGCCGCTCTCGGTCAGGCGCTCCACCAGGACCGTTATGTTGCCGGGCGAGACCATCATGCGCTTGGAGACCTCGCCAAGCACCATGCCATCGGGCGCGCGCTCGAGCTGCGCCATCAGGTCGAAACGCGGCAGAGTGGAATCGAATTCCTCCCGGAGCCGGCGGCGGATCTCGCTTTCGACCAGCGTCGAACAGGTGAGCAAGCGCAGCCACAGCCTGAGCTCGGCGCGATGATCGCCGGGAGCTTCGAGCGCCTTGGTCTCGCCATCAACCCATTCCGGCGAAGTGTCGAACTTGTCTTCACCCATCATAACAACCGTCCGCTTCTTGTCCTGCACCCACGCATCGGCGGGCAGTCGCCCGTCCCTTTGCTTTTAGAGACGTTTCCGGCTCTTGGACAGGCCGTCACGCACCGTCATTTGGAAGCATGCCGCGGCAAGGATTTGTGCCCGGCTGGAGAGACGCCATCCTCGGACTGGGCGTAGACGTTCACCGTAAAACCGATGTGGTATGTCATGAGCTGTCGGGCGCGTTCGATGTTGCGGTCGAGTGCCGCCTCCATCAGTTCGGTGTGATGTTCGATCGCCATGGCGTCCTCTAGGGCGGCGACGGCCTCTTCATATCCCTCGCTCATGCCTGCCGCCGCCCTCAATGTCGGGGCTAGACTGAGGAAGCGATGGTGGCGGCGAAGCTGGTCGGAGATCGTCGCCTGAAACCGGGAAAGCCAGCTCGAGCGCGCTGCGCCGATCAGGGCGCTGTGGAAAGCGGCGTGCTTCTCGTCCCACTCGTCGATCTCGCTTTCGGAGACGTTTCCGACGGCGATCTTGCAGCGCGACAGCCGGTAGTGCGCCGTGACCACGGCGGACTCCCAGGCGCTGTCGCCGTTTTCGATCGACTCGATAAGCAAAGGTACTTCGACAACCAAACGGGCCCGCGTGAGGTCGTCGAGCGCCTCGCGCGAAACCGGCGCAACGGCGAAGCCGCGGTTGCTGATCGCCGTGACCAGCCCTTCGGCTTCCAGTCGCGACAGGGCTTCCCGAAGAGGCGTCCAGCCGATCCCGTAGCTTTCGCGCAAAGCGCTCAGCTTCATCGGCGCACCGGGCTTGAGCCGCGTCGCCAGGATGTCGCGGCGCAGCAACCGGTACGCCGATTCCGTTTTGGTCGACTGTTCGAGATCTTGCATCACGTTCCCTTAACGCCCGCATCGCATGGCACGAATATATATAGTTCCGAGGCATCGTTGAAAATATATATATTTGTTTGACAAGAACTCTGACCGCCTCCATCATCCACGCACGCCGCCGAGGAGGGCGGTAACGCTCGTCAGATTCTGGGAGGGATGTATGAGCAAGAAGACCTGGCTTTCGGGATTGGTTGTCGCCGGCGCGCTGGCATGGGGAGCGGGAACAGCCGCTGCCGATCCGATCCGTATCGGTATCGCCAATTTCGGCGAGCATCCGCAATTGAGCGCATCGATCGCCGGCTTCAAGAAAGCGCTGGTTGAGAACGGCTTCGTGGAAGGCACCGATGTCGTCTACACGGAAAGCCACACCAACTTCGACGCTTCGCTCGTGCCGCAGATGATTGCCAAGCTGCAGGCGGAACAGCCGAAACTCGTCTATACGATCACCACGCCCGTCTCGCAGATCGCCAAGAAGGCGCTCGCTGGATCCGGGATTCCGGTGGTCTTTTCCGCCGTTACCGACCCGGTGGCCGCCAAGCTGGTTCCGTCCTGGGAAGCGGGTGACGACGGCATGACCGGCGCTACCGACCTTCAGGATGTGGCCGCCGTGATGGCCTTTACCCGCAAGCTCCTGCCGGACGCCAAGCGCTTCGGCGTGCCCTACAATCCGGGTGAGGCAAACGACACCGCGCTGCTCGACAAGATCAAGGAGGCGGCACCCGCAGCCGGCTTTGAAGTCGTGGCTGTCGGCGTCGACAACGTCAACGACATCCAGCAGCGCATCGCCTCCTTCGCAGGCAAGGCCGACGTGATCTATACGCCTGCGTCCAACCTGCTCCAGCCGGCGATCGGTGCCGTCTCGGCAGCCGCCCGCCAGGCGCAGATCCCGATCGTCAATTCCGACGACGGTGCCGTGCGCGACGGCGTCGTGCCGGCAAGCTTTGCCGTGAACTACGAGCAGGTCGGCATGAATGCCGGCAGGATCGCCGCCGAGATTCTCAAGGGCAAGGACCCGAAGACGATCGCGCCGTCGCGTCCGGCCTATGAAGATCACGCACCGCTGATCTCGAAGAAGGCAGCGGCCGCTTTCGGCATCGAAGTGCCGGCAGTGCTCGCCACTGAGTGCAAGTGCGTCGTCGACTGATTTCCAGTTGGTCTCAATAGTGGCGGCGCCAAGAGCGCCGTCACTTCATGGTTAGGGGGGAGCCAATGCTGGAAATCAGATCGGCCCGCAAGGTCTTCTACAAGGGGCAGGCAGACGAAAAGGTCGCGCTCGACGGCCTCAGCCTCCGCCTTGCAACGGGCGAATTCGGCGTCGTCATCGGTTCGAACGGCGCTGGCAAGAGCAGCATGCTCAATGCCATCTCTGGGGCACTCGTGCTCGACTCCGGCCAGATCGTCATCAATGGCGACGATGTGACGGCGACGCCCGTCCACAAGCGCGCCATGCGGCTTGCACGCGTTTTCCAGGACCCGATGCGCGGTACCGCGGCCAGCATGACGGTGGCGGAAAACATGTTACTCGCCGACCTGCGCAGCAACAAACGCACGCTCCGCCGCGGCCTGAATGCGACGCGGCTCGCGTCCTACAAGGAGCGGCTGTCTCTGCTCGGCCTCGGCCTGGAAAACCGTCTCGACACCCGGGTGGAACTGCTGTCGGGCGGCCAGCGGCAATCGCTGTCGTTGATCATGGCGGTCGGCGGGAAGCCGGAACTGCTGCTGCTCGACGAACACACGGCGGCGCTTGACCCGCGCACAGCCGATATCGTCATGCGGGCAACGATCCGCGCGGTGGAAGCCCTGAAGCTGACCACATTGATGGTGACGCACAACATGCAGCACGCCGTGGATTTCGGCCACAAGGTCGTCATGCTCGATGCAGGACGCGTTCGCCTGGAGATCGACGGCAAGGACAAGGCCCAGACGACGGTGCCGGACCTGATCGGCCATTTCTCCGTCAAAACCGACCGCATGTTCCTGGCGAGCTGACGATCATGGATATCATTCAAAACACCCTCTCGAGCTTTGTCTCGCTCGTACCCGTCACGCTGGCGCAAAGCCTGATCCTCGCCTTCGTGGTCTTGGGGATCATGATCCCGTTCCGCATGCTGAGCTTTCCCGATCTGACGAGCGAAGGCGCTTTTCCGCTCGGCGGCTGCGTCTGCGGCGTTCTGATGGCGGCCGGCATGTCGCCCTTGGCCGCGATTGCCATTGCGCTGTTGGCCGGCTTCCTCGCCGGTTGCTGCACGGCTTTTATTCACCTGCGCTTCCGAATTCACACCCTGCTCGCCGGCATCCTGATGATGACGATGCTCTATTCGATCAACCTGCGCATCATGGGTCGCTCGAACATCTCGGTCTTCGGTGCGCCGACAGTCTTCGACTGGGTGCCGGGGCTGCAACCGGGCTTCCCGGCAAGCAAGATCGTCGTGGCAGGCCTCATCGCGCTCGTCGTCTTCGTCCTGCTCTATCATTTCTTCCGGACGGAAAAGGGAACGGCGATCCGCGCCGTCGGCGCCAACCCGGATATGGCAGAAGCCCAGGGCATCAATGTGTGGATGGCGACCATCGGCGGCGTCGGGCTCGCTGGCGCATTCTCGGCGGCCGGCGGCGCGCTGATGGTGCAGTCGCAAGGCTTTGCCGACGTCAACATGGGGCTCGGCATCCTGATTAACGGGCTGGCAGCGCTGATGATCGGCGAAGCGATTGTCGGCAAGCAAAGCGTGCTGCGCCAGCTCGCCGCTCCGTTTGTCGGTGCGGTCGTCTACTATCAGCTCGTTTCGCTCTGCCTGGCCGCCGGCATGCCGCCGCCGGATCTGAAGCTTGCGACGGGCCTGTTCGTTCTGGCCATGCTGGCTCTTCCGAGCCTCAAGCGAAGCCGCGGGCCTGCGCCCGCCCGCGAAACCGTACGCGAATAAACAAGGACCGTTTTCATGAGTGCTGTTCCTGATCTTGCAGCGATCGAGGCTATGGACGCGGCCGACGTGCTGCGCCCGATGCGCGACCGCTTCATCCTGCCGCCTGGCCTCATCTATCTCGACGGCAACTCGCTCGGCGTTGCGTCGACTGCTGCCTTCGAAGAGCTTCGCAAGGCCGCAACCGAGGAATGGGGACAGGATCTCATTCGCAGCTGGAACACGGCCGGCTGGTTCGACATGCCGCTTGTCCTCGGCGATCGGGTCGGACGGCTGATCGGGGCTGCCGCCGGCCAGACCGTCGTTTGCGACACCACGTCGATCAATATCTACAAGACCCTGCATGCCGCCATGGCGCTGCGGCCTGACCGCTCCGTGATCGTCAGCGAAGGCGGAAGCTTCCCGACCGATCTCTACATGGCCGAGGGCGTGGTTTCGACGCGACCCGGCGCCTCGCTGCGCCTCGAAGGGGTCGATGCACCCGAAATCGAGGATCTGATCGACGGTGACGTTGCCGTGGTTCTGGTCAACCATGTCAACTACAAGTCCGGCGAACTGCGCGACATGGCGGCGCTGACGCGCAAGGCGCATGAGCACGGCGCGCTGGTCATCTGGGATCTCTGCCACACGGCCGGCGCCCTGCCGGTCGATCTCGACGGCGCCAATGTCGATTTCGCCGTCGGCTGCAGCTACAAATATCTGAACGGCGGCCCCGGCGCGCCCGCCTTCATCTACGCCGCGACGCGCCACCACGGCGATATCCGCCAACCACTCAGCGGCTGGTGGGGACATGCCCGTCCCTTTGCCTTCGAGAAGCACTATGCCGCCGGCGAGGGGATCCGCCGCTTCCTGTGCGGTACGCAACCGATCCTGTCGCTGCGTGCGCTGAAAGGCGCGCTCGACATCTGGGACACGGTCGACATGGCGCAGCTGCGCGAGAAGAGCATCCGGCTCACGGATCTCTTCATCACGCTCGTCGAAGCGAAATGCGGTGTCTACGGCCTCGAGCTTGAAAGCCCGCGCAACGGGGCCAAGCGGGGGAGCCAGGTTTCGTTCAGCCATCCGAACAGCTACGAGATCATGCAGGCGCTCATTGCCCGCGGCGTCATCGGCGATTTTCGGGCCCCGACGACGATGCGGTTCGGCTTCACACCGCTCTACGTCAGCTATGCCGACGTCTGGCGGGCGGTGGCCGTCCTCGAAGACATCCTGCGCACCGGTTCGTGGCAGGATGCGCGTTTTGCCGTTCGCGCCGCCGTGACCTGATCTCGATGTTTTCGAAGGTCGCGGGCGGTCTGCTGCCTGAGATCCATTGTCAGTTTTGCGGGTCGCACACGGCGTGACTGAGCGTCGGGGTGCCGTAACAGGAGACGTCCACAATGATCGCGCCACGCCGCCCGACACCGGACGAAATCGCGCAAGCGCGTGAGCGCATCGCTCCCCACGTCGCGCGCACGCCCTTGGTCAGGCTCGACCTCGGGTTAACCGACCGGCAGATTTTCCTGAAGCTGGAGACCCTTTCTCCGATCGGCGCTTTCAAGCTGCGCCCGGCACTGAACGCCGTGCTTTCGCGTGATCCCACCGTTTTGCGACATGGCGTGGCGGTCACAAGCTCCGGCAACATGGCCTACGGCATGGCGTGGGCCGCACGCCTCATCGGCGTTCCGATGGTTGCGTACATGTATCGCGGCGCGCCGCAGACCAAGATCGACGGCGTGCGCGAGCTCGGTGGCGAGGTGCGCTTCGTGAGCGCAGAGACCTGGTGGGACTATATTGTCGGTGCGGACCGACCGGATGCGCCGGAATTGCTGATCAATCCGGTAACCGATCAGGCGGTGCTGGCCGGAAACGGCTCCATCGGCATGGAGATCGTCGAGGAGCTGCCCGATGTCGATCTGGTGCTCACGCCCTTTGGTGGCGGCAGCATGACCACCGGGGTCGCCAGCGCCGTCAAGGTCACGTCCGACCGTTGCCGTGTCTTTGCGGTCGAAGACGACAGCGCCGCCCCGGTATGCGCTGCCCTTGAGGCCGGGCGGATCGTGACGATCGAAACCCGTCCGTCCTTCATCAAGAGCATCGGCGCTCCATCTTTGGTGCCGCAGCTTTGGCCGGTCGCACGGGAGTTGATCGACGGCGCCATCGCCGTCAGCCCGGCCCAGGTGACCGATGCAATGCGGTTGCTCTTCAGGAAGGCGAAGATCGTCGCCGAAGGTGCGGGGGCTGCGTCGCTCGCCGCCGCGATCTCGCGACCGGATCTCAAAGGGAACATCGTCTGTGTGATCTCGGGCGGCAACATCGATGCGGCTGCCTATTCTGTGGTGCTTGGCGGCGGTATTCCTTCGGCCTGAACGGCAAGCTCAGACACCGAGGTAGCGATCCTGAAGCGTCGATGTCAGTGCCGCCGGAGGCCCCTCGAACACCGTGGCACCCTTTTCCAGCACGAAGCAGCGGTCGGCGACGGGTAACAGCTCCGAAAGCGTCTTGTCGACGACGAGGATCGATTGTCCCGCCGCCTTGAGCGTGCGGATCGCCGACCAGATGTCCTGTCGGATCACCGGCGCCAGCCCCTCGGTTGCCTCGTCGAGAATGAGCAGGCTGGGATTGGTCATCAGCGCGCGGCCGATGGCAAGCATCTGCTGTTCGCCGCCCGAAAGCGTGTTGGCGTATTGGTCGCGGCGTTCTCCCAGTCTTGGGAAAAGTGCGACGACCTTCTCCAAGGTCCACTCCGTCCCGCGAGCGGTGGCAACGAGATTTTCCATGACGGTCAGGTTGGGAAAACAGCGCCGTCCTTCCGGGACCAAGCCAAGGCCGAGCCTGGCAATGCGATGCGACCGCATGCCGAAGATCGTCTTGCCGGCGAAGGTGACCGTGCCCGAGCGCGGGCGCACGAGACCGAGGATCGAGTTGATTGTCGTCGTCTTGCCCATGCCGTTGCGACCCATGAGGGCGACCACCTCGCCCTCCCGTACATCCAGATCGACGCCGAAGAGCGCCTGGGAAGCGCCGTAGAACGTCTCGAGGCCTTTCAGTTCGAGGAGGGTCACGCGGTTTCTCCAAGATAGGCCCGGCGAACGTCGGGATCGCTGCGGATTTCATCGACGGTGCCGCTCGCGATAATGCGGCCGTAGACGAGCACGGATACCCGGTCCGCGAGCGCAAAGACCGCATCCATGTCGTGTTCAACGAGCAGCATCGGCGCTTCGTGGCGCAAGCCGTCGAGGAAGGACGTCAGCCGCTTGGAACCCTCCGGTCCCATGCCGGCCATCGGTTCGTCGAACAGAAAGGCCCTCGGCGAAAGCGCCAGGGCTATGGCGATCTCCAGCTGCCGGCGTTCGCCATGCGAGAGTTCGGCTGCCGGCACGTGGGCACGGGCTGCAAGCTCGACCCGCTCCAGCATTGCCATCGCCGGCTCGATCAGGGCCTTGTCGTGGGTGACCTGGCGAAAGAAGCGGAAGCTGCTGCCTTGCCTGGCCTGCACCGCCAGCATGACGTTGCGAAGGGCCGAGAACTCCTGCGCGAGCGAGGAAATCTGGAAGCTGCGGGCAAGACCAAGCCGGGCACGGGCTGCCATGTCCAGCCCACCGATATCGCGACCGCGAAACCGGATCGTGCCGCTGTCGGCTTTGAGCGAGCCGGCGATCTGGTGGATGAGGGTGCTCTTTCCGGCGCCATTCGGGCCGATCAGGGCATGGATCTGCCCAGGCCGAAGCTCGAGGCTGACGCCGTCGGTCGCCTTCAGTGCGCCGAAAGATTTTCGGAGATCGCGGATTTCGAGGACTGGCTCAGACATGACGCGGCTTTCCAGAAAGCAGTCCGAGCAATCCACCGCGGGCAAAGAGCACGATGCCGAGCAGGATGAGACCAAGGAAGAATTGCCAACGCTCGGTGATGCCGCCGAGCACGTATTCGAAGAACACGAAGATCATGGCGCCGGCGACCGGCCCGAACAGCCGTCCCTTGCCGCCGAGGATGATGAGCACGATCAGTTCGCCCGACATGTGCCAGGAGAGCATTGACGGGCCGACGAAGCGATTGAGGTCGGCATAGAGTGCACCGGCAAAGCCGGTGATCATGGCGGAGACGGCAAAGGCGACGAGGCGAATATTGAAGGGCGCGATGCCGACGGCGGCAAGGCGCGTTCCGTTCTGGCGCGCCGCCTGCAAAGCACTGCCGAAGCGTGAGCCCTCGACGCGGTGGAACAGGACAAGCATTGCCATGAGGGCCGCATAACAGATCAGGAAATAGGGCAGGGGCTTGGCGGTGTTGACCCCGGGGAAGGCGTTGCGCATCGACAGCGACAGGCCGTCCTCGCCACCATAGGCCGGCCACGAGATGGCGAAGTAATAGATCATCTGCGCGAAGGCGAGCGTGATCATGATGAAATAGACGCCTGATGTGCGCAGGCTGATCGCGCCGATCGGCAATGCGACGAGACCGGCAACCGCAACGGCCGTTATCCAGATGAGCGGCATCGAGGTTGTGCCGGGGATATCGGCGAACAGCGGTTCGGCATTGAAGGCGTGGGTCGCCAGAATGCCAGCGACATAGCCGCCGAGGCCGAAGAAGGCAGCGTGGCCAAAGGACAAGAGGCCGCCGAGCCCGAGCGCCAGGTTGAGGCCGACGGCGGCGAGCGCGAGCACGACGACGCGGGTCGCAAGCGTCACGTAAAAGGGCTCGCCCATGCCGGCGGCCATAAGCGGCGCGCCGAGAAGCAGAAGGGCAAGCAGGAGGTTGACTGCGGTCTCGCGGCTCATAGGCACCTCACGACTGCGCCGAAAACAGGCCGCTCGGCCGGAAGGCAAGGATGAGGGCCATGACGACATAGATCAGCATCGAGGCGAGTGCCGCACCGATGGTGGTCGCCTGCGACGCGGGCATGGTCAATGCGAGCAGGGATGGAAGCAGGAAGCGCCCCATCGTGTCGACGACCCCGACGATCACTGCGCCGACGAGCGCGCCTTTGATGGAACCGATGCCGCCGATGACGATGACGACGAAGGCAAGAATGAGGACCGGTTCGCCCATGCCGACCTGGACCGACTGCAGCGCGCCGACGAGGGCGCCGGCAAGGCCTGCGAGTGCTGCGCCGAGCGCGAAGACCACCGTATAAAGCGTGCCGATGTCAACGCCGAGCGCCCCGATCATTTCGCGGTCGGACTCGCCGGCGCGGATGCGCATACCGAGCCGGGTCCTGGAAATCAGCAGATAGAGGCCTGCAGCCACCGCGACACCGACACCGATGATCGCCAGCCGATAGAGCTGGTACTGGCCGCCTCCCGGCAACGCGACCGCGCCCTGAAGCTGAGGCGGGATGTCGAGATAGAGTGGGAACGAACCGAACAGCCAGCGCGCGCCTTCAGAAAGGATCAGGATCAGCGCGAAGGTGGCGAGCACCTGATCGAGATGATCGCGGTCATAGAGCCTGCGAATGACGGCGACCTCGATGATCGCTCCAACGCCGGCTGCCGCCGCAAGGCTGGCGATCAGGCCGATCCAGAACGAGCCGGTGGCGGCAGCGACGGTGGCGCAGGCAAAGGCGCCGATCATGTAGAGCGAGCCATGGGCAAGATTGATGAGTCCCATGACCCCGAAAATCAGGGTGAGGCCCGCGGCCATCAGAAACAGCATCACACCGAGCTGGAGCCCGTTGAGCAGTTGTTCGATCAGGAGTGTGGTGAACAAGAAACAGGTCCGAGCTTGGTGCCAGGGTTGCATGGACCATCGCCCGGACGTCGGCCCCGCGGCCGAGCATCCAGGCGACGATGGGTGCAAGTCTTACATCCCGCACTTCTCGGCGTAGGCGTCCTTGTGGTGCTCGAAGGCAGTCGCGATGATCTTGTTGGTCAGCACGCCATCATCTTCCTTCACCACCTCGCGAATATAGACGTTCTGGATCGGGTGGTTGTTGTTGTTGAACGCGAACTCGCCGCGAACGGACTTGAAGTCCGCCGCCTTGAGGGCTGCGCGGAAAGCGTCCTTGTCCTTGACATCAGCCTTCGACAGGGCCGCAAGGATCAGGTTTGCCGTATCCCAGCTCTGCGCCGCATAGATCGACGGCAGGCGCTTGTATTCGGCCTTGAAGGCTTCGACGAACGTCTTGTTGGCTTCGTTGTCGAGGTCCTTTGACCAGGTCGCGGAGTTCTTGACGCCGATCGCCGCATCGCCGATCGCCGGCAGAACGTCCTGGCTGAAGGAGAAACCGGGACCCGTGACCGGGATGCCGACGCCCGACTGGGCATATTGCTTCATGAAGGCGATACCCATGCCGCCGGGCAGGAAGAAATAGACGGAATCTGCGCCCGAGGCGCGGATCTGCGCGATTTCGGCGGCATAGTCGGTCTGGCCGACCTGCGTGTAGATCTCCCCGGCAAGGGCCCCCTTGTAATAGCGCTTGAAGCCGGTCAGCGCATCCTTTCCAGCCGGATAGTTCGGCGCCAGGATAAAGGCGTTCTTGTAATCCTTGTTGGCGTATTGGCCCATCGCCTCGTGGAAATTGTCATTCTGGTAGGCGACGTTGAAATAGTTCGGATTGCAGTTCGCACCGGCGAGCGCCGAGGGGCCGGCGTTGGGCGAAAGATAGATCACGTCCTGCGCGACCGTGTTCGGAACGACGGCCATGGCAAGGTTCGACCAGATGATGCCCGTCATGAGGTCGACCTTGTCGCCCTGGATCATCTTCTCGGCGATCTGCACCGCAAGTTCCGGCTTCTGGGCATCGTCCTCGATCACCAGCTCCATGTCCTTGTTGCCCGATTGCTTCATCGCCAGCGTGAAGGCATCACGCATGTCGATGCCGAGACCGGCGCCGCCGCCCGAAAGCGTGGTGATGACGCCGATTTTTACCGGTTCGGCGTAGGCAAGGCTCGATGTCGCAAGCGAAAGGCCAAATACGCTCGCTGCCAGAATGCGGTTCATGCTGTTCTCCTCCTTGTGGATTCCCTCTTAGATTGTGTTCTATCAGAGACCGGTGCGCACATGCCAGAGCTCGGGGAAGAGTTCGACTTCGAGCATCTTTCTAAGATAGGACGCGCCGGATGTTCCCCCGGTTCCGCGTTTCATGCCGATGATGCGCTCGACCGTGGTCACATGGTTGAAACGCCAGCGGCGGAAATAGTCTTCGAAATCCACCAGCTTCTCGGCGAGCTCATAGAGCATCCAGTAGCGCTCCGGATCGCGGTAGACGATCTGCCAGGCGGCAAAAACCTTGTCGCTCTCCGTGCGCGTTTCGCTCCAGTCGGTCCTCACCGCTTCCTCTCCGACGTCGAACCCCTTGCGGGACAGGAGCCGGATCGCCTCGTCATAGAGCGATGGTGCGGCAAGGATCGCTTCCAGCTTTTCCATGATGTCGGGTCGGTGCGCATGCGGCCCGAGCATGGCGACGTTGCGATTGCCGGCGAGAAACTCGATTGCCCGGTATTGCCACGACTGGAAGCCGGAGGACTGCCCAAGGGACTCGCGAAACTGGGTGTATTCGCTGGGTGTCATCGTGCGAAGCACGTCCCAGGCGCTGTTGAGCTGTTCGAAGATGCGCGCCACGCGCGTCAGCATCTTGAAGGCGGGCTCCAGCCGATCTTGCCGGATCGAGCGGACGGCCGCGTTGATCTCGTGAAGCGCAAGCTTCATCCAGAGCTCCGACGTCTGATGCTGGATGATGAACAGCATCTCGTCATGCGCCTTCGACAGCGGCTCCTGTGCGTCTAGCACCTTTTCCAGCATCAGGTAGTCGCTGTAGGACATGCGTCCCTTGAACGACATCTGGGCGCCTTCTTTCGAAGGGTCGTATGAATTGCTCATGTTTTAGGTCTCCGACCGCAATCGGAACCGCTGGATCTTGCCCGTGGCTGTTTTCGGCAGGCTTTCCAGGAATTTGACCGATCGAGGATACTTGTAGGGCGCAATTGTCGCCTTCACGTGGTCCTGCAGGCATTTGATCGTCGTGTCATTTGCCGATACCCCGGCCGACAGCACCACATAGGCCTCGACGATCTGGCCGCGCTCGCCGTCCGGTGCCCCGACGACAGCGCATTCGGCGACCGCGGGATGAGAGATCAAGGCCGCTTCGACCTCGGGGCCGGCGATGTTGTAGCCGGCGGTGATGATCATGTCGTCCGAGCGGGCGGCGAAGTGGAAGAAGCCGTCTTCGTCCTGATAGAAGGCGTCGCCCGTCAGGTTCCAGCCGTCGCGGACATAGTCGCGCTGGCGGGCATCCGACATGTAGCGGCAGCCGGTCGGGCCGCGCACGGCAAGCTTGCCGATCGTGCCGCGGGGAACCTCGCGCATCTCGTCGTCGACGATCCGCGCTTCGTAACCACCGACGGGCTTGCCGGTCGAGGCGGCCTTGCGGTCGGCGAAACGATTGGAAATGAAGATGTGCAGCATTTCGGTCGCGCCGATCCCGTCGAGGATCGGTTTGCCGGTTTTCGCAGTCCATTCCTCGAAGACGGGGCCCGGAAGCGTTTCGCCGGCCGAGATCGCCACGCGTAGAGATGAAAGATCGGCGCCGTTATCCATCGCTTTCATCATGGCACGATAGGCGGTTGGCGCAGTGAACGAGATCGTAGCCCTGTATTTCTCGATGATCTCCACCATGTTGGCCGGAGTCGCGTACTCGAGCAGCGTTGCCGCCGCCCCGAAGCGCAAGGGGAAGATGGCAAGGCCACCGAGACCGAAGGTGAAGGCGAGCGGCGGCGAACCGACGAAGACGTCGTCGGGCGTGACCTCGAGAACCTCTTTGGCATAGCCGTCGGCGATCATCATCAGGTCGCGGTGGAAATGCATCGTCGCCTTCGGGATCCCAGTCGTTCCGGAGGTGAAGCCGAGCAGCGCCACGTCATCCCGGCCCGTGTTCACGGCCTCGAAGACGACCGGCTTGTCGAGCGCGACCCGGTCGAGTTCGGCATCGTGGTTGGCGGTGCCGTCGAAGCCGATGACCTGCTTCAGGTAACGGCTGTCTTTCGCGCAGGCGATCATATCGTCCATCAGACGCGTGTCGCAGAGCGCCAGGCTGATCTCTGCCTTGTCGACGATCTTCGTCAATTCGCCGGCTCTGAGCATCGGCATGGTATTGACGACGACGGCGCCGGCCTTGGTGGCCGCCAGCCAGCAGGCGACCATCGCCGGATTGTTGGCGGAGCGGATCAGGATACGATTGCCGGGCTTGACGCCATAGTTCTCGACCAGCGCATGCGCCAGCCGGTTCGTCCAGTCGGACAGTTCCTTGTAGGTTCGGCGGCGGCCATTGCCGATCAACGCCGTGTGGTCGCCAAAACCCCTTGCAACGACGGCGTCCGTCAGTTCGACGGCAGCGTTGAGATGATCCGGATAGTCGAACCCTTCGAGAAGGAATTCCGGCCACTCTTCCGGTGGTGGCAGATGATCGCGTGTGAACGTATCGACGTGCGAGGTCGGTCCAAGCATGTGGCGGCTGTTCCCCTGTTCAGTTCCTGCCTGTTGCTCAGGCATTTCTCAAAGCCGGCTTATAGTTCGTGCGGTCGTGCGGACATGGCGCAGGCATCGCCGCATCGTTGCCGATGGGCCGCGCCGCCGCTGCGACGGTTCCAATTGTTCGTGATGGGCACAGCGAGACCTCCACTTCTCGGCTGAACATGGGGCAGCATCGCACCAGTCTAAAATTATTTCAAGCCTAAAGTTTTTTTCGAATCTCGCCATTGCGTTTGTTGATGAGACGGGTGATTTCTATGCTCGGGGAGACATGAACTGGAGGATTTTGTCGATGGTGGAACATCACGTTTCGGACTGGAACGATGCCTACGCCAACGGCGCGAACATCGCGCGCGGCGACCGATGGCCGGAGGCATGGGTTGGGCCGTCCGAGGCATTCCGCAACGCCCGCTCGGCATCGGGGCTTGCGAAGCTTGACCTTTCTTATGGCGAGCGCACCAGAAACCGCATGGATCTGTTTTTCCCCGATGGCCCGGCCAAGGGATTGGTGGTCTTCGTGCACGGAGGATTCTGGCTGCAACTCGACAAGAGCTTCTGGTCGCATCTGGCCCAGGGGGCGATCGCCAGCGGTTACGCCGTCGCGATGCCGTCCTACACGCTCTGCCCGGAGATCCGCATAGCGGGGATCGTGGAAGAGGTCGCCGCAGCAATCGGCGAGGCCTCGAAACTGGTGGACGGACCGTTGATGCTGACCGGCCATTCGGCGGGCGGCCACCTCGTAAGTCGGATGATCACGGCGACGGCGCCGCTTTCGCCTGATATCCAGGAGCGGATTCGCAACGTCGTCTCGATCTCCGGCGTGCATGACCTGCGCCCGATCATGTCGACGGCAATGAACGAGAGGCTGGCGATCGACGAGGCCGAGGCGCTTTCGCAGAGCCCGGCATTGCTGCGACCCATGCGGAATGCCCGCCTCACTTGCTGGGTCGGTGGCGGCGAGCGCTCGGAATTCCTGCGCCAGAACGCGTTGCTTGCCAATATCTGGACGGGACTGGGCGCAACAACGGCAAGCGTCGTGGAGCCGGATAGGCATCACTTCAACGTCATCGATGGCCTTGCCGACGCCAGACATCCGCTGACACGGGCCCTGCTTTCAGCGTCAGAAGCCGTGATTACTGCCTGAAGAGCCAACCCCGGCGCCCGGCAAACTGGGCATAGACGTCGCGATGCGGCAAAAAGGGCCGACTTGCATCCCAGGAACAGGCCCGAAACGCAGGAACGCGGTTGTGGGCCGCACACCTTTTCGGTCCCCGTCGTTCTTCACAGTGAGGCTGTTCTGACCACTGAGACCCATCCTGCGCGGGTGGGGGTCCGCATCGTTTCCACTTCTGTCCGGCCGAGGGGGAAATGCAAATCTCAGCCACGCTAGGCCGTGCGCCAGGAAATCAATGCCGAGCAAGAGCGCAAGCATCCACAGACTTAACTTTGGGAACTCGGACAAGATGGCGAATCCTGCCCCTGCACCAAAGGCTCACGACAGCATCATCGGCCAGATTCAGCTGCGAATAGCGTCGGTACATGCCAAAGTATCCAAGGGTAAACCATTGGGATCATTGGCATGTCGGACTTCAAATTAGAATGTACCCCCAAGAGGTCGCGTACTGGTTTTGGGGATCGTGACCTGGCCTTTAGATGTAACCGTCATTGTAAATACCGTTGTAAGGAATGATTTCTCGAAGGTATTACTTCGCGACCGGGCCTCCAATAGAATTGGACCAGGAACCCTCCCACAGAGCTCGGAGTACGAGGGGCAATGAACCCTTTCGCACTTCACGCGTACCCTTACGGCTTTGACATCATGAACATTGCCCGGCCGCTGGCGCGGACGGGCAGCTGGAGGGCCAGAGACATTGGTAAACAAAGTGGACAGCGAGAAGCTACTGCCCACTTCGCCATGAGGGTGCCGGAATTGACGCGAAGGATGAGCCCGTCGAGATCGCCGAAAACCGTGTAGAGTCCACCGAGCGCCGAGGGCTCGGGGATGTGCACTCGCGATGCCGCGCGACCAAAATGCAGCTCCTCGACAACTGCCACAAAATTGCTCCGACACAGCGGATGGAACTCACGAGGGCCGGAGCGATCTGCTTCGACTGTGCTGTGCGAGGCTCCTTGACGATGTCGCTCTGTCCGCCGTGGTCTTTGCGGCTGCGTTACGCCCAGCCCCGCGCTGACGGCAGCAGGGGGCGCGTAAGCGGATTAGCGCGGCCCATTGTCATCAGCTCTGCCAGGAGGAATGCGGTCGTCGGACCCAATGTGAAGCCTTGGTGGCCGTGGCCAAAATGGAAAAACAGGCCCTTGTGTCGCGTCGGGCCGACGACAGGCAGCATATCGGGCATGCAGGGACGGGTCCCCGACCATGGTGTTGCTTCGACGGGGTCGCGCAACGCGAAAAGCTCACGGGCGGTGTCGGTCGCGTGCCGAATTTGTCGCGATGCCGGCGCGGTTCCCGGCGGCGTCAGATGCGCGCCGGTCAAAACCCGCCATCCTGCGTTCATCGGCGCAACCAGCGTGGAATTGTCGACGTCCAGCATTGAGACGCGCGGCCCGTCCTGGCCTGAAAAATGCCTGTGATAACCGCGCTTGAACACCATGGGTATGTGATAGCCGAACATTCTCGCGAGTGTCGGCGACCATGGCCCCAGGGCAACGACCGCGTTTTCAGCGCTGACAACGCCATCCTCAGACATCACCCGCCAACCGATGTCCTTCTGCTGCAAGGTCATGGCGTCGCCGCGGGCCAGTGTACCACCGCGTGCCACGAAGAGAGCGGCGTAGCGCGCAACCAGCTCGCCTGGGTCACGGCAGGTCCAGGGGGAGGTCCAGTGCACGGCACCTGCGAGCCGAAGCCGCAGCGCCGGCTCGCTCGCTGCAAGTTCGTCTGCGCCGAGCACATCTGACGGCACGCCATAGACCCGCTTCAGTCGCTCTGCGGCCGCGGCCGCCGCTTCGAAACTTGCAGGCGTACGATAAACGGCGCGCCACCCCTGCCGGACGATCAGTTCGTCAGCGCCGGCGGGTTCGATGAACCGCGCGTGATCGTCGCTCGCACGCAGCGCGAGCTGGGAATAGGCGGCAATGGTTCTCGCGTAAGGCGCCGCCGCCGATTGCGTGAAATAGCGCCAGAGCGGCCCCGCCAGGCGTGGCATATCGCGAAGCCGCCAATCGACGTCGTTGCCGCGCTTGAGCGCCACCCGGGCGATGTCGCTCACGCTCCGGGGGAAGCCATAGGGCTCGACTGCTTCAGTCTGGATGATGCCGGCGTTGCCATAGCTTGTTTCCCGTCCGGGTGCCTGGCGATCCAGCAGCACCACCTGGTGCCCGTTCTCCTGCAATGCAAGCGCGGTTGAGACGCCGACCATGCCGGCGCCGAGGACGATGGAGGTGGTCATGGTTGGATTCCGTAGCGGAGTTGGTCAGAAGGTCAGGCGTGAATTGTAGCCGACCACGAATTGGATGAAGCGCGAGACGTCGACCATGTCGTCGCCCTGGTAGCGGATCGTGTAACCGTCGGTGCGCTCGACGCCCTTGAGGTAGGAGAGATACTCGGCCGGCAGGCGATTTCGAAACACGATCTCCAGGACAGGGTTTTCCAACTTGAACGGTTTCGCCGCACCGGCTGTCGCCAGCGCCGCCTTGACGCCGTCGCGAATGCGGCGATGCGCAACAGCCGGCGTCAGAGAGATCGCCGATTGTGTGCTGTAAACCTGCTTGACCGGCACCGTCACGATATCGCCAATCAGCGACCTGATTTCGTCCAGGGCGATGTTGTCGCCCGAGGCGAGCAGGACCGGGACGTCGAAATGCCCGGCAATGGCGGCATTGATGCCGGCCTCGGGCATGACGACACCGTTGATCCGCACCTCGGCGAAGGCCGTGCCACCGATTGTATGCGACAGCACGCCACCCGGATGGCTTGCCCCGGCGTGGTAGCCGAGAAGCATCGCACCGACGAAGGAACCGAGCTCGACGCCCTGCATCATCATCAGCGGCCGCGGCCAGCTGCGCACGATCTGGACATAGTCGGGCAGGCGGTCAATCAGGATGCTCTCGCCATTTCCGTGGGAATCGCTGAGGATGACCTCCGTCACGCCTTCCTCGTGCGCGGCCTCGCAGGCGTGAACGACAGTGTCCGTCATCCAGCGGCGCGCGTTTTCGTATTCGAAACCTTCCGGCATCAGCTGGTCGCGGCTGACGACCCCGACGATCCCCTCGATATCAGCTGAGATGTAGATGCGCATTCCTGCCTCCCCGGCCAGCCGCGCGATGGCGCGAATGATGCATTTGACTTTCCGACGATAAACATAGTTTTATGATTAGAAAATATCTTTCTTTTTGGCGGAGGCAAAAATGAAACTGTTTATTGCGGGGCTGGATACCGAAACCAATACCTTTTCGCCGATGCAGACGGGCCTTGAGGCCTTCAGGGAAAACCTGATCGCCTATGGCGACGCAACCAGCAAGCCACTCACGTGCTGCTCGTCGCAGATGTTGGTCTGGCGCAATGCGGCCGAGGAGGAGCGCTGGGACGTGGTGGAGAGCCTCTGCGCCGTGGCTGAGCCCGGCGGCAAGACCACGCGGGCCGTCTATGAAAGCTTCCGCGCCACCATCCTCGACGACCTCAAGGCGGCGATGCCGGTCGACGCGGTCATGCTTGCCCTGCACGGCGCCTGCGTCGCAGACGGCTATGACGATGTCGAGGGGGATCTGCTCGAGCATGTGCGCGCAGTGGTCGGGCCGAATGTCCCGGTTGCCGCCGAGCTTGATATGCATTGCCACATCACCGATCGCATGCTCTCGAGCGCGACCATGATCGCCACCTACAAGGAATATCCCCATACCGACATCGAAGAGGTTGCCGGCCAGTTGTTCCGGCTGATGAAGCGGACCTTGGCAGGCGAGGTTCGTCCGGCAATGGCCCTCTATGACTGCCGGATGATCAATACCTTCCACCCGCATCGCGCGCCGTTGCGCGGCATCGTCGACCGCATGAAGGCGATGGAGGGGCGCGATGGCATTCTCTCGGTCTCCTTCGGTCACGGCTTCCCCTGGGGAGACGTCGAAGATGTCGGTGCAAAAATGCTCGTCGTGACCGACAACGATACAGGGAAGGCGGCACGCACCGCGGAGGCCTTCGGCAGGGAGATATTCGATGCGCGTGAGGACATGCGCGGCACCTATCTCGGCATCGATGCCGCGCTGGACCTGGCCGTCGCCGCGAAGAGCGGGCCGGTGGTGCTGGCAGACGTCTCCGACAATGCCGGCGGCGGGGCGCCTGGAGACTCGACCTTCATCCTGCGCCGCATCATCGAGCGCGGCATCGAGGACGTGGCGACCTGCCTCTACTGGGATCCGATTGCGGTGCGCATGTGCCGCGAGGCGGGAGAAGGGGCGACGCTGGCGCTCAGGATCGGCGGCAAGGTCGGGCCGGCCTCCGGCGACCCTCTGGATCTGACCGTGAATGTCAGGCGCATCGCCTCCGGCGTTACCCAGCGCTTCGGGCCGACGCCGCTCGGGATCGGCGACGCGGTGTGGGTTACGGCAGGCGGCGTCGACATTGTCCTGAACACCGTGCGCACACAAGTCTTCCACCCGGAATGCATGACGGCACTGGGCCTCGACCCGGCGCAGAAGAAGATCGTCGTGGTCAAATCGAGCAACCACTTCCGCGCCGGCTTCGAACCCATCGCCAGCGAAATCCTCTATGTCGGCGGCCCTGGCGCCTTGCAACCCAGCTTCGAGGAACTGCCCTTCACCAAGCTGAAGCGTCCGTATTGGCCGAAGGTGGCCGACCCGTTCGCGCAGGAGGATGGATGCCACGCGGCGGCACTCACTGCATAGACCTCTGGCGAACCATCCGCTGTCGTCCATGCAGACAGCGGATGATCTA
Organism: Sinorhizobium sp. A49; assembly: GCF_002002725.1. Taxonomy (GTDB): domain Bacteria; phylum Pseudomonadota; class Alphaproteobacteria; order Rhizobiales; family Rhizobiaceae; genus Ensifer. The sequence goes on along the minus strand of NZ_MUNW01000033.1, from coordinate 28,746 downwards.
CAGGTCGAGTCGATGACGCCGGCATGCAAGCGTGGCATTGCTTTTCGGGCCGATGTTGATTTCGGCCCCGTATTATAGGAAATGGTTTTCCTATCATGCCAATCGGATTCTGCCCGCGTCGCGGGCTGAGCCGTGACCGGCGGGCGGTCGTGACGGCTGCAGGCAAATTGGAGACGCCTACGATGACCGATGCGAAATCCACCCTCGGCGATATCCTGAAGGAGATTCGCAACCGCAATCGCTGGACGCTGGCAGAGGTGAGCTCGATGACGGGGCTCGCGGTCTCGACCCTTTCCAAGGTCGAGAACAACCAGATGCAGCTCACCTACGACCGGTTGGTCCAGCTGGCCCAAGGCCTGAAGGTCGATATCGTCGAGCTTTTCGGGACCACGGCGGGTGCTGAGGAAGCCCCCAGCATGCTGGGGCGCCGCACTTACACCAGGTCCGGCGATGGGCGGGAGATCGTCACGCAAAACTACGACTATCTCTATGTTTGTACGGAGATTTCGAAGAAGTCGATGGTTCCGATCGTGGCGGTGGCCCGCGCCCGCACGCTCGAGGAATTCGGGCCGCTTATCCGGCACAAGGGCGAGGAGTTCTTCTACGTGATCGAAGGGGAACTCGAACTCCATACCGAGATCTATGCGCCCTTGCGGCTGAAGAAGGGCGATTCCTGCTACTTCGATGCCATGACGGGGCATGCCTATCTCAGCGTGAGCGAAGAACCTGCGCAAATACTGTGCGTTTGCTCGACCCCGGAAACCGAATTGGTCTCCACCTTGGCGAACGCACAAACTCACAAGCTGATTTAACTAAAAACGAGTACGATAAGAAAAAATATTGCACTTAGGAAAATCGTTTCCTACTCTAGTGCTGCGGTTGGTGCCGGGAGGGCATCGTGTGCCGCAGTTCTGGGGAGGACTACGAGATGAACGCTTCCAAGTGGAAATCGATTGGCGTCGCCTTGCTTCTGGCATCAACGCCTCTTTCCGGCGCGATCGCTGCGCAGGACGTGCTGGTGCTGGCGCGCGCGGAAGATCCGCCGACCGCCGATCCTGGCGTTGAAATCAGCAACAGCGGCTACACACTGATTTACGCTGCCTATGAAAGGCTCGTGGCCTACAAGGGCGCGACAACGGAGGTCGGGCCCGAACTGGCCGAAAGCTGGACTGCCGACGACGCTGGCCTCGTGTGGACCTTCAAGCTCGCCAGCGGCCACAAGTTCGATGACGGCGCACCGGTCGACGCCGCTGCGGTCAAATTCAGCTTCGACCGGCTGATGAAGTTGAAGGCGGGTCCCTCCGACGCATTTCCGGTGCTGAAGGAGGTCGAGGTCGTCGATCCGCAGACGGTGAGATTCCATCTGACGGCGCCGTTTGCCCCCTTCATCTCAACACTCGCCGTCTCCGGTGCGGCGATCATCAATCCCAAGGTGATGGAGCACGAGAAGGACGGCGACATGGCGAAGGCCTGGCTTGCGGAGCACACCGCAGGCAGCGGCCCCTACCGTATCGCCTCATGGGAGCGCAACCAGAGCATCGTACTCGATCGAAACGAGCACTACGCAGGCACCAAGCCGGCGCTGAAACAAGTGGTCGTCCGCATCGTCGGCGACGTCTCGGCCCGCCGTCTGCAACTGACCAACGGTGATGCCGACATCATCGAACAGATCCCGCTCGATCAGGCGGAGGCGCTGCAGAAGGACGCCTCCGTCGTGGTCGAGAGCAATCCCAGCATGTATGTGAACTACATCTACATGAACAACCGCCAGCCGCCGCTGGATGACGCTAGGGTTCGCCAGGCGATTTCCTATGCGGTCGATTATCAAGGCATCATCGACGGCATCATGCTCGGCCAGGCCAAGCAGATGCGCGGCGCGGTGCCGAGCGGCATGTGGGGGCACGACCCGCAGGGTTTCCAGTACACATACGATGTCAAGAAGGCCAAGGCCCTGCTTGCCGAGTCCGGCAAGAGCGACATTCACCTGACCTACACCTTCTCCCAGGCCGATCCTGCCTGGGAGCCGGTCGGGCTTGCATTGCAGGCGTCTCTTGCGGAAATCGGCATCAAGCTCGATCTGCAGGCTGTCGCCGACACCACCAAACGCGAACTGGTGGCCAACGGCAAGTTCGATATGTCGCCCGGTGCCTGGACGCCTGATTTTGCCGACCCCTACATGTTCATGAACTATTGGTTCGACGCCGGCAAAATGGGTGGCCCTGGCAACCGCTCCTTCTACGACAACACCAAGGTGACCGAACTCGTAAAAGAGGCGGGATCCATCGTCGACGAGGCGAAGCGCAAGGAGCTCTATGTCGAAGCACAGACGCTTTCGACTGAGGACGCGCCCTATCTCTACATCATGGAAAAGAACGACATCTTCGCCCGCCGTGCGGTCGTCAAAGGCTATGTCTACAATCCCATGCTGATCCAGGTCTACAACTTCGGATCGATGTCGAAAACGGAATGACCGAGCGGGATCAGAGCGATCCCCTGGCCTTGACAGGCCTAATTCCACGGAACACCTGCCGCCAGCCTCAACGGCCGTGGCGGCAGGGTTTCATCGTTTCCCAGGCAAGGCAGGGTTTTCCTGCCGGAAGGGCCGACGTCCATGGCAATCACCCGCATCATCATCCCGCGTCTGGTTCTTTTGCTTTTCGTTGTGTTAGGCGTCGCCGTCATCACCTTCACGATCTCGCATCTCATACCGGGCGATCCGGCGCGCATGATCGCGGGCGACCGGGCGAGCGCCGAAACGCTGGAAAACGTCAGGCGCAACCTCGGCCTTGATCGACCTGTCGTCGAACAGTTCACCATCTATATCGGCAATCTGCTGCAGGGCGATCTGGGAACATCGCTCCGCACCAACCGCCCTGTTGCCGGCGATATCCGCACCTTTCTGCCGGCGACACTGGAGCTTGGAACAGTCGCGCTCTTCATCGCGATCTGTCTGGGTGTGCCGCTTGGCGTGCTGTCGGCGGTCTACAAGGACGGCCCGATCGACCAGATTGCGCGCACGGTCTCGGTGTGCGGCATCTCGATGCCGGTGTTCTGGTTCGGGCTTATCCTGATCTATCTCTTCTACGCCAAGTTCCAGATCCTGCCCGGCAGCGGCCGTCTGGCCATGGGCATCGTTGCGCCCGAACGCATCACCGGCTTCCTGTTGATCGACTCTCTGCTGCAGGGCCGTTTCGACGCCTTTCGCAGCGCCGTCTACCACATCATCCTTCCGGGCTTTGTGCTGGCCTTTGCTAATATGGGTGTGATCACGCGCCAGATTCGCGCCTCGATGCTGGATGTCCTGCAGGAAGACTACATTCGCACCGCGCGCGCCAGCGGCCTGCGCAAGGGCATGATCATCTTCAACTATGCGCTCAGAAACGCGCTGATCCCTTCCATCACCCTGCTGGGGCTGGCCCTTGGCGATCTTCTCTATGGCGCCGTGCTGACCGAGACGATCTTTGCCTGGCCCGGCATGGGCACCTATGTCGTTACCTCCATTCAGACGCTCGATTTTCCCGCCATAATGGGTTTCACGATCGTTGCTTCCATTGGGTATGTGCTGATCAACCTCCTGGTCGATCTCGCCTACATGCTCGCCGATCCGCAGATCAGGGAGGTCTGATCATGTCCGCCGTCATGCCGACCGAACCTGCCGCGGCGAGCCCCTCGATGCGCAGCACCAAGTCCATCACCCAACGGCTGCGCTATCTCTGGTATCTCAGCCGACGGAGCCCGCTGACCCTGGTCGGTGCTGCCATCATCCTGCTCGTTCTCATCATGATTATCGCTGCGCCGATGATCGCACCCTACAACCCGGACAAGGTCTCGCTGACGGCGCGCCTGCTGCCGCCGAGCACCGCCCACTGGTTCGGTACCGACGAGGTTGGCCGCGACCTGTTCTCGCGCGTGATCTATGGGGCAAGGGCGTCCTGCGGCGCCGCCTTCATGATTGTCCTGATCTCGATGTCGATTGGGGTCCTGATCGGCTGTTTCTCAGGTGTGGTCGGCGGACGGGTCGACACCGCCATCATGCGGCTGATGGACGTCGTCCTTGCCCTGCCGGCGCTGGTGTTGGCCATGGCGCTGGCCGCCGCCCTTGGGCCCAGCCTGTTCAACTCCATGCTGGCCGTGGCGATCGTGCGTATTCCCGCCTATGTGCGCCTGGCGCGCGGGCAAACGCTTTCCTTGCGCGAGCAGGTCTTCGTGAAGGCGTCGCGCACGTTCGGCGCCTCGCCGTTCTATATTCTGCGCTGGCATATCCTGCCAAACGCCATGTCGCCGATCATCGTGCAGGCGACGCTCGATCTCGGTGGAGTCGTGTTGATCGCGGCCGCTCTCAGCTTCATCGGCCTCGGCGCCCAGCCGCCCACTGCCGAATGGGGCGCGCTCGTCAGCAGCGGCCGCAGCTACATGCTCGATCAGTGGTGGTACGCGACCTTCCCGGGTCTCGCCATTCTGATCACCGCCATGGGATGCAATCTGGTTGGCGACGGCATCCGCGATATGCTCGATCCGCGTTTGAGGGGCAGATGATGACGACCGGTATCGTTGAATCTCGCGGTCAGGCACTGGCCATTCACAATCTGTCGCTGGAGTTTCCAACCTTCAGCGGCGCGATCAAGGCGCTCGACAATGTGTCGATCAATGTCGCAAAGGCAGAGATCGTCGGGATCGTCGGCGAGTCCGGCTGCGGAAAATCGGTGACGACCATGGCTGCGACCGGGCTGCTGCCCAAGGGTCGCTACAGGGTCACCGGCGGCTCCGTCAGGATCTTTGGCCATAGCACCCTCGCCATGGACGAGAGCCAGTTGCAGGATGTGCGCGGCAAGATGGTCTCGACCATCTTCCAGGAACCGATGAACGCGCTCAACCCGACGATCCGCATCGGCAAGCAACTGACGGACGTCATCATGCGTCACGAGGAGGCAAGCTTGACGGATGCCCGGCGCATTGCCCGGGATATTCTTGCCGACATGCTGATCGGCGAGCCGGAGCGCGTCATGAACCTCTATCCGTTCGAACTCTCCGGCGGCATGCGGCAACGGGTTCTGATCGCGATGGCATTCTCTTGCAATCCTGGGCTCATCATCGCCGACGAGCCGACCACTGCGCTCGATGTCACCGTGCAGGCCGTGATCCTGCGGCTTATTCAGAACCGCGCCCGCCGGACCGGGACATCGGTGATCTTCATCTCGCACAACGTCGCGGTCGTGTCGCAGCTCTGCGATCGACTTTACGTGATGTATGCCGGAAGAATCGTGGAGCAGGGCGCAACCCGAACCGTTCTCGATGCGCCACAGCATCCCTATACCCAGGCGCTCCTGCGCTGCCTGCCGGAACGGGTGGCGCCGAAGCAGGAGCTGGAGGCGATCACCGGCGCGGTACCGAACCTGATGCACCCCCCTGCCGGCTGCTATTTCCAGCCGCGCTGCAAGGAAGCGGTTGATCTCTGTCGATCCCGGTCTCCGCAGCTGGAGGGGGCCGATGGCCGACAGGTGGCCTGTTGGCGGCGTGGTGTCGGACCGGAGATATCAGAGCAGGGGAGCCGGCAATGACCGAACGCGTCCACACGATAACCCGGCCCGTTCTGGAGGTTTCCGATCTCAACGTCCGCTTCCCCGCGTCCCGAGACTGGCTCGGCCGTCCCACCTCGCATGTGCACGCCGTCAACGGCGTCACCCTGCAGGTTCGCGGCGGCAGAAGCCTCGGCATCGTCGGCGAGTCCGGCTGCGGCAAGAGCACGCTCGCCCAGGCGATCATCGGGCTTGCGCCTTATGAGCAGGGCAGGGTGGCAATCGACGGCCAGGATTTTCAAACAGCACAGGGAAGGCAGAAGCGCGACCTGCGGCAGAAGATGCAGATCGTTTTCCAGGATCCGCAATCCTCGCTCGATCGGCGGCTGCCGGTCTGGCGGCTGATCAGCGAGCCGCTGCACATTCGCGGCGGCCACAGCAATGCCGAGCTGCATGCGAAGGCGGAGCAACTGGCCGCTGCCGTCGGCTTGAGGCCGGAACATCTGGATCGCCTGCCGCACGAGTTTTCAGGCGGCCAGCGCCAACGCATCGCCATCGCCCGCGCCATCAGCACGGATCCCGATCTCCTGGTGTTGGACGAGCCGACGTCGGCGCTCGATGTGTCGGTGCAGGCGCAGATCGTCAACCTGCTTTTGAAGTTGCAGCGGGAGCGGGGGCTGACATACCTCTTGATTTCGCACGACGTCGCACTGGTGCGCCATTTCTGCGACGATGTCGCTGTGATGTATCTCGGCCAGATCGTTGAATCGGGACCGGCCGACGAAGTTCTTGGCAATCCTCGGCACCCATACACCCAGACGCTGCTGGCCTCGGCTCCGAGTTTCGAAACGCCCTTGCCGACCCTTGCAGAGTTGCGGATCGGCGAGCTTCCCAACAACCGCAAACTGCCGACCGGTTGTTTTTACCGGGAACGATGCGCCAAGGCTGTCGCTGGTTGCGAGGCACCGCAGGTTCTCCAGCGGCTCGGCGATGGCAGGCGCCAGGCGAGGTGCCATCTGGCGCAGGGTTGAGGGCGGACGAGCGTCACAGGTGCGTTCCGCCTCCTCTCGGCATGGGCGGCGGCACGGCTCGATGTCGTTTAATGCGTGCGGTCGAGCTTTTGAGAAAGATAATTTTCTTATACGAAAAATAATTTGATTGATATTTCCGACTGTGCAAATTTGGCGCTGTTCGCTCCGCGGCGCTCAGCCGAAACCCGACCCACCGCTTGCCGGAGAAAACAGTGACCTGAACCAGCGCAAATCGGCGCCCTCTGCCGGCTGCCGTTTGCGCATGTTTCGCAATGTTGCCAGACGCAGTCGCGCGTGTGGCGGTCCGGGCGCCTGCGACCTGGACTCAAGGTGATCTGATGAAAGGGCCTGACATGACGAAGGAAGTTGAATGGGCGCGCATGACCGCACCCAGCCTGCGCGAAATCGCCGGCAAGCCGGGGGCGCTCGCCATTCTGCCGATCGGCTCGCTGGAACAGCACGGGCCGCACCTGCCGGTTATCACTGACACCGCCAGCGCATCGGCTGCGGCCATTCGCGCCGCCCGTCTGGTTGCTGATGATATCCCGGTCGCCGTTCTGCCTGGCCTCTGGCTCGGCATGAGCGAACACCACTTGCCTTTCGGCGGAACCATCACGCTCGACTACGATACGCTTAGCCGCGTCATCCGCTGCATCGTCCGCTCGCTGAAGACATCAGGCTTTTCGCGGCTGTTCATCGTCAACGGCCATGGCGGCAACATGGATCCGCTCGCGGTTGTCGTGCGCGAGCTGGCGGTCGAGTTCGCCATGCCGATCGTGGCCACGACGCCGTGGATGCTGGCGACGGAGGAAGCGGGCAAAATCTTCGAGGTCGACACCGGCGCGCATCATGCCTGCGAAGGTGAGGCATCGGTCATGCTGGCGATCGTTGCCGACGCGGTGAAGACCGAGATGTTCGGCCAGGCCTATGGCAACCAGCAGCATCCCGTCGATGTGCCGGCGGACGTGTCGCGCTTCTATTCGTTCTCCGAGCGCGCGCCCGTTACCGGCACCTGGGGCGATCCGCGCAGCGCAACGGCCGAAAAGGGAGAGCGCTTCCTCGACCTGCAGGCGGGCGAACTGGTGAAACTGATCCGCAACGACGTGCTCTGGACCGCGCCAGACCCGGTCTGGACGCCCGGTCGCGGCCTCGGAACCACGGCCGGCAAAGCCGAATGACCTGCTGGCAAGACATTTGCCGAAGATTACGCATTCCATTCCTGAGGGAGAACAAGCCCATGACACTGAAATTCGCACGGACGCGCAAGACCGTTTTTTCGCTGTTTGCAGCAACGATGCTTTCGGGCCTCGCCCTGACACCGGCCATGGCCAAGACGCTCGTTTACTGCTCGGAGGGCGCGCCAGAAGGGTTCGATGCAGCGCTCTACTCTGCCAACAGCACCTGGGACGCTTCGGCCGAAACGATCTATGACCGCCTGACCGAATTCGAAAGCGGCACGACCAACGTTATTCCGGGTCTCGCCGAAAGCTGGACCATTTCTGACGACAATCTCGAATACACGCTGAAACTGCGCGAGGGCGTGAAGTTCCAGCAGACGGATGCTTTCACACCGACGCGTGATTTCAACGCCGACGACGTGCTCTTCACCTACCATCGCCAGCTGGACAAGACCGATCCCTGGAACAGCTATTTCCCCGGTGCGAACTGGGAAATGTTCAACGCGATGGACATGCCGTCGGTCATCAAGGACATCGTCAAGGTCGACGAAAAGACCGTCAAGTTCGTGCTGAAACAGCCGGATGCCTCGCTTCCGGCAAAGCTTGCCCTGAACTTCGGCTCGATCATGTCGAAGGAATATGCCGACAAGCTGGCGGCGGAGGGACGGCGCGAAGACCTCGACCGCAAGCCGGTCGGAACCGGACCATTCCGCTTTGTCGATTACCAGCAGGACGCGGCCATTCGCTTTGCGGCCAATGCGGATTATTGGGCGGGTGCGCCGAAGATCGACAACCTCATCTTCGCGATTACCACCGATCCGACGACGCGCATGCAGAAGCTCCAGGCGGGCGAATGCCATGTCGCGCCGTACCCGGCGCCGGCCGACATCGCTGGGCTGAAGGAAAATGCGGACCTGACCGTGTTGGAACAGCCTGGTCTCAACGTCTCCTATCTCGCGATGAACACCCTTGTCGCGCCGTTCGACAAGCTGGAGGTACGCCGCGCCATCAATATGGCGATCGACCGCAAGGCGATCGTTGATTCCGTTTACCAAGGCATGGGACAGATCGCCAAAAGCGTCCTGCCGCCGACGATGTGGGGTTATAACGGCACCATCGATGGCTACGGCTACGATCCGGAGGCGGCAAAGAAGCTGCTCGACGACGCCGGCGTCAAGGATCTGAAGATGAAGATCTGGGCCATGCCCGTCAGCCGTCCCTATATGCCGAACGCGCGCCGCGCGGCGGAATTGATGCAGGCGGATCTTGCCAAGGTTGGCATCGGCGTCGAGATCGTTTCCTACGAGTGGGGCGAGTATCTGAAGAAAGCGCGCGACGAAGCGCGCGATGGCGCCATCATCCTGGGCGGCACCAGCGACAACGGCGATCCTGACAATCTGCTCAGTTACTTCTTCAGCTGCTCCGGCGTTGGCGGCAGCAACAATGCCAACTGGTGCTCCAAGCCGCTCGAAGAGATCTTGCAGAAGGCGCGTACCAGCTCGGATCAGGGCGAGCGCACGAAGCTCTACGAAGAGGCGCAGGCCATCATCAGCGACCAGGCGCCCTGGGTCCCGATTGCCCACTCCACCGTCGTGCTGCCGATGTCGAAGAAGGTGAAGAACTACGTGATGGAGCCCTTGGGTTCGCACCGCTTCGAGAAGGTCGACATCGAGGAGTAAATCCCCGCAAAGCGGCCCGTAGCCCCGGCTGCGGGCCGAACTTCGAACAAGTCCTGCGCGTGAATCGCATTCACGTCGACTGCGGCGATCGACATGATGGCCGGGCTCGAGACCCGCAAATGTTGCGCATGAATGCTGGCGGTCGGCACGAAGGAGATCACTGTCTGCGCTCCCTTCTGCCCCTCGTTGCTCCAGAAATGATAACGAAGTCAGCAATCGCGAGCGGAAAACTATTGCAACAGGCGCGCCTTTATCGCTTGCTCAGCGAGGGTCAGTTGCAGAAGAGGCTCGCCACGCACGGAGCTTTATTCGACGAGGTCCAACTGCTCCAGTCGCCCGACTACTTTTTCTGACAGGCGTTTTGATGCAGCCTCCTCGGGGTCAACGCCACATGCTCAAACATTGAGATGGGGTTACTGACCCCAAATCCGTTGGCACGGGGTGAAATTCCAAGGCGGTGCCAAGATCGGCCGGCCGCGCTGTTCGAACGCTAACGTCTACAACAGTATTCTCGTTATCTGCTTCGAAGGGCGTACAATGTATCTTCGAAGGGCGCACAATGTATCGAGTGGAATTCTGCGCTCTGGCAGCGCAACCCTCAGACCTGCATGAACAACGGCTATCACTTTGATTCAGCATTTAGTTCTGCGCATTGGCAGAGTCATACAGTAAAGCCCCCGCCTTTTCAGCCGCTGCCCGCAGACGCTTGTCTCTGGTCCACAAGGTCGCTCGCGGATCGAGGAGAACCGAGGCCAGCAAGTGGGCATCTGTGTAGCCAATGCCCATACTGAAAATGGCGTGGCGATCAATCATCATCATGACTTCGTCGTGCGTTGCGACGAACGCTTCGCGTTGAGCTGCCAGGAAAGCTATCACGCTACCCCGGTCCCGAAGGCGGCCAAGTGCCAATTCACCAATCACGGTTGGATGGCAGAGGAGGCGATCGTCCTCAATAATTCTACGCAACTCTGCATCGGCATGTCGGAAATGATCAATCCAGATGGAAGTGTCAGCAAGGATCACTTGGCAGCTGCGCTCCGGCGGCGTGGGGCTGCTTCCGCATCCGGCATGGTTCCCCCGAGCGCGATGAGGCGTCTTCCCGACTCAACCCGTACAAGCGTCTCCAACGCTTGGCGGACCAGGGCGGCGGTTTCTTTCGTGCCGGTTAGGGATCTCGCCCTCTCCATGAGCGTGTCGTCGAGGTTGATAGTCGAGCGCATCGATTGGTTTCCTGATTTTGGTGCCTACGAATAGCACCATTTGGTGACGAAATCCACGCCTAGTGTCCACTCTGGTACGTGCAAAGCCGGCGACGTTGGCATGCTTGCCCTGTCTGGGGGGGCTCTAAGTGGGTGCGCGGCCTAGCCGGCGCTATGCGTCGACATCGTATCCATGAAATTCAACAACTGCAGGAGCCGCGGGTTCATATCCCATCAAGGCGAGGGATAGGAGGCATCCGTGCCACCGGCTTCCCGTCGTCGAGTGATCTGAACGCCCGAGGAGCGTCAGGACGGATACTTGGTCAGTGCGACCCGAGCGTCAAAATTGGGCCGGAGGAAGACTGGCCGCATCTGGAGAGTTGGCCAGAAATGCAGACTTAGCGCAGTTGCAGTTCGGGTCTCCCCCGGAACGCAATTTCGCGAACAGAACCGGGCACTTCCGCCGAAAGTCCCCGATCGCCGCCCATCACTAGACGTTCAAGAACCCTCCGCTTTCCGTGGATACTCATTTCCGTATAGCCCACTTCGACGCGGTCGGTCACAAGGAAGGATGACGGCTCGATGGAGGTGGAGATCGCCTGGACATACTTCTTGCCACTTGTTGACTCACCCGCGGTTGAACAATAACTTGCTAAATCGGTCGTTAGGCTTGTCCTCACATGACGGATCAATCTCTTCAGCGTCGTCTTGCCGCCATCGTCGTTGCCGATGTGGTGGGATATTCACGCCTGATGGAAGCTGATGAAGTCGCGACGCTGGCGAACCTCAGGGAACTCCGTTCTGGCGTTATCGAGCCGGCTGTGATGCGCCACAACGGTCGTATCTTCAAGGTCATGGGCGACGGATTCTTAATCGAATTCGGTAGCGCGGTGGACGCGGTCGCAGCAGCGTTGGAAATGCAACGGGCCACCACTGCTGTTGAGGCTTCCGGAGACCGGCGCCTGCTTTTGCGTGTCGGCGTCAATCTGGGAGATGTCATTGACGACGGTTCAGACGTCCTCGGCGACGGCGTCAATGTCGCAGCGCGCCTCGAGACGCAGGCCGCACCGGGAGGTATCTGCATTTCAGCCAAAGTTCACGGCGAGATCGTCGGCAAGATCGGCGACCGGTTCTTTGATGCAGGCGAACGCTACCTAAAGAACCTGACGCGCCCGGTCCACGTGTGGCATTGGCCGGATGCGCTGCAGAGCATATTGCCGCTGCCCGAATGTCCCTCGATCGCTGTATTGCCGTTCACGAATATGAGTGCGGATGAAGCGGACGCGCCTTTCGTCGACGGCTTGACCGAAGACCTGATCACCGACCTTTCCCGCACGGCTGGCCTGTTCGTCATCGCGCGCAATTCCGTATACGGCTACAAGGGCAAGCCGGTCGACGTACGGCTGGTCGCCCAGGAACTCGGCGTCCGCTACGTCCTCGAGGGGAGCGCCAGACGCGCAATGGGCCGTGTCCGCATCAATGCCCAATTGATCGATGCGCTTGGCGGCCAGCACTTGTGGGCCGACCGGTTTGACAGCACCGTGGAAGATGTTTTCGAATTACAGGATGAAGTTAACGCCAAGATTGTTGAAGCCCTCGTCGGCCGGCTGACCATCCCGACGCAGCGCAATCGGCCGAAGAACTTTGAGGCGTACGATCTGTGTGTGCGCGCCCGCCTCCTGACGGAAGAGTCACCACAAACTGAGCGTGAGGCCTATATGCTGCTCCAACGCGCGGTTAAGCTCGAGCCATCATATGCCGAGGCGGTCGGTCTGCTCGCCTATAACCGTTGGCTTGCGTGGACTCATTTCGGCGAACCCGAAGATCCCAACCGTCGGATGGCGGCGACGTTCGCGCAGAAGGCGGTCGACCTGGATCCCAACGATGCCGGCTGCCGTTACGTTCTGGGGACCATTCTGGCTTATGAGCGGCGATGGGAAGAATCGGAAGCCGCCTTCGCGAAGGCCCTGGAGCTGGACCCCAACCACGCCGACACCTGGGCCGCCATGTCGGACATGTCCGTGCTGGACGGCAGGGTTGCCGACGGACTAGCGCAGATCGAAAAAGCTCTGCGGCTCAATCCCTATCCAGCCTGCTGGTATCTTTGTCATCTTGGGCAGGCGCAATACGCCGCGCGGGACTATGAGGCGGCAACCGCTACACTCCGCAGGAAAGATACGTATCGCACCAACTCACGCAAATTCCTGGCTGCTACGCTTGCGCAGTTGGGCCACCGTGAGGAGGCGCGGCGAGAAGCAGAATTGTTCCTGATCGCCCACCCTCATTTCACGATCGGCCATTGGCTCAGCTCCCAGCCGCTGCGCGATGCATCTGTACGAGACCACTTTGTCGACGGCTTCCGAAAGGCTGGCCTGCCGGAGATTTGACAGCGGGTGGGGACAATTCGGACGCGTTCGAGGACTTGATCAACGGATAAGCGCTACGCGAGAACGGCGGTGTGGATCGCAGTGCCAAGCTTTTTCAGACGCTCCACAAAACGCGTCAACCAGCCCGCGTCTCACATGACTTTTCCGCTGGACCGCCTTGCATCATGGTGGCGATGAGCCCGTAGCCCAGAATGAAGACAGGATGCTTTGCGAAACATTAAGCAGCTTCGCCGAGACATGAAGGCGACGACACCTGAAGGAAGGCAAGGTTTTCTGAGGGGATCACTCTAGCAGAATCGCCACACCGGCCAGCAGCTGGAGAAGGGCGGCGCATCGCGCGTCGCTGTCGACGCCGGCTACACCCCGAACGACTGGCAGGCCGGCCAGACACTTCAGGCTATCGCCAAGACGCAAGACACGTGGCGGCAGCACCGTCATTTTGATCTGGCGATCGAGACAACCTTGACGTTGGGCGTGGTGTTTGGCTTGCCGCTACGGCAGTCAGAAGGCTTGTTGGAATCGGTGCGCCATCGGCTGCGCCGTGCTCAACCGGACGCTTGCCGGCGCACGCCCGAAATCCGTCCGCCGCAAGTCGGCCACGGTCTATCATGCCCCTCAAAGATACCCACCCCGCTCAGGTCCGGATCCATGCACCAAAGTGCTTGCCCGTACTTCAGTCAGCGGAGACGTATTTTCTCCAGCCATGCTCGCTGCGAAAGCCCAGCACGTCTCGGACCTTCCGATTCGAGAGCAGTGTCTCGAATTCACCGAGTTCCCTCTTGAGCGGCGTGCCCGGATAGAACCGGTCGATTAGCTCTCGGGTCGGCAGATCGGAAGAGGTGTCGTCGCTGGCTGCGTTGAAAATCTGGAACCCCAGCCCGTCCTTTTCCACGGCGCGAAGCGTGATCTGACCGAGGTCGCGCGCATCGATGTAGCTCCAGGCGATACGTTTGCGGAAGCCCGGGTCGGCGAACCATCCGGGAAACAATTCGTACTCATGCGGTTCGATGACGTTGCCGATGCGCAAGGCATAGATGTCGATGCCGCTGCGCGCCGCGAAGGCGCGAGAGGTCTGCTCGTTGACAACTTTCGACAGGGCATAGCTGTCCATCGGGTCGACATCATACTCTTCGTCGAGTGGGAAGTAGGTCGGGTTGCGGGGTTCGTTGGCGAAGACGAGGCCGTAGGTCGTCTCGCTGGATGCGATGACGACCTTGCGAATGCCAAGCTTCACAGCCGCTTCGATGACGTTATAGGTGCCGAGCGCATTGACGCGGAAAAGTTCGTTGTCGGGAGCGATCATGATGCGTGGAATGGCGGCAAAGTGCACGACGGCGTCGATCTGCTGCGGTCTCAAGGACGGGTCGAACTCGTGCAGCCCGGTGTAGCTCGACAGAGCGTTGAAGACTTGGCCGCTATCGGTGATATCGGTGATGAGCGTCCTGACCTTGGGATTGTCAAGCGGCCGGGCGTCGAGGTTGAGCACCTGGTGCCCACGTTCGACCAGGTATTGAACGACATGGCGGCCGGCTTTTCCGCTGCCGCCGGTGAAGATGATCCTCTTTGTCATTCTGCTCCCCACAATGTGCAATATACGCGTTCGCTCGCGCCAATGTGCTCAAAAACCATAGGTCGATGGCTCAGGCAATCGCCATCGCCAATTCGCCCCGAAGGGCCGGCAAGGTTGGTTTCGCGGCTGCCGATCGACACGTTCCGATGCTGTCGATCCCTGTCGCTCGCGTCAACAGGGACGAGCTTGATCCAGCCCGCGCCAGCGCCGTAAAGGCGCGACGCGGGCTCGGCCGGATGCGAAGGGTTTTGTCCGGACACGCACGACCGTGTCACGGACGGGACCGTTACTTCTGGATGCACGTATCGACCGTGTCCTTGGTGCATTCATCAAGACCGGTGAACACCGGATCTTCCACTGGTTTTCCGGCGATCAGGTCCAGCATGACAGATGGCGCCTTGTAGCCCATTTCGAACGGGCGCTGTCCGACAAGTGCCGTCACCAGCCCTTCGCGGGCGATGGCCACCTCATCACCAATCGTGTCTGCGGCGCCGATGACGAATTCGTTCGTGGCAATCTTTTCCGCTAACGGCTTGAAGAGATCGCGGTAGGGCTGCGGTGCGCCGAACAGCGGCCAGCCGCCCATGATGCCGAAGGCATCGAGGTCCGGGTTGGCTGCAAGTATGTCCGTCATCGCCTGAACGCCTTTGGCCCCGTCGTCATTGGTGAAAACCGGGCAGCCGGCGACTTCCGTCCAGCCTCCTTCGCCCTTCAGTTCCGTTAGCCCCTCTTTACCGGTCAGCGTGTCGCGCATGCCCTGGGCCCGGCGCAAGATATTGTCCGCTCCCGGATTGCCTTCGATCGTGCAGATCTTGCCGCCACTAGGCTTGGCCTTCTTGATGTATTCGCCGATGCGCGCGCCCATCAGGTAGTTGTCGGTTCCCAGATACGTCTTGCGCAGGGCCGAATCCTCCTTGGCGAGGTCGGCGTCGAGCGTCATGACTGGGATCGTCGGGTTCGCGGTCTTCAGGGTCTGAGCGATCAGTTTGGCGTTCGACGGCGAAATTGCGATTGCAGCCGTGTCGGCCTTGCCGAGCATGTCCTGAACGATCTGCGCTTCGCCAGCTTCGTCGGATGTCGAGGCAGGGCCGGTGTAGAAGCATTCATACTCGGAGTCCGGATTCTCCTTGTTCCATTTCTGGCAACCCTGGTTGATCGCTTCGAAGAAGGGGTTGTCGAGCCCCTTCACGACGATGACGAGCTGCTTCTTGGCCAATGCCTGACCCGCACAAAGCGCCAGGACGGCAACGGCGGCCAACAATACTGTCTTTCTCATTCTTTCCTCCCATTGAACAAGCGGACAGCTTCTGTCCGCGGCACAAATCAACCCGGATACCAGACGATACGAGGATCGTTCGGCTGACGCTCATATTGCCAGGCCGAGTCGATAAGCTTTTCGAGATCGTAGTCAGGGCGCCAATCCAGAAGGTATCTCGCCTTGCTGTTGTCCATCCAGTTCGAGTGGAAGGCGCTGGGGACGTCGACTGAAGCGAGCCCGCGGGTGCGCGCGAGGTAGCCTGCGACCTCACCGTAATCGACCGGAAGATCCATAGAGACGTTGAACAATTGCCGCGCCGCGCGTGGATTGTCGATCGCCGAAAGGATTGCGTTCACCAGGTCGCTGACATGCACGAAATTGCGTTTGAGCGGCCGGCCGTCTGCATCGCGCAGGAGCGGTACTGTCCCTGTGTCGGCGTATCGCCGCGCTTCTTCGGGTGAAAAAAAGGTCTTCCAGTCGGGTCCCCCGAACACATCGTCGCCGAACGACAAGGTCAGTTTGAAGTCGTCCTTCTCCATGATCCACGGCGCACGCAGGCAGCAACCGTTCGTTCCATATTGAATCGAGTATTGCTCGAGCATCACTTCTTCGAGGACCTTCGATAGCGCGTAGCAGCCGGGATAGGCGCGGTGCGGCGTCTTCTCCGTTACCGGGCCATCGTGACGATGGAAGAAATGGCCGACCGCCGCGTCGCCGCCCACGAGGATGAATTGGCGCGCGGGCTGGCTGCCCCGGAAGGCCTCGAGTAGCCAGAACATTCCCTTGATCGAGATGTCCATGACATCGTCCGGCGCTTCCTTGCAGGTGGCAAGGTGCACGACATGGGTGACCCCGTTCATTGCCGCTTCGGCGACACCGCGGTCGGCAATCGTTCCGTAGACCACGTCCATTCGCTCGGACGGATCAAGCCGCCGATTGTGGCAGAGCGCACGGATTCGCGCCCTCGAAAAACGGGGATGGTCAAGCAGCCTCGCGATGAGGTTCCGCCCGACCTTGCCCGTTGCACCGGTGACAAGGATAAGCATGCTCGTCTCCAACCGATGCCTAATATACAGGGCAACGTGTATTTGTCATACAAAACAGTTTCTACGCAGAGGACGTCATTGACGCCTTCATAAGGATTTGCGTAAATAAGCTGTCGACCGCTGGGTGAAGACTGTGGAACGATCGCGCCGCTTGGCGCTCCGGCGCGCTTCGGGAGGCAAGAAGGCTGGTGGCGACACTTGAGATCACCAACATTTCCAAGCACTTCGGTGCCATCCAAGCGGTTAGCGACGTTTCGCTTTCGCTGGAGGCGGGGCAGGTGCTCGGCCTCATGGGAGATAACGGCGCCGGCAAGTCGACGCTGGTCAAAATGATTGCCGGGAATTACCGTCCGAGCCAGGGAACGATACGGCTCAACGGCAGCGAAATCGTGCTGCATCGGCCGATAGAGGCGAGGCAGCACGGCATTGAAATCGTTCACCAGGACCTGGCGCTTTGCAACAATCTATCGGCGGCGGCCAACGTTTTCCTTGGGCGCGAGCTCAGGCGCGGTTTCGGCCCTTTGCGTGTGTTAGACTATAAGGCGATGTACAGGCGCGCCGGAGAAATCTTCAGGGAACTTCGATCCGAAACGCGGCCCCGTGATCTCGTACGGCAGATGTCCGGCGGGCAAAGGCAGGCGGTCGCGATCGCGAGAACGATGATTTCCGAGGCAAAGATCGTCCTCATGGACGAGCCGACGGCCGCCATATCGGTGCGCCAGGTCGCCGAAGTGTTGCATCTGATCCGAGGGCTGCGCGACCGCGGCATTGCGGTCGTGCTCATCAGCCATCGCATGCCGGACGTTTTTGACGTTGCCGATCGTGTCGTGGTCATGCGGCGCGGCCGAAAGGTTGCCGACAAGCCGATCTCGCAGACATCGCCTGAGGAAGTGACAGGATTGATTACCGGCGCCATCGAAAGAGGATGAGCGCCGCAGAGCTGAATCGAGGGAATGCTTAAACGATGGCAACGGCGCTCGACCAGACGATGGCTCAGAAACGGCGCACGCTGGGCGCTGCCGTCCTCGCCAACCAGACCTTCTGGGTGTTGCTCGCCGTCGTACTGGCGTGCATCTTCCTGTCCTTCGCGACGGATTCGTTCGCTACGTCGAAGAACCTTTACAACATCACCCGCAACGCCACTTTCGTGGCGATCATTGCCCTCGGAATGACGCTGGTTATCATCACCGGGGGCATCGACCTATCGGTCGGGTCGGTGTTGTGCCTATGCAGCATGGTCCTCGCGGTGGTCATGCATTCCGGTTACAGTATCGAGGTTGGCATTGCCGCCTCCGTGGCAACGGCGCTTCTTATCGGCGCATTCAACGGCTTGCTCATCGCCTACGTCGGGTTTCCCCCTTTCGTCGTCACTCTCGGCATGCTTTCGATTGCGCGAAGTCTGGCGATGGTCGCGTCCAACAACACGGTGGTTTTTCAGTTTGGCCCGGACCACGACAAGCTGCTTGCGCTTGGCGGTGGGGCATGGCTGTTCGGCATCGCGAACCCGGTGATCTACATGATCGCTTTGACGTTGCTGACGGGATTCGTCCTGCGGTGGACACGACTGGGCCGCTATATCTACGCTATCGGCGGCAACGAACAGGCGGCAACTGCCACCGGTATTCCGGTGCGCCCGATCAAAGTTGGTGTCTATATGATTTCGGCCCTTTCGGCCGGCGTTGCGGGCATCGTCCAGACCGGTTGGCTCGGAGCGGTGACAACCAATATTGGCGCCGGGATGGAACTGCAGGTCATCGCGGCGACGGTGATCGGCGGTGCCAACCTGGCCGGCGGCACAGGCACGGCTCTTGGCGCACTGGTTGGCGCAGCGCTCATCGAGGTTATCCGCAATAGCCTCGGGCTGCTCGGCATCAACGCATTCTGGCAAGGAACGTTCATCGGCGGCGCGACCATCCTCGCGGTCCTGTTCGACCGCATTCGCAATTTCCGGCAGTCTGAGTAGCTGAACGATCCCATGCTGCGCGGTGAGCGCGCGGCCGTCGTGCTGTCCGCTCATGACTACGACGCTCTGCGCGCCGGCCGGCCAACGCTGGTCGACGATCTGCTTGGCGGTCCCGCTTGGGACGATCAACTCGCTGATGCGGTGAATGTACGCGTCAAGACGCCAAGCCGCGATGTGGCCTTCTGATGTATCTGATTGACACTAACCCCGTCTCAGAGCCGCGAGGCGGCACGCCGCAGGCGGTGTCCTGGCTGCGCTCTGTCGATCCGCTCGGCATCCACCTGAGTGCGCTCACCCTCGGCGAAATCATGCGCGGCATTGCCCTGAAGAAGATGTCGGATCCGAAGACTGCCGCGCACCTCACCGAATGGCTGCGCAAGCTGCGCCACGACCACGGCGACCGCATTTTTGCCGATAACCGACCAAATCGCGGTCGAATGGGGCCGCATCGCGGCAATCCGCCCCCGCGGCGATATCAACGGGTTGATCGCCGCGACCGCGATCGTCCACGATCTCATCCTTGTCACAAGCACCGTCAAGGATTTTGAAAACACAGGCGCCTCCGTGATCAACCCTGGGAGACGTCGGCATGAGCCGCTCGGCCTCGATCACCCGGTGCATGTCGGAATTCCTATCGGCCGAGGTGGTGCGCTCCTGTGGCATGCCCAAAGCGAACTGTTGAAGACACCTGGCGTCACGCCGGAGCGCTCGTTCGCACAATCCAGCCGGACGAATGCAACAGCTATCTCGCCAACGTCGGCTACGCTTCCGTCAAACCATGAACCGCTTGTCTTATGACTTTCTGCGCCGAACGAGTGAAGAATGAACTCCCCACGCCCCTGTATGCCGTCCCAGTAATAGAGTTCATACGCCTTTGTCGGTTTCTCCATGTTCGTGGCCGGACACGGCTCTGGTTTCGGCGATCAGCCAATCCATAAACGTTTGGGCCGCCGGAGCGATCCTGCACCCTTTGGGTGTCACCAGCCAATGGGCGGTTCTGGTGGAGGTGATCGTCTGCGCAAACGGCTGCACCAGACGCCCGGTCCGCACATGATCGCGGATGAGCAGCATGCGGCCGATGGCAATGCCTTGTCCATCCAGCGCGGCCTGCAGGGTGATGTTGTAGTCCGTCAGCTGGATGGAACGGGCGCGGGACAGATCAAGCCCCACGGCATCCGCCCAGACGTGCCAGTCGACGGGCTTTTTCGCAAACAGCAGGGTGTGGTGGAGCAAATCCTGCGGCATTGCGATGGTGCGGTCCGATTGCAGGAGCGCCGGGCTGACAACGGGGCTGAGTTGTTCGGCCATGAGCAGCTGTGCATTGACCCCGGGCCACTTTCCGGCGCCGTAGCGGATGGCCATATCGGTCTCCCCGGCGACAACGTCTGCGGTGCGCAGGGTGGGATCGAGTTCAAGGTTGATGCCGGGGTGCAGCGATTGAAATCCGTGCAAGCGTGACACGAGCCAGTTGGCGGCAAAGGAAGGCAGCAGGCTGATGCGAACGACAGCGCTCGTGCTCCTGCGGCGCAATTTCGTGGTAGCGGCGGCGATGAGGCGGAATGCATCGATGGTGCATGCATGATATTCCTCGCCCGCGGGGGTCAGAACGATGCCGCGTGCTTTGCGGACGAACAGCGGCAGGCCGAGAAACTCCTCCAGCTGACGGATATGATGGCTGACAGCGCTTTGAGTGATCAGCAGTTCGTCGCCTGCCCGGCGGAAGCTCATCAGCCGCGCGACTGCCTCAAAGGCTCGAAGTGCCTGCAGCGGCGGCAAGGTTGTGGAGGAGCGCATCGGGCCTCGTGCTTTCGCGGACGTGTCATCGGGTTGGCAATCAGGGTATCGGGCTTTGCAGACATTAGCCAGATCGATCGGTAATGCCGCTGTTTTGAATTGGATTTGCGGAGCGGCGCGGCCGATGATGCCAGCACATTCAGCCGGAGATGATGATGTCAGCCACTATAGCAGAGAAGCTTGCAACTCTTGGTCACGACCTGCCGGTCGCGTCGGCGCCCGTTGCCAACTATGTACCCGTTGTCCGCGCGGGCAATCTGTTGAGCATATCGGGGCAGATCAGCCGTATCGATGACGGCAACGCCGTCCTGGGTGTTGTCGGTGCGTCCGTTTCCCCCGAAGAGGGCCGCAGAGCAGCCGAGATCGCGGCGATCAACGTGCTGACGCAGATTGCGGCAGCAACCGACGGGACGATTGCAAGCGTGCGCCGTATCGTCCGCCTCGGTGTCTTTGTATCGGCGACACCTGATTTTACCCAGCATTCGCAGGTGGCCAATGGCGCATCGGACCTGATGGTTGCCGTGTTCGGCGATGCCGGACGCCATAGCCGCGCCGCCGTCGGCGTCAGCTCGCTGCCGCGCGGTGTTGCCGCGGAGGTGGACGCGCTGGTCGAACTGGAGAACTGACAGTGACGCAAGCCCTCGATATTGACCAGCTGCGCTCGGAGACGCCAGGCTGTGCCGTCAGTACCCATTTCAACCATGCCGGCTCGTCACTGCCTTCCAATGCCGTGCTTGCGGAGGTGACGGAGCATCTGCAGCGTGAATCTCTCTACGGTCCCATGGAAGCCGCCGCCAATGCGGCGGGCCTGATCGATGAGGCAAGGGTGGATGCCGCGGGTCTCGTCGGCGCAACACCCGCCGAAATGGCCTTCTCCAGCAGCGGTTCCGCTGCTTGGGGGCTGGCCTTTGCCGCCTTGCCACCGCTTATGGCGGGTGACCGCATTCTGGTCGGCCGTCAGGAGTGGGGTGGCAATCTGTCGACCATGCAGGCGGCCGCCAAAAGGGTCGGTGCGCGCATCGAGACCATCCCTGTCCATGAAGACGGCAGCGTGGATGCCGATGCCCTTGCAGCCATGATCGATGATCGCGTTCGGCTTGTTGCCTTGACATGGCTTCCGGCCAATGGCGGGCTCATCAACGATGCTGCCGCCATCGGCAAGGTAACGCGCGCTGCCGGCATTCCCTACTTCATTGACGCGGCGCAGGCGCTCGGCCAGCTGCCCGTGGATGTCAGCGCCATCGGCTGCGACATGCTCAAAGGTTCGGGCCGAAAATTCCTGCGCGGCCCGCGCGGCGCGGCCATCCTCTACCTGCGCAAAGCATTCCTCGAAAAGCTGGAGCCAGCCTATCTCGATGTGCTTTCCGCATCGTGGGGCGAGGATGGACCGAAGGTGCGAACGGATGCGTTGTGCTTCGAGACAAGTGAAAAGTCGATTGCCTTGCTGTTGGGGCTGGGCGCAGCGTTGAAACAGGCGCGCAGCCTCGGCGTGGATGCGATCCGCCAGCGGATCAGGCATCTTTCCGGGCAATTGCGTGATCAGCTGACGAGCATTCCGGGCGTCACCGTTCGCGACCTCGGCACGGAGAAATCGGGACTAGTGTCGTTTACGGTGGCAGGCATTGCGCCGCAGACTCTTCGCAGCAAACTTGCGGAAAAGCGGATTACGATCGCGGCAAATGGGATACCCTACACTCCGTTCGACATGACGGCTCGCGGCCTTAACGAGGTTGCGCGCGCGTCGGTGAGCTATCTCAACACAATAGATGAAATTGACCGTCTTTGCGACCATGTCGCTGCGCTTGCGTAGCAGGCCGCCGCTTGACGGAACGAAGGACAGGTGAGGACAGGATGGATCTGGGAATTAGAGGCAAGCGGGCAATTGTCTGCGCGAGTTCGAAGGGGCTAGGCCGCGGCGTTGCGGAAAAACTGGCGGAAGCAGGCGTCGATCTGACGTTGAATGCGCGCTCGGAAGCGGTGCTGCGCGAGACGGCGAAAGAGATCGCCGAGACCTACGGCGTCAAGGTGCAGATCGTTGCGGCGGATGTAACGACGGAGCAAGGGCGCAAGGAGCTTCTGGCCGCCGAACCGCAGCCGGATATCTTGGTCAACAATGCCGGCGGCCCGCCTGCCGGTCTCTGGTCTGACTGGCACGAAGAAGAATGGCTGAAGGCGGTCAATGCCAACATGCTGACGCCGATCTATCTGATGAACGCGATCCTCCCCGGCATGATCGAGCGCAAATGGGGACGTGTGGTCAACATCACGTCCGGCTCGGTGAAATCTCCCATTGCCCAGCTCGGCCTGTCGAATGCCGCGCGCAGCGGTCTTACCGGTTTTGTCGCCGGAACCGCTCGGCAGGTGGCGCGCTACGGCGTGATCATTAACAATCTGTTGCCGGGCTCGCACGAGACAGACCGGATCAAGGGGTTTCTGGAAAAGACCTCTGTGGCCAGGGGTATCTCCATCGAACAAGCGCGCGCCGAAGCCCACGGCGCCATTCCGGCCGGCCGGTTCGGAACCAAAGAGGAGTTCGGCGCGGCGGCGGCGTTCCTGTGCAGCCGGTATTCCGGCTTTATTGTCGGGCAGAACCTTCTGCTCGATGGCGGCGCCTTCAACTCAACCTTGGGATGAAGGCATTGATCAATGCGGCGCGTTCCAGAGAGTGCGGTTTCGGCTTTGCAGCCAGCGTTTCCACTCTCGTGTTCTTTCGGCGGGGGAGTTTGTGAAGGAGCGCCTCCGCCTGCAGATGAGAAATGGTGGCTCAAGTCTTGGCAGCTGGCACGCGTTCCTGGCCGAAACTCCTGCGCCGGAATGGACGCTGGATCATCCCATCCGCAATTGCGAGCTCAGGAACGTAACGCGGATCGACTTCAGGATCGGGGCTTGGCTCGCATGGCGCAAGGACGACCCGACCGCTGTCCGCGATGACATCATCGATGTTGCGCGGTCGTTGGTTAGGGCGGGAAGGTGAGAGCGGGGCACATCGGTATTGCTGCCGGAGCGGCGTTCCGGGACTAGTAGCCCCCCGGGGTTCCCGCCGCCCTTCAGGCAGCGCTATGCTGAACCCCTTGGCGTGGCAGCCCCGGGCCCCAAAGCACGGCCGACATCAGTGTCGAATGAGGCACCCTTTGCGCTTCCGGGCGATTGCCCCGGGGGGCCATTATAGGGGACCCCCGGCCGACGCTGCCGGTGGCGGCCGTTGGCACGTCCTATCGGTTGTGGCTGGCGATAGGCCCGCGCCGCTCGCGACCTTCCACGGCCAGCCCGTTCCGATTACATCAGCCGCCGTCATTCCCTAAGATGTCGGGGCGACGAGCCGTGGTTGCCCGCACTGATGTGAGAGGTCGGCCGGACGGTTTTGATCCCGCTCGGACGAGTGCGTGCCTGTTAAACACGATCTGGTCTATAAAGATGCGATTGATGATCATGCCGTGTCGCGTGTCGGCGCAGAATCGGGCTCCGCACTTCTTGCAACGACAATCAGCATCTGTTCTCCGGCATGCGCGTCCGCATTCAGCGGACGTGCTCTAGAACTGGCGTCCGGCGCGGGCCGAACCGCCGATGGATTTCTGTCCGTCGCCTTCGATGTCGAGCAGCAGGCTCAGTTCAAGCATCCAGAAATCGGTTGTCTGCAGGGCTACGCCGGCGGTGATCGAACCGTAGACGCCTGAGCCGTCGAGACCGGCATAACCAGCCGTCACGCCCAGTTTCGGCGTCACAGTCACGTCGCTCTCCAGCGTGAAGGATCGCGCGATTTCAGCGCCGAGGCTTACCCGGAACTGCTCCGCGTCAAATCCCTCGATGGTCAGTTCATCGCCACCCTTGTTACGCACGGTATAGTCTTCGACCGTCTCGTTGAAGTAGACCGCCCGCAGCTTCGGCGTCAGCGTCGTTGCCTCGCCGATTTGCCACTCGCCCATGACCGCCGTGTCGATCATCCAGCGCTGCGTGTCAAACGAACCGTCCCAGAAGGCCGTGTCGATATCGTTGCCAGAACCGCCGTAAAGCAGGCTCGTATCCCAGAACACGCCCTTGCCGATCTCCAACGAGGCATAGGGCCCGGCGAGCCAGCCGTTGCCGGTCAGTTCCGCATCCACGTCGCTCGGGTCCGTCATCCGGTCGTAGTGGAAGGACAGGCCGACCAGCGCCTTCTCCGATATCAGATAATCGGCGCCGAGATTGAGTATGGCAAAACTGCCCCACTTGCCGCCGTTCTGGTCTCGTTTGTGCGCAAGAAACGCACCGTCGATCCAGACGTTGAAGGGAGATAAGACCGCCCCTTCCACACCGTCAGCACTGTCGCGAGCAGCATTCAGCTGGGAAAGGCTGGTCGAGAAGCTGGCCGTCATGCCGTCTTGCGAAGGCGTCATGCGGGCAGTGACAGCATCAGTCGCCTGCGCCATTTGCCGCCGCTCCAGCAGACCCGGCACATAGATGCCATCGGCGATGAGCCCTTGGCGCGTTTCCACGAAGCCATGCACCAGTGCATTGATGTCCTCGGCCACCTGCTGGACGTCGTGGTGCAGATTGTACGTGATCGTTCCTACATTGGACGTGCCGAGCGCACTCGTCAGGCGGTAACCCACCTTCGCCGCACCGGAGAAGGTGGGGTTCGGGGCGAACTGTAAATACCAGCCGACAGGTCCGCTGACCGGACCGGCCTGGGCAACCTGTCCGCGAATGATCTTCGCTGTGCCGGCATTGGCAGGTTCGACGAAGGTCGTCTCAGCGGAGGTGAAGGGGCCGCCTGTCGCGCCATCGTTGAGGTAGACGTCAGTCGGTGATCCGCCTGCGGGGACGTTCATCACGCGGTCCGAAACCGTTACCCCCTGCTCGGCCACTTCGAGTGCGTAGGTTGCTGAACCGGTCGCGCCGTGGTTGTCCCTGACCGCGATCTTGAAGGTATAGTTGCCTGCGCTTGTCGCATCGAGCGGGCCAGTCAGGTCGCCTGTCGAAACATTCAGCACCATGCCCTTCGGCAAGTCGCCGGAAGCAAGGCTGTAGAGCAGTGGCGCCGTGCCGCCGGTCGCCTTGATCTGCTGGCTATAGGCCTCACCGGCCATCGTCTTGCCAAGGTTGCCCGCGGGCGGTGTGAAGGCGAAGACCGCGACAGGCGCTTTGACCAACAGAGCATAAGCGGCAGAACCGGTCGCGCCATAAGCGTCGGTGGCCGTGACATCGAAACTGTAGTTCCCATCGGCAGTGGGCGTTCCCGAGACGATGCCGGCAGCGCTGAGCGTCAGGCCGTTTGGAAGAGAACCGCCGGTGATCGCATAGCTGTAAGGGGCCGTGCCATTCGAAGCCGTGAAGGTCTGGCTGTGGGCTGTGCCGACCGTGCCGGCCGGCAGCGTACCGGCCGCGGGCGTAAGGGCAAGCGTCGGTGAAGCGACGGTCAAAGTATAGGCGTTTGCCATCGCGTAGGGACCGGAGCCGCTCGAGCTATCCGTTCCGGTGATCGTGAAGTTGAACGTGCCGCTGGCCGACGGCGTACCCGACAGCGTGCCGTTGGCGGCCAGAGTGAGACCAGTGGGAAGCGCACCGACTGTGACGTCATAGCTGTAGGGTGCCGTGCCCCCGGAAGCCGAGACGGTTTGGCTGTAGGCAATGCCGGTCATTCCATTGGGCAAAGCGCCTGCTGCCGGTGACAGGACGATCGTCGCCGCGTCGACTGTCAACGTATAGGCTCTTGCACCGGTATAGGGACCCGGAGCCGTCGCGCTGTCAGTTGCCGAGACGGTGAAGTTATAACTGCCTCCAGCGGTCGACGTGCCCGAAATTGTCCCATCGGTGGCCAGTACGAGGCCGGCGGGGAGCGATCCGGCGGTGACCTCGAACGTCACCGGGCCGAGCCCGCCCGAATTGCTCAGCGTCGCACCGTAGGGCACGCCGATAGCGGCGTTCGACAGCGATGCGGGGCTGATGACCATCGTCGGGGCGGCAATGCTGACACTGGCCGAGGCTGTGCTGGTAAAGGCGCCAATCCCATAGGAACTGTCCGTCGCGGTGATCGTCACCGTGGCATTACCTGCCGTCGTCGGCGTGCCGGAGATAACCCCCGAACTGCTTATCGACAGGCCGGCGGGCAGACCGCTTGCCGAGAAGTTGGAATAGGGACCGGTGCCACCGCTGATGCTGACGACTGCCCCGCCGCTGTTATAGGCACCGCCGACCGTGCCGCTGGATGCCGGCAGCGTGACCGAGAACACGGGATTGTTCACCGGCACCGTGACGGTGGCGACGCTCGACGTGCCGCCCGGGTTGGTCGCAGTGAAGGTGAAGCTGTCATTGCCACGGAAGCCGACCGGTGGCGTGTACATAACCAGGCCGGCGCTGTCGACGCTGACCGCCCCCCCATTGGCCGATGTCGCAGAACCTACAGCGTAGCTGGTCGGGTTGTTGGTGGCGTAGCCCGCAAGACTGAAGGTCGAGGCAGAGGCCGTACCGGTGTTGTAGGCCAATGCCGGGGCAGTGAAGGCGGAGGCCACAGGCGCTGACGGCAGTGAGACCGTAAGGGTCGCCGTGGCGTTGGCTGTGTAAGGCCCCGCACCCGTCGAACTGTCGGTTATATTGAAGGTCACCGGGAAGGTGCCGGAAACAGTGGGTGTTCCACTCAGAACATCACCGCTGTTGGCCATTCCCGCAGGCAGGCCGCTGACGCTGTTGACCGTATAGGACGCGTTGCCACCCAAGATCGTCGCCGAGGCTCCGCCGGTATTGTAGGCCATGCCAACGATGGCCGTGGTCGAAGGAATCGAGACCGTCAGCGTCGGATTGCCGATCGGCAGGGTCACCGTGGCGGAATTGGACGTGCCGCCGAGGTTGGTCGCCGTGTATGTGAAGCTGTCATTGGCGTTGCGGAAGCCAACCGGCGGGACGTAGGTAACCTGTCCGCTGCTGTCGATACTGACCGATCCGCCCCCAGCCGTAGTTGCGGAACCGACTGTGTAGCTGGTCGGGTTATTGCTCACCATGCTGGAAAGGTTCAACAGCTGACTGGCGTTGGAACCATCGTTGTAGGGGGTGGTCGCACCGAAGGTGAAACTGCCCGCCACCGGTGGTGCAGCATAGGTGAACTGATCCGCCGCGCTGGTAGCGCTGGTGCCGCCTGCAGTGGTCACACGAATGTCCACCGTTCCGGCGGCGCCGGCCGGCGCAGTTGCGGTGATCTGGGTGTTGCTGTTGATCGTGAAACCGGACGCCGCCGTGGCGCCGAACGTCACCGCCGTGGCGCTCGCGAAGCCGGTGCCGGTGATGGTCACCGTCGTTCCGCCTGCCGTCGGGCCTGCCGTCGGCGAAATCGAGGTCACCGTCGGAGCCGCCACATAGGTGAACTGATCAGCCGCGCTGGTCGAGCTGGTACCGCCCACGGTCGTGACGCGGATGTCCACCGTGCCGGCGGCGCCGGCCGGCGCCGTGGCTGTGATCTGGGTGTTGCTGTTGACGGTGTAGCCGGTCGCCGCCGTGGCGCCGAACGTCACCGCCGTTGCGCCCGCGAAGCCGGTGCCGGTGATGGTCACCGTCATTCCACCTGTCGTCGGGCCGGCTGTCGGCGAAATCGAGGTCACCGTCGGAGCCGCCACGTAGGTGAACTGATCAGCCGCGCTGGTCGAGCTTGTACCGCCCGCGGTCGTGACGCGGATGTCCACCGTGCCGGCGGCGCCGGCCGGCGCCGTGGCTGTGATCTGGGTGTTGCTGTTGACGGTGTAGCCGGTCGCCGCCGTGGCGCCGAACCTTACCGCCGTTGCGCTCGCGAATCCGGTGCCAGTGATGATCACCGTCGTTCCGCCTGCCGTCGGGCCTGCCGTCGGCGAAATCGAGGTCACCGTCGGAGCCGCCACATAGGTGAACTGATCAGCCGCGCTGGTCGAGCTGGTACCGCCCACGGTCGTGACGCGGATGTCCACCGTGCCGGCGGCGCCGGCCGGCGCCGTGGCTGTGATCTGGGTGTTGCTGTTGACGGTGTAGCCGGTCGCCGCCGTGGCGCCGAACGTCACCGCCGTTGCGCCCGCGAAGCCGGTGCCGGTGATGGTCACCGTCATTCCACCTGTCGTCGGGCCGGCTGTCGGCGAAATCGAGGTCACCGTCGGAGCCGCCACGTAGGTGAACTGATCAGCCGCGCTGG